>CAVQZP010000037.1:0-349524 GCA_963718505.1 uncultured Acidobacteriota bacterium | reverse complement strand
TGAGAGAGGATGTCAAGCGAAAACACCTCTCCCACTCCTCTCCTTGAGACCTCGATCGGTGCTTGCATCCAGGCCTCTTCTTCTTCGTGGAGAGGATTTTGGTGTTAACGCCTGGAGCGCCACAGAGTACGCCAGGGACGGATCGCAGTTGTTGGTCTCCCTTGAGTGGTTTCATGCAGCGGTCCCGACACCATTCGTTGCGAAGCTGTGCAAGCCAACCGTTGGCTTAAGTGCCAACCATCATCCTATGTGAGGCTCGAGGCCTATGGCTTTTTTGGGTTATCCGAGACATCTGAGTGATTTAGTCAAGCACTTTCTTGTCCGCCTTGACGATGTGATTCACCGAGTATGCACAAGGTTTTCACAGCGTTCTCTCCATCGTTACGGTGGCACCCAGTGGGGAGCCGCGCTTAACGAGCGCGGCCAGGTACCTGTTTTCATCGTAAGCAACTCTGTCCTGCCAGCAACGAAATACTATGCGGATCCATTTGAAAGCCAGGGCACGCACCGCCTCATGGTGGGTATTGCCCCTACCGCGTTGTTGCTGGTAGTACGCTCGCGCCCACTCCGATTGGGCGATCGAATGACCCGCCCATTCATGAAAGCTTTGCCGTAGAAACTTTGGGCAGGCCCAACGAAAATGTACCCACTTCCTTTTCCCGCTGGATTCTGTCAGTGGGGCAATTCCGCTGAAGGACTGCAGCTCATCCGCACTCCGATAACGTTCCCGCTGCGAGCCAAATGCTGCCAACAAGCGCGGAGCCATCACCGGGCCTGCACCAGGCAACGAATTAAAGATGAAAAAATCTGGATGCGCTGCCGCCGCCTCCTCGATCTGCCCGTCCAGATCCTCAATGCCTTCCCCGAGGACACGCACGAGTCGAACGATCACTTTTACGGCCGCACTTTTGGCCTCAATCACCGCTCGATCGTGAATGGCTGGAATGGCTTGGCGAATTGCTTCCATTCGCTGCTCGATCTGTTCTCGATCCCGACACCGGTGCTTGCGCAGGAAAGCACGCACGCACGCCGGCGGAGTCTTTTGTAACTCCTCGAGTGCGGGCCACCGCTCCAGCAGGTCACACACCACATCGCTATCCAGCCGTCCAAACCAATCCAGCATCTGTGGGAAGTACACCTTCAGATGATCGGTCAAGCGATTGATCTGCGCTGTTTTTTCATCCACCAGTTTGCGCCGCTCCTCCACGAGATTCTGCACTCGCCGCGTGGCTTCACTGTCCGGCGATAGACGACGCAACTTGTTGCGATGCTGCAACAATAAATCCAGCAGCAGATCGGCGTCTCGAGGATCATCCTTGGCGCCCGAGGGGTACAGAGCTTGCCGCATGCTGGAAGCCATCTGCGGAGGCACCGGGAACAAATGCAAGGGCGCATACTTGCTGAGCATGAATACCAGAGCTCCGCGCGATTGCTCCACCGCTACCGCGATCGGGCGTTGAGCAAAACGCTGATACAAGTGGGCAACCCAGGACTCGATTGCTTCCGGGGTCTGCTCCAGCTCTCCAGTCTCACGCTTCGCTGAGCTTGCAGTTTGCAAACACCAAATATGTTTCTGATCCGCCCAGTCGATACCTATGAAAGCGGCGAACCCCGGTTCCGGTTGAATCGATCCTATTTCTGACATAGTGGCGGTCTTACCGACCTCCTTCTCCCTCTAAATCGCACCAGGCCCGGCTTTGCTCCCGCGAAATCCTTATAGACAGCGTTAGGCGTTCCCACGCGACATCTGAGTGTTCGTTTTAGGAGCAAAGCACATCCCGCTGCTCGAGGGTCTCGGATAAAACATCTTGTGTTTCGGGCATACACTCGTAGCAGCGGGGTGCCTTGCTGCTGACGCGAATTCTACTGCGCCAGCAGAAAACTTCATCCGCAGGTGACTCACAGAGATTTTCACAGCGGCGCGCCGCCGCGACTGCTGTGGAAATCTTTCCCGCAGATTCTGTCGTTCTGGATCACTATAAGGGGGCATAGGATTGACCCGGAGACTCGGTGCTGCATGCAGCAGCACACGAAGCGCCTAACGAGTGCATGGATACTCTCCCTCGAACCCGAGCATCGCCAGAACCGATGGGTCACCACCGCGGGGTGAAACCTGGGAGACCCCCTGCGTTCTGTGCAACGCTCAAGCTGCTTGCTGCTTCAGTTGTTCGGCGTCGAAACGTTCCTCCTTCTTCCAGAGTGTCAAAGCAATGGCCGCGATCTTTCGGGCTAAGGTCAGACGCGCCATCTCGGGCTTCATTCCCTTCGCCAGCAATGCCACATAGAAGTCGCGTAACGGACTCTCACCACAGCTGGCTCGGGTGGCGGCTCCCTTGAAGATCGCTTTCATTTCGTGGTTGTGATTCTGATTGAGACCGCGAATCTGTTGCGGCTTCTTCGAGCGTTGCAGTTGACCTCGCACCCAGCGGTATTGCGCACTGTCGCGGGTCTCGATGCCCAAGCCACTATAAGTCCAGAGTTGCCGTTTGCTGCGGAACCGGTGCGGCGTCTGCATCAGCGCGAGCAAGCGGGCGGCTCGAATCGGACCGATGCAGGGAATCTGGCGCAGCAGTTTCGAAGCTTTATGTTTCCGGCTCTCCGCCAATAATTCAGGGCGCAGGGTTCGTCGTAACGCCTGCAATCCATCCAACTGCTGATACAGCAACTCGGCACGCCGGCGCACCCCGGCATGCTCGATCTTCTGCAGCCACTGTTCCCGATAACGCGGAGCATAGACCTGGGTGCCGGCACAAGGGATGCTCCAGCCGCGATACAGAGCTTTGATCCGATTCATCACTCGGTTCAGGTCTTGGCCGAGGGTCTGATAACTGCGCCCGAGCTCGCGCAGCGTCCGCAGTCCATGTTCTCCGTGATAGACCGGCCGTAGCATCCCCGCGCGCAACAAGTCGGCCAGCTTGCGCGCATCCACCTTGTCGCTTTTGCTGCCTTCCTTTAATAAGGCATTGCGCCGCGGATCGCAGACCAGCACTCGCGCCACCTGGGGTTGCAGCAGATCGTAGAGCCAAGCTGCCCAGGTCCCTTCTTCCCAGGTCACATGCAACTCGCCCCGCAGACCGTGGATAAACTGCAGAATGCTGCTGGCTTTGGTTTCCACGATCGACTCCATCACCAGCTTGCCACTGCTGTTGAGGACAGCGATCACCACCGCTTCCTTGTGCACGTCCATGCCGATATACTTGAGGTCGCGACTCATACAGTTGCCTCCTTGGGGGAAAGATCATTCGCGCTTAACGGAGTCTTTCCCTCAAGGTAAAGTGCCATTCTTTAGTGGCTTTTTCTACCTTCCTTCTGCCACCCAACCGTCCTCGACTAGTTATTTACGAGGCCGCTCTCTCATAATGCATTGACCCTCGGATCGGCGGTTTCCCGCTTTGTTCGTTGCCGAGAGGTTCAGCTGTCGCATGACATGAAGGAAGTACTTGATGTTCGACCGAATCCCGAACAACGCGGCGGCGCTCCCCCGGCGGACGAGGCGTCCGCCCCTACGTGGTTCGTGCTTTCCCTGCCTGACGAGAAACACGCAAATAAGATCAGAAATGCGCTCGGTCGAAGGCCCTTGCCCTCTCTAGGGCTTCTTCACAACTCCGCCGCCTTTCATGACGAAGTCGACTTTCTCGAGCAGCGTGATATCGGTGAGAGGGTCTCCAGGGACGGCGACGATGTCGGCGAACTTGCCGGAGTCGATGGAGCCGACCTGATCGGACCATCCTAAGAGTTCGGCGGCGGACGAGGTTGCGCTGTGGATGGCCTGCGCGGGCGTCATGCCCCACTTCACCATGTAGCCGAATTCTTTGGCGGGGTTGACGGTCCAGGCGAAGCCGCCGGCGTCGGTGCCGAAGGCGATTTTCACGCCGGCTTTCATGGCACGACGAAATGTGTCTTCGTGAATGGCGAGCATCTTCACCCAGACGGGCGCGCCCGCGGCGGCGCGTCCTTCGGCCACGTAGGCGCCGACGAAAATGGTGGGCACATAGAAGGTGCTGTGCGCGGCCATCGTCTTGAGGTCGGCGTCGGCGATGTAGTTGCCGTGCTCGATCGTGTCGATGCCGGCTTCGACGGAGTTGTGCACGCCGTTGAGCGCCATGGCGTGCGAGGCGACTTTGTGGCGCTGGCGGTGCGCCTCGTCGACGATGGCCCGGAGTTCGTCGAGCGTGAAGGTGGGGATGTCGTCGAGGATGCCGTCGTCGCGCACCCGGTAACTGCGGTCGCTGTAGACCTTGATCCAGTCGGCGCCATACATGATCTGCTCGCGGACTGCCTTGCGCGCGGAGTCGGGACCGTCGACGATCTGGACGCCATGAGGAACGGAAACGTTGGGCGCGTAGCCGAGGAGCGGGTAGGCGCCGGTGACGTCGAGCGCGCGCGTGGCGACTTGCATGCGCGGGCCGGGGATGACGCCGTTGTTGATGGCTTTCTTCACGTCGACGTCGGCGTAGCCGGCGCCCTCGGTTTCGAGGTCGCGGATGGTGGTGAATCCGTAGTCGAGCGCGCGGCGCGCGTTGACGGTGGCGAGGATGGTACGGTACTCCGGCGATTGCTTGAGAAGTTGCTCGTCGTAGTCGGCGGCGGTGATGTCGCCCTGGAGCAGGACGTGGGTGTGCGTGTCGATGAGGCCGGGGAGGCAGGTTTCGCGGGAGAGATCGATGACGTCCGATCCGGAGGGCTCGCGGGCGCCGACGTCGCGGACCTTGTCGCCTTCGATGGCGATGACGACGTTTTTGCGCGGCGTGTCGGATTTGCCGTCGATAAGGGAGCCGCAGCGGAGGTAGATGATTTTCGGCGGCGTCTGGGAATTTTGCGCGAAGGCGAGAGTGGCGAGGAGCAGGGTGGAAATCACGAGGAGCGAGCGGTGGATCATGGGCGCATCCTTTGTTGGTGAGTGCTCTTTTGGGCTTTCCGCGGCGAAATTGTTGGAGCGGCGGGCATCGCGTGTCATGTCGAGATGAGAGAATCCGCTCGCGCAATTTTCCAGCGCGCAAGTCTAGCAAGAAGCGGGAAGAAGCAGGGAAGTTTTGAATGGCAAGGTTTCAAAGTTCAAGGGTGCAAAGTTGCGAGGCGTCGAAATGCTTGCCTACGCGAAGATCAGGGAAGAGTCGGGCGCGAGGACGTGGGGTGGAACCCGGCGCTGCCTGTTCGTAGCGGCAATTTCCAACTACACTGGCAGCGAGCTTCGCCCCTGAGATCAAGGTTGAACATGACTGCTGGCGGAGCAGCGCTCTGGGATATGGATGGAACTCTCGTCGACTCTGCCGGCCAATCCGATTCTCTGAATCGTCTCTTTGAGCTTGAGGAAAGGTTGTTCGACGATTTTGTACGACGTAAGGGCGGCAAGCAGAGCCAGGCATAGGTTCACCGGAAAGGCCGCCCACGGAGCCCTCGAGAACTGATTGAGAAATGGCATTTGCCACAGATAGAGCGAATAGCTGAGGGTTCCAAGAAAGACCATCGGCTTCCAGTCCAAGAATTTTCCGACGGCGCTGCGGGCGTGACTCATGCACCAATCCATCGTCAGGGCGATCCCGAGATTCATGAGCGGGAGAGAGATCAGGAAATGAGGGATCGCGTGCCTGTAGGTGAAACGAAACTCGGTTGCTGCCACAGGCACAAGAAAAAACCATCGCGACTCCATGAGCGCTCCATACCAGCGTTGCCGCCACAACCATCGTCTTTGGATCGCCAGTAAGCAGCCGCAGGCGATCGCGTCTGCGACGGTGAAAAACATCTCACCGATGCGAGTCTGCATCGGCATCGTGGGAAAAGCGAACCACCATGCAACGCGCAGTATTGGGACGAGCAGAATGGTGACGACGGCAACGCGTCGGGCCGGCCGGACTCCCCAGAAGGCAAGCACCGCCGGCCAGAGCAGATAGAACTGCTCTTCGACCGCGAGGGACCATAGATGTCCTACATACCATGAACGGATCGGGTGGAAGTTGGTCAGATAGGTAGCCGCAAACAGCAGATCGTGGCGGAGCAGGATGCCATAGCGGACATTCAAAACCGCGAGTACGAAAAGGTAGGCATAGGCCGCGGGAGCGATTCGAAGCACGCGGCGTAGGTAGAAATTCGTGAGGGATATCGAGCCAGTGCGCTCGTACTCGCGAAGAAGCAATGTCGTAATCAGAAAGCCGGAGATCACGAAGAAAATCCGCACGCCGAAGTTACCGAATTGTCCCAGGGGAGTAAGGCGCGCGGAGAAGTATCGTGTGCCGACCAGATGATTGAACAAGACGAAGAGAATCGAGATCGCCCGCAAACCGTCGAGCGCTGGAATTCTCTTGTCCGTTGTTTTGGAGACTGGAGGAGCTGCTGGCCGCGTTGTCTCGATCGTGACCTGGATGCCCTCGGGCATAATGGCTCTTTCTCTCGAACTGACCTGGTCAAAGTAGGAACCCGCGCCTGCTGACGGTCGAGTGTCTGCGGAGAGAAGTTGGAACCCTGGGGAAGGACTCGTCGAACGGGGGAGTGGACAGCGTTTTCAAGCTATCTGGCGAGTTGATATGGGTCAGTGACAGGGCGCACGAAGGGACGTGATTGGGTTTGGATTGAAAGTCGGGTGTCGTTAAGCGACGTTCGAGAGCTCGGGTTAGCGGGCCCAAACGATCAAAGTGCCAGAGCTGAAAGTCTCAAGGTTTCGGATCGTGGATCGCCGCAGCGGGGGCCTTCCGCGTCGCAACCGCGTTGTTTCGTCGCCACAAGAGTGTGCGTGCCACACAAGGGGCAAGGGCGCCTGCGCCATACGGTTGCTGGTTGGTAGACTCACCCGGTCAAACTAAAAGGTAGGGACTAGAAATCCGAACCTAAGAAGCCAGTTGGGAGCGACGTGAGCGACTTACAGGTGCAAGTGAAAGCTGAATTGCCGGCAGTCCGGCGGGAGCCGAGGTTGGCGCTGCGAATCGTGCTCACCGCGATGGCGCTGGGAATCTGGTTCTGGACGCAGTCGTTGATCGGCGCTCGCACCACGCCCAGCGCGGGCATTGGCGATGGAATCCATCGCGCGACTTCGGCCGCAAATGCGTATCTTCATGGTCATCCCGCGGCCGCCAACGCACTGCTCATCGTGAGTTCGGCGATCATCGACCTGCTCGCGATCTTCTTGTTGTCGAGGTGGATTTTTGCAGGATCGGTGCGTCCGTTTCTCGGATTGGTGCTGGTCCTGGGATTGCGCCAGATTATGCAGGCGTTGGTCGCGTTGCCCGTCCCGCCGGACGCTATCTGGCACTACCCAGGGTTTCCTTCGTTGCTGGTGACCTATGGTGTGTCGAACGATTACTTTTTCTCGGCCCACACGGCACTGACGGTCCTCGCCGCGACGGAACTCGCGAAGCTCGGAAGGAAATGGCTGACCGTAGTTGGGATGGCCTTCGTCCTATTCGAGATGGCCACCGTGCTCGTGCTGCGCGCGCACTACACGATGGACGTGTTCACGGGATTAGTGACCGGGCTGTATGCGGCGTACCTGGCGGAAAAATGGGCGGAGCGGCTACAGGCGAATGCGAGGTCGAAAAGCCTTTAATCACAAAGGGCGCAAAGGAGGGCCGCGAAGAACGAGCTTGGACCACAGGGGGCACAGAGGCTCACAGAGAAGGTGGGTTAGGGCGCGGTGCCGGACACGTAAAAGAGGAGTACACTCGGCGCCGTTCGCGAGTCGGCGGGGCGCAGAATGATTCGAACGCCCGGGCCAGCAAAGTGCATCCCAAAAGCAAGAGTGCAAGGAGAACCGGTGTCATGCGACCAAGACTCACAGTTTTTCTGGCGATGGTGGTGTGGTTTTCCTGCGGGCTCTTCGCGCAGACGGTCAAGGTGAACTGGCGGGTGAAGGCTCCGTTTGCGGACTACAGCTCGTACGGGTGGAAACCCTCGACCTCACAGGCGAGCGACTTCTTCACCCAGTTCGTGAAGCCAGATGTCGATGCGCAGTTGAGTGCTAAGGGTCTGCATAAGGAGGCGGCCGGGCAGAAGCCAGACTTGTTCGTCACCTATCACGTGCAGACACAGGAGGCGCCGGACGCGAAGACGACGGCGGACGGCTTCGACATCGGGGAGGAGTCCTGGGGTGTGTCGGATTGCTGGGACGGTTGTGGATGGGGAGAGCACAACGACCAAACGCCGTCGACTCATGGTGCGGCGCCGCGCAACATGGCCATCCTCACGGTGGATCTCGCCGATGCCCGCACGAATAAGCTTGTGTGGCGGGCGCAGGCTGCGATTGACAGCGTGTCGCCGACGCAAAAGGGAGATGAAAAGCAGGTGGAGCACGCAGTTCAACGGATGTTCAAGAAATATCCGCCAAAGTGACCGGCCATACCGCGACGCGCGGTGGTTTTCGGTTCGCAGCGTATTAACGGCGGCGTGCTTTTCGGTCCCAGCGCGATCTCCGCAAGGCAGACGATGACCCCGACCAGGATCGTGAGTAGAACGGCGGCGGTCATGGATACCTCCAGTCACCGGCAACGCCGGTCATCGGCACCTGCGCAGTGATGGACGCTCCGATCTCGACAGCCTCGCCCAAGGCTGCTGGGAGACGCTTAGCCCTTCTTTGTTTCGGAAGGTTTCGGGTCCGAGCTGGTGGAGTTGGCCGAGTCCTGCAGACCCTTCTTCAGTTCACGGATGCCATCGCCGAGTCCGCGGCCGAGCTCGGGCAGTTTTCTGGGTCCGAAGACCAGAAGCGCAATAAAGAAGATCAGCAGCAAGTGCATCGGTTGAAAGAGTCCCTCACCCACAAATGCCTCCGGGGAGTTCGAAGAGATACGGAACCCCTGCATTCAATCTAGACGGGGGGAGGCGGGTGTGGTGTGGCTCTGATCACAACAGATCGTGATTGAGGTCACAAAGGGGGCGAGGGCAAGGATGCCCTCGCGACAAGCCGGCGGGACGCCGGGGGTACAAGGAAGTGTCCCAGACGGGGTCCGGTCGCAGGCGGGATGATGGGCGCCACGAGATGGACTCTCGTTCTCTCGTTCAGAGTGCTCGTCCGGGTTCGTTTTGGGACAACAATTGGCTGCCGATATATCGGCAGCCTTGAACGCAAGAAGACCCCTTGGTTTTAGGCCGTCTTGATCAGCGAAGGGCCGGCGTTGCTCGCGAGGGCGCGTTTGCGGGCGATTTCGAAGATGCGATGGCGGACGTGTCCGTTCTCGGTGAGGTGAGAGTTGGCAGAATCGTCGAGTTCAACCCATCGATCGATAGGGCTACGCTTGGCGAAATCAGGGTCGAACTGAGAGCAGAACTTGCAATCACGGCCGGCGCGAGGGTCACGGTGTTGGATCTGACGGTGGTAAGAGTCCATGTCGTTCCAGGGGAGGGCTGAGATGACGATGACCGAGCCAAGTATAGCCTTGTCAGCGAGTGAGTGCCAGCGCGAACCGCGATATTAAGTTGCTTGTTGTAATATAGATACGAGTTTTCCACAGAAGCGGTCAGGCGGTCGGACCTTTATCGGTCGTTGAAAAATGCAGCAGGGTGTGGGCTTTCCCGTCAGGGCACTCAGCCACGTTGAAAGTTTCAAGGTTTCAGGCTTCGAGGTTCGAAGACTGAGGCCAGAATCCGGAGGGCACGGGTTCTCTTCGAGGTGCAAGTCCGCGGGCGGGGGTGCCCGGGCCACACACGCTCGTCACAATTGAAGGAGGTTAAGCTCCACCTTCTCGTAGCCGTGCTCGCGGGCCCAGAGATCGAGGGGGATGGTGGCGAGTTCGTCGACGACCGGGTCGGCGAGGCCGGTTTTGGTGAGGTCGACGGTCTTGAGGTATTGCCGGCAGTTGTCGCAGCAGTCGACGCGAACGTGGGGAAACTGGTCGGCGGTATAAACAGGGAGCTTCTTATGATCTTCTTCGCCGCAGTTGGCGCAGACGATGCGGCGGAATTCCCATTCAGCCAGGCAGAAGGAACAGACGAGGCGGCGCTGGCCACCATCGCCGAGGGGACGCAGAATGGCGACTCCGGGCTTGCGCCCGCAGAACGGGCAGAGGGAACCGGTGTATCCGTTGGAGGACGATTCGGCACGCACACGGGTGAATGCGGCGTAGGGCTGAAGGAAAGCGCGGGCGAAGAATTCGTTCGTGGCGGAAGCGGGGTGCGTCGAGTCGTTGGCGGCGGGGCGAGAGCCGTCCCAGAAATCGTTGAGGAGTTCGGTCTGGACTTCGGTGGGTGCGGAGCGAAGTTGGCGCGCAGCAGCGGCGAGATTGGGCGGACCGTTCTTTTCGACGATCGAGAGGAACGATGGGAAGCTGGCGAGGAGCGCGGAGAGTTCCGGAGGTCCGGCGACGACCGGAGGATTGTTCGATGGATGTTCGTGTCGGCCTGATTCGCGTTCTGAGTGCCGTCCCTGAAGGGACTCGCTCGCCCTGTCGATGCTTACCCCGGACTTACGTCCGGGGCTAGTCTCTGACGTCGCTGCGCGACTCGGGGTCGGAAACACAAGGTCTTTGGGAAACACAAGGTCCCTCGACTCCGCAGAATTGCCGTCGGAGCCAGTCTCTGACGTCGCTGCGCGACTGGAATTAGAAGATGACTCAATCAGAGGTTTCCGATGAGCAGGGTTGGCGCCCTCGGATGCCGCGCGCTCGATCCGCGCGTACAGCTCTTCCTGAAACTCGGCGATCGTGCAATAGAAGTTGAGAATTTGGGCGGCGAAGGGATAGTCGCCGGACAGCGTTTTTGCGCGAAGAATTCTTTCCTGCCAGCCGTTCGTTCCCATGCATCGAATTATGCTTCTGCCGTCGGATGGGCGCAATCGGTTCGGTGGTCATGCCATTTGACTGCCAACGAGCAGCGGAGTTATAGTCCTGTCCACATTTTGGGGTTCCACTCGGCCGTTCGTCTCAACGGTCGAAAATTAGTTCATCTCCGTTCACTAGCACGCGTCATGCGGAGGCTCGAATGGAGTTGTCACGCCGCACCTTCCTCAAGAGCAGTCTTGTGGGCGGAGTCGGTTTATCTGCCCTGGGGTTTGACCTCACTCCCGTTTACGCACAGACGGCAAGCCTGAAAATTGCCCGCGCCAGCGAGACGCGCAGCACGTGCCCGTATTGTTCGGTGAGTTGCGGCGTCATTATTTATACGCTGGGGGACAAGGCGAAGAACGCGATCCCGCAGGTGGTGCATGTGGAGGGCGATCCGGATCATCCGATCAATCGCGGGACGCTTTGTCCGAAGGGCTCGTCGCTCGAGCAGGACATCCTCAACGATCGCCGGTTGCTGAAGCCGCAAGTGCGGCGCCCGGGATCGACGCAGTGGGAGGATATTTCCTGGGATCAGGCGTATGAGGAGATCGCGCAGAAGGTAAAGAAGACGCGCGATGATACGTTCGTCGACAAAGATGAGAAGGGACGCACCGTGAACCGGTGCGAAGGCCTCGCGTTCACCGGCGGTTGCACGGACACAAACGAGTTCAATTATCTGGTCGTGAAGACCATGCGCAGCCTGGGGGTCTGCTACCTGGAAAACCAGGCCCGTGTTTGACACGGCCCCACGGTCTCCAGTTTGGGGCCAACATTCGGACGCGGGGCGATGACGAACGGCTGGATCGACATCAAGAACACCGACATGATGTTGATCATGGGTGGGAATCCGGCCGAGAACCATCCGTGCGGTTTCAAGTGGGCGGTGGAAGCGAAGATTCACCGCAATGCCAAGACGATCGTGGTCGATCCGCGGCTGACGCGGACGGCGGCGAACGCCGACCTTTATATACAGATACGCGCCGGGTCGGACATTGCGTTTCTCGGCGGACTGATCAAGTACGCGATCGACAACAACCGGATCGCCAAGGATTATCTCGTCAACTACACGAACGCGGCGTTCGTGATCAAAGACGGCTTCAAGCTGCCCGAGGATGGGTTGTACTCGGGCTTCGATCCCACCAAGCAGACCTACGACAAATCCACGTGGAATTATGAAGAGGGCAGCGACCTGACCGGAAAGCCGGTAGCTGCGAGTGCCGGTGGTGCGGGCGGCGGACAGGCCGCGAAGCCGAACGAAAATTCGGAGGGCCACGGCTACCAGGGTGCGAGCGCGTCGGGAGCGAAGGCGGGCGGAGCGACGGCGGCGGCTCCAAGTTTGCCAGGGAAGATTGCGTTCGATACGTCGTTGCAGCATCCGCGCTGCGTGTTCCAACTTCTGAAGCAGCAGTACTCGCGCTACACGCCGGAGATGGTGGAACGGATCACGGGCATCCCGAAGGATCAGTTCCTGAAAGCGGCGGAGATGTATACGTCCGTGCGTAAAGACGGCGACATGAAGAAAGTGTCGACGATCATTTATGCCGTGGGATGGACGCAACACAGCTTCGGCACACAGATCATCCGCACGGCGGCGATGTTGCAGTTGCTGATGGGCAACATCGGGCGCGCGGGCGGCGGCGTAAATGCGCTGCGCGGGCACTCAAACATCCAGGGTGCGACGGACATGGCGGGCGTGTTCGACATCCTGCCGGGCTACTTGAAGATGCCGAACCCGGACGACACGAACCTGGCGGTGTTCCTGAAGCGCACGACGCCGACGACGTCGAAGCCGGATCCCTGGGACTCGTTCAACTACTGGTCGAACACTCCGAAGTTTACGGTGTCGTTTTTGAAGGCGATGTACGGGCCGGCGGCGACGAAGGACAACGACTGGGCTTTCGATCATCTGCCCAAGATCGACCGCAATTACTCGTGGGTGAACCTGTGGAACGACATGTACCAGGGGCATATCAAGGGCATCTTCGCCTTTGGCATGAACGGGGTCATGATCGGGCCCGATTCGCTGAAGAACATTGATGCGCTGAAGAAGGCGGACTGGCTGGTGGTGTGCGAGATCTATCCGGACGAGACCAGCGAGTTCTGGCGGGCGCCCGGAATCACTGAAGATGAAATGAAGAAGATCAACACCACGGTCTACCGTCTGCCGGGTGCGGGGTTCGCGGAGAAAGACGGGACGTTCGTCAACTCGGCGCGGTGGCTGCAGTGGAAGAACGTGGCCGTTCCGCCGCCGGGGCTGGCTCAGCTCGATCAGGACATCCTTGCGAAGATTTTTCTGAAGGTTCGCGAACTCTACCAGAAAGAGGGCGGCAAGTTCCCGGATCCGATTCTGCACGCGACCTGGGCATACACCAACCCCGCCGCCCCCTCACTCGCCGAGGTCGCCAAGGAGATCAACGGGAAGGCGCTGGCCGATCTGACCGATCCGAAGACGCAGCAGGTGATCAAGGCCGGACAGCAGTTGCCGGGCTTCGCGTGGCTGAAAGACGACGGCACGACCGCCTGTGGGAACTGGATCTATAGCGGTTCGTGGACCGAGGCGGGAGCGATGATTCAGCGGCGCGGAACGGACGATCCGTCGGGGCTGGGGATCTATCCGAACTGGGCGTGGTCGTGGCCGGCGAACCGACGTGTGTTGTACAACCGCGCGTCCTGCGATCTCGAAGGCAAGCCGTGGGATCCATCGCGGCGGCAGGTGTGGTGGGACGAGGCGAAGCAGTCGTGGGTCGGCAATGATGTGCCGGACTTCAAGGTGGATTCTGCGCCGAAGGACCACATGGGGCCGTTCATCATGAATCCGGAGGGCATCGGGCGCTTGTTTGTCCCGCTGGGCGCCATGGCGGATGGGCCATTCCCGGAGTATTACGAGCCGGTGGAGAGCCCGATTGCAAATCCGCTGCATCCGAACCAGTCCAATAATCCTGTCGTGAAGCGATATAAAACCGATATGGACAAGTACGCGCCGCCGGGCGGCGAGTACAACGTCATCTGCACGACCTACCGGCTGACGGAGCACTATCACTACTGGACGAAGAACAATCCGATGAACGTGCAGCTGGTGCCGGAGCCGTTTGTGGAGATTCCGGCAGAGCTGGCGGACAAGATGGGGATTCGTGGCGGAGAGAGGGTGAAGGTCAGCAGCATCCGGAGCCACTACATCGCGAAGGCGATGGTGACGCGGAGAATCCGGCCGATGACGATCGACGGGAAAGAGACCTTTCAGATCGGCATTCCGATTCACTGGGGTTTCCGCGGCATTGCAGAGGACGAGGGGAAAACGGCGAAGACGCTGACGAACCAGTTGACGCCGACGGTGATCGATCCGAACGCATACACGCCGGAGTTCAAGGGATTTTTGGTGAAGCTGGAGAAGGTATAGCAGATGTTGAGAGGGTGGCCGCACGACAGTCAACCTTCAGGGGCTAATGCCCGCATCTCTAGCTGCGCTGAGTGACACGCCTGAAGGCGTGGCTTTTCAAACCGATTTGTGAAGATGCGTTGAATGAGGGCGAGACGCCCTCACGACAGCCGGCGGGACGCCGGCGCTACAAAGCGAGGGCGACAGATGAGCGATCGAAGGACGCTGCAGATCAAACAGATGTCGGCCCACCCGGGGCCTATCCCGGGGGAAGGCGGCGTGCAGCGCGATTACGACGTCTGCAAGCTGATCGATACGACGACGTGCATCGGGTGCAAAGCATGCGAGGTGGCGTGTGTGGAGTGGAACGACATGCCCTTCAGCGCGACCACCTTCGACAACACCTACCAGACCATGCCGGAGACGCGCTGGAACTTCTGGAACCTGATCAAGTTCAACGAGCACCAGAGGGAAGACGGAACGATCCAGTGGCTGATGCGGAAGGATCAGTGCATGCACTGTGCGGATCCGGGTTGCCTGCGGGCGTGCCCGGCGGATGGCGCGATCGTGCAGTACACGAACGGGATCGTGGACTTCCAGCAGGAGAACTGCATTGGCTGCGAGTTCTGCGCGTCGGGATGTCCGTTCAACATTCCGAAGTTCAATCCGACGACGAAGAAGGTCTATAAGTGCACGCTGTGCTCCGACCGCGTGGGGCAGGGGCTGGAGCCGGCGTGCATCAAGGCGTGCCCGACCGGGTGCCTGAAATTTGGATCGAAAGACGATATGAAGTTCATCGCCGGTGAGCGGGCGCACCAGTTGAAAGAAAACTTCGGATACGAGAAGGCGGGGGTCTACGATCCGGCGTCTGTGGGCGGCACGCATGTGATTTATGTGCTGCATGATGCGACGAATCCAGAGGCGTATGGCGGGCTGCCGTCGAATCCGCAGATCCCGTGGAGTTACACGATCTGGAAGTGGCTGGCGAAGCCGGTGCTGGGCACGTTTGCGCTCTTCGGACTGCTGGGAGTGTTTTTGCACTATGTGATGGTGGGACCCCGGCGTCCGCAGCCCGAACCGCCGATCAAGGAGGCTACCGATGGGAACCGCGGTTGAGCGCTTCGACGATAAGGCGCGCGATGCCTTCGACAAGATCGGGCGGAATGAGGTCTACAAGGGCGAGCTGCTGCGGCATCGGGTGTACACGCGGTTCCTGCACTGGATGGTAGCGCTGTGCTTTTTCCTCGCGCTGTTCTCAGGATTCGGGATTTACCTGCCGTGGTTGTTCCGCTGGTTCACGCCGATTTTTGGCGGGGGAGCGCTGTCGCGCGAGATGCATCCCTGGTTCGGGATTTTCTTTGTCTTCTTCTTTGGGTTGCAGATGCTGAACTGGGTCCGGCCGATGAAGTGGACGGCGGCGGACACGCGGTGGATGAAAAACATCCGGCAGGTGGTGAACGGGAAAGAGAAGCTGGAGCCACCGGAAACCGGGTTCTTCAATGCCGGTCAGAAGATGCAATTCTGGGAGATTGTTACGGGCTGCGTCGTGTTCCTGATTACGGGCATCATCCTGTGGGCGGGCGCGCACGTCTTCGGGCGATTTGCGGTGGCTGTAAGTTACGTTTTACATGACATCTCGGCGCTGATCATGCTGGGCGGGATCTTCATCCATATATATCTGAGCACGATAGGCGAGCCGGGAACGTTCGAGTCGATGACCCGGGGCGCAGTAAAGGAGTCGTGGGCGTGGACGTTCCATCCGGCGTGGTACAAGGAAGTTACGGGACGGGACGCGAAGCAGGCGTACGAGGAAGCGGCGCGGCGGCGGGACGGATAGGGAGCAACTGGTGCCCCCAGTTCGCGTCCGCCTCTTTGGACGATAACCTGGGATGATCGGCCTGTGTTGGTCTGGGCGCACCATGTCGGACGAGCATGGCGGATTCCCACGTTGGAACGAAGGTGGACCCCCAGGTTCATTTTCGAATTCGCAACTTCTTGCACAAGCCTAAACTGACATTGCTGTGCCGATAGATCGTCGAAAATGTGTTCCATTTTTGGAATCTTTTTGCGATGATCTTGGCGCTCAATTTCTGCGCGGAGGCATTCGCCATGCGTGCAATGCTGATGTGTACAACTTTGTTGATTGGTCTTCTGTTCGCCACATTCGCAGGGGCCCACCAGGCAACGCCAACTTCGGACTCGGAAACTGCCATCTGTACCTTCGAAGATGGGAAGCAAGTAACCGCCCGCTACGACGCGATCGGCATTGGCAAAAATGAGAGTGCGCCCGTCGGAAAGGCGCTGATGCCGGGCGGGACCGCCATGACGTTCTTCACGGAGACGGATCTCACGATCGGCAATGCGAGCATCCCTCCGGGTGGCTACACCATGTACGTCATCCCCGGAAAAAAGGAATGGACGTTCATCATCAGCAAGAACGTGAAAGTGGATGCCAAGTATGACGACAAAATGGACCTGGCACGGCTGACGATGGAGACCGGGCAACTGACGACACCTGCCGATAAACTGTCCATCTATTTCGGCCATACCGGGCCGAAGAAGTGCGAGGTCGACGTCGACTACGGCAAGACCCGCGGGTGGGCCGAGTTCCGGCAAAAGTAGAGGCGGAGGCTTACGGCAAGGTGGTGGGCAGCGCCAGATAGGTAGTCCTACTGCAAGGGCGCGGGGCAGGATGCCCGCGCGACAGCCGGCGGGACGCCGGCGCTACGGACGGGGGGAAGGCCGTTTCTCCACCTCCTCGTGTTGTACCTGTAAGGCACGAAAGGATTTCCCCGAGCGTCCGGCGGCCGAGTCTGAGCGCGACATTTCTGATTCAAAGATAATCCCTTCAATCAGATAAGAAGATGAGTCGGGCGCAGACTGTCCACCTCGAGGACAGCTCGTGTCCTAAAGACTCGCGAAAATTGAGACCTTTGCCGTGGGGAGGCATCTTAGTTCGGAGGATTCGAGCACCGAGTATCGAGTACGGAGTTCCAGGTCACGGGTACCGGTTTCCGATGTTTTCAGGGGGTGAGAATGTCAGCCACGCAGAGTTTGGTTGAGCCGTGTCGTGAACTCTTAGAGCGACTGGCGGAGGCGCGAACCCGGACGGATGAAGTGTTCGCGGTGGTGCGTCCGGAGTTTTTGTATGAGCGCCCGATTGCGGAGCGGCACCGCATCGTCTTCTATATCGGTCACCTCGAAGCCTTCGACTGGAATCTTCTGCGCGAGCGGCTTTTCTCCGCGCCAGTACACAAAGCAGAATTCGATCGATTGTTTGCGTTCGGAATCGACCCGGTCGACGGGGGCCTGCCGAACGATCAACCAGAGGACTGGCCGCGTCTTGCGGAGGTGCGGGATTACGTTGCGCATACGCGGCTCGCGGTTGATCGAGGAATCGAAAGAAGTTTGAGTGGCGCGGCGGGTAGCAGCGGCGAGTTTCCGGCTTCACAGCTATTGCATGTGGCGATTGAGCACCGGCTGATGCATGCGGAGACGCTGTGTTACATGCTGCACCAGCTGCCGCTGGACTGGAAAGTGGCGCCATCGAAGCGGCCGGAGTTGGTGAGCGCGGCGGTGAAGCCGTCGATGGTGGAGATTCCGGAAGGAAAGATTACGCTGGGGATCCGGCGGGGCGGCAGGGAGTTTGGCTGGGACAACGAGTTCGAGATGCACGTCGCACACGTGCCCGCTTTTGCGATCGACCAGTACATGGTCACGAACGGCGAGTTTCTGGAGTTCGTGAAGGCGGGCGGATACGAAGATTGCAAGCACTGGACTGATGGAGATTGGAAGTGGCGATCGGAGCAAGGGGTCACGCAGCCCGGTTTCTGGCGCAGGAAGGACTATCGCTGGCGTCTGCGCACGATGTTCGACGAGATCGAGTTGCCGATGAATTGGCCGGTGTATGTGAGCCAGGCGGAGGCGGCAGCGTATGCTCGCTGGGCGGGAAAGGCGCTGCCGACGGAAGCGCAATGGCAGCGCGCGGCGTATGGAACCCTCGGCGAGGAGGAGCGGGCGTATCCGTGGGGATCGGAGCTGCCGAATCCGGCGCGCGGCAACTTTAATTTTCAGCGCTGGGATCCCGCGCCGGTGAATGCCGCTGCGGAAGGCGAGAGCGCGTTTGGGGTCGTGGGTCAAATCGGCAATGGGTGGGAGTGGACGTCAACATTGTTTGGGCCGTACCCGGGGTTTGAGCCGTTCTCGTTCTACCGCGGATACTCCGCGGACTTCTTTGATGGAAAACACTTCGTGATGAAAGGCGGCTCCGCGCAAACGGCCGCCAGCATGCTGCGCCGCTCGTTCCGCAACTGGTTCCAACCGCACTATCCGCACGTGTACGCGGGCTTCCGCTGCGTGAACAACTGAACGCGATCGAAAGAGCAAGGAGAGCAAAGCATGTTGACACACGCTGTTGCAGCGCAACCATCGTGGGAATTTGCCGAGGACGTGCGGGCGGGACTCACGAAGCCACAGAAAGAGTTGCTCTCGAAGTATTTGTACGACGATGTGGGGTCGGCGCTGTTTGAAGTGATCAGCGTGCTTCCCGAATACGGTTTGACGCGGGCGGATGAACGCGTGCTGCAACGGAACGCGTACGAGATCGTGGAGCGGCTGCCCAAGCCGGTGACGGTGGCGGAGCTGGGCAGCGGCAGCGGGAAGAAGACGCGCTGGCTGCTGAAGGCCTTGGCGCGGCGACAGCCTACGGCGTATTGTCCGATAGAAATTTCTCCGACGGCGCTGGCGATGTGCAAGCGCGAACTCGGAGATATCGACGCGATCAGCATTGTCGGTTTCGAGCGCGAATATCTGGATGGGTTGGCGGAGGTGGCGGAGGGTCGGAAGAAAGATCAGTCGTTGCTGGTGCTTTTTCTGGGAAGCACGATCGGGAATTTTGATCGTCCGGCCGGGATTGAGTTTCTGAGGCAAATTCGCGGGATTTTGCGGGCAGGCGATGCGCTGCTGCTGGGGACGGATCTGCTGAAACCGATTCCGCAGTTGCTGGCGGCGTACGCGGATCCGCTGGGGGTGACAGCGGCGTTCAATCTGAACCTGCTGGGACGGATTAATCGTGAACTGGAGGCGGATTTTTCCCTGGAACAGTTCGAGCACGTGGCCCGGTTTAATTCGCGGGCCCGCAGCGTGGAGATGCATCTGCAGTCAAAGCGAGATCAGACAGTGACAATCGGGGCGGCGGGATTTTCGGTGCGGTTCGCAGCGGGGGAGACGATCTGGACGGAGAGCAGCCACAAGTATTCGAAGGACGAAGTGGTGCAGATGGCGGCGGACACGGGTTTCGAATGCGAAGCACAGTGGGTGGATCGGGAGTGGCCGTTCGCGGAGAGTTTGCTGGTGGCGGAGTAGTCTGGGCGCAGGAATAGCGGTTACCGTCGCTCCCATATTTGAGTCCGCGGTTTGGTGCCGTCCCTACAGGACTCGGTCATTACGTTTGTCGCCTACCCAGGGCTGAAGCGCTGGGCTAAGGTCGCGATGTCCCTACGGGACTGGATTTTGGCCGGGATGTCGTCCGTCAATGAGTGCGGTTTGCTAGCGCCGTCCCTTGCGAAATTCGGTTTGTTGGCGCTGACCCCGAACTCACGTCCGGGCTAGAAGAGATCTCGTAATGAACCGCCACGGCAAAGTGCCATTCCCTCAGGGGCTAAAGCCCGTATTTTTGCTGGTCCAGACGGCATGGCTGCCATTTATGAGATGGCTTCTAGTGTCTGCCGTCGCTTCGCGACTGGGCCCGATCCTTCTGTATAGCCGTCTTTAGCGTGCAGTGTTCTGTCGCCGTCGCTGCTCGCTCTCCTTCATCATCGCGCTCAAATCCGCAATCGGGCGTATCTCAATCGGCCCAAGTCCATACTTAAAGCCTGGTTGCTGTGAGACAAGCTGAATGGCGTGATTAAGGTCTCGCGCCTCGAGGATCTGAATGCCGCCGAGTTGTTCCTTGGTTTCCGCATAGGTGCCGTCAGTCGTCGCGACTTTGCCGTTTTTCCAGTACAGGGTCAACGCGGTCTCCGGAGGCTGAAGAGGTAGTTCGGCAACAAGATGTCCGCTGGCGCGCAGATGGTCGTTGTGCTCAAAGCATTCATCGAGAACTGCGTGTCGCTCGTCCTCGGTCATCTCTTCGAATGTTCCTGGCTCGATGTATCCCAAACAGATGTATTTCATTGTTCTTGTCCTCCTGGGCGGAGCCAGCAGCACAGCTATCGCAGATTTTTCTGTCACTGTTTCGAGTAACGAAGCGCAACACATCCTGATTTAAAAATCTTTGACTCAAGAAGTTTTAACTGTAATCTCTCCCGCAGGCTAACATCTTCGAGCAACCGTCTCCCTTCCCCTGCGATGATTGGCCCAACGACAAAACGACATTCATCCACCAGACCAAGCTCTATCAGTTGTGAAGGAACATCTACACCACCGACCAAAATATTTTTGCCTTGTTCTTGTTTCAATCTAAGTATTTCGTCGCGAAGGTTCGTACGAACAATTCTCGTATTTTTATCTTCAGCGCGGTTCAAGGATCGTGAAAAAACAATCTTCTTGATGGCGTCAAATGTCCGGGCGAATTCATTCGACGCTTTCGTCATATTCTGGTTTTTTGCGACTTCAGGCCAAAAAGGGACCATCAATTGGTAGGTGATACGCCCAAAGACGAGCAGGTCAATCTCTCGCAGGAGGTGTGTAAAATATTCATGTGTTTCTTCATCAGCAACTTGTTTGGTGTGGTCGCAGCAGCCATCCAGGGTAATGTTGATTGCGAAGATTAGATTTCTCATTGGATTGTCCTGCCCCTTTATGCATCCGTGCTTATGAGCGTTTGAGGCCTTACGCGCTCGACCGTTCGTCCTATAGTCGTGGCGCAGGGAATAATCGACAGCCGAGGCGAACTATCTCGGCTGCTCGACGAAATCCTGGTTCTCATCGGCGACGGGCGGATAGCCGGGGTCCTCGTTCGGCCCGCTGGGAGCCTGAATCACGCCGTCCAGCGAGATATGTTCGATGATCCTGATCTTTCTCATAGCGTCTCCTTGTAATACTGGTTTGCGCTCACCTGCGGCAGGCGCGGTTGAGCAGTATCTCGTTGGACCCTCCGTCAGTGAAACGGACGCACCTCGACCGGTGCCCGACAGGCGACGACGGCCTTGCGTCCCCATGCCAGCGCCTCGTCCAGATTCGCGGCTTCGAGTATCCAAAAACCGCCGATGTGCTCCTTGGTCTCCAGGTACGGCCCGTCGGTGATGAGCACCTTGCCATCGGACTGGGCCCGCAGCGACTTCGCGCTGCTGGCCGCGCGCAGGCCGCCAGCGAAGATCCTGACGCCGGCAGCAATCATCTCTTTGTTGAGCACGTCGATATCGCGGCCCATCGCTTCGTCCTCGAGGGACGGGTCATAGTTGTCGGGGTGGTGAATCGCAACCAAATATTGCGTCATGATTTCTCCTATACAGTTTTCTCCCCTGGGTGGGAGCCAGCAGCACAGCCTCGCGCGCTGGATCGTTAATCGGGGCGCGAACCTGGGCCACCAGCCTCTGCCGCTGGGTCTTTACATGCTCGGTGCCGGCGTTCCATCGGACCATTTGTCTACTACTACCAGGAAGACGGACAGTGGCGGGAAGGTTTTGAGTTGTGGGTAGGCTTCGGCGGAGATGTACCAGTAATTTACGGAGAGGACTGGGGAGTTTGTGAGATTTGCGCCCCAGGCTGTGTCGTTCTTGTCGGTTTGGAAGAACATCAGGTGGGGGCCGTTGTGGTCGCCATTGTCGGTTAGGTAGGAGGACTTGGACATCATGTAGGAGACAGTTCCCGGCTCGAGGGGTGGTAATTCTTTTTTGTCTATTGCGGCTTTGATTGCGGCGATGACTTCTTGTTTGGAATGGCCGGCCAGGAGTAATTCGGTGCGTTTGTAGGCGTACGGGAGAACGGTGCGGGCGGCGGGTGGATTGAGACAATCTGCGGCGCGGACTTTGGGATTCCAAAATTCGGGGTGGTCGAACATGGCCAGCCAGCCGCGTCCGACCCAGCAGACCCAGCCGTTTTTTCCTTCGACTGCGGTCTCGTAGCCGTGGCGGGTCAGGACGATCACCGAGGCGTCGTGCGAGATGGCGTCTGGAGCGGCGCTGCGGGCGAGGGCGATCTCCGCGTCGCGATCCATTAGATATTGTTCGACCGGGGCCATGGTGGGATACGGTTCTTTGGCGTCTTGTGCGGCGGCGGGCCGGGACGCGATCAGGGCGACCACGAGTGCGAATGCGCTTAGGAAAATGCTGTGTATTTGATTTCGGGTCATCGCTTTCCTCCGTACTTTTCGATTTTGTACTTCTCCGTCCATCCTTCGACCGAACCCACACTGGTCGAACATTAGCGAGCTTCTGTTCCGTCTGACCAGCGTTGCACGCCAATTGCGAACGTGGTCAGGTGCTCTTGGGTGTCGCTCATGGCGAGGATGGGAGAACCCGGGAGACCCGCCCCCCAGATTGCGGGGTCGGTCTGCGAATAGAAAAACATTAAATGGGAAGGCCAGTGTGGTGCGCTGTCGCCGCCGTATCCCTGCTTCGACATCATGTAGCACATCGCTCCGGGTTCCATCGCCGGGAGTTCTTTTTTGGCGACCGCGGCGACGATCGCCTCGTCGACCTGAGCTTTGGTGCGTCCCGCCAGGATCAAGTCGGTCCTTTTGAGGTTGCGTCGGAGGTAGGAACGCGCGCCTGCCGCGTTATAGCAAATCGGGGTCCGGACTTTCGGATTCCAGAAGTCAGGATCCGGTGCGGAAGTCCAGGAGCGTTCCACGATGCAGACGAAACCGTTTTTGCCCTGGACCGCTGTTTCGAAACCATGACGTCCAAGAACCTGCACCTCGGCATCGCGTGAGATGGACTCCGGTGCTGCGCTGCGCGCCAGGGCGATCTCGGCAGTTCGGTCCATAAGATACTGCTCGATCGGGGCCATGCTCGGATAAGGTGTCTTGGCATCCTGTGCCATCGCCTGATTCGCCGTACCGAGGTACGCCGTACCGAGCACAACCAGCAGTGCGAAGCTTTTGATGGCGATTGCGCCAACCTTCTTTTTCCGCATTGTTTTCCTCCTGAGAATGGGCCTTTTTTCGCGAGGCCGTCCCTTAGCGTGCAGCGTTTTGTCGCCGTCGCTGCTCACTTACCTTCATCTGTTCGTTCAAGTCTGCCGCTCGGTTGCTAGTCGGTTGCCGGACTGAAAAAGATCTCTCGCACCTCGCCCTGCCCCCGGGTGGCGGCGACGCCTTTGCGCGCCCATGCCACCGCCTCGTCCATGTCAGCGCATTCCAATATCCAAAAACCGCCGATGTGTTCCTTGGTCTCAAGGTACGGCCCGTCGGTGATGAGGACTCCGCCATCGGGCTGCCGACGCAGCGACTTCGCGGACCCAAGGCCGCAAGCGAATTTCCTGACGCCGGCAGCAATCATCTCTTTGTTGAGCGCGTGGATGTCGCGGCCCATCGCTTCGTCCGCTTGGGACGGGTCGAAGTCGTCGGGGAGGTAACCAGCAACCAAATATTGCGGCATTGTCTTCTCCTGAAATGGTGTTCGAGCCAGCAGCACAGCCTTGCGCGCTGGATGGTTCATCCTATAGTCGTCGCGCAGGGAGAAAATCGACAAGCTGGACGGATTTTTTTCGATTCCTCGATTTTTTTCAGTTCCTCGAGCCGCCTGGGTGGGCGGGTGGCCCATTCAAGCCCGGTTTTGGCTTGAGTGGGGCAGTTGTTGGAAATGCTCGCGCATCCCCGAAAGGAGTATCATCCTCGGGTCGCTCAGAGTGTACCCACAAACAATCCGTTGACCTGTTCCCTACGCCATTCGGCGTAGTTTCACGATAAGGAGACTGAAATGACATCTACGCACTCCAAACCGAGCATCGTGTTTTGCCACGGGCTTTGGGCAGACGGTTCCTGCTTCAGCAAGTTGATCGTTCCCCTGCAGGCCGAGGGGTACGAGTGCATCGCGGCGCAGTACGGCCTCAACTCAACGGCAGAGGACGTCGCCTTAACAAAAGCAACGATCGGCCGGGTCAGCAGCCCGGTGATCCTCGTCGGCCACTCCTACGGCGGAACCGTCATCACCGGCGCTGGCACCGACGATCGCGTTGTCGGCCTGGTGTACATCTGTGCGCTTGCACCGGACGCGGACGAGAGTTCGCAGACGCAGCAGTCCAAATTCCCGAAGACAGCGGTCTTCTCCCACATCGATGTTAAGGACGGACGCATCTGGTTGCTTCCGGACGGCATCGATGATTTCGCCGGCGACTTGTCCGAGCAGGAGAAAAAACTCGTTTTGGCGACGCAGGGTGTTCCGAAACCCGACCTGTTCGACGCAAAAGCCGGAGGAACCGCCTGGAAATCAAAGCCCAGCTGGTACATCGTCGGCAAAAAAGACCGCACGGTTCACCCCGATCTGGAGCGCGCCATGGCCAAGCGTATGGGCGCAACCACCTACGAGCTCGACAGCAGCCATGTGCCGATGCTCTCTCAACCGGAACGCGTGCTCGACGTAATCCGTACCGCAGCAAAAGCCGTTCAAGAAGCGGCAGCCGCGTAAGGTTCCCTCGGGAAAAACGGGACAGACGGAACGAGGGTGACCCAGCCGGGTGGCCCAGGTTCGCGCCGCGGTTTTGGGCGCTAACCTGGGTTATCCATCACTGCGGGCACTCAAGAATCCTCCTAGCGTTTCTCCATGCCGGATGGCTTGAAACGTTTTCAGCAATCCGCACAGTCTCACTTCGTGACGTTCACTTGTTACCATCGGCGGCGAGGGTTCGACACGCCCGCCGTCTACGACCTCTTCGTCCAGGTTGTGGAGCAAATGCGCCGGCGCTTCGCCCTGTGCGTCTACGGATATGTAGTCATGCCTGAGCACGTCCATTTGCTATTGAGTGAGCCTCAGCGTGGGCTTCTGGCGGACGCCTTGCACTACTTGAAATTATCCTTTGCCAAGCGTCAGGTGCCCCAGGTTCGCGTAGGTTCTTTGGACGCTAACCTGGGAATGTGGGACCGAAATGTGGGGACAGGCGTAACGCCGCTTTTGAGATTAACGATGCGCCACCGGAGATGCGTCGGGCGCGCACAGAAAAAATCGACAGCCGAGGCGAACTATCTTTTATTTCAATTCCTCGAGCCGACGGACGAGAAAACGGCGATCCGGTTCCTGCCGATCGTTGCCAGGCACAAGCAGGGCGAGCGCCTTCTCATACGAAGCACGGGCCTCCGGAATCCGTCCTAATCTGCGGCACAGGTCCGCACGGGCAGCGTGCGCGAGGTGATAGTGCGCGAGGTGCTCGCGCGCCAGTAAGCCATCGATAAGACGAAGACCCTGCTCCGGACCTTCGCACATGGCAACGGCCACGGCGCGGTTCAGTTCGACAACCGGGGAGGGATGAATCTGAAGCAACCGGTCGTAGAGCAGCTTGACCTCGCGCCAGTCCGTGGATGCCGGGGACGAACTCTCGGCATGAACGGCGGCAATAGCCGCCTGCAGAGTGTAGGCACCGAAGCGGCGCGATCTAAGAGCGCGTTCGGTGAGCGAGATGCCTTCGGCGATCTGCTCCCGGTTCCACAACGACCGGTCCTGGTCGTCGAGCAGGATCAAATCTCCGTCGGGAGAGGTTCGGGCGGCGCGGCGCGACTCCTGCAGAAGCATGAGCCCCACGAGGCCCATCACCTCGGGTTCGTCAATCAAGTGAAGCTGGAGCAGGTCGAGCAGAAGTCGGCCCAGACGTATCGCCTCGCGGCTGAGTTCGGCGCCTGTCGTTTCGGCCGTGTATCCCTCGTTGAAAATCAGATACACGACCTGGAGCACAGCTCCCAACCGGGCCGATAATTCCTGGGAGACGGGCACCTGGTAAGGAATTGCTTTATCGCGGATGACAGCCTTCGCGCGCACGATGCGTTGGGCGAGCGTTGCCGGCGAAACGAGAAACGCGCGGGCAATTTCCTCGGTGGTCAGGCCGCAAACTTCACGCAGGGTGAGCGCAACCTGTCCTTCCGGCGGCAGAGCGGGATGGCAGCAGGTGAAGATCAGACGGAGGCGATCATCTTCGATCTCCTCGTCATCGAGCGAAGCTTCGTGGATACGCGCCTCGTTGCTGCGCGCTTCCGTGTAGAGCGCAAAATCTTTCTGTGTTCCGTCGAATCGCGTGCGCCGGCGAATCGCATCGATGGCCTTGTTGCGTGCCGTTGCAATCAGCCAGGGGCGTGGACTGTCCGGAATACCAGCCTGAGGCCAGGACTCCAGAGCGGCGGCGAATGCCTCATGCATGGCCTCTTCGGCGAGATCCAGATCTCCCAGGAGGCGCACGAGCGTCGCCAGGACCCGGCCCGATTCCGATCGGTAAAGAGTCTCAATGGTCCTGCTGAGTTGTTCGGGCACAGGCGCCGGCATCTACGCCAAACTAGCAAACGGAGCGGCTCGCCACAACTGCGCCCGGGCTTCCCCTGCGCACAATACAGTGCTCGGCTGATCGAGGGTCTGCAAAAGGGAAATAGCCTAGGTCCACGTAAACGCGTCTATCGCCACAACTCCCGAGTTGTCGGCAACGACGACATACTTCTTACCGGCTCACTGGCGGATCATGAGTTCACTGGGGACGTTTTCGGTGGCCATCGGCAGTTCCACCCAGAAGATGGAGCCGGCGCCGAGAGCGCTTTCGACGTAGATTCTGCCGTGATGTTGCTGGACGATCCATTGGGCGATGGCGAGGCCCAAGCCGGCGCCGCCGAGGTCTCGGCTGCGCGCCTTATCCACCCGGTAGAAACGCTCGAAGATACGAACCTGATTCTGTTCTGCTATGCCGAGGCCATTGTCGCGCACGCTGATGAGCGCTTTTCCTTCACGCTGCTCGGCGGCGAGGGTCACGGTGCCTCCGGGGGCATGGGTGTACTTGAAGGCGTTGTCGAGAAGAATATTGACGACGCGGCGCAACGCCTCGGGATCGCCGAGAACAGGCAGTTCCGCGTTGAGGATTCTCTCGCTGAAATTAAGACCACGCACGCTGGCGACGGAGCGCCAGCCGGAGGCGACTTCCTGCAAGGTTCCGCGCAGGTCCACCGGCTGGATGTTGAGCTGTTGGCGGCCGGAGTCGGCGCGGGCCAGGGCAAGTAATTCTTCGATCAATGTGGTCGTGCGTTCGGCTTCCAGAAGAATGTGGCGCAGGGCCTCGCGATATTCGCCTTCGTTGCGCGAACGGCGGAGGGCGAGTTCCGCCTCCGTACGAATGAGGGAGACGGGTGTGCGCAGCTCGTGGGAGGCGTCGGCGGTGAACTCGGTGACGTGCGTGAAGGCGGCTTCGATACGGGCCAGCATCTCGTTGAGCGTGTCGGAGAGGCGCTGGAGTTCATCGCCGGTGTGGAGTTGCTCGAGGCGGCTGCTAAGCGTTTGACCGGTGATGGTGCGGGCGGTGCGGGTGACTGCGTCGACAGGCGAGAGCGCGCGGCGGCTCAGCCAGTATCCCAGGCAGCCCGCGGCGAGCAGGAGCAAGGGGGCGAACATGAGGAGATAGCTGCGAAAACGATCGAGAGTTTCGACTTCTTCCTGGTTCGAGATGGCGGCCTGGACGGTGTATGCGCGGTCGTGGACGTCGATGCGCTTGCTCATGAGGCGGAAGGGCTTGCCGCCGAACTGGGCGTCCTTGCGGATTGGTTTGTGGAGCTGGCCGGGAGAGATGGCAGGGATGCCCTGCCGGGAGAAAGCCTGCGAGCGGTAGACCCAGTTGCCGTTGGCGTCGACGATCTGGAGGTAGTCGCCGCCGGTCTCGGGACTGTATTCCTCGGTGACAGCGTCGCGAATCTGATCGAAGGTGGCGTCGGCGCGTTGGGTCTCGAGGAAACGGCGAACGTCTTCGACCTGGCTGGAGAGGCCGCTGTCGGCGACGTCGTGGAGATTTTCGCGCAGGATGAACCACATGCCGACGCCGAAGATGAGTTGCGCGACGGCGAAGATGCCGACGTACCAGATGGTGAGGCGCAGGCCGATGGAGAGGCGTTTCAAGTGTGCGCCTCCGACCGAATCATGTAGCCGACACCGCGCACGGTGTGAATGAGCTTGGGCTGGCCCTCGAGGTCGATCTTGGTGCGGAGCAGGCGGACGAACGCGTCGAGAGTGTTTTCTTCGATCTCGCGGTCGAATCCCCAGACGGCTTCGATGAGCGAGCGGCGCGGAACAACTTTTCCGGCGCGGTACATCAGGCGCTCGAGGAGGTTGTACTCGGTGCGGGTGAGGAGGATGTCTTCGCCCGCGCGCGAGACTTCGCGAGTGGCGGGATCGAGAACGAGATTGCCGACCTTCAGCTTGAGTTGTTGCGGGACGGGGGCGCGGCGCTTGACGGCGCGGAGGCGGGCCAGGAGTTCTTCGAAGGCGAAGGGCTTGGTGAGGTAGTCGTCGGCGCCGGCATCGAGGCCGCGGACGAGGTCAGGGACGGAATCCTTGGCGGTGAGCATGAGCAGGGGCGTGGCGATGTGCTCGGTGCGCAGACGCTGGGCGACCTGGTAGCCGTTGAGCTTGGGCATCATGACGTCGAGGATGATGACATCGAATTCGTAATTGCGGGCGAGTTCAAGACCCTCGTCGCCGTCGCGCGCGCAGACGACGGTGTGGCCCTCTTCCGAGAGTCCTTTGCGAAGCAGTTCGACCATGCGGGCCTCGTCTTCGACGACGAGCAGCTTCATAGGCGTGCGGCCGCCCTCGTGCTTTAAGGTATCGCAACTTGCCTGAAGAGCAAATGAAGATCAGGTGTTAGGTCTCAGGTCTTTGGTCTTGGGTGCCAGGATCGGGAGTCAGGCAGACCGCACAAGGTCACTTCGACGCAAAATCCTCAGTCCTGCGCAAATAGCGCGAAAGGTTAGGGCACCGCAGAACCCGGTGTCGGCTGTCACTTATCGGCCGCGCCGCTGAACTGGGCTCCCGCCAAAGTATCGAGGATCACAACATGGATGTGGACTAGAATGTCGGGCCATCTCTTCCCATGGAGGACAAGCCCGTGCGCTATCTCGTCTGCGTTTTGATCGCTTTCTGCCTGGCCGCCATCCATACGTCTGATCAGCCGAAGCTTTCGCCCGCGGAGCAGGAGATACTCGACGTCCGCAATGCCAGAACCGAGGCCAGCAACAACCGCAATCAAGAGGTATGGTCACGCAATGTCGCCGACGAGTGCATCTTCAGCACGGACACGGGAGAGCGTCTGACCAAAGCCGAAGTTTCGCGTGTGGCAAAACTTCCGCACGATTACGACTACTCGGTCGATCCGCGCGATGTCGTTGTACATATTTACGGAGACGCGGCGGTGCTCAATTTGCGATTCACCGTTCATGAGGAATTTACCGATGGCGAGATCATCAGCGAGATGCGGGCCACCGAGACTTATGTGAAGCGAAACGGCACCTGGATATTGGTGGCGAGGCAATGGGGCAAGATTCCGGTCAACTACCGCAAACCTGTAGCCGTGGATGCACGCAATTACAAAGACTACGCGGGGCGGGCAATACGCGTGGCGTCCGCTGGATGATTTAGAGACCATCTCTGTGAAAGACGGCAGGCTATGGACGCAGACTGGCAAAGACGCTGCGGAGGAGATGCTCCCGATGGGAGGGGAGGCGTTCTTTCTCAAGGGCGAGTTGGGGACGAACACCTTCGTCCGCGACGCGCTGGGGCGTGTGACGGGTTACACCTACCGTGATGCTGACGGTCAGGAAGTGCATGTAAAGAAAATCAGGTGATTTGCAAGGCGGATGGCGGTTCGGCAGGGGAGGACCGCGACTGAGCTCAGAAGAGGTCCGGCAAACACCGCCGGCGAGAACGCGAGCAAGATCACCAAAGCGTGGACGGCGCGTCTGAATTGGGTGAGTTCAGAGCGATGGCCGGCCACTCACGCAAATCGGGCGCGCTAAAAGATCCGCAGTCGTCGTTCGAAGGTTGCTTGCGAGGAGGAAGGGATGAGGACTGCTCTCGGACGCCATGTGTACGGCTTGGCGGCCGTTCTTTTTGGCGTGATTAGTCTGGTCTGGCAAGACTTTGGTGCTCCGTGGCAGCAGATCCAGGTGCTCGGGAACGTGCCGCATCGCGAGATTCTCGTGTACCTGGCGTCGGCGGTGGAGATTGTCGGGGGACTCGCGATGCAGTGGCGGAGGACGGCGCGGGCCGGTGCGGTGGCGCTGGGCTGCCTCTTTCTCTTCTTTGGGCTGACGTGGGTGCCGCGGATTGCCAAGGAACCACTGGTCTACGACCGGTGGGGAAACTTCTTTGAGCAATTTTCGATCGTGTCGGGAGCGATGGTTGCTTATGCGATGGCGAGCTCGGGTGGATCGGAGCGGTCGGCGCGGGTGGCAAGGATCGGGTATGTATGCTTTGGGATCTGCGTGATTTCGTTCACACTGGAGCAACTGTTTTATCTTTCGGGAACGGCCAGCTTTGTACCGAAGTGGGTTCCGCCCGGGCAGATGTTCTGGGCGATCGCGACGACGATTGCGTTTGCGCTGGCGGCGATCGCGTTGCTGACGGGAGTCAAGGCTCTGCTGGCGTCGCGATTGTTGACGGCGATGATCGTCGGATTCCAGTTGCTGGTTTGGCTGCCGGCGCCGTTTGCAAATCCGCACGCGTTGATCAGCTGGGCCGGGAACGCGCAGAATCTGGCGATCGCCGGGGCGTCGTGGATTGTGATGGATTATCTAAGGGCAGGGCTTAGGGCTTAGGGCTTAGGGCTCAGGGCTTAGGGCTCAGGGTTCAGTTCTCAGTTCTCAGTTCTCAGTTCTCAGTTCTCAGTTCTCAGTTCTCAGTTCTCAGTTCTTAGTCTCTCTCGATGGGCGTTGCCGGGAGTTTGGGTTATCCGGCTGACGCTCGCTCTTGCAGCGCGGGGTTCGGGGAATTCAGTGCAATCAAGGCGACGCCGATCAGGCCAAACAATGCAGAACCGATGAGGAGGTCGTGGCGTTCGCTCGGCAGGTGGATGGACATCACTGTCATCGTGGCAGCGTGTGCGATGTTGAGCCAGGCCGTTAAGGTGATGACGCCGCGATACGCCGATGGATTTCGAGCGGCCAGCAGCAAGAAGATTCCCTGCATGACATAGAGGCTCACGCCCATCGGCTTGGCGTCTTCTTTGTTCGCATGCCAACCATCCTGTATCGACGTAATCAGAGGATAAACGCCCGCCAAGAAGAGAAGTCCCACTAGGATTAGCACTACCCTGAGTACTCGTTCTCGAAGCATCGTGACCTCCTGTCCAGAGCGACCTCATAATGACCCGCCACGGTATAGTGCCATTCCCCCAGGGGCTAAAGCTCGTAATTTCGCTAGTCCGGACGGCATGGCTTCAAGCCGCGTCTCTAGCGGCTTTTAGCGGAATGGCTGAAAAGACCGCGAGAAAACTCAGAGCGGACCTCAGCCCCTGAAGGGGCGTCGATGTTACAGGGCTTACGGCGCCGCTAAAGCGGCGCCCTGATACGAACCTCGACTTTTTCAGCAGCCTGTGAAGCCATGCCCTTCCGATAGACCATTTATGAGATGGCTTCTACAACAGAAGTCGTGGCCCGTTCACGCTGGCGAGAATGGTAGGTTTTGAGATGCAGGGAGTCAATCGTGGCTGGCAAACTTTTGGGTGTCAGGGATCACGTGACAGGTGTGGACCGTGTTTGGATGAGACTCCGATTTCTCAGATCGGTTTCAGGAATTGCGTGCCCACGCGACGCTTGAACGCGCGAAGCGCCTGCCGTGGTCGCGGTAATTACCGTTCGCTGGGTGCATTCAACGGCTAGGCCGTGTCAACTAAGAACTCCTAACTCACGATTCCTGTAAGCCGGTACGCTACTCCGCAGCAGGCGGTCCGAACCAAGTGGTCAGCGCGTCAGCGAGCCCCACCTGGGTTCGGTCCCCCACCCAAGCCACATATCCGTCGGGCCGAACCAAAACGGCGGTGGGAGCGGTGACCACCCCGATCGCCGGAAGCTCCCACGTGCCGACGTATTTGGCGTCAATCAACGGAACGCGATCCGCCCACGGAGCGATGTCGATGCCGCCGGGCTCACCGAGGTTGAGCAGCACCGGCCGGGCACCGTGGAGAAGGGTGAAGACCCGCAGCGGGCCGTTGGCGGTGACCAGGTCGAGATCGGGCATGCGGCGACCGAGCAGCGGATGTCCCTCGCCGAGGTCGTAGTGGATATCCATGCCGGACATTATGGCGGCGTACCGTTTGCGGGGCTCGTCCATATGGAGGAGTTCGGAAACGACCTCGCATGCGGCCTTGGAACGATCATCCGGGCGGAGAAGGGCGACTTGCGCCAGCGTGTTCCGCAGAAGCCGGGCAGCGACTGGGTGGCGCTCGGCGTGATAGGTGTTCAACAGGCATTCGGGGGACGTCCGCTTGACCACCTGGGCCAGCTTCCATCCCAGGTTCACAGAATCCTGAACGCCGAGATTGAGGCCTTGTCCGCCAACCGGATAATGCACGTGCGCGGCGTCGCCCGCCAGCAGGATCCGCCGATCGCGGTAGGCAGCGGCCTGACGCGCCGCATCGGTGAACCGGGAGATCCAGGTGGGACTGTGGACCCCGTAGTCCGTCCCATGTACCGCGATGAGCGCCTCGCTGAGATCACGCAGGGTGGGTTCGGTCGTGGGTCCGACCTGCCCTTCGGTCACCATGACCCGTATCGGGCCCCTATCCATGTAGACCACTTTGCCGTCGCGGATCTCGTACTCCTCCCTGCCGAAGGAATGGACGCCAAGGGCAGTGCGGTGGACGCCCAATTCCGGCGCCTCGGCCATCTCGACCTCGGCGATCAGGTGGCTGATCGTCGGATCCCAGCCGGGGAATGCGATGCCGGCGGTTTTACGGACCACGCTGCGTCCGCCGTCGCAGCCGACGAGATATTGGGCGCGCAGTAACTGGCTGTTGGACAACTCGACGTCGACGCCGGTTTCGTTCTGCGCGAAGCCGGTCACCTCGCGCCCGCGATAGATCGGTATGGCCAACTCATCGATCCAGCCGGCCAGGATGCGTTCGAAGTGCTTCTGCCAGAGGGCGAGCCCATAGTTGTGCCGGGTCGGAAAATCGCTGATGTCCAGCCGGATGTGGGCGAACGCCGCGACCTGCGTCGCCTGGCCCTGCGCGAGGAAGCGATCGGCGATCCCGCGCTGGTCGAGAACCTCGATGGTGCGAGCGTGCAGGCCACCCGCACGCGAGCCGATAATCTCCGCGCTCGCTCGCCGCTCGACAATGGCAACGTCGACGCCCGCCAACATGAGCTCGCCCGCCAACATCATCCCCGTCGGACCCCCGCCGGCAATCACCACTGCATGCTCGATCATCGCCACCCTCCGCTCGGCATCAAGCCGGTCGCGACCGGCGCATCCCATTCCTCGGCCGCTGCGACAACTGCCCACAGTCGCACCGCGAGCCCTACCATCGGTACGACGTCCCGCGCGACCTATCTGTCGACAACAACACAAGCTTTTCGCTCCTCCGCCTGAAGGTTCGGGCCTCGGCCACAGGGTCTGGCCGACGTCAGCGACTCTACGGCACGACCCGAGTCTTGCCGCAAGCCCCCCGCTGCTCTATATACTGGTAGTGGCAATGAGGGAGGACTCTCGTTTTGCTCGCCCGCCGTGGACGGGACAGGCTCTTTGCGAAGCAGCGGCGCGAACGGCACCGTCGAGAGCGTCGTCATTTCTCTGGCGGCCCATCATGGGGCAGAGGCGTCTCCATGACGAACTCGGCTAGACAATCACGGGACGGTGCCGCAACCATCCGCGAGCTGAGCCATTGCTGCTAACGCCATCGCCCCTCACGCACAGAACTAGTCGGACCCGTGAATCGCGTCAGCGCGTACCTTAGAATCGATTCCTCGAGGGATGTTCCCCCGCCCTGCTGGTGAGGAGGCCGATGCGTGACGTCAGCTGCATCTATTCCTGCTGAGGTTGCCAGGCAAAACAGCACCCCGTTCGTGGTGCGGGTCGCTCCTGCCCTGATCGGTCTGATCTATCCCGCACTGGTCTGGAGTGTGTACGCGATTTCCCCGTTGGCGCTGGCCCTGACATTGCTAGCGCCGGGAGCGTGTCTGTATCTGGCGTTCTGGCTGGCAAATCGGAACCGCTATCCGCGCGCGACGATGGTGGCGTACATCGGAGTTGGCGCGCCAGCACTGCATACATTTCTGGGTGGCTGGCTGGACTCGCGGAAGTGGCTCCCGTTTCGCGGGAACAGCGTATGGGTAGTTCTCTGGTTTGGGCTGCTGTTATTGCCGATCGTAGAACGACCCAATGCCACCGATGGCGCCAGCGCTCGTCCAGCGAAACTGGCGTTTGCGCACGGGATTTCGGCGGCGGTGATCACGACGTTTGCCGTGTTTCATCTCTCCAATCATTTAGCGGGCATTCTCGGTGGCGAAACGCATCTTGCCGTGATGCGACATCTCCGCGTTGTGTACCGACAGCCCGCGATCGAGGTGCTGCTCGGAATTTGCGTTTTGTTTCAGGTCGCGAGCGGGTCGGTTCTGCTCCTTCGACGGGCGCGTCGTCCGGCGATGGGGTGGGCCGAGATTCTACAGAACGCTTCCGGTGCCTATCTGCTGTTGTTCTTTGCTTCCCATATCAGCGCGGTGCTGCGCACGAGGTATCTCGAGCACATCGACACGAACTGGATCTGGCTAACTGCGGACAACCTTCTTACCGACCCGTGGAGTGTCCGGTTGGTGCCGTATTACTTTCTCGCTGTGCTTGCGCTGGCGGTCCACGGCGCCTGTGGATTGCGTTGGGTGTTGCTGGAGCATGGGCAGCAGCGGATGGCGGACCGGGCGCTGGTTGCAATCGTGGCGGCCGGAGGGCTCGCGGCGCTCGTGATTATTAGCGCGTTGGTGCTGGGATCGTTGGGTGCGCGCTCATAATTTTTGTCGATTCTTGTTTCCAGACGTTCGTGGGATGCTTTTTGAGGGTTTCGAGGCGAACAAACAGCAAGCTGGTAAGAACGCCTTGCTGACAACAGTTAAGCGAGGGGAGAACTGGCCTGTCGGTTGGCCGTTTGTTATGCTGCCGGCGTCGAGACTGCATTGCCATGAAGTGTGCCGTAACTCTCGCTTTGGCTGTGGCAACCATCACATGGGCACAATCTGCTAATCCTCACCCAGATCAGGGTGTCTCAAAGACACAGTCCAGCAGTCCCGCAAAAAAGTCGCTTACAGCGAAACAAGAGCTGTGGTGCCCGGTTCTAGAATCGGCTCTCGGCGGCGCAGCAGCAGCCGACCCCCCAATGAGGAGTTACCTGCTGGATGCAGTTGCCGCCGGTCTCAGCAAATGTGACCCGGGGAAAGTCCGCACGGTGCTCGCGGATTCGTTTGTGGCCACCTTGGCGATAACTGAAAATGAGGGCGAGCTGGAGCAGTTCGCCTCGAAGGACCATCGGCCTGATCAGGCGACGATGCAGACTTTCTTCAATCACTTGGAGACAAAGCAGAGATTGCAGGAAGTCATACTAACGCAGTTACTTTCGGTTGATGAATTCAAATTCGACTCACTACTATCGCAAGCCGAACCTATGGTTAGAGGAGAACTCTCCAGTGCGAAGGTCTCCCGCGCGATCACTGCCAAGAGATTCGACCGAGCGCTGGAACTACTGAACCGCATAGGACCCGAAGAAGAGTTTCCGTACCAGGAAGCTACCCAGCTCATGCTCGAACTCCCACCCGAGCGCGAAGCAGACAAGCAGGAAGTCTTCCGACTTGCCATGGCGAAGGGCAGTGAATCGCGTTTAACCGGCGGTGATGATTTCGCAGGCATGATCGTGCGCTTTTGGCGGCATGTCCCGCCCGCGATCGCCCTTGAAGCAGTTCACCAGGTGCTCGACTCGGCGGAACGCCGGGCGGGAAGCGGTGTCACTCTCAATGCGACTTCCGGAAACGCAGGCTTCACCTCTGAGTACGACTATCGTCTGTTTGAGCTGTGGCCAGTGTTGAAGGAACTGGATGACCAAGAGGCAGACAAACTGCTGAAGGACTCGCAGCAAGCCCAACTCCAGCTCAAACAATTCCCGAACGGCATCCAGTCGGTCGATTCTTCAATCGGAGACACGCCCGCTAAAGAGGGTGAGGCGGAGCGAGGCCTTCAGATGTCGTTCGGCCGTCCGAACCAGACGGGCCAAGATCTCGAAAGGAGCGAGGCTCGGGTGAAAGAGATTGGCCGCATGGCCGAGGACAATCCCCGGCAGGCGATTGCGGCAGCGGCCACCTTACCCGAGTCGGTGCCTTTCGGATTTATCGACGGCAACGAGTTTTTTCCCCGCGCTCAGGCCTATGTGGCGATTGCTCGCGCGGTCATGAAAAAGAACCCTTCCGCCGCCAGGGATGCCTTGGAGGAGATGGCAACAACTCTGAAAAACGCAGCCCATCCCTACCACGCTCTGGAGCACTGGGGCGAAGGCATCACGATAGCGAAGGAAATGGGCGAGGCCGACCTAGCTGTCAAACTGTTCCGATCGGGGATGGAACAGGTGGACAAACTCAGGGCTGAGGACACTGATTCCGATAACCCGAATTTGGCTTTGAAAGCCTGGTGGCCGTCGGTCTCGGCTTATTGGTGGCTTGTAAAAGCAGCCGCACAGTTCTCTCCTAGGGCAGCACTGGAGCAAGTGCGGGCGATAAAGGATCCGGAGATTGTGGCTGTGCTCGAGGTCAAACTTGCCGACAACGGTCTGGGAGCAAAAGCGGAAGAATCCATAACCATGGTTAGCAAAGCGAGGACACCGCGCAACAGCTGGAGTGAATTTCGCGCACCTGAGAAATGATGACCAGAGCTACTCGCCTAGCCAGCTTTCAAATAAGCCAAGGTACCTGTCGATTCTCGATGGATAATTCACGGCTCGTGCAGCAAAGGTCTTTGCAGCCGCGTTATTGTTGCAAAATCTTAGTACCCTATCGACAAGTGCGCCGGCGCCGAGTTGTTCGGTGGGCCCGAGTGTGTTCCGCCAGGGCACTTGCGATAGGGGGATTTGGAGGAAGCCGCTGGCGTTTGCGGCGGACGCGGAGGGCTATATAAATATTAAGGTATGGGGATTCAATGGCCGTTTCGCCATCTCATCGCCCTCAGGCCTTGCTAACTGTAAATTCTGGCTGCGCCAAACACGAGATGTTTTAGAACAGAATCTCGAGCGGTGGGACGCGCTTTGCTTCCAAAACGAATACTCAGATAAGGTCTGTCGTAACAACAAAGCAAGACTCTCTATAAGGGTTTCGCGGGAGCAAAGCCGGCCTGCAGGATGCGGAGGGCAAGGAGGGTAAGTGGGAGCAATGTCAGAAAGCGAAGTGCAGGAACTCCAGTTCGCGGCGTTGGTGGGGATCGATTGGGCGGACCAGAAGCATGCGTGGTGCTTGCAAGCCGCAGACACGACGCACCGAGAAAACGGAGAAGTGGAGCACACGCCGGAAGCGATCGAAGCCTGGGTGGGGCAACTCTGCCGACGATTCGCCAATCGCCCGATCGCGGTCGCAGTGGAACAAGTGAAGGGAGCCTTGGTGTTCATGCTCAGTAAGTATGGGTTCTTGCATTTGTTTCCGGTTCCGCCGACGATGTCGGCCAAAATGCGGGAAGCGTTGTATCCGTCGGGGTCCAAGGATGACCCGCGGGATGCAGACTTGTTGCTGGAGTTGTTGTTGCAGCATCGCGATAAGCTGCGTCGTTTGTCGCCCGATAGCGAAGCCACGCGTCGGGTACAAAATCTGGTTGATGAGCGGCGCAAATTGGTGGACGAAAAAACAGCGCAAATTAATCGGCTGACTCATCAGCTGAAGATCTATTTCCCGCAGATGCTGGAATGGTTTGAACAGTTGGACACGGAGTTGGTATGCGTGCTGCTGGAGCGTTGGCCGACGCTGGAGGAACTGCAAAAGGTTCCGCCGCAGCGGCTGCGTACGTTCTTCCACAAGCAGCGCTGTCGCTATCCAGAATTGATCGAGCGACGTCTGGTCGGAATTCGGCAGGCGATACCAGCGATTCGGGATAGGGCGGTGATTGAGGCGAAGAGCACGGTGGTGAAGGTGAGTGCGCAAGTAATCCGAAGTCTGGTTCGCGGGATTACGGATCTGGACCGCAAGATCGAGGAGGCGGCGGCAGCGCATCCAGATTTTTTCATCTTTGAATCGCTCCCCGGAGCGGGAGCAGTGCTGGCGCCACGCTTGTTGGCAGCGTTCGGGTCGCAGCGGGAACGTTACACCAGTGCCGAAGAAGTACAAACCTACAGTGGTATCGCGCCGGTGATGAAACGAAGCGGGAAAAAGAAGTGGGTACATTTTCGCTGGGCTTGTCCGAAGTTTGTGCGGCAAAGTTTTCACGAATGGGCCGGTCATTCTATTGCCCACTCCCAGTGGGCGCGAAGTTACTATCAACAGCAGCGGAAGCGTGGCAAGGGGCACCACGCGGCGGTGCGAGGGTTGGCCTTTAAATGGATTCGCATCGTTTTCCGTTGCTGGAAAGATCGGGCGGTTTATGACGAGAGCAGATATCTGATCACGCTCGCCAAACGAAACTCACCGCTGGCTGCCGTTCCTGGTGGGACGATGCTGTGAAATCTTTGTGGACATCCTGTGAACAGGTTCGCGAAGGGAGATGAAAAAACTATTGACAGACTTACTCAGATATCTGTTCTCGACTCTACTCATTGCCACTTTCTTGCACACGCCTCCCCTTGCGGGGTGGCTTCGGGCCTGACGCTGGGCAGCCGGGCAACGTTCCCGGCGGAGGGTCCGTCTAAAAGCTCAGCCCGCCTGCACTGTTGAATACTGCGTAGAGGCGCCGGATCGAGCCTTGCCGGGGCGGATGGAATAGAATATCTCGATCCATTTTTCAACGATTCCAAAGGACTTACGCCCGTCGTTATCGCGGATGCGATCGTGTGGCGCAAAGGAGCCCAAACGGTGTTCATGAGAGTAACCGTCGTTGCGACAATTCTGGCCGGCCTTCTGACTTTTACGGGATGCATTTTCTTCGGTGGCGGCGGGAATGGCGGCCACCAGATGGCCTTCATCACCGCCCCTTTAAATAGCGGCATCGCGGTTTACACGATCAGCGACATTACGGGGAAGTTCACGTTGCTTCTGGGATCGCCGTATCCGACGGGAATTTCGCCGACGCAGGCGGTGCTGGCTCCGTCCGGAAAATTCGTATATCTGGCCAATGGCGGAGAAAATGACATCTCGCTGTTTCAAGTGGCGAGTTCGGGAGCGCTGACGGAAGTGATGCCGAGGACGCCGACGGGAGTGAATCCGTCGGCGCTAGCGATCGACCCGGGCGGCACATTTCTATATGCGGCAAATGCGAGCTCGAACACAATCGATTCGTACAAGGTCGATACGAGTAAGGGCGCGCTGACGGCCGCGTCGTCGGTGGCGACCGGCTTCACGCCGCTGAAGCTGGCGATTGCGCCGTCGGGGAAGTTTATCTACGTTTCCAACAACAGCAGCAACAGCGTGTCGGGATTCGCGATCGATTCCTCAGGCGGGTTTACGCCGGTTCCGGGGTCTCCGTATGCCGTGGGGCTCGGGCCGAATGGGATTATCGTCGATCCGGCGGGGAAGTTTCTGTATGTTGCGAGCCTGACGGGCGGCAATTTTTCGGGCTTCGCGATTGACTCGGGATCCGGCGCACTGACGCCGATGAGCGGGTCACCATACGCCGTGGCCGTTTCGACGACGGTCATCCCGTTGAGCGCTGTGTTGGTCGACCGTTCGGGAAAGTATCTCTATGTGACGGCCGTGAATGCCAACAAGGTTTACGCATACACGATCAATGCGACGACGGGCGTGCCCGCGCTGATTTCGAGCTCGCCGTTTGCAACCGGCGGAGGGCCGGCGTTCATCTCAAACGACGCCGAGGGGCAGTTCCTGTTCGTGGGGAATCAGAGCACGAGCAATGTATCGGTCTTCCGCATCACGCAGTCCACAGGCGTACTGACCTCGATTCAGACCGAGAGTGTGCTTTCCGCGCCCACGTCGATGGTGGTAATTAAATAGCACCAAATTACTTCGGAGGCACGATGGACCGCAGAACGTTTCTGGGTACGATGACGGCGGCTGCGCTGCTGGCGCGCGGCGTAGCGAGAGCTTTCGATGAACACAAGATCGACAAGTTAGGCGCTGAGCTATACACGGTCCGGGAACAGATGAAAGCCGATTTTGACGGGACGCTGGCGAAGGTGGCGTCGATTGGGTACCGGGAAGTGGAGTTCGCGGGATACCTGGGCCATGACCCGAAGCAGGTGAAAGCGGCAATCGATGCGCATGGGTTGGCGGCGCCATCGGCGCATTTTCCCTATGACCAGGTGACGACGAATCTGCCCGCAGTGCTGGAAGCGGCGCATACAGTGGGGCACAAATACCTGGTGTGTCCGTTTATTGATGAGAAGATGCGCAAGCAGCCGGGAATCTGGAAGCAGATCGCGGAGAACTTTAACCGCGCGGGGGAGGCGGCGCAGAAGGCGGGGATCCAGTTCGCATACCACAATCATTCGTTCGAATTTGAGCCGGTGGACGGGAAGCTGCCGTATGACATGCTGCTCGCGGACACGGATCCGAAGCTGGTGAAGATGGAAATGGATTTGTACTGGACCGTGAAGGGTGGAGCGGACCCGCTGACGTATTTCAAGCGCTATCCCGGGCGTTTTCCGCTGGTGCACGTGAAGGGGCGGGATAAAGACGGGAACATGGCGTCGGTGAGCGCGGACAATTCGATTGACTGGAAAAAGATCTTCGCGCACTCGGAGGAAGCGGGGATCCGGCATTACATCGTGGAGCACGACAATCCGCCGGATCCGTTTGAAAGCCTGAAAGAGAGTTACGGGTATCTGGAGCAGTTGCGGTTTTAGGGGGCCGATTGTCGGTTGTCATGCGTGAATGTTCACGTGGTGCGAAAGCAAAAGCGAGTACCACAGAGGGACACAGCGGACGCCTGAAGTGAGACTCAACGAAGTAGTACCCAACCTCGGGACGGGCGTGGACGCCCGTCGCTCCGTCGTTGTTAAGGGCGGCGAGAAATGTGAGGGCGAGGACGCCCTCACGACAGACGGCGGGACGCCGGCGCTACGAACGGGCGGGGAACTCCGTCGCTCCATGGTTAAATTTCGAATTTTGTGCCGTCCCTACGGGACTTGGACTAGTTGTTGCTCCTTACCCCGGACTTACGTCCGGGGCTAGTCACTGGCGTCGCTGCGCGACTGGGGCGGGGAGTCTCCATACACAAGGGACAGCTTGGCGAGGAAGCCGGCGGGACGCCGGCGCTACGAACGGGCGAGGACGCTCGTCGCTCCATTGTTTAAATCTCGAATGTGCCGTCCCTACGGGACTTGGACTCGTTGTTGCTCCTTGCCCCGGACTTACGTCCGGGGCTAGTCACCGGCGTCGCTGCGCGACTGGGGCGGGGAGTCTCCATACACAAGGGACAGCTTGGCGAGGACGCCGGCGGGACGCCGGCGCTACGACTCCATCATGCAAATTTGTCAACGTATTGGGCGGGGTCCGCATCCCAACGCCGGTCAGGTTGCGCGCCTATGGACCTCTTCCGTGCTCGGGTGATCGTTCTCATCGCAGTGTCGGCTGTAATCCTCGAAGCGAGCAGGAGCAGTGGTGCGCAGATCCCCGTGCACCACATCGAAGGCGTGACGTTTGGTTTGCTGATCTTGCGAAATCTCGATGGCGAGGCTGTGGCCTACGGAGAATTGCAGCAGGTCATCCAACAAAAGGGGGACACGAAGGATAACGAGGAATCTGGCCTAGTTATCGGCGACTTGCTGTTTCACTTCAAAGATGGATCGTTCTACGAGGAGATCACGAAATTCACACAGCATGGCAAGTTCCGGCTGGTGAGCGATCAGGTGGAGCAGAGAGGACCGTCATTCAAGCAGGCGAGGAAGAGCTGGATCGATGCGCGCACAGGGACGATCACCGTTCAAACGTTCGAAAAAGGCAAAGAGAAGACGGTCACCAGCCATCTGGATCTGCCGGATGATGTCGCGAATGGATTGTTGCTCACGCTTCTGAAAAATGTTGACCCGTCATCGGAGACAACGGTCTCCTTTGTGGCGGGGTCGACGAAGCCGCGGGTTGTGAAGTGGAATATTTCTCCCGCGCCGGAAAAGATAGTCAAGTTCGGGATTATCACTCTCAGGGCGCAACAGTACGTCGTGAAAACGAAGATTGGGGGCGCAGTCGGAATCATCGCGCCGTTGATCGGCAAAAAGCCTCCGGATCTTCACGTGTGGCTCGTAAAGAGCGAGGCGCCGACATTTCTGGAATATGAAGGGCCGCTGTCGGAGGATAGTCCTGTATGGCGGATCGAGATCGCCGCACCCGAGCACGATTGGGCGCGGAGGAAGAGTGAATAAGAGCGGTTGACCCAGCGGCGAAAGCCGTGTCTCACTAGACGGCATCGTTGAACAGGCTACTACACGTCGTTCCGTCTTTGTTCAGAGCGCGAGAAATGTGAGGGCGAGACGCCCTCACGACAGCCGGCGGGACGCCGAAAGGCGAGTGCGCGGATGCTGGCGCGCAGCTAGCGGGAGGGAACGCTTTCTTCCATCTGTGGCTGGAATTCGACGGTGGCGTCGCTGTCGACCAGGATGAAGACGCGGTCGTTGGGAATTTCGGCCGGATTTCCATTTACGTCGAGGATGACGGAGTCCGGGGTGATGGCAGCGACCGCACAGTGGCGGAGGATGCGGATGCGCTTCTCATGTTCGGCGGTTTCGATCAGCTGACGGTTGCGCTCCGGGCCGCGGTGGAAGTGATCTCCGCGATAGCTGAGCGTGACGCGATTGCGAGCACCGTGGCTGAGCGAGACCGCAGCGAGAATGGCGGTGTCGCCGCCACCGACGACGAGGATGTCCTGATCGGTGTAATTGGCGGTGTCGTCGAGCCGGTAGACGACCTTGGGTAGTTCTTCGCCGGGGATGCCGAGGCGGGACGCGGCAAGCTCGTCTTTGGCGCGGCGCGCGGGCGGAGCCGGTTTCTGGATATCCTGAATGAGCGCTTGCTTGGTCGCGGAGGCCTGCTTTGCTTCCTGGCTGGCGTCCTTGGTCATATCGAGATCGCCGAAGCCGACGCCAACCTTCTTGAGGAAGTCGTTTGGCGGAGTGCCGCCGGCGAAGATCCAGACGAAGTCGTTGGGAATCTCGCGCTGCTGGCCCTGCACGTCGATGAGGACGGCTTCTTCCTTGAATTCGATCGGATTCGAGTTGAAGAGGACTTCGACCTTGCCGGACTTCATCGCTTCGGCAACGCGCTGCGAGTTGCGCTCCTTGATGCGGCTGAACTGGGACTGCCGATAGGAAAGCGTGACCTTGTTGCCGATCTGGTGGGCGAGTCCCATGGCGGCTTCGACCGCGCTGTCGCCACCACCGACGACGAGGATCCGCTTGTTGATGTAATGGTCGGCCTCGATAAGGCGGTACATCACCTTGGGCAGGTCTTCGCCCTTGACGCCGAGTTTGCGAGGAGTGCCGGTGCGGCCCAGGGCGAGGACGACGGCGTAGGCGCGATACTGCGTGTCCTGGGTGATGACAGTAAAGATGCCGTCTTCGCCTTTCTTAATGTCGTCGACGCGCTGCCCGGTACGGACTTTGAAGTCGGCGCGGTGCAGGACCTTGTCCCAGAAGGCGAGCAAGTTTTCCTTGGAGAGCTCGGTCTTTTTGAACTTCCCGTACATGGGAAATTCGACGGGGCTGGTCATGACCAGCTTCTGGCGCGGGTACTTCGCGACGGTGCCACCGATCTCGTCGCGTTCGAGGGTGATGTATTTGAGCTTGTGCTGAATGGCGCGCAGGGAAGCGGCGATGCCGGCAGGGCCTGCTCCAACGATGACGAGGTCGAGGACGTCCGGTTGCGTACGGGCGGTGCCGTGGGCGGTGAAACGGTTCAGAACCGTGTCGACGCAATCACGTCCCTGATTGACAGCGTTTTTGATGAGCGCGAGTCCGCCGAGTTCGCCGACGATGAACATATTGGTGACGGTGGTCTCATTCTCGGGCGAGAGGACGGGCATGTCGGCGCTCATGCTCGCGCTGGCCATCACCATGGTGATCGCGCCGACGGGGCAGGCATCGGCGCAGAGGCTGTGTCCGATGCATTTGTAGCCGTTCACGATGACGGCTTTGCCGGCGAGCATGGCGAGGACGTCACCCTCGGGGCAGACGGTAGTGCAGGTGGCACAGCCGATGCAGTTGGACGTGTCGATGTGGGGGTGCTGGGCCTTGGGACCCTCGGAAAACAGCTTTCCCTTCTCCGCGGCTTCACGAGCTTTTTCGTCCCGAACTCGGAGACTCTTGAAGTAGTTACGGAGGAAAAAAAGGGTCAGAGCGGCTGCGACCGCAAAGGCTATCAGTGTGTCCATACAGCGACTACCAATCTACCACCGAAAGCCCATCGACAGAGCCAGACCGATGTGAAACATCGCCAACAATGCGAATGTATAGCTGAACGGCTTATGAATGACGTGCCACAGGTGAAAGACCTGCTCGGAGCGCTTGAGGAACAGGATGCGCTTGGTCAGGGCAGCGTCCTCGCGCGCGGCGACGACTGCTTTCTCGACCTGGTAGTTGCCCGTGCTTAGCAATCCGCCGAGGGTCTTCACCTTGTCCGCGAAACCGAGGGCGTGGCGGCGCATACGGGCGACGCGGAACGCGCGGGCGATGTCGAGAACAAACATGTAGCCTAGAGCGGTGACCATCGAGAGGCTCTCGACGCGCTCGCGGCTTGGCATCGTGAGCAAGTCGCGCAGATCGCGCTCGGAGATCAGCCGCTGCTGCTGAAGTTCAGCCGCGAATTTCTGGTGAAGTTCCTGCAATTCTTTCCGGGTCATCTCGGCGGCTTTGAGGTTGCGCGGAATCTGGCCGTAGAGATAACGTCCGATGATGCCGCTGACCGAGACCGCGAACATGATCCAGAAAGCCATCCCGGCGAAGCCAGCGAACTTGAACGACGAGTGAAACGCGATCACAAAGGGCGCGGCAATCCCCAGAATCACGTGATAGTCGAGCCAGTGGCGCGAGCTGCCCTTCTTCATCAACCATGGCCACGCCTTGCGGAGCGGGTACAGGAAGATGATGAGGAACATGATGACGCCGAGCCATCCCAGCTTGAGGCCGATGGTGCCGGAGGGGCGCAGGGCGGCATACTTCGGGGAAAAGGGGCGATCGGTCGAGCCGAGAGTGTAGTAGTCGAAGCCGTAGACCGACAACGCGACAATCAAGGTCGCAAAAAGAAAATATCCAGCCGCCACCCGCGAGCGATGCCCGCGCTCGCGATCATTCTGGCCGGAAGCTACCGCAGTTGCGACAGAAGCGTTCGCACTCATTTTTCAGCTACTTTCTCTTCCGTACTTACAGAGAATCTCTTGTAGTCCGTGAAGTTGTGAGTATTGCGCCAGTGCTGGCGCGGTGTTTCTACTTCAACGCTGGCCTGGGAAGGGAACCAGTAAATGTCCTTGGCGCCCTTGAAGGGCATGGGACGAAATACCACCTGGGAGCGCATCGACTTGAGGCCGATGTCTTCCATATTGTTTTCGAGACCGGCGTCGATCTTAGCGATGGTACCGGTATCCGGGTCAATCCAAGCCACGCCCACCAGGTCGAGTGGGTATTCCCGGCCACGCAGCGAGAGAGCCGCCGGAGACCGCATTCCGGGAATGTGCTTGAACTGCACCTTGTGAAACTTATGACCGTCGATGGAGTCTTCGCCTACGTCAGAGAACTGGAATCCTGACGAGTAGTACGGGTGAAAGACCAGGAACAGGGTCGCAAAGCCGTTGCTGACCAGCATGGAGAGATTTTTTTTCTGCTCTTTTTTTTGTTCATGCACCGCGAGGCGGGACTCATCCAGGCTGATTTCGCCGCCCGCATTGGTCAGAATTACCAGGTAGTCGTAGGTAGATTCTTCCTTGAGCTCGCTCTTGCCATCTGGCTTGAATTTCTCCTGCGTGACGTGCTCGGTGCACTTTACGTCGGAGAATTGCTCAACGAATTTAGAGACTTGGTCGTTGGCGCGGCCGATCATCTCGTCCAAGGGAGACGGGGCGGCGAGAGACACTTTCGCCGTCAGGGAGAAGAGAAGGATCGCTATAAGGGGCTTCACAGCCTCAGACCTGCACGTACGATGCCACTTCACTGCACTTTGGCCCTCTGACGCGTGTCGAAGCGATAGCCGAGCGTCATGATCCATTGGTCATAGTCCTGGGTCGCTCCCCGATTCGACGTGAAACCGCCCTGGATGAAGTAGTGCATACCCACGTTCATCTCAATATTGCCGGTTACAAATTTAGCGTTGTTGTTGTTGGAAAACGAGGAGCTGAAATTCTGCTGGCCGCCGAGGACTTCAACCCGGAAGTTATCGCTCAGGTTGCGCGACAGCGAGACCGAGTCGTAGTAGCCGCTCCCGAACGAGCTATTGAACTTGGAATAATGAGCGTCAGCCCGCATTTTCCATGGCAAACGGCCGAAGGTGATTCCATACAACTCATTGAGCGCGGTACCGGTATCGCCGGACCGGTGGCTGCTGCCCAGGGTTGTATAGAGCCAAATCTGTTTCAGCGGTTCCACGCGCACGCCTGCACTGAAGCCCTGGAACAGATACTTATCTAATAAACCGGTTCCAATCAGCGTAGGATCGAACGTGGGTAGATCGCGGAAATAATTGTAGTTGGCGTTGAATTCGATGCGCTCCTGGGGCTGGTAGCGGATGGTGGTAAAGCTGCGTCCCACGCCAGTTCCGGCCGTCGTTCCCGGAGCGTATCCGACTGGGTTATCGACCTGGACTGAGTCGTAAACCGACACATAGCGCTTATAAAACACCCCTCCTTCGTAGAAAACGAAGGGGCGGGTGATCTGCCAGCCGACGGTGTTCATTCCTGCGCCCACCGTACTGGTATAGCGAAAGCCGTCGAAGCTGCCACCCTCAAAATTGACGAAAGTGCCTGCGATACGTTGGTTGGGGTTGTAGCTATACGAAGTTGGATCCGGCGTGGATCCGCCAAAAATCCCCAGAGTTGTTCCGTGACCGATGCGTCGGCCGAAGTAGCCGCCGTCAATCGTATCGAGGCTGGGGGCCCAGGGAAGGTAAAGCCGCCCAAAACCCGCCACCCACGCAGAACTCGGGTTGTCGTAGGTCATGGCGATATGGTAGGTGCGATTGATCAGGTCCTGGATGGTGGCCGAGCCGGCGGCGCTGTTGGTGGTGAAGTTGCCGCGCCAATAGCCGCTCAAATTCCAGTAAGTCCCACCGATTCTCGTCATGTCCATGCGCGCTACGAGGCCAACATCAGAATTCGTACCAGCCGCCGAGCCGTGGAAGGACGTTCCCATGTAATCGAAGCCGATGCGTCCGCGGGCACGGTTTATCGATGGCATAGGCGGACGCGGGACCTCGGCGCGGGCTTCGTCGTCGAGGGCGTCTGCATCGGTGAAGGAAATCACAGTAGGATACTTGCGGGTTGCGCTCAGCGTGTTCTCCTGCACGAGCGCCTGCTCGTCCTGCGAGGAGAGATAGGCGAGATCGCCCGCCTTCACATCGCGCTTCGGAGTGTGAATGTCGGTGACGGCGGAAGCATCGGCAACCGACATAACTTCGAGCTCGGCGACGACATTGTCCGCGTTCCCGTCGGCCGCCGAGGCGATCGATCCCGTGGGCGTATCGCGCACCACGAGCTTCATGCCTTCGGTAAGTCCGGCGCTGCGTCCGCCGTCCAGATAGGCAACGCCCTCAGCGACGTACTTGATCTTGAAGGTCGTTCGGAAATCCGGATGGGTCGCGCGCAGTGCGAGAGCAGCCGGCACCTCCTGCGCGACCGGGGGTTCGGGAGTGGCCTCTACTGCTTCCGGAGTGACGTCCAGTGTCTCAGGTTTCGTAACCGCAGGAGTCGTGGCTGCAGAAGCCGACGTGGGGGCCGGAGTGGCGGAGGTTACGGGCGCCGCTTGCGACGCGAGCGTGCCCCCAGCAGGCGAAGTCGCGGCAGTGGTGACAGGCGGAGCGCTCGTTGGAGCTGTCGTCGCGGCAGGAGCAGCTTGGGATGCAACTGGAGGGGTCACAGTCGCTGACATCACTTTTGTACTGACGTTCGGAGCGCCGGCAGAACTCGGTGTGGATCCAGTGGCAGTCGCAGTTGACGGGGGCGCGGTCGTGCTGACCGGCGCCGCTGAAACAGCAATCTGATTCGTGGTTGCGGTGGAAGGTGCGGCCTTCGTTAGCTGAGGCGCCTGGTTATTCTGAGGGGCGGTTGTCGCGGCTGTAACGGCCGGTGCTTGCGCGGTGCCGCCGGGAGTGGTCGTGACGACGGGAGCGCCGGTAGTCGACGCGTTGCCCTGCGTCACGGTCACGGCAAGCGGCTTGGGGGAAGCAGCAGGCGGCTGAGTCGCGGCGGACTGAGCCTGAGCGACTGGCACGCTACCGGCCCCCGGAGTACCCATTCCTGGAAACACCGTGCCCTGTTGCAGGCTCCCGACCTTTGGATGAGTCGCCGACGGGGTTGCTGTGGCAGATGTGGTCGAAGAGTTGGCCGGCGTGGTGGCGGGCTGCTTTTCAGGGAAATTGATGGGCGGCAACTTTGGCGGAACGGGAATCGGTGCTTGCGCGGTCGTGCTCTGATCGGGAACCGGCGTGGGCTCCGCCTTGCGGCGGAAGACACCGATCAACGGCGCCGAGGCGGCAGGGACGGGGCCGCTGCGCTTGGACGCGACGGCGGAGTCGCCGGACTGGACGTGCACGACGATGCTCTTGCCGTTGGTGTCGACCGTGTAGGGAAGGGCGCTCTCCATATCGACGACCACGCGGGTCACCGGAGGATTGGCGTTGTTCAAGCCGACCCGAACGCCGTGCACACCGTTGGCATTCAGCAGAAAATGTTTTTGTTTCGCGTCAGAGAGAGTCCCTGGAAGGGTGAGAACGAGCCGATCGGGGTTCGTCGCCGTCTCAACCGCGGGCTGCACGGCCCCGGTCAGGATAACTTCGATTCTTACATCCGAGCCCTCGCGCTTAACCTGCAGTTGCTCAATCTCGGCCGCGCCCTTGGTGCTTTGCGCAACTCCCATTGAAGACAGGAGCAGCAGCAGCACCGGAAGTAGCCGCGTACGATGCATGACACCTCGTCACTCGCGGGGAATTCCCGCGGGGGAAAAAGTAACTACTTGTGTTGCAAGCCGGCGGCTCAAACCGGCAAAAGCTTAGCCCAACAGCTAGATAACAGTCCGTGTTCTAACCGCCGCCAGCGTTTTTGTGGCACTGGTAACAGTTCGTGCTGTTGTAGACATACCCACCGACATTGGGATGTTGGAAATTCGCCGCGTTATTGTTGCCATGACAACCGGTGCACTGGAACACGGAGTAGTCGCTCGAATTCGTGTGGCAGGTGGCACAAACACCATTCGCGTTGCCGTGATTCGTGGGGAAGTACGTGTGATTGAACGTGGCTCCGGTCCATGCGGTGGTCGTATGGCAGGTGTCACAGGTCGTCGGGAAGCCAGCAGACTGGTGATTGGGGTTGGTGGTCCCATTGTAGTCGGTGGCATGGCAACCATAGCAGGCCGTTGGCAGCGTCGTGTAGTTGTTGTTCACGTGGCACTGCGCGCAGGTCACGTTCGTCGCGTGATATCCCGTCAGCGGGAATGTCGTGGTGTTGTGATTGAAGGTGGCGCCCGCCCAATTCGTGGTCGTCCAGGTAGTGTGGCAAGCATCGCAAGTTGTCGGGAAGCCCACGGTCGCGTGCGGCGGGTTATTCGTCCCGGTGTAGTCCGCCTGGTGGCAGGTAATGCATGCTGTGCTCGTCAGACTGTAAGGACCCGATGGGCTGAAGGTGGTGTTGTGGCATTGGGTGCATTGCAGCGTCGCGTGCGGGCCCTGCAGAGTAAAGCCGGTTGACGCGTGATTGAAGGTCGCGCCCAGCCAGTTGGTAGTCGTGTGGCACTGATCGCATGCGGTCGGGAATCCAGACTGCACGTGATTCGGATTCGTCGTCCCGTTGAAATCGGTCTGGTGACATTGCACGCAAGCCGTCGGGTTGGGCAGGTTATATGCCCCGCTTGGACTGAACGTGGTGTTATGGCACTGCGCGCACTGTAAGGAGACGTGTGCGCCAGTAAGCGTGAATCCCGTGGAAGCGTGATTGAAGGTGGCGCTTGTCCAGTTGGTGGTGCTGTGACAGGTCTGACAAGTCGTCGGGAAACCAGCCTGCACGTGACTCGGATTGTTCGTGCCGTTGTAATCGGTCTGATGGCACTGAACGCACGCCGTCGGAGTGGGCAGGCTATATGCCCCGCTCGGGCTGAACGTGGTGTTGTGGCACTGCGTGCACTGCAGCGCGGTATGAGCTCCGTCAAGGGTGAAGCCGGTCGTCGAATGATTGAAGGTAGCGCCGCCCCAACTCGTGGTGGTGTGGCACTGTTGGCAAGTTGTCGGGAAATTTGCCTGTGTATGGCTCGGACTGGTCGTCCCATTGAAATCCGTCTGATGGCAGGTCACGCACGCCGTCGGAGTGGGCAGGTTATATGCGCCGCTCGGGCTGAACGTCGTGTTGTGGCACTGGGCGCACTGCAGCGAGGCATGCGCTCCGTCCAGAGTGAAGCCGGTGCTGGTGTGGTTGAAGGTCGCGCTGGTCCAGTTCGTCGTGCTGTGGCACTGCTGGCACGTAGTTGGGAAACCCGCCTGCACGTGGTTGGGATTCGTCGCGCCGTTGAAATCGGTCTGATGGCACTGAACGCAACCAGTGGGATTGGGCAGGTTATATGCCCCGCTCGGGCTGAACGTGGTGTTGTGGCACTGGGCGCACTGCAGCGAGGCGTGCGCTCCGTCCAGAGTGAAGCCGGTGCTGGTGTGGTTGAAGGTCGCACCCGTCCATGCCGTGGTCGTGTGGCACTGCTGGCACGTGGTCGGGAAACCCGCCTGCACGTGGTTGGGATTCGTCGCGCCGTTGAAATCGGTCTGGTGGCACTGAACGCAACCAGTGGGATTGGGCAGGTTATATGCCCCGCTCGGGCTGAACGTGGTGTTGTGGCACTGGGTACACTGCAGCGCGGTATGCGCTCCGTCCAGCGTGAAACCAGTGCTGGCATGGTTGAAGGTTGCACCATTCCAATTCGTGGTGGTGTGGCACTGCTGGCACGTGGTCGGGAAACCAGCCTGCACATGGTTCGGACTGGTCGTGCCGTTGAAATCGGTCTGATGGCAGGTCACGCAACCAGTGGGATTGGGCAGGTTATATGCCCCACTCGGGCTGAACGTGGTGTTGTGGCACTGGGCGCACTGAAGGGCGACGTGGGCTCCGTCCAGGGTAAAGCCCGTGGTCGAATGGTTGAACGTGCCACTGGTCCAGTTCGTGGTGTTGTGGCATTGCTGGCAGACCGTGGGGAATCCTGACTGCACGTGATTCGGATTTGTGGTGCCATTGAAATCGGTCTGGTGGCACGTGACGCACGCAGTGGGGTTGGGCAGGTTATATGCGCCACTCGGGCTGAAGCTAGTGTTGTGACACTGCTGACACTGCAGCGCGGTATGTGCTCCGTCCAGCGTGAAACCAGTGCTGGCATGGTTGAAGGTTGCACCAGTCCAATTCGTGGTGGTGTGGCACTGCTGACAAACAGTCGGGAATCCAGCCTGCACATGGTTCGGACTGGTCGTGCCGTTGAAATCGGTCTGATGGCAGGTCACGCACGCAGTGGGATTGGGCAGGTTATACGCCCCACTCGGGCTGAATGTCGTGTTGTGGCACTGTGTGCATTGCAGCGAAGCGTGGGCGCCGTCAAGCGTGAAGCCGGTCGTGGAGTGATCGAAAGCGGCTCCGGTCCAGCTGGTGGTGTTGTGGCACTGCGTGCAATTCTGCGAGAAGCCCGACTGCACGTGATTCGGGTTGGTCGCGCCGTTGAAGTCCGTCTGATGGCAGGTAATGCAAGTCGTGCTGTTCGACAGATTGTAAGCACCGGACGGACTGAATGTCGTGTTGTGGCATTGTGTGCACTGCAGCGCCACGTGGGCGCCGGTCAGCGTGAAGCCTGTGGTCGAGTGATCGAAAGCGGCACCGGTCCAGCTGGTCGTGTTATGGCACTGCGTGCAGTTCTGCGAGAAGCCGGACTGTACGTGATTCGGGTTGCTTGCGTTATTGAAGTCCGTCTGATGGCAGGTAATGCAAGTCGTGCTAGTAAGGCTATACGCGCCGGACGGGCTGAAGGTCGTGTTATGGCACTGCGTGCACTGCAGGGCGACGTGCGCTCCAGTCAGCGTGAAGCCCGTCGTCGAGTGATCGAATGACGCGCTATTCCACGTCGTGGTGGTATGGCACTGCTGGCAAGTTGTCGGGAAGCCGGACTGCACGTGGTTCGGAGTCGTCGTGCCATTGAAATCCTTCATGTGGCACGAGGCACAGTCGGTCGGCGTTCCGACGAACTGTCCATTGATGTGGCACTGCGTGCAAGCCACGCTGACGTGCGCGCCGGTCAGCGGGAACTTCGTGAAAGTGCTGTGATCGAAAGTCGTCGGATCCCACGCGGTAGTGCTGTGGCAGGTCTGGCAAGTGGTTGGGAAGCCGGCCTGGGCGTGCGGCGGGTTGTTGGTCTTATTAAAGTCCGCCATGTGGCAGCCGTCGCAAGTCGCCGCCGCATTGTTGAACTTCCCGCCCGCGTGGCAGGCGGCACAATCGAGGGTCGCGTGAGCGCCGGTCAAGGCGAAGCCGGTAAACTTCAGGTGATCAAACTTGGCGCCCATCCAGTTGTCCATCGAGTGGCACTGTTCGCAGGTAACTGGCAGGCCTAACGCGACGTGGTCGATGCCGACCGACTTGGTGCTGACGAAATCCTTTTGATGACAGGAATAGCAGGCCGTCGAAAGGCCCTGGAATTGTCCGACCGCTGCGCCCGTATGGCACTGATCACAGTCAAGCGCGGCGTGCGCACCAATCAGCGGGAAGCGGTTCAGGTGCTGATTGATCTGCTGCACCGAAACGTTCCATCCCTTGACGGTGTGGCACTGCTCGCAATTCGCGCCCATCTGGCGCTTGTGAATGTCAGCGTGGCAATCCGCGCACTGCTTGCCGACGTTCGTAAAGATCGGCTTGGTGTGGCACTGCACGCAGCTCACGCCTTCGTGCATGCCACGCAACGGATACTTGGTTGTGTTGTGATCGAATTCAGGAACTGCGCGGATCGGTTTCCATCCGCTGATGGTGTGACAGTTCTGACACGGAATGCTGAGGCTTCCGTGCGGACTACGCGTGGTCGCGGACGACTGCCCCTGTCCGCTGGCCAAGGGAGCGGCAGGGAAAATCGCAAGCGCCATCACAAAATGAAATAGAAATTTCGATCCCAAGATAACCCCAACCTAAATGCTTACGGAACGGACGTTGAACCAAACGAAGACGGAAGACTTAGTTCCAGGAGCCCAGAAAATTGTTCAGCAAAGTATGAAAAGCAAATAGCAATCGCGATGCCCGCAAGCTTATTCAGTTGTGGGTTGTTGTAAAAGGTTACACAAGTACATGTTTTCCCAGAGCCCTCCGTTACGTCAAATTTTTCAACGCTTTCTGAGGCCGTCCGTGGCAAGTGGCGCGGTTACTGGCGGATAGGTGTAACTTCTTCAGACAGGCCGGGAGTTTTTACTCGTCTATTTGGCGGAGACGCGGGTAAGGTCCGGCCTTCAGGGTGAGTTTGCGCCCCCGATTTTGTAAAAAAATTGAAACGCACTCTTTTTTGGCCCGGAAAATGTGCGGTTCGGAACTACGTGGTTTGTCTAACTCTTCGTCTTATTCAGTTCCTTGACCTGGGGACCGTGGCAATCGGAGCAGGCCTTTGGCGTCGGCGCATAGAAGAGGACCTGCTTACCATCAACCGCCTTGAAAAGCTTGTGGCAGCCCGCGCACTGTACGTTCCGGTGTTCACCCTCTAAAGCGAAGGTCGTGCGCTTGTCGTGATCGAATAAGGATGGCTTCCACTTGTTCGAGTTATGGCAGTCATCGCACTTGGTCACTTTGTCGGCGAAGAGCTTGGTGAACTGGCCGCCGTGGACGTCTTCGTGACACTCTTCGCACTTCTGCGGCGCCTTCTTGAAGTCCACGTTGGTCATCTTGGTCTCGAGGTTCGGCGGCTTGTGGCAGTCGATGCAAGCGACCGCGCGGTGAGCGCCCACCAACGGGAAGGACGTGGCGCCGTGATCGAAGCGATCCAGTTCGCGCCAGGACTTGGTGTTGTGGCAGGCCTCGCATCCGGCGGGCTTGCCGTTGGCCGCGACTTTGATCATGCGCTCCTGGAACTGGCCGTTGTGCGGATCCTTGTGGCAGCTTTCGCAGGAGAGATCCTTGAAGTGATAGGGGATTTGCGACTTAGGCCGGTCTTTGTCAGCCAGTTTGTGGCAGTCGCCGCAGGGCACGGCTAAGTGACCACCAGTCAGGTCGAAGTTTGTCTTCTTATGTTGCGCCAGCGAGAAGGTGGATGGGCTGTAACCCTTCAGATTGTGACACCGGTCGCACTGGTTCTCGTAAGGCTTGGCGGCGAACTGATTGTTGTGCTCATCCTTGTGGCAATCGGTGCACTTATTGAATTTGACGATCCGGAAGATCGTGTCTTTCCCCTTGGGGCTGTGGCACTGATCGCACTGAACTTTCGCGTGGCCATCGACGAGAGGATACTCGGTTTTCGCGTGGGCCTTGACGTCGAACAAGGAAGGCTTCCAGCCATCGACCGTGTGACACGGGGCGCATTCGATGCCGTCAGGACGCTTGGCGAACTGGCCATTGTGCTCGTCTTTGTGGCAGTCCGTGCACTTGGCGAAGGCGAGTTCTTTCTTGAAGTCGCCCTTCAGGTGGCAAGCTTCGCATTCGACGGTCTGGTGTTTTCCCGTCAGCGGGTACTTGGTCTTGGAGTGATCGAAGGTATTGTTGAGTCCGGACGTTGAGACACGTTTCCAACTGCCGGTGTTGTGGCAGGCGGCGCAAGCCTTGTCCTTGAAGCTGCCTTTGTGCGGGTCAGCGTGGCAGTCGTCGCACTTGCCGAAGGGAAGACCTTTATATCGCGGCGCGCCCTGCGCGTCGGGCGTGTGGCACTTCTCGCATTTCACTTCCTGGTGAAGGCCGGTGAGCGGGTAGCGCGTCTTGTTGTGATCGAACTTGCCGGACGTATCTTTCCAGTCGACGAAATTGTGGCACTGGATGCAATTCGGGCCGAGCCGGCCTTCGTGGAAATCCTTGTGGCACGCGGTGCAAGTCTGAGGGATTCCGAGAAACGTCTTACTGAGATCCTTCATCTTGATCGCGGCGCGGTCGGCGGCGGGAATCTTATCGGGCGTGTGGCACTTATTGCAGGCGAGGCCGGCGTGTTTGCCCTCGAGCAAGTAGCCCGTTTCTTTGTGATCGAACTTATTGGGGTCCCATTTAATAAGAGGGAAGTTCACGCCATTGTGATCGGAGTGGCAGCGTACGCATTCCTGGCTGGAACCAGCGGGTATGTGATAGGAAGCGTGCAATCCGCGCTTGGCGGCGACCCGCGCGCCGATGTCGGCGTGGCAGCCGATGCAGCGGAACTCCGGCTGACCACCGCCGATCTTGTGGCAGTCGGTGCAGTGGGTGGCGCCGTCGAGTGACTGGTGGGGTCGGGCCAGGGGGCCGGGAGAGATCTGGGCGGAAGCATGTCCGGAAAGAAGAACAAGAATAATGAGGAGGAAGAGAACTGTGCTGAGTCCGGCGGATCGGGTGATTGTGCGAGACGGGTGCGCGGAGAAGCGCGACATCTCGTGGCAAGCGATTTGTCGATGTGGCAACGAACCCGCCCCTAGCCAGCCGTGAATTTCACGGCTCATCAAAATGAACGCCACCGCATGGACACAGGGAAGTCTATCAAGCGCAGGGCGCATACGAACAGTCCCCGGAAGGGCACGAGGAAAAACAGTTCTCAGTTCTCAGTTCTCAGTTCTCAGTTCTCAGTTCTCAGTTCTCAGTTCTCAGTTCTCAGTTCTCAGTTCTCAGTTCTCAGTTCTCAGTTCTCAGTTCTCAGTTCTCAGTTCTCAGTTCTCAGTTCTCAGTTCTCAGTTTTGAATATCCTCAATGGAAAAGGTTGTATTGCTATCTTTAACGGCGAAGCGGGAGGTCCTCAGTAGGGAGCAGCGGCGAATTGTCATTAAAAGGCCGCCCCGCAAAGAGCGGCCTCCCTGGGTGAGGTTTGGGTGGACTCGGCAGGCAGATTCCGCTCGACCGAAATTCTGCGTTCCGGGTCGCTGATGTTGCAGATGCATTCTGCCCGCCAAAGGCGCCGGACACAGGAATGCGTGTTCGCAATCGCAAAAGGACTGGCCGATCCAGTGTTTTGCCTGCAAGACGTTGATTTTCCGAGCTAGCGACGCCGAGGTCCGGCCGCCAGGTGACTGTGGGCCAGAAACGATTCTGGTGATTTTCGTCACACCTGTAGCATCCAACGTCACAGCCGAAGGTGGAAAACGGCGCTAGGATTCGGCAGGAGCACCATCATGTCAACGGCATGGACCTCGCGGTACGCGCAACGAGCCAAAGGCGTAAAGAGCTCGACGATCCGTGAACTTCTGAAATTCACACAGCGCCCGGAAGTGATCTCGTTCGCGGGCGGACTTCCGGCGCCAGAAGTTTTTCCGACGGAGCGTTTCCGCGAGGCGTGCGAAAAAGTCTTGAAGGAGCAGCCGCATCTGGCATTGCAGTACGGCGCGTCGGAAGGCTACGAGCCGTTGCGCGAGATGATCGCACGGCACGTGGGACGCTATGGAATTCGGGTGAAGACGGAGAACGTGTTGATCACGTCGGGATCGCAGCAGGCGTTGGATCTGATCGGCAAGCTGCTAATCAATCCGGGGGACCGGGTGCTGGTGGAAGCGCCCACGTACCTGGGCGCGTTGCAGGCCTTCAACGTGTATGGGGCGGAGTATGTCACGGTGCGCAGCGACGAAGATGGTATGTGCGCCGAGATGCTGGAAGACCCACTGCGCTCGGGTCCGAAGTTCATGTACGTGCTCCCCAATTTTCAGAACCCGGGCGGAACGACGCTATCGGAGGGGCGCCGGCATCAGTTGGTGCTTCTGGCGGACAAGTACGGAATTCCGATCGTTGAGGACGATCCCTACGGGCAGTTGCGCTATGAGGGCGAGCACCTGCCGCCGCTCGTGGTGCTGGATCGTGAGAACCTGCGACGGGACACGGGCTATTCGATTGGCAACGTCGTGTACCTGAGCACATTTTCGAAGACGCTCGCGCCGGGACTGCGTCTCGGATGGATCGTGGCTCCGCCGGAGGTGATAGCGAAGCTCGTACAACTCAAACAGGGCGCAGACCTGCACACTTCGACGTTCGGACAGATGGTGGCGTACGAGGTTGCGCGCGACAACTTCCTCGACGAACACATCAAGCTAATCCGAAGCGTGTACCGGGAGCGGCGCGATGCCATGCTCGAGGCTCTGAGCCAATACTTCCCGCCCGAGGTGACGTGGACTCGCCCGAAGGGTGGGTTGTTTTTGTGGATGACACTGGCGAAGGGCATGGACTCTCAGAGGCTGTTCGAAACAGCAGTTCGCGAGAACGTGGCCTTCGTGCCGGGCGCCTGCTTCTACGCCCCCAACGGACATGGAGAGAACGCAAACCGACAACTGCGGTTGAACTTTTCGGCGGTCGAGCCGGAGAGGATTCGCGAGGGGATCCGCAGACTGAGCGTAGTGGTTAAAATGCAGCTGGACGAACTGCGGCCGCATCCGGCGCATTCGCGGTAGAGATTCCGGATGGGTGAGGGCGAGACGCCCTCACGACAGCCGGCGGGACGCCGGCGGTACGAGGGAGGATGCTCGTCTCCCAAGATCGAAGGCCGGCGCTGGTGACGGGCGAGGACGCCCGTCTCTCCATTTCAAAACGAAATTCTCAGACGCAGATGCTCAACGGTTCGCTTAGTAGTCGACGCGATCCTGCGAGGCTTACATCTCGTTTACATATCTAACGAGTTTTACCGCCGAACGAATGTCAGTGGCGCGCGGCGGGGAAGGCGAGGAGCCGCCGATTTCTGATCCCAATCACCAAAGACGTAAAACGCACCCCACCTTTTGAGCGGATCGATGTTGAACGTCTGTGATGTAGAATCCGTGCAAGGGTGAGTTCTGTGATTGATCCTGCAGGGCGCCGAGGCCGTCTGCCGGAATAGTTCAGTGACCGGCTGAGCGTTACCAACTAGGCTCCCTTCTCCCGCAGATCAAGTTGAGGCACTCGAAGAGATGCCGTAGCGTGGGTTCCTGTGTGTTTCCCCAGACCGCAGGCACGTGGCGTCTTTTGTTCTAAGAGTCCCTCAACGCGCGCATATTTAATTTGCCCGGTCTGAGTTGTGCAATTCGCAGGTGTGATTTTCCACATGATCAGGGTTGCTGCCGCAGCAATCGATGCTTCGCCGCGCAGTTTGCGCTCCGGACGCGCGATTGAGGAAAGCGACCAGGGAAGTCTCCAAGGAGGTGGCCATGGTGTCCAGCGATAACAATCCCAACAAGACTCTTCGGAAGAGGCGGAGAAAAACAGCCGTCAGAAGAGGGATATGGTTGGTGCTAGTCCTGGGACTTGCCCTGGATCCGGCGAATCTGCGTGCGCAGCAGGCGGCCGCTACGCCGACGACGGAGCAGCAGACGATCCAGATGCTTCTGCAGAGGATCGACCGGCTGGAGGCTCGCGTGTCGCAACTGGAAGCCGAGCGCCCAGGGGCGCCTCGGCCAGAACCAGTGAAGCAGGAACTGGCGAGCATTACGCCTGTGCCGGAACACCAGGAGCATGGACCCGCCATGGCGGCCCCCGCCGCGCCGCAGACACAGGGCACGCAGGATCAGCATGTCGAACCCGACGTGAGCAATCCTGAGCCGGAACGCATGGACATGAGTAAGACCCTGCTTCGCATCCGTGGGTTCGGGGATGTGTCGTTCCACGGGAGTGACGAGCACGAGAGCACTACCTCATTCAGCCTGGGCCAACTGAACCTGTTCGTGACATCGGATATTTCGGAGAAGTTCAAGTTCCTGGGCGAGATCGTATTCGAATCGGGTCCGGACAACTTTTACGAGGTACCGTCGGGGCGCACGAATGAATTCGGCGTGGACGTCGAGCGCTATCTCCTGCAGTACTCCTACAACGACTACTTCAACCTGGCGGTGGGGCGATATCACACGGCGATTGGCTACTACAACACCGCGTACCATCACAGCACATGGTTCCAGACGACGACGGGGCGGCCGCTGCTGTTCCAGTTTGAAGACTCGGGCGGCATTCTGCCCGTTCATAACGTTGGTGTGTCGGCTTCCGGGAGAATTCCGTCGGGCTCGCTCGGCCTTCATTACGTGGCGGAGATAGGAAACGGGCGCGCGTCGCGCACGCCCCTGCAGGAAGAGCCGGTCCAGAACGAAGTCGACGAAAATAATCACAAGGCCTTCAACCTCGCGCTGTTTGCGCGGCCCGAGGCGATTCACGGGCTCCAGGTTGGGTTCTCGGCTTATCACGATCTGCTGACGCCATTGGCGCAGTCGCCCGTTTCCGAAAACATTCTGGCGGCACATGCCGTGTACATGCTGCCTAACTTCGAGTGGCTGAACGAATTTGTACTCGTGCGCCACGCGCCCCAGGACACCACGCGGGTATTTAACACGCCCAGTTTCTACACACAGATTTCGAAGCGCTGGGGATCGTACCGGCCATATTTCCGCTATCAATACATCAACGCTCCGAACAACGAACCGATCTACCCCGATGTCGGCCTGCGTGCGGGTCCATCGGTGGGGTTGCGTTACGACGCAGCCGAATCGGTCGCATTGAAGCTGCAGTACGACTATAACCAGCTGCGGAGTCAGCCTGGGGTCAACGCATTGACTCTGCAGTTGGGGTTCACGTTCTAAAGGCGAACGGATGCTGCGACGGCCACAGATCGTGATCATCGCACTGCTGGTGCTGCTGGCGGAGGTGTGCGCGCAGAAGACGGTGCGCACCTCGGCCGACGCCCAGACATTGCCTGCCGATGAGAGCATCGCGATCGTGGTGAATCAGGAAAATAGCGTCGACAACCTGACCATGAAAGACCTGCGCACCGTGTTCCTGGGTGAGCGCAGTCACTGGGCCAACGGCCGCCGCATCACGCTGGTGATGATGGAACCCGGGCAGCCCGAGCGCAAGGCGATGCTGCGCGAGATCTACCGCATGAGCGAGACTGACTTCAACCGGCATTTCCTGCAGGGATTGTTTACGGGAGAAGTGTTCGTGTCGCCGAAGACGCTAGCCACGTCGGTGGGCGTGCGCAAGTTCATCTTCAACGTTCCAGGAGCGATCGGCTATGTGCGCCTGAGCGACGTCGATCCGACGGTGAAGGTGATCCGGATTGACGGGCGTCTGCCCGAGGACAAGGATTACGAACTGCGGTTGTTACCGAGTGCGGTGGCGAAGTGAGTACAGCTGTGCAACGAACGTCGCGCCCTAGAGCCGGTGGTCACCATTCGATCCTGGACCGGTTCCTGTTCGAAGTGTCGCGCTATAGCTCGACGCTGCTGCTGCTGATGGTGTTTACGGTGGAGACCGGCGTCGTCATCTTCGTGATTCGAGACCTCCGAGCGGCGGACAGCGAAGTCCAAAGAATGTACGTCGGGGCGGTGCTCGGCTTGCGCGGGATCGGAGGGTTGCAGTACGACGCGCAGGAAACGAGACGTGCGACGCTGTACGCGCTGACCACAAACGACAGCAATCTCCAGGTGGAGTACGCCGACCAGTCGCGGGAAGCGGACCGGAAGGTGACCGACGCTATCCACGAATATCTGGGCCGCGCCCGCAACGCGCGCGAACTGGAGGTCGGCAAGCGACTGCAAGACGACTGGATCGGATATCTCAAGGTCCGCGATGAAGTTCTGGCGTCGATCCTGGAAGGCAGCATCAAGGAAGCGGTGGACTACGATCTAACAGGAGGTGTGCCGTCATTTGACCGCGTGCGCCAGGACATGGAAGAGATCAAGCGGCTGTATGACGAGCAGGCGTCGAGGCAGTTGGCAGTAGTGGATGCTTCGTCGCGGCGCTCGGCAGGACGATTGGTGGGGGTGCTGTGCTTCACGCTGCTGTTCGCCAGCGTATCGATCTGGGCGATTCAACGCGCCAAGATGCTGAACGCGCTCAAGCTGGCCAAATTGCAGATGGATTTTGTGGCATCGGTATCACACGAGCTGCGCACGCCGCTGGCGGTGATCTCGGCCTCGGCGCAGAACATCGCCGACGGAGTCGTGGAGGAGAAGGATCAGCTTGCGAAGTATGGCGCCGTGATTCGCAATCACACGCGGCAGCTGACGGAGCTCGTCAACCAGATTCTGTTGTTCGCATCCACGCGCGAGGGGCGCACCCATTATGTGATGCGGCCGATGACGATCGAGGAGTTGTTCGAGTCGGTTCTGCGAAACACGCGGGAAGTGGTGCGTGAGGCGGGGTTCATGGTGGACGTGCAGGCGGAGCCGGGCTTGCCCCGGATTCTGGGAGATGTTTCCGCTCTCTCGCAGTGTCTGCAGAACCTGGTGGGCAATGCGGTGAAGTACGGTGGGACCCATGGGCGCATCGCGATGCGCGGGTTCCTGCACAAATCGGAGCTTCCGCACACAGAGGAGATCCGGATCAGCGTCGAAGATCATGGGATTGGGATCGACAGCACCGATCTGCCGCACATCTTCGAACCTTTTTATCGGAGCCCCTCGGTCGCTGCCGCACAGATCCACGGCACCGGCCTGGGATTGCCTCTGGCCAAGAGCATTGCGGAGGCCATGGGCGGCAAAATTACCGTAATCACCAAAATCGGCGTGGGAAGCATCTTTACGCTGCATCTGCCCACGATGAAGAAGGGGAGTTGGCAGGAGGAGCCGCTCGGCTCTGACCTGCTTACACGACAATGAAAGAAAACATTCTGCTCGTCGAAGACGAAGAAGCGTTGCGGATGGCATTGAGCGACCGGCTGTTGCGCGAGGGCTATGTGGTGGACGCGGTCGCGGACGGCGAAGCGGGCTTCGATAAAGCGACGTCGTTGCCTTTCGATCTCATCCTGCTCGATATCATGCTGCCCGGGCGAAACGGGCTCGACCTATGTCGTGACATCCGCGTGGCGGGGCTGGGCACGCCCATCCTGCTGTTGACGGCGCGAAGCGAGACGATCGACAAGATCGTCGGGCTGAAGCTGGGCGCGGATGACTATGTCACCAAGCCATTCGACATGCAGGAACTGATGGCGCGCATTGAGGCCTTGCTGCGGCGAGCGCCGATCCGCACCGGGCAGGCCGTGTATCAGTTCGGGTCGATTCGCATCGAGACGAGGGCGGCGCTCGACCATCGCGATGTGAAGGTCACGCGCGGGGGAGAGGCGGTGTATCTCTCGGTACGGGAGTTCGAATTGCTGCGGTATTTCGTGGAGCATGCGGGGATCGTGCTGCCACGCGAAAAATTACTGCGCGAGGTTTGGGGATACGAGGTGGGAACCTTCACGCGCACAGTGGACGTCCACGTAGCGGGACTTCGTCAGAAATTGGAGAAAGATCCGAAGAAACCGGAGCTGATTCTGACCGTGCACAAGATCGGGTATAAGTTCGCGGGGTAGGAGACTTCAGGTTTCAGAGTTTCGAGTTTCAAAGTTTCGAGTTTTGAGGCTGCTCGTTGAGGTCTGAGTTCGGGGCCATCCAAACAGTGTGTGTCGTTTCTGCCGTCCCTACGGGACTGGTGGTGACGGTGCAGCCAATCCTCACGCACAAGAGTGCGCGCCACACGAACACATCCCCTACGATTTTCCGAAGGGCTCTTCGAGCGACGGGCTTTGGGGGGTGAATAGCTCGGCGCCGTCTTCTGTGATGTGCATGTCGTCTTCGAGACGAATGCCAAACTCTCCTCGCAAATAGATTCCTGGCTCATCGCTGAAGGTCATATGGGGCGCGAGCTTGGTCGTGTTTCCGCGGACCAGGTAAGGCCACTCGTGGCCGTCCATGCCGATGCCATGGCCGAGGCGGTGCGTGAAGAACTTGTAGTCGGGGCCGTAGCCGGCATCGGTGATGACTTTGCGGGCGGCGGCGTCCACGGCGCCGCATTCCAGGCCGGGACGCGCGGTGGCAAGCGCGGTGCTCTGCGCGCGATACACGATGTCGAAGACTTTTTTCACCTTGTCGGGCGGCTTGCCGATCACAAACATGCGCGTAATGTCGGACTCGTAGCCCTCGACTTTGCAGCCACCGTCGATCAGGATTGGCACTCCTTCGTGAATCACCTGTGCCTGCACGGATCCGTGCGGGAAGGCGGCGTACTCGCCGACTTCGACGAGAGCGTCGCCATCGAAGCCGAGTTGCGCGTGCGCGGCTTCCACGAGATGGCCGACATCGTGCTGCGTCATGCCATCTTTGAGGGATTCGTAGACGGCCTTGTAGGCGGTGAGGGTGACTTTCGAGGCGAGGCGCATGAGGTCGAGTTCGGAGCGGCTCTTGATCATGCGGGATCCGGCAGTGACTGGCGTTGCACTCAGCAGATGCAGTTGCGGTGAGGCTTTGCCGACTCCCTCGCTGAAGACCCAGCGGACGGTTTCTTCGATGCCTAACTTTCCTGTGGCGATGTCGCGGTCTTTGAGGCCCTGCGCGATGCGCTCGTATGGACTTTCATCTTCCTGCCAGATGCGGACATCGGCGCCCTCGCCCTCGGGGGCGTTGGCGATCTGCTCGTGCGCGCGTCCTTCCTCGAATGCCGGACAGACGTAGAACGAAGTTCCTTTGGCAGGAAGCACCATGGCAAACATTCGCTCGCCACCCCACCAGCGAATTCCGGTGAAGTAGTTGAGGGAAGTGCCTTCCATAAGAAGGATGGCGTCGAGTTCGTTGGCCTCCATCAGACGGCGCGCCTTTTCCTGGCGTTCGTGACGCTCGTCACGCGTGATGGGCCGCGCCCGATCTTTCATCGATCGCAGCTTTGCGATCGCAGGAGGCAGGGAGGCCGGGTTCGTGTCGCCGGCGTTACGGGCGAAGCTGGTGGAAGAGAGAACAGTCGTTGCGGCGAGACCGCAGCTGGTTTGAAGAAACGCGCGTCGAGATTTCATAGAGGCGTCAAAATTATAGGACCTCCGCCGCGGGTCATACGTTTTCCACAGAGATAACCGGCGAGAAGCCCCAGCGGACGCGACTTTTACGCGTTTGTAACACGCTTTTAATCCTGCGCTAACGGGACTGTAACTTGCCTCGCCTATCAACGTGAGACGTAGTTGAGGCTTGGGGAATGAGTCCCACTACTCGCACACAACGGAGGAAGCATGCGCAGGTTTTTCTCAGGTGTACTGATGGTTCTTATGACGATGGCCCTGCTGTTGGCGGCGCAGTCATCGCAAGCTGAGGACGGCAAGGTCAAACATGTCTTGCTGATCAGCGTGGACGGTATGCACGCGGTCGATTTCCTGAATTGCTCCCACGGCATCGCCGGAGCCAACAACGGAGAGCCTTATTGTCCGCAACTTGCAGCCCTAGCTAGAACGGGCGTGAATTACGTCGGAGCGAGCACTTCCAAACCTTCCGACTCCTTCCCCGGACTAACCGCAATCATCACTGGCGGAAGCCCGGCCTTGACTGGCGTCTATTACGACGTCGCCTACTCCCGAAATTTGCAGGGACCTGTCACGACCACCGGAAATGGCAATGCGGCTGGACCCTGCACACCGGGTCAGGTGCCAACCGGCTACACAACGGAATACGAAGAAGGAATCGACATCGATCAGAGTAAGGTGAATGGCGGCGCTCCTGGTGCATCGCTCACCGACGGGACCATCGCTTCGATCGATCCCAACAAACTGCCTCGCGATCCGGCCCACGGCTGCAAGCCGGTATGGCCCTGGCAATTCGTCCGTGCCAATAGCATCTTTAGCGTGGTTCACCAGAATGGCGGAGTCGCTGCCTGGTCTGACAAGCACCCGGCATACTCCTCCGCCGCCTCCGGCATTGGGCCAGCAGCTCTGGACGATTTCTATGCGCCGGAAATCAATTCAAACGTCGTTGGCCTGCCCCACGTTACAACGCCAACGGGTGTGAAGTGCGATGCGGTGCTCGATCCCAACTCGGATCTGACCGCCTGGACCAACAGCTTCCAGAACATCCAGTGCTACGACACGCTGAAGGTCGATGCGATTCTGAACTGGATCAATGGCAAGACCCACCTCGGCGGCGGGAAATTAAGCCACGCCCCCAACGTCTTCGGCATGAACTTCCAGGCCGTGAGCGTAGGCCAAAAGCTGATTGAGGCGAGCAACAACACCACCGGTGGATACCTCGATGCTGCGGGAACCCCCAGCGCTGCTCTGCTCGACGAGTTCAAGTTCGTCGACGCGTCGATTGGGGCATTCGTCAGCGAACTGAAGAAGCAAGGCCTGTATGATTCGACGCTGATCGTGATCACGGCTAAGCACGGTCAGTCGCCGATCGATCCATCACTGTACAAGCGGCAGGCAGGTGCCAATGGCATTTCGCCGGCAACTTTGATTTCCAACGATCTGCACGCCGCGATGCCTCCTTCCGAGGATCCCAATGGCAGCGGCATCGGATCCACGGAAGACGACGTCTCGCTGCTTTGGCTGACGAACCCGTCCTATACGGACGCCGCCGTTTCACTCCTGGAGGGCAATCTTGGCGCCACCGAAATCGGCGCCGGGCAGTTCTTCTATGGTCCGTCGCTGAAGCTAAACTACAACGATCCAAACAAGGACCCGCGCACGCCCGACATCATCGTGACCCCGAATGTCGGCGTGACCTACTCCGGCAGCCACGCGAAACAGGAGGAGCACGGCGGATTCTCCCATGACGACACCAACGTGATCCTGCTGCTGTCAAACCCGAGTTTCGCTGCCACGACGGTGCACGCTGCCGTGGGCACCGCCCAGGTAGCGCCTACCATTCTCCAGGCCTTGGGTCTCGACCCTAGCCTACTGGATGCTGTACGCAAGGAAGGAACGGCGGTTCTTCCAGCGGTCCAATTTCAACACTAGTTCTGCTGGAAGCGATCTGACACAGCGGATACTCCGTGAGGAGTATCCGCTTTCTATTTGCTTCGCTTTTCTACTCGCGTGACGGGATTATGGAGAGTCGCTCGCGAGGCAGGGGCGTCCGCGCTATAGTTGGAAGCATACCGACCAATTTCTTGAGGAGAAGCGCCCCCAATGTCGACCTACCTCGCACCCACCGGACGCATGGTGTCGCACAACATGGTGACCACGCAGTTCGAACTGGACGGCTTCCGCGTGGTGCGTACGCTGGGCGTGGTGCGCGGCATCGTGGTGCGTTCGCGCTCGATCTTCGGAACCATCGGGGCGAGCCTTCAGACGCTGGTGGGTGGCAACATTACGCTGCTGACCAATCTGTGCGAAAAGACACGCGCGGAGGCGTTCGACCTGATGTTGCAGCATGCAGCGGAACTCGGTGGTAATGCGGTGGTCGGTGCGCGTTACGACGCGACCGAGATCATGCAGGGCGTGACGGAAGTGCTCGCATATGGAACGGCGGTGTATGTGGAGGCGGTGAAATAGAAAGGCGGTCGTCGGTCGTCGGCAAACCGATGCCGGGTTCGACTGGCACGTGACAACGAAGTTTCGAAGCATGGCGAATTGCGCACAATGCGGACGGAAGCTGCCTCCATTTTCCTTGCGGAAGATTTGCGAGTGGTGTGTGCGGCATGAGGCCGCGCAACGCGGAGAAGAGTCCGAAGACACGGTCCAACCGGTGATGCCGACGCCGTGGGCGGGCACGGGATCGTCGCCGATGATGGTGACGCAGGCGCTGGTGGCCCTGAATGTTCTGGTGTTTGGGATCCTGGCGGTGCAGGGGATTGCCTTGGACCCGCCGACGCAGGCGTTGATTGATCGAGGCGCGAACTATGCACCGCTGACGCTGGGCGGCCAGCCTTGGCGGCTGGTGACTGCGCTTTTCCTGCATGGCGGATTTCTGCACATTCTGTTCAACATGTGGTGCCTGTGGGATCTGGGCGGCCTGTGCGAATCCCTCTATGGGCACGTCACATTCGCGCTGGTGTATCTGATTTCGGGGATCGGGAGCAGCCTGGCGAGCGCGTGGTGGCATCCGGCGATCCCGAGCGTGGGAGCGTCGGGAGCGGTGTTCGGAATTGTAGGCGCGCTGATTGCGTCGTTTTACCTCGGTGAATTCACCATGCCACGCTTTGCTATCAGCGGGCACTTGCGAAGCTTATTGATCTTTATTGCTTATAACGCGGTCCTCGGACAGTTCTTCGGACGCACGGACAACGCCGCTCACATTGGTGGCCTGGTCACGGGACTGGTCTTCGGGGCCCTGATCGCGCGACTGGCGCCGGAGAACGGCGGATTGCGGCGGGCAGGCGTCATTGTGCTCGTGGCGCTCATCGTTGCCGGTTGTGGTGCGTGGCTCTACCAATCTCGGAGTTACCTGGCGCACGCCAGCCGGGCCGCGGATTTTCTGGATGAAAACAAAACGGATGAGGCCATTGCAGAGCTGCAGGCGGTGGTCCGTCAGAGGCCGAATTATTTGCCGGCGCGCTTCGAGCTGGCCCACGCGTACTTCAACCAGAAAAGATTTGATTTGGCGGAAGGGGAGCTGCAGCGGATTCTCGCGATCAGCCCCAACAGCGAGGGTACGCGCTACGAACTCGGGATGGTGTACCTGAACACGCAACGCGTTCCGGCGGCGAAGGATCTTTTTACGCAGATGGTGCAGTCCGACAACGACGACGGATACGCGCACTTCGGGCTCGCGATGGCGCTGGCCGCCGCACAGAACTACAGCGAGGCGATCGAGGAGTACAAGCAGGCGGCCCAGCTCGAGCCGAGCCTCGAGACGGTTTATTACCGGCTGGGCCTGGCGCAGATGCAGGTGAAGAACTACGACGAAGCGATTGCCGCGTTCGGCCAGCAGCAAAAAGAGCGGGGCGACAATTCCGATCTCGAGTCAGCCTTAGCAGAGGCGTATCGCGCGAAGGGGATGACGGCCGAAGCGGATGCCGCGCTGAAGCGAGCGGAGCAATTGAAGGCAAAGCCGTAAGCTGCGGCGCGTCGGCCGTCGACCCCGGTTGTCGGTCGTCGGTGCAAAAGCACTGACCTCTGAAGTACGAGTCAATGACCCGATGACGGGTTCAGAGACCAGGCAATTTCTGCCGGTGAATTGCGGTAACGGGCATCCCTTGCCGAGGCGGCCAGATTCAAATCGGGCATCTTCTTCGAACTGCGTTGATTCTTAGGAACATACTCCATAAGGACATAGCACGTGTATTCGGGCTGGGAAAGTGCATGGGCAACGGCATGGCCTGCGGTGGGCGTCGGCTCAAGTGGGGCCACGACACTGCCGATCAGCCATGAAGGGAGTCTGTGGCGAGCAATCCGCGGACTCTCGGGGCGAGCAGATAAGGAGAAGTGCTCATGTCGTTAGCGGGGATTCTCAGCAGTAATCTGTTTCAGTTCAATTCGCAAGGGGTGCAAGACCGCATGCAGCAATTCCGGCAGGATTTCCAGAAGCTGGGGCAAGACCTGCAAACTGGCAACCTGACGGGAGCGCAAGCGGATTTCGCGGCAGTGCAGAAAGACGGTCCGCAATCGAGTTCGTCCACACAGAACAGCAACCCGATCACGCAGGCGTTTCAGCAACTCAGCACCGATCTGCAATCGGGCAATCTAACGGCGGCGCAGCAGGACTACTCGAATCTGCAGCAAAACTTGCAGAACCAGGCCGCGTCGCACATGCAGCGCCCGCACCATCACCATCATTCCGGGGGCGGCGGCAGTGAAGCCAGCAGCCAGATGTCGCAGATCCTGACGCAACTGGGGCAGGACCTGCAATCGGGGGATCTGACCACGGCGCAGCAGGCATACACCACGCTGCAGCAGGATCTGCAGCAGTATGCGCTTGCGAATGGTGCGCTGAACGGCCCAAGCAACAGCACAGTGAGCGCGACCGCGTAACCCTCGTCTCGCACACAGCCGGCGCGAGCGGGAATCAGGTTCCGCTCGCGTCCGACAAAGGGTCGCGGACACACAGAAGCTACCGCATAATGAACCAGAAGAGAGAGATCGGATGACCCTTAGCGGCTAGAGCTGCATTTTTTAGCGGGTCTAACGGCATAGCTGAACAGGTTGCGGAAAAATTTGAGAGACGCCGCGAAAAAAACCTCAGGCGCCAAAGTGCCGACGTATTTTCATCGGATTACGGCACGAATAAATTCGTGCCCTTCCCGTTTTTTGCGGGACCGGCAATGCGGCGTCAGAATTTCTTCAACTCGACTCGCATGATGCGCGGGACGGAAGGCTTCGCGTCGGGTTTCATGTTCCCATGTTCGTCGATGACGTCCCATCCGGAATTCGCGATGTAGTAGAAGTCGTGATCGACGATCACTCCATGGGTCGGATCGCCCAGGGTCGCGGTGGCACTCTCTAGAATTGTCTGGGATGAAATCCGGGTCAGTGCGGCATTGAGCGGGAATGCGACGACGCGCTCGGGAGATGTTCCGTTTTGCACGGCGATCAGCGTGCCGTGATCGAAGTAGAGCCCATCAATCCCATCCAGAGCGAACTGACCTTCGTTTGAGAGCCAACGCACTTGCTTGCTTTCGGGGTTTAGCAAGCCAACGCCTCGCACATAGTCGGGGACGAAAACCTGTTTTCCGTCGGGATGCATGGCGGGCGTTTGAGGGGAAATGAAATCGCCACCGTCCATGCCTTCGAGATGATCGCCTTCGGCGAAGACCCTGTAGACGCCTGCGTGCTGGCCATCGCTGACGATGGCATCGCCGTTCGCTGTTAGTACCATGTCTCCAAGCGCGCTGCCCGATGGGCCTTCAATACGTCGCAGGAGCTTCCCGGTCTTTACGTCGAAACGCAGCACTGCCGATCGACCCCAGTCCGATTTTGGTGCGAAAACAGAACCCTGCATCGCGACTTCGGTGGCCCAAACAACGTGGCGAACGGAGTCGATCTTGATGGCGAGCATCGGCCAATCGTCGGGTGCTTTGGCGAAGTCGTGAATGGTGCCAGCTGCGTCGGCCGTTACGATTTTCTTTTCGCGGACGCTGGTGATGAAGAAACGCTTGCTGGCTGGATCGTAGTCAAGGTCCTCGGCCAGAAGGGCTGCGTCGGGAAGTTGGAAGGCAGTGGAAGCGAGAGAAACCGGAGTGCGATTCTCCTGCATCCGTTTTGCGATTTGCGAGTAGCCGGGTGCTTCCCGAAGCGGAGCGAATTCCTGCGAAGTCTCAACCAGTTCGGTGTACTGACCCATGCGTACGAATTGCTGCAGCTTGGCGAGGGCGCCGTTGAGGTCGTTTGCGTGGATTTGCGCGCGGGCCGATTCCAGTAGTGACTGCGGGGATTCGTTCAGGAATTGTTCGAGTTCGTGTGCGCTCTCAACATTCGCGTGCCAGTCCTTGCTGTTGCGCGTTTGCCGGATTTTGTCGCGAAGGGCGTGGAAGTGCTGAATGGCCGAGTCGGTCGGCGTTGCGAGGGATGCGGCTGCGAGGATGCAGAGGAGCGGCAAAATCCGTCGAGCACGACGAAACATTGGGACGGAAGCCTCCACAGGGCAGATGCGCTGGCAGTGGCTTTTCAGGGACGGGATCGGACGGATTGCTTCCCGTCCCCCAAGTGGCCAAAGCTGCTTCAGTAGAGACTCGGAAAGCGGTTTGTCGTTAGCGAGAATCGGGGCGTTCGATCGCTGGGAATTTGGAGCCCTGCGATGTCTAGGCGACGCCCGCCAGCGTGCTCTTATACAGGGCCTCGGTGATGCCGAGTTGTGCGCGGCCGAGTTCTGTCAGATCCGCGATGGTTCCCCGTCCGATGAAATTCACCTCGAAGTCGTCGGGAGCGAAATCGGGCGGCGTCTTGCCGCTCAGGAACGAGACCGCCTGTCGCTCGAGGTAGGCGGTGTTCTTCGAGCAGCCCGGAGCCGAGGCAATGTACATCACGTTGCTGTAGCCGGTTCCGTTGTGCTCGTTCTCGACGGCGTGCACCACGTCGCAGTGCCAGAAGACCGTGTCGCCGGGCTCCATGAGCGGGATCGACGACAGCGCCCGTATCAGCATGCCGTGGTACTGCTCGCTGATGGAGAGCGCACGTCCGGGCTTCGCGCCGCAAAGATCGTCGTCGGCGACATCGTCCTGAAGGGCGCGCAGCAGCACGTAGACCATGGCTTGCGCGATGGGAATCAACTGGAGGGTTCCGTCGCCGCGCCCTTGCCGGGTCAAAGCGGTCCAGCCCTGGAAGGTACGGAACATGGAGCAGACGGCCGCGGATGGAACTTCGCGCACCTCGGGGCGAAACGCGGCGGCGAACGCGTCGTAGTCTCGCCAATTTCCGGCGAGGACGTGGCGATAAACTTTTCGAAAGTTGTCGTCGAGCCAGCGCTCGATCGATCCACCATCGACGTGTGGAGAGAGGCCGAGAGAGGCCGATCCTGGAGGGCGCCGGCGGATCCGATCGGCGTACGCGGGCGTTTCGTTCGAGTTGAAATGACGCACGCCGTCGCTCTCGGCGCGCCACAGGTTATTCAGGAAGACACGAACGTTGGTGAGCGATTCCGACTGCCGGGCCTGCACCTGAGGGCGGGACCAATAGATTCCGTAGATCTGCGGCTTAGCCGACGCCAGAGTGCCGAAATACTTGTCCTCTGCTGCGTTGGCGAGTTTTGCGTCGAGGTTGTTCTTATCGACGTAGTCGGCGATCTCTTGATCCCATGCGGTGGCCTGCTCGCGGCTGAAAGTTTCCCGCACCACACACGCACCGCGCGCCTTGATCTTCTTTACCAATTCCGGCGAGACCTGCCCAGCGTCTATGTCGGCATACTGGACGATGGGGATTACGTCGTGTCCCGCTTCCCGCTCGGAGACAATCTCTTCGACGCGGCGGCGCATTTCGGCCTCGACCTCACGAAAGACTTCGCGATATCCGGGCAATGCGGCTCGCAACTGCTGCTTGGTAGTCCGGATGGCTTCCGGCAGATTCTCGATCATTAATGACATGATGGTGCTCCTTTTGCGCAAACTCGCCAGGCCCGGCCCCACATTCCGAATGCGGCCCGTAGATTAAACCGCATTTTGGAGGAAATGCAGCAACGAAACTTTCAGCCTTGTCGATTACCAAATGCAAGGAAGGCCATGGGCTGCTGCCCGCCTACTTGGCGGCGTTCCTTTGCATGACGAGGATTAGCCCCTCAGCAAGGGGCCCATGCGCGATATGGGGTCCGCGGCCGGCTACTTGATCACTCCGTGCTCCTTCAGAATCGCCACGGTCTTGTCGATCGGGAGGGCCTCGATGGTGTGTCCATTGCCAGTGATCGTTGTCGCCTTGAACATCGAGTTATAGATGGCTTCCTCGGTTGCTTCAATCACCGCCTCAAAAAGCGGGGACATCGAGTCGTTGGTCATGACTTCGACGTGCCGGGTCGGCGCTTTGTCGGTGGAATGGATCCGGACCTGCGGCGCGGTCGAGAAGGCGATCACGTAATCGCCACTGCCGTTCGAGGCCGAACTCCCCGTGCGAGCCAATCCGAATAGGGCCCTGGCCGCGAGTCGTTTCAGGTTGCGCGAGTCCAGCGGCGCGTCGGTGGCGACCACCATCATGCAAGATCCGTCGGCTTTGTCTTTATCCTTGGCGTTGTCGGCGCTGGCCTGCGCGAGTTCCTTGCGGAGGTAATACTGGCCCAGTTCCTGCCCGACCGGAGCGCCTCCAATGGTCAGCACGCCACCGAAATTTGTTTGCACAAGGACTCCGACGGTGTAGCCGCCAAGGTTTGCGGGCAAGTGGCGCGACGAAGTCCCGATGCCGCCTTTCCATCCGAACGCGATCGTGCCAGTACCGGCGCCCACGGCACCCTCTTCGACGGGGCCACCCTTTGCGCCTTTGATCGCGGCAGAAACGTCATCGGGAGCGATGTGGCGGCTGCGAATGTCGCTGAGGAATCCGTCATTGGTTTCGCCGACGACCGGGTTGATGGAGAGCACATCTTCGTTGCCCGGCAGCGCCAGCATGTAGCTGATCAGCGCATCGGCAACGCGGGGCACGCTTGTGGTCGACGTCAGCAGAACCGGCGTCTCGATATCACCCATTTCCTCGACCTGCGTCGAGCCGGTCAACTTGCCGAAGCCGTTGCCCACGAAAATCGCGGCAGGAACCTTCTCGCGATAGAGATTGCCGGAGTGGGGCAGAACGGCCGTGACACCCGTGCGGATGTTCTCGCCGCGGATGATGGTGGTGTGTCCGACCTCAACGCCAGCAACGTCAGTGATGGCATCGAGCGGCCCGGCCGGCAAAACTCCGACCTTCAAACCCAGGTCGGAAGCGCGAGGGCGCGCTGAAGAACTCGGGGTTTGGGCGGCCATCAACGCTGTGAACAACGAGACCAGTGCAACGGAAAGAAGCCGATTGCGCATGGTCATAGCATACGACCAGACCCGCATGAGTTTTTCTGCTACGCGTTGAATGAGGACTGATTGTGATGAATCCTGAATCTATCTCGGCGAGAAAAAATGCGGAGGCTCGGTGTTCTTGCGAGAATTGTGGCGTGTCTCTAAGACCTACTCCGGGGGAAGGCCGCCCCAGGTGGTGTAGCTGAGGTCCGGGGCTTTGGACAGCAGCGAAGAGAGATTGGGGTTCGGGAAGCGGCGAATGTACGGCTTGGCCCAGCCGATCTCCCACGCGTCAAGATCGGTGGGCATGTCCTGGGGGACGCCCGTGTGCTGGACGAAATAACTCGGATCCTGCAGTCCCGCAGCGCAGCGGTCGACCAGTCGCTGGATCGCGTGATGCTTTTCGGCATACAGATCGATGCCATTCGACTCGCCCAGTTCCGCCAGCATGACCAGAGGCGCGAGCGCATACAGGTGATAGTACAAAGCGCGGCCGGCGCGTTGCATTTCGAGGGGCAACGTGCCGTCGTTGGTGATGTCGCGGGCGGCCTCGCGGTAGGCGTTCATCCCCCAATTGAAGAGCTTGCGATCCTCGGCGGCGATGCCGGCCGCAGAGATGGCGAGTCCAGCCCAGTAAAGATGATTGTTGTGGGCGTCGCTGTGCGAGTTGTGTCCGTTGCCTTCGTAGTAGTCGCGGTTCTCCTCAGCGAGTCTCTTGAGCCAGGCAGAAATCTCGATGTTCTCTTCGTATGACGCGGCGCTGGCGCCCCGGACCTTGAGATAAGCGATCGCCCACGACGACAGGTTCCAGCCTTGGACGTAAATCGCCTGGGCAGTCTTCATCGAGCCGGCGAGGACCTTATCCTTGGCGGCGGCGTCGAGCAGGGTGATTACGCATTCGGCGGCACGCTGATTGCCGGTGGCGCGATAGGCGTCGGCCGCTTTGACCACGGCGCGGGAAAACTCAGTGTAGGGCGCGGAGGCCTGGTCGTAGGCTTTCTTGCGCGCTTCATCGACGATGGAATGGTTTTCGTCGGAGTAGTAGCTGTCGACCGCGAGGTCCTGCGACAAGTGCGGAGCGGCGGGACAATTGTACGCCGCGTCGGCGGTGTTCACCGGAGCGTCCCAGGGGGAGCGCAGGGAATCTCCCGCAACGGAAAACGAGGCACAAGAAACAAGAACCAAGGCAGGCCAGAGAAGTTTAGGCCCAAGCATATGTCCGTATATTACTCCGCTTGGCCGGTGTCGCGCAGCATCCAGCTTAGTCAGATGGGCCGTACTGGGCGGTGTTCAGAATGTTCCGAGCAACCCGGACAGCGTCTCCTGCCGGCGCTGGAAGGTCTGGCGGAGTTGGCGGTCGAGGAAGAGGTCTCGGGCTGCATTGCCAAGGATCCCGAAGCCGGCGGAGTAGTCGATCTGATCTCGAACGACAGTGCCGGGGATGCCGTTGCGGATCTCGGAAGTGAACTCGTGACGGTGACGCCAGCTTTGGAAGGGGCCCTTGGCTTGGATGTCGGCGAAGTGGTGATTCCATTCGAACTCGGTGATGCGGGCGATCCAACGGGCGCGGACGGGAAGACGCGGGAGGGGGCGAAACGAAGTGTAGATTTCGGAGCCGATCCCGGCGATCGGGCCGGGGTGGGGGAGATCGGTGAGGGAAGGCGGGGCGATGAGTTGAAGTTTGTCGATGCGCGTGGCGGTCTCGGGCGGCATAAGGCGGGGCAGGTTCTCGGGATTCGCAAAGAAGAGGAAGACACGGTCGATGGGGAAAGAGACCCAGTCTTCGAATTGGGCGTGGTGAATCATTGCGTGAGGTGACTGCGCGGCGCCTAAAGGCGCTCTATTCTGATGAACGTGGCAGCGCGCCTGAAGGCGCGCCCTGATACGGACCTTGATGACTCATTCTAATGTTCGGTAGTTTTGTTGCCGAAAGCGTGGGGTGCAGATGCAATAGAAGATCAAGTCGCGATCGCCCGTGTTGGTGATGCGCTGGCGAACTCCGGCGGGGATGATGACCACGTCGCCGAGCCGACGTCCGAGCGGCAGGGAAGTCGCCGACTTCGACTCGGCCGCGACCGTCCGTGATGATATAGCGCTCGACGGTGCCTTCTACGTGATGCCATGCAGTGGTAACGTGCGGCGCGACGCGGGCGCGGGCGATGGAGAGCGATTCGTCGTCGGAGCTGTTATAGGTTTCGATGATGTGGCAGCGCTCGGGCGTGGAGAATTCGTTGTCGATGGTTTGTTTCCAGATGGGAGTAGGTTTGGGCATGTCGCTGTTCCGTTGAAGTTCGAGAACCTCTGAAATCCTGCACTCAACGAAGCTTGAGACCGGGGCCGGGCGAGTCTGATGGATTCTACCGTTGGGAGAAACGCCTTGGAAGGTTCGTGGTTTGCTAGGCAGGCAAGGGGTCCTTCGACTTGTTCGGCTGGCGCCTCACGTCGCTCAGGATGACAGAGGTGATTAGCGCGGCGACCGGTAGATGCGAGAGGAGTTCAACACTCGGCCACGGACGAGGGCCCCATTGACAGCGCGCTGCGAGCCGTGCGCATGGGTGTCTACGACTCCAAATTTTGGTTGTTGTTGGTAGCCAAGGAAAGGTGGCTAGCGGAGTTCGTGTGCCACAGGCTTTGCGCGCGAAGCTGTCTGCTTTGACGGGCGGGACGCCCGTCGCTCCATCGGCGTGAGTCGATTTTCGCGGGCGAGGGCGCCCGCGCCACAAGCGATCCACAGAAATTTTTCGGAGACAAGAAAAATCGGAGCGAAGAAACTACGAAGGAATCACTTTTCTAAACGCAACATCTTGTGGTCACCAATCCAGTTAGCTACAAGACTCTGCGCTTTCTAAAAAGCCTCTTCTGACAGACCCCTCACCTCGAAGTTTCTTATTGACAATAAACGGTTTAGGCGTAGGATGTGGGAAAAAGTGGCAACAAGTGGTCAAGATCTACAGGTTGTGGGCAGAAGTAGAACCATTTGAGGCGCCAGTGGAATTTAGGACTGACACCCACAAAAAGAGCCCGAACGAACCCGATCTGACCGAAATTTGCGCCGCTTTTACCTCCTCCCTGGTCGCCGTGGTAGCGACTGTCAATAGATCCAAATCCCCTTCAAGGGGCAGGCAGACACATGTTTCGCGGCAATCACCCAACTCGCGTCGACGAAAAAGGACGGCTCAAGGTCCCGGCCGAGTTCAAGCGGGTGATCGACGAGAAATACGGGACGCAATTCTACATCACCAGCCTCGATGGAAAGGTTGCACAGATATATCCCTTCGAGGAATGGGAGCAGATCGAACAGAAGCTGGCCGGGCTCTCGACGTTCAACCCGACGAAAAAGAAGTTCTTGTCGCGGGTGAACTACTGGGGGCAGCAGGTGGAGATGGACGGCCAAGGCCGGTTGTTGTTGCCACAGTTGCTGCGCGAAGCGGCGCAGATCAAGGGCGAAGTCGCCGTGGTTGGGTATCAGAAGTATCTGGAAGTGCGGAATCTCGAGGCCTACCGGCAGGAGATTCTGCAGGAGCAGTTCACGCCTGAGGATGAGAAGACGCTCGACGATTTGGGCATCTAGTGGGCGAGGGTTACAAAGACACCCCCGAGCGGGGTGGACGTGGGCGGGTTGGCCATGTCCCGGTTCTTTTAAAAGAAGCGATCGATTTTCTCAATATCCAGCGCGGTGGGACCTATATCGACGCCACGGTGGGCCTGGGCGGGCACAGCTACGAAATCGCAAAACGCCTCGGCGCACAGGGTCGTTTGATTGGGGTCGATAAGGATCCGGCGGCGCTGGAGCGCGCACGTGTCAGGCTTCAGGTGTCAGGTGTCAGGGATGACGCAGCGGACTGGCCCTTGGTCGAGTTAATCCACGGATCGTTTGCTGATCTGGCTCATGACCGACCGGTGGTGACCGATGACGTACGAGTTGACGGCATCCTGGCCGATCTTGGCGTGAGCAGTTTGCAGCTTGACGACGCGCAGCGCGGATTCAGTTTTCAGGCGGAAGGACCCTTAGATATGCGTATGAATACGCAATCGGGGGAGACCGCCGAACAAGTGGTAAATCGGGTGGACGAGGTCACACTCGCCAACCTGATTTACGAATTCGGTGAGGAAAGGAGGTCGCGGAGAATCGCCAGAGCCATTGTCCGGTCGCGGCCGATACGAACTACTGCGCAACTTGCGGATGTCGTCTCAGCCGCGGCCCGGCCAATGAATCAAGCAGAACGGCGGATTCATCCAGCGACGCGAACCTTTCAGGCTCTCCGAATCTTCGTAAACCGCGAACTAGACGACCTGCGGGAGCTGATGAAGACGGCCCCGCAGATGCTCAGGCCGGGCGGGCGGCTGGTGGTGATCAGCTTCCACTCGCTGGAGGATCGCATTGTGAAAGATGCGATGCGCGATGGCGCGAAGCAGGGCGTGTATCGGCTGCTGACGAAGAAGCCGGTGACGGGCAGCGAAGAAGAGATCGATCGCAATCCGCGGGCGCGCAGTGCGAAGTTGCGAGCAGCGGAAAGAGTTTAAAGAGCAATCAGCACTCAGCAATCAGCAATCAGCATTCAGCCAGTTTGCTGCGGTGCTGTCGACCCACTGAATGCTGAGTGCTGATTGCTGAATGCTTTTCCCCGGAGAACCCGCCGGGGTCCCCAGCGCGACCGCTTCTTGCGCTGGGGGAGCGAAGTTCAGGTGAAGGAAGCCCGGCACGCACCAGGGAAGGCGTGCCGGGGCAAGGTTTCCGGAGCGGCATCGCCTCTCACTTAAGGGCGAAACAAAAATCCTACCGATCTCTCGATGCCGCTCCGGAGAGAAATCGAGGGTAGGGCGAGGAGTCAGGCCAATGCATACGGGAACGCTGATTGACGAACTGATGAAGACGGTGGAGCGGGCGGAGGCGCACGCGCGCGAACTCAGCCAGGATTCGGAACTGGAACGCTGGTATTCGAAGCATCACCAGCCATTGCAATCGGAAGCCGATCTTCTCGGGGTGGCATAAATGGCGACAGCAGCGACAGCACACAGAGTTATGCAGGCGAGCCGGCGGCAGTCGTTCTGGATTGGTACACCGGAGATTTATTTCGCCAAGAACATCGACAACTCGCGCCTGGTGAAGGTGGAAGATCCACGTCGCGGGCGCGAGATGCGGCAATTCGCCATCGCGCTCTCCTGCCTGTTTCTGCTGGTCATGACCTATGCGTGGCAGCATTTCAAGGCGATCGAATATGGGTACAAGATCGAGTCGGTGAAGATCGAGCGCGACAGCATGGCGGAGATGAATCACGCGCTGCGTCTGGAAGACGCGTCGCTGCGGGATCCGGAACGGATCGATGTAATGGCGCGGAGGCTGGGATTGCAGTCGCCGCAGGCGGGACAGGTCATGACTCTGGATTCGTCGGCGGATAGCGGTACCCCGGTAATGGCGAGTGCGGTGCCGTTCTCGATGATTGCGGCGAGGTAGACGCGGCGCCTGAAGGCACGCCCCTGATACGAATCGTGGTTGAGAAGTAACGCGAATCGAGCGGCCGGGAAAATCGGCCCGGAAGGATGAAGTGCCCTTCCCCAGAAAAACTTTTTGGCGGCATCACTGGATTCGGTGAGCCGCCATGTTTGTCTCTGGGAGCAGTCAGCATTCAGCAATCAGCATTCAGGAAGTAACGGTTGGCGACTGGCATTTAGTCTGTGCGAATTGGTAAGTGCTTGTGATTCTAAGGGCCGAATGCTAAGTGCTGAGTGCTTGACGTTCAGTACCTGAAAGAGGAATCGCGCATTGCCAGCGAGCAAGATCACGGCCGGAAATCACCGCCTTTATCTTCTGGGCGGCTTGCTGCTCGTGTGGTTCGGGGTGATTTGTGTCCGCCTGATTTATCTCCAGGTATTCCGCTACGGTGATTTCGAGCAGCGGGCAGAGCACCAGCAGCAGCGGTCGATTAATGTTTCCGCGAAGCGCGGCCTTATCTACGACCGCCATGGCAACGAACTGGCGATGTCGGTACAGGTGGACTCGGCGTTCGCGGTGCCGACCGAGATTCCCGATCTGCCTAACACCATCTCGCTGATCAGCCGCATTACAGGCGCGGATGCGCGCATGATGCTGGCCGATTGCCGTGCACGCAAAACCTTTTGCTGGGTGGCGCGGAAGGGCGATGCCGAGACGATCGAGCGGATCCGGTCGCTGAACCTGCAGGGAATCCACTTTCAGAAAGAATCGAAGCGTTTTTATCCGAAGCGCGAATTGGCGGCGCAGGTGCTGGGCTATGTCGGCACCGACGATGAAGGGCTGAGCGGGATCGAGCGCGAATACAACGATCAGCTCGAGGGCAAGCCGGGCAAGATGCTGATCTCGGTGGATGCGCGCAAGAAGTGGTTCGGGCGCATCGAGAAAGAGCCGGAGGCCGGGCAGAACGTCGTTCTCACGATCGACGAAAAGATTCAGTACATCGCCGAACGTGAACTTGAGCAGGCGATGAAGGACACGCACGCGATCGCGGGGACGGTGATCGTCGAGAATCCGCATACCGGGGAGATCCTCGCGCTGGCCAATCGGCCGACGTTCAATCCTAACGTGAAGCGGGAAATCCGCAACGAGGCGCTGAAAAACCGGGCGGTGAGCGACATCTACGAACCTGGGTCGACGTTCAAGCTGGTGACGATCTCGGGCGCGTTGGAAGAAAAGCTGACGAATCCAGACGAATTGTTCGATTGCCAGATGGGATCGATCGTCATCAATGGCATGCGGATCCGGGACAGCAAGCCACATGGAGTGCTGTCAGTGACGGATGTGCTGGCGGAGTCGAGCGACGTGGGCGCGATCAAGATTGCGCTGCGGCTGGGCGAGGACCGCTTCTACCACTACATCCGGGCGTATGGCTTCGGGCAGCAGACGGGGATTGAGTTGCCGGGAGAGACCCGCGGGATGACGAAGCCGGTGAACCGGTGGTCGAAGGTGTCGATTGGCGCGATCTCGATGGGGCAGGAGATTGGCGTTTCGGCGGTGCAGTTGGCGGCGATGGTGTCGACCTTCGCGAATGACGGCGTGCGGGTGGCGCCGCGCATCGTAGCGACGACGACCGATCCACAGAGCGGACCGCAGATGATTGCGTTCCATGCGCAGAACGAGCAGCGCGTGATCTCGTCGATGACGGCGGCCCAGATGCGGCAGATGATGCGGCGAGTCGTGTTGCATGGCACCGGGCGGAAGGCGGTACTTGAGGGCTACACGTCGGCGGGAAAGACGGGGACAGCACAGAAGGTGGATCCGGCGACGGGTGGTTACTCGCACACGAAATATGTGGGATCGTTTGCGGGCTTTGGGCCCATCAACAATCCGGCGGTGACGGTAGCGGTGATTCTGGATTCGGCGGTCGGACTGCACCAGGGCGGGCAGGTGGCGGCGCCGGTGTTCCAGCGGATCGCGCAGCAGGTGTTGGAGTACATGCACGTGCCACACGACATGACGCTGCCCCCGAATCGGCAGGTGTGGCTGGCGCAGAATAAAGTGAAGGATTCGGAGCTGGATGAGAGTTCGCCGGATCATCTGGGGTCGGCGTTGGAAGTGGCGGATACGGCTTCGCCGGAGCCGATGGCGCCGGTTGTGCCGAAGGCGCCTGCGAGTGTGAAGCCCTCGGCGGGGCAGGGGCCGGTGGTGCCGGCGGCGCTGCGCGAGAAGGAACTGGCCGCGACGTCGGGCATGGCGGATAAGGCATCACACGAGGTTAGCGCGGCAACCCAACCTGAGCCGGCGGATAAGGCGCCGACGAACGGCACGGTTGTGCTTGATGTGGAACAGGGCGGGATCGAGGTGCCGTCGTTTATCGGGAAGAGCGTGCGCAGCGCGATTGAGGCGGCACAGGACAGCGGACTGGAACTGAATCCGGTGGGAAGCGGGATCGCGCGCGAGCAGTCGCCAGCGGCGGGGAGCCACGTGAGCGCGGGATCACGGGTCGTGGTCAAGTTTGGGCGGTAGAATCAGAAAAAATCTTAGAACGCAGAGTATGCAGAGAACGGCCCGCGGAGAGCGCGGAGAAAAGACCTTAACCGCAAAGGACGTAAGGAAAGCCCGCGAAGGTCGCAAAGAAAACCATTCCAGACCGTGTTGAAATTGACTTGTCGATTCTCAAAACGGCAGATCCTTCCTTGCGTTCGGCTGGCGCCTCACTCCATTCAGGATGACAACAATGTGGTGGCTATACAGGCAGTCCACGCATTAGCACTATCGGTAAACAGTCCAGCCCATCTCATGCAATAGAATCAGGACGATGACCTTCGAGCAGATCCTGGAGGGCGCCGAGGTTCTTGCCCAGAGCGGTAATCCCCCCGTAAGCGGAGTCGCGTACGACTCGCGTAAGGTCAAACCAGGATTTGTGTTCGTCGCGATGAAGGGCGAGTCGAGCGACGGAAACAAGTTTGTCGACAAGGCGATCGCGAGCGGGGCCGTAGCGGTGGTGAGTGATTCCGCTGAGGAGAAGCCTCGCGAAGGGATAGCTTGGGCGCTGGTTCCTCATGGCCGCCGGGCGCTGGCGAGAGTGAGCGCGAACTTCTACAAGCGGCCAGCGGAGCGGTTGGCGATTACGGGCATCACGGGGACGAACGGCAAGAGTACGACGACGTACATAGTGGAGTCGATCCTCGCGGCGGCCGGACGCAAGAGTGCTCTTATCGGGACCATCGAATATCACGTTGCGGGCAAGATCCTGCCGGCACCGCACACGACTCCGGAATCGCTTGAGCTGAATCAGATGTTGGCGGAAGGGCTGGCGCATGGCGCGACCGAAGCGGTGATGGAAGTGTCGTCGCATGCTCTAGCGCAGCAACGGGTGTTCGCCGTGCCGTTCGATGTGGCGGTGTTCACGAACCTGACGCGGGACCATCTCGACTATCACCACACGATGGAGGAGTACTTCGCGGCGAAGAGGATCCTGTTCGAGGGATGCGGCACCGAGCCTCCGCGCGCCAGCGTGGTGAACTTCGACGACGAATACGGCCGCCGGCTGGTCGAGGTCAACAAAAAGCGGCGGTCGCACGTATCGACCTATGGTTGGGCGGTGGGCGATTTCCATGCGAAGTCAGCGGAGATTACGTCGCGTGGCACGCACTTCGACATGATCACGCCGTATGGAACGATTGCGATTTTTTCTCCTCTGATCGGGAAGGTGAACGTCTATAACATCCTGGCTGCGGCTGCGGCGGGTTTTGCCCGGGGGTGCGACCAGGCTGCGGTGGTCGATGGAATCGGAGCGCTCACGCGCGTGCCGGGACGTTTCGAGCGGGTGGATTGCGGCCAGCCTTTCACGGTGGTGGTGGACTATGCGCATACCGACGACGCACTGCGAAATCTGACAGCGCTGGCAAGGGAGTTCGTCGGGCAGGCGGGACAGAGGGGCAGAGTGATCACGGTCTTCGGATGCGGCGGAGACCGCGACCGGACGAAGCGTCCCTTAATGGGCGAGGTTGCGGGGCGAGGGAGCGATTTCGTTGTGTTGACGTCGGACAATCCACGTAGTGAGGATCCGCTCGCGATCATGAACGATGCGAAAGTGGGGTTGCAGCGCTCTTGTGCGAAGTACGCGATGGAGCCAGACCGGCGCTCGGCGATTGGGTTGGGGATTGGAGAGGCGAGACCCGGAGACATCCTGCTGATTGCGGGCAAAGGACATGAGAAGGTGCAGGTGTCTCGTGAGGGCACGGTTCCGTTCGACGACGTGGGCGTAGCGCGCGAGATGCTGGCGAAGGCTGGCTACGAGTGCCAGACGGCCAAGGCCACGGCCGGGAAGAAAGCATGAAGCTGCCTCTTTCGAAGATCGAGGAGTTTCTGGGTGCCACAGGCGAGTGCGAACTTAAAGAGGTGGCGCAAGGCTATTCGATCGATTCGCGAACGATCCAGCCGGGCGAGTTGTTTTTCGCGGTAAAAGGCGAGCGTCTGGATGGGCATGATTACGTTCACCAGGCGCTGGAGCGCGGAGCGGTTTCAGCGGTCGTGCGCAAGGATCAGCTGGCACGCTTCACGGTAAAAACTTGCCTGCTGGCGGTGGATGACACGCTGGTGGCGCTGCAGACGTTGGCCTCGGCGGTGCGCCGCTTGTGGGGCAAGCCTGTGGTCGGGGTGACCGGGTCGGCCGGAAAAACCACGACGAAGGAAGCTATCGCGCATGTGCTGACATGCCGGTACCGGGTGCTGAAGTCGGAAGGAAACTTCAACAATCATTTTGGTCTTCCCTTGATGCTGCTGAAGCTGCAGCCGGAGCAGGAGATCGCCGTGATCGAGATGGGGATGTCGCATGCAGGGGAGATTGCGGCGCTCGCGAAGATCGCGCATCCGGATATCGGGGTGGTCACGGTGGTGGCGCCGGTTCACCTTGAATATTTCAATTCCATCGCCGACATCGCGCGCGCGAAGTACGAATTGATCGAGTCGCTGCCTCATCATGGAACAGCGATTTTGAACGCGGACGACGAGTACGTTTCGCAGTTTGGGCGGGACTTCAAGGGCAAGGTGATCTTCTACGGCACGCACCGACCGGCTGATATTCGCGCGGAACATATCGAGTCGCGCGGCGCGGAGGGGTCGGTGTTCGATCTGGTGGTGAATGGGCATCGCGAGCGTGCGGAGTTACGGCTGGTCGGGGCGCACAACATTCATAATGCGTTGGCTGCTGCGGCGGTCGGTGTGGAGCGGGGCATTCCGCTGAGTGATGTGATCGGCGCTTTGGCGACGCTGGTGCCTGCCGATAAGCGAGGGCAGGTCGTTCAGGTGGGTAACATTAAAGTAGTGAACGATTGCTACAATTCGAATCCAAAAGCTCTCGAGGCCATGGTGGATGCGCTGGCTGCGATGCCGGCGAAGCGCCGGATCGTTGTCGCCGGCGAGATGCTGGAGTTGGGGCCGACCGGGGAGCAGATGCATCGAGCGTCCGGGAAGCATATTGCGGACGCGAAGATTGATGTTCTGGTCGGAGTGCGGGGTTTGGCCCAACCGATGGTGGAGGCGGCGAAAGCGGCTGGTATGCGAGCGGAGTTCGTCGCGACACCGGAAGAGGCCGGGGAATGGCTTGCGCGCGAGGCGAAAGACGGCGATGTGGTTCTGCTGAAGGCGTCACGCGGCGTGAAGCTGGAGAAGGCGCTCGAGAAGTGGAAGGAACTGGCGGGTAGGTGATGGCTAGGGGCTAACAGTTGGTGACTGGTAGCGGGATCGATTTCCAGTTTTCAAAGGAACGGCCACGACTGGTGCACACGGTCGCTGGTGCACAACTGGCAAGGAACGACTGAGTTCGCGGAGGCGGATTGCTTTACTGGCTGCTGTTCGTCAAGCTGTATCACTACTTTCCACCATTCCGCATTTTCCGCTATCTCACGTTCCGTACCGCGTTTGCGAGCTTGACCGCGCTTTTCACCGGGCTGATCGTTGGGCCTCTCGTCATTAACCGTCTGCGCGAATTCCAGATCGGCCAATACATCCGGGAAGAAGGCCCGAAGGCCCATCAGAAAAAAGCCGGCACGCCCACGATGGGAGGACTGCTGATCGCGATTGCGATCGTGGTGCCGACCTTGTTGTGGGCGGATCTGAGCAACGCGTTCGTGTGGATCGCGATCGGGTCCACGTGCGCTTTCGCTGCGATTGGCTTCGCGGACGACTATATAAAGGTAGTGCACAGGCGGAATCTGGGATTAACCGCTCGGGCGAAGCTTGGGCTGCAGATTGTCACCAGCCTGCTCATTGCGATCGTACTAATCGTGATGCAGGCCAAGGGCATGTACTCGACCAAGCTGATTGTGCCGTTTTTCAAGCAGTTTCGGCCCGACCTGGTGGTGGAGCGTTGGGCGCACAATCCGCATCTTTGGCCTCTGGGATTTATTCCGTTCGTGATTTTCGTTTGCATCGTAATCGTAGGATCAAGTAACGCCGTGAACCTTACGGATGGGCTCGACGGCCTGGCGATCGGATGTACGGTAATCGCGGCGGGCGCGCTGACGGTCCTTACTTATGTGAGTGGGCATGCGACGTTTGCAGCGTACCTGGAGTTGCAGCGCATGCCGCAGATCGGCGAGCTGACAATTTTCTGCGGCGCGATGGTGGGATCGGCAATTGGATTTCTGTGGTACAACGCGCATCCAGCGGAAGTGTTTATGGGCGACGTCGGCAGCCTTGCGCTGGGCGGGGCCATCGGCACGGTAGCGGTAATGATCAAGCAGGAACTGCTGCTGCCATTTATCGGGGGAGTGTTCGTGATCGAGGCGCTCTCGGTGATCCTGCAGGTGGCGAGTTTCAAGTTGCGCAAGAAACGAATCTTCAAGATGGCGCCAATTCACCACCACTTCGAATTGCTCGGCTGGTCGGAGTCGAAGGTGATCGTGAGGTTCTGGATCGCGTCGCTGGTGTTCGCGCTGTTCGCGTTGACGACGCTGAAGCTGCGATAAAAGCCAATCCACCACGGAGACACCCTTCGACATTGCTCAGGGCAGGCTCCGTCACGGAGGAATAGGGTTGGTTTTCTCCGTGTCTCTGTGACTCCGTGGTAAAAGTGAAGGCCGGTGGAACTCAAAGACAAACGCGTGCTGGTGGTGGGACTCGGGAAGTCGGGAGTCGCGTCGGCGTTGTTCCTCAAGGAGCGCGGCGCCCGCGTGACCGTTTCCGACACGAAGTCGCCGGATCAGTTGCGCGATGAGATCCCGGTGCTGCTCGACCATGGCATCACGGTCGAGACGGGCGGCCATGGCGAGCGAACGTTCCGGGGACAGGACCTGATCGTGGTGAGCCCGGGCGTTCCTGTGGATGCCAAGCCCCTCGTGCAGGCGCGGGCGTCGGGTGAGCCGGTCATCGGGGAGATTGAGCTGGCGGCGCAGCATCTGCCTGGTCCGATCGTGGCGATCACAGGTTCCAACGGAAAGACAACGACCACGACGTTGACGGGCGAGATTCTGACGGCGGGTGGGTTGCCGACGCTGGTGGGTGGGAATATTGGGACGCCGGCGATTTCTCTGGTGGCAAAGGTCAAGCCGGAGACCATCGTGGTGCTGGAGGTTTCGAGCTTCCAGCTGGAGACGATTCAGACGTTTCGACCCAAAGTAGCGGTGGTGTTGAACGTCACGCCGGATCATCTGGACCGGCATCGGACATTTCAGGCATACGTCGACACGAAGGCAAGAATTTTCGAGAACCAGCAGCCTTCCGACTTTGCTGTGCTCAATGAAGACGATGAGACTTGCCGGACGATGGGAGAGCGAACACGGGCGCAGGTGTTCTGGTTCAGCCGCAAGAAAGAAGTGAAGCAGGGAGCTTGGGTGCGCGAGGGGCAGATCGTGTTTCGCGACGGGCGCGGGCAGCGCGAGGTGATGCTAGTGAGCGAGATTCCACTGAAGGGGGCGCACAACGTGGAAAATGTTCTCGCAGGTGTGTGCGGCGGGATGTTGATGGGTTGCGACGCGGAGCAAATCCGGAAGGCGGTGCGCGAGTTCAAGGCAGTCGAACACCGGCTGGAGTATGTGGCGACGGTGAAGGGGGTCGAATATTACGACGACTCGAAGGCCACCAACGTCGATGCGACGATCAAGGCGCTGGAGTCGTTCCCGGCGAATATCCACCTCATTCTGGGCGGAAAAGATAAGGGGAGCGATTACACGGTGCTTAACGATCTGCTACGGCAGCGGGTGAAGCGCGTGTATACGATCGGCGCGGCCGCGGAGAAGATCGAGTCGCATATCACGGGCGCGGCCGAGATCGTGCATGCGGAGACGCTGGATAATGCCGTGAGGCGCGCGGCGGCGGTGGCGAAGGCAGGAGATATCGTGTTGTTGGCACCGGCGTGCGCGAGCTTCGATCAGTTTCAGAGCTACAACCATCGCGGACGGGTGTTCAAGGAAGTGGTGCATTCGCTGGAAGTGGCTGGGTAGTTGCGAGTGGCGAGTACCGAGTTGTGAGCACCGAGTACCAAGAAAACCTCTTAAGGCAAAAAAAGCGGAGAACAGCCGTAGAGGCTGCGTGGAAAAGCCTTTGACCGCAAAGTTCGCAAAGGACTCGCGAAGGATGCAAAGAAAACCAGTCGAGCGGAGTTTCGAGACGGCTGGGGACGTCCGTTTCTCAACAGATCAAAGTTCGCGACCGAGCACTGAAAAAAGTTTCGAGTTGGCACAACCCGAACCACACTCGACAATCGTTCTCGGAAAATCTGCAATCTAAAATTCTCCCGCCTCTCCTCCCCGTGGTGAAATAAATCTGCATGGCCAAGCGCGTCAGTGTCGATCGGTGGTTGTTCACGGTCACCATGCTGCTCGTGTTCGTCGGGCTGATCATGGTGTTCAGTGCGTCGGCGGTCATGGCCAAGGAGCGCTTCGGATCGGCGTACGGATTTCTCGAAAAGCAATTTGTGTGGGCCGTGGCCGGGATCGTCGCCATGGCGATTGCGATGAAGGTCGACTACCGTCGTTACAAGCATCCAGGGGTGGTGTTTTCGCTGCTGTCGGTGACGACGCTGATGCTGATGGCGGTGTTCCTGCTCGACCGTTCGCACAACACGCACCGGTGGATCCGGTGGAGCGGATTCTCGTTTGAGCCGTCGGAACTGGCCAAGCCGACGCTCATCCTATTTATGGCGTTTTTCCTGGAGAGCCGGACGAAGGCCATTGAAGACTGGAAGAACACGTTGCTGCCGGCGGTGGCGCCCACGATGATCTTTCTTTTGCTCATCGTGGCGCAACCGGACCTGGGGACGGCGATCGCCTGCGCGGGGATCACGGCGGCGATACTGTTTGTTGCGGGCATGCAACTAAGATATTTTGCGTATGCGTTTGCGGCCTCGTTGCTGCCGCTATACTTTTTGCTGTTTCACGTCAGCTGGCGGCGGGAGCGCATTCTGGCGTTTCTAAATCCGTATTCGGATCCGCGCGGGACGGGATTCCACATTATCCAGTCCTTGATCGCGGTGAGCACGGGCGGCTTGACCGGTATAGGGCTGATGGAGGGCAAGCAGAAGCTGTTTTATTTGCCCGAGCCGCATACGGATTTCATTTTTGCAGTGACGGCGGAGGAGCTGGGGCTGGTCGGCGCGATGTTCGTGGTGGTACTGTTTGCGATTTTTCTATGGCGAGGCACGCGGACAGCGCTGCGGACAAGCGATTTGTTTGGGCGCTATCTGGCGGTGGGCATCACCAGCATGGTGATTCTGCAGGCGTTCATCAATATCAGCGTGGTGCTCGGGCTGATGCCGACGAAAGGGATTCCGCTGCCGTTCGTTTCCTACGGAGGATCGTCGCTGTTTATCACGCTGGCGTGCGTGGGCGTTCTGCTGAATATTTCGAAGCAAGCGGAATGAAAAAAGCATATATCAGATGTTCGGTCTTAGGTGTCAGGGAAGCCGAGCCGTGAATGATGCGCTCTGAGCGGGCAGGCCTACACTTTACCTGAACGCGATCTCTGAAAGATCAAGACGCGGGAGCCGACGGCTCGCAGCTAGTTCATCAATCGACAATCTCCGACTGAAAATTGAGAATGATCGGATGCGCGTCGTTTTGGCGGGCGGGGGAACGGGTGGCCACGTGATCCCCGCGCTGGCCATTGCCCAACAATTGAAAAAGGAATTCGCGGCGGAGGTGCTGTTCGTCGGCACGCCGCGCGGGATGGAGAACCGGTTGGTGCCGGCGGCGGGCTTCGAGCTGAAGCTGGTGAAAGTGGGTGCGCTGAACCGCGTGAGTCTGGCGACGCGGCTGCGAACGATCGTCGACCTGCCGCGGGCGGTGTGGGACGCGTCGCGGATGCTCGCGAATTTTCGGGCGGATGTGGTCGTTGGAGTCGGAGGATATGCTTCGGGGCCGGCGATGGCCGCGGCGATCCTCAAACGGATCCCCACAGTGGCGTTTGAGCCGAATGTGGTACCGGGATTTGCGAATCGCAAGATTGCGCGTTGGGTGACGGCGGCGGCGGTTCAGTTTGAACAGACCGGGAAGTTCTTTCGCAACCATCAGGTGACGGGCGTGCCGGTGCGGCCGGCATTCTTTGAGATTTCGCCGCGTGGGGCAAGTGCAACGCCACCAACCCTTCTCGTGTTTGGAGGAAGCCAGGGAGCGCACGCGATCAATGCGGCGATGATGGCGGCGTTGCCCGCGCTGCGGGGGAAGGTACCGGGGCTGCACATCATCCATCAGACGGGAGAGCGCGATTACAACGAGGCGCGGGCTGCGTACGAAAGCGCAGGGATGAACGCGGAAGTTTCGGCGTTCATCAGCGACATGCCGGGGGTGTTTGCGCGGGCCGATCTGCTGGTGTGCCGGTCGGGCGCGAGCACGGTGGGCGAAGTGACTGCAGCAGGGAAGGCGGCGGTATTTATTCCTTTTCCGCGCGCGGCGGATGATCATCAGAAGGTCAACGCGCAGGCGTTGGTGGATGCGGGGGCGGCAGCGTTGTTGGAGGAGGCAAATCTGAGCGCGGATTCTTTGACGGAAAAGGTCGGTGCGTTGTTCGCTGACCGTGGACGGTTGGAGCAGATGGGCCAGGCCGCGAAGAACTTGGCGCATCCGAACGCGGCGCAGGACGTCGCGAAGATGGCGGCGGCGTTGGTGAAGGACGGTCCGCGGTCGTCCTGAGAAATTGGAAGTGCACCGGCAGTCAACGTATGCCGATTTGTTCTATCATCAGCAGTTCGTTGGCGCTTGATTTCTAGCTGACGATCCGGCGTCTGATACCTAACACCTAAGCCCTAAGACCCAAGACCTGATCTTATGTTCGCCAAAATTCAGCGCATTCATTTCGTAGGCATCGGCGGGATCGGCATGAGCGGCATCGCCGAGGTGCTGCTGAATCTCGGGTACAAGGTCTCGGGATCGGACCTGAGGAGTTCGGCGGTGACACAGCGGCTGGCCTCGCTGGGGGCGACGACGTTCGAAGGTCACACGGCTGAAAACATGCGTGGCGCGGAAGTTGTGGTGACCAGTTCCGCGGTTTCGCCGGAGAATCCCGAGGTGCTGGAGGCGCGGAAGCTGCATGTCCCGGTGATCGGCCGCGCGGAGATGCTGGCCGAGCTGATGCGGCTGAAGTACGGGATTGCGATCGCCGGCATGCACGGTAAGACCACGACGACCTCGATGGTGGCGGCCGTTCTGGCTGCCGGAGGGCTCGACCCGACGGTGGTGGTGGGTGGCCGCGTGGATGCGATGGGGTCGAATGCGCGGCTCGGGAAGTCGCAATACCTAGTGGCGGAAGCGGACGAGAGCGATCGGTCGTTCTTGAAGCTGTCGCCGATTTTGTCGGTGGTCACAAACATCGATCGCGAGCACATGGACTGCTACCGCAACATGCGGGACGTGAAGCAGACGTTTCTGGAGTTCATGGATCGCGTGCCGTTTTACGGAATGATCGTCGTCTGCAACGACGATCCCGTGTTGCGACGACTACTGCCCTCTGTGCAGCGAAGGGCGGTGACTTATGGCACGCGGCGCGGATCCGATTTTCTGATCAAGCCGGGGGCGATTGAGCAGCAACCGGGCGAGCATCGTCCGCTGAGCCATTTCCACGTGGTGTTTGAGCAGAAGGATCTGGGCGATTTTGTTTTGCGGGTGCCCGGCGTGCACAACATTCTGAATGCGACGGCGGCGCTTGCGGTTGGGATCGGCCTCGAGGTCTCTCTGGAGAACATTCGCGCGGCGCTCGAGAATTTCCGCGGCGTGGACCGGCGCTTTCAGTTGCGCGGCAAAGTTGCTGGCATCAGCGTGATTGACGATTACGGGCATCATCCGACGGAGATCAAGGCGACACTGGCGGCGGCGAAGCAGTGCGGGTTCGGCAAGATTCACGTGATCTTTCAGCCGCATCGCTACACGCGCACACGGGAATTGATGGATGAGTTCACGAGCGCCTTTGGAGACGCGGACAGCCTGGCGGTGCTCGATATTTATGCGGCCAGCGAGAAGCCGATCGAGGGCGTGACTGGAGAGGCGCTCGCTGCGCGAATCGCGACTGTGATTCCGGAAAAAGATGTGCGATTTGCGGGATCATTTGCAGAGGCGATTGATGCGGTGGCGAGCAAAGCCGAGGATGGGGACATGATCCTGACGCTGGGGGCGGGCAGCGTGTCGCAGATCGGACCTATGATTCTGGAGAAGCTGCAGAGCGCGGCCGCGACGACGGCGGGAACTTGAGTCAATTGTCCTCGAGTTAGTTCCACAGTGCTACTGGAGTGTATTGACGCACGATAAAAACCCTGCGGAGCTTCGCTCCGCTGGACAGCCGAGGGCGGCTGTCCCCACGCAAGTTGTGGTGATGGGAGGGTGCGCTTCTGACGGGCGAGACGCCCGTCACTCCATCGTCCTACATCCATAAAACGAAACGTCCGCCCTTCACAAGGGGCGGTTGGCATCGAAGCCTACGCAGCCATGCTTTGCCGAATTGCGCGGCAGATGGAGGGGGCGTCTTCGTCGCAGCAGCAATCGAAGGCGCCGGCTCCCAAGGCTTGGGTCCACATTGCGTCGTCGGGGGCGCGATGAGTACAAACGATTTCGATTCCAAGCTGCTTGCGCAAGGCGGATACCTCTTGAAAGGTCACGACATCGAGATCGAGAATGCCCACCTGTATCCGCGATTTGGAGGCGACGTTGCACAGTTCCGCGATCGACCTCACCGTAAACACGCCCGCCGATAACGGCCTGACACTCGCCTCAAGGTTTCTTGCACGGGCCGGATCGTTCTGCAGAATCACAATGTTATTGGCCAATGTGGTAGCTCCTTCCTGGCCCTACGACTCCGCTCCGAGCAAATGAGAATCGCTAGTGCGCTTACTGCGCGCGCAGCTCGCTCGAGGTCCCCCCAGCGGCAGGCACATAACACTGCCGAGTGTAATCCATGACCATGCGGTCGGCATTGAATCGCCAGCCGAGCGTGCGGATGGTGCGTTTCATGCGCTTGATCCAGCCGCGGGGCAGACCATCCTGGTCGCGCTGGTAATAAAGAGGGATCACTTCTTCGCGCAGAACACGACGAAGATCTTCGGCGTCGCGCGTGTCGTGGACGTTCATGTCGGAGTGCGTGCGCCCGGTTCCAATCGCGAATCCGTTCATACCGTCGTAGGCCTCGGCCCACCAGCCATCGAGCACGGAAAGGTTCAGGCCGCCGTTGAGAACGACCTTCTGGCCACTGGTGCCGGAAGCTTCGAGCGGGCGGCGGGGATTGTTCAGCCAGACGTCGACACCCTGTACGAGGTGGCGGCCGACGTTGATGTCGTAGTCTTCGACGAAGACGAATTTGTCGGCGAAGCGCGGGTTGCGCATCAACTCTGCGATCTGCTGCAGCATGCGCTTGCCGGGTTCGTCGTGCGGATGCGCCTTGCCGGCGAAGACGAACTGCACGGGGCGCTTGGGGTCGTTGATCATCGAAGCGAGGCTCTCGATGTCGGCGAGGATCAGGTTCGCGCGCTTGTAGGTGGCGAAGCGGCGAGCGAAGCCGATGGTCAGCGCGTCGGGACTGAGGATCCGTCCGAGGCCAGGCAGGATCTCTGGCGGTTCTCCGCGGCGGTCAGCTTGCTCGATGGCGCGGCGGCGGACGAAATCGAGAAGGCGCGATTTCAGGTTGAGATGAGTCTCCCAGAGCTCGCCGTCGTCGACGTTGTCGATACCGTCCCAGATTTTGGCGTCGCTGCTGTGCTCGTGCCAGCCGGCGCCGAGATGGCGGTCGTACAGGCGGAACATCTGCGGCGCCAGCCACGAGGGAACGTGTACGCCGTTGGTGATGTGGCCGATGGGGACTTCGTCTTCGGGCTTGCCGGGAGCGAGGCCGGTCCACATGGCGCGTGAGACTTCGCCGTGGAGCGCGGAGACGGCGTTGGCGCGGCGCGCCAGACGCAGGCCGAGGACCGTCATGCAGAAACTTTCCTGGTGGTTGTTCGGATTCTCACGTCCGAGGCCCATGAGCGTGTCGGTGGAGATGCCAAGTTGCTCGCGCAGTGGCCCAAGGTGTTCTTCGATCAGGTCGGCGCCGAAGCGATCGTGACCGGCGGGTACCGGCGTATGCGTGGTGAAGACAACCTCACGCGAGACGCGAGCCGCGGCGCGATCGAAGGGCAATCCTTCGTCCTGCATACGCGTGCGGATCGCTTCCAGGACGGCGAATCCGCTGTGTCCTTCGTTGAGGTGAAGCACGCCGGGGGTAATGCCCAGTTCTTTCAGGGCTCGGAAGCCACCGACGCCGAGGAGCAATTCCTGGCGAATGCGCGTACGGCCATCACCGCCGTAGAGGCGCGATGTCAGTTCGCGATCCTCGGGCGCGTTGCCTTCGACGTCGGAGTCGAGCAGCAGCAGGTCGCGGCGGCCGACTTTCACACGCCACACTTGCGCGCGGATCGATCCTTTGCGCGTTTCGATTTGAATGATCACGGGTCGGCCGTTTTTGCCGATGGCGGGTTCCATCGGTAGTTGATTGACGTCGGTCTCGAGATATTCTTCCTGCTGCCAGCCGTTGCGATCGAGGCGTTGACGGAAATACCCCTGCCCGTAGAAGAGGCCGATGCCCACGAGAGGAATGTCGAGATCGGAGGCGCTCTTGATGTGATCGCCGGCGAGCACGCCGAGGCCGCCGGAGTACACCGGGAGAGATTCGTGGAGTCCGAACTCAGCGGAGAAGTATGCAACTGGGCGAGGCCGCAGCGCACCGGCGTGGCGGGCGCCCCAGGTGCGTTCCGAGCTCAAATACTCCCGCATCCGCCGGAAGGCGTAGTTGATGCGGCTGTGCAGGACGAGTTCGGATGCCCGGCGCTCGAGCCGCGCCAGCGGGAATTCGGTAAGAAGGGAGACAGGATTCTGGTTGAGTTGACGCCAGCGGACGGGGTCGAGATCGAGGAACAGTCCGGTCGAGTCGTGGTCCCAGCTCCACCAGAGATTCCGGGCGAGGGCCCAAAGGCGCTCCTGGGCGGGGGCGATGAAACGGTCGAGCGTACGCGCCTCGGAGACGACGGGGGCGACCTGTGCCGCGGCCTCGGTTAGCATGGCGATCTCGCTCTCGGTGAACACGCGCGGTTCGACCGTCTGCACGACCAGCACACCTTGCAGGACGCCGCGATCGATCAAGGGAACGCCCAGGAACGATTGATAGGCGTCTTCGCCAGCTTCGCTGAAATATTTAAAGCGGGGATGTTTGCGGACTTGCTCCACTGCAACGGGTCTGACTTGCTCGGCGACCAGGCCGGCAAGGCCTTCATGAATGCCCATGCGGAGATTGCCGATGCAGGTGGGCCGGAGGCCTAAAGTGGCGGCGAGGACGAGATGCGCTCGATCGGGCTCGAGCAGGTAGGCAGAACAAACGTCGGTTTGACATCGCCGCGCGATGAGCGCGACGACGTTCATCAGCGTCTCGGCGGGCTTCCCGCTCTCGAACGCAAGGTTGCTGATTTCATCCAGGGTCAGGACGTAGCTGTCGTCAGGACCCTTATTCGCGTTGGACAAATCCTCGATCCCGTCGTCATCCTGCCCCAACTGAACTCCTGAAAGAGCCATGAACTGATTCAAGACGGTTCCGATAGGGTCGGACGCAGTCTTCTCCCAAATAAACTGTAGGAACCGCTGGCGGTGAAGTCCAATCAAAATTATTTATCTGTAGCATTGAAATAGGGGTTGGGCGTTTTTGAGTGCGAAATGGGAACGGGTCGGACCGGAATTTGATGGGCTGCGGAAGAGAAGTTTTTGGTCCCTGCGGAGGGCCAGGCGCATCCGATAGGTGACCGGAGTATTCTTTCTTGCTGTTGTCTGCATCGTCGTCACATCGGTAGTTCGAAAATCTCCTAGATTACTGAGGAATCATTATGTCCAAGACATCGGAACTGATCGCACTGAAGACCAAAGGTTACGCCGCCGCCACCCAGGGAGCGCCGCTCGCTCCGTTTTCTTTCGAACGCCGCGACTTGCGCGACCACGACGTTCTCATTGATATCCAGTTTTGCGGGATCTGCCACTCCGACATTCATCAGGCTCGCAACGAGTGGAGCGAGTACCAGGAAGAGTGCATCTTCCCGATGGTGCCGGGGCACGAGATCGCCGGCGTCGTGGCGGCTGTTGGCGACAAAGTCACGAAATATAAGGTTGGTGACAATGTTGGTGTGGGCTGCTTCGTGGATTCCTGCCGCACGTGCGAGGAGTGCAAGGCGGGTCTCGAGCAGTACTGCACAGTAAAGACGGTTTGGACGTACAACGCGCGTGACAACGAAGGCCAGCCGACCTACGGAGGCTACTCCGACAAGATCGTGGTGGACGAGAACTACGTGCTGCGAATTCCCGACAATCTTCCGCTGGACGGCGCGGCCCCGTTGTTGTGCGCGGGAATTACGTTGTATTCGCCGCTGCGCCATTGGGGAGCCGGGCCGGGGAAGAAGGTGGCGATCGTTGGTCTCGGTGGTCTGGGCCACATGGGAGTAAAGCTCGCGCATGCGTTGGGAGCGGAGGTCACGGTTCTCAGCCACTCGCTGAAGAAGCAGGCGGACGGCAAGCGGCTCGGCGCGGATCATTTCTATGCGACGTCGGATCCGCAGACCTTTGAAAAGCTGAAGGGACACTTTGATCTGATCATCAACACGGTCTCAGCAGAGATGGATTGGAACGAACTTCTGAGCCTGCTCCGGACGAACGGAACCATGGTGATCGTTGGATTGCCGGAGAAGCAGCACTCGATCGCAGCGTTCTCGCTGACAGGCGGGCGTCACAGCCTCGCGGGATCCCAGATCGGCGGCATCGGCGAGACGCAGGAGATGCTGGATTTTTGCGGCAAGCACAACATCGCGTCGGAAATTGAAGTGGTGCCGATTCAGAAGGTGAATGAGGCGTACGAGCGCGTGTTGAAGAGCGACGTGCGGTATCGGTTTGTGATCGATATTGCGACGCTGAAGGGATAGGCGCAGAAAATCGGGGAGACGGGGCAAGCCCCGTCTCTCATGGTGTACTTCAGCGCGATGCCGCGGCAGTTGGCGTTTCCGCCAGGATTGCCTCCCAGTTCAAGATCGCGTTCCATAACAGCCGATGATCGCCGCGGTTCATGTCACGGTGCATCGGATTGAAGTTGAACGCAACAACATGCCCGCGCTCGACAGGCATGTCGAGGATCGCCGGGCGCCCGATGAGGCGGTCTTCTCCCCAGGCTTGACCACTTACCACGAAGGGCGCACCGTCGCGGTCCCCCCATTCCATGACGATCGACCTGCGATCTTCTGGGCCATCGAGGCAGGTGGTGCAGTAGGCCATACGAAGCCACTTGCGAGGAATGTCGTACAGCGGGAAATTCTGGCGGAAGACCCAGATGCGCGTGGGATATCCGTAGGCGAGCGGCGAGTCTGGCTGATCGAACGTGACGCGGACATGGGAGCCCGGAGTACGGGTGGCGGCATTCTGCGCGGCTGCTGACGAAGCAGCGCCGCCTCCTTGTGTGCTGCGGGGAACGCCACCGGAAGAGCGGCGCACCCCGCGGGCGATCCCGCCTTCGAGCGGGAGCATCGAACCGCTGCCGAGCGTGACCATGAGACCGCCGCCTTCGAGGAATTTCTGAATCTGGTCGAGGCCTTCCCAGCCGATGCCGCCGGTGATGTCGTCGGACTCGGCGGGCGTGCCGAAGCTCGGAGTCTGCGGTGTTTTCTTGAAAGGCATCGGTCCCCATCTTTTCGGGAGGCCGTGGATCTGCTCGGCGAGTTCGAGATCGACGTGACCGTAGAGAAGGACATCGATCTGAGTGCGCCAGGCGCCGGCACGGATGTCTTCGTCGCGAAGATAAGTGTAGGGAACCTTGCGCTCGTCGAGGATGTAGCGGACCCAGCCGATGGAGTCGGTGTCGGCCCACGGAACCCAAAGTCCGATGCGAGCCGCTTTGTCGGCATGGCGGGGAACATCGGGAGCGGTGGAGGCGCTTGCGAAGTCGAGTCCAAGTTCAGTCGCGGCGCTACGCACGGCATCGGCCATGCCATCTTGTGCAGGGAGAATCCAGGAGCCGGCGGGGAAGTCGGCGCCACCTGCCGTGAAAGCATGCTCGGCGATTTCGATTTTGAAATTCGCAAGCCGGTAGCGCGCGGCGAGCAACTCCTCCTGGCCGGTGTCTTTCAGAAGGAAGACCGGACCGCCGCCCTGGACGCGGCCCTCTGGCTCAGGGGCCTTGGTGACCGGAGTGGTCGCCGCGGATTTCACCGACGCATCGCTGCTTGCAACCGCGTCGAGCTTGAAGTTCGCGGGCAGTTCCCACGAGACATCGTCGTAGGGTTCGTTGCTGTCTTTCGGATAGCGCTGCGGCGAGAGCAGGTCGACGGCGTAGTTGCGGTAGGGCTGATCGAGTTTTACGACGTAGCTGCCTGCTGGAAACGTTCCTTCCTTCACCCGAATTTCGAACGTGGCGCGGCCGACTTCGATGTGCTGGCCCAGAAGAATCTTAATCATCGCCGCGACGCGCGCAGGATCTCCCTGATCCGCTGGGATCAGGTAGGCATACGGCGCCTCATTCACGCCTTTTTGCCACGAGTCCCAACCCTTTTTATAGAAGTTGCGTAGCAACTCTTTCGAATTGCGGGCGCTGTAGTCGAGCGCGGCGAGGACGCCGGTCTCCTGGTAATTCAAGTTGTCGCGCGCACCCCATAGAATGTCACCAGTCGCGGGCGGCAAGGGACGCCACCATTCGCGGGTGGCTTCGTCGGGGCGGATCTCGCGCTTCATGTTTTCCGACGACCCGTTGCCCCAGGTCTCGTATCCGCGGCCAACGCTGTTGTGGTTCATGCCCACCGAGTCGAGATACATGTGGGAGAAGGCTTCGCCGAAGTTCCAGGTGGAGACGCCGGGCATGCCCATAGCGGTCATGGTCTCGACTTCGTGGAAGCTGAGTTCGAGAAACTCGGTGTAGGTGATGGGGTCAACATTCGGGTTATAGGGGCCAGTGCCGTTCCAACTCATCATCATCGGCATGCCTTCGTGCAGGTCGTGGACGACGGTGGGGTGGAAGTCGAAATACATGCGGGCCACGGCGCGAGTGGTCTCGTGGGTCTGCTGGTGGGAGTCGCGATTGATGTCAACGAAAGCGTACTTCGACCAATAAGGAGGCGACTGGCGGGGCAGGTTTCCGAAGTCGGTCTTGCCCTTCAGGTAGCGATAGAACCAGTCGACGACTTTATCGCGTCCGTCGGGATTCGAAATCGGGTTGATCAGCACGACAAGTTGTTCGCGGATGCGCCGGATCATGGGCTGTTCGGAGACGGCGAGCCGGTAGGCCAGTTCGAGCATCGCTTCGGTGGATCCGGTTTCGTCGGAGTGGAGCGCGGCGTTGAGGTAGTAGATGGGACGGGCGGTGGGAATCAGCTTCTCGGAGGCAGTTTTGTCGGTCGAGCGCGGGTCGGCTAGCGCGGCGGTGGCGGCTTTGAGGCGATCGAGATCGCGGATGCCGGCCTCGTTGGCAATAGCGACCAGGATGATGTCGCGGCCTTCCTCGCTGCGTCCGATAGTGAAGACCTTGACTCGGGGCGAAGCCGCGGCGAGGGCCCGGCAGTATCCGTAGGCCTTCTCGGTTCCGGCGAGTTCGCCGGGGGCTCCCGCGATCCGTCCGAGGTAGGTGAGGGGGGAGGGGACGGTTTTTGAATCGGGCAGGTACGAGACCCAAGGAGAAAGAAACCGTGGATCTGTGGTGGCTGCGGCGATGGCGTCCACGGAGCCGGGTTGTGGAGTGTCAGGAGCAGTGTTTTGTGAAACTGCCAGCAGCCCCAAGCCCTGAACCATCCCCAGATAAAAGACGAGCGACCGCACCATGAGCCCTCCCCCTCGGATGCTTTCACCAGCTGTAAATTGAAGATTTGACAGCGCGTGGGAGTGTATCACCCCTCGGCAAGAGGGCATTCGGGAGGACCGCTGCTCTCTTCGTCGCCACATGCGTCTCATTTCGAGACGTTCCGAGGCGATGAAGAGGCCTACAGAAGAAATCCTGAACCTTTTTCACAGTTGATTCCGTATGTACTGATAACAACCGCAGTCGCCCTCCGTCTAAAGGGGCATAGAACAGTTGAGGAGTTGGATATGGCGTCTGAGAAAGCGTGGTACTGGTTAGCGGCGGGCGTCCTGGCTTTGGGGTTGAATGGCGCTTATCAGGATGGCGAGTTCCAATGGGCCCACCAGATGGTGAACCGGTCGAACGCCATGGTCGAGCGCGTGAGTGCGCAGGGTTGCCGCCTACTGGCTATGGCTGAGATCGTGCTGGGCCGCGAGCCCGCCGACCTTGACCGTGTTCACGACCGCATGGTTCGCGCGCAGGACCGGATGGTTCGCGTTCAGGATCAGTTTAACCAGTTGCAAATGGAACGCGTACAGCGCCAGATGGAAGCGGCTCAAATGAAGATGGAGCAGGGGCAAGAACTAGTGACGTTTCAGCAGGACGAGCCGTGCTCGCACACTCATCGTTACATGGTGCAGGTTCCTGAAGTCAACATACCGGCGGTGAACATCCGGGCCTTCGTGCCGAACGTGCGTATCCCGGCTGTGACGGTCCCTTCCGTACAGATTCCGGAGATCAATGTCCCTCAGGTCACAATTCCCCGCATCGACGTTCCTACCGTAAGAATTCCGGCCATCAAGATTCCGCCGGTGCACGTGCAGGTTGACGACGATGATTCGGACGGCATGATCTAGATTCGAGTCAGTGGTGAAGTGAAGAGACTGGGACCGATTTCGGTCCCAGTTTTATTTTTGCGATGCGCTTTGAGCACATGTTCGTCCGCATTTCAGTTCCATCGATGATCTGGCCGAGAACCAAGATTTTGTCTGTCTCAATGGGCGAAAAGCAGTTATAGTAATCCTCGCTCAGCGATTTTCTACGACAACTACCTGGTTTGATGGCGCGGAAAAGCAGTCCCACCATCGTGCAGGAAGAGTTGTATCCTCCGCCGGGAGAGCCGGAACGCGAGTCGCTCGATGACGCGCGGCTGGTTGATCTCGACGTAGAGGAAGAATCGCCTTTTCTGCGCGGGCAAAAGCGGGTCTCCGCCCGGCGCAGCCCTCTTCCCAAAAAAGCGATCAGCGGTCTCAAGTGGACCGCGATCATTCTTTTTGCGCTGTGCCTGGCGAGTATTGCCGGGGGCACCGTTTACCAGTACGGCGAGCGCAACTGGCGCTTCCGGATCGAATCCAGCGACGACATCCAGATCAGCGGGACGCACAACGTTCCACATGCGCAGGTGATAGAAGTGCTCGGCGGCGACATTGGCCGCAACATCTTTTTCATTCCCCTGGCAGAACGGAAGGCGCAGCTCGAGAAAATTCCCTGGGTCGAATCGGCCAGCGTGATGCGCTTCGTGCCCAACCGCCTGGTGGTAGAGATTCACGAGCGCACGCCGATAGCCTTCGCTCGGCTCGGTTCGCGCATTTCGCTGATTGATGCGGGCGGCACGCTGATGGAACTGCCCGTTACGAGCAAGCAGAAATATTCCTTCCCGGTCGTGGTCGGAATGAATCCCGGCGAACCGCTTTCCACGCGTACTGCGCGGATGAAAATCTACAACGATCTGGTGCGCCAACTGGATGCCGACGGCGGGCACTACTCGCAGGATCTGAGCGAGGTGGATGTCTCCGATCCGGAGGATGTGAAGGTGCTGGCGAACGATCCGGCGGGCGCGGTGCTGGTACACCTCGGGTCATCGGATTACCTGACCCGCTACAAGGTATACGTCTCGCACGTGCGAGGTTGGCGACAGCAATTCGACAAATTGGAATCGGTCGATCTCCGCTACGACCACCAGATCATCGTGAATCCCGATCAGCAGGGGACCGCGAAGGCTCCGCCGTTGACCCCTGCTGCAGCAAAGGCGGCGATGGCGGCTGGCGTGAAGCGTGCAGCGCTGATTCATGTGGTGAACACGGGCAAGCCGTTCGGTCCGCAAGCGTTGAAGCCGCCGGCGAAGCAGTTGGTCGCAACGACAAAGATCGCTCAGCCTGCACCGACGGTCGATAAACCGAAGCCGGCGGCGAAACCTGCAAAGCGCGTGGCGAGGCGCCGGCGGGGAGCGCGAAAGGCAGTCGCGAAAGGTGCGAAAGCGGAGACGGTGAAGCCGCAGGCGAAGGCAGTGCCGGAAGCGAGCGATGCGGGTAAGACGGCCGCGAGTAAGGACACGTCGGCTGCGAACGCAAAGGCGAAACATCCCGCCGCCAAGAAACCGAGCGCGGCTATCGCAAAGAATCAGGAGCAGCAGGACCACCCATAGGACATGGCGAATCAGCACGCAAATTTACTGGCAGTGATCGATGTGGGCAGCGCCAAGACTTGCGCGCTGGTCGCTGAGACGACCGACAACGGGCTCCGCTATCGGGGACATGGCGTTGCAGAGTCGCGCGGATCGCGCAAGGGAGTGATCGTCGATCTCGACAAGGCGGTCTCGTCGATTCAAAAGGCTGTCGAGACGGCTGAGGATGTCGCGGGCGCTCCGATTGAGCACGCATTGGTGGGAGTGGCCGGGTCGCACGTGCGCGGGTTGAACAGCCATGGCGGAATCACTTTCGGCACGCGGCCGCGGGAGATCGCGAAAGAAGAGATCCGGATGGCGGTGGACAAGGCGCGAGCCATCTCGCTTCCGGCGGATCGGGAGATTCTGCACTTACTTCCGCAGGAGTTCATCCTCGACGAGCAGCCCGGAGTGCACGATCCGCTGGGGATGATGGCGGCTCGGCTCGAAGTGCGCGTTCACATGGTGACATCGGCGTCGAGCGCCACGCAAAACGTCGTGACGGCCGTGAATCGCGCCGGCGTTCACGTGGACGACACGGTGTTCGAGCCGCTGGCGTGCGCAGATTCGGTTTTACGCGCGGACGAGCGTGATCTCGGCATTTGCCTGGCGGACATCGGCGCGGGTTCGACGGAGTTAGCGGTGTTTTACCAGGGAGCGGTGGCTTACACGGGGGTCATTCCAGTCGGAGGAGATCACTTCACGAGCGATCTCTCCGTTGGGTTGTGCACGCCAGTCAACGAAGCGGAGAAGCTGAAGAAACTCTATGGCAATGCGATCGTCACGCTGGTGCCCGAGGGGAACGAGGTCGAGGTGCCAAGTGTTGGCGACCGGCCGTCGCGTCTGATGCCGCAGCGGCTGCTTGGGGAAATTCTTGAGCCCCGTGCGCGGGAACTTTGCGAGATGCTGCGCGACACGCTGCGGCAAAGCGGCATGTTTGATATCTGCCTGGCCGGACTCGTGCTCAGCGGCGGAGGATCGCGGCTACCCGGACTCATCGACATCGCGGAATCGGTGTTGCGCAAGCCGGTTCGACTGTCGTGGCCAGTGCCTTTGGCGAAGATGCCGACAGAGCTGGCAGAACCCGAGTATGCGACTGCGCTGGGCATGGTTTATTACGGCCATCGCGCGCGTGTTGCGCGCGGCTTGCAGGACGACCGGTGGAGTTCACGGTTGCGCGCCATGTTTGCGAAGAAGGGCGCGTGACGCGACCGGAGAGCGAGAGATGTCTGTGGTTCGAATCGCTCGACGACAGGCCAGGTTTCGAGTTGCAAAGCTTCGTCTCAAGGAACCGAAAACCAACTTACGGCGGTGGATATGATTAAAGATGAGTCCGGCATTCGCATCAGCTTTAACGAAGAGCCTCGCAACGACGCCAAGATCAAGGTGATTGGAGTCGGCGGCGGTGGCGGTAACGCGGTCAATCGCATGATCGACGCCGGCATGGAAGGCATCGAATTCGTCACCGCCAACACGGACTTGCAGGCGCTGCGCATGTCGCGCGCGCCGATAAAGATCCAGTTGGGCGTGAAGCTCACCAACGGGCTGGGCGCCGGGGCAAATCCCGAAGTCGGGCGCAAGGCCGCGCTGGAAGATTCCGACAAGATCATCGAGGCCCTCGAAGGTGCCGACATGGTGTTCGTCACGACGGGATTAGGCGGGGGCACCGGAACGGGCGCCGCGCCAATCATTGCTTCTCTTGCCAGCGAGATGGGCGCGCTGACGGTGGCTGTTGTCACCAAGCCCTTCGCTTTCGAAGGGAAGCGGCGCATGGCGCAGGCGGAACGCGGTATCTCGGAACTGATGGAGTCGGTCGATACGACCATTGTCATCCCGAACGAAAAATTGCTTGCAGTTGCCGAGAATGCCGGCTTCTTCGAATCGTTCCGGGTCGCCGATGACATCCTGCGACAAGGCGTGCAGGGGATTTCCGACATCATTACGATTCCGGGAATCATCAACCGCGACTTCGCCGACGTGAAAGCGATCATGGCGGCCATGGGATACGCAGTGATGGGCACCGCGACGGCGAGCGGCAATCATCGCGCTACCGACGCTGCGCAGAAGGCGATCGCCTCGCCGTTGCTCGAGGCTGGCGCGATCGATGGCGCGCGCGGCATCCTGATCAACATTACGGGATCGAGTTCTCTCAAACTCGCAGAAGTTCAGCAGGCGTGCACGATCATTCAAGGCGCTGCGCATGAGGATGCCAACATCATCTTCGGGGCCGTGCTCGACGAAAAGATGAAGGACAACGTGAAAATCACGGTCATCGCCACCGGTTTTCGCGAGGTCCCGAGTATGCGCCGCCGTCAGGAAGAACTGCGGAGTTCCTTCGCGACGTCGCACAACCAGCACATGGACTTTCCGGAACCCGAGCCTGCTCCTGCTCCCGGTCCCCGGTTTGATCCTGAGCCCCTTCCTGTTCCGGAGCGGATCATGAAGGAAGAAGAGCCGATGCCCGCACCCGTGCCCGCGATGAGCGTGGGGATGGCCGAGGTCCAGCCCGACGGCGTTTCGATCGACGTGGTACGCAGCGGCATGGCGGGAAACTTCGAGCAGGACAATCTCGACGTGCCGGCCTTCCTGCGCAAACGCGGGGAAATCATGTAACGCTGCAATAGCTTCTCGCGATTCTTGATACAGGCTTTAGAGATACTTTGACGCCCGGCTCGCAGAATGCGATTCGGGCGGATCTTTTTGTACGAAAAATGCAACGGTCGCAGAAAATCCCGCCGTCTCAAGTCCTTGCGCTCACTCTGGAAACGAACGCCCGTTCGGTGCGCAAACTTCTTGCTTCACGCGGGACCTGCCGCGTGTCCCTCTGACTGTGCTCTGGAACGAATTTAACATTGACATCCACAACAGAGCGCCAACACAATGCATCCACATTTGCCGTATCCCGGGGTCACTTCACAAATTCTGCACGCAGGTGGTCGCCACTTCCGCAACGACTCATCACTTTTAAGGAGAACGGATCAACATGAAGATACGTCTCGGACAGTTGTGTCAGCCGGCCGCTCTTACCCTCTTGTTGTGCTTTTCGGCCGGCTCGCTGCTCTCCCAGTCCAACGGAGAAATGAAACTCAGTAACCAGCCTCCCAAAGCGCGGTTCATGACCTTGCCGCCGCGCTTGCGAACCGATTTGATCCTGGCTGCCAGTGTTCCTCTGGCGACATGGAATGGCAGCTTCACCTATTCTGGAACGAAGTACAGCTACAACATGGTCGGTTCGGCGCCTTCGTCGAATACCTCAACTACGGTTCCGGTCTACATCATCCCGGTGAAGATCGTCGTCACCCGCCGTCGCACCAAAACTACTTTCGATCCGCAGCACATCCTGTCAAATGGAAACACGGTGGTGCAGAATACGGTCGATTCTCCACTTTTCGACAAGACAACGACCTATACCCAAGGCGGCACGGACGTCGGCACCACGCAGTACATCGATGCATTCCAGCGCGCCAACTTCTGGGGCACCATCAAGACCCACACCAATTCGCACATCTTGCTCGGCGGGCCGACGGTGACAGCTGAGCAGACGTTGAGCCCGCCATCGCAGTATGGCACGACGGGCGCACCGTTTGGATTTACCGCCGGATTGGTCGACATCAACTGGTTCGACGCACAGCTGCCGGGCATCATGAGCGCACTCGGCATCACGACCAATGCTTTCCCGATTTTCCTGACGTATGACGTCTATCTGACGGAAAGCGGGCAGTGCTGCATCGGCGGATACCACAGCTCAGAAGGCAGCACGAGCGCTCCGCAGTCGTACGCGCAGGCCAGCTATGTCGATCACGTCGGTGCGTTCTCGCAGGACGTTTCGGCGCTGTCTCACGAAATCGGCGAGTGGGTGGATGATCCGCTGGTCGTCAATATCAACGGCAACAACACGCCCTGTGGGATCCTGGAGGTCGGGGATCCGCTGGAAGGCAACGCTAACTATGGCGCGTATCGATATGTCCTGCACGGGTTCACTTATAACCTGCAGGATTTAGTGACGCTCCCGTATTTCGGCGCGCCTACCAGTACGACCGTGAACGGATGGCTGAGTTTCCAGGGCGAGAGCCTGGGAGTCTGTTCGAACGGTTCCTGACATTAGAGAGAGAGGACTACACAGAAGGGAGCGGAGTTCGTGTCCGCTCCCATTTTTATTGGATCCGAGTCTTCGTGGAGATTGCTCACCCCTGCGGCCGACGAGTTGACCGCCTCTTTCGCCTTGCGGGCGATGCGCGCAAAGCCTCGTGCCTGCGCTTCGGCTTGAAGCGTCTGCAGGTTGCTTCGCGCCGCGGCGAGTTTTCCCGACTTTGCCTCGAGATTCCCCAAAGCCAACCGTGCTTCGTATTCGATGGCCAGGTAGCCGTAGCGGTGCGCTTCGCCCAGCGCATTGCGCAGGGCCGTTTCGGCTGGGGAGAATTCCCCGCTCGCGGTTCTTGCCCTCGCTTCGACGATCGACGTAAACAGGCGCAAACTCCGGTCGGTCGCCTGCTGCGTGAGAGAAATTGCCTGCTGAATGGCCGCAGTCGCGTCCGTGGGTCTGCCTGCTTCGAGCAGGATTTGCGCGAGTATGGCTTGCGCCTGCGCGCTGCCTTGCGGCGATTTAATCTTCTGGAAGGTGTCCACGGCCTTGCGGGCCAGCGACTCCGCTTCGGCCATACTTCGTGTCTCGCACGCAATTTGTGCAATCTGCAGCTGGCTGATGGCCATGTTGTTCTCGTCGGACATTGATTTGCGTATTTCGAAAGCGTCTTCCGCAGCTTTGCGGGCTTCGACTATTTTGTCCTGCTCGCGGAGAAGGTCGGCTAGTCCGGATAACGGGTAGGCTCGACCACGAGTATGGCCAATCTGCTGCTGAAGGGCGATCGACTGCTCGAAGCTGGCCTTAGCAGCGGCGAGGTCGCCCATCTCCGCCTGCACGTTGCCGAGATTGTTCAACGTGGACGCTTCGCCCCGGCGATCGCCGACCTCACGGAACGCCGCCAGTGTCTCTTCCTGCTTCTGACGCGCCGCGGCCAGATCGCCCATGCTGTCGTAAACGTTGGCCAGATTCCCGAGGCCGCCGGCCGCGCCTGCCTTGTCACCGAGGTCACGATAGATTTTCAGCGATTGTTCATATTGCTCTTTGGCCTGTTCCAACTTCCCGTTGTCGTAAAGAACATTTCCAATCGAGTTTAGAGCGCGCGCCACATCCGCTTCAGCGCCGATCGAGCGAAACACTTCCAGCGTTCGCTGATAAGCGTTCAGTGCTCCGGAAAAATCTCCGCGATCGTAAAGGCTATGGCCCTGCAAGGTGATCGCTGTCGCGGCTCCGCGGCGATCGCCGACGGATTCATAGATCCCCTGGCACTGTTTAAACAGAGTCTCCGCGACTTCCAGCTTGCCCAATCGTTCCGCGGCCCAGCCTTGTTGTTGCAGCGCCTCGGCAAGTGCGAGTTGGGAGTGCTGGCGGCGCGCTTTATCCGCAGCGACTTCCGAGATCTGTTGTGCATGTTGAAAGTCGGATTTGGTATTGGCTACAAGCGCTTCGGTCAGGTCGATACGCGGATCCTCCCGTTGAGAGACGGGCAGGCCCCGCATTTGGCCGATCGTGGCAGACGCGTCGTCGGGAAGGCCGGCGGAGACCTGTGCCCTGACCAGCTGCAGTCCGTACTCGAGGTTGTCGGGAAAGAAATTCCAGAGTGCGCGGTAGATTTCGATCACGCGCGGCCACTGGCGCGCTGTTTCGCGATACCGTGCTTCGATCGATAGACGGCTCTCGCGCGGCAGATTGCCCGACAAGTCGAAGGCTTTCTTTGCTTCTTCGGCGGCATGCGCATCGTAGCCAAGAGCAGACCACGCCCGCGACAGTGCCGCGTGTGCCAGTGCGTATTTCGGGTCGGCGTCGACCGCTTTCTGCAGAAGCTCACGTGCCGATTGCGAATCGAAGACGCGCAGCTTTCCCAGCCCCATCGCGTAGAGTCGGGTTGCGTCCGCAGTCGATGGCACCGTCGCCAGAACGCCCGCAACTTCTCCGGGAGTGATCGACGCCAGCGCCAGCTTGGCGCGCAGGTTCGTTCCGGTTCGCGAAACTAGATCCAGAAGTTCCGACGATTTCCCGTTCTCCGAAAACGTGAGTAGAGTCTCGCCGGAAACCGCGTCCTGCATGCGGAAATCCAGCCGGATGCCGTCGCCCGACTCCACATACGATCCCAAGACAACGAGGTCGCTGCCGAGCCGATCGTAGATTTGTTTCAGCGTGTCGCGCGCATAGCTGTCGGCTTCGGGCAGCGAGAGATCGTTCCTCATCCGGGTAACGTTCTCGCCGGGAATCGTACGCAGTTGCTCTCCTGCAGCTAACTCGGTCGTGAGCATCTCCGACAAAGCGGTTGAGAGCCAGGCGTTCTCGGGCTTCTGCGACAGATTGTGGAATCCGAGAACCGCAACCGAGCGCCGCTGCGGGAAAGAGGGCGAAGTGATCTGCGTGATCGGAGTTTTCTTGAAGAGCTGTGTCTTCGTGAGCAGAAAACCAGCCCCGACCAGAAACAGCAAACTCGCTGCCGCAATCGCGAAAGGCGCTTTCGAAGGGACGCGTGCCGGTTGAATCGGAACGACTCCGCTGCTTAACCGCTCCAGATCGACGCGCAACTCCCGCGCCGACTGGTAGCGCCGATCCGGCTCCTTATCGAGAGCCTTCACGATGATGCTCTCGAGTGCGGGCGAAATGGCGTGGTTTTGCGAAGTGGGCGGCGATGGTGGGGTTTCGAGGATCGCGCTGATCAACTGCGGTCCCGATCGGTCGGCGAACGGCCGCTTTCCGGTGGCCATTTCATAGAGCACCACTCCGGTGGAATAGATGTCGCTGCGAACGTCGGCCCTTTGACCGCGAATCTGCTCTGGCGACATGTAGGCCACGGTGCCCATGATCGAGTCATGCTGCGTCAGGGTGATCGTTTCGGCGGAGTCTCCTTTGCTCGCGACGAATTGTGCGATTCCGAAGTCGAGAATCTTGATCCAGCCATCCGGAGTGAGGCGGATGTTTCCGGGCTTCAGGTCGCGGTGCACGATTCGTTGCGAATGGGCTGCATCGAGGCCATCTGCCAGTTGCATGCCGAACCGCAGCACATCTTTCTCCGGCAAGGCGCCGCCGGAAAGCTTCGCGTCGAGCGTGACGCCAGAAATAAATTCCATCACCAGGAAGTCGACGCCCGCATCGTTTCCGAATTCGTAGATCGCGCCGATGTTGGGGTGGTTCAGTTTCGCCAGAGCGAGCGCTTCTTTGCGAAAGCGCTGCCGCGTGCGCTCGTCGGTGACCATGCTCTGAGGCAGGACCTTCAGGGCAACGTCGCGATCGAGATGCTCGTCGTGGGCGCGATAAACCACGCCCATTCCGCCCGCACCGATTTGTTGCACTATCCGGTAGTGCGAGAGTTTTTCGGGGATCATCGAGAGCAGTCGTCCAACAGCGTTCATCGAATCCTAGTCGCGGCCTATAGAGAGGTCAAAAGATTTGCACGAATAAAGCGTGCGTTTGCACACCAGCAAGGGCGAGAATGCGCAAAACCTTTCATAAAGGCCTAGTATCGTTTTAGTAACCCCCAAATTCATTACCAAAGGTCCAGAACTAAGCGCACGGTTTCATTAAGCATTTCCAAATAAAACACTTAAACGGATCTTGATCTCTATTGCTGGCGAGTAAATTTCGATTGCGATGAAAACCCTAAGTCCCTTACTATCGATGAGATGGAAGTGCAATACAGGTTTTTGCCGAGTCGTGGCAAGGATCGTGCATCCAAAAATATCAGGGATTCCGGGTACGGGTAAGGGTTCAGATGTCAACAGAAGGTAATAAATTATTCCGGGTGTTTGCTTTAGTGGTGCTCACGTTTGTCTTCGCCAGCGTTGCCTGGGCTGCGAATGTCAACGCGCGGTCACTCACGGCCAAGTCCAAATCACAAAAGGTGACAGAGAGCCAGCGCGCTCGCCGCCACATGACTCATCTGGCGAAGAGCCGAGTCACACCGGCGTCCCGACGTACCGCGATCCATCGTCGTCATCGTTATTACGAACGCTTTTATACGAGCTCTTACGCCGAGGACATCACCGAAGGCGACGTCACCACCGGCGAGGATCCCGTCGTGCGCCAGGCCGCGATCGACGCGCTGGGCAACATGAACGGAACCGTTGTGGCGATCGAACCCACCAGTGGGCGTGTACTCGCGATGGTGAATCAGAAGCTGGCGCTGTCGAGCGGCGCGCAGCCTTGCTCCACGATTAAGGTTTCCGTCGCACTGGCAGCATTGAGTGAAGGACTGATCGACAAGGAAACGCCCATCACCCTGGGGCGCCGCAGCCATATTAATTTGACCGAAGCGCTCGCGCGTTCTAATAACGCCTACTTTGAAGCGCTCGGCCGCAAGCTCGGTTTCGACAAGGTCAGCTACTACGCCCACCAATACGGTCTCGGTGAGCTTGCCGGCTACAACATTGAGGGCGAGCATCTTGGCATTTATCCGGATGAAGAGATTCCCGCAAAGTTGGGCGGAGTCGGGAAGATGTGTTCGTTCGGAGAGGGCGTCTCCATGACGCCTCTTCAACTGGGCGCGCTCGTGTCCGCGATCGCGAACGGCGGAACGCTCTACTACATGCAGCATCCGACGTCTGCCGACGACGTCGCCGGCTTCCAGCCGCGCGTGAAGCGACACCTGGATATCGCGCCATTGATTCCCGAAATCGCAGACGGCATGGCGGATGCAGTTCGTTACGGCACCGCCCGCAGCGTGCTCTACAACTTCGCGGAAGAGCCGGTCCTCGGCAAGACGGGAACGTGTTCGCGCGCCGGGACTCGCTACGGCTGGTTCGCGTCCTACGCCAATACGAATGTAGGCCGTATTGTGACGGTCGTGTTCCTTCAGGGTGGCAGACCGACCTTCGGTCCGAAAGCTGCCGAGATCGCAGGCCGCCTGTATCGCAATCTCTACGACCACAACTTCTTCGCGGGCGGACCTGCGCTGCCTACCAGCACGGCTGGTGTTCGCTCGGTCGGCACGACGCAGTAAAGCTCTAACGACTGAAAGTTCGAAGCGCTCGGATTTCCGGGCGCTTTTTATTCTTGTGCTCATGCGCGCTAATACTGGTAACGGTGGCCGCGCCGCAGCAAGGGCTTCTCAAAATACTTCCAGGAAAGACTCGCCATTAGAACCGACGCCGCCGCGCCCAGGATGCCGCCCAAAATCCATGCCACGTGCGGAGATGACCGGAGCCACGAGTTGAGTGGATGCCGAACACTCTGCATCACCGAAATATGAATGAGGTAGAGGCAGTAGGCGAGGGTCCCGAGTTTCGTTAACGCGGGATTGCGCAGAATGCGTTCCAGCCACCCGCCGCTATCGACGACCGCGAGCAACAGGAATGCCGCGTAGAAGAGAGCCAGCCACGAATATCCCCAGCTCGTCATGGCAGCAGAGAATGCGTCGTACTGCCGCCACGTCATAAAGACGATGCCGCAGAACAGGAGACCAAAAGACACGCGCAACCAATTCTTCCGCGCGACCAGCCAATCCCACACGCGCTCGCGGCGAACCATCAGTGCGCATAGAACCCCTAGAGACAGCCCATCGGCTCGTGCGGGAGTTAGCACGTAGCACGCGATGCCGCCGTGATCCCCGAGTAAAGAACGCAATGCCAGCCGTACCAGTGGCGCTCCGATCACAACTGCCACCAACACCGCGGAGAGGAAACGCAGGCGCACCTTGCGAATGATCCAGGGGATCGTCAGGTAGAACTGCTCCTCGATCGCCAGCGACCACGTTATGGCGGCTGAGTTCAATCCGAATGTTCCGAGATAGGCCATCCAGAAATTCTGCGTGAAGGTCGCATACGCCCACCACGGGATTTCCAGCGGCTGAAAGCGGCCGGCCTTCGCGATCAGAGCGAACCATGGCAGATGTTGAAAGAGAAACATCGCCACGACAACGAAATAGAGCGGCAGGATCCGGTAGAAGCGGCGGAAATAGAAAGTCTGAAAATACCGAGACGAATTCCGCGCGTCGAGCAGGATTCCCCCAATCAAAAATCCCGACAACACAAAGAACAAATCGACGCCGCTCCATGTGAGTTGTCCGGCCGCCAGAAACCACGCGAGAAAGCCCGTTGCCGGTGGTCCTCCGATCGCCGACTCCATCGCAAAAATGGAATGCCGCAGCAGCACGAGAAGGATCGCGATGCCACGCACTCCATCGAGCGCTGGAATGCGCTGCGACCAATCGGGCCGCACGCGAGAGGCGAGCCGCTCCTCCCTCTGCAAACGGTTTTCCGCTGCGGACACGATGTTTCCCGGGGATCCCACGAACCGGAGGCTACCAGAAAAGAAAGTGTTGCAAAAGGAAAGCGCGCCGAGAGGAACCTGGACCGTCCTCCTTTTTCTGATAACTTAAAAAGTGTCCTCGAGGAGACGCGAATGAGACTGGGTTTGGGCAGAAAAGATCGTTGGCCATTTGAGCCAGGGTTTGGAGAGGATGCCAATCTCGCCCAGACCCTGCAGGTGTTGCGCGGTAAATGGGGCGAGGTGCCGCTCACTGAGGAAGCGCGCGCGCATTCCGAGGCGCTGCTCGATCTCTGCGACCAGGAATTGCTGCGCACCTGGACCGACGGACTGCTGGATTCCTCGGCCGGCAAGGCCTTTGACGTGCGTGGCTGGTATCACGTGCTCTACAAAGACATCTTCCGCGGCAAAAAAGTGATGGACGTAGGTTCCGGGCTTGGCTTCGACAGCGTGACCTATGCAGAAGCTGGAGCCCAGATGTCGTGCGTGGACATCGTCGAAACGAACCTGGAGGTCGTGAAACGCATCTGCAAACTCAAAGGACTCACCAATCTGCGCTTCTGTTATTTTAAGGACCTCACTGCTTTGGAGGAACTTCCGACGGACTACGACGCGATCTACTGCCAGGGATCGTTGATCAACGCGCCGACCGAAGTCACGCGCATCGAGGCGCAGGCGCTGCTGAAGCATCTTCCGGTCGGTGGACGCTGGATTGAGCTGGCCTACCCGAAAAAGCGCTGGGTGCGCGATGGCCGAATGCCCTTCACCAAGTGGGGCCGCAAGACCGATGGCGGTGCGCCCTGGATGGAATGGCACGATCTCGACAAGATCAAGGCCTTTCTGGCGCCCGCGGAGTTTGAAGTGGTCTTTACGCTCGACTTCCACCACAGCGACTTCAACTGGTTCGACCTGATTCGCCGGTCCTGACAAGCGCTACTGTTGGCCTTGGTACGCGTTCTCTTCTGGCATCGGAGTTCGCGAGGGCGACATCCGCGGAACTTTTGACATTCCGTCCGGCTTCCCGCACCATAGCGCTCGCCCACATGACCCGGATCATTCTCCTGCTCATTCTGTGCAGCCCGCTTGCGGCTGTCGCCCAGGACTCTCTTCCCAAACTCGCCTCGGATTTTTGGACGTGGCGCGCGCAGTACCAACCTTTCAACGCTGATGACATCCCCCGCTTGGAGCGACCAAACGGACTGAAGCGCTCGTGGTCAAAGCAAGCCGTTGCTCGCCAGACGTCGGATCTTGCCGCCTTTGACGAGCGATGGAAGAAGCTCGAACCGAAGAAGGCGCTGGTCGCGGACCGGGTCGACTACCGGCTCATGGGTTCGGCCCTGGGCCGAGTGCACTGGGAACTCGAACTCAACCGGCGGTGGGAGCGCGATCCGTCGTTTTATGTCGAGCAGACACTCAGTGCTTTTACCGAAACACTGCTGCCGCCTCCGCCCTTCGACGAAGTCCGCAGCAAGGAGGTCGTAGCGCGCCTGGAAAATATCCCGTCGATCCTCGAAGACGCGAAAGCCAACCTGCAGCGCCCGGCGGCGCCATTCGCCAAGCTTGCCATCGACGGGCTTGCGAACATTCGGGCACAACTCGAACAAGTCGAGCGAGGCGTCGCGCCTCTTCTCTCAGGCGACGCGCGAAACGACCTTGCTCCGTCGATCGAAGCCGCCACCAAGGCACTGGAGTCGTATCGTGGCTGGCTGCAAGAACGTCTGCCAACCATGAGCGAGCAGACCGCCATCGGTCGTGAGTCGTACGTCTATTTTTATCGGAATGTCGGCCTGTATCCCTTTTCGCCGGAGGAGTTGCTCGCCGCAGCCCGGCAAGAATGGGCGCGGTCGGTAGCCTTTGAGGAGACCGAGAGCCACCGCAATGCCGCTCTGCCGTCGCTGCCGATCTTCCCCAACATCGATGCTCAAGTTGCTGCCACTCAGAAGAGAGAAGCACAGGTGCGGCGCTACCTCTCCGAAAAAGGCATCCTCACAGTTCCCGACGATTTCCCGCATTACACGGTGCGTCCCTTGCCCAGTTACATCGATGCGCTCGGCGATTTCAACGAACAAGACGACTTTACCGGACCCTCTCGTCTGAAAGACGATTGTGTGCGCTGGGCGCCGAATCCGAGCACGAGCCTCGGTTACTTTGCGCTCGCTAACGCCCATGATCCTCGTCCGGATCTGGTACATGAAGGCGTCCCCGGCCATTACATGCAGTTGGGGCTGGGATGGCGGAATCCCGATCCGATCCGGCGTCACTACTATGACTCCGGCGCGAACGAAGGGCTGGGGTTTTATGCGGAAGAGATGATGCTGCAGGAAGGTCTTTTCGACGATTCGCCGCACACCCGCGAGATCATCTATAACTTTGCGCGCTTGCGTGCTCTGCGCGTCGAAGTCGACGTAAAGTTGGCTCTCGGCGAGTTCACTCTTGACCAGGCAGCCGACTACCTGTCGCGCATGGTGCCGATGGACAAGAAAACTGCGCACGCCGAGGCTTCGATGTTCGCCACTGCGCCGGGACAAGCGATTTCCTACCAGGCGGGCAAATTGCAGATCACGAAATTCCTCGCGGATGCGCGCCTCAAGGCTGGCGACAAGTTCGATCTGCGCGCGTTCAACGATTTCGTTTGGCGCAACGGCAACGTGCCTATCGAACTGCAACGGGAGGAGTGGTTCGCGGAGCAGGACGTAGCGCATCCACACTGACCGCAGAAAATTCGGTCGCGCTGACGTGCTCGGTACCGGCTAGTTCTTGTGGTGCAGAAGTTCTGCGCTCTTTTCCGCCGTCTCTTTCACGAGAAAGCCCATCTTCGGATGCGAGGGCTCGAGGTCTGGGCTGATGCCGAATTCGCGCAGCGTTTCTGAGGTCACCGGCCCAATCGAAGCGATTACCGCACGGCTAAGAGCTTCGGCAACTTTTTTGTGCTCGCCGAGTTCGTCGGCAAAACGGAACAGGTGATGCACCTGCACCGACGAGGTAAAGAGCACGACGTCGAAGTTGCCCGACACCAGGTTGCGAATCGCATCTTTCAGGGGGCTCGTGTCTTCGGGAGGTTCCCACTTGTAAACCGGCACCGGAAACACCAGCGCGCCTCTCTCTGCCAGACCGGCGTATAACTCTTTGCTCGGGACTCCGTGTTCCTGAACGGCGACGCGCGTGGCTTTTAGTGGAATCTTGTCTTCGTTTTCATCGAGTGCGTGAAGCAGTTCCCGCCAGGTATTCGGCTCGGGCACCGTTAGGGCGATGCTGACTCCCCACTCGCGCAAGACCGCGACCGGCTTTGGGCCGCGTGCCACCACAGTGACCCGGTTCAGTGCTTCGACCAATTTTTCGCGCGGGCATGTCGCCTCGATCGCCTGAGCCAGCGCGCGCGTGCCCACTCCCGTCATGAAAATGACAACCGGGAACTGACCCTGCAGCAGACCCGCCGCGAATGCGGATTCCTCGTCGTTGGGACCTGAGGGCACCTCGCGCGTGGAGGCGACGACGGTGGGTTGTCCACCGTTGTTAGCGATCAGTTGGCTCATTTCCCGGGAGCGGCGGCTTTCGAGCGAGAGCACGCGCAAGTTGGCGAAATCACTTCCGGCCATGGATCGTCCTCAGAAAGCGAGTGCCGTTAGTGTAGAACGTGGGCGGAAGTTCGAGGAAGTCGCCGCGCGGACTTTGCGATTTCGCGCGCCGAAAAGAGCGGTCATCGATCGCAGTAGGGTTTTTCTGGCGGCCGCTACAAAGAAAACTCAGCCACGTGGTTCAGGGTGCGCTTCTCGTTGATCGTCGGCTGTCCCAGCGCCGGGGAATTCCTGAGAAGGAATCGGCTCGGCTGCCTGAGGCTCTCCCGTCTCGAGGCTCCGAACCAGGCGAGCCACCACGTCGGGAAGATTCTGATCGAGCGGCACCATCTCCATCAATTCCTTCCCTTCACTCGCGCTGGGTCCCGTGCAACCACCCGTGTAGATCGCGACCGCGTCCACGGTTTTGCCATCAATTCGCGTTTTGAATCCGCGAAAGCCGATGTCCGCCCCCTGATGATTGCCGCACCCGGCCGGGCATCCCGACCAATGGAAGCTGAACGCTCGCCCGCGGCCCGCAATCTTGTGTTCAAGTTGACGGGAAAGTTCGGCGGCGTGGCCTTTCGTATCGATCTGCGCGAGATTGCAGTAGTCCGTACCGGTGCAGGCCACGACCCGACGATGAGAGCGCGAAGGGTGCGGAGAGAATTCACTCAGCAGATCTTCGTCGCGCAGTGCGTCGAGCCGCTCGTCGCTCACATTGGCCAGAATCGCGTTCTGGCCGGTGGTAAGGCGGATCTCTCCGTCGCCATACTCCTCAGCCACTCGTGCCAACTCGTCCATCTGTTGCGGATTCATTCGACCGAACGGAACACAAAGACCCACGGACCGCAAGCCGGGTTGTTTCTGCGCGGTGATGTCCAGATGGTCGGAATGGAACTGGCTGCGGACGTCTCGTCCCGCAGGCTCGAGGTAATGATCCACTCGCCGGGCCAACTCTTCCCGGAGCCGTGGGATTCCCCATTCCTCGATCAGGAATGCGAAGCGACACTTGGAGCGCGCATCGCGCGGCCCGTGATCGCGGAAGATGCTGACCAAGGCCGCGACGAGCTGCGCAGCTTTGGGAATCCAGACAAATACATCGAGCGGAGACGCGATCGTGAAGCCGCCGGAACCCATTTTGCCGCCAACTAAAACATTGAAGCCAACGCGATCACGGCGGATCGCCGGTACCAGGGCCACATCCTGCGACTCGTCGTGCGTGCAATTTTCCACGCAGCCCGTGATCGTCACGTTGAACTTCCGGGGCAGATTCGTGAACTCCGGATTGCCGTTCTTTCCGACCAGGATGCTGTCGAGCTCGGAAACGACGAGCGATGCGTCGAACAACTCATTCAGGGTAAGCCCGGCAAGCGCGCAGCCATTAATGTTGCGCACGTTGTCCATACCGGTTTGTAGAGAACACAGATCAACGCCGCGCAGCCTCTCCCAGATTTCCGGCAATGTGCTGAGAGTGAATCCGCGCAGCTGGATCTGTTGCCGGGTGGTGATGTCGACGACGCCATTCCCCAGCCGGCGCGAAAGGTCCGCGATGGCATTTAACTGGCGGCTGGTGGTGAATCCGTTGGGCATGCGAACGCGCATCATGAACTTGCCGGGAGTGGGCTTGCGGAAGAAAACGCCGATCCACTTGAGCAGATCTTTTTCTGCGTTGGTCAGCGTTTCGCAGCCTTGTCCAATCAACCGGGGCAGTTGCTCGCGAATGCGAAGGCCATCGCCCCCGATGGAAGCCTTGGTTGCCTCAACCGCGTTCGTGCCTGTACGCATCTTCGAATTCTCCAACTCGATGGATGTAAATCAGCGTGCGTCAACACACGGCGCGAGTACTCGTTGGCATCAGTGATAGCGAAGCGTCGCCGCGAACGGAAATGGAAAAAACTGATTCGGCGGATAGATGAGAAGAGATCGAGTCGTGAGCGCCCAAACCCCGCGCCACAGCGCAAAAGCAATGCAAGGGACCGCCGCGATCAGTGTTGTCGATGCGTGCGATTGATTCTTTGCATCAGGTCGCGTCCCTGGAAGCGGGCGGCTGTCTCGATCCGCGCCAATTATTCGCCGTTTCGAGAATCCGGCTGAAGAGATTTCGCGCCGCAACCGCCGGGAAGGGAAGCGATCCACCGGCGCAGAAGTTGCACGCCTTCCACATGAACCACATCGCGGCCAAGCGCGGGCATTGAGACTTTGGGCGCCGTAGATTCCAGACGGTAAATCAGAATCGATTCGTCGGGATGCCCGGGCACGAGATCGTAGCGCAGAACACCCACCTCGCCCGCCGAATTCGGAGACTTGCAGAGTCCCATGTGCGCGATGTCTGTCTGCGACCAGCGAAAGTCGACGCCGGTATATCCCGCTTGCCCACCCGGCTGGTGACAGTGCGCGCAGTTGTTGTCGAGATAGGCGCGGGCGCGCTCCGTAACCGGCGCAGCCATGTCGGTCCACTGTGGCACCCGTGGACGAGAAGTGGCATCGGGAAGTCCGCGAAGATAACCAACGCGCGCCCAGTGCTCTAACTGATTTTCAGTGCCGCTCGAGTATGCGTAATCTTTGTTCAGGTTGCGGGCCTTCGGGCCGATCGGCAGCAACACCTTCTGATTGTCGTGGCACTCGTGGCATTCGTTCGCATTGGGAATCACGTAGGTGAACTCGTGATTCTTGCCCGCAGCGTCCGTGAAATTGATGGCGACCGGATCGGGCACAAGCTCGAGCGTCGCCTCTTGCTGCGCATCGTCCCAGATGTAGGGCAGCGATACCCATTTCGACTTCGCGTGCACCAGCAGGCGTGTTTCAATCAGACGCTCTTCGTCGCGACCGTTTTGCGGGAACGCAAATGTCTTGGCGAGTACCGTGCCAACTGGGAATTCGAACGGTCCATCCGGACGATATTCGGCGGAAGCGCCCTTCGGCATCCACACGAAGCGGTACTTGTCTGCGTAGTCAGAGAACAGCGGCGTATTCAGATCGTAGGGAACCACGCCTGCGTTCGGAACGAGCTTCCCCGAGGTTTGCGTGAACAGGTTCCATTCCGAGAGCCGCTTGGGAAACGGTTCCTCGAGATGCGACCGAACCGGGCGTTGACGCGAACATCCGGCTCCGGCGAGGGTCATCCCGACAATGAACGCAACGAACCAACTTCGAATCTGGGCCCGATCCAACATCAATTCGTCCCCGAAGCCCCCGCCGGGAGTTGCGGAATCGCCACTGCCTGGAGCGAGGGCAGCACGCAGTCGTACTGCTTCACATCCTTCACCGCATGCTTCATATTGCCCGCAACATCGAAATTCAGGAATGAGGAATCGCCGTTCCGCTGCAGGCAAACCTGCCCCGGATTTTTGCCCTTGCCCCATGACGGATCGACCACTCCGTCGTACAGCACGTCGGGCAACTTGCCGCCGATTGCTCCGGCGAGCATCTTCACGCCATCGACGCGCCCATCCGGCGATTGTCCGCCGCCCGAAATGTCATTGTCATGCAGGTACACGCTCTGCACGAACGGATAGAAGCGCTTGTCGTCTCCAGCGAAAATCTGCTGCGTGATCGGGGACGACGCCGTCTCGCGCAGAGCATCCTCGTCCACGCCCGTCTTATAGTTGATGATGTAGATGTTGACGGTGTTGTTGTTCTGAATCTTGTTATTGAAGACTTCCACGTCGCGGATCGCCATGACGTACATGCCCGTTCCTGTCGGCAGGAAATGAATCGGCCCCAGGCTCTTCGGAGCGAAATTGGGCGTGTTGTTGTCGACCATCTGGTTGTGGAAGACGCGCACGTGCTTGCCGCCCTGCCGAGGTAGGTTCGGCAAATTGAATACTCCGATGCCACCGGTGTTGTGCGTGGCGACATTATCATAAGCATCGACATTCTCAGAGTTCTCGATCTCATATCCGTCGACGTTCAACTCCGAGCGGTTTCTGCGGATCACCACGTTCTCCGATTGCCCCACATAGATGCCCGCGTCGGCGGCGCCCTTTGCTACAGAATCTTCCAGCAACAGATTCTTGCACTCCACCGGGTAGATCCCGTACGGCCCGTTCGCCTCGTTCGGACCACGCGTCCATTCCGTGCGCACGCGCCGCACTGTGACGTTCGTGCCGCCCTGGATCGTCAGCGCATCGCCGGCGGTGTCCTCGATCCCGACGTCCTCGATCACGAAGTCATTGGCCTTGATCAGCACGCCCTGCGCCCCGGTCTTCTGACCGGAGAAGGAGAGCACCGTCTTGTCCATGCCTTTTCCGCGGATCGTGACTCCGTTCACGGTCAGCGACATGGTGCGATCAAGCTGAAATTTTCCTTCTGGCAGATCGATCACATCCCCGGGTTTAGCAGCAATCAGGCGCTCTTGAAGATTCTTTTGAAAGTCCTGCGGGCCCTGCTTTGTGCAGGCCGCCATCGCGAAGGCAAGAAGACACGTCCCGGTGAGCTGAAAGAAGACAACGCGTTTGTGATGCATGTGCCCCCTTTGAACCGCTGAAAGCACGGGAATTCTAGGCCGGGTGCCCCGCATTTTCAAACCGTCCAGTCCTCCGCGATCCGGCGGGCGAATGATTCCGGATCACAAGGCGACGTGATCTGGATCACAGTGGATCGGGTCATCGATGGCGAGGATAGTAGCCCACATGCGTCCACCGGCCGACAACCGCGTTCGTCTGGTCATTCAGGAGGTCCGTGGCCCGGGCTTTCCGAGTTACCGGGTCATCGCCTACCCGCGCCGCGCTTGCATGCGCGACGAGCCGGCCACCTTTTCTTCTTTTGAAGAACTGCTGGCGCGGTTCAAGGAGGCGCTTCCGGGGGTCGACGAACTGGTGCTGGCAGCCGGCAAGTCCCGGACCCAGATCCTGTTGGCCCGCGAATTCGAGTTGAGCGACGACCAGTTGAAGGTGTTGGGCCTTGCGCGGTGAGACGTTTCCGCAACCAGTAACAGCACCAGTTGTCAGCCACCGGGCGTCAGTATCCGACAGGCAGGTCGCCGCTGGTTCTCAAAAGAAAAGCGGCCCCTTGTGCAGAGGCCGCCTTCCGTCAACCCTTCAGAATTCAACGTTGCTTTTTGGCGCGAAGCCCTGCCAATTTGCGCGACTTCCATCCCGCGATTGCCGCCAGCCCCGTGCCCAGGAGGAGCAGGCTCGCAGGCTCGGGCACAGCGCTGTGGAACATGAAATCGAATGTTTGGCTCGATCCGTTCACGTTTACCGTCAAAGTTCCTGCGGTCGGATGGTAGAAGGTGGGCATGTTGAAGTCCGCCGAGACTGTGCAGCCACCGCCGTTGGTGCAGGTATCGCTGGCGATCGGTATATTGAATTGCTGCCCGCCAATGCTCAACGAGAACGAGATGGTAAAGCTCCCGATCGGCGCAAGGCTGGTCTCGAACACCAGCGCGTTTGGGTAAGTGCTCAACATCGATGTCCCGGCGAAGGTGTCCGTCAACAGCGGGTTTTCACCAAGGATCATTTGCACTGCTGAATTGCCGCCCGATTGCAACGCGAAGGTGTTCATGGTGGCTGCGAATGCGGGGGTCGCGAACAGGAGGGCGAACAGGAGGAGGCTCTTCATAGATTCATCCTTACCGCCGCCCAAAGCTGCAGCGCGGGACCCGAAGTATACAACGGTTTTTGCTCAGAACCCGTAACCAACGGGCGTCTTCGACGGCAAGGATTAAGAAAAAAGCGCGACAAAGATGAACGCGTTTGCGCGCCAGCGTTTGTTAAGAGAGAGGGTTTGGTCACGGGTGCTCGCGCCAATTCGAGGAGGTGCGAACCTCGGCTATCGTCGGGATGACGGGTTGACTTGCGAGAAGGCCAGCCCGCGCCGCCGGTTAATGCGGCACACAACGTCGGTCAAAACCCTGGGCAAGAGGTTAATTCCCTTATCCGGCATGAGCGTCCCTTTCTCCAGGTAATCTTCCGCTCCGGCCGCCAGCAGCTTCTCGCGATTCTTCTCTGAGAGTCCACTCACGACCACCACCGGGATGCTCGACGTCTCAGGTTCGTTCTTCAGACGGGCCAGAACCTCGACTCCCGGCATCTTGGGCAGCAGCAGGTCCAGCAGGATTAAATCAGGATGCTCCTTGCGGGCATTCTGCAACGCTTCCTCGCCATCCTCTGCGCAGATCACTTCGTACCCAGCGTGACTCAGGGCACGCTCATTCTCCATCCGAATGCTGCGGCTATCCTCGACCAGTAGAATTTTCACAGTCGCCAATCCTGCCTTGCTCATCGGCAGAAGGCAGCCCGCACATTAGGCCGAAGCTCGAGGCACTCCCACCTCAGCGCAAAGGTTCCGGTGCAGCCAGTCTCTCAGGTTTGAGCTCCGATCGAAAATGCCGCACCCGCTTGTACCCCTTCGGCACTTTAAACAGACGCGAATCGACGGCCTGTTCCGAAAGTTCAATCACGAGGGTTTCGAGGGTTGGTTGCTGTTGCGCCGGCCCCGCTATGGGTGAGTTGGACTGGTACTTTACCTGCACCGGAAGTCCGAGCGGCCGAGCCGCATCCACCTGCGACAGACCTGCCGCGCCCGGCAACGCTCCCGGCGCGCAGCCGCTCGGGACGATTGCCTTCTTCACAAACCATCCGTCGGCGATATCCTCTTGCGGCCCCACGCCCCCAATGGGCATGCGCGTTGTGCGCGTGATGAAATGGCGTGCCGTCAGCCCGAACATCTCCCGCGTCTCTCCCGTGTCTTCCGTCTCGGAACTCAGTGATGAGTACGTTTTGTTATCGGCGGCGGCGGGCTTTGCCGCTTTCGTCGAAGTGCTGTGATGCGTGCGAACGAAAACTCGATGATGCGAAGCTTTCGTCTTGTGCCGGATGTATTGGTGAGTAATCGGGTTCACCAGGAATTGCAGTCCTTTGTCGCAGTGGTCGATCGTAATCAGCCGAGGCCGCCCGAAGCTGAAGTCCGGAAGTCCCGGTTCCACCGGGTCGAGAGACTCGCGGCGCAGCTTGTTGCCCTGAACGAACAATGTTTCCAGATGGACTGTGCGAGACTTCGCGAGCGTTCCAGAGGAGTTCGGCCGGTTGTCTTCGACGCTGGTCACCGTTTTGACGGTCATGTCGCTGGAAGCCATCGCGGCTGACAATGCTACGGAAACAAACAGGACTGAGCGGAGCATGGGCACGCCTCCTGAAGAGTTTTAGAACTGCGCTACGCCGTCCGGGTTGCTCCCGGCGCGACCGAGGCTGTTGATTCTAGAGGGAAGCGCCCGGTTTTGCGACCCCGACGGGGGCCGGTACATGGGCTGTTACCATATCGCGACCCTGTGAATGCTCAGCCAACAACGCCGCCGCTGCTCGAATTGCAGAATGTCGTCGTGATGCGCGGCGCTCGGCCAGTCCTGCGCAACCTGAGCCTGCGCATTCATGCGGACGAACACGTTGCCATCGTCGGTCCGAACGGCTGCGGCAAATCCACGCTCATAAAGACCATTACTCGCGAGTGTTATCCGGTCGCCGGCGACGATTCGCGCATGGCGATCCTCGGGCAGGAAAGCTGGAACGTGTTCGACCTGCGCAATCTGCTGGGCATCCTCTCGAACGACCTGATGTCCTTTCTGACCACGGAAGCCACCGGACTCGACGTGGTCCTGTCGGGTTTTTTCAGCAGCGCCGCAATCTATTCCAATCACCGCGTGAATGCCGCGCAGCGCTCCGCGGCCGAAAAAGCATTAGCGCAACTGCAGGTCGCACATCTCGCCGAGCGGCCAGTGTGCGAAATGTCTTCCGGCGAAGCCAAGCGGATCCTGATCGCGCGCGCTCTCGTGCACTCGCCGCGCGCGTTGTTGTTCGACGAGCCCAGCAACTCACTCGACTTTACGGCGCACCAGGCCTTGCGCGAATCGATGAGCGCGCTGGCGAAGTCGGGCATCGGATTGATTCTCGTCACGCACGACCTGTCCGACATCGTTCCCGAGATTTCGCGCGTGCTTTTGATGAGCCGTGGCCAAATCATTGCGGACGGACCTAAGGAAAAAATCCTCGACTCCGATAAGCTGTCGGAAGTGTTCGGCACGCGGGTGGAAGTTTCGAGACGGAACGGGCATTACTATTTGTGGGCATAGTTCATGTAGCGCCGCCGTCCCGGCGGCTGTCCGGCGGGCGTCTCGCCCGCCGCGGCGAGGGCGAGACGCCCTCGCGACAGCCGGCAGGATGCCGGCGCTACATTTAGGCGGCTGCTGGATTCATAGGCCAACCGATGGGAATCCACCGCTAGAGTGCTCAAAATTCAAAAACCATGCCCACCGTCGGGGTGAACGGCAACGCGCCCTGCGTGTGCACGATCTGCTGGCCGCCCGGCGTGACTTCGATGAAATCGAGAATGCGGTTGTTGTGATTGGTCAGGTTGATCAGTTCGCCGTACAGCGTCATCTTCCAGCGGCGGAACGCCCAATCCTTATCGGTGCGGAAGTCGGCTCGAAAATAATTTGGCAGTCGCTGCACGGGAAGCGGCTGAACTCCCCCGCTCGGTGTGTGGTGGAGGCCGGTGACTGCTGGAAAACCCGTCCCGAACAAAACCTTGGCTGCCATGTTCACCGTCGGGCGCAGGCGATACGTGGCAAACGCGTTCACCGAATTTGGCTGGTCGGTCGTGCTGTCGAAATATGGGCTGTACAGCACCTGCTGTGGCGGCGCCGCGAACAGACTGTTTTCCCGCGCGCGGGCAAGCGTGTATCCCACCCAGCCCGAGAGCCGGTTGGCGCTTCTTCTCTGTAGCACGATCTGCACCCCGCGCGAGTAGCGTTGTGCCGTATTAAATGTTCCGGGCTGGATCAGGCACAAGGGGTTGCCGAGGTTGGTCACGAAGTTGTTGGTCTGCCGATCGAAGAATTGCACGCGCACTTGCGTGTTCTCGCCAATTCGCTGCTCAACCCCGACGGAATAGTGATCGGATTTCTCGTAAGTCTGCTCCACAAACGGACACGTCGTCCCCTGGCCAAATTGAAAATCCGGAAATTCCAGTTCCGCATAGCGCCCGATGCTGAGCTGCAGTTCGGTGGCACGGGCGACTCGCCAAGCCGCCGAGCCCTGCGCCGAAAATGGCTGCACACCGAGATCCTCGCGGCTGTCGATGCGCACTCCGCCCAGAACGTGCAGGCGATTGCCGAGAAAGCTCGAGCTCTCTTGAAGGAATCCGTCGCCACGAAGTGCACTCTGATCACTTTGATAAATGAGTGGCACCACCCCGGGCGCGAAGCTGGAAACATGATCGGCGATTCGGCGCAGGTTCCACCCGCCCTCCAGCGTCGAGTTAGTGCTCCAAGCCCAGATCACGTTGCTCCCGCCCGCCCACTCGCCATACGAAGTGCGGCTCAGCAGTTCTCCGCTGGGATTCGTCTCGAGCGTGGGCTGCCGAATGTAGGCCACTCGATTGTCCACCAGCAGGTGCGGGCTCACGCTCCAGCGCCATCCCGCACGCAGGAAGATGAAATCGCTGGTCGCCCTGTGGACGTCCGTGTTGTCGGTCACGCTCGGATCGTTGACCAGCGTGTTTCCGCCCAGGCCGAAAAAGGTCACGGTATGCCGCGGAGTCAGATCGTAGGTGAGCTTGAGACTGCCGTCGTAGAAGGTGATGTCGGCGAAGTCCGAGCGAATCAGGTTGCGCGTCAGATAGCCGAGATAGCTTCTGCGAAACGCTCCCAACCACGAGCCGCGTTTCGCCTCGCCGAGCCGTCCTTCCCCCACGATGTTGCTGTCGCCAAGGCCAACCGATACGCGAAACAGCGGGCCCGTTGTGCTGCCGTCGCGCGTATGGATGTCGAGCGCCGCCCCCACCTGGTCGCCAAACTTCTCGGGATACGCCACCGGCAGCAGGCGAATCTGGTCGACAATTTCACTCGTCAGCAGGCTCAGCGACGCGCCATTGCTGACATTCGATCCGTTGTGAAACGGGCTGGGAATGAGCACGTCGTCGACGTAGATTCCGACTTCGCTGAAAGGAGCGCCCATTACGGTGAAATCGGCAAGAAGTTCATTGTTCCCGGAAGCCGAGACTCCGGGCAGAGCCTGGACCGCGCGAAACGGATCGTCGGCCAGCACCGTCGACGCCTCGCGGATTTCAGCGCTGCTCAGGTTTTCCTCGACGACGGCGGGCGAATCGCCCGCCTGAAAAACATCCGCTTTGACATCGACCACGTCGGTGCGGCGAAAGTTGTCGGGCACCATAACCACATTCACTTCGTGCACGTCTTCGGACGTCACAATCGTGAACGATTCGGTCAACAAACGAAAGCCGACTGCGTTCACGCGCAGCGTGTACTGTCCCGGCGGCAGGTTCGCGATCAGAAACGTACCGTCGGCTGCCGTGGTTGTCCCGAGCTTTCGTTCCAAAACTGAAACGTTGATCCGGCCCAGCGGCTCACCGCCAACCGCATTCGTGACTTTGCCTCGGAGTTCGGCGGCGTGAAGGAGGGTGCTGATCGAAAACAGGATGGCCGCCACGGCAAAACGCATGAAAACCACTTTCGAAAGACTCGTGATTCTATCGTACGAACGCCGAGGCACTCACGACTTTGCGCCATGCCCAGCGACAATCAACGCTTGTGTTGCCGACCGCATCCTAGCTATAGTTCGGTAAGAACTGCGACCGGACGATCCGAGCTTCCCCGCACGGAGGTCGCCCTTGCGAAAATATCTCACCCTATTCCTGCTGTTGACGTGTGTCGCCTGGACGCAGCAGATGTCACATCGACTCAACAACCAGGACATCATTGACATGGTGGCCCTTGGCTTGTCCGACGACATCATCATCGCCAAAATCCACAGCGCCACAAAGCCCGAGGACCTCGCTTTCGATACGAGTCCCCAGGGTCTGAAGGCGCTCAAGGCGGGGAACGTTTCCGATGTCGTCATGAAGCTAATGATCAATCCGGCGGGCACGCCGATGGTCATGGCGGCTCCTGCGAGTGCTGGATCGTCGATCGCGCCGGTGGCGGCCGATCCGAATCTGCCTCCGCCCGAGGTCGGCGTGTATTGGAAAGATGGATACACGTTTCAGCGGGTCGAGGGCGAGACCGTGAGTCAGGCCAAGGTCGGCGGCCGCGCTGGAAGCATGTTCACCTACGGCATGCGGTCCGAGCACTGGGACGCGTATGTCAACGGCTCGACTTCAAAGAACCGGGTGCGCGAACGGCGCCCGACGTTTTTCTTTTACGTCCCCGATGGCGGCAGCTCGGCGGACTTCATCCTGATCAAGCTGCAGAAGAAAGGGAACCGCCGTGAATTCCAGATTGGATCGTTCGGCGGGATCACGGGCGGCAAGTCGGGCGTGAAGCGCGACAAGGAATTACCCTACCATGCTGACCACGTTGCCATTCGCACATATCGCGTGACGCTCGACGAGGACCTGAAGCCAGGTGAGTACGCGTTCTTCATGGGGACGGGTCAGCAGGCGATGATGTCGAGCGCGACCGTGGGCAGTAGTTCGGGCGGCAGCGCTGCCGGGCGGGTCTACGATTTCACGGTCCCGGACTGAAGAGGAGGTGTCCGGTATTCCGTAAGCAGTCAGCACTCAGCAATCAGCACTCAGCCAACTGACTGAATGCTGATTGCTAAGTGCACTTTCGATCGAAAAAGACCCCAGGACCTAGTTGCGCTTTTTCCGCTCGTCCCCGGCGATGACGCCGTCCTTGATGTAGATCACGCGATGCGCGTACTCGGCGATGTCGTGCTCGTGGGTGACCAGCACGATCGTATTGCCCTCGGCCTGCAGGCGATCGAACAGGGCCATGATTTCGTTGCCGGTCTGCGAGTCGAGGTTGCCGGTAGGCTCGTCCGCCAGGATGATCGACGGCTTGTTGACGAGCGCGCGCGCAATCGCGACACGTTGCCGCTGGCCGCCCGAGAGTTCATTGGGCTTGTGCGACATGCGCTGTTCCATGCCGACCGCGGCCAGCGCACCTTGCGCCCGCGCGATGCGTTCTTCCGCTGGCACGCCCGCATAGATCAATGGCAGTTCAACGTTGTGCAGCGCTGTCGCGCGCGCCAGCAGATTGAACGTCTGGAAGACGAATCCGATTTCCTTGTTGCGAATGCGGGCCAGTTCGTCGTCGTCGAGTTCGCTGACGAGCTGGTTGTTCAACCAGTAATTGCCTTTTGACGGAGAGTCGAGGCACCCGATCAGGTTCATCAGTGTCGACTTGCCCGAACCCGACGGTCCCATGATGGCAACGTATTCGCTCCGCTGGATGCGCAGGTTGACGCCGCGCAGGGCATGCACCTGTTGCTCGGAGCCCATGTCGTAGGTCTTCCACAGGTCCTCCGTCGCAATCATGCACTGCGCTGGAGGCGCCGCCACTGCGGGCTGCGAGAAACTCACCACTTCAGCAGTTGCCATTTTCTTCTCCTTGTCCTCTGGAGACACTTACCCTCTCCCGTCTGGACGGCTTCCGGTTGGACGAGCCACCCCAAGCATAGTTAGCCTCACACCGCTTTAAACGCTGAGACGATTAACTAGTTTCTTCCTTCTTGGGTGCAGAGTTATCAATTTTGACGCTCGTCCCCGGCTTCATCGTGCGAAGCACTTTGTAGCTGCCGGTCACGATCTCGTCGCCATCTTTCAAGCCACTGAGTACTTCGATGTCGGTTGTTCCCGACACGCCGGTCTGCACGGGCACAAACTCGGCTTTCTTGTTGTGGATGACGAATACTCCCTGGATCTCTTCGTTCTTCTTATCCTTGGGTGCGTCTTTTTGAGGGGCGGCTGCCTGCACCGATCCTTTTTCGTTTGTCTCCAGATCTTCCTGCCGGCGAATGGTCAGGGCCTGGATCGGAATCGTCACCACGTTGCTGCGCGTGGCGGTCGTGATTTTGGCCGTCGTCGATAGGCCCGGACGCAGGTCCTCGGGAGGATCCGACAGCGTTACGACGACTTTGAAATCCTTGGCTTCCTGACTCGCCGAGGTCGATTGCGATGTCGCCACCCCGGTAGAACGGACGATTGCGTTATCCCCGATCTCGGTGACGACGGCGTGAAAGATCTTCTTCGGAATCGCGTCGATGGTGACTTCGGCCGGCTGGCCGAGTTGCACGTTCACGATATCGGTCTCGTCGACTTTCACTTCCGCGGTAATGACGGACATGTCGGCCAGCGTCATCAAGGTGCTGCCGGGCGCATTCTGAATGCCGATGACCACGGTTTCGCCCTCGCGGACCGGGAGGTTGGTGATCACTCCAGCATACGGAGCGGCATACACAGTTTTCTGAAGAACATCGGACATTCGCGTCAGCGTGGCATCGGTCTGAACGATGTGACCCTGGGCGGAATCAAGCTGCGCTTTTGCCTGCGCCACCCGAGCTTCGGCCTGGGCCACTCCGGCTTCGGCGGTTTGCCAGGTAGCTTTTCGAGTGTCGTAATCGGCTTTGGAGATCACTCCAGCCTTGAAGAGCCCTTCGCCGCGGTCCCAATCAAGGCGGGCACGCTCGTAATCTGCTTTGGCGCGGTTCAGATCAGCCTTGGCGGTATTCAGGTTCGCCTCGGCCGCGACTGCGTCGGTCTTCGACGATTCGAGCGAAGCCTTCGTTGCCGCCACGTCGGCCGTCGATTGCACGTTTTCCAGTTGCGCCAGCATCTGGCCTTTCTTTACGCGGTCACCTTCACGCACATAAAGGTGAGTAATCTTTCCGAAAGCATTGGCTCCGATATTCACATACGTCTTCGGCTTGATCTCCCCAGAGGCGCTTACGATCGAGGAAAGGTCCTGTTTTTGGGTCTTCCCGGTCTGCACCGTGACGACACCCTTGTTGCTCTGGTGAATGCCGAATGCCACCAGGATCACAAGAAAGAGGGCCCCGCCGACACCGATCAGTACTTTCTTCCACGTCTTCATTCGTTTCCCTGCCGATCTCGGTTCCGAGTTGCACCGATCCCACTCGGCACGGTCGCACCGTCTCCGGATGGAAAATTCGCCAACAAGCCTGGAATCAAGGCAATACCAGATTGAACGTCCGCAATCGCCCGGCTTGCACACAGAACAAACACCGGCAAAAAGCTCGTACGGGATAAGTTACGTGTAACAGGGCCGGGAAGTTCCCGAGGTGGGTAAACAAGGGTGTGAGGCCCTTTCTCCCGAGCCGGTGAACCCGGTGCAAACCGGAAATTATAACCCTCGACTTCTGGAAAGGTCAGTGATGTTTTTACCGCCGGGTCGATTCTCCACAGGCAACCCGGAAGCCGACCCAAGGCTTCACAATACATTCTAGAGGCGAGGCTTAACCTTGCCTTGCCAGCCCGAAAGACCGTACAATTTAAAGACGCGTGTGTCGGTAAGGAGTGCCCCCGTCATGACCCAGGTAGCTTTACGTCACCGTCTTTTTTCCCTGCTCGCCATTCTCTGCATGTGCCTGGCGGGGGTGTCGACCGTCTACGGGCAGGACGATAAGTCCAAATCTTCCGATAACAGTGGCGCAAAAGCTGCCGATCAATCGACAGCTTCGAAATCCGACGCAGCTGCTGCCAAGTCGGATTCGGATACGCAGGATTCCGCGAAGTCTTCCGACGAACCCGCCGCCAAACCCGCAAAGGCCCCCAAGGCGCAGTCGGACACAGTCGATCCTCTCAAGCGCCCGCTGAGCCCACAGGAAAAGAAAGCCAACGAAAAGCGGTTCAAGCAGGAAGTCAGCGGCGCGTACAAGAAGTGGCTCGACGAGGACGTGCGCTGGATCATCACCGACGAAGAGCGCTCCGCATTCAAGCAACTGTCCAACGACGAGGAGCGCGATCAGTTCATCGAAGCGTTCTGGCAGCGCCGCGATCCAACTCCCGACACCATCGAGAACGAATTCAAAGAAGAACACTATCGCCGGATCGCCTATGCCAACGAACACTTCGCGGCAGGAATTCCGGGATGGAAGAGTGACCGTGGCCGCATGTACATCATGTACGGGCCAGCGGACGAGATCGAATCGCATCCCTCTGGCGGATCGTATGAGCGGCCGATGGAAGAAGGCGGCGGCGAGACCTCAACCTTCCCGTTTGAAGATTGGCGGTATCGGTATATCGAAGGCATCGGACAGGAAGTCATCATCGAGTTCGTCGACACCTGCATGTGTGGCGACTACCACATGACGATGGACCGGTCGGAAAAAGACGCGCTGCTGTACACGCCCAATGCCGGCTTGACCCTGTACGAGCAGATGGGCATGTCCACGAAGGCCAGCCGCTTCAACGGAGGCCTGGAGCGACTGGGCGCGGGCCCGTTCAATCAGGATTTGCAGTCGAAGGAATTCGATCGTCTGGAGCAGTTTGCCAAGCTGAACAAGCCGCCGGCGGTCAAATTCAAGGACCTGGAAGAAATCGTCTCGCACAAGATCACGGTGAACCTGATGCCGTTCGACGTGCGGGCCGACTTCGTGAAGGTCACCAGCGACACCGTTCTGACGCCGGTCACGATCCAGATCAAGAACCGGGATATCACCTTCGCCAACAAGGACGGGGTGCAGCGTGGCACGGTTAACATCTTCGGACGCGTGACCACGCTGAGCGGGCGCATTGCGCAAACTTTTGAAGACACTGTGCAGGTGGACGTTCCAGCCGAACTTTTACCCAAGACAGTCGATAATTCTCAGGTATATTGGAAGGCCCTTCCGCTGAAGCCGGGCCACTATCGGCTCGACATCGTGGTGAAGGATGTGAACGGGGACCGCGCCGGAAACTGGAGCAGGAGCCTGATGGTCCCGGATTTCGGCGAGGATCGCCTGGCGGCGTCGAGCCTGATCGTGGCGGACCAGATGTACCCGGTCGCCACCAAGGACATCGGCACGGGCAGTTTCGTGATCGGCACGACCAAGGTTCGTCCGCGAGTGCAAGGGGCGGACGGAAAGCCGATCGCATTCAAGCGCGGCCAGAAGATGAATTTCTGGATGCAGGTTTACAACTTGACCGTGGACGAGAAAACGCATAAAGCGTCGGCCACGGTCGAGTATGACGTGATCAACACGGCCACCAACAAAGCCGTGGTGCACACGACCGAATCGACGGATCAGATGGGGAATGTGGGGGACCAGGTCACGCTGCAAAAGAGTCTGGCGGCGGCGAATCTGGAACCTGGTCTTTATCGGATCGAGATCAAAGTGAACGACAACATCTCCAAGCAGACCGTGGGACCGACGGCGACCTTTGCCGTGGAGTAGGCGAGCTTGATCTCTGAGGTGGTGTGATGTTCCAAAAGCTCGGGTTGTTGGCACTTTTGACCGCATTGGCCGTGCCCGCGGTCGCCGTGGACAAGCCGGGAGCGATCTCCGGATACGTGCGCAATGTCGGCGGTATTCCCCAGATGGGTGCGATGGTGGAAGTCCTGGGCGCGGCGGCGAGTGATCTGAAGGTCTTCACCGATGAACGCGGCTTCTACAACGTCAGCGATCTGATTCCCGGAACGTACAGCATCAAAGTAACCGCTCCCTCTTTCCTTCCAGCGCTGCGCGAGAAAATCGGCCTACACGCCGGTTCCGTAATGACCGTGAACGTCACACTAAACACCTTGTTCGAAGCCATGCAGATCGCGCCCTTGCGCGGCCCGATGGACGACGACGAGTGGAGGTGGACGCTGCGATCGATGGCGAATCGCCCGATCCTGCGAGTTCTCGACGAGCAACCGCCGATGATATCGGCGAGGAAGGGAGAAAAGAACGGGCACGACCACGACCTGAAAGCAAGCCTGTCGTTCCTGGCGGGAGGCTCGTCCGAAGGCTACAACGGCGCCTCGGACATGAGCACCGGGTTCTCGGTCGAGGAAAGAGTGTTCGCGCAAGACTCAGTCACCCTCGCTGGCAATGTTGGGTACGGACAAGGCCCCGGCTCGGCGATTCTTCGCACCTCCTACAAGCACAAAAGCCCCACCGGGTCAGAGCCCTCCGTCGCGCTTACGGTGCGCCGGCTGGCGCCGCCTGACGGCGGGCTGCACATGCAAGGGCTACAGTCTTTCGGCCTGACTACCCAGGACGACATGACGTTGGGCGATGTTCTGGAGCTGAAGTTCGGCAGCGAACTGCAGACCATCCAGTTCATGGGGCGGTTTACGGCGTTTCGCCCGTTTGGAACGGCGGACCTGCATCTGTCGCCGAATACGGTGATCGAGTACCGCTACGCCAGTTCGCGGCCGGCGAGCACGATGACCAAGGACAGTCAAGGCGAGGTTACGGATCTGGGCGACGCTCCCCGAGTGAGCATGGCCAGCTTCGCTCCGGCGCTCGAGCGGGCACATCACCAGGAAATTTCGGTTTCGCGGCGCATTGGAAAGACCAACGTGCAGGCCGCTTACTTCTCGGACCAGGTCACGAATACCGTGCTGACGGGTGTCGGCACTGTGGGAGTGGGTGGCGGCGAGTTGCTGCCGGACGTCGACTCGGGGACATTCTCGTATCAGGGCCGGAATCTCGACACCAACGGTATGCGGCTCGTCGTCCAGCGGAAGCTGGCCTCCGACCTGACAGCGACGCTCGACTACGCCTACGGCGGAGTGCTGGACCTGTCCAAGCCTGATGTCGAACTGCGGGAGGCGCGCGAGTCGCTGACCACCGCGAGGCGGCACTTGATTTCGGGCAAAGTCAGCGGCCGGATTCCCGGATGCAAAACGCACTGGACGACGTCCTATGGCTGGATGAGCGGAAAGGGATTGACGGCTGTCGATATGTTCAACGCTTCGCCTGGACAGTCGGATCCTTACCTTAACGTCTACTTGCGGCAACCTCTGCCGGGACTGGGTTTCCTTCCCGTTCACATGGAAGCGATGCTCGACCTGCGCAACCTGATGGCGCAGGGATATGTCCCCGTGATGGGACAGGACGGACGGACAGTGTATCTCGTGCAGTCGGCCCGGTCGGTGCGTGGCGGTGTTGCCTTCATTTTCTAAAGTGTGACTTCGATCACTTAGTGCTGAGTTACTTACGCCTGGCTAAATAGCCGGGCGTTTTCATTCCGTCGCATTTGCCGGGCCGTTCCGGCCCACCTTTCGCTGGGCCTCTCCCAAATTGGGATCGACATTTTCCGTTAAAACTCAACCATAGAATGGAATCAGTTGGGTCTGCGAGGAGGTGTCTATCCGGGCACGAGGGATGGGTATCTTTCGTTATCCTTGCGTAACCTGCCCGGAAATGGGCATAATGCGCCCGTAACTTCGTCTGGTCGAGGATTTATGGGAGCTCTGCGCCGCTCGTACTTTCACTTAGCCCTGGTTGTGTGCCTTTCCTGCATTTTGAAGCCTACCGCTAGGGCCGATGACTGGCCTCCGATATCTCCTGAAGAACTCAGCATGAAGGACTTGCCGGAGCAGCCCGGGGCGAAAGCCGTGGTGCTCGATCGTCAGGAGACCACCGATGATCCGCAAAATCACAAGATTGTCTACATGCGGCTCAAGATATTGACCGAGCCGGGACGAAGTTATGCGGACGTGGAGATCCCTTACAGCCGGCGCGCCTTCAGTGTCTACGACGTCAGTGGGCGGACTATCCACAGCGACGGCACCGTAATTCCTTTTACCGGGAAACCCTTCGACAAGGTAATCGTGCGCCGGAAGGATCGCGGGAACCAAGAGCACTATCATGTGAAGGCGTTCACGTTGCCGGATGTGCAGGTCGGCAGCATCATCGAATACCGCTATCACCTCAGTTACGATGATCACACGTTCTATCCGCCAGAGTGGGAAGTTCAGACCGAGTTGTTCCAGAAGAAACTAAGCTTCAAGTTCATTCCTTATCCAGGGATACTGCAACTCGCCCATGATCGCGTTGGAAATGGCGTAGCTTGGACTTCTTTTCTGCCGACAGGGAGCAAGCCGGTGGAGCACGAACTGATGCGGACAAGCCTGGCCACGAATCGGACCGCTTCAGGCTACATCGATCTCCAGATCACCAATCTCCCGCCACTGATTCACGAGCCATTCATGCCTCCGCCCCATGCGCTGCGGTATCGCGTGAATTTCTACTACGTGGTGGCCGGCGCCAAGCAAGAAGAGTTTTGGAAGGACGAAGGGAAATTCTGGAACAAGGACGTCGAGAGCTTCCTCGGGCGAAAAAATGGCGTTGCCGAAGCGGTAGCTGCGCAGGTCGCGCCTTCGGACACGCCCGAACAAAAGGCGCGCAAGATCTATGGGTTCATTGCGACGCTGGATAACTGGAGTTATCAGCCGGCGCGCGCCATGCAGGAAGACAAGGCGCTGGGGATCAAGGCCGAGCGCGGCGCGGAAGATGTCCTGCGCCAGCATGGCGGATGGCATGACGATTTGAACAGGCTCTACGCCGCCATGCTGCGATCGGCCGGCATTCCTGCCTGGATGATGTGGGTGCCTTCGCGCGACGAAGAGTTCTTCGAGGCCGCGTATCTGAGCACCCGGCAGTTGGCCGCGGAGATCGTGATCGTGCAGCTCAACGGGAAGGAGATGTCCCTCGATCCCGGGACGAAATTCTGTTCCTTCGGATTGCTGAACTGGCGTTATTCCAAGGTGAAGGGCTTGCGGCAGCGGGAAGGAAAGGGAACCGAGATCGCAGAGAGTGACCTGCCGACCTACAACCAGGCTCAGATCCAGCGACTGGCGCGTGTGCGCATGACGCCCGAGGGTAAGGCCGAGGGAACGATCAAAGTCGGCTTCTACGGAATGGAAGCGATGGAGTGGAGGCAGGTCGGAGGCAAGACCGACGACGAGGGCCGGAAAAAGCTGCTGGAAGACGGTCTGAAGCGGTGGCTGCCTGCCGACAGCGATGTGAAGCTCGTGAATACCCCGAACTGGGACGCGACGGAGGAACACCTTGCGGCGGCATTTGAAGTCTCCTGCCCGCTGGCGGTCAGCGCCGGCAAACGATGGATCATCCCGGTACACCTCTTCCAGGTAAACGAGAAGCCGCGATTCTCTGCAACGGACCGTACCAACGCCATTTACTTCGATTACCTCTCGCGGGAAATCGACGAAGTGCACGTCACGCTTCCGGCGGATCTGGAGGTCGAGAGCTTGCCGCCCAGCGACGAGGTGCGCCTGGACTACGCTCTGTATCGGACGACGCAAAAACAACAGACAGGAAACGAGGTCGTCGCGGTGCGGGACCTGGCGGTCGGGGGATTGGCATTTCCCCCGAATATGTACAAGGAAATCAAAGGATTCTTCGACAAGGTGAAGGCGGGAGACGATCAACCGGTCCTCGCCAAGGCGGCCGCTCATGCGGAACTTAAGTAGGGCGGGACTAGCAGCGATCGCGATTCTGGCGATCCTCACGACAGCGGCGTGGGCGGGAGTGTCCGTGCCCGAGTGGGTGCGGACCGCGGCGGCTGCGCCTCTTCCGCAATACGAACCCGACACCGATGCGGTTGTTCTTCTTGATGACGTCTGCTACAGCGTGACCAATGCGGGCGAATATGTGGAGCACTATCGCCGGGCGGTGAAGATCCTTCGACCGGAAGGGCGGGAGGAAGCCAATTTCCAGTTGCACTTCGGGCAGAAGGAAAAAGTCCTGTCGCTGCATGCATGGACGATCGACAAGTCTGGACACGAGTACGAGTTGAGGGATAAAGATTTCGCAGAGCGAGGCGCGTTCGCTTTCGAACTGTACAGCGACATACGGTTGCGGACGGCGACCGCGCCTGCGGCGGACCCGGGCGCAGTGGTGGCTTTCGAGTTCGAAGTGCGGCGGGTTTCCTGGTTGAATCATCTGGATTGGGGATTTCAAGAACCGATTCCCGTCCACGAAGCCCGTCTCGCGTTGCAGCTTCCGCAAGGCTGGGAGTATCGATCGTACTGGGCAGGCGCTGCACACGCCCCGGAGGAAAAACCCGGAAACGTCACCTGGGTGCTGCGCGACCTGCCGGCCATAAAACATGAGCCGATGAGTCCTGCGCGCTGGTCACTGTCCGCAAGACTGGGCCTGGCTTATTTGGAGCCGGGTCAATCGGCGAAGAACATAGCTACATGGGAAGCGTTGGGTACGTGGTACGACCAACTCGCGACGGGTCGCCGCAACCCGAGTCCAGACCTCTCAGAGAAAGCGCGCCAACTTACTTCGGGCAAAGCAGATTTCGACAGCAAGGTCCGCGCGTTGACGGATTTCCTGCAGTCGGATATCCGGTATGTGGCCATCGAAATCGGCATCGGCGGATTCCAGCCGCATCCGGCGACTGACGTCTTTCGGGTGCGTTACGGCGATTGCAAGGACAAGGCGACTCTGCTAAGCAGCATGCTCCACGAAGTTGGGATCGAGTCCGATTATGTCGTGATCAATACATATCGCGGAATTGCGCATCCCGACATTCCCTCGCCGGCGGCATTCAACCACGTGATTCTTGCCATCGAGTTGCCATCTGGAACAAAAAGCGACCAATACCGGAGCGTCGTTGCCGCTAAGAATGGCAAGCGTTACTTAATTTTCGATCCGACTGATCCATACACACCTCTGGGCGATCTGCGCGGAGAGCTGCAAGATACTTATGCGTTGCTCGTGGCTGACGGAAAGGGAGAGCTGATCCATACTCCGTTGTTCGCGCCGGATGCCAACGTCCTTGTGCGGACCGGCCACTTTACGCTGACTCCGGATGGTGTGCTGGCGGGAGATGTCGTGGAGGACCGTACTGGCGACCACGCCTTCCAGACGAGAGCGGAGTTCATTCACTCCAACGCGCAGGAGCGTGCGCAGAAGATCGAACGGCGGCTCAGCCGTTCACTGCAAGGGTTCACCCTGGAGAAGACCGACATCCAGGGTCTGGATCATAACCAGCAAAAGCTGGTGATGTCGCTCAAGCTGAACCAGCCGGGATACGGGCAGGTGCGAGGCCCGTTAATGCTGGTGCGTCCGAGAGTGCTTGGTGAAAAGGGTTTTGCGCTTGAGAAGAAACCGCGGCACTACCCGTTCCAGTTCGACGAGGCTTCGCGCGAAACCGACACGTTCGAGATCGAGCTGCCGAAGGAATACGTTGTGGACGATGTGCCCGACCCCGTCAAGGTCGACGCTGGATTCGCGTCGTACGAGAGCAAGATCATCGTCGAGGGATCGAAGCTGCGGTATTGGCGTGAGTTCGTCCGGCGGGATGTGCTGGTCGGGCCCGAGCGTACTGAAGACCTGCGCAAGTTCCTGGGGACGATTGGCGGCGATGAGGCGGCTGTTGTGGTGTTGAAGCGGGCGCAGTAGGGAACGCCCCGATTCTCCCTTCCCGAGGCAAAAACACGCCCGCAACCGCGCGCAACAACTAATCCAGATTCAGGATTTAAATCAGGCGACGATGCTCCGCCACCACGGCTTCTTCGCCGCTTCGACGGGCTTTCGCATGACAGCAGAGGGACCGAGAACCGAATCTCGCTTCGGCGCTAATAAAGCTGAGGGCTCGGCCTTCTTCGGCGCGCTGAAACGCGCTACAAGAAGCTTACCCGGGGTCGGCGAAGGTAGCACCAGCATGGCCGAACCGTGAGTGCCGAGAGCGGCATCGACGGGCGTAGTGTGTTGGATTTCCGCCGCACCCCGACGGAGTCGGCTGACTACAGCTTCGGCGGTATCGTCATCAAACGCGATCCAGCGAACCATGGGAACCCCGGGAACGACCGCGCGAGGGTAGCGCGGTCAGATGCGAGTCATTGTACCTGACGAACCGGCGAAAGGCATCGGATTTCCGGTCGAGGCGGCGCAGTTTGGGGAATGGTCCGGGCTCAAACCGGCCACGAGCGCGACCCTCGGCACTCCCTCTCGTGACCCCCATCACAGCTTTCTGAGACATCCGTTGTCATCGTTGTAACTGGATGCATAGCCTTCCGACTACGATCGGCTCATTTCTGGTATTCGCCTGCATCTGGTTGCTGTCCATGGACTTGCCGCCGACCCAATGGGAAATGACGATCTCCGTCTACGTCCTGCCCCTCGCGGTCGCGGTGGCCGTCATCATCTTCATCGTCTGGCGCCAGCACCGCAAGGACGTCGACAAACTGAGCCACGACCTTGATGCCGCCCAGTCGCTCGCCCAGGAGCGCGAGCGCGAACGCGACCTCGCGCAGGAGGAGCTCTTCCGCCGCCTCTACGAAGAGCGCGAGTTGAACAAGGACAAGGTCCAGTTCCGTGCCCAACTCGCGGAATACGAAAAGTACGCCGCGCTCGCCCAGTTGGCCCTGGGCGCTGCCCACGAAATCAACAATCCGCTACTCGGCATCCTGTCGCATCTGGAACTCGAACTCAAAGACATGTTCGACCCGGAGCAGCGCAAGGAAATCGAGCAGTGCATTGCTGGAGCCAAGCGGATCTCGTCCACCCTGCGCGGCCTTGTGAACTATGCGCGGCCCGGCCCGCTGCTGCTCAGCAAGATCAGCCTGCACCGCCTTGCCGCCGACACCATCGCGTTCATCGAGCACCAGCCGATGCTGAGGGGAAAGCTTCTTCAAAACGAAGTCCCGCCCAACTTGCCGCATATTCGTGCAGACGCAAACCAGCTTTCGCAGGTCCTGATGAATCTGTTACTCAACGCGGCCGAGGCCACGCCCGAGGGCGGCAAGATCAGCGTGGCCGCGACCAAGCTCACCTACGTTGACATGATCGAAGTGCGTGTCACCGACACGGGCTGCGGCATTCCGCCCGACATCCTCGCGCATGTCTTCGAACCATTTTTCACCACCAAGCGCGGGCGCGGCACCGGCCTCGGCCTCAGCATCTGCCAGGCCTACGTCCGCAGCCACAACGGCGAAATCCGCGCCGATAGCGTCGTCGATCACGGCACCACCGTCACGCTCACCCTGCCCATCCGGCAGGAAGAAGCGAGCGACAGCCAGAAAGAGGAATCGGAAATCGTGGTGTGAAATTCGGCTCTGGGCTTTCGGCGCTGGGCTCTGGACCTGAGCTCACAGCTCGCAGTTATTAGCATGAACCTTGAACCTAGAACCTAGAGCCCAGAGCCGAGAGCCCGCTTTTATGTCCTACTCCGTCCTCGTCGTCGATGATGAAGAACTCACGCTCCGCACCGTCTCACGCGGACTGCGGAAGGAGGGATTTGAAGTCTCTACCGCCGCCTCCGGCGAAGATGCGCTGACGGTCTTCGCCGACGAAAAGCCTGACCTCACTCTCCTCGATATCGTTCTTCCCGGCATGGACGGCGTCGAAGTCCTGCGGCGCATGAAGCAGACCAACCCTGCCGCCATCATCCTGATGATGAGCGCCTACCACATGGTCGATCGCGCGGTCGAAGCCATGAAGGCCGGCGCCTACGACTACCTCATCAAGCCCTTCCACCTCTCCGACCTCATCGCCACTCTGCACCGAGCCAGCGAGATGCTCGCGTTGCGGGTGCGCGTCCGCGACGACGTGGAACAGGCTCGCGGCCGCTACGACTTCGGCAAGGTGCTCACCCTGAACGAGGCTACCCGCCGAGTGCTCGAAGTCGCGCGCAAGGCCGCCGAGACCGATCACACCACGATTCTTCTTCAGGGCGAGAGCGGCACGGGCAAGAGTGTCTTCGCCAAGGCCATTCACTACGCCAGTCCGCGCGCGTCTATGCCGTTGCTCGAAATCAACTGCGCTGCCCTGCCTGATGCGCTGCTCGAAAGCGAACTCTTCGGATTTGAACCCGGCGCTTTTACCGACGCGCGCCGCCGCAAGGAAGGCCTGCTCGAGCGCGCCCATCGAGGGACCCTCTTCCTCGACGAGGTCGCCAATATGTCCGCCAGCGTGCAGGCCAAACTCCTGCGCGTGCTCGAAGAGAGCACGTTCATGCGCCTTGGCGGCACTCGACCCATTAAGGTCGACGTGCGCCTCGTAGCCGCCACTAACGCCGATCTGAAAGAGGCCGTCGCGCGTGGCGCCTTCCGTGAGGATCTCTACTATCGGCTCAATGTTGTGCCGCTTTACATCCCGCCGCTGCGGGAGCGCAAAGAAGATATCGTTCCCCTTGCCCTCGATCTTCTCCAGCACTTCAACGTCGAGCTACGAAAGCGATTCACCGGATTCACCCCCGCCGCTGCCGAACTCTTGCAGCAATATCCCTGGCCCGGCAACATCCGCGAACTGAAGAACGTCATCGAGCGCACCATGATCCTCGCTCCCGAAGGTGACATCGACGCGACTGCGCTTCCCGAGGAGATCCGCGAGCATGTCCGCGCCGCCGACGCCACGGCCAAAAATCAGAACGACTCGCCCTCCGAGCTCGACATCTCCCCCACCGGACGCCAACTCCTTACCCTGCGCGAGGTCGAAGACGAATACATCCAGGAAGTTCTCAGCGCTACCGGAAACAACAAGACGCAGGCCGCGCGCATCCTCGGCATCCACCCCACATCGCTCTTGCGGAGACTCAAGAAAGAATCTGCCGGGGAGTGAGTTGACTCTAGCGCTGGCATCTTGCCGGCTGTCGTGCTGGGCGTCCCGACCGTCAAATTCACCACCGTCCACGTGGGGGCAGACGCCTCGTCTGCCCGGCGGAGCGCAGTTCCGCAGCATTGGCTGTCCCGTCGTGCGGGTGCCCCCGTCGCGCCTTTTGCGTCGTTAGACTGTGCCCCTCCTTGAGCCCGAGAGCCTAGCACCGAGAGCCGGGATTCGACCCAACATCTACAATTGGAGCCAGCAATGCTGACCCTCCACATCCGTCCCGCCCACCTCAAAGACACCGACGCCCTGGCGCGCCTGATTAATCGCGCCTTCGTCGCAGAAAGCCCCTGGGTCTCTGGCGAGCGCATCAATCCCGATGGCGTCCGCGAACTCATCTTCAAAGGAAATTTCGTGCTGGGAGAGAACAACGGCGCCCTGCTTGCCTGTGTCTACATCGAACAGCGCGGCTCAAGCGCGCACATCGGGCTCGTTTCCGTCGATCCCGATCACCAGCACCAAGGTTTCGGATCTGAAATCATGGCCGCCGCCGAAGCTCACTGTCGCGAAGCCGGCTACGACGAAATGGAGTTACGCTTCATCAATCATCGTACCGAGCTGCAGATTTTCTACTCCCGTTGCGGCTACCGCTCCACCGGACGCATCGAAGCCCCCGACCCAGCCCGCATGAAAGCCCCATTCCAATTCGTGCAGATGGTGAAACCGCTCGTTTGACCTCTGTCTTTCTCTGTACCTGGAACCCACGTGGGGGGCGGACGCCGGGGTCCCCCAGCACGCCCGACGTTGGCGTGATTGGGTGGAGGTACCCTCGTCTTCCCAGCCGAGTGAAGCTCGGCAACCCACGGAACTTCCACCCCGCCCCTGCCGTATCCACTCCCAGGAGCCCATTCCATGAAGTTCATCACCGTTCTGCTGCTGGCCCTGTCCGCCGGCATCGCGAACGCCGGAGACACCAATCAAAGCACCACCCAATTCCAGGAGAAATTCACTTCCGAAGGCTTTGTTCGTTTTCATCTCAGCCCCGGCGGCTACACCATCCGGGCCGGCGACTCCGACAAGATTCAGGTCACCTGCGAGGCGACGCCCGAACAACTCAAGCAAGTCAACGTGAAGATCCGCGCCGGAGCGATGAGCGCCGACGTCTTCATCTCGAACACTCCGCACAACAACTTTCATGCGACCATCGAAGTCCCCGCGCGTACCGGCTTGCGCGTGCGCATGTTCGCCGGGGAAGTCGTGATCGATGGCGTTGAGGGCGACAAGGACGTCGAAGTCGACGCCGGCCGGATCGAGATCCGCATCCCGCATCCCGAACAATACGGACGCCGCGACGCCTCCGTGCACGCGGGCAGCATTGAAGCCTCCGCCTTCAATGTGTCCAAAGGCGGGCTGTTCCGCTCCTTCGAACAGAAAGGTCCAGGCAAATATCGCCTGCACGCGCACGTGGCGACGGGCGAAATCCAGTTGCGCGGCACGACCTGATCCTGGCCACCTCGTTTTCAAACGCCCTCTGCGTTTGCGACCTTCGTGGCTTTTCTTTGCAGACTCTGCGGTTTTCGTTGCGACGTTTGCGGTTAAAAGCTTTTCGGTGTGCTGTTCGTAGGTCTTCCGAGCGTTCTCCACACCAAGCGAATCTCCAAACTTTGAGACTCGAAACCTTGAAACCTTCTCTCTAGCCTTTCTTTGCGTCCTTTGCGGCTTTTCTTTGCGCCTTTGCGGTTAAAAGCTGTCCTTCTGGCTCTCTTTTTCCGGACCTGGTCTCTGCGACCTCTGTGTCCTCTGTGGTGAACGGTTTTTCCCTCTGCATCCACCAATCACCGCCTCGCTTGACTCCCGCTTTCCGCCGACCTATCCTCGCCTGCTGAGGCGCCTTATGCTCGGCAACCGTTCGTGGGACGACTGGATCGCGCAGTACTCCACCAGCCATCAGAATCCGGTCAACCGCTTCTGCCACACCATCGGGATCCCGCTGATCATCCTCTCGCTGATCTTCTTCGTGGTAGCGATCTTCGTTCACGGCTACTGGCCGATTGCCGTCGGACTCTTTGTGGTGGGATGGATCTTCCAGTTCGTCGGCCACGCCTTCGAAGGAAAGGCGCCCGAGTTCTTCTCCGACTGGCGCTTCCTGCTGGTGGGTACGCGCTGGTGGGCCGCTAAAATCAGGGGACGGGTGTAGGGGAATTTGCGGGCGGCTTCCAACTTTGAGCGAAACGGCTTCGATATCGTTCCGGAGTCATTTCCTGCGGCAGATATCGATGCTCTCGTCGATGCACTCGCAGCACATCCTGTGGCACGTTCTCGAGCTGGTATCCGTCACGCGATGCAGAATCCTGCGGTCGCCGAACTGGCGCGTGACTCACGACTCTGTGGATTTGCGAGCTCGTTGCTAGGAGGGCAAGCGCTCCCGTATCGCGCGACGCTGTTCGACAAATCACCGGATTCCAACTGGCTGGTCGTGTGGCACCAGGACACCGCACTCCCGCGGCGAGAGCACGATCCCTCGGCGGGTTGGGGACCGTGGTCACGGAAAGAAGGCGTGCACTACGCTCACGCGCCTGCAAGCGCGCTGAGAGAGGTGCTCGCTCTCCGATTGCACCTCGATGATTCCACCTTGGAGAATGGTCCGCTACGAGTGCTTCCTGGCACTCACAGGCTGGGTGTTTTCGGCGATGATGAGCTGCACGTGTTGTCCGAACAAGTTCAACCGGTCGATTGCCTGACGCCCAAGGGTGGCGTCGTCGCCATTCGTCCGCTCCTCGTTCACGCGTCGTCGAAGTCAAAATCCGAACTGCGCCGCCGTGTTCTCCACATCGAATACACCTCGGCAGAAGCCTTCGAACATTTGCAACTCGCCGTTGCGTAATAGCTCAGATCCCAGCGCACCGTTGTAGCCAAGTGCGAATGGCGAACTCCGCCCCTAAGACCCAAGACCCGACACCTAGGACCTGCCCCCCGCCGCCTTCTCCGCCTTCGCACGCACAAACGCGTAATTCAGTTGTGGCAAGGGATAAAACTCCGCCGACTTCTTTGCGTACTCCAACGCCTGCGTGGCGTCGCCCTTCGCCTGATACGCCAGGCTGATGCGGTACAGGTTCAACGGATCCTGGTCGTTCGCCTGCTTCAGCTCCTCGATCGCTTTGTCATAGTCTTTCTGGGCAAACGCGACCCGGCCGGCCAGTTCGTGCGCCTGCCTCACGCGGAAGTTGCCCTTCGAGGCTTCCGCTCCCACACGGTACGCCTCCGCGTGCGTCTTGGCCGACGCATAGTCCTTCTTCGCGATCGCGACCGACGCCAGGGAGTAGTGCTGCTGCAGGCGAGCGTTGTTTTTCATTTCCTCCGACAAACTCGACGCCTCGGTCACTTCGAGCGACTTCGCAAACCTCTTCGCCGCCTCGTCGTATTTCTGCGCTGCCATCAGGATGTTGCCCTCTGCTTGTAGATCTGCCGCCATCGAGGCCACGTCGTTGGTCTTCTGCGCCACCGCATACTCTTTGTCCATCATCGCCAGTGCCTTGTCGAATTGCCCGCCATCCGATGCCAGCACCACCATCCCGAAGTACGCCGTCCGCAGTTCGCCATCGTTTCGCGCTGAATCGGCCATCGTCTTCAGCTCCGCGGCGGCCAGCTCCGGCTGCCCTTTGTAGGTGTAATCCGCCGACAAGCCGAAGTGCGAAGGCACGAAGTGTGGATCGACCGACAGCGCCTTCTTGTACTGCGTAATCGAATCGTCGAAGCGCCCCATCTTCAGCAGCAATTCCGCATACGAGTCGTACGGATTCGGATCGTTCGGAATCAACTCGACATATTTCTTGAAGGCCTGCTCGGCGTCGGCGTAGTTGCCCTGTTGCCGGTACGAGTAGCCGAGTATGTTGTACGTGGGCGAGAAGTTCGGCGCCAGTTCGGTCGCCTTCTTGTAGTGCGCGATCGCTTCGTCCAGTTGTTGCTGCCCGAAGTAAAAGTTGCCCGCGGTCAGTTGTGCGCGCTCATCGTTCGGATACGTCGCCAGCAGCTTCTCCAGGTAATCTTTCTGCTTGATCACTTCGCCGTTCGCGCCCGCCTCGTTGGCGAGAATCATCAGCTTCTCGCCTTCGGAAACCTTATCCGCCAGCACCGACGCCTTCAGTTGGTGTGCGAAGAATTCCTTTGCTGTCGGCGAGCTGTTGGCCCGCGCCATCTCGGCCGTGGCGAAATCCGGATCGAGTTCAATCGCCTTGTCAAAATGCTGCAGGGATTCCTGCCCGAGCAGCCGGTCCGCAAGATCGCGCCCCTTCAAATACTCATCCTTGGCTTCTTCCGATTTCGTGGTGATGGGAATCTTCCCCTCTGACGCCGACGCTGTATTCGTGGCGTTCGTCTTGTTGCACGCAATGGAGACGCTGACGCCGAGAACTACGATGGCGAACTTGCCGGCCCGCTTCCATTTCTCTAGGCTCATTGGGATGCTCCTTCCGTGCGATCGCTGGAGATGTGATCCGAGACCGTGGTGTGAAACGCTGAATGATTGCCCCGTGTTGCTAGACGCAGCCAATCCCGTTTCGATAGCAGGAAGGAGAGTGAAAAAAAGCAAGCTGGAGGCTAATGATCTACATAACAGTCCAACAGCCGGGCAGCTGGATTGGATGGTGGTCACAAAGTTCGCAAAGAGTTGCTTACGCTTGCCTCCTTCGGATACGCTCAGTGCGACTCCTGCACAACATGCAATGTCTATCCAAGGTTCTTGTGGGCAGCGTTGGTATTACCGCATTGTTTGGAGCCGCCGTCTGGGCTTTAGCACAGAACTCATCGACGGGAGCACCGGTGCCGCCGTCGTTGAAAATCTGCTCTGTCAAGAACCCACCTCCCTGTGCCAGCGCACCAAAAGCGATCTATCTCCCTGACCCCGAATACAGCCAAAAAGCACGCAAGAAGAAGATTCAAGGAGTAGTCGTTCTGGAAACGACGGTGGGAACGGATGGACTTCCCCGCGATATCCACGTGATCCAATTAGCTGAGTACGGGCTCAATGAGCAGGCAGTGAAAACTCTGCGGAAGTGGAAATTCGAGCCAGGCACCATAGATGGCAAGCCTGTTCCAGTTTCAGTCACGGTCGAAATAGATTTTCGGCTTTATTGACTACGTCGCCACGAGTTTCGGACGTTCTGATCTCGACGCTCGTAGTTTCATTCCCTCATGCCGCCACTTCTTCTTCGCGTTCGGTTTCCCGCCGAGCGTGAAGATGGTCTTCTCTGTGGCCTGTGTTCACGAGCGCCACGCCGGCCAGGATCACCAGCATCGCGATCCACGTGAACACGCCCGTTGGCTCCGAAGCAAACGCCCATCCTAGGAGCACAGCGACGACGGGATTCACGTATGCATAGGTCGCGACGCGCGACGGAGGTACCACCATGTGCAGCCACGTGTACGCGGTGAATGCGATGATCGAACCGAAGAGGATAAGGTATGCGAGCGACAGCCACGAAATGGCCGAGACGTTCGCGACGTGAAAGCCGCGCATCTCGCCCGTGAGCGTGGCAGCGATCACCAGCGCAGCGCCCCCAGCGAGCATCTGCATGGCCGACGACAGCACCGGCGACTCGGGCATCTGCACGTTGCGCATCCAGATCGTGCCCGCCGCCCAGATGAAGGTTCCGAACAGCACCGCGGCGGCGCCCACGAGATTCAACTCGCCGTTGTGGCGCACGACGTCCGGTCCGAACAGCACGCTGACTCCGACGAAGCCGAGCACAAGTCCGATGAGCGATGAGCGGCTGATGTGGCGCTCGGTTCGCGACACGCGCGCGAGCACCACGATCCACATCGGTAGCGTCGCCACCAGCAACGCCGCGATCCCGGAAGGGACGTGCTGTTCCGCCCATGCCAGGCTGCCGTGTCCGCCAAGGAAGAGCAGCGTTCCAATCACCGCGGGATAAAACCACTCGCGCAGCCGCGGGGCGGGCGTGCCGCGCGACCGCGTCCACGCGTAGAGCAACGTTCCGGCGGTGAGGTGGCGGATGCCCATCATCAGCAGCGGCGGGATGGTTTCGACGGCATATCGTATTCCGAGATATGTCGAGCCCCAGATCAGGTACACAGCTGCGAAGGCGGCGACGAGTTTGGCAGTCGAGGGAGACTTGGTCGAGACACGCTCCCTGCTCGAGGTTCGGGCGGAGGCCGCGGCGTGAACCGAGCCGACGGCGTGCCGGGAACGGCCTCCGATCTCGATCGGTTCACCACTGCGGAGGAGAGCGCGGATTTCTTTGACCTGATCGCTGCTCATGAGATATTCTAACCATCAAAGATGCTTTAGGTGGTTAGGAGCATCATATGGGAGCAGACCTAACCAGTCAAGTGCATTTTGATGGTTAGACATAATGTCTTTTCTGTATTTGTAGCGGTGCGTTGCGCTGGCTATGTACGGGGGAAAACAACTTGACGGGCGGAGACGCCCGTCCCTCCACCGGCGGAAACTTATGGCGGGAACACAGTCCAAATTCGTGTTCGATCTGAGCGGGGGGAATCTCGCGCTCGATTTCGCGAATACAGTCAGCGACCGGCCGACGCCGGAGGCGAAGGAGAGGCTGAACGATTACCGCGACCTGGTGTTGTTTGGGAACCGTACGGGGGTGTATCGGCCGCGGACGATGGAGCGCCTTTATGCAATGGGGGCGCAGTCGCCTGAACAGGCGGAGCAGGTGTTGAAGGAAGCGATCCGGTTGCGCGAGGCGTTGTTCGCCATCTTCTCGGCGGTGGCGGAGCGGCGGCCGGTTCCGGCAAATGCTTTGGCGCTGCTGACGATTGCCGCGCAGCACTGCGCGAGCCACGGACGGTTGGTTCAGAAGGGCGGTCGCTTTCAATGGGAATGGGTCGGAATGGACGCATCGCTCGAGTCGGTGTTATGGCCGGTGACGCGTTCGGCCGTCGATTTGCTGCTGTCGGAGCAGTTAGAGCACCTGCGGATCTGCGCGTCGGATGCCTGCGCGTGGCTGTTTCTCGACAAGACCAAAAACCATGGCCGGCGCTGGTGCGACATGAAGGTGTGCGGAAACCGGGTGAAGGCGAAGCGGCATTACGAGAGGGCGAAAGAGGAGTAACAGTTTCCAGTTTCAAGTTTCAGGTTTCCAGTTACGAGTTTCCAGTTCTCACTTTCTGACCATTCCCTCACGTTTCGCGCTCCCGGTAGTCTTGGTTTCGCGTTTTATGGCTTCAATCCTTCGGGGTGAGTGTAAGACTGCGTCGTGGGATTTGAACAAAGCCAAACGCACGTGCTGTCGAACGCGGATATGCCGGCGGAATCTCTCGCATCCAGTGATGTAAATTACCTTCACGAAAAACGTGCATGAGCTCCCCGACGACATCAAGTGTGCAGCGATCCCAAGGCGTAGCGGCCTCTGGCTGGGCCGCGTGGCTGCCACTGGCGGTTGTGCCAATTGCGGCAATCGCGGTCCGAAACCGCCTGCCACCATGGGTATTTATGTGGGCGCTAGCGTTAGGGATCTATGCTGCTCTGAAGTGGGCGAGCTGGTGGAGATCGGCGGGAAGGAGACTGGCACCCATGGGGCGATCTCTCGGCTACCTGATCGCGTGGCCGGGAATGGACGCGGATTCGTTCCTCGACGACAGCCGCCACGTGACGGCGCCCGCGCCCAGCGACTGGTTGTGGGCGTTTTCAAAAACGATTACGGGTGTCGTCTTGCTTTGGCTGGTAGCTCGACGGGTACCGGTGACGGAACCGCTTCTTCGCGGCTGGGTCGGATTGCTCGGCATGGTTTTGATCGCGCACTTCGGCATGTTTCACGTGGTTGCGCTGCTATGGCGGAGGCGCCGAGTCGATGCAGTGCCCGTCATGGCAGCACCGATCCGCTCGACATCGCTCAGTGAATTCTGGGGACAACGCTGGAACCTGGGATTTCGGCAATTGGGGCATGATCTGATCTTTCAGCCTCTACACGGGCGCATTGGACCGGGCAGGGCCGGGTTTCTGGTGTTCGTGGCTTCCGGTTTGATTCACGATTTCGTGATCTCGTATCCGGCGCGTGGGGGCTACGGCTTACCGACCGCATACTTTGTCTTGCAGGGGATGGGGGTGAGTTTCGAGCGCTCGCGCGTCGGGAAGCGGTTGGGTTTGCGGCGCGGAGTGCGTGGCTGGCTGTATACGGCGCTGTTCACAGCGGGGCCGGCGTTCTGGCTTTTTCATCCTCCGTTCGTGCGCAACGTGGTTTTGCCGTTCATGCGCGCGATTGGGGCAGGATAGATTGTCGGGAGTTTCGGGTTTCGAGTTTCAGGTTTCGAGTTCAGGTTTTCAGGCAGTTTGAATGCTGAAAGCAATTGCTTCAGCCAGAGGGCTGTATTTACCTTTTCCTCGTATGAATGATTCTCTCGTCGCACGGATTCTCGACATCGATCTGTGGTTGGCGGGTGCCGGACATTTTGTGATTCTGTTCGCGAGTTTTCAGGTGCCGGCGCGGTTGGGCTGGAAAGAAAACTTAAAACACTTGACGCCGTTTAACCGAAAATTTGTGTGGGTGCAGAGCAGCTTTACGGTATTAACGATCATCGCGTTCGGGACGTTGACGCTTGCGTTGCATGGAGAGTTACTGTGCGGAGACCGAGCGGCGCTTGGGCTGGCGGTATTTATTGCGATTTACTGGACGGTCCGAATCCTGGTGGACGCATTCTACTTCTCGCATGCAGATTGGCCGACAGGGACGATGTTTGTGGTGGGGCACATCTTGCTGACTGCGTTGTTCTGCTTTCTGGCGGGAAGTTATTGGGCGTTGATTGTGTGGCGGGTGAGGAGATAGTCGGTCGTCCCTACAGACTTAGGATCTGTTTTATGCGTGACCCAGCGGTGAAGCGCTGGGCTAAGATCGGGCGTCGCTCCGCGACGGATCGCGGATGCGCGGGTGTCCCCGCGGGAGTGATGTCCTGTTCTACGGAGTGCCACGCGACGGTACGTGCCATGCGGCCAGTTCGGTTGAAATACCTTTCTGGGTCGGTACACGTGTGAGGAACAAGGGGTCTTTCGACTTGTTCGTGAACCCACCCTAGCGGGACAAACAGCGCGACGTTAGGATGGGGAACACAACGCCTCCCTCGCTCAAGATGACAAAGGCGGAAGTTGTGGTGGCGACTCATCACTTACGACATGACGATTTCCCCCAGTCTGCCGCAGCTTCGCCGCTACGCGATCGCGCGCAGCCTTTTCAAGCCCACCAGCTTGCCGCGAGCCATTGCGCGCCTGGGCTTTGTCCAGGCCGACCCGATGCGCGCGCCCGCTCGCGCCCAGGATCTGATCCTCGCGTACCGCGTTAAGGGCTATCGCGCGGGGGAACTGGAGCGCCGCTACCCGCGCCTGGCGATCGAAGAGACCTTCTTCGTCAACTACGGATTCTTGCCTCGCGAGACCCTGGCCCTGCTGCATCCGCGCGGGGCGCCGCGCTCCTGGGACGCCCGGATGCAGGCGCGTGCCCAGGAGGTGCTGGCCTTTGTGCGCCAGCGTGGTGGCACCTACCCCAAGGACGTGCAGGCGCATTTCGACCATGGGCGCATCAGGCGCTGGGGCGCCGACCTGAATCTCAGTACGCATCTGCTGGAGGGCCTGCACTATTGCGGGTTGCTGCGCGTGGCGCGGCGCGAGGCTGGCGCCCGGGTCTACGAGGCGATCGAGCACGCGCCGCAGGACGACAGGCCGGAGGCACGGCTTGCGCGCGCCACCCAGTTGCTGGATGTCGTGGTGCAGCTTTACGCGCCGCTGCCTGCGGCCAGCCTCGGCTATCTGTGCGGACTGCTGCGCTATGGAGTTCCACACCTGGCCGCCGAGACGCGGCAGATCCGGGAGCAAGCCAAATCCCGCTATGCCCATGCGCAGGTCGATGGCGTGCTGTGGTTGTGGCCACGGGGAGAGAGCCCCGTGGCAGCGCGGCACGAGGTCGACGACAGACTGCGCTTCCTCGCGCCCTTCGATCCCCTGGTCTGGGACCGCCGGCGCTTCCGGTTGTTCTGGGGCTGGGAATACAAGCTGGAGGCCTATGTCCCGGCTCACAAGCGTCGCATGGGCCATTACGCGATGCCCATGCTGTGGGGCGAGCAAATGCTGGGCTGGGTCAATCTGAAGGTGGTCGATGGCCGGCTGCGGCACGAGCTGGGCTTCGTCGGCGCGCGGCCACGCGGCCGCGGCTTTCGGCTGGCGCTGGGCGAGGCATTGCAGCAGATGCAGGAGTTCCTGGAACTTTAGCAGTCCTTCAGTTTTACGCCGGTGTCGAGACACGCAGAAATGCCCTCGAACGCGCGTCTACCGTACTGGCGCGGGAAAGACTCGGATATTCACACTGATCAGCATGCCTTCGCACTTCATATTCGCACCTCCCCGTCCGGGGCGAAGAACGCGAGGCGCTGGATGATACATAGTCACGCGCTATGAACAAAGACGACCGTTGAACGCAACGTGACAGTTTGCCGGTGGAAGCACGGCGGGCATTGTTCTTCTCTAAATGCCATAAGACTCTGACGGACCACCGAATTCTGGACATCAAAAGCGTCTATGAAGAAGGCGATCTGAAGCTGGAATAAACGAATCGCTTGGACGAAAACATCGCGGCCCTTTCGAATTATCCCCTGCAAAATGCAGTAGTCACTGCAAAACGCAGTGGCGCTGCGACCTTTGGTAACTTCTCTAACATCCTCTAAGCCCTGTCTTTTCAATCGCCGCCGACGAGCGGCGTTTGGCATCCGCGTGCATAAAAGAAGAGTGAAGTCGGCTCGGGCGCGCAGGGCTGGCAATCCCGTAACGGGCTGGAATTCCGGTTCGGGCTTACCGGCAAAGCGTGCGAGAGAGACCGACGCGGAGGTGGTTATGTCGATTCTGTTTGTCCTGCTCATGTTCCTGTTGGTGATGTCGATCAGCTACTTCCGCACGCGCAGCGAGGTGGTGGCGCAGCCGGAAGTGCGGTTGGGACCGCAAGCGCCGCGCATGCAGCGCGAGTACGGCTTTTCGATTCCCGAGGGCTACTGCTTCCATCCTGGACACACTTGGGTGCTGCGCGAAGGCGGCGAGAACGCGCGAGTGGGCGTGGACAGCTTTGCGGCGAACCTGATCGGCAAGCTCGATCGCATTGAAGTCGCGGGAGTGAACCGCTGGGTGCGGCAGGGACAGAAGCTGGTGACGCTGAAGAGTGGTGGCACGACGTTTGAGCTGGTGTCGCCGGTCGAAGGCGTGGTGACGGCGGTAAATAGGGATGCGATTGAGGATCCGAGTGTAATTGGGCGGGATCCGTATCAGAAAGGGTGGATCGCGATTGTGAAGTCGCCGGACCTGGCGATGAACCAGAAGAACCTGGTGCAGGGCGGGATGGTGGCGCCGTGGCTGCAGAACAGCGTGACGCGGCTGAACGGGATGGTGACGCAGCTTGCGCCGACGATGGTAGCCGATGGCGGGTTGCCGGCGGCGGGCTTGCTGACGCAGGTTGAGCCTAAGCTGCGGGAAAAGCTGGCAAAGGAATTTTTCCTGGCGTGAGTGAATTGGTAGTCGGAGGAGTGGACGGGCGAGGACGCCCGTCGCTCCATAGGCCGCGGGCAGTGCGGCGAGACGCCGGGAAAGAAACGAGAACTGCCGGTCGGACAGCCGAGGGCGGCTGTCCTCACGTGAGCGATGCAGAAGGAGAACGGTATGGAACGGACACGAGCGATCCTGATCGATATCACGAAGTGCATCGGGTGCCGGAGTTGCGAGCAGGCGTGCAAGGAACTGCATGGATTTCCGAAGGAGACGGAAGGGAAGCTGTCGCCGACGGCGCTAACGATCGTAGAAGATCATGGTGACCGATACGTGCGGCGGATGTGCATGCACTGCCAGGATCCGGCGTGCGCGTCGGCGTGCCTGGTGGGCGCGCTGAAAAAGACGGCGCTGGGTCCGGTAACTTATGACTCGTCGAAGTGTATCGGATGCCGATATTGCCTAGTGGCATGTCCATTCAGCGTGCCGCGATATGAGTGGACGAAGCTGGTGCCGTTCGTGAAGAAGTGCGATATGTGCGCGGGACGGCAGGCGAAGGGCCAGGCGCCGGCGTGCGTGGAAGCGTGCCCGGTGCAGGCGTCGATTGTTGGATGGCGCGACGAGATCCTGGAAGAAGCCGAACGCAGAATTCTCAACGACTCGAAATACGTGAAGCACATTTACGGAAGCGAGGAAGCGGGCGGGACGTCGGTGTTCTTCATCTCGGATGTGCCCTTCGAGAAACTGGGATTTGGCGCGCCTCCCCAGCAACCGATGCCGGCATTGAGCGCGGCCGCGTTGGCGGATGTGCCGACGGTCGTGCTGGTCGGCGGCGGGCTGCTCGCCGGGATCTATTGGATTACTGAGCGCAGGAGAGATGTAGCGCTGGCGGAAGCGAAGGAGCGGGAGGGGATGCAGTAGGCAGCATGATCGGCGGGCAAGATGCCGCCGGACAGCCGCCGGGACGGCGCGACCAGAGCAAGCCGGGCTTCGCCCGGCCGGACAGCCGAGGGCACCTCCACCCCATCGCGCCAAAACCGGGCGCACTGGGGACCCCGGCGGCTGTCCCCACGTGAGTCTAGAGAGGAGCAGGGTATGGTCGGCAGACTGATTTCCAAAATTACGATGTGGCGGGTGATCGTGGCGGCGATCTTTGGCGCCGGGCTGTATGCCACCTACGCGCGCTTCGCGCTGGGATTCAGCCAGGCGACGCACCTGACCGATCCGCAGCCGTGGGGCTTGTGGGTGGGTTTGGGCACGCTGTGCGGCGTGGGCTTGTCGGCGGGCGGCTTCGGAATCGCAGCTGCTGTTTATCTGCTCGGCTTCGAGCGCTATCGGCCGGTGTTGCGCACCGCGGTGCTGGTGTCGTTCCTGGGATATATGAGCGTGATCGCGGGAATGATGTATGAGCTGGGGCTGCCGTGGAGGATCTGGCATCCGATCTTCATGTGGAACCGGCACTCGATGCTGTTTGAAGTGTCGTGGTGCGTGATGCTGTATTCGACGGTGTTGACGCTGGAGTTTTCGCCCGCGCTGGTGGAGAAGATTCCGTGGAAGGGCGTGCGCGCGGGGTATCTCAAGCAGCAGCATCGGATCCTGATCGGGCTGGTGCTGGTGGGATGCGTGTTGTCGTCGCTGCACCAATCGTTCTTGGGCGGGCTCTACCTGCTGACCAAGGGCAAGCTGGATCCCCTCTGGTACACACCGTACTTGACGACGCTGTTTTATCTGTCGGCAATCCCGGCGGGGCTGGCAGTCACGGTGATGGCGTTGTATCTGTGCGTGCGCTCGTTGAATGTGAATCTGGATATGAGGATCCTCAGCGAACTGAGCCGGGTGATCGCGCCGATGCTGGCGCTGTACGGGATCTTTCGCGCCGTGGATCTGACGACGCATGGCGCGCTGCCATACATGTTCCGTTGGCGCGAGGAGACGCTGTCGTTCTGGGTGGAGATTGCGCTGTTCGTGATCGCTCCTCTCGTGCTGCTGACGCGGGAGAAAGTGCAAAACAGTCCTCAGTTCCTGTACTGGACTTGCAGCCTGATCGTGATGGGGTTCATGGCTAACCGGCTGAATGTGTCCATCACCGGGCTGCAGGCCAGTGCGGGTGTGTACTATGTGCCGAAGTGGACGGAGTTCGCATCGACGCTGATGGTGCTGACGGCGGTCGTGCTGGCGTTCCGGTACGCGGTGATTTATCTGGACATCCTGCCGAAAAATGCGACGCAGAAATGGACGGTGAAGGAGAGCGCGGCGTAGGAAGAAGCAGGCTCTGGGCTCAGGCCTTGGGCTCTGGGCATTGGGTGGTCGGGATTCGGCTCCAGCGATGGGGCCGAATTTATTTTTTTGGTCGCGGCCCGATGGAAGCTGAGGAGAAGAGCCAATTGCGCAGCAAGCATCGCGAAAATAGAATCACCAGACCTCTTATTTAAGAGGTCTCAGGAGGCGCGATGTCCCCTAATTATGCGAACGGCAAGATTTGCTACATCGAGTTGCCTACGAGCGACATTTCAGCTTCGTCAAATTTTTATAAGAGCGTGTTCGGGTGGAATGTCAGGACGCGCAAGGACGGGAGCATAGCCTTCGACGATACGACAGGTGAGGTCAGCGCAGGTGGGTAAAGGGGAGGCCGGCGAGTCAGCCGGGCGTGTTGTTCTACATCATGGTGGACAGCGCCGAGGATGCGGTGAAGGCCGTGGTTGCGCATGGTGGCGAGGTCGTGCAGCCGATTGGTGCGGACGCGCCGGAGATCACGGCGAGGTTCAAAGATCCGGGTGGGAACGTGATCGGGTTGTATCAGCAGCCCGGGTAAGCGATAGTTCCGCTGTGTCGAGTCTCCAACGAAGCGATGGGCGTCATTGCAGCGCAATCAAAAAGCGGTTCCTTCGCTACGCTCAGGATGACAGGTCTTAGATGAGTGGAAGAATCGTGGATGTTGACAAGGTGGTTCGGCCCTGCTGTGCACCAGATTCATCAGATCACACGGATTAGACGGATTACTGACGCGCGAATCCATAAGTCAAGGATCCATGTAGGTCAGGAAAGCCGATGAAAGTCAGGATTCGAATTATCGCCGGAGTGCTTGTTTGCATGGTGGTGCTCGCCAGGACTGTTCCTTTCTCGGAGCATGTTGGCAACTCGCAACCGCAATCCGTAAATGCGGGCGACATTGCCCAGCTGATTCAGCGCATTGAGGCGCCACAGATTCCGAACCGGCAAGGCCTCGATGGGCTGACGCTGCAGGAGGTGATGGTGAAACTCCACACGCCGGGCGTCAGCATCGCGGTGATCAAAGATTTCAAGGTGCAGTGGGCGAAGGGATACGGCCTTGCCGATTTGAAGACGGGCCGCCCGGTTGAGGTGGACACGATGTTTCAGGCGGCTTCGATCAGCAAGCCGACCACGGCGATGGCGGCGATGAAGTTTGTACAGGATGGGCGCTTCTCTCTGGATGATGACGTGAACAAGCTGCTGAAGTCGTGGTATGTGCCGGAGAGCGAGTTCACGCGGGAGCAACCGGTCACGCCGCGATCGCTTTTCAGTCACACCTCGGGAGCGGACGACGGGTTTGGATTCCCGGGTTATCCTCCGGGCGCGCCCCTGCCGACGCTCGTGCAAATTCTGAATGGTGAGAAGCCGTCGAATGTCGGGCCGGTGAAGTTCGCGAGACCACCGTACCAGGGGTACAAGTATTCGGGTGGTGGCATCGTGATTATGCAGGTCGCGCTGACGGACATGCTGGGAAAGCCGTTCGACGAGATCATGCAGAGCACGATTCTCGGGCCACTCGGGATGTCGAACAGCACGTATCGGCAACCGTTGCCGGAGGCGATGCAGGCGCACGCGGCGCATGCGTATGGGAACGAAGGGCAAGCGTTGGATGCACCGTGGCATGTGTATCCGGAGCAGGCTGCGGCCGGGCTGTGGACTACGCCGACAGACTTGGCCAAGGTTGCAATTGAGCTCCAACGTGCGGTGCGAGGGCCGTCAGGGACAGTGTTGAAGGAAGCGACCGCACGTCAGATGATTGCGCCTACGGGTGTGGGGTCATTTGCGGTCGGATTCAAAATCGAGCAGACCGGGCAGGGATGGTACTTCAGCCACAGCGGTGGGAACTGGGGATTCCGCTGTCACCTGCTGGCACATGTGCGGAAGGGATATGGTGTGGTGATCATGACGAACTCGGATAATGGAGAGGCCGTGTTCGATGAGATCGGGGCGCGCTTGGCCACGGCTTATGGATGGGATACCCTTTATAAGCCAATCTTCCGGTAGCATTTCTTAACATTGAAGTGGCGGTCTAGCTTGACCGCCTGCAGACTTAGCCCGTGTACAAGCTCTAGTTTCTAAAAATGTAAGATTCTCATCCTAGTCACTGGCAAACCGTCTGAAGCCCTGTACAATCCCTTTTCTACTCGTAGTCAGGAGATTGCCTTGAAGCTTCTGTCTGCCCTGTCTCTAATCCTCTTAATCTACTTCGTACCCGGCCAAGCACAGGTAAAAGAGCAAAGCGACAAGGTTCCGAGTCCGTCCGACTATTCGAAAGAAGCCTACGTTTTCGCGAAAGCTTATCAGCGCGTTCGCGTCGAGGATGACGGGAGCGGAACGCGCGAACAGGAAGTCGAGGCGAAGGTGCTGGGCGATGCGGGGGTCAAGGCCCTCGCAGTTCTAACCTTCGTTTATACGAGCGCCAACCAGGTCGTGGACGTTGACTATGTACGGGTGCAGAAGCCCGACGGCACCATCGTCAAGACACCGGATTACAACATTCAGGACATGCCCGGCGAGGTGACTCGTATCGCTCCGATGTATAGCGACATCCAGGAGAAACACATCGCGGTAAAGGGACTCGCTGTCGGCGACACGTTGCAGTACTTGGTTCGCTATCGCGTAGTGAAACCCGAAATCCCGGGACATTTCTGGTTTGAGTCGACCTTCATCAAGAATGTGGTCGTCAAAGAGGAACGCCTTGAAGTCAACGTGCCCGCCGGCAAGTATCTGAAGGTGAGCAGCCCCGGCTACAAACCCGAGATCCGGGAAGAAGTTGGCCGTCGAGTGTATGTATGGAGAAATTCCAATCTGCATCGGGAGGAACAAGAGCCGAAACCGCCGCCTCGGACAAAGCAATTGCCTCCATCGGTGCAAATGACGACATTTCGAAGCTGGGAAGAGGTAGGCAATTGGTACAGCGGATTGCAGAAGAATTCTCTGGAGCTGACGCCTGCGCTAAGAGACAAAGCCGCAGAATTGACGAAGGACCTGCAAACTGACGACGAGAAAGTTCGTGCGATTTATAAGTTCGTTGCTCTCAATTTTCACTACATAGGGTTGGATTTTGGGATTGGCCGCTATCAACCGCATTCCGCCGACGACATGTTGGGCAATGGGTACGGCGACTGTAAGGATAAGCACACACTGCTGGCGGCTCTGCTGAAGGCGGCCGGCTACGACGCATGGCCCGCATTGATTCACACGTCGCGCACGCTCGACCCCGACGTACCATCCCCGGCACAGTTCAACCACGTCATCACAGTGGTCCCGAGCAACGGAAGATTGGTTTGGCTGGATACCACGCCTGAGGTAGCTCCTTATCAGGTATTGATCGTTGCTCTTCGAGATCAGCAAGCACTAGTTATGGCACCGAACAAAGCGCCGGAGTTGATGCGAACTCCTGCAGTTCCACCGTCTCCTCAAGAACAAACATTTAAGGTAACCGGGACACTCGGCCCAGACGGAACTTTTACAGGGCACGTAGAACAAAGCTATCAGGGGGAAGCGGAAATCATTTTCCGGAGTGCGTATCGCCAAGTGTCGCAAGCGGACTGGAAGCAACTCGCGCAACGTCTTTCGTACACCTTTGGCTTCGGAGGTGAGATCAACAACGTGGAGGTGAGCGCCCGGACGCCATCGAGAAGCCATTCCAGGTTTCCTATGACTACGTGCGCAAGGAGTATGGCGATTGGGAGAACCGGCAGATTCCTCAGCCAATGCCGCCGATGGGGATCGAGAGCAGGAAGGATGCGAAGAAACCTCCGGAGCCACCTTTGCTGGGAGCTCCAGGGAGGGTGGAATATGAAGCTAGGATGGTCCTTCCTCCTGGTTACTCCGCGACACCGAACGCCGATGTGGATTTGGTTCGGCCGTACGCGGAGTATCACTCATCGATGAAGATCAAAGACAGCGTGCTGACTGCGTCTCGCCGATTGCTGGTGAAGCAGCCTCAAGTGGGTCTGGACCAATGGGAGGATTTCCGCGATTTCGGGAAAGCAGTCTCAGACGATGAGTTCAAGTTCCTCCATCTCGAAGGCGGAAGCTCCGATGCGAGCGGCGGTAAGTCATCGAACCCGGGGAATCTCGAAGAGAAGTTCCGGGCCGGTTACGAGGCGATGCAGAAACGCGACAGCGCGAAAGCGGAGGAACTCTTCCGCCAAGTGATCGCGGGAAATCCGAAGTACAAGGAAGCCCACCTCGATCTCGGACTTGTCCTCGCCACCGAGGGCAAGTTTCCCGAGGCTCTGGAGGAATGCCACAAGGAACAGGAGGTGAATCCCGATGAGACCCGCGCTTATCTTGCCCCAGCCACATTCCTGACGATGCTGGGGCGACAGGACGAGGCGATCGGTGAATGGCAGAAGTTGCTTAAAGTCGATCCGAAGAACCGCGAAGCAGCACTTCAACTGGCTGGTCTTCTGAGTCTGGAAAATAAAGACGCCGAAGCGGCAAGAGTCTTGGAGAAGGCGGTTGAAGAGTCGCCCGGCAGTCCGAAACTCGAAATGGCACTGGGTGAGGCCTATGTGAAGAGTGGAGAAGTTGAAAAAGGCATTCCCCACATGCAGAAAGCCCTGGGCGATCCGGGGGAACTGGACCCAGGAATGCTGAATGACGCTGCCTATCTTCTCGCCGAGAAGAAAACTAACCTCGACCTCGCGAAGGATTACGCCGAGAAATCGATCTCCGAGCTTGAAACGCGGTCGCAGCAGGATGCGCTTTCGGATTCGGTCGGCTTTCGCATGTTTGCGGCGGTGTGGGACACGTTGGGATGGATCGACTTTCAATCCGGCGATGCTCAAGGCGCCGAAGGATTTGTGCGATCCGCCTGGATGCTCGATCAGGAAGCAGTCGAAGGCGATCATCTAGGACAGATCTACGAAAAGCTGGGAAAGAAGACCGAAGCTGCGCGTATATATGAGAAAGCGTTGGCGGCTCATTCGATGCCTGTCATTTCATTTGGTAATCCGCGCACCGATGTGGCCACTACTTATCAGCAGACCCGCGACCAGATCCTGTCGCACTATGCCAGGGTTACGGGGCGGAAGACCCCACCCCCGGCGGAGATTCGAAGGTTGCCAAATGGAGAGTGGACAAAAACTCCAGGTGAAGAACTGGCGAGCGCTCGGGAAGTCAAAATCAGCAGCAAAAAGGGTCTTGCAGCCACCGCGGACTTTATGGTGGCCATCACCGCGGAGAAGGTTGAGGCGGTACGCTTCGTAAAAGGAGACGAGGAACTGAAGTCACTGGTGAGTGCTCTTCAATCGGTGCATTATCCGATGGAATTTCCGGCCGGGAGCAAGGCGAAGATCGTTCGGCAGGTACATGTCACTTGTCATCCGACCGCAGGCTGTTCGGGAGAGATGATGCTGCCCCCGGAAAGGATGCCGTGAGAGCGTCTGTAGCGAAAGTCTGGACGAAGGTCCGCGCCCTTGATCGGGGATTCCTTACTCACCACTCTTGACGCTCGCGTGATGCCTCCTCGTTTTACGCGGTTCCCACAGACCCCTTCATGTTGCCGGAACGCCGCTCCAGGTGTTGGGTGCGATGGCGGGCACGCCCGCGCCTATGACCACACGCGAGTGAGCGAGATTGTGTGGCCTAGTTAGTCGCGATCACCACGTTGCCGGCGCGATCGAGGACGAAGCGCATGCCGGGCGGGACGACGGTAGTTGCGCTGTATTCGGTGATGACGGCGGGTCCGGAGTACTTCTTGCCAACCGTGAGGGAATCGCGGTCGAGGATTGCGGTCTTGAGGCGCCTGCCGTCGAACATGACGGATAGGAACTCTGGCCGCGCCTGCGCAACGCGACCGGGTTCAGGGAGGTTCGATTTAGGGGGTTGCGAATTTTTGAGGGAATTGTCGGAGGAGCGCGCGTGGGCGGCATCGGTGCGCGGAATCAACTGTTGCGTAGCCAGTTTTGCTTGCGGCGACTTCACGATCGCGCGCAGGCGCAGGGTCACGAGTTCGACTTCCCGATCGGGATGGCTGTACCCGTAGCGCTGGGCATGCGCCTCGTGGAAGTCTGGGAGCAAGTGGCGCGAGAACGGGATGTTGAGTTCATATCCTTGGCCGCGATAGCGGATGTCGATGCTGCGCTGCTCGCGGACGGAACCTCCCCACTGCTCTGCAGCGAAGTCTTGCTTCGCACTTTGGGAGAGTTTCCGGAATTCCGATTCCAACTGAGAGAGCGGCAGTTTTGTTGCGACGCGCCAGACAATGGTCCGCGAGTAGTCCTTGACGACGTCGCTGACGAGGATGCCGAAAGCTGAGAGAGCGCCGGGCATGGCGGGCACGATTACACGCGGGATGCCGAGAGCCTGGGCCAGTTCGCAGGCGTGCAGGCCGCCGGCGCCACCAAAGGCGACGAGCGCGAAGCGGCGCGGATCGTGGCCGCGTTCGATGGAGACGACGCGGATGGCCTTCTCCATGGTGGCGTTGACGACACGAATGACGCCGGCGGCGAATTGTTCGAGCGTGAGATCCGATTGCTGCTGCCCGAGCCAGTCGGTGACAGTGCGGCGCGTGCGTTCGAGGTCGAGTGTGAAATCGCCGCCGAGGAAGCGATGCGGTTGCAGGCGACCGAGGAGCAGGTTGGCGTCGGTGACGGTAGGCAGTGAGCCGCGGCCGTAGCAGATGGGGCCGGGATCGGCTCCGGCGGATTCGGGGCCGACGCGTAAAGCTCCTGCGGCATCAAAGCGCGCGAGCGATCCGCCGCCCGCGCCGACGGTGTGGATGTCGAGCATGGGGACGCCGACAGGAAGGCCTGCGATTTCGGATTGGCTGCTGGCTTGGGGTTCGCGGTCGATGAGGGCGACGTCGGTAGAAGTGCCTCCCATGTCGAAGCTGATGATCTCGTGGGATCCGCTGCGGCGGGCTGTGGCTGTGGCTCCGATGACTCCACCGGCGGGGCCAGAGAGCACGGTGCGCACGGGTTCGCGAGCTGCGGTTGCGAGCGCGGTGATGCCGCCGCTGGATTGCATAACGAAGATGGCGCTGCGCGAGTTGCGATGGGCGGATGGCTTTTGCAGGCGAGCGGCAAGGTTCTCCAGATAATTCTGCATCACGGGTTGCAGGTAAGCGTTGACGACGACGGTGCTGGTGCGCTCGTACTCGCGGAACTCGGGAAGAATTTCGTGGGAGATGGACAGGGGTATCCGTAGCGTCAAGAGGGCGTCGACGACGGCGCGTTCATTCGCAGGATTTGCAAAGGAAAACAAAAGAGAGATGGCGATCGATTCGGGTTGCTTCGCGCGAATGCACTGAGCTAATTCCATGAGTTCTTTCGCGGTTGGCGACTCGAGCACGTTCCCTTCGCTGTCGACGCGCCCGTTGACGCCGAACCGCCGCTCGCGTGGAACGAGGGGCTCGATCCTGTCGAAGAAGAAATCGTAAAGTTTGGGACGCGCCTGGCGGCCGATTTCGATGGCGTCTTCGAAGCCGGCGGTCGTCACAAGCGCGACGCGCGCGCCTTTGCGTTGCAGGAGCGTGTTGGTGCCGACGGTCGTTCCGTGCAACAGAATGACTTGGGCGTCAGAGGAAATTCTCTGAACGGCTTCGGTGATCGCCTGCGAGGGATCGGCGGGTGTGGAAAAGATCTTCAGCGTGCGGAGGTGTCCGCGATCCACCCAGACGCAATCGGTGAAGGTGCCGCCGGTGTCAATGGCGATGCTTAGCGTTGTCGGGCGGCGCGGCATGGGAACGGAAAGGGTAACGCGGCACCGCAGTCTTGCGCAAAGAACCGGGTTGATTGTTGTGAGCCCAGGTTAGCGCCCAAAGAATGGACGCGAACCTGGGGCACCGACCCAGATCACTTGTTGTTTTGTTGCACCTTCACGTACTCCGCGACCTGTTCAAGGGTTGCGAACCAGACGCCGGGTTTGGATTTCATGTAAGCGATCAAGCGATCGAGCGCCTGAATGCGCGAGCGGCGCCCGGTGATGTGGGGATGCATCGTGAGGATGAACAGCGAGTGGTCTTGGTAGGCGCCGTCAAACTCTCCTTTGTAAATGTCGAACACGAGTTGGGGGTCGGGAAGGGAGCCGCTGGAATCGGGTTCGTAGTACGGATAGTCGTCGGCGATCCAGTCGATCGGGAGTTCGATCATCCCGGTCTTCTGGCCGTTAGAAACCAACTCGTAAGGATCATCCATGGCCATGAAGCTGCTGTCGTAGAGGAATCCGGCGTGGCGGATCTGGTCGAGGGTGTGGAGGCTGAATTCCCAGGCGGGTGCGCGGAAGCCGACGGGACGCTTGCCTGTCGCTTTGGTGAGATAGTCGATCGACTGGGTGAGCAGTTGCTGTTCCTTTGCAGCGTCTTCGACAGAGGCCAGGTTTTCGTGCATCCAGCCATGGACTCCGATTTCGTGGCGCTTGCGTTCGAGGATCTGTTGAATCATCTGCGGGTGCAGCGCGGCACTCATCGCGGGGATGTAAAACGACGCGGGGACGGAGTGACGGTCGAGTAGATCGAGAATGCGCGGCAGGGCGGTGGTGGCACCGTATTCTCCTTGCGAGAGGGGAACGGGTTCGGGTTTGCGGCGCCAGAGCAATTCGTTATCGACATCGAAGGAGAGGCAGACGGCAACGCGCGCGCCATTCGGCCAGGTTTTTGGAACGAGCTTGGGGCCGGCACGGACCAGATCTACGGCTTTATGGACTTGATTTTCGTTCGCGTCGATGGGGATCGGCGGGAAAGTGGGGTTCGGTTGCATCTGGGTGAAAGCACGGAGTGAAACGAGGGTGAACAGAAAAACGAGAGCCGGTAATGTGGACGGCATGTTTTTCCTCTGCAGTGCGGTGCCAGCGTACTCTTTCGCTCGGGGATGTCAAATGTGGCGGCCGATGCTGAGTCGAGGTTAGCGCGCAAAGAAGGGGCCTGGACGCAGACTCAAGAAACCAAGCCGACGCGGCGGAGCAAGTGCTGAAATCGCGGGTCGGAACGCACGGGATCGAGTTGCGGTTCGACGTTCATGTAGCCGAGCCAGAGGGAACGCTCTTCGAAGGCACGGTTGAGCGAGGAGAAGGCTTCGTCATGGTCGCCCAATCCGACGTGGATCATTGCGACGTCGTAGGGCGAGACGTATTTCTCGCTGGGGAATTCTAGCAATTGGCGAAGAAGGCTTTCGCATCGGTCGGGCGATCCGGCCACGGCGAAGCCATGTGCGAGTTTGGCGAGGGAAAATGCGCTTCCTGCTGTCAGTTGGACGCCTGTCTGGAACTCGGCGATGGCGAGGTCGAACATGCCTTTCTGTTCGTAGACTTGACCGAGCCACAGATGGGCAGAACTGAAGTTGGGATCCATCTCGAGTGTTGCGCCGTACTGTGCGATGGAGCGGTCGTAGTCACGGGCGAAGTAGAGTAGGCGCGCCAGGTCGGTGCGGATGACGACGGAGAGTGGATCCAAGGAGAGGGCATGAGTTTTCGTGGCGAGCGCTTCGGCATGGCGTCCAAGCATGCCGTGCAAGGTGCCGTGCCAGTGGTGAGCCTCGGCGTATCCAGGATTGAGAGCCACGGCCTGCACAAATTCCTGTTCTGCCCCGGACCAATCCCATTCGAAATCACGTTTGATGACGCCCATGGTCGCGTGCGGCTCAGCCAGGGAATGGTCGAGTTCCAGAGCCTTCATCGCCGCGGCCTTAGCTTTCGGGTAGGCCTCCATGGGCGCGAGAGCATTGTAGTAGCCAAGAATAACGTAGGAATCGGCGAGGCCCGCGTACCCCTGCGCGTACGTAGGATCGAGGTCGAGTGCCTGTTGAAAGTGCGCGAGTGCTTTCTTTGAGCTCTCGGCGGAACGTTTGCTCCAGTAGAAGCGGCCCTTGAGGTACGCTTCGTGCGCGAACGGATAGATCGGACGTGCCTGGCCGAGGCGCGCTTTTTCTTCCGGCGTCACGATGACCTTGATCTCGCTCGCGACCCGGCGAGCGATTTCACTTTGCAGCGAAAGGATGTCGCGAAAATCGCGCTCGTAACTTTCGGCCCAGAGGTGCTGGTCGGTGGCGGCGTGGATGAGTTGGGTCGTGATCCGGACGCGCTGTCCGTCACGAAGCACCGAGCCTTCGATGACGGCGTCGACGTTGAGTTCGCGAGCGATCACGGGCAGCGATTTCCGCAGTCCTTTGTATTGCATGGCGGATGTGCGCGAGATCACCCGCAAGGCCCCGATTTTAGCGAGGCTGGTGATCAGTGTTTCGGTCATGCCGTCGGCGAAGTAGTCCTGTTCTGCATCAGCAGAGAGATTTTCGAGCGGCAAGACGGCGATCGCCTGGATTCTTCGAGCTTCAGCGTCTGGGGAGCGCTCAGTCGGCGATTGAGTCACGTTCGAGATTCGGTCGACTTTCCCGAGAAATCTATATCCGCGGCGGGGTAAGGTTTCGATGAAGCGCGGAGCGTCGGCGGAGTCACCCAAAACCTCGCGGATGCGGGCGATGGCGTTGTGCAAGCTATGGTCGAAATCGACGAAGGTGTCATCGGACCAGAGTTCGGCGCGGAGTTCGTCCCGCGTCACAAGATCGCCGGCGCGCTTGATAAGCGCGGCCAGCACGAGCAGAGGTTGGCCCTGGAGGCGAAGCTTTACGCCTTGCTTGCGCAACTCGCCCGTGCGGACGTTGAGTTCGAACGTGTCGAAGCGAAAGACGGATTCTTTTGCGGGCAGCATCTTAATCTAGCGAAGCGGTTTGATGTGGGAAACGCAGAACATTTCTTCGAAGACAAACTGCCCCCGGCATACTTTGGCCAACGTGAGATGTTTCGACATTTTACGTGGCGAGGCGCTGTAACAGGTCTCGGTTGCGAACCACGCACTGATCAAAGGCAGCCATCACCTCAGGGCGGACTCCGTGTTGAGGGGGCACCATATTGTGCAGGTAGAAGGCGAGCGCCTGCTCAAGAACGTGCCGCTTTGTCTGCCCGTTCCGCTCAGCAACCGAAACCATTTCGTCATAGAGCTTGGTATCGATCTCAATCGTAAATTTTCTTGTTTGCGAGGTTGGCACCGCACGAGCTCCCCATTGCAATCAGATCATGGACATCTTGGCTTGTACACTACACAATCGGCAACAGCCTATACCGCTTGATTGCCAACCTATTCTTTCCCGTTCGTAAACGCCAGCGCCATCAGCGTCTTCTGCTCGACTTCGTGAGCTCCGGCAGATCCCGTCGACGGGCTCGGGCTGGCCGAGCGCTTCACCGAAAGCACGGCGCGCTCACCCGCGATGTGACGCAGGCGCGGCATGGTGTAGAAGAGCGGGCCCATGTTGGCGGGCTCTTCCTGCACCCAGACAACTTCGCGTGCGTTCGGGTGCTGATCGATCGCCGCTTTCAGTTCGGCCTCGGGGAAGGGATACATCTGGTCAAGGAAGATGATGGCTGTGCTGGTGTCTTTGCGGCGCTGGCGCTCGACGCGCAGTTCGTGTCCGATCTTGCCGGAACAGACGAGGATGCGCTTCGCGTCGATCGATCCGCTATCGGGCACGACCGGCAAAAAGCTCTTGTGGGTGAAGTCTTCAATCGGCGAGCACGCGTCGGGATGGCGCAGCATGCTCTTCGGCGTGAAGACGACCAGCGGCTTGCGCCAGTGTCGCAAGCCCTGGCGACGCAGCAGGTGGAAATGCTGCGCTGCGTTTGAGGGCTGGCATATCTGGAAATTGTCGCGAGCGGCGAGTTGTAAAAAGCGTTCGATGCGCGCGCTGGAATGTTCGGGTCCCTGGCCTTCGTATCCGTGGGGCAGAAGAAGGACGAGGCCGGAGAGCAGTCCCCATTTGTCTTCGCCTGCGCAAACGAACTGGTCGATGACAGCTTGCGCGACGTTGGCGAAGTCTCCGAACTGGGCCTCCCAGAGTACGAGGGCTTCGGGGTAGTCGCGGCTGTAGCCGTACTCGAATCCCATGACGCCGGCCTCGGAGAGAGTTGAGTTGTAAATCTCGCAGCGGGCTTGATCGGCCGCGATGTGTTGCAGCGGTACGTATTCCTGCTCGTTCTCGATGTCGAGCAGAACCGAGTGGCGTTGGTTGAAGGTGCCGCGGCGTGAATCCTGTCCGCTCATCCGGATCGGAATGCCGGCTTTCACAAGACTGGCGAAGGCCAGAGCTTCCGCCATACCGTAGTCGACGTCTCTCTTCCCGCCCCCCATTTCGGCGCGCTGCTCGAGCAGCTTCTTTACTTTCGGATGAATGTGGAATCCCGCCGGGTACGTGGTGAGCTTTTCGGTCAGTTCGGCGAGTTCTTCGGTGGAGAGTCCTGTTTCGCGCTCGTACTCGGGCTTGTAGCGTCCACCGTAGTAATCGTTCCAATAGCTGGGAAGGTCGCGCATGGTCGGCTTCTTGGTGATCGAGCCGGCGTTTTTCTGTCCAGTTTCATATTCGGCTTTGATTTCGGCGACCTTAGCTTCAGCCTCGGCGTCGGCGCCCATGTCTTCTGCGTAAATCTCCCACAGCGGCGGATGTTCTTTGATGGCCTTGTAGAGCAGCGGTTGGGTGACGGTAGGATCGTCGACTTCGCTGTGCCCGTGGCGGCGGTAGCCAATCATGTCGATGACGACGTCGGTGCCGTAGGTGTAGCGGTAATCCAGCGCGATGCGGCCGACGCGGACGACGGCGTCGACGTCTTCGGCGTTGACGTGGAAGATCGGTATCGATTGGCGGCGCGCGAGGTCGGCGGAGAAGCGCTCGGAATGCTCTTCGTGGCTTCCCGTGGTGAATCCGACGAGATTGTTGACGATGATGTGGATGGTGCCGCCGACGGTGTAGCCGGGCAGGTCGGCGAAGTTCATGGTTTCGGCGAAGATGCCTTGTCCCGCGAAGGCGGCATCGCCGTGAACCAGCAGAGGCAGATATTTGTCGCTGCCACCTTCCCCAAAACGATCCTGTTTGGCGCGGGTGCGGCCGATAGTGACGGGATCGACGGCTTCGAGGTGGCTTGGATTCGAAACCAGGTGAATGTTCACCTTGGCACCGCTGCGCGTGATGTATTCGCCGGTCGCGCCCAAGTGATACTTCACGTCGCCGGAACCGAGAACGCTGCGCGGATCGACATCTTCGAACGAGGCGAAAATCTCTTCGGGCGAGCGGCGCGCGACGTGCAGCAGGACATTGAGGCGTCCGCGATGGCTCATACCCATGACGAGGTTGATCGCGCCACGCTGTGCGGCGCCGTCGAGAATTTCGTCGACGAGGGGCAGCAACGCGGTGTTGCCTTCGAGGGAGAAGCGCTTGGTTCCCAGATAGCGCGACTGCATCACCTGCTCGAAGATGTCGGCGCGGACAAGGAAGTCGAGGATGCGCTGCTGGTCGACAGGACCGGGTTCGGTTTCCATGCGTTCCTGGATCCAGCGGCGGCGCTCGCCGTCGGTGATGTGCATGAACTCCACGCCGATTGTGCCGCAATAAAAGTTGCGCGCCTCGTGGGCGAACTCGCCTTCGATGTGCAGATCAGGAATTGGTTGCGGGCGGAGAAAGCCGAGCGGATCGAGGTCGGCTTCGAGGTATCCCCAGCGGCGGAAGACGTCGAAGACGCGCTCGCGCTCGGAGTTGGGAGCCTCCATGAGAGTGGTGGAGGTGGATGAAGTTGAGTTTTTAGGATTTCGAGAGGCCATAAAGTCGCTACTAGGATAACGGATGCGACCTCGTCTCGGGGAGATTCAGGAGCCGCGCCCGGGGCGGCGGTCACACCAAGGTAATGCGTTAAGTAGCTGCGGAATCAGTGACAAAGCGGGCAGGCATGAAACGCAGGAGTAGACCATTAATAAGGATCGTAACGACCGAGGCGGCGAGGGTGGCGTTGTAGGTATCGTCGCCGACGAGGTGAACATCGCGCGCGACGCGCACCAGGACGTAGGAGAACTCGCCGATCTGGGTGAGGCCGATGCCAACCATGAATGCGGTGGTATTCGGATAGCGAAATAGCTTGACGACCAGCCACCAGATCACGAACTTGCCGATCACGACCATCGCGACGATCACGAACATGAGCGACGGACGCGAAATCAGAATCCGCGGATTGACGAGAATTCCCATGGTCACGAAGAAGAGTGCGACGAAAGCGTCGCGGAGCGGAAGCAGGCGATCCATGGTCTCGTGCGCGGCTTCGGATTCGCTGACCAGAAGGCCGGCGAGAAACGCGCCGAGAGCGAGCGAGAGGCCGACGGCCTGCGTGAGCGCGGCAGTGAGAAAGCCAAGAGCAAGCGCGACCAGCACGAAGTATTCGGGATTCGCGGCCTTCTGCACGCGCTGCATGAGCGGGGGAACAAGCTTGTACGCAACGAACGTGATCGGGATGAGAATGAGGATGGCCTTGCCAAGCGCGATGCCGAGCGAGAGAAGGCGATCGGAGGTGATGTCGCTGAGCGAGGGAAGAAGGATGGTGAGGATCACGACGGCAAGGTCTTCGACGAGCGTGATGCCGATCATCACCTGACCTTGGCGAGTTTTGAGCTGGCCACGCTCGGTGAGGAAGCGCGAAAGAACCATCGTGCTCGCGACAGAGATGATCGCGCCGATGGCGACGCCTTCCTGCCAGGTCCAGCCGAGAAGGGCGCCAACTCCCAGGCCGAGTCCGATCGAGAGCACGATGCCGAGCGGGGCGCCGATCATTGCAACCCACTTTACGCGCAACAGATCGCGGAAGGAGAACTCGAGCCCGATGGAATACATCAGGAGGATCACGCCGACTTCGGCGAGCAGTTCGAACTCGTGGACGTCGGTAACGCTGATGCCGGGAGTGAAGGGGCCGACGATGATCCCGCCCAGCACGTAGCCTAGGATGAGAGGCTGGCGCAGGACGCGCGCGATCGCACCACCCACGACAGCCGCGCCGAAGACGTACGCGAGGTCGCGATAGAAGGTGGCTTCGGCGGTCATGCGGAGGGGAATAGTGTAGCTGAAACGCGGTGGCGTATTACCGCGGTTCAGAGGATATGCCTGCTATCAAACGGGGACGAAACTGCCGGCAGGCGGTGCTTATTGTTTATTGTCGCGACATGCCAGAGTCGACACCAGCGACGTCTCATATCAGCGGAGATCGTGGGAGCAAGTCGCCGACGCGTTTGACGCAATCTGAGAGTAGGAGGTCCGTGCGACCAGGCTGTTGGCCGGGAGTGCTATTTCTCTACTCGCGCGTAAAATCTTCAATAAAGTTCGTTTCCCAGGTCTTGCCGCCGTCGGTGGAGAAAGCCTGCTCGCCGTGCACGGTGCCGGTCGTGATGCCTGAGAGGGTCAAGCGCACCATGACCCATCGGTCGGCATTTTGCTGGAAGCTGAAAAATTCCCCGCGGCCGTTTTCGAAACCTCCGACCATGGGGACTCGGTCAAGTGTGCCGTCGTCGGCATTGGCCCACGAGACGCTCCACCGGTGCGTTTTGGGATCGAACAGGCGCAGGCTAAGTCCCTCAAAGTGACCGGTAGCGTTCGCGGCCTTGAACTCGACGATATTCGCGCGGCCGTTCCAGATCTTGCTCACGTCCAACGTTCCGTCGTACTGCTGCCATTGCTGAGATCCGCTCAGAGGATGAGCGAGCCGCTTCACGTGCACTTTCCATTTGCCGAACTCCCAATCAAAGTCGTGCTGGCCATCGTGATTGTCGGGATTCGGCGCGACATTTGCCTGGCCGGGTTTCTCGCGCTCCATGGTCGTAACCCAATTCGATTCCCAAGTCTTGCCGCCATCATCGGAAAAGGACTGTTCGAAGTCGCCTGAATTCTCGCTTACATTCGTCCACAGGAAGCGCACATAGATGGAACGATCCTTGAACATTTCCTGGTCATAGAACTCGCCGCGGCCGTTTTGGAAGCCGCCGATCATCGGGACGTCCACGCTCGGAGATTTGCTGTTCGCCCAGTAAATGCTCCACTGATGACTGTGCGGGTTGTAGAGGCGCAGGGTCAGTCCCTCGATATGCCCGGAAGGGCCGTCGGCTTCCAGTTCGTCGAGGTTGGCGCGCCCATCCAAAACTTTCCGCGTAAAGTCGTGCGATTCAAGGTCCACCCACTCGTTGGAGCCGGTCAGCGGACGCAAGCGTCGGCGGAGGTGCATCTTCCAGGTGCCGAACATTGTGTCCCAGTCGTGCTGGCCATCCCGTAGCGTCTTTGGGGTGTCTGTCGCCGTCTGCGATACGGCGACTGGCACGACTCCAAGAAGTGCCCCCAGCAGGACTCCGGTGATCCACGCTCCGCGTAGTTGCATAGTCTCCTCCTCTCCTAAAGTGTGCAATACGCTGTGGTACCTTGAAAGAACCACTTTCTATGCCATTGCTGATACCACTTTCCAAACGGGGTGAACCGCTCTTCCGGCAGGTGTATCGAGGATTGCGCAAAGCCATTCTCGACGGGGGGTTCCGTCCGGGGCAGAAATTACCGTCCACCCGGGCAATTGCCGAACAAGTAGGTGTGTCTCGGACGGTCGCCCTCATGGCTTACGAGCAGCTGTTAGCGGAGGGTTTCGCTACCGGCCGTGCCGGATCAGGAACCTATGTTTCGAAAGCGGTCGAGGTCCGGCGACAGGCGGAGCGGCGATCGCCGCAAGTTCGGCTTTCACGTTTTGGGAACGCTGCTGCAGCGGCATCGCGCAAAATTCATTTGCCGTCGCAGGCGCCCCGACCCAAGCCGTACGACTTCGCGTTCGGCATCAGCGATGTTGAGACGTTTCCGTTTCAGGCGTGGCGCCGCATCCTTCTTCGGTGCGCACGGAAAACGCGCGTTTCGCAACTGGACTACGCATCGGCGAGCGGCTGCCTTCCGCTTCGAGAGGCGATCTGTACCCATTTGCGAAGGTCGCGCTCGGTGGTATGCGATCCGGAGCAGGTGATCGTGGTGAGCGGCTCGCAGCAGGCGCTCGATCTGATCGCGCGTGTATTTATCGAACCGGGCGATTGCGTTGCGGTGGAAGATCCGAGCTACCAGGGCACGCGGGAAGTACTTCGCGTTGCCGGCGCGCATTCGATTGCGGTTCCCGTCGATGCGGACGGTCTCGACCCGGCGGGACTGCCGCCGAAAGCGCGGTTGGCGTTCATAACTCCCTCCCATCAATTTCCAACGGGAGCGATTCTGTCAGTTGGGCGGCGATTTGCGCTGCTCGAGTGGGCGAAGCGTGCAGGTGCCCTGGTCGTCGAAGATGACTACGACGGCGAGTTCTACTATCACAGGCAACCGCTCGAATCTCTGCAGGGGCTCGACCGGCAAGGGCGAGTGATTTATATCGGCACGTTTTCGCGCACCGTGTTCTCGGCGCTGCGAATCGGTTATTTGATTTGTCCCAAGCCGCTAGTGGATACACTTGCAGCCGCAAAATGGCTGTGCGACCGTCACACGCCAACTCTCGAACAAGAGGCTCTCGCGGAATTTATCGCTAGTGGACTCTATGAGAGAAACCTGCGCCGCGTGAGACGAAGGAACGCGAGCCGGCGCGACGTCCTCCTCGACTCGATTCAAAAATTCATGCAGGATCGAGTCGAAGTCAGCGGGGACGGCGCGGGAGCGCATGTGGTGGTGTGGCCACGAGAGCGAGTGTCCGAGAAGCAAGTGGTTGCTAGGGCACTAGCACGTGGAATTCTGATATACGGCCTCGCGCCCTATTATGCGAACAAGCCGCGACGCCCTGGACTGTTGCTTGGCTACTCCCGACTCAAGGAGTCAGAAATCCGGGAGGGCATTCGAAGGCTTTCCGAGGTTCTCTAAACCGGTCGTTCACTGTTCACGCTCCTGCCTCTCCCAAAAGGTGTCCGAGGCCTCAGGGGAACGCCTTAGAATGCGTCGGGTCACGATGCTAAGATTGAACGCTGAAGTTTTCCACAGGGAAAATTCATCTGGCTGTAACTGTGCCTTTACAGAACCGAAACAAGTGGACGATAGTCTCTCCTCGCCTTTGGAGGAGGGCACCAACATGCAATCTCGGCAACTTGTTCCCTGGAAGTGGCGCGGCGCCGCGGTAGCGAGCGTGGCCACCCTGGTAGCGCAATTAGTTGCGCCGGCTTTCGTGGCCGCGGAAGAACACCGGCAAACCAGAACTCCCATTCAACATCTGATCGTGATTATCGGCGAGAACCGCACGTTCGATCACGTATTCGCGACGTACAAACCGAGACAGGGTGAGAGCGTGAGTAACCTGCTCTCGAAGGGTATCGTGAAGGAAGATGGGACCCCGGGCACGAATTTTTCTCAGGCCAGCCAATCGTTTGCCACGGACAGTACCCCCGACAAGTATCGCCTGAGCCCGTCGGGCAACACTCCATACGACGTTCTACCTCCTGCGCTGGCGGGTGGAGGTCCTGCGCCGTTTCCAAATGTGAACAGCGCGAAGGCTATCGAGAATGGATTACCCGATGACTATTACATTTACCTGACGACGGGTAGTCTCCCCAGCGGCCTAAGTCACGGCGCCGTGGACACGCGCATCCCGAATGCGGCCAGCCTGCCCAGCGGACCCTACCAGTTGACGTCGTCGACGCACCCCTACGACGTTTACGACAACAGCCCAGTTCACCGCTTCTACCAGATGTGGCAACAGTTCGATTGCAGCGCGAAGAACGGTTGCAAAGCTGATCTGTTCCCCTGGGTCGAGACCACCATCGGCGCGGGATCGAATGGAAATTCGCAGCCAGCGAACTTCAACGACACGAGCACAAAGGAAGGCTCGACGTCGATGAGCTTCTACAACATGCTGCAGGGCGATGCTCCGTACCTGAAGTATTTGGCCGATCACTATGCGATGAGCGACAATTATCACCAGGCCGTGATGGGCGGCACGGGCGCGAATCACATCATGCTGGGGTTCGCGGATGATATCTGGTATTCGGATTCAAACGGGAAGCCGGCAAAGCCACCGCATAACGAATTACTGGCGGCGGGCAGTCCGAATGCTGGGGTGGTGGATGAGATCGAGAATCCGAATCCTGCGCCGGGAACGAACAACTGGTACACGGAAGACGGATACGGCAACGGGTCCTATGGCAGCCCCTCATCCGGTGGCGGCAGTTACAGCAACTGCTCCGATAGCGACGCGGCCGGCGTGAGCGCCGTCGTGGGCTATCTCAGGGCAATCAAGGTGAAGCCGAACTGCGATCGCGGCCACTACTATATTCTCAATAACTACAACCCCGGCTACTTTGGCGACGGCAGCAGCGCTACTTCCGCGGCTGCATTCGCCGACCCTGGCGAGACTGTTTTCACGATCCCGGGTTCGCCTGTGCGCAGCATCGGCGATGCTATGAGCGAGAAGGGTATCTCGTGGGCGTACTATGGCGACCAGTGGAACGCATATTTGGCTAATCCGGACAACAACTACGTTACGCCGGATAACACCTACTGCAACATCTGCAACCCCTTCCAATATTCGACTTCGATCATGACGAGTTCGTCGGGCCGTGCCCACAACCTGGACACGACCGACCTGTATGCAGGGATTCAGAGCGGGAACCTGCCGGCGGTTTCGTATGTGAAGCCGGATGGATATCTCGACGGACACCCGGCGTCGTCGAAGCTGATTCTGTTCGAAGGCTTCGTGAAGAAGATCGTGGACGGCGTGAGGGGGAATCAGAAGTTGTGGGCCAACACGGCAATCGTGGTGACCTTCGACGAAGGCGGCGGCTACTATGATTCTGGATACATCCAGCCGCTGGACTTCTTCGGAGACGGCACGCGAATTCCTACGATCGTGGTTTCGCCCTGGACCAGGGCTGGCCACATCTCGCACACCTACGCGGATCACGTTTCGGTCGTCAAGTTCATCGAAGCGAACTGGGGACTGAAGCCGCTCACGAATCGCAGCCGCGACAATTATCCAAACCCGGTTGCGTCGAGGAGCAATCCGTACGTTCCGTTGAACGGGCCCGCCATCGGTGACCTGATGGACCTGTTCAACTTCGACAAGTAGAGAACGAAGAGAGAGGTTGAAGGAAGCGGAGAGGCGTCATTCGGCACGAGCCGGGTGACGCCTCATTCGTTTATAGGAGAACGCGGCCGCCCCGGTGCCGTGATTAAGGAACCGCCCTGTTCCTTGGTGGATTGAAACTCGCTAAAAAACATTTTTGTTCACGGCGACAATGTCTAGGTGTATTGTTCCCCCGTTTTAGGGACCCGTGAAGATTTGAAAGATCGCAAACGACTTACCACCAAAAAGGAGCACACAATGAACAGCAAGAACCTGCTGTCAGTTTTGGGCGTGGTGTTGCTTTCAGTTGTTTTTTTGGGGGCCCAAGAGAAACCGGGAAGCATTGCGGCGCTCGAGTTTCAAAAACCGAAAAACGGGATGGTGCCGCAGTACGAAGCAGGACGGAAACAGAAAGCGGCCTGGCACAAGCAGCAGAACGATCCACAGCCTCTTTATGTATGGGAGACGCTGACCGGAGAGGACACGGGAACGTACATTGTTGGCCGCCTGGGTCAGCATTGGGCGGATTTCGACAAGCCAGCCATTTCCGACGAGGCCGACCTGGCGGAATTCCAAAAGGTAGTGGGTGCCGCGGTTGAGTCCATCATCGCCCGCTACTACGAATACATGCCTAAGGTGAGCAATCCGACGGCCGACAAAATGCCGTCGAAGTTTTCGGAGATCATCACCTTCTACATACGCCAGGGGAAGAGCTCCGACTTCCAGTCCGCGATTGGGCGCATTTTCGAGGCGGGCACGAAGACCAAATGGCCGCTGAACTATTACTGGTACGAACTTTGGAGCGGGGGACCGGTGGATACTTTCGTCCTGGTACTGCCGCATAGCAACTGGGCGGACTTCGAGGAGAAGCCCGAGGTAAAGCCTTTCCGCGACATGCTGAAAGACGCTTTCGGCCAAGAGGAAGCGGATTCGATCGTGAGCCGCCTCGACGGTGCAGTGCAGAAGGAAACGAGCGACATTGTTCAGTTCCATCCGGAGTTGAGTTATCTGCCAGGGAAGTAAAGGACGGTTTTCGAGATCGTCCAAGCTCTCCATTTTCAGGCAGAACTCGTGTGCGTCAGAAAAATTGCCCGGCTGGGTTCCCTGGCCGGGCTTTTCGTATCGGCAGGCGTCAGTTCGGGGTGCGACTCTTTTCGACAAGATGCTCGTGACCCCGTCTGCAGCGGGCCTCAAAGCCGACAATCCTGAAAAAGGTGTAAGGTAAAAACGCTTGAGGTGTGCCCATGTCGAGTCCACCAAGGAAGTTGCCTTGGGGAGCGCCCACGCTGCTGGGCATTCCCTTTGATGCGAATTCGTCGTACAAACGGGGAGCAGCAGCGGCTCCGCCATTGATCCGCGACGCGCTGGTTTGCGATGCGTCGAACATGTGGACGGAACTGGGAGTCGATGTCGGCGCAGAGGGTGCCTACAAAGACGCGGGCGATCTGCGTTTTGCAGATGGGGATCCGTTTCCGGCGATCGAACAGGCGGTTGACGCGCTGCTGGAGAAACGGCAGCGGGCGGTGTGCCTGGGAGGCGACCACTCGATCACGTATCCGATCCTGAAGGCATTCGGCAGGATGTTCAAAGACCTGACGCTGATTCATTTCGACGCGCATCCAGATCTTTACGATGAGTTTCAGGGTAATCGCCATTCGCATGCGTCGCCGTTTGCGCGGATCATGGAAGAGAAGCTCACGAAGCGGCTGATCCAGGTGGGAATTCGGACGCTGAATCCGCATCAGAAGAAGCAGGCTGCGCGCTTCGGAGTTGAGATTTATGAGATAGGGCACGAGCGTGCGCTCGAAGAGGTGAAGACTTGGTGTCCGGTGTATGTGTCGTTCGATATGGATGTGCTGGATCCGGCATTTGCGCCAGGAGTGTCGCATAGGGAGCCCGGGGGCATGTCGGTGCGCGAGGTGCTAGATCATCTGCATTCCATCACGGCGACCATCGTGGGGGCCGATATCGTGGAGTACAACCCGAGCCGCGATGTTTCGGAATTGACCGCGACCGTGGCCGGGAAGATTTTGAAGGAGATCCTGGGAAAGATGCTGACATCGTACACGTGCCCGTGAGGACGTGCCGACGGGAGGAAGGAGATGTCTGAGAGCGGCAATGGGCTGGTGCGGATTGCGAGTCCGCGATCGGTTCCGGAAACAATACAGCGGCTGGAGGAGGTTCTTCGGGCGAAGGGAATGACGATCTTTGCGCGCATTGATCATAGCGGCGAAGCCGCCAAGGTGGGACTCGAGATGCACCCGACGCAGGTGTTGCTGTTCGGCAGCCCGAAAGGCGGGACACCGGTGATGGTAGCGGCTCCGTCAGTGGCAATTGACCTGCCGTTGAAAGCGCTGGTCGCCGAAGACGACCAGGGAAAAGTCTGGGTCACCTACAACAGCCCCGAATATCTGCAGCAACGCCACGGAATCCCCCCGGATCTGGTGAAGAATCTTGCCGGGGCGGGAGCGCTGTTGCAGAAAGCTGTGGAATAATCGTCCGGCACCTCCGCCTGCCGATGCCCGAGAATCCCAATCGAGCCCGCGATCACCTGGCGAACGAGCGCACATTTCTGGCGTGGGTGCGCACGGGTGTGGCCATCGTGGTCTTCGGCTTCGCGATCGGACGCTTCGCGATCGCCATTCGGCAGTTCGGCATGCTGCAAGGGCGCGAGGTCAAGACGACCGGACTCTCGGTCTGGTTTGGCATGATCTCGATTCTCGCGGGGGTCGTATTGACGATTGCGGGATTGTTCCGGTACCGGCATACGCGCGATCAGTTGGAGCGGGAGGCCTTCGAGCCGGCGGGGTTTGTGATCGATCTGGTCGCCGTGGTCATCGCGCTGTTCGGGCTGGCGCTGGGCGGATATCTCATCTACATCGAATTAGGATGGCATTGATGGCCAATGATCAGGAGAAGGCAGAGGCTGCCAGGGCGAGTTTGCAGTACGTCCACGATGGGCAAATCGTGGGACTGGGGTCCGGCTCGACTGCAACGATTGCCATCCGCCTGCTTGCGGAGCGGGTGCGCGAGGGCCTAAAGATTCGTGGCATCCCGACGTCGATCGCGTCGCGGGATCTCGCGGCCGAGCTGGGAATCCCGCTCGCGACGTTTGAAGAGTACCAGCAAATCGATGTGACGATCGACGGCGCGGATGAGTTCGATCCGAGACTCAACCTGATCAAGGGCGGAGGAGGCGCGATGTTGCGGGAGAAGATCGTTGCCTCAGCGTCGAAGAAGATGGTCGTGGTTACGGACTCGTCGAAGCAGGTGGCAGCGCTGGGGAAATTCCCGTTGCCCGTAGAAGTGATCGGATTCGCGGAGCCGTTAGTGGCCAAGAGAATTACGGACCTTGGCGCGCGGGTGGTGCGGCGGTTGGACGCGGCGGGCAAGCCGTACCTGACCGATGAGGGGCATCACATTCTGGATTGTCATTTCGGAAAGATCGACGATCCGCCTGCGCTGAATGCGAAGCTTTGCGATCTGCCTGGAATCGTCGAGCACGGACTGTTCGTCGGCATGGCCAGCGTGTTGCTAATGGCGAAGGCCGGAGCTGTGGAAGTGTTCCGGCCATGATGATCCGGTCGAAGACACAACTTCGTGATCGACGATCCCATTAAAACGGACGACGCGCTCACCGTCTGCGCGATCGGTCTTTTGGCGGCGGTGCTGGCCGATGTTTTGCACGAGGGCGTAGGTCATGCGTTGATCGCTATGCTGAGCGGCGCGCAGTCGGGCAATCTGAGCACGGTGGCGTGGTCCAGTACGTTTGATTCCCGTCTGGTGCAGGCTGGGGGCACGCTGGTGAACCTCGCCGCGGGTGCGATTTTGTGGTTTGCCCTTACGAGGGTTCGCGAGGCATCGATCGAGATTCGATACTTCCTGCTCATCGCCTGCCTGTTCAATCTCTTCGACGGCACCGGGTATTTCTTCTTTTCTGGCGTGACGAATTTTGGAGATTGGGCCCAGGTAATCGCCGGAATGCATCCTCAGTGGATGTGGCGGACGTTGCTGTTTGTAGTAGGGGTTGCCACATATTACGGCGCTGTGTTGGTCGCCGGACTCGGCTTTGCAAAATATCTGGGAGTTTCCGTTAAGAATCCTCGGCTGCTTCGCCTCACGCTGCTGCCTTACCTTACAGCGATCGCGGGGATTGGCATTTCGGGGCTCTTCAATCCGATTGGCATCCAGTTGGTGTGGTTGTCGGCGCTCCCCGCATCGGCCGGAGCGCATAGTGGAATGCTTTGGTTTCGCTACTACATTCCCAGGTCGATTGTCGTTTCTGGATCCGCAGAACCGATCTCGCGAAGCTATCGCTGGATTCTGACGGCTGTGCCTGTGTGCCTGCTCTTCGTTTTCGTACTCGGGCGGGGCATCAACTTGAGTCGTTGAAACCGTTCCGTCTATCCGGCCGAGACGATCTCCTTCAACGTCGCGAGCAATCGGTCAACTTCTTCGACCGTGTTGTAATGAAACAAACCGACGCGCAGAAAGCCGCCGTCGTTCTCGACGTCGAGTAGCTCCGTGAGATTGAGCGCATAGTAATTCCCGTCCCAGGTGAAGAAGCCGCGTTCGCCAAGTTTGGTGGCGAGTTCGAGCGGAGTGTGGCCGTCGATGCGGACGGCGATGGTTGGGCAACGGTGGTCGAAATGTTTCGGGTCAGTGATGCCGTAGATTTTTGAGCCGGGAATTGTTTTGAGTCCCGCGATGAGCCGTTCGCAAAGGGCGCGCTCATAGGGGACGATTTCGTTGTAGGCGGCGAGGATGGCTTCGCGACGAGTACTCACGTTGGGGCGCACGCGACGTCCAATGTCGGCGACGTAATCGACGCAAGCAGTAATGCCGGCGATACACTCGTGATTCAGCGTGCCCCACTCCCATCGGTTGGGGCTTTCGTTCGTATTGGCGCGGACTTTGTAAGGGTGCAGGCGCTTGAGATGTTCGCGTTTCCCGTAGAGAACGCCCATGTGCGGTCCGAAGAACTTATAGCTCGAGCAGACAAGAAAGTCGCAATCGAGAGCGCGAACGTCGATGGGCCCATGCGGCGCGTAATGAACGGCGTCAATGTAGGCGAGCGCGCCGACAGAGTGGGCGAGGCGAACGACTTCCTTTACGTCGTTTATCGTTCCAACGGCGTTCGACGCGTATCCCATCGCAACCACCTTGGTGCGGCTAGTGACCTTACGCGCGAAATCGTCCATATCGAGGGTGCAATCGGTTTCCCGGAAGGCAACCTGCCGCACGGTAACCCCGCGTTCTTCGAGCGCCTTCCACGGAGAGAAATTCGCGTCGTGATCGAGGAGAGTCAGGACGATCTCGTCGCCTGGGCCAAGATCGCGCCCAATCGCGCGGCTCATGGCGTAGGTTAGCGAGGTCATGTTGAACCCGAAGACGGTCTCATCGGGGTCGCAGCCGAAAAAATCCGCCATCGCGGAACGTGCGCTTGTGATGACTTCATTGGTGCGAAAACTCGTGGCATACGCGCCATTGGTGTTGGCGCTGGAGTGTTTCAGATAGTCGCTAATGGCGTCGATGACGCGCTGAGGAACCTGGGTTCCGCCGGGGCCGTCGAGATAGGCGGCTGGGTGGCCGTTGACCTTCTCAGCGAAGGAAGGGAACTGAGCGCGGATCCAATTGAGGTCGAGTGCGGTTGTGAGTTCGTCTTGCGTGGTCGGCATAAGGTCCCTTGTTAGAAAAATGTCTTCAATGCAAAAGCCCGGATACCTCACAACGTCGGGCTGACGGCTATCACTTCACCGGCGAAGTCTCAACCGCCTTCACAAAATCCGCCAGCATTCCGTAAGCGGTTGCATACAGTCCAGGATTGTCCTCAGTGATGCAGAGTCCCGGGAAGATGTCTGTTTCAAAATACACGATCGAGGACGTGCCTGCGACCCAGGCCAGAGGGTCTGATAGAGGAACGCACTCGGGTGCGACTTTGGCCTCAACTCCGCTTGGCGTGCGCCGCGCGCGGCAGACAAGCTTGTACGGTGTTCCCGCAGCAAGCGCGGCGCGAACCTGTTCGCAAGTGAGGCCGGTAATACCTACGCGCTGGACGTCGCTCAGCTTGATCTTTTCTCCCATAACCACGATCACGACCGCGGCCACTTTTACGGCGGCGTCCCATCCTTCGAGATCGTGGGTTGCATCGGTTTCGGCGACGCCGAGATCACGGGCTTTGGCGAGCGCTGCTTCGAAACTGAGACCCCGTTCCATTTCGCCCAGAATCGCGTTGGTTGTGGAGTTGAGAATGCCGCGAAAACCCTTCACGTGGATCGTGGGAAGATTTTCGCGAAAGGTGGAGAAGATGGGGATGCCGTCCATGACGGTGGATTCGAAGAGGAATCGCTTATGTGTCGCTGCAGCCAAGTCGCGCAACTCTTCGTAGGCGTGAACAATTGGGCCCTTGTTGGCGGTGATAGCGTGAGTTCCCTGCGCGAGAGCCGCACGGATGTGGTCGACGGCGGGCTGTCCGTTTTCGACGTTCAGGGACGTGGCTTCGAAGAGGACGTCTGCGTTGGCAAGGCGCAGCCACTCCTGAACGTTGCCACAGCCTCGCGATGCACTCGGAAAATTATCGGGGGCTGGCGGGACCTCGTTGCAAAGAAGTTTCGGATCGAGGCCGTTGGGGTCGGCAATCCATCCTAGGCGTCGCGAGGCGATGCCGGTAATCCGCCACGCAATGCCGCGGGTTCGAAGTTCCTGCTCGCGATCGACAAGCAAACGCACGAGCGTCCGGTTGACGTTGCCGAAGCCGAGCAGGCAGAGATTGTACGAGTGGATGACCGTCTCCCGACTAACCCATCGTGGTGGTGTGCTCGGGCCTCACCTTGTACATGACGCGCACTTCGCCCGGTTGGGCGTAGGGATACTTATCGACGCCGAGGTATTTCTTCGCCATCTTGTCGATGTGCTCGGCGGCACCTTGCTCGGTGATCTCCTCGACGCGGCCGCGGATTTCCAGGTAGCGATAGGGATTTTCAGGATCGCTGACGGCCAGCGACACGCGGGGATCGCGGCGTACATTGCGGTCTTTCTGCCGGCCTTTCGCCGAATTGAAGATGACGTATTCGCCATCGTAGTCGACCCACACGGGGGTGACCTGCGGTTGGCCGTCGGGCATCAAGGTTCCCAGATTCGCGAATGCGCGTTTTTGGAAGAGGTCGGCGTACTTATCAGGGATGGTACCGGCCATGAGGGCCTCCTGGGAATAAGGATAACGGCACGAGGATTATAGCGGTCAGCGGCGTTCTATGCAGTCGGGATGCGCCTTAGCCGGTGCGCACATGTGCGGGCGGGAACATGGCGTTTGCGTTCCTCTGCTCCTTCGGTAGAATGACGCACTTACCAAAACACAATCGCTGACCCGGAGTTCGCGCGGTTGCCAAGTCCGCATCCGCCTCGTGGGAAGCGGCTCATAGCAAGGAGGAAGCCTGGATGCGGAGATCGCCGCGATTCCATCGGGTCATTGTCATTCTTGCGCTGCTCGTGTTGGTTGCACCGTCTTTCGTCCACGCTCAGCAAAACGCGAGCTACCCGCCGACGATCGTCTTCATGACAGATTTCGGCGTGGTCGATGATTCGGTCGCGATCTGTCGCGGCGTCATGTATTCGGTCATGCCGACGGCGCGGATCGTGGACCTGTCGCACCAGGTGACGCCGTTCTCGATTCTCGAGGGGGCGCGGTATTTATACGGGGCCACTCCGTATTTTCCGGCGGGGACGGTGTTCACGGTTGTGATCGATCCCGGAGTTGGGAGCACGCGAAAGGCGGTGATCATCAAGTCGAAGCGTGGGCAGTACTTCGTTCTTCCCGATAATGGCTTGATCACTCTGGTGGGGCAGCGGGACGGACTTGAGGCCGCGCGCGAGATCACAAATACGAGTTGGATGATCGGGAAGGCGCTGTCATCGACATTTCATGGTCGGGATATTTTCTCGCCCGCAGGCGCGCACATCGCGCGCGGTGACGACTGGACGCAGGCCGGGCCTGCGGTGGACGTGAATGCGCTGGTGAAGCTTGATCTGCAAGCCTCGAAGATTGACGAGCAGGGCCTGCACGGCGAGGTGATCGCCACGGACGGACCATTTGGCAACCTCGTGACGAACGTGGATGCGGAAGATTTCCTGAAGCTTGGCTACCAGCGTGGGCAGAGCGTGCCCATCACGATCGGCGACACGAAGTTCGACTTGCCGTTCGTCAAGACGTTCAGTGATGTGCCGCTGAACAAGCCATTGCTTTACATCGATTCACGCGGGCACTTCGCGCTGGCGGTGAACCAGGGGAGCTTTGCGGCAACTTATGGAATCAAACCGCCAGTGAAGTTTACGGTAGAACGCGCCAAGTAAAGCAGTCTTCTTATTTTGCGCGCCGCGCAGCTGTGCTCCGCCGGACAGCCGAAGGCGCCTCCACCCTAATGCGCCAAAATCAGGGCGTGTCGGGGACCCCGGTGGCTGTTCCTACGGGACCCGTGGTTCGTCGATGCTTCTAGGTCATGCGGAGTATTTCTATTCTTTAAGCGAGGCTGCGATCCTTGGCAGAACGGCGTGAAGCAGGGCTTCGAACTGGCCGCGAACTTTTTCGCCAGTCTCCATGACTTCCTGGTGTGTAAGAATCTGGTCGAGAATTCCGGCGGCCATATTGGTCACGCACGAGATCGCCAGCACCTCGATCCCCATGTGGCGCGCAGCAATCACCTCCGCTGCCGTGGACATGCCGACGAGGTCCGCCCCGATCACGCGCAGGTAGCGGATCTCCGCAGGGGTTTCGTAGCTCGGGCCGAGAAGCGCGGCATAGACACCGTCCTCCAATTTGATACCAAGCTTGCCGGCTTCCTCGCGTGCGATCTCCGCGTATTGTCTGGAATAGGCTCGAGTCATGTCGGGAAAGCGAAGGCCAAAGCCGTCGTCATTTGCCCCCACCAGCGGGCTGGTCCCCTGCAGGTTGATGTGATCGGAGATCACCACCAGCGCACCCTGCTGATATTTCAGATTGATGCCACCGGCTGCATTGGTGATGATCGCGGCGCGAATTCCCATGCGGCCAAATACGCGCATCGGGAATGCAACTTCCTGCGCGGAGTAGCCCTCGTAGAGATGCACGCGCCCCTGCATGACAGCAGTAGGAATGCCACCTGCATTGCCGATAACCATCTGTCCGGCGTGCCCGATCGCGGTGGAACGAGGGAAGCCGGAGATTTGTGAATAGGGAATGCGGGCGGCGTCGGACATCTGGTCGGCGAATGCGCCGAGTCCAGAGCCGAGCACGAGGCCTATCCTCGGTCGGAGCTTGGTTTGCGACAGCAAGAACTGTGCCGCTGAATCGGCACGAGTAAAGAGATCGTTGGTTGACATTAAAAATCCTCGAAAAGAAACAAGCTATGAGCTTCGAGCTAGGGGCAGCCCATGATCCCGTGTAAGCATAAGGCTCGATTTCCTCAGCTGGGGTCCAAGAACAAAGCTCAGGCGCATGGCCCGAAGCTCGGAGTTCTTGCTCGCAGCTCATAGCCGGAAGCTCATAGCTTGTTAAAACTTCTTCTCAAACTCCACAAACTCCCTCTCCAACTCCCATTGCGCGCGGGCGTGGTCGCTGTCGGCGAGGAACTTCGCGCACGCAGCGAACGGTTTGTCGGCACCCGTATCCGCGGAACAGGCCGATACTTTTCGGAAACTCGCCGCGTCCTGCCATAGGCTCGGACCTGCGAGAAAACTGTGTTCGAGGCTCAGCCGTGCCATGTGCTTCATCTGGGAGTAAGGGAAATTGTAGGCCTCCACCGCTCGCAGGTATTCGTGCGTCATGTCGGAACGGGAGACGCCCTCGTCATCGGTTGCCAGAGCCACCGGCACACCGTACCTGATGTAGGTTTGCAAAGGGTGGTTCGCACCCTCGACGCCCAGAATCAAGTCGTTGCTGGTGAGACAGATTTCGACGAGAACGTTGCGCTGCGCCATCTCTTTCAGCAGACCGAGGGCGTCTTTCTCATCCATAACCGACACGCCGTGGCCGATGCGTTCCGCGTGACCATTCTCGATCGACTCACGAATGTGGAAGGCCAGGCCGTCGGGAGGGACCAGTCCCATGGCCAACTCGCCCGCATGCAGGGTGATGTGGACTTTCGGATAAACGCCATGGAGGTAGTCCATCATGCGCATGTGGAGGTCGAAGTCGTGCATGGGAACGTACCAGTCTTCCGGCATCACGAGGTTGACGCCGACAAAGCGCGGGTCGGCCTGGGCGAGTTCGAATCCGAGCAACATCTGCGCGAAGACCATTTCTTTCGGCAGCCCACGCAGGACCTGGTAGAGATAGCGCACCATCACTTTGCAGCCCCGGTCCGCGTCCGACATGTCGCAGTGGAGCAGTTTCTGGCGCGTGGCTTCGTCGCGATCGAGCTTGGCGCGCGTCGCGGCGAGCACATCCTTGAGGCCGCCGGAAAGCAGGCGGTCGCGCATCTTGACGAAGTCGTCGTCCCAACCGAGTTTCGCGCCGAGCTCGGCGACCTGCATCTCGTCGGCGGTGTGCATCAGTTCTAGGTACGTCACGTGATCGGCGGCGGCGCGGGCGGAAACTTCGGCCAACTGGTCGCCAACACTGTTCAGCGAGGCGAGTTCAAATTTGTCGAAGGTCGCGAAGAAATGGTCGTGTCCCGAGTCTTCGGAGCGGCTGAAATTGCGCATCGACCATGCGTCGATCAGCTGGTTGTACATGACGTGGTCACCGTAGGCGCAGCGGATGGCCGGCTTATTCGTGTACTTGGCGCAGGACACGTCGCACGGCGGGGGCAGCAGGCTGGAGGTGGTGCGGTCGACACAGAGATTATCGGCGGCGGCGTAGTCGATCCAATTCTCGGCGTAGATCGCGCCAGCGAGGTGATTGTGCAGGTCACCCCCCTTGGGCATTTCCCGCAGAAAGGCAAGGAGCAGCGAGGGATTATTGTGGATGGAGGCGAGATAGCGCGAGGTCCGTTCTTCTGGAGTCTGGGACCAGGCGGTTTCGACGAACAAAGCCAGGGCCAATGCCGACACTTCAAGCCAGCGAGCGGGTCTCCTCACTCGATGCCTCCGTGAAAAGGAATGCGAATTGTATCGTCCCGGGGCGATTTTCGGAGGGCGGAACTGGAATGTGACCGTGGGTGAGATTCGACTCGACGACGGAGAGACGCAGGATGATGAGACGAACGATGGCCGCGACTGCTAAGTCCTCAGAGAAGACTCGTAAACAATCTTCGATTGAGTGTTGTGCTTCTTTACAAATTCCGCGCCGTTACTCAATTGTGACCAGATTTCCACACTGAAAGATTTGCGTGCGTGTGCCGGCAAAATCGATCTTCGTTTTCATGAACCTGGTAAAACACGCGCAAACCGCGGGGATTTCGCAGGTTTCGGCGGGCGGACTGCACCAAAATTCGGCACAGGGCTGTGAACCAGCTGCACTCGATTGATTTTGCAATAGATAAAACCGCGTAGTTTTGATTGACGAAAAATTTAAAGAGCGTAAAAAGATACTCGTTCTTCGGCACGTTCTTAAGTTTTGCCGGTTGGTGCAGCGTCCGGGGCTCGAGCGAGATCACGCTGGACTCGAAAGAGGCCAGAGAGGGTCAGCAAGGGTCTATAGCAAAGCGCTGGTCGAGGAGAACAGGAACGACCGCACGAAGGCAAGATAGAGTCCCGAGGCGTTGAACTGGTTTATCCGGTTGGCGGTAAGCCCGGAGCCCGAGCGAAGATCGCGCGTTGCAACCCGCAAGGAAGCGACGAGAGCAGGTCGAGTGAGGGTCTAACGCGAGCTACTGGCCGAGACGAACGAGATCAACATCACCTCGGGACTCTTAATTTGTGCAGACACCGGTGTGCAGTCTGCCCGAGTTAGGCTCTCCCCAAATCTCTCGCTTTCAGCGAGAGGGCCCAGTGAAAAATCCGGTAACCGTTTCATTCCTCCCGGTCGAGACGCGGCGTTCCGCGTCTCTTTTCCTTTTTGATCGAAGCCTCGTTTGGAAAAGCTCTTAGCCGCAAAGGTCGTGGAGAAGACCCGCGTCCAGTGCCGTTAACCTTCTTCAACGAAAGTGGCTTCGGGCTCGGGAAGTGTGTCGTCGGGGCGAGCCCAGGACACGTAGAGTGCTGGCAGGAGGATGATGCTGATAAAGAGTTCGACGATCAGTCCGCCCACGATCACGATGGCGAACGGCCGCTGGGAGTCGGATCCTATGTCGTGCGACATGGCGGCAGGCAGCAGACCCAACGTGGCCACCAGCATCGTCATCATGATCGGCCGCAAGCGAAGCGACGCGCCTTCCTTGGCCGCGGCCTGAACGGACCGCCCGCGCACACGCAGCTGATTGATGTACTCGACCATGATCACGCCGATCTCGACGGAAACTCCGATCAGTGCCAGGAAGCCCAGCCCAGACGATACGCTGAAATGCGTGCCCGTCAGCAGCAGACTGATCAGGCCGCCGAGCGGCGACAGTCCAACCACTGCCAGAATCAATCCCACCCATTTCCAGGACTGAAACGCCGAGTACAGAATGAACGCCATCAGCAGGATCGTGACCGGTACGATGACCGCCAATCGACGGTTGGCACGCTGCTGGCTTTCGTACTCGCCCGTCCAATCGAGGCGATAGCCTTCGGGCAATTTCACGTTCTGATGGACTTCGTCGATTGCCTGCCGTACGGTGCTGCCGAGATCTCGTCCGCGCACGCTGTACTTAATGGCGATGTAGCGCGAATTACCTTCGCGGTAGATGGTGGAGGCGCCATCCTCCAATTTGATCTGTGACAATTGCCCCAGCGAGACTCGCTCGCCCGAAGGTGCGAGAATGCGGATGTTGGCGATGTCGTCGATGGTCTTGCGGAAGGGTGCCTGGTAGCGGACGGTCAGGTCGTAGCGCTGCTCGCCGATGAGAATCTGGCTGACCACTTTTCCGCCTACCGCGGTTTCGATCGCGTCCTGAATGTCCGCGACGTTGATTCCGAAGCGATCGGCAGCTGCGCGATCGACAACCAGATTTACGTTGGGCTGGCCACGGACCTGGAACGTTCCAAGGTCGGCAACGCCCGGTATCTTGGCCATCACCTTCTGGATATCATCTGCCTTTTGCTCGAGCTCTTTCAGGTCCGTTCCGAACAGCTTGACCGCCAACTCGCCCTTCACGCCGCTAACGGCTTCTTCCACATTGTCGGAGATGGGCTGCGAGAAGTTCCAGTCGACGCCCGGAAGCGTGCTGAGAGCCTTGTCCATGGCGGCGATCAGTTCGTCTTTGGTGCGGAACTGGCTGCGCCAGCGCTCGCGCGGCCACAGGTCGACGAAGAATTCGGTGTTGTAGAAGCCGCTGGCGTCGCTGCCGTCATCGGGGCGACCAACCTGGCTTACGACCTGCTTGGCTTCGGGAAAGCTGGCAAGAATCTGGCGTGCTCTTCGAGCGAGATCGATGCCGGCAGTGGGCCCGGTGCTCGGCGCAAGGGTTCCACGGACCCAGATCGCCCCCTCGTCGAGATGAGGGAGAAATTCAGAGCCAACGATTCCGCTGAACCCTAGAAAGAGCATGACCGCTACGGCGGCCACGCCCATCAGCAACGTGAACTTCAGGTGCGTGAAACACCAGTCCAGCGTGTTGCGGTAATAGCGGTTCAGTAATTCCAGCGCGGGATTCTTCCACTCCTTGATCGTGCCCTTGAAGAGCAGGCTGCAAAGTACAGGAGCGATCACGAGCGCGAACAGCAGAGCTCCGATCAGGGCGAAAGCCACTGTCCACGCCATTGGCCGAAACAGGCGGCCTTCCACGCGCTGCAGCGTAAAGATCGGCAAATACGCGACGATGATGATGATGCGGGCGAAGAAGACCGGCTTCTGCACTTCATGCGCGGCGATCCCGATCGTCTCCAGGAACGACGTGCGGCGGCCGGCGAACTCCATGTGGCGGAGAATGTTCTCGACCATCACCACCGAGCCGTCGACGACCATGCCGAAGTCGAGCGCGCCCAGCGAGAGCAGGTTCGCGGGAATGTGATTCAGGTCAAGCAGAATCGCCGCGAACAAGAGCGAGAAGGGAATCGTGATGGTGACGATCAGCGCGCTGCGCACGTTTCCGAGAAAGAGGAAAAGGATGAGCGTGACCAGCAGAACGCCGTCGGTCAGATTGCGGAGTACGGTGTGCGTGGTGTAGTGGACGAGATCGCTTCGATCCAGGTGGGGCACCAGTTTGACGCCTGGCGGCAGCACTCCGTTATTGAGTTGCGCGATTTTGGCGTGAAGTGCATCGAGAGTGGCGTCGGCCTCGGCGCCTTTGCGCAGCAGCACGATCCCTTCAACGACGTCATCATCGTCGAGTACCGTTCCGTCTTCCTTGCGAATGGACTTACCTAATTGTCCCAGGCGCACCTTCGGCGCCTGTACTACCGTCGCAATGTCGCGCACACGCACCGGCGTTCCGTTGATGACCTTGATGACAGTCGCCCCGATATCCTCGGTGCTCGACATCAATCCGACGGCCCGCACATTCAACGCCTGCTGACCGCGTTCGATGAACCCACCGCCCGCATTCGTGTTATTCGCCGCGAGCGCCTGCTCCACCTGCGCCAGCGAGAGCCCGTACGATACGAGCTTTCCGGGGTCGATCTGCACCTGATATTCACGCGTCGGTCCGCCGAAAATGTTGATTTCGACGACGTTCGGTACCGATTTCAGCTGATTGCGCACGAGCCAGTCGTTCAACGTCTTGAGTTCCATGACGTCGTACTTCGGGTTCGAGCTTTTCAGCGTGTAGAACATGATCTGCCCAGTGGGACTGTAGTCAGGGCCGAGCTGAGGGTTCACATTGGTGGGCAGAGTGGGCTGCTGAAGCCGGTCGAGAACCTCCTGGCGTGCGTTGAACGTAGTCGTATTGTCGTCGTAAATGATGGTGATGACCGACAAGCCTGCGAGAGAAACGGATCGCAGATGCGTCATGTGGGAGACGCCATTCAGGGCGACTTCGAGCGGAACCGTAATCTGCTGTTCCACCTCTTCGGCGGCATGCCCCGGCCACTGCGTGATGATTTGTACGTAGGTGTCGGCGACGTCGGGATACGCTTCAATGGGAAGATTGTGAAATGAGATGATGCCCCAGATGAATAGAACAACCGACAGTCCGAGGACCAGGAGCCGGTTCCGCAGGGCAAAATCGATTAACGCTCCGATCACTCTTTCTTCTCCGCTACAGCGGTGGAGAAATCGAGTGCGTTGAGCACGAGTTCATCGTCGGGTTTCACTCCCGAACTCACTTCCTGCATTCCATCCTGAGTTGCTCCAGCGACCCGGATCTCTATGCGCCGGAACTGGTTCTGACCTTCACGCCGAAAGACCCAATCCTTGTCGTGGAGGCGCATCAGGGCGGTTCCGGGCACGACCAGGGCGGGACGAACTCGGCGAGAACGGAACGTGGCGACCGCAAACATTCCGGGCTTCAGCACTCCGTCGAGATTCGCGAGTACGATGCGCACTTTGGCCGTGCGGGTGCTAGGGTCGAGGACGCGCGAGATATCGGCGACTGTACCTTTGTAGTTCCGATCCGGAAATGCGTTCATGCGGATCTGCGCGATGTCGCCCATGTGAACTTCGCCCAAATCGTTCTCGAAGACATCACAAACCACCCACACCTGGGACAGATCGGCAATCGTAAAGAGATTCGGGCTGTTATCGAGGCTCTTGATCCCTTCGAAGCCGGCGACATTTTGTTCGACGATGGTGCCGGAGACGGGAGCTCTCAACTCAATCTGGGGGCTGGGATGGGCAGGATCTCCGCCGAGAACGCGCACGTGCTGCTCGGTGGTGCGCACATCGACGAGCGCTTTCTCTTCGGTGTCCTGCGCGGCTTGCAGATCTTTTTCTGCGATGGCTCCCTTGTCGTAGAGAAGTTGAGCACGGTCGAGAGCCTTCTTCGAGAGGCGCTCGTCGGCGATCGCTTTCTGATAGTCGGAAAACGCTCCCGCGAGATCGGGGCTGGAGATGACGAGCAGCACCTGGCCTTTCTTCACAGCATCGCCCAGTCGGACTTTCAGATCCACAACTCGGCCGCTGCCAAGCGAGGTCACGTGAATGGTACGGTTCACATCCGGGGCGATGGTTCCGTTGGCGGTCAGAACAGTCGGCATCTGACGCGTGGTCACCTTGGTCGTCTTGAAAAGCTCCGGATGATCGGTTTCGAAAACGTTGGGATCAATCGAAATCTCTTGCTTCGTCGGCGCGGCCTTCGGATCACCAGAACAGGATGCGAGTAGCAAGAGCAATGGGAGCAAGGCCGCAAGCGCGGGGCGGCAATTCCATCGAGAACGCATGATCTTCACTGAATAACCTCCCGCCCCACCGCCATGTTGAGTTGGGCCGCCGCCGTGAGGTACGAGCCCACCAGGTTTGCGTAGCTCAACTGCACGTTTCGATACTCACTTTCGGCTTCCAGGAAATCCAGCAGAGAAGCGCCGCCATGCTGATAAGAAAAGTACACCGTATCGCGCACCCTTACCGACTGTTGCAGATACTTCGCCTTATAGGGGCGAAGCAGCTTCAAAGTGCTGTCGAGGGTGGCATATCCGCTGTCAACATCGCTGAGGACTTGGGCCTCCGCGGAATCCCGCAGCCGTTGAGTCCGTTTGATGTCGAGATCCGTACGCAGCTTTTCTCCCTGATTGCGGTCAAACACGCGCAAGGGAACACTGATGCTCACTCCCAGCGTATTAATCGCGACCGGATTGTTGGTAGACGCGTTGTGCGTGTACCAGGCCCCGAACGTAGGATCGGTCGAGCCGTTGGCGACCGCGAGCTTGTGATCGGTCTGCGCCTTGTCGACGGATTGCAGCGCGGCGCGCAGATCGGGCCGGGTGTCGATAGCTATCTTCCGGAAGTCGTCAAGCGACTGAACCTGGTCGACGAAATCGTAAGCACCGGTTACGTCGAATTGTTCAACGGGTTTGCGGTCGTTGAGCAAGGTGAGCAATTGGATTTTGGACGTGCGCAGATTGACCTCGGCGGTTTGCAGGTCGGATTCGTACTGCACCCGCTGCAATTCCAGGCGATCAAGGTCGATCTGGGCGATGTCTCCCGCCTTGTAGCGGTCGCGGCTTACATCGAGCACGTGATCGTAATAGGCCAGATCGTCTTTGGCCAATTGGACCACCGCCTTGGCCTGAAGCGTAGAAACAAACGCATTGCGCAGGTTGAATACCAGGGTCCGTTCCAGGTCCGAATGATTCGATTCCGCGATCAGGGTCCCTTTCTTCGCGCTGTCGAGCCGCAGTTCGCGCTTGTGCCGCCGTTCGTGGAGATAGTTGATGCCCGGCGATTCAAACGTGCCTGCGAAAGGTCGCCACACCCCATGACTAGGAGCAATTTGCGTCCCGTCCACCGTGAAGTCGAAATTCGGATTCGGGCGAAGAAAAGCCGTGATCTCCTGCGCTTTGGACTCGTCCACATTCAGTTGGTCGGCCAGCAACGCCGGATTGCTGGTTTCAAACCGAGACCGCACCTGCTCCCAGGTGAGGGCAGGCTGGCTTTGGGCCTCAATCGCAGGCCGCAGCAGCAATAAGAACAAGCTGCTCCACCAAAGCTTTCGCATCATGCACTCCATCGTTCGTTTCACCGCCGCGTAACTCCGGGTTCGCACTTGGGGTGTTCCCGATCGCGCGCTGCCACATTAGGGACCTGGAGAGATGGGCCGCAGACCAGCGGCCACTCGGCACTATCCGCGGGAGGGTACCGGCGGGGCCCGCCCTACATCTGAGAGGACAACATCCGCGCCGGCCTTCTGCGTCGGTACGATAACCCGAGCGCGCCACGCTGGGCGCCCGACGGAGGCGATGATCTGCGTTTCGGGAAGCGTGAAAGCATGAGCCCAATCCTGCGCAGGCTGCCCGGATCTACCCGCCAAGGAGTCGCGAAACGCATCTTGAGAGGCCGGCTCCTCGGCTTCCAGGCGCGTGGTTCGAAGATCGTCGCTGGCCGAAATCACCGGAAAAAGCAAAATCAGCAAGCATCCCAGTATCATCAAGAAGCGACACGATTGCCCACGGTTGTTCTTTGCCCGACGTCCTTCCCGCCACAACCAAAGGGCGGGGATCGTCAGCAGTAACCAGAACAAATTGAGGAGCAGTTCCATTCGTGCGCTTCAAATTGTGACGTATAAAGGATGCTGGAGGCGGCGGACGCACTCCGGGACTCTTCTAAGGCTCCTAGAATACCAGACGCAAATCAATATATCCGCAGGACTTGTACGCATGGGAACCTATCGTCGGACCAAAGTCGTTAGGGACCGACCGTCACCTGAAGCTGCTCCTTGGTCTGCAGGCGGGCGCGATAGATCTGATCCTTTTCCGGGACCTCGGCGACGGTGTCGACGTGAACCACGTACGCGCCGTGCGGCAGTGTCTCACCAAAGGGAATCTCGAACGAAGTTGTGCCATGCGTTAGTGAGAAGCGCTGATAGCCGATTGCCGTTGCCCGGCCGTCTTCCGCGACTGCCAGCACCACGAACGTGAGGTCAAAATCGTCTTCGGTGCCATTGCTGACCTTCACCTTCCCATCGATCCGGTTGTCGGACACTTTCGCGTAGTCCTTCCATTCCAGGAGCAACGGAGGGACGACCTTCAACTCAACATCACGACTCGCGATTTGCGACGGGCGGCTGCTGTCAGTGACCTGTACAGTGAAATGGAAGACGCCCGCGGCAATGGCCGCGCCGGTCAGGACGCCGTCAGCACCGAACTTCATGCCCACGGGTACCTCGCCTTTGAACAGGATCCACGTGAAGGGAGGAATTCCGTTGCGCGCGTGGAATTCGAAGCGATAGGGGTGGCGCGGGGCGGCATTGGGCAGGGGATTGGTCTCGACGGCGACGCTCGAAGGGCTGGGCGGTTGCGAAGCGGCCTGCGCCGGGGCGTTCGTACTCAGAAAAGACAGGCATGTGCAAGTCGCCAAAAACGTAAGCCACAGTTGCCGCAAGTTCACGATTCGCACCTTTCCGTTAACACGTGTCCAACCTAGCGGGAGTTTGTTCCATTGGATGTATTCTCGCACCAAGCTTGCTGAAAGAATGTCCGGCGGCTGAGAGCTTGCGCTGGATCGTGATGTGCCTCGGTCACAGACGCCTGTGAGGCTGCCTCTCGACGCCCTCCATCCCCCCGGGATAAGCTAATCCGTTTTGAACTTGGGGGGTGCTCTGCCATGCGTGTCGCTGTCGATAAGCTGTGGCCTGAAATCCAATGGATTCAGGACTCCAAGCTCCGCGAACAGGTGGCTCAGACCTGGGTGAAAGCCTTTGAACGGAGTCCTCTGAAGCCCGACGATCTGAACTACATCCCTTTCACGTTGCTGGTGCCACACTGCCCGATCACGTTCATGGAGCACAAGCGGTGTGTCGTGCATATTGCACGCAAGAGTGCCGAAGCCATGAAGGAATTCATGGGACGCGCCCTGCCGGTGGACGTCGATACAGTGATCGCGGGTGCGATCCTGGCCGATGTGGGCAAGCTCCTGGAATACGAGATCGGCCCCGACGGCCAGGCGCGCCAGAGTGAGCGCGGAGAGGCGTTACGCCATCCCTTTACCGGTGTGGCGTTGGCGCTGGAATGCGGGGTGCCGGATGCCGTGTGCCACATCATCGCCGCGCACGCCGCCGAGGGCGACCAGGTGAAGCGCACGACCGAAGCCTACATCGTGCACCACGCCGACTTCATGGCGTACCTGCCGTTCAAGAATCCGAAGAACGTGAAAGTCAAGCACCGCTAGGAGCTGCCACTTGTCCGCCAGAGAAGCCGTTGCCCCGACCGCAAAGGAAACCATCACAGCGAAAATGGCCCGCTGGGCTGCAGCCCTCGAGTACAAACACCTCTCCGAAGAAGCCGTCTACCAGGCGAAGCGATTCCTACTCGATTCGGTGGGCTGCGCGCTGGGCGGCTACCAGCAGCACGACGTCAAGATCGCGCTTACGGTGCTTGACGAGATCGCGGGCCGTGGACCGGCGACGGTCATCGGTACGGGCAAACGTGTGGATGCGGTTTCTGCGTCGCTGGCAAACGCGCTGATGATCCGTTGCATGGACTACAACGACATTTACTGGAAGCAGGATCCTTCGCATCCCTCGGACATTTTTCCGGCGGCGATGGCCGGCTGCGAGCGCGCAAAAAGTGGCGGCAGAGAGCTGATCGTCGGTTTCGTTCTCGGCCACGAATTCGAGATGCGCTTCTGCGAAACGGCCTTCCCCGGAATTCGCGAGCGTGGCTGGCACCACGCGACGTTGACGGCCTTCGTTTCGCCTTTCGTTGCGGGCCGGGCGCTTGGACTCTCGTGGGAACAGATTCAGCACGCGGTCGGCATCTCGGCAAGCCGCCACTGCACGCTGGGAGCGGTGACCGCCGGCAAATTGACGATGATGAAGAACACCGTCGATCCGATGGCGACGCAAAGCGGGATGTTCGCGGCACTGTTGGCGGAAAAGGGATACACGGGGCCGGAGCACGTGATCGATGGCAAAGAGGGTTTGGCACATTGTTTTGGGCCCGAGTGGAAGCTGAACATCCTGACCGATGGCCTCGGCGACTCGTGGCGCATCACGCAATGCGGCATGAAATTCTTTCCGACCGAGGCCCTAACGCACGCGCCGATCTCGGCAGTGCTTGATCTGGTGAAGAAAAACGATCTGCGTCCGGATCAGGTAGAGAAGATTCAGATCCGTTCGCTCGCGCGAGCGGCCGACATCCTCTCGGATCCCAGTAAATACGATCCGCGCACGAAAGAGACCGCGGACCATTCGCTGCCTTACGTCATCGCCGCGGCCTTGGTTGACCGACAGGTGACACCTGCGCAGTTCGAGATGGCGAAGATCATGGATCCGACGATCCGAGCGCAGCTGAAGAAGGTCGAGGTCGTCGCCGATCCGGAGATCGAAAAGGTGTTTCCCGCGCTGCAGCGCGTGGTGGTGACCATCACGACGACCGATGGGCGCAGCTTCAGCGAGCAGTTGGACTATCCGAAGGGGGATCCGCGCAATGCGCTGACCGACCAGGAAATTGAAGAAAAGTTCGCCGCACTGGCGGAGGGCGTTTTGACATCGGGCGCTCAGAAAAAGCTCAAAGACGCCCTCTGGAACTTGGAGAAAGTCAGTTCCGTCTCAAAGCTGATGGCGCTGATGAAAGCGGATGTGCGGCCGGTGAAGAGTTCGTCGACCAAGGTGAAACCGAAATCAGAGGCCACAACGAAGAAGGGAAAGCGACGGCAAACCGCGTAGGGACAGCTGCCCTCGCCTGTCGCAACACATGGAGGCGCCATGCCCCAAACCATCACTGAAAAAATCGCGCAAGCCCACATGGCGGAAGGCCCGTCGCGCCCGCTGCGCGCGGGAGACTTCCTCTCGATCCGTCCGCATCACGTCATGACCCACGACAACACGTCGGCGGTCATTAGCAAGTTCAAGGGCATCGGCGCCAAGAAGATTCACGATCCAAAGCAACTCGTTTTCGCCCTCGATCACGACATTCAGAACCAGGACGAATCGAACCAGAAGAAATATCGCTCGATCGAGGCCTTCGCGAAGGAACACGGCGTCGATTTCTATCCAGCCGGCTCGGGTATCGGTCACCAGATCATGGTCGAGCGCGGGTACGTGGTGCCCGGTTCGTTCGTGGTTGCGTCTGATTCGCATTCGAATATGTATGGCGCACTGGGCGCCATCGGAACCCCAATCGTTCGCACAGATGCCGCCGCCGTTTGGGCGACCGGCGAATTTTGGTGGCAGATCCCGCGCTCTATCGAGGTCACGCTGGAGGGCAAGTTGCCTGAAGGCGCCACCGGCAAAGACATCATCATCACGCTCTGCGGCCTGTATAACCACGACGAAGTCCTCAACGCCGCCATTGAGTTCAGCGGTCCCGGCGTAGCTTCGCTCTCGATGGACGCGCGTTTCTCCATCTCGAACATGAGCACCGAGTGGGGCCCGATCGTCGGCTGGTTTCCGGTCGACGAGGTCACCATCGCGTATTTGCGCCGGGTGCACGAGCTCCTCAAAGCACAGGGCGTCGAGCGCTTCAGCGAAGCCGACATCCAAAAATGGGCGACGAATCCGCCTCGCCCCGATCCCGGCGCAACCTACGCGGCGAAAATTACGCTCGACTTAGCACAGGTCACGCCGCACGTCTCCGGACCCGACACCGTGCAGGTGATGCAATCGCTCGCCGAAATGGAGCGGAAGAAAGTCGCGATCCAGAAGGCGTATTTAATCTCCTGCGTAAACTCGCGCCTCGAAGACCTCGACGCGGCGGCCCACGTTCTAAAAGGGAAGAAGATCGCGCCGAGCGTCAAGTTCTATCTCAGCGCCGCCAGCAAGTGGGTGCAGGACGAAGCCGAGAAACGTGGTATCTGGCAGGTGCTGACCGACGCCGGTGCGCACCCGCTTCCCGCCGGGTGCGGCCCTTGCATCGGACTTGGTGTTGGCCTGCTCGAAAAGGGCGAAGTCGGCATCTCGGCGACGAACCGCAACTTCAAAGGTCGCATGGGATCGCGCGATGCTCAGTGCTATCTCGCCAGCCCCGAAGTGGTCGCCGCCTCCGCTGTCGCCGGATACATTTGCGGCCCGCATCAGTTCGGCGATCGCAATCCTGAGCGCCACTACACCGAACTCGCCACTGACGGCAGCACGGGGGCGGAGAAAGTCGAGATACTCCAGGGCTTCCCCGACCGCGTTCGCGGACGGCTCGTCTTCATGCCGCAGGACAACGTCAACACCGATGCAATTTATGGCAAGGACTATACCTACCGCGACGACATGACGAAAGAGATGATGGCCAAGGTCGTCATGGAAAATTACGACCCGCAGTTTGCTGCCCGCACCGAGGCCGGTGACGTGATCGTCGGAGGCTTTAACTTCGGTACGGGCTCGAGCCGCGAGCAGGCCGTGACTTGCCTGAAGGCGAAGGGCATTCCGATGGTGATCGCGGCCAGCTTCTCGCAGACCTATCTGCGCAACGCCTATAACAATGGCTTCCTGTGCGTGGAAGTTCCAGACCTGGTAAAACGCCTGCGCGAGCAATTCGCTACACAGATTGCCGCCAAAGAGAAGACTATCATTCCCGGCGATGCCATCGACATCGACTTCACGTCGAGTGTCATCACCTGGCGCGGGGAGAAGTTTCCGTTTCCTGCGCTGGGCAGCGTTCCGCAGTCGTTGGTGATCGCCGAGGGTGTGGAGAATCTCGTGGCGAAGCGGCTCGGGTTGGCATAGCCAATATGGCTTGGATCGAGCACACCATCTTCGTGGTAATTCTTTTGTCGATTTGGGCTCTTAATTGTCTGGACGCCGAAGACAGGCAAACACGTGTCCTATAGGGTCAGCGCGGCGGCCGTGCTATTGCTCATACTTTACTTCTTGAGGTAGTTAAATTCGTTTTTTGTGCCGACTGGTTTTCCTAGGAGCTCATACATGCCTAAATACACCGTAGTCACGATGCCGGGCGACGGCATCGGCAATCAGGTTCTGCCGGAGTCGCTGCGCGTGCTTAAAGCCGTCGGCTTCGATGCCGACTATGTTCACGCCGATATCGGCTGGGACTGTTGGTGCCGCGAGGGCAACGCCCTGCCGGACCGGACCATCGATCTGCTCGCAAAACACAAGCTGGGCCTTTTCGGCGCGATCACCTCGAAGCCGAACAAGGCCGCGCAAGCCGAACTCGATCCCAAACTGCGCGATAAAGGCTACGTCTACTACTCGCCCATCGTGACTATGCGGCAGAAGTTCAATCTCGATATCTGCATGCGTCCGTGCACCGGCTTCACCGGCAATCCGCTGAACTACATCCGCAAGCGCACCGACGGCGGCTTTGACGAGCCGCACATTAGTACGACCGTCTTCCGCCAGAACACCGAGGGTATGTACGCGGGCATCGAGTGGACCAATCCTCCGGAGGTCGTACGAACCGCGCTAAACTCGCATCCCAAATTCAAGGCCTTCGCCAACGTCCCCGGTCCCGATATCGCCGTGAGCGTCCGCATCATCACCCGGCCTGCGGCCCGCCGCATCATCACGGCGGCCTTCGAATACGCAAAGAAAAAGAAGTTCAAGGCGGTCACCATCTGCGAAAAGCCGAATGTCGTCCGCGAAACCAGCGGCATGATGGAAGAAACGGCCAAGGAGATTCAGAAGAACTACCCCGATATCCAGCTTTGGTCCACGAACATCGACGCGCAGCTGATGTGGCTGAACAAGAACCCCGAGGACTACAACGTGATCGTTGCCTCGAACCTGTTTGGCGACATCCTCTCCGACGCTTTCGCCGGATTGGTCGGTGGTCTCGGCTTCGCTGCCTCCGGCAACATCGGCGACACGGTCGCTGTCTTCGAGCCGACCCACGGCTCGGCCCCGAAATACGCCGAGCTGAATCCGCCCATCGTCAATCCGATCGCCATGATTCTTTCCGCCGCGATGATGGTCGAACACGTAGGCGAGACCGACAAAGCCGATCGGATCCGCAACGCAGTCGCGGCCGTGGTGAAAGAGGGCAAAGTCCGCACTTACGACATGATGCGCATTTCCGGCGGCGCAAAATCCATCAGCCAGGGCGCCGCGTCAACCGTGCAGATGACAGACGCAATCCTGGCCAAATTGTGAGTGAACCACGTTGGGCACGCAGTGGCGCCCCGCAATTGCCTTACCATGTTTCTTCACGACATTCGTGTGCGGTTGACTTCCGTTGATGGCTGACTCAAACACATCCCGAGCCGCCGAAGCAGGTCATTGGGGCAAAGATGTCCGCTCCGACCTGCACGTCGCGATCGAGCCGCGCGATTCCGGCGGGATCGAGCTCGGGCTTGAGTCGCGCGTCGCTCCTTATTATGGGGAAGCGATCATGGCGCAGGCTCGCAGCGTCCTCGAAACGCTTGGCGTGAAGAACGCCAAGGTTTCGATCCACGATGAAGGCGCACTTCCTTATGTGATCGCCGCCCGCATCGAGACGGTCGTTCGCCGCGCCGGGCTAGGAGCCAATCAAAAAGCCCTTCCCGATAAAGTCCCTTTGCCCGAGCCTTCGCCAAAAGACCGGTTGCGTCGCTCGCGACTCTACCTCCCGGGCACGGAACCGAAGTACACGATTAACGCCGGACTGCATGGTCCCGATGCGATCATTCTCGACCTGGAAGACTCGGTTCATCACGCGGAGAAAGATGCCGCTCGCCTCCTGGTCCGCAACGCGTTACGAGCTGTGAATTTCAGTGCCTGCGAGCGCATGGTGCGGATCAACCAACTTCCACTCGGCCTCGAAGATCTCGCGGAAATTATTCCGGAATCGCCGGATCTCATTCTGATTCCCAAGGTCGAACATCCGGGACAGGTCACGCAGGTGGATCGCATGATCAGCGAGCTGAAAATCAGGCACTCGATCAACCGGCCGATCTGGCTGATGCCGATTCTGGAATCCAGTCAGGGCATCGAGAGCGCCGGCGCGATCGCGGCGTCCACCGAGAATGTCGTCGCACTTACCATCGGCCTGGAGGACTACACGGCGGATATGGGCGTTCCCCGAACTCCCGAAGGTCGCGAATCGCTGTACGCGCGCAGCCGTCTCGTAAACGCCGCGAAAGCCGCGGGAGTGCAGGCGATCGATTCGGTCTACAGCGATGTCGCGGACATGGAGGGCCTCAAGCGCTGGGGCGAGGCCTCGCGCGCGTATGGGTTTGAGGGCATGGGCTGCATTCATCCCGCGCAGATTCCCGTGATTCACGCAGCGTTTGCGCCTACTGCAGGCGAAATCGAAAAGGCGCAAAAGGTCGTCAACGCATTCGAGGAAGCGCAGCAGCGCGGCATCGGCGTCGTGAGCCTGGGATCGAAGATGATCGATGCGCCCGTGGTCCAGCGCGCGTTGAAACTGGTAGCCCGCGCAAAGGCGATGGGATTGGCATGAAAAAGAGATGCTCTTCAGTCGGAGTCCGAGTGTGATTCCTCAAATCAAGACAATTCTCCTTAATCAGTACATCGGTGCGATTGCGATTGGGTATCTCGTCGGCCGAGGATTCGAGGCTTTTTTTGCCGGGATCATGCCGGCCCTAAACACGATGTTAACGGAGGCCTTTCGGGGGCGAACATACATCGGTCAGGAGCCGTGGATTGTTGCGCGGGTTTCGCTGGTCTCCAATCTATTGCTAACCGGTCTTTATTTTGCAGCGGCATTTTTCATGGCATCGTGGCTTTATGCCGATACGAAACAAGAAATACCGCAAGACGTTGGTTAGGATGCAGGAAGATTTTGGCTCTAAGCAGACTATGACGAGCAGGTCAAGACAGAGTAGTCAAAGATATTTGGAGTCTCTTTTCTCCCTGTGCTCCTCTATGTCCTCAGTGGTCAAACGTTTTTCTCCGTACCTCTGTGACTCTGTGGTGAAGAGGGTTTTGCCTCACTCATGACCGAGCGCGTCGAACTCGCCCATAACGCGGCCCAGCGCCGCATCCCCGTCATGGTCAACAACCGGCCGCAGATTCCTTATCTGGGGGTCGGCAAGTTCCAGCCGCGCGGACGCAAACAGGCACCGCCAATCCGCTCCAGCAAAGACTACCCGGAGAACGGCGACAAGCGTCTTCCCAATCTCGAAACTGCGTTGCGCAAGTGTGGTCTCCGCGACGGCATGGTGATTTCCAACCATCATCATCTGCGAGACGGCGACAAGGTCGCGATGATGATGCTCGAAGCCGCGGCGAAGATCGGCGTGAAAGATCTCCTCTGGTTCCCGAGCGCCTCGTTCCCCTCGCAGAGAGACGCGATCGGTCTGATGGAGAAGGGCGTCATCCACCACATCGAAGGCTCCATGAACGGGCCGCTCGGCGACTACTGCACACAGGGCAAGATGCGCGGCATGGGTGTGCTGCGCTCGCACGGCGGCCGGTGGCAGGCGATTCAGGACGGCGAAGTCCACATCGACATCGCGGTCATCGCCGCGCCCACTGCCGACGCCTTCGGCAATTCCGACGGCTCCCACGGCAAGTCCGCTTGCGGTTCCCTCGGCTTCGCCCTCGCCGATTCGATGTACGCCGATTACGTCATCGTCGTCACCGACAATCTCGTGCCCTTCCCATGCGTACCGTGGCAGATCCAGGGAAACAACGTCGATTACGTCGTAGAAGTCGACTCCATCGGCGATCCAGCGAAGATCGTCTCCGGCACCACGATGATCACACGCTCGCCCGACCGCCTGCGCATCGCCGAGTTCGTCGCCCGCTTCCTGCGCGACGCCGGCATCATGAAAAATGGCTTCTCGTTTCAGGCTGGCGCTGGGGGCATCGCGCTTGCCTTCGTCGATTACTTGCGCCGCATGATGAAAGAAGACGGCGTGAAGGCCCGCTTCGTGCGCGGCGGCTCGACGAAGTATCTGGTGGAGTTGCTACAAGAAGGTCTGACCGACTACATTCTTGACGGCCAGACATTCGATCTTGATGGCGTAAAGTCGATGGCCTCCGACCCGCGCCACGTGGCGACATCGCCGTTTACGTCCTACAACTACCACGGCAAGGGAAATTTCGCATCGATGGTCGACGCCGTCGTGCTTGGCGCCACCGAAGTGGACGTCAACTTCAATGCCAACGTCGTGACGCACTCCGACGGCCGACTGCTACACGGCATCGGCGGCTGGCAGAACTGCCTGTTCTCGGGATGCAGCATCCTTGCGCTGCCTTCGTTCCGCGATCGCATCCCCGTGATTGTCGATGAAGTGACGACGCTGACTGGCCCGGGCGAGATGATCGACGTGGTGGTTACAGAACGCGGAATTGCAATCAATCCGCTGCGCACGGACCTTCGCGACGCGGTAAAAGGTTCGAAGCTCCCGATCCGCCCGATCCAGGACATCAAGAGCGAGGTCGAGCAAATTTGCGGGGGGAAGCCTGCTCGCCCCAAACTCAGTGACCGTCCTGTTGCCGTCGTGAAGTGGGTCGACGGCACCCTCCTCGATACCGTTTGGCAGGTCGGCTAGCGTTTCTACCGTCCCGTGTGCCGATGCTTGCTCGCTCCTCTGAGCGCAGTCACCAACACCGAAGACCGAATCCCTAAACCCAAGATCTAAGACCCAAACACTTGCCTCTAGAAGCTGAATTTCAATGCAAACTGAATCTGCCTTGGCGGACGCGCGGCCGTCAGGCTGCCGAACTGCGACGTGCCCAGGATCGTGGCGTTGTTGCCGTTCTGTGGACCACTGTTGGCGAACAGGAAATTCGTATGGTTCAGCAGATTGAAAAACTCCGCGCGGAATTCCAGTTCGGTGCGCTCCGAAGGCTTGAAGAACTTGAACGCTGAGAAATCCCACGTCCGGTAGCCGGGAGCTTCGATGGTGTTGCGCCCCACATCGCCAAACGAACCCAGCGCCGGATCGACGAACGCGCAAGTATTGAACCACGCGCTCGGCGTGTGAATCTTCGTCGGACCGACGCAGCTTGGATTCGCCGCGATCTGGCCGGGACGGTTCCAGTCTCCGACGACGTCCGGGCGCTGCGAGACGCCTCCGGCTCCGCCATCAGCATTGGCAAAATTCCCGTTGGCATCGAGCACCGTGTACCAGTTGCCACTGGAAATGGAAATGATGTTCGCGACCTGCCACCCACCGACCACCTGGTTCACGAACCCTTGCGCGTCACCCAGAAAATGCTTGCCCTTCCCAATCGGCAACTCGTAAATCGAATTGATGACCAGCCGATTGCGCACGTCAAAGTCCGAGTTGCCGTACTCCTGTTGCGGAATGCGGAAGTCGCGGAAGTCGCTATTGTTCTGCGTGGGCCCAAGGTTTGCGTTCGACGCGATATCGAGCGAATGCGCCCACGTGTAAGACGCCTGGAACTGCAAGCCCTTGGAAAAGCGCTTCTCGAACCGCGCCTGCAGTGAGTTGTAGTTGGAGGAACCGGTCGACCGGAACCAGTCGATGCCGGTGTCAAAGACGGGTGAGCAGTCCTGCGGATTCGCCAGCGAGCATGTCATCCCATCCGGCGGATTGATCAGATTGGCAGACACTGGTCGCCGAGGCGCCGTCGCCGCATTAGGATCGGCGGTCGGCTCTGCCTGGTTGCCGTTGAAGAACGTGTAGAGCTTCGTTCCTTTCGATCCGGCATAGGTCAGCGCGAACACGCTGTTGCCCGGCAACTCCTGCTCGATCCCTAAATGCCACTGTTGCATGTATGGGGTGCGGAGATTCTTGTCGACCGAGAAGAAAATCGGCGTGTTGGGGTCAACCAATGAATTCGCCGGGAAGCCAAAAGAGAGCTGTGGAATCAGTGTCACCCGGCAATCCTGGTTGCTGTTTGCGGATGGAGCACTGCACGGCGCAATGAAGGACTGGTTCACGAAAAATGGAGGGTTGAATCCCGGACTGGGATTCGAATACGGTCCGTTCTCCTGGCCTCCGTAAAAAACTCCGTATCCAGCGCGCAGCACCGTCTTCGGCATAAACTGCCACGCCATGCCGAGGCGCGGCGCGAAATTGTTCAGATCCGAATTGATCAGCCCGCGGCTGCCGGTTGCACTGATCTTCACGTACTGCGCGATGAACGGCGTAAGCTGCGCGGTCTGTCCTTTCGGAACGACGATGGTTGGATTGGTGGGATCGCTCAGATCGAAGTTCCCGATGTCGTTGAAACGGTCCGACACGGTGCCGAACAACTCGTAGCGAAGGCCAAGATTCAAAATGAGGGAGGGCGTTACTTTCCAGTCGTCCTGCGCGTAGAAGGCGTACGTGTTGCGGAAGTAGTCGACGTTGTGCAGGTTGTTGATGCTGCCGCCATCCGTCATTCCCGCCATGAAGGATGCGAACCCGGTGCCGCCGGTGCCGATCGCTGCCGGATTGTCGGTGAGTGTACTGTTGAAGTCGAGTGTTCCGCGTGGCGCTGCGGGTTGGAAAATCGTGAACTCTTCGCGGCGAATCTCAGTGCCGAATTTCCAAGTATGTCGACCCTTCACCAAGGTCAGGTTTTCCGAAAGCGTGTACGAATTCTGAAGTTCCCTGGACGGCAGGAACGTCGGGCTTCCGAGTTGCGCTACATCGGAGAAAGTGAGTTGCGGCAGCCCGCCGATTCCCGGCGCAAAAGGAACGCCGGGGAAATTAATGCTCGGATCTCCCGATACGTTGGTATTTGCGTTCAGTTCCAACCGCTGCGCATTGACGCGGTTGTAGCCCAGGCGGAATTCGTTGATCACTTCTGGCTTGAAAATGTGTGTCCAGCTCGTGGCAAAGCTACGGTAGGAAAAGTCCTCATCGCCGCTGAAGAAGCCGCCGCCGTCGGCCAACCCGCCGAACGTGCCAGGAATGAAGCTGGGTTGATGTTCAAAACTGAACCGGAAGAACGTGTTGTCTTTGTCACTGAACTTCTGGTCGACGCGCACGTCAAAGTTATTGCGCGTTTCCTTGCGAACCGGGTTCGCAACGAAGTTGTTGCCGCTCGCCGTTATGGGGCCAGCCGTTGGGTACAGTGCAGCCAGTCGTAACGAGAGCGGATCGAGACTTCCTCCACCAGCCACGACCGGAGTCGCAGGAATAATGTTCAGAGGTTTTCCGGTGCTGTCGTATTGAAATGGAAGACCACAAGCGTTGCCGTTGAGCGTCCCTGCTAATTTTGCATCGAAGATCTCGCCGGCATAGGTCGGCTGACTGTGGCAGTCGAGAATAGGGTTGCCGGTGTTGGGGTCGAAAACCTGCGATGTGTAGTCGATCAGGCTCGAAAAATCGCCGGTACGCCACGCCGTTGGCGGCACAAACGCGACTTGTGTCTGTGCCTCGCGAACGCGAAAGCCCTCGTAGTCGACGAAGAAGAAGCTCCGGTTCATGCCGTTATAGATATGCGGCAACACGATCGGCCCGCCGAACGTCGCCCCGAACTGGTTCTGCTGGTACTGCGGAACAGGACCGACCGGATCGAAATAGTTCCGCCCGTCAAATTTATTGTTCCGCAAAAACTCCCACGCCGAACCGTGGATCTGGTTTGTCCCCGATTTGATGACCGCGTTCACGATCGCGCCATTGCCGCGCCCGAACTCCGCGCTGTAGGCATTGGTCTGGACCTTGAATTCCTGCAGAGACTCGACCGGAGGTTGAATGACAAAGTTCGTTTCATTCAACAGATCGGGCAGATTGGAATTGTTGTCGACTCCATCCAGAAGAAAATTGTTCTGCAGTGAGCGTGCGCCGTTCGCGCTGAAGCCATACCCGCCCTCGTCGCGGGCGCCGGGTTCGCTGGGTGCGGTTCCGGTGCTCAGCAGCGCCAGTTGTGCAAAGTTCCGGCCGTTTAACGGAAGGTTCGAGACGCGTTTGCGATCTACGACCTGCCCTAGTTCCGACGTCTCGGTTTCCAACAAGGGCGCGGTCCCGGTCACCAGGACCTGTTCCGTTTGCCGGCCGATCTCCAGCGAGATGTTCACCGCGATGCGCTGCTGGACGTCGAGGTCAACCGCTTCCGAAACTGCCTTTTTGAAACCGCTCTTCTCAACCGTCACCGAGTAACGGCCGACGTGCAACGGCCCGGCGACGTACTCTCCGGCATCGCTCGTCGTCGCGGTGAAGTTCTGCCCGCGTTCCAGGTCAGTCACGATCACCTTGGCGCCGGCAACCACGGCGCCACTCTGATCCTTCACCGTCCCCACGATGCTGCCGGTGTCTTTTTGGGCAGAGGCCACTCCACTGAGGCAAGTGAGGAGGATGGGAAGGAACAAACGACGGAGAGTGCGCACGGTTGGCATAAGCGGCTCCTTCACTGCAGGCTCAGAAAGCGCAACGGTCTCGTTGGGCAGACCATTCCAGATTTTGTGGACTCGCAGGATGACAGCACTGCTTTTGATGTATATTACGAACACTTACTTTTACTTTCGTTCTGGAGCGATGTCAAGAATGAAGTTGGGCTGGGACGACGCATGATCCAGCGGTAGACCGGGCGGCCGACGGGCGGTACGGCAGCGATTCAAAATATGAATAATCCATAGCATGCCTATGAATAGCTGGATATTTGCGACGGATCGAAAAGGCGAAGTTGACGATGCGGCGTCCGAGCCATCTGATCTACGGGAAGCTTTGGAATCGATCAAAATAGAAAGCAATCGAAAGTCGGTCGCGAATCAGCGAAAATGCAGGTTCCACCGTTCCCGCGCTCTAAAATAGGTGGTGACCAACTCCATGTACGCGTCCTCGATAGCAAGACGAATCTTCTCGGGACTCCTGTTCTCTCTGCTCTTTTTCTCACTCCTTGTGGCCTTTGGCCTTGCCCAGAGCCAGGCTCCGCAAATCGGTTACAAATCGGCGGCCGACGCCGAGCAAAAGAAGACCCTCCTCCTAAGAGATTTCAAACCTGCCTCCATGCTGCACGTCCCGGTGCACCCCGTCGATCGCGCGAAGTTCTACGTCATCGACGTGCACAATCACGTGAACGATGCGGCGCGCATTGACGAACACATGCCGCCCGAGCGCGTCGTCGAAGTCATGGATAAAACCAACGTGAAGACGATTGTCATTCTGACCGGCATGTGGGGTAACAAGCTGCAGGCGGTGATCGAGGAAATGGTGAAGCCCTATCCGGGCCGCTTCATAGTTTTCACGCAACTCGACTACAGCAAGGTCAACGATCCGAATTTCGGCGAGGAGATGGTTGCCCTCATTCGCGACTCCGTAGCGCGCGGCGCCCGCGGATTGAAGTTCCTCAAAGATCTCGGCCTTGGCGTGCGTGACAAAAATGAAAAGCTGATTGCCATCGACGATCCGCGCCTTGACCCCGTGTGGGAGGAATGCGGCCGTCTCGGCATCCCCGTATTCATTCACACCGGCGACCCCGAGGCCTTCTTCTTGCCGATCAATGCGACGAACGAACGCTACGAAGAGCTCATCGAGCATCCTGACTGGAGTTTTTACGGGCGGGACTTTCCCAGCCTGAAGTCTCTCCTCGAGGCTCGCAATCGCGTGTTTGCGAGGCACCCCAACACGCATTTCGTCTCGCTCCACATGGGCTGGCCGGAGAATCTCGATTGGGTGCAGTCGATGCTCGATCAATATCCAAACGTGATGGTGGAATTTGGCGCACGCGAAGCGGAACTCGGCCGCCAGCCGCGCCGCACGCGCGAGCTATTTTTAAAATATCCAGACCGCGTGATGTTCGGGACCGACAACGAAGTGACCGAAGCGATGTACCGGAACAATTTTCGTTTTTTGGAAACTGCCGACGAATACTTTGACTATTGGGGCTCGCCAGGGCAAGGCCGGTTCACCATCAGTGGCCTCGACTTGCCCGACGATGTGCTCGAGAAGGTCTATCACAAAAACGCCGAACACCTGTTCAGCCTCTTTCACCAAGACTTGACCGGTTCTCCGGCCAAGGGGGTCCAGTGAATAAGCTATTCGTCCGCATGTCCGCACTCTGCTTCCTCACATTGACTTCGCTCGTCACGCTGAACTGCACACGCTCCCAGCCCAAACCGCGGGCGAAGGAGCCGCCCACGCGTCCCTCGGACATCCAAGTAGAGGTTAAGTCCGGCGGGCCCCTCGTTCTCACGACCCCCATGTCTGCCTTCGAGGTGGGTCCGTCCGGTTACGTCCAGGCCTTTCTTTTGCGTGAGGGCAAACGCCTCACACTCGACGATCCCAAGCTGGGCGCGCCGAACGAAAGCGACTACTTCGTGCAAAATGGCTCCGACGTCCACTTCGTTCTCGACTTCGATCAGGCCAAGATTCTCGAATCCATCGGCAAGCTTGGCCGGGGCAAGCACGTCGAGATTCCCGCGCATGTTCTCGGGAGCACGCCAGGGGGAATTCAGCGGGTCCTCACTGTCGAAGCCTACGACGATTTTCCGAACCTTCTACTTTCCACCGTCGACTACAAAAACACCGGTACGGCGGACGTGACTCTTGATCGTGTGGTCGATCAGCAACATCGTCTCAGCGCCAACGTAGCCGATCCCAAAGCTGCTCCGTTCGACATGTGGTCTTTCCAGGGATCAAGCTACGAGTGGGGCAAAGATGACATCTTCAAGCTGACTCGCACATCCGCTCAACCCAACGCCATGGGCGAAGCGGTGAAAGGCGGCTATGGTGGCGGCGTTCCGGTCGTCGCGTTCTGGACCAGAAGCGTCGGCGAAGCGATCGGTCACGTCGAAACGCTTCCGCTTACACTCTCACTGCCCGTGAAGGTCGACAGCGATCAGCGTGTCGATACCTCTCTCGACATCCCGGCGCATGCCACCTTGAAGCCCGGCGAGTCGTACTCCACGCCGCGCAGTTTCGTCGCCATCTACCACGGCGATTTCTATGAGCCGCTGCGCATCTGGTCGAGCGTCCTGCAGAAAGAAGGATGGAACATCCCGAAGCCCTCCTCCGAGGCCTACAACATCAGCTGGTGCGGCTGGGGATACGAATTCAACGTCACGCCCGCGCAGATGGAAGGCACGATTCCCAAGCTGAAAGAGATGAACATCAAGTGGGCCACGCTCGACGACCGCTGGTTCGACACGTACGGCGATTGGAATCCGCGCTCCGAAACCTTTCCCGGCGACTCCATCAAAACCATGGCCGACGACTTCCATAAGCAGAACTTGCTCGTGCAACTCTGGTGGTTGCCACTCGGCGCAGAAGACGGCCAGGGAAAATGGGAGTCGCACAAATACGTCGTCTCGAAGGTCGTGCAAGAACATCCGGACTGGCTGATTCTCGACAAAGAAGGCAAGCACGGGCGTATGACGCGCGATCTCGCAGCGCTTTGTCCGGCTGTTCCCGAAGTGCAGGCTTATTACAAGCAGCTGACCGAGAAATTCATCCGCGACTGGGGCTACGACGGGTCCAAGCTCGACAACATCTATTCCGTCCCGCAGTGCTACAACCCGGCCCACCACCACAAGTCACCGCAGGACTCGGTGAACGCCGTCGCCGACGTCTACAAGATCATCTTCCAGACGACGCGCGCCATTAAACCGAACAGCGTTACGCAGAGCTGCCCGTGTGGCACTCCCCCGTCGCTTGCGTGGCTGCCGTACATGGACCAGGCCGTTACGGCCGATCCGGTCGGTGCCACGCAAGTTCGCCGTCGCATCAAGATGTACAAGGCGCTCCTCGGTCCCGAATCGGCCGTCTACGGCGATCACGTCGAGCTCTCCACCATGGATCGTGTCGGCAAGGATCACTGGCGCGAGCATGGCGAGGACTTTGCTTCCACGATCGGAACCGGCGGGGTCGTCGGGACGAAGTTTGTCTGGCCCGAAATCGAAGGGCCAAAATTCAAAGAGGTCAACCTCACAGAGCACAAAGACGAAGTCTGGAAGAAATGGACCTCGATCTACAACCAGAAGATGCTCTCGAAGGGCAACTTCCTTGATCTATACACGTACGGTTACGACTTTCCTGAGGGCTACGCGATCGAAAAAGACGGCGCGATGTATTACGCCTTCTTCACGCCCGAACAGAACAGTGAGTGGAAGGGAGAAATCGAACTCCGCGGACTCAAACCCGGCACCTACCATGTCACCGACTACGCGGATGGCAAAGCGCTCGGAACGGTGGAAGCAGGCATCGGCAAATCGCCCAAGCTGGCCGCCACCTTCAAAGATCACCTGCTGTTAGAGGTCAGCCATTAGGAAATAGAATTCCCTGGAGGATTACGCGGATCAAAAACATCTCCGGCGGATCCGCAAACAAAAAAACCGGGCTGCGATGCAGCCCGGCGTTTTCTTTAAAAACCAGAAACTACGGCGATACCTGCAAGGTGGTTTCGCCAGAGATCTCCGTTCCCGCGTCATTCTGCAGAACATAAGCCTGGCTCGGCGAAACCATGTACAAGACCAGGTCGATGTTGTTGGTCGCCCCAGTCAGGCTCGCGGTTGCGCGGCCGCTCGATGCCACCGTGTACGTACCCGGCACCACCGGGTTGTTCAGGATGGCGCCAGTTGTGGTCGTGAAGGCGTTCACAGTCTCATTCAGATTGAGGTTGCCGTTGCCGTTCGGTATGAACGTGCCGACGCGCGTCAACTGCTCGGGCGTGAAATCGAAGCCGCCATTCAGGTAGGCATACTGTCCTGAAAGGCTGCTATTTCCGAACGAAGCCGTTTGCTGCGCATCGATCGTGCCATCCTCTACCTTTGCCGTGTCAGCGACCAGGAAGAACGCCCGCGTTGAACTCACCATCCAAAAAACTTCGTTGATCGGACTTGTCCCCGACGGATTGAACGTCACCGCAAATCTTCCATTCGGAGTCGAAGTGAAACTTCCCGTGAAGGGCTGATTCGTGATCTGGTTGCCATCCTGCACCGAGTCATACGCGCCTGAGGTGATGGCGGAAGTGCCGTCCGCCGTGAATCCTCCCACGCTATGCACTGCCAGTATGGGGATTGCACCGTTGGTGTCGCCCCGGCTTCCGAAAACATAATTGCCCGAGAGCGTGATCGCTCCGCCCGTTTGTTTCTCAAACCGCCCAAGTCCCAGGTTGTTAGGATCCGACTGGATCACTTCTACCGTGTTTGCGTCGATCACGTAATAAACGTAGCTGCTCGTAATCGACAGCGTGTCGGTGAACGTCATCGTGCCGCGCCCGGTCGTGTCTGGAGCGGAAAAGGATCCGGATGTGACCGTGACCCCGGAGCTCAGCGTGCCGGTCCGTAATTCATCCAGGGTTCCGCTGATCGTTCCGGCATTCGAAGTCATCGCTCCGACTAACGCCGCCGAGCCAGAGGCGGCCTTGTCGTGAATGCGAAATGCGAATGTCCCGCTGGGCGGCGCCGTAAACGCGGTTGTGTCTTGCAACGTCGCTGCGCCATACGCGTTCGCAAACGAGTCGATCTCCGTCATGTACATCTTCGACGTGCTGACCAGCGTGATGGCTACACTAAATGTGTTATTCGGGGGCGCAACATTCGCCAGAGTGAAGATGATCTGTCCGTTGCCGTCCTTGCCGATGCTGTACGTCCCAGTCATGCCATTGGAAACCAGAGGACTGCTGCTGTTCAGTTGATTGAAGTCGTCGGTCCCGCTCGTGATGTTGCCATTGCCGTCGGCCACGAATACGCCGGCCTCCGCGTACTGAAAACCCGTGGTATCGACGCCATACAAGTGGAAGGTATAGTTGCCCTTCATGCTGCTGTTCCCGAAAGTTCCGGTGATCGGGATACTGGAGCCGCCCGATCCGCAGGCCAGCGCGAATCCCAGCAGTGCGAGCGTGACACCTAACAGGAGCTTGTGAGGATGTTGTTGAGGTAAAAACTTGCAGGAAGACAGTTCTGTAGCGCAACGACTGGACACGGCAACGCCTCCACTCTGATTGAATCCAAGTAAGCTGGTTCTAACCCAAGCTCTGGCCGAAAGTTGCGTTCCGGTCGCCATCCCGGACGCATGCGTTGCACGCCCACCCTCAATTGTTTATATGTTTGAGAATATCAAAAGGTTGCTAGCGAAAGTGGTTACCAACGGACACGCGCCAATTGCACCTTTGACGTTTCTTTACATGTGGTCGAAAGAGCGTGCAGACAATCCGCAACGAGTCATGTGGCTTCGCGCCTTTGCCAATAGGAAAACTACAAGGATGGTTTGGCCAATTGCGCCGCCTTACTTGATCAAATCTGCGCCCCGTGTTCCCGCAGAAAAGAGATCGTTGCGTCTTTGTCCCGGAAGGCTTCGGTCCCGCCGGGCTGCGTCGTCGACCATGCTCCCGCGAGATTGCCCCAGCGCAAGCAGGTCTCCAGGTCAGCTCCGCGCACGTATTGAGAAAGGAATCCCGCATCGAAGCTGTCGCCTGCGCCCACCGGATCCACAAAGTTCACGCGCGCGGCCGGGCTCTCGATGCGTTGGCCCCCGCGCTGCGCAATCGCGCCCCGCTCGCCCATCTTCACCACGACCACGGGCACCTTCTGCGTGATAGCGTTCATCGCTGCATCCAGGTCATTGGTTCCCGCAATCCGCTTTAGTTCTCGAGCGTTTGGCAGGAACACATCCACATAGCGCAAAACATCCAGCAGCCCTCCCTGCCACGTGTCGTCGGGATCGTCATTCGTGTCGAGTGAGATGGTGAGCTCCGCGGCCTTGAGTCGCGCGAACAGTTCGCTGACATGCGCAGTCATTCCTCGCTGCAAATAATACGACGACAGGTGAAAGTGCCCTGAGTCCGCCAGGTAATCGAAATCCAGATCCTCCGGAGCAAGCTCGAAGATGGTTCCTGGATAGGTGAGAATGTTCCGCCGCTGCTCCCGTTGCAGGATCACCGTCAGGCCGGTCTTCGTTTCTCCGGGAACCCTGCGAACCCTGCTGACGTCCACGCCGCCCGCAGCCAGCCTCTCGACCGCGATCTGGCCGAAAGGATCATCACCAATCTTCGACACGAACCCAACGCGGCAACCCAGTGCAGCCAGGTTGTGGGCAACGATCGCCGAGGAACTCCCGAGCGTCAGCATCATGCGCTGAGCAAGCAGTTCCCGCTCCTCCGGCAACTCCGCGGGGAGTCCGTAAAGAATCAGGTCGAGATTCAGCTCGCCCGCAATCGTGACGTCAAATTGCGGCATGCGTGGGTTCTTCCCGAGGATCCTCGTCTTCAAGCACGACAACGCGACTGAGGTTGCGCGGATTGTCGGGATCCAGTCCCTTGCCGAGTCCGGTGTAGAGTCCCATCAGCTGGCCAGACAGGACATAGAGCGGGAGCCTCGCTGCCTCCGGCACCTCTGCCTTCAGCTCGATCAACAGATCCGCCGACTTTTTTGCGCGACTCTCTGCCTGGTTCGCGACCACGAGCGTTGTCCCGCCCAAACGCTTCACCTCTTCCAGAACTTCAACTTCGGCCGAGTACCCAGACTCCGATAGCAAACAGACAATCAGCGTCCGTCCGCTCACGATCGACTTCGGCCCATGACGGAACTCCAGCGCGTGGAAGCTCTGCCCGTACGACACCGACATCTCCGTGAGCTTGAGCGCAGTCTCACAGGCGATTCCGTAAACGCCGCCTTGTCCAAGAGCCACGTAGTCGTCAAACCTGTGCTTGCCTACAAAGCTGTGGACCTGCTGCGGAAGCGTTGAGAGCAAGACCTCCGCAGTCTTGGGGACAGCCGTACGCTGAGCCTGCAGAAAGTCGGTGCGGCCCGCGATCGTCGCTGCCAGCGCCTGCAGCGTCATTAGCATCGAACTGAACGACCGCGTCATCACCGTGCTCTGCTCATCCGCGGGTGGAAGAATGATGGCGCGGGTCACCAATTTCTCTAGGGCCTGTCCGGTCGCGCACCCAACCCCGAGCGTTGGGATCGCTTTTTCGCGAAAAAATTCCGCCGCCCGCAAGACTTCCGATGTCCTTCCTGAACGCGAAATCAGGATGGGCAGGAACTTTCCCCTTCCACCCAGCGCCAACTCGGGAAACAAGAGCAGCTCCGAGGCGGGGATCGCTTGCGCCCGCCTGCCGGTCAGCGTTGTCATTGTGGCCGCTGCCGATTGCGCCACGTAATAACTCGAGCCGCATCCGATGAACAGCCACTCGGGCACATCGGAAAATTCCTTCGCGATGTTCTTCAGCTCGCCGGTCTTTTCGAAATCGCTGAAAATCGATTTCCAGCACAGCGGCTGGCTCAGGATCTCGATCAGCGTATAAGACCCATTCGGCGACTGCGCATTGGCAGGGGTGCTCCCAGCGTCAGACAAGTGTCACCTCGATCCCCGCTTTCTTCAGCATCTTGACGTCCGACTTCGGCGCACCGCGATCGGTAATCACTTCATGCAATGCTTGCGGCGGCGCGATCAACGACAGGCTTCGCCTTCCGAATTTGCTCGAATCGCACGCAGCCACAGTGCGCTTGGCCACCTCGACCATTACGCGGTTCACCTTCGCTTCCAGCAGGTTCGGCGTGCTCAACCCGTATTGCACGTCAAATCCATCCACTCCCAGAAACAAAAGATCGGCGTTCAGGCGGTGCAGGGTTTCTTCGGCGATAGGCCCCACTAGGGAGAATGAGTTCTTCCGCAGCGTGCCGCCGGTCAGAATGACTTCCACCGCAGTGCCCGAAAGCTCCGCCGCGATGTTCACCGCGTTCGTCACAATCGTAAGATTTTGAAAGTGACGTAAAGCGCGCGCGATCGCCGTGGTGGTGGTCCCGGAATCAAGGATTACCACCTGCCCTTCCTGCACCAGTCGTGCCGCAGCCTCCGCAATTCTCAGTTTTTCCTTGCGGTGCAGCTTCTCTTTCTCGCGCAGCGTCGGATCTTCCAAGGCGCCTTCGCGAGCAGGCAAAGCACCGCCATGCGTGCGGTGAATCAATCCGTGAGCGTGCAGGTCTTCCAGATCTTTCCGGATGGTGACCTGCGATGTCGCGAAACGCTTTGCCAGGTCGAGGACCAGCACGCGGCCCTCCCGGTTCAGAATTTCGAGGATCGCTCTGCGGCGCTCTTCGTTGAGCAAGGATTCCCCCGGGGAAACTGGCGCAAAACGTCACTTTCCCTTCGGCTTTCTTTTTATATCGTTTGCTTTCGTTTGTCCAGAGGGAACGAGGATTTGGATGCCAATCGAAAGCCAGTTCGGCAGGCCCGCGAATTGGGGTGGCCCAGGTTCGCGTCCGCTCTTTGGACGCTAACCTGGGTGTCCCCGATGAGGATTCTCGGGCGTCAGATCTCGCCACGCAGAACTTCGCGAACCTTGCGTGAAAGCATTTGTAGAGTGAAGGGCTTTTGCAGAAATGCGGTGCCCGGTTCGAGCACGCCTTCGTGGATGATCGCGTCCTCGGTGTAGCCGGAGAGGAACAGGACTTTGATATTCGGCCGCGCCGCTGACACCCGCTTCGCGAGTTCCCGCCCACCCATGCCCGGCATCACCACGTCAGTGATCAGCACTTCAATCGTCCCCGTGTGTTCGTCCGACACCTTCAGTCCGGCTTCGCCGTTCGGGGCTTCGATGACCTTGTAGCCTTTGGCGGCCAGCGTATCGCGCACGAGTTGCCGCACCGACTCTTCGTCTTCCACGAGCAGCACCGTTTCCGATCCGCCCGCCGCCGCAGCTGGATTTTTGACAGGACCGCTATGCTCGGCGGCGTCTTCCACGCGCGGAAGATAGATGCGAAAGGTCGTGCCCTGGCCCATCTCGCTGTGCGCAAAAATGAATCCGCCGCTTTGCTTCACGATGCCGTACACGGTCGAGAGCCCCAGTCCGGTTCCCTTGCCTTTTTCCTTGGTCGTGAAGAACGGCTCGAAAATTCGCGACTGCGTTTCCTTGTCCATGCCGGCTCCCGTGTCCGACACAGAAAGCAGAATGTATGGACCGGGAGGAATCAGCGAATGCTCGCGCCGCCGCGCATCCAGTTCCAGCCGCTCGGTCTGGATCAGAACCTTTCCGCCTGTCGGCATTGCGTCGCGGGCGTTTACCACTAAATTCATGATCACTTGTTCGAGTTGACCGGCGTCGGCGCGTGTATGACCGACGTCGGGCTTCAGATGAGTGGAGAGCTCGATCGTCTCGCCGATCAGCGGGCGCAGCAGCCGCTCCATGTCGGACACGATGGCGTTAACGTCCACCACCTTGAGTTCCAGCAGTTGCTTGCGGCTGAACGCGAGAAGTTGCCGCGTGAGCGTGGTGGCCCGGTCGGCTGCCTGCTGAATCGCTTCGGCCTTGCTTTGCAGTTCGTCCTGGGATTTCAACTCATCAAGCAGAACTTCGGTATACCCGCTAATCACCATCAGCAGATTGTTGAAGTCATGAGCCACGCCGCCGGCCAGCCGTCCAACCGCTTCCATCTTTTGGGCCTGGCGAAACTGATCTTCCAGGGCGCGCCGCTCCGTCACGTCCTCGGCGATGATCTCCAGCACATTCTCTACTTCTTCGGGACCACTCGTGCCGCGTCCGCTCAACCGGACCGTGATGGCGCCGCCATCTTTTCGTTTCCACCGCACTTCGAGCCCGTCGAGCCGCCCTTTCTGCTGTAATTCCTTGGTCAGCCGCTCGTGCTCCTCGGGATTCAGAAACACTTCGCACACCGGATCCAGTTGCATCACCTGCTCGGGCGAGTCGTAGCCCAGCATTGCAATCAGCGCCGGATTCACATCCAGAAACCGGCCGTGCGCATCGGAGCGGTAGATTCCGTAAACCGCGCTCTGCACCAGCGACCGATAGCGTGCTTCGGATCGTCGCAGGGCTTCTTCGTGGCGCTTGTGATCGATCGCGCTGGCCAGTTGCTGCGAAACGAATGTCAGGATCTCTTTATCGCGCTCCGCGAACCGAACGTCAGCGCTGTAGCTCTGCACCACCAGCACGCCGAATGTTTCGTTGCCGGCGCGCAGGGGAACGCCCATCCAGTCCAGGGAAGGCGCGCCGATCAACTCCACGTCGCCGCGACCCACGAGCGTCTCGAACACTTCCGGAGATGCCAGCAACGGCTCGCCCGTGCGCAATACATATTCGGTTAGCCCGCGGCCCAACGGTTTCGGCACGGGCGCCTCATCCACTTCGTCCACAAAGTGCGGGAAGCTCAAGAGCTGCGTCGCCGGATCGTACAGAGCAATGTAAAAGTTCCGGGCATTCATCAACTCGCCCACAATGTTGTGGATCGAGGCGTAAAAGCCTTGCAGATCCGCAGCCGAACTCGTCCGCTCGGCGATCCGGTACAGCGCCGAACTGAGCGTCTGCGCTTGTTTGCTCTCCTCGATGTCGCGGTAAAGAACGTAGTACCCGACGTGCGTCCCATCCACCGTGACCGGCGCGCATGACACCGAGACGTCCACCAGAGAACCGTCCTTGCGCTGCCGCCGAGTCTCGAGCGTGATCTTCTGTCCGCGGATCACTGATTCTTTGATCCAGTCGGTTTCCGCCGTCCGCTCGGCCGGCACGATCAGCTCCGACGGACGCTCTCCCAGCGCTTCGTCCGGCGAGAAGCCGAACAGCCGCGTGAATTCTGAATTGATTCGTGTGATCCGGTGCTGCACGTCGAGAATGCTGATCGCTTCCGGCGCGCACTCCACCAGTTGTTCCAGGTACGCTCGTTGGATGGCCGGCTCTTGCTCGTCCCAGGCAGGCGTCCACAGTCGGCGCTGCGTCATCTGCGGAGTCACCATGGCGGGCTGCGTTCCCCGCCGCAAAGCCTCCTGCAGGACCTTCGCGCGCACAAGTTCAGCGGACTGAGCAGGTTGGGTGATTTCGTCACCCATTTCAGGGACCCCCTCCCAAGAAACCCCGACTCGCGTTTAAATTTTAGAAGGTCGCACCATTACCAAAAAGTTACGGAGGTAATTGGGAATCTGCCGGAATTTCGAGCATTCGAAACGCTCCGAACTTGCACGATCGCAGCTCTGCACGATCCCAGAATGCAGGATGGAATCTAGATTCGCCTTCGGGGATTGCGTTGAGAACCGGTCAGGTTTGGGAAGGGCTCGGCTTCAGCCGTGCCGCTCAGGCGCAGTAAAGACGCGGCTTTAGCCGCTGAGGTTAACGCCCGTAACCTGCCGATAGGTTTACCAGACACCTTCTCTTCCTCGTCGACACCCCGTCAGTGTATGGTCTTCGCGTAATGCTCAGAACTGAACCACGAAGTTTTTCGCACAACTACCGCCCGACGTCCCTGCGAATTTGCGCGGCCTTCCTCGCGGTCCTTTCCACGGCAGCGCTCTCTGCACAAACTGTATCGCGATCAACTTCCAGGCAAACGCCAACTTACAGCTATGAAGTGGTTCAGGCTTATCCTCACGACGAAAACGCCTTTACGCAGGGCCTCGTTTATCACGGCGGCTTTCTTTATGAAGGGACCGGGCTTCAGGGGCGCTCGTCGCTGCGAAAAGTGCGTCTGGAGACGGGCGAAGTTCTCGAGCGGGTTGACCTGCCGTATGAGTACTTTGGTGAAGGCATCGCCATCGTCCGCGACCAGATTCTCGAGCTGACGTGGAAATCGCAGGTCGGATTCGTCTATGACCTGAACACGTTTCGCCGGCTTCGGCAATTTTCTTATCCCGGCGAAGGCTGGGGCCTAACCTCAAACGGCGCCGATGTGTACATGAGCGACGGCACCGCGGACATTCGTATTCTCGACGCCGCGACCCTGCGCGAGAAACGCCGAATCCATATACACGATGGGCCCAAGCCGATCGATCAGCTGAATGAACTGGAGTTCGTCGATGGGCAAGTGTTCGCTAACATCTGGCAAACCAATCGGATTGCGCGGATTTCGCCTCAGACGGGGGAAGTTGTGGGATGGATTGACCTGAGTGGTGTGCTCAGCCCGATGTACCAGTTGCAACCCGGTGCGGTTCTCAACGGCATCGCCTACGATGCCGCGCGGAAACGCTTGTTCGTGACGGGGAAATTGTGGCCGCGTCTGTTTGAAGTCCGGCTGGTTCCGAAATCGCGCTAAGCATCACAATTGTGACTGTTTCGATTTTTCCCGCAATCTCATTACAGTCAAGCTAACCAGCGCATAAACCACAGCGTTGAAGCAAGCTATCAACGACCATATGAAATAGAAAGCACCAGTGCCTGGATCTACATCGATGAATGGGATCGAGAGAAGACATGGCGGACAGATGAGGGCAACAAACACGAAAAGAACCGGATGCAAGGGCTGAAGGCGTAAGGAATCCGCTACGAGTTGATATCCAACGAGCAGGGCAGTCACCAACACTCCCAGGATGGCGGCACGGAGGAGATGACGGCGAACTTCAATCTCAGTCAAGACGGCCTACATTTCAGGCGGAGGCTGCAGATTTCCTACGCGCCCGCGGCCAGCATCTGGCAGACACGGTCGAGAGAGGCGCGCTGTTCGGGTGTGGGCGTCAGAAATTCGAATCCGTAGTGTAAGCCGATCCGGTAGCGCACAATCGCCCGCAATTTTACCGGGTACGGACTGAGCGGCAGCGGAAATTCCATCGAAACGACTTCGCCGGGCTCCAGATCGCCGGTCAACGTTGCGCCAATGCCATCGAGCCCAAGCTCAGTGGAGCGGCCCCACAGATAGCTGATGCTGCCCGCACGGAAGACCTGCACGTCCATGCGCACATCCATCGGGAAGCGCGGGTAGCGGCGCGTATAAGACGCGGTCTTTTTGCGTTGGGGGGCAGCTCCGCTCATGTCGTTCGTCGCTTCCTTTTGCATATCGCTGATAGGAAGACCGTTTCTCACCTGGCCGGTCTTACTCGCCGCGCACCGGGGGAATTCACGCGGCTAATTTCCGTGCAATGGGTATCCTGGCTCGAAAGGTAGCTTGCCGGCGATCTTGATGACATCGACCGAGCTATTGATCGCGTATACGTCTACAAGGCCGACTGCCCCAGGCGTTCCGGCCACTTTCTTGACCAGTTCTTCGTCCGAACTCACAACAAGAATCGCGGGATGGTTCATGCGGCCGTGATTTGCCGTTACGATCAGTTCGTTCACGGCTTCCGGCGTCGAGGAGTAAATCTTTTCCAGCACCATCTTCATCTCCGGCGAAGCCGGGTCCCTGACGATGAGCGTGACCGATTTTCCATCCGGCCAGCGGCTCGTTTGTGCTTTGCAGAGCTTCACCAGTTCGGGCATGGTGAGCACAGACACCGAACCACCCTTGTTCGCGATCAGCGCTATGTCTTTTGCCAGCGCCAGCGTCGCCCCGCTTAACAGCAAAAGGGTAAGAATGAAAACACGTCGCAGAAACACGCCTGTTCTCCGTCGCACGAATGCACGATCTTCAGGGGCCTTGCCTGATTCTCTGCTAAGTTCCGACTCCGCTCAACGCCAGAAAGGCCATGTACCTCTAGAGCTAACAATGATTTCCGGGCGGGCAGCCGCGGCATTGTCGGCGTGCGCATCGTTTGGAACAATTTGCCCCGGAAATTCGTATATTCAGTCAGGACCCGATTCAGGTATCCGGTGTTAGGTCTCGGGTGTCAGGTGCTGAGATCTTCCTGAAACCTAATACCTAAGACCTAACATTTGTTTGGGAGGGGCCCTCATGTTCTGCAACGGCTGCGGCAGTGAATTGCGACCCGGCTACAACGTCTGCCCCAAGTGCGGCAAGGTGATCGGCGATCCGGTGAGCGCGTTGACCCGCAGTCGCCTGGAGAATCACCTGTCGACGCTGGGAACCCTCTGGATCGTCGTGGGCGTGTTGTTTCTGCTGCCGGCTCTCGGATTGTTTTTTGCCAGCAGCGTGGCCCATTTCGTGATTCAGGACAGCGTCGTTGCGCGCACGCTTGGTCCGCTGCTATTGACGATCGTGGGAGGCACGATCCTGCTGATTGCCGTGGGCGGCATTCTGGTCGGCCTGGGCTTACGGGACCGGAAGCCGTGGGCGCGGGTCGTGGCCATCGTTCTGGGCGTGATCGCGCTGTTTCATCCCCCGTTCGGAACGGCGCTCGGCATCTACACGCTCTGGGTTCTGATGTCGGATGAAGGCGGGGTCGAGTATCAGCGGCTTTCTTCGGTAAAGTAGGGATTCAAGACTCGTCTCAAAATGATTCACTCCGAGCTAAGTTGTTGATAATTGCATGAGGCTTGTAAGTGATTGAAATTGTCCCCGACTAAACTCTGCCGGATGCCATTTAAATGCGATTAGAGACGCGTGGGCGCACGATAAGGCGTCGGGTGATGGTTTGGGGCCATCCGGGCTTCTCAGAAGCTCCTATAACGCGTTTTAGCAAAAATTAGCTATAAGATAATATAAATTTAAGCCGCCGCGGAGCTGCGCTCAGCCGGACAGCCGGGGGCGGCTGTCTCCACGTGAGCCGACAAGTTACGAGCGCTACCTGCGGCTCACGCGTTGAGATCTACTCGGGTAAACCATACAGCTTCGTCGCGTTGTCCCGTAACACCATGCGGGCGAGTTCGAGGGCGCGGTCGCGGGTGATCTCGCCGTCGTTCACCATTCCTGTGAGTGCGATGGCCAATGCACGTCGGGCAGTTTGATTCGTCGAGTACCCGATCACGTCCCAGTCCAGTTCGGGCGGTCCGGGGGCGAGGTCGGTGCCATAGAGGATCTTCTCGGGATACCACTCGAGCCAGTCGCGCAAGACGGCGCTCAGTGCTCGCGGTGGAAGCAGCGCGTCCTGCTCCGAGAAGTCCGCGTAGACATTCGGCTTTGAGACGAGCACCGAAATTTCCTTCGTGTAAGGACCCGCTCCTCCGTGAAGTAAAACGAAATTCGTCTTGCGGAGCGAGGGGTCGTCGAGAATCGACTCCAATTCGGTGGGACGGGCTCCGGCAAGATCGAAATAATTTCCGCAGCCCTGCCCAGTGTGGATGTGGACTGCCATTCCGAGACGACCTGCCTCGCGAGCGATCTGGCGAAAGAGAAAGTTCTGCACGCGCAGAACTTCCATGCGTGATCCGGCTCCGCCGTTGGCGTAATGCGCGTAAATCTGGCTTGCTTCCGCCTCGTCCGTCGCCGAAGGCCGGCCAAAATTCAGCGGCCGCAGGTAGGCCGCCTCGAATTTGATGGCTGGAGCGCCAGCTTTCTTCTGCGCCGCGAGCGTCGGCTTGATGACCTTCTCGACGTAGTCGTCGAGCGTCGCAGGCATTCCGGTCAGGCCTGCCTCCGACATGTACATTTTCAGAATTTTGGCTTCCTGACCGTAGAAGACTTTCTTATCGGGCGTGTCGGCAACCGAGTCTGCATTGAGAGGGGACATCAGCGCATCGTCGAAGGGGACCCAACGAAAGCGCGGGGCATCGAGTCCGCGTCCCAAGGCGACGCGATTGGCGAACATGTACTGGATGTTGAGTTGATCGAGCACCCAGGCAGGGAAGTGGTCGCCCTGCTCGCGCATGATTTTTTCGCGGGCAGCGATGAGTTCTTTTACGTGAGGGGGCTCGCGATCGTCGTACTTGTAACCGTAGAGTCTCTTCCAGGCCTCGAGAAATTGCGGGTTCTCGGGGCGCGCCATCAGCGTGTCGGCCCCGGCCTCAATGATGTCGCAGGGCAACGCGTCGAAATCGCGGTCCTGCTCGCCGGCGGCGACGACCTTGCTCACGTGCGTATGGTTGTCGACGGCCTTGATCTTTTCGATGGCGGCCAGCAAGTCGGGATCGGCCGTGATTTGGCCATAGACGAGAGTACCTGTCGCGACGATACAACCAACCAGCCAAACGACCTTCTTCATAATTTCGTGTCCCCAGAGAGCTGAGCGTGCGAGATTCGCCACTTTAGCAGCTGACGGGTCCCGTTCGCGCCGCGAGCAGAAATGGGAGAACATCTTAAACCTCCGGGGACGCGGAAGACGGGCAAGCCAACTGCGGAGCTTCGCTCCGCCGGACAGCCGAGGGCGGCTGTCCCCACGTCGTCCGTGCTAGTCCCGAGTCCTTCAATGCGAAAAGTGTCGCCCTGCACAGACCTTTCATCATGGATAATGGTTCTGCGCCGCTCGTGCGGCGAAAATCGATCCCGGAAAACGAATCAATGACCGACGTCGCCCAGATGCCATCGATCCAGTCTATTCAAGAGAGTTACGCTGCATTCAAAGCGAAAGGCCTGAAACTGAATTTAACGCGGGGCAAGCCCTCGTCGGCGCAACTTGATTTGAGCGCCGCGCTTCTGTCGTCGCCGGTGGATTATCTCGCGGAGGATAAGACCGACTGCCGCAACTACGGGAACCTGCAGGGCTTGGTCGAGGCGCGGCGGCTGTTCTCTACCTTGCTCGGGGCACCGGCGGACCAGGTGGTGGTCGCGAACAATTCCTCGCTCGCGCTGATGCACGATGCGGTCGTCTATTCGCTGCTTAAGGGGACTTGCGACAGCGCGGCTCCGTGGTCGAAGCAGGGAGAGATCGCGTTTTTGTGTCCGGTTCCCGGATACGATCGCCATTTCCGGATCTGCGAGGACTACGGCATCCGCATGATCCCAGTTCGTCTGACAGAGGACGGCCCCGACATGAACGAGGTCGAGCGGCTGGCCGCGAGCGATGCGTTAATCAAGGGGATCTGGTGCGTACCGAAGTACAGCAATCCCACGGGACATGTGTATTCGGACGCGGTCATCGAGCGATTGGCCGCGATGAAGACGGCTGCGCCGGATTTCCGGCTCTTCTGGGACAACGCTTACGCGGTTCATCACCTGACGCTTGATCGAATCGAGATCGCGAATGTGCTTGAGTTGTGTGCGCGGCACGGGCATCCGAATCGGGCGTTCGTCTTTGCCTCGACCTCGAAGATCACGCTTGGGGGCGCAGGGCTGGCGCTGTTTGCGGCGTCGGCGGAGAACGTGAAGTGGCTGCTGGCGCGGTTTACACCGCGCACGATTGGACCGGACAAGCTGAATCAGTTGCGGCACGTGCGCTTTCTCAAAAGTCACGACAGCATTCTCGACCTGATGGACAGGCATCGCGACGTCATCGCGCCCAAATTCCAGAAGGTGTTGAGTGTGTTTTCCGAAAAGCTGGCGGGGATTCCCGAGGTCGCGTGGACGCATCCGAAGGGCGGATATTTCATCAGCCTGGATGTTCCAAAGGGCTGCGCGCGGCGAGTGGTGGCGCTCGCGAAAGAGGCAGGCGTGGAACTGACTCCCGCGGGAGCGACGTATCCCTACGGCAAAGATCCCGAGGACCGTAACATACGGATTGCGCCGACGTTTCCCGATATGCCGGAAGTGTCGCTCGCGGCGGAAGGCGTCGCTTTGTGTGTGCAACTGGCGGTCGCGGGGAAGAATAGCTGACGTCGGGCAAAAAACCTTCACCACAGAGAGCACAGAGGAAGGCACTTTCGGCAACCTTCGCGAAGGCCGACATTTTGCGGAAATCCGGAGTGGGAGCTTTTAACCGCAAAGGGCGCAAAGAAAACCCGCAAAGTTCGCAAAGAAAATCTCAGGGACGAGCAGGCGCTCGGACGGGCGAGGACGCCCGTCGCTCCAACGCATCCCCAACACCAAACACCGAATCCCAACACCGAACGCCGCTCTCTACAAATAGCTCAGCCACGGATCGCTGCGTCGTTGCTTCAATCTCGCGAACCAGGCGCAAACGGGATAGAGCGCGACCACGACAAAGGCCCACACCAGATAGGTCGTCGGCAGGCCTACGCCCCATCCGGGCGGCGGCGTGACGGGATACTGCGCCGGACCCGGCGATTCGAACATCCAGTGGACTTCACCGTAGCGCGCATAACAGATCGCGATAGCTACCAGGTGCGTTAGCACCAGGTGCAGCGCGTAGTAGAACAGCGGCACTCGGCCGAAGACCACCACGGGACGCAGCCAATTTGGCATGCCGCGATCGAACGCCCACAGCAGCAGCATCGCTGGACCGAGAGTCATCAAGAGGAAAAGCAGCGAGGGCGGATACTTGGTCGTGTTGAGGAACGAAAGAAACGTGAAGGCGTCAGACCTCTGGTGACTCCATGGAAACGGGTCGCCATACAGATTGATCCTACGCAAGATGACAAAGCCGGCTATGAGTGCGATGCTCAGCGAAAGAAGGAACGTTCTGCGGCGCTCCGGCGCCCAGTGATAGATGTTGCCTAAACCGTACCCGACGGCGGTCACACCAACCCAGGGAATTAGTGGATAGGCCAGGAAAATCATGAAGCGCGGTGTGGCGAGAAGCACTCCGGGAGCATGGAGGATGTTCCACAAGGGCGCGAACGCCCCGAAGGACGCAGCTTGCACGGGGTCCAGGAGGTTGTGGGTCAGAATCAGAATCACGCCAAATGCGATGACGGCCGCGTCGGGAACGTGAACCAGAGCGGCGAGCACGATCATCGCCCAGCCGAGCGCCCAGATGACGACGAGCATGGTCAGGCGGAAGTCGAAGTTAAATTGCAGCGCGAAGCAGCGCAGGATGAGGACTTCCAGAAAAATCAGCCACAAGCCGCGCGTGACGAGGAAACCCGACAGCTGCTTCTTCGTCTTACGGCGCAGCGTGAGGTAAGCGCCCGTGCCGGTCAGCAGGAAGAACGTTGGCGCGCAGATGTGCGTGATCCAGCGCGTGAAGAACAGAGGGGCGGTCGTGGTGGCCATGTCGGTGGGATTGGCGCCGGGCGCGCCGAGGTAGTCGCGCACATGATCGAGCGCCATCAGGATCATGACGAGTCCGCGCAGAAGGTCAATGGATTCGAGGCGTGCGCGGGTCGGGGCTGGGGCTTCCATGGGGTCGAAGCAGTTTATCAACTGTCAGACGGTGAACCGTTGACGACGCGAGCGTCGCAGATTTCGAACCGGGAGAGCATTAATTGGGCAATATTCGATCAGAGGTGCCTGGAAGCCCGTTTTTTCTTGACACCATTGGAGCGCTAAAGTCACACTCGGTTCACTTGAGTTCCACGCTGCAATCTGTACCCGAACTAATTCAGACTTCGGCCCCCGTTGACGGAGAAGCCGGAGCCGCACCTTTGAGTTCCCCGAAAAAGAGAAGATGGCGTTTTGCGGGATACTGCCTTCTGGTGGTCGCCGCGTTCGTAATGACGGTTTGGCTGGATGGGTTGTTGACCCGCTTGCCGAGCCTGGCGGGGACGCCTTCCCATGGGGAACGCGTCGGAATAATTCACGTCCATACGAATGCGTCGTGCGGGAGCGGCTCGCTTCCGGAGATCATTGCGACTGCGCGGTCGGCGAACCTGTCGTTTCTGACGGTGACGGATCACAACATCACAATGGCGCAGGCGGAAGTGGCGGCAGCCGACCCGCCTGATTTTGCGGTGATCGACGGAGAAGAAGTTTCGACTTCGAGCGGCCATTTTCTCGCTCTGGGCCTGGACGATACCTGGCCGCGCGGCGGCAGCCGCGATGCGCGAAGCCTGATGGCCTCGACGCGGAAGGCACACGCCGTGAATTTTATCGCGCATCCGTACGGACTCCGGGATCGCTGGGGAGATTGGGGAGCGACCGATTACGACGGGATTGAAATTTTCAACGATGATGCGGTCTGGCGGAAGAACACGGTGGTGGATCTCGCGATCGCGGCGTTGATGTATCCCGTGAATCAGAGGCTCGCATTGTTGCGGCTGGCGCGCACGCCGCGGGAGAACTTTGCCAAGTGGGATCAACTGATGGCGCAGCGTCCGGTAGCGGGGATCTGCGGGTCGGATGCGCACGCGAATATTATCGTCGGCCATACCAACGTCGCGAAATTTCCCAGCTATCTGTCGGTCTTTAGTCTGGCGCGGCAGCACGTGCTTCTGGGCGATCGGGCCGGTGTCGATCCCGATCATGCAAGCGCCGATCAGATTCTCGGCGCGATCAAGGCCGGCAATTCCTTCTGCTCGATCGATGCGATGTATCCCGCGGACGGTTTCACGCAAACGGTGACTGCGGAGGGTCAGGCTGCGTCGGGTCCGGGAGAGTCGATTGCGTGGAGTCCGAACGCCATGCTTCATGTCAAAGTGCCGGAGGGCGCGGGGATTCCGAGATTGCGGGTCATTCGCGATGGGCAAACGATTGTGGAGCAGGAGACACGATCCCTCGATCTGAAGCTTCCTGGGCCGGGTCGGTACCGGACCGAAGCCTATCTGCGTCAGCCTGGCCTGACGGGTTGGCGACGTTGGACGTTGTGGATCTTCTCGAATCCCGTCTACGTGAACGCGCCGAAAAACTGACGCGGTTTTTGCTTGCGGACAGCGGGACGCCTGTCCCTCCACCCGCGAAACATCTTTGCGCCCCGCTGAACTATAATGTTGCCTACTGAATCCCCGTTCCAAATCCCGTCATCTTTAATTCTTGGAGGATAAACATGGCGCACGAACTACCCCCTTTGCCGTATGACTACACGGCGCTTGAGCCCACCATCGACGAGAAGACGATGCACCTGCATCACGACATGCACCACGGGGCCTACGTTAAAAACCTGAATGCCGCGCTGGAGAAGTATTCGAATCTTCAGTCGAAAACGGCGGAAGATCTGCTTCGCGATCTGAACGCGATTCCCGAAGACATTCGCGCTGCAGTCCGCAACAATGCCGGCGGCCACGTGAACCACACGATGTTCTGGAAGATCATGAAGCCCAAGGGCGGCGGCGATCCATCGGGACCGATCGCAGAAGTGATCAACAAAACCTTCGGCAACTTCAAGGATTTCCAGACGAAGTTCAACGACGGCGGCGTGAAGCAATTCGGAAGCGGTTGGGTCTGGCTGGCAGGAAATACGAAAGGTGAAGTCTTGGTTACCACCACGCCGAATCAAGACAATCCCATCAGCCAGGGACTGTATCCGATCTTCGGCAACGATGTGTGGGAGCACGCGTACTACCTGAAATACAACAACCGGCGTCCGGAGTACCTGGCGGCGTGGTGGAACGTCGTCAATTGGGATGAGATCAACAAGCGATACACGGCGTTCAAGGCTGCGCACGAACCGGCGATGGCGCACCGGTAAACTATCCAAGCGGACAGCAGTGTCCGTAAATTTGTACGCATCTGAGAATGGCCCCAGTCGAAAGTCTGGGGCTTTCGTTTGTACGCCGTGCATGTTCGACAGCTTGGAGGTGAAAGTCCTCTACCAACCTGATGGAGGTGAAGGGTAGCGAAGCGCAAGGGCGTCATCGCAAGGTGGGGTCTGGAGGAAGCGTAGAGCAAACACGCGGGCCGATGAACAAGAACCGGATGAAGAGGCCTACGGTGCCGGGCGAGCGAGCAAACAATCGGGAAGCCCATATCCATCAAGGGCACTGGTGGTAAATCCGGCGGTCGTGCGTGGACAGCGGTCGAACTTATCGCGGGAGATCTGCTGTGTGTCACGTATTCGTGACTGAGGACATCGAGAGGTGTTCTGACCGCATAGCAGAAGTCAGCAGAGGGCGTAGTAGTCGCGTGAGCGGCGAAGGCCCGAACGATAGGAAGGGTCAGTAGTGCTTGGGTCTCGATGAGGGTATTGCACTGGCCATCCTGCTTCGGCAGGCCTTGGGTAGGCACAGCGCGGTGAAGCCGCAACGGATGCTAACCCGAGAAGTGAAACCCGCACGGCGTCCCCAAACTGCGAACGCCCAGCCCACGTCGTTATCCGTGGGACGAACTTATCGAACCGCCGTATGCGGGACCCGCCTGTACGGTGGTGTGGCAGGGGAGGAGAGGTGACTCTCCCCCCTATGCCGATGCCCGAAGAGCCGCGAAGGGCGCCAAGAAAAGCAGCTCGATGTTCGAGCCCAGGAGCGAACGCTGGACCAAAGACTGTCGCAATGTGCTTCGCCCAAACTCGGCGTCCTGCGCCGGATTTCGCGGACCTCTTCTTGACGGACATGTGCCGGGACAGCTACACTTCGCGGCGCCGCTTTTTCTGCCTGTATCCATCCGATGGGTTTTCTGAATTGCACCGCGTGTGATTTCGATCTTTCCGGAGGACGTCATGCCAAGCTCTTCTTCTGATCCAACACAACTTACACTTCCTAGCAAAAGAGTCTCGATCAAAGTTCGGAACGCATTCGTCGTTTTCACCATGATGTTCGCCTCGATAGCATTTGCCCAGACGATTGGTTCTGCAAACACTGCTACCGCCGATCCGCCGATTCGCCACCCAGAAACTACGCCCTGCACAGTTCAACTGTTCAGCAATGTCGTCTTCGCTGACTTCAATGCGAAAACGTTCCAATACACGCCCACGTGCGCGAGGCCGTGGGCGAAGGTGATTCTCGTAGCGACTTTCTCCGTTGATGCTGGGCGGCAGTTCGACCGCACCGCGAATCTCTGGCTGGGGAATACGAACATATATTTTGGGACGACAGCCGAGCCAAGCCACACTGTGAGCCGGCTATGGACCATTCAGCGCGACATCACCGACTACAGCGCGCTGCTCACGACGGCGCAAACCGGGACAGTTGATCTCGGCAATCTAGTGAACTCGACCTATACCAGTAGTTTGCATGGCGATGCCTTCCTGCAGTTCTATCCCCCCGGCGATGATGATCGGGTTGCGGTGGCCGCGGACCAAGTCCTGCCGTTGAATCCGTCGCCTTCGACCGCGTTGCTGTTCACGACGACGGATCAGCTCGCGGCAACCTTTACCCTGCCCACGAATATTGAGCGCGCTTACCTCGATGTCTTCTCGCAGAGCCAGTCGAGTGACGAGTTCTGGTACACCTGCGTACCGAATGACGTTGCGGCTGAGCTTCAAAGTTGCGGCAACACGGGCTTCCGGGAATCGGAGATCACGATTGACGGAAAGCCAGCCGGGTTCGCCCCAGTGTATCCGTGGATCTACACGGGCGGCATCGATCCATATTTGTGGCGCCCGATCCCCGGTGTGCAGACGCTGAACTTTGTGCCTTATCGCGTCGATCTGACGCCGTTCGCGGCGTCATTGAATGACGGGAATCCGCACACGGTGGCCGTTAGTGTGTTCAACGCCGACAGCTATTTCTCGGTCTCGGCGGCGCTGCTGCTTTACCAGGACCACGGGGCGACGCACGTGACCGGGGGCCTGATCAGCAACACGTTGACAGCCACGCCCATGCCGACTGTCACCGAGAATCTCGTGATGGTGCAGGGCAATCCTCAAGGCTATGTCACCGTCACGAGCAACCGCCATTCCGTGGTGAAGGGATACGTGAATACCTCTCACGGAAAAGTGGTGACGGGCGTTGAGCAGACGGTGAATTTCAGGAACCGCCAGCATTTCGTGCTGACGAGTACGCTGTTCGAACAGGACATCACGCAGGCAACCGACATCACGGCGACCACGAGCACGGTGGATCGAGCGGGGAGACACATGTCATCCGTCGCACAGCGCTGGCCGCTCACGGTCGATTATTCGCTCTTGACGAATCCCGACGGAACCCTCAATCAGACAACTACGATTAATCAGACATATCAGAATGCGCTGACTCGCTCGAACAACGGGGAAACGTCGTACTGGAGCGTCGTTTCCAATACGGTCAACCCGTCTGACACGTTGGAATTCGATTCCAGCTTTAACGTGCTTGGCAACACCGGGCAGGCCGACACGCAGACCTACAACACGAAGGACTCGACGGGCTACTGCTACAGCCGAACACTTACGGCTGCGGGCGGTGTTCTGACGGGAGTGGTGAAAGGCCAGGCGTGCAGGGCACATTGAAAGAGGTGACGATGACGGCGGCGCAGCCGCCAGTCCTCGGACTAGAGTCCTTGCACTAGAAAGACTAAGGGCCTCGGCTGTTGCCAAGACAGCTGAGGCTCTTTTCGTTATGCGGACATCGTCAGACGGCTGCGGTTTCCCGTTGGCGCCGCGAACCCTTGCAAGAGGAACCGAGGTCGGAGAGGATGAGGCGCGCGATGGCGATCATCAATTTGCGTTCCCGGGGCTGGGTCGCGTCCCATTCGGCAGTGTAGGCCGTCTCTTCGCATTCGAAAATGGGAGCGAGCGTACGGCGATATTGATGGAACAGCCTGGCCAATTCTTCTGCGGAAATCTGGTCGACGGACATGACGGTTGCCTCTGGGCCAACGAGGGGCAATTTTCATTGCTCCCACTTGCATTAGATACGGACGGACGTAAAGACCGAATAAAAGGTTCATAAGGAGTTCGTAAAAACGGCAGTTCCCGCCAGATGAACGCCAGATTAAATCCGGAGCCGAAGTTGTCAGGGAGCAACTTGCGGGCATAGGCTATCGAGAAGGAGTTCGCGATGAGTACGATTGAAGCCAGCACCCCCACCTCCCCCGACGTCCTCGAGATCACCCCTTACGCTCCGACGCGCTCCACGATTACGGACAAGCCTCTGAGTGCGGACGAGCTTCGCAAGATAGAGATCTATTGGCACGCGTGCAACTACCTCAGCCTGGGCATGATCTACCTGCTCGAAAATCCGCTGCTGAGGGAGCCGCTGAAGCCGGAACACATCAAGAATCGTTTGCTGGGACATTGGGGGTCGAGCCCCGGGCTGTCGTTTATCTACGTGCACATGAACCGGCTGATCAAGAAATACGACTTAGACATGATTTTTCTGGCCGGCCCGGGACACGGGGCGCCGGGAGTGCTGGGTCCGACGTACCTTGAGGGGACGTATTCGGAGATTTATCCGGAGAAGAGTCAGGATGTGGAAGGGTTGAAAGAATTCTTCAAGCAGTTTTCGTTTCCCGGTGGGATCGGTAGCCACTGCACGCCCGAGACACCAGGATCGATACATGAAGGCGGGGAACTCGGGTACGTGCTGTCGCACGCGTGCGGGGCTGCGTTCGACAATCCGGATTTGATTGTGGCGGCGGTGGTGGGAGACGGAGAGTCAGAGACCGGTCCCTTGGCGACGTCGTGGCACATCAATAAATTCTTGAGTCCGGCGCGCGATGGAGCCGTTCTGCCCATTCTGCACCTGAACGGATACAAGATCGACAATCCAACGCTGCTGGCGCGTGTTTCGCACGACGAACTGGAGAATCTGCTGCGTGGTTACGGCTGGACGCCCTATTTCGTGGAGGGCAGCGATATCGACAGCATGCATCAGGCGATGGCGGCCACAGTGGAGCATTGCGTGCTCGAGATCCGCGAGCACCAGCGATCGGCGCGGAAGGAAGGTGCGCAGAGCCGGCCGCGCTGGCCAATGATCGTGCTGCGATCGCCGAAAGGGTGGACCGCGCCGAGAAAAGTTGAGGGGCATTATCTGGAGGGATTCTGGCGGGCGCATCAGGTGCCGTTGCCGAATGTCAAAAGTGATCCGGAACAGTTGCGGTTGCTGGAAAGCTGGATGCGGTCGCAGATGCCGGAGAACTTCTTCGATGAGCAGGGGAAACTGTCGTCGTTCTTTCACGATTTAGCGCCGTCGGGACATCGGCGAATGAGCAAGAATCCGCATGCGAATGGCGGGCGCTTGAAGAAGGCTCTGCGGCTTCCGGATTTTCGCGATTACGCGGACAAGTTCGAGAAACCGGGCGTGACGTTGACTAGCAACACGTATCCGCTGGGAGTCTTTTTGCGCGACGTAATGAAAGCGAACATGAACAACTTCCGCGTGTTCGGTCCGGATGAGACGACCTCGAACAAACTGAATGCCATCTACGAGGCGAGCAAGAAATTCTGGATCGAGGAGTCGTTTCCGGAGGATAGCGACGGGGGACAGCTGGCTTCCGACGGGCGAGTCATGGAGATGCTCAGCGAGCACACGATGGAAGGAATGCTCGAAGGGTATCTGTTGACCGGGCGGCATGGATTCTTGTCGACGTATGAGTCGTTCGTGCACGTGATCGATTCGATGTTCAATCAGCACGCAAAATGGCTGGAGATGTGCAATCACCTTTCGTGGCGTGAGGCGGTCGCATCGTTAAACTTGCTGATTACCTCGACGGTGTGGCGGCAGGATCATAACGGATTTACGCACCAGGATCCGGGATTTCTGGATGTGGTGCTGAATAAAAGCGCGAGCGTAACGCGCATCTATCTGCCGCCCGATGTGAATTGCCTGCTGTCGGTGGCTGACCACTGCCTGCGCAGCCAGAATTACGTGAACGTAATCGTGTGCGATAAGCAAAAGCACCTGCAGTACTTGAGCTTGGAGAAGGCAATCATTCACTGCACAAAGGGGATCGGCATCTGGGATTGGGCCAGTAACGATGAGGCCGGGGAACCCGATGTCGTGATGGCCTCGGCGGGCGATATTCCGACGCAGGAAGCCCTGGCCGCAACGGCTCTGCTGCGCGCGGAATTTCCGGACCTGAAGATCCGGTTTATCAACGTGGTGGACCTGTTCAAACTGCAGCCGAGCACGGAGCATCCGCACGGCCTGCCTGACCGCGATTTCGACTCGCTGTTCACGGTGGATAAGCCGGTCATGTTCAACTTTCACGGTTATCCAGCGGTGATTCACAAGCTGACATACCGGCGCACAAACCACAGCAACATTCATGTGCGTGGATACAAGGAGAAGGGCAGCATCAATACGCCGCTGGAACTGGCGATCGATAACAATATCGACCGGTTCAGCCTGGCGATGGACGTGGTGGATCGAGTGCCGCGCTTGCAGAAGATCGGCGGCCACGCGAAAGAGCGATTCCTGAATGAGCAGATCGAGTGCCGGAACTATGCACACCAGTACGGGGTGGACAAGCCGGACGCGAACGATTGGGTCTGGCCGTATTGAAGTCAGGCTCTGGGCTCTAGGCTCTCGGCTTTCGGCGTGGGATCTTGCGGAAGTCACTCAGTAAGATCGGAAGGGCCGAGTAGAGACGGGTCAATGCCCTAAGAACGAACGCGAAGCGGGGCACCAAGCGGATTGGCATCCGCTAACGCAGTTTTTTCGCGCACAGGAGTGTGCGCGCCACACACAACCAAACCCAAGACACCGAACACAAGACTATGACGGGTGCGGCTGGCCTTCGATGACGCGTACGGTGTCGCGGGCGATCAGCAGTTCTTCGTCGGTGGGGATCGCATAGGCGAGGAGTTTGGAGTCGTCGGTCGAGATTTGTCCTTCGCGGCCGACGGTCTGATCATTTTTGCCGGAGTCGATCCGCAGTCCAGCCCATTCCATTCCAGAGCAGATGCGAGCGCGCACGTCGGGCGAGTTCTCGCCGATTCCTCCAGTGAAGACGATCGCATCGGCACCGCTCATCGAGGCGAGAAACGCGCCGATATATTTTCGTGCGCGATAGGCAAAAATCTCGATCGCGAGGCGCACGCGGCGATCGTCATGCTCTTTGAGTTCGGCCTGAAGTTCTCGCATGTCATTGGTGAGGCCGGAGATGCCGAGCAGACCAGACTGCGTGTTCAGCAGTGTATCGACTTCAGGCGACGACATCCCTTCCTTGCGGCCAATCACGTTCACGATGGCAGGGTCGAGATCACCGGAACGAGTGCCCATCACCAGGCCCTCGAGAGGCGTCATTCCCATGGAAGTGTCGAGCGAGGAGCCGGCTTTGATGGCAGCGGCGGAACATCCGTTGCCAAGATGCAAGGTGATGATGTTCGTTTGCTCCCGAGTGAGGTTGCGGATCGCGCGATAACGGAATGCGACGTAACGATGCGAGGTACCGTGGAAGCCATAACGGCGGATGCGATGGCGGCGATAGAGATGGTAGGGGATCGCATACAGATACGCCTGCTCGGGAAGGGTGTGATGAAAGGCAGTGTCGAAGACGGCGACCTGGGGCGTTTTCTGTCCGAAGATTTCACGCGCTGCCAGGATGGCCTTGATATTGTTGGGATTGTGAAGGGGCGCGAGATCGATGCAGTCCTCGATGCCCTTGAGCACCTTGTCGTCGATGAGTGCCGACTGCGTGAATTGCTCGCCACCGTGAACGACGCGATGGCCGATCGCATGAATGTCCGCGGTGCTGCCGATTTCGGGGACGGCGGAGCGATCGGAAGCGATGTAGTGCACCAGGTATTCCAGCGTGGATGAGATGTCGCGCAGCGGAGCTGTGAAGGTCTTGGCAGGCTGATCGCGATAGCGAATGTGAATGATCGCCTCGCCGCCAATGCCTTCCACTTCACCACGACAGATGCGGTCGTCCTTGTGTTCCTTGATACGCTCCAGATCCGTGGCAATGACCTGAAATTTAAGGCTGGAACTTCCCGAATTCAGCACCAGAACATTCATTGGCAGCGATTCCCAGACCCGTCAGGGTTCACCAATCATAAGTTGCGCCTGGATTCCGGGCAACGCGACGATACCGACCAGTCCGAGTTTTGAGTTGATTGACCGCCCTGTCCGAAGACCGCGACGCTGAGCTTTGCCGAGCGACGGTCGGTTGCAGAATGCGCGGCGGCCCGTCTTTTTTGTGATCGCGATGATAAGAAATATCTATTGGACGCGATGAATTGGCGCAATTTATTTTGCCCAGAACTAAATTGCCGGTGGTGTCGGGTGGAAGCAAACTGCTCGTGTGGTGCGGATACTGAGCCGGGCGGATGCGCAAGGGCCGCCGTCATCTTGAACGAGAGACTTCCTTTTCTATTCACAGATAAACAAATAGGGGCAACGAACGTATGAAAAACCGGGCCGACAGATTCGCTTGGCGCCGATCCTTGGCAGTTTCGAGTGGGACGATTCTTGTCGTGACCGTGTTGATTGCGGGATTTGCGACGGCTTGCTTTGCGCAAGATGCAGCAAAACCCGATCCTGCGGGTACTGCAACCGGAGACAAGAATTCGGCAGTGGACGCGGCGGGCAATCCTTTTGTGGTTTCGGAGCCGACGGATAAAAGCGCCCCGGACTATGCCCAGAAGAAGAAAGACTACGACGAGTTTCAAGCGCAAGCGGCGAAAGAACCTTTGGCGGTGAAGTTAGCCGATAGCGTGGGTCACACGCGGATCGGAACGAATTTTGGCTGGACGCTGAACACCGGATATCTCGTGCTATTCATGCAGGCAGGCTTCGCGTTATTGACGTGCGGCCTGGTGCGGAAGAAAAACGCTGCGCACCTGATGATGCTGAACTTCGCCGCTTATGTGTTCGCATTTCTTGCTTACTACGCGATTGGCTATGCCTTCCAATTTGGAGGAGTCGCGATCAATGCAGCACCCAGCAGCCTGGGCGGCATTCCCACGCTGAACAAGTTCTTGATTGGCAGCGGACAGTGGGGCTTCGTTGGAGGCAAAGGCTTTTTTCTGACCGGGCCCGCCTACGACGCGGGCAGCAACTGCCTGACGTTGTTTGAAGTCGTGTTCATGGAGACGGCCGGCTACATCATCGTGGGATCGGTGTGCGAGCGGATCAGCTTCTGGGCGTTTCTCGTCTGTGAGCTTTTCATCGGCGGAATTCTTTATCCGATTTCGGGTTGCTGGACGTGGGGAGGCGGCTGGCTATCGCAAATCGGGTCAACGTTGAACATGGGCCACGGCTATGTGGATTTCGCCGGCTCGACGGTGGTGCATGCTGTCGGCGGGTTCTGCGCATTTGCCCTTGCGATCATTCTCGGGCCGAGGCTCGGGAAGTACGGTCGGGGCGGGAAAATCCGGGTTTTTCCGGCGCATAACATCGTCTACGTGGTGTCGGGCACGTTCATCCTGCTGTTCGGGTGGATGGGATTCAATCCAGGCTCTACGCTGGCTGCCACCGATCTCCGGATTTCCGTGGTCGCGGTGAATACAAATCTCGCTGCTGTTGCAGGTTCAGCCGCAGCCCTGCTGCTGTGGTACATCCTGTTCGGAAAACCGGATGTGACGATGGCGTGCAACGGAATGCTCGCCGGACTGGTTGCGATTACAGCTCCGTGCGCATTCGTGTCTCCGACGTCGTCGGTGATCATCGGAACGCTGGCTGGATGTCTGGTATGCGCGGGCGTGCTGTTTAACGATCGCGTACTCAGAGTGGATGATCCGTGCGGAGCGATTTCGGTTCATGGCTACTGTGGGTGGCTGGGCGCGGTCTGCGTGGGGATCTTTGCGGACGGAACGTACGGCGCCGGATGGAACGGTGTTGGTGCGACCAGCTACCTGGGTCACGCGGGGCAAGGCGTGACGGGCCTGATTCATGGAGATGTCCGGCAGTTCGTGTGCCAGTTGCTCGGGGCGACGTTATACGCCGTATGGGCCTTCGGCGCGACGTTCGCGGTCTTCTGGGCCGTGAATAAAGTGAAGAGCATGCGCGTAGCGCCGGAATCCGAGGAGGAAGGTCTGGATGTTCCGGAGTTTGGGATGCCGGCGTATCCGGAAGATGCGGTCGTTACGTCGTATTGACGTCGGCGCTCAAAAGAGTGTGAGTTCTACCTCGTCGCGGTCCTCGATCAACCGGCCACCGGATGCCGTGAGCAAGTAAGCTGACGTCGTCCAGGATGTTTGTGGGGTGAAGATGGCAGTCTCACAATCTTCATTCGTGCCATGTGGTTCCTGGCGATCCCTGATCGCTTTTCGCCATTTCCATCGATCGAGAACAAATGGGCCGCGCCCCTGTCGCAATGCACCAGCCAATGACGCGAATTTTTACGCCATTTCTATAAACTGTTAACGGATTTTTTACGGTCCAGTTGGTGTAATGGGGTCTGCTCTCGACCAGTCACAAGTGTGCCCCGTGCAGACGAAACCTGCACGGGCGCTGTTGCGAGATGGTGACGCACGTCGAGCGCGCACACGGAATACCTATGAACATTTTTTTTTGCAATTTCGTGACGAAATCTTCGCTGCCAACCCTCTTTTCTTTTCTTCTTGCGATCGCTGTAGCACAACGATGTGAGGCGCAGGCTCCGCCTTCGACTGCCGATAACCCAGCGACAACGAGAACCAATCCTGCTGCAAATGCCGCAGACTCAGCGAGCGAGGCAGACATTCCACCGGCCATCGCGCGTGAATTGGCTGCGTTAAAGGCGCGCATTGCGCAATTGGAAGCCGCCCAAAAAGTGGACGCCGCGCAAAGAGGCGCTCCCGTCACAACGGCGACTCAATCTCCCGCGGATCCGCCGCCGGCGGCCGTCGCGACAATTTCTAATGCAAATCCGGTGATCAGCACGTCAAAGGCGGTTGAGGCGAATCCGCCGGTTGTGCAGGATTCTCACGCCGGAACGGCCGCGGTCTCAGAGCAAGCCACGCCAACGGCGCCGTTTGCCTATGCAGACTGGACCTGGCTAAATGGGAATCCCCGCAACAAGGACACCGTGTGGGACTCGAAGTTCTTTACGCCCGAGGTGCGTCTAGACGCGCATTTCATTATGGATCTCAACCATCCCAGGGACGACACCATGGGAGGCTCGACGGAGATGTTCCGATCGAATGAGCTGCAACTGGAGCAGGTCAGCTTTGGCGGAAACTTTCACTGGCAAAACGTGCAGGCTCGCATCCTGACGATGAATGGAATGTTCGGGGTGACGACACCGCGCAATGATGCCAGCCCGGGACGCGGTCAGTGGGATCTGCGCGGCGCATACAAGTATGTTTCCGAAGCGAACGCCGGCTATCACTTCGACGTCAATCACGGACTCAATCTCGATGCGGGAATCTTTGTTTCTTACATCGGTTTGTTCAGTTATTACAACTTCGATAACTGGGCGTACCAGCCCTCTTACGTGTCGTCGAATACGCCATGGTTTTTCAATGGGGTGCGCATTCAGTGGTTCCCGACGGACAAGTTGAAGATCGAGCCCTGGATCATCAATGGATGGCAGTCCTACGGACGGTTGGGTAGCAAGCCCGGATTAGGCGGGCAGATTCTGTATCGGCCGAAGCCGTGGCTATCACTTGTGTTTAACAACTACGGAATGGGCGAAGACACGCTGGGCAACGGAGACGGGCACTTTGGGCGCTCGCGAATCCATACAGATGACAGCGTCGAGGTGAAGTATTACGACAGGCCAGAGAAGTTCCTGGACAAGATGGCTTTCTCTCTTACGGGCGACCTGGGATGCGAGTACGGTGGCAGTGGGAGCTTTGTGAGCGCGCAGGGCCGAGTTATCAACAACAATGTCAATTGCCATCACAATACGGCGACAAGCAGCAAGCAGACGTTCGCTGGATGGATGCTTTACAACCGCTGGTGGTTCAAGAAGGATTTGTACGGGATCACGCTAGGCGGTGGTGCCATGGATAATCCGGGGCGCTACCTGACGCTGCTGCCGCCGATCAACGGCGCCGATGCGATCTCGGGGACGCCGTACTTCACGCAAAATCCGGGGGATCCTTTCAAGGCGTGGGATGCTTCACTCACGTTCGACTGGATGCCGCGACAATACATCACGTTCCGCGCGGAATACGGATATCGGCATGCGAACGTGCCGTACTTTAGCGGGCGCGGAGGGATCACGCCGGGTGACAATCTTTCAACGAGTACGATTCCAAATCTGAGTGCGGGCTCGGTGGTGGGAAGCACGACGTTTGTGCCGGGTCCAATTCTGACGCCGACGCCGGGCTATGCGTGTGTCCCCGGACCTACGGGTTTTTGCCCGGATCTCCGCAAGGACGAACCGAGCCTGCGGTATGCCATCATGGTGAAGTTCTAGCTGCTCGTGTCCGTTGTGGGATGATTGGCCAGGAGTTGATTGTTGGTTTCTCTGCCGTGGCGGAACTGACGACATCTCCTGGCGTGCAATGGATTTTTCCAGGCCAAGCTGGCAGCGAATCGGCGAGCGCAACCGCAATCGGGGAATGCTGTCGAGTGGTAGAAGGGGGAAGTGAGTGGGGAAGACCTGATCGTTCAGAAAGATCAGGCGGCGCGGGAAAAGCTCTTCGCCGCCTGTCTTCGGGCTTCGTACCACAGCGCAAGCTCAACGCGGTTGTGTATACCAACCTTGTCGTAAATCTTGCTGAGATAGTTTCGCACTACCTGGTCACCAATTCCGAGCTGGTTTGCAATCTCGCGATTCTTGAAGCCAAGTGCCACCAACTCCGCGATTCGAAGTTGGCGGCGGCTAAGCTGCCGTGTTCCGTATAGATCTCGCAACGCGACTCCTCGAGAAAGGTTATGGGGCCTATTGCCGGAAGAACCCAACATAAACGGCGAACAAGAAGATGACCGTAAGAACCCCGCTCCAGAACGCAATCTCAGCCGCTCGGGGGAACGTCTCCAGCAGAATGGCGTGGTTTCCAGACGATCGTGAAATACGCCACGATTATCGCCACAAGCAATGGCGTGCTCAGGACCAACTTGTCAAAAACACCGGGCATGTCCCCTGAAGCCACTGTCAGAAGGAAATTCCAGCCTTATGCGGTGTGACCGTAGATGCCGAATATGAAAATTACCTGAAAGAACGCCCTGGCACCATCGCGGTCGTTCAGAGGTAATACGCAACATCAAGCACAGATTGTAATTGATCGGCCGGCCGTACCTCACGCCTCCCTGAATAGGAAGTTCATCCAGTCTAGGTGAGCTAGCCTTTGTAATGGGCGGATGCGGAGGATGTGGCGCCTGATCGTAGGCGAGGCGAGCGGTGTCGCAGCCAGTGAGGCGAAAATCAGGCGAACCTAATGAACGACGTCCCGCGAACAGATCGCAGGACGTCTTTTACTTACCCAATTGGATCGATTTCTTACAAAACCACTGACATCGCAGGATGGCTAATTCGCCGGAGCACTGGGAACCGTTCCTCCTGCGCTGCGAAGAACCTCATTTTCTTTGCTGTGGCGATTCTTCTGGAGAGTGCGGAGAAAGTGCACCAGGTCCCAGGCATCATTGGGCTGAATGACGTCGGCAAATGAGGGCATCGGTGTGCCATCGAGGCCGGTCATGAAGATGCGGTAGAGATCCTGGTTCGTGGTCCCGCACTTGAAGCGCGAATCGGAGGAAGCGTCGGCGAAGTTATAGGGACGGATGAGTTGATCTTTGCTGTCGGTCAAAGTTGCAGCCGACGGACCATCGCCACGGCCTTGCTGGCCATGACACTTCCAGCATTCCATCTTCTGGAAGAGTTCGTTGCCATGGGCGATGCTCTGCATAGTGACCGCGGGCTCGGGCGGGACAGCGATCGGGTCGCCCGGCTTTTCCGTCTTCCAGCGTGCCGAGAACGTCTTGATGTAGGCCACCAGATCAATGCGGTTCTGATCGGTGAGCGCGTCCCAATGGGGCATATTCGAGTTATAGAAACCGCGCCCCACGGAGTTATAGAGATCCTGGTCTGTGGGAAGGGTGCCGGTAGGAGTCGATCTGCATTTGAATGTGGCAGCCGTGAAGTCCCGCGGCTTGGGATCGATCCACGGAGCATTCTCGCCGTTGCCGTCTCCTAGTGGGCCGTGGCAACCGACGCAAGAGCGCCGATAAAGTTTTTTCCCTTCCGCTGCATGCCCGGTGAGGTTCCCAACGTGGGCTTCCTGTCCGTAGAGAGGCAGATACAGTGTTGCGGCGAACGCCAGTATGACCATTGCGCGCTTCAATATCGTATTCATGCTAGGTAGTCCCTCGACTGAAAAGATCGTGTTCCGATGCATTCTTAGTAATCCGCCAAATGGCATTCGTAATCATTAGTAATCAAAATCGAATCCAACCATCACGCTTCGGCTGGTTTGGTCCGAATTGGTGAGGATCGACGTGTTGCCAGTCTTGGCCTGAGCGTACTCGTTGTGGAAAGCAAGGCCGCCACGGCTGAACATAATCGGATACCAGCGGTAGCCGATGGTGAACGAGTCCACATTGCCAAGAGTCGAGATGGTCGCCGGATTCGCCTGGCGAGACATGTGCACAAGCTCGTAGCGGCCCGTGAAAATAAACTGCGGGTTGACCGTGTAGTGCGCTTCGACGAAGCCACCGTTCCAGGTTGGCCCGGCCGCGCCGGTCGGCAACAACCCGGGTTGGTTCGCAGGGACGGAATTTCCGAGGTAGACGTTGTCCTGCCCGTGCATGTACAGAGTCTCAATATCGAGGTCCTTGAAGAACCACCAGCCGTAGGCGCCCACACGAGAGAAGCTCCGGTTGCCTTGCGCTTCCAATGGCGTGGTCACTCCTTGGACCGTTTGGGTCAGGAAGTAAGTTGGCGACTGCCCGAGGTACCCGAACAGGCCCACGCGCTGCACGCCGAGACCTTTCACTTGAAAGCCTTCATTGACGTTCGCGAACACGTCATATGTCCGAGCCGTAGCGCCCTGTCCGGCCGAGGTGAGGCCAGGATTTCCATCGACGCTGCTGAGCAACGCGATCGAGTAACGCGCATAGCTATTGGCTGAGTGGCCTGAGAGTTCGACGCCCAGTTGATTGTCGCCGATACCGCCAAAGCCATTGCTGTCCCCTGGCGGCAGAAAGTGGTAGTTGTACCAGCTTCCACCAACATTCGAGAGCGTCAGGAAGCGCTTTTCAGATAGCAACATGTCCAATTCGAATTTGCCGAACTTCAGGTTCATCCACGGCGTCTTCAACAGATTGTCGAAGCGAACCCATGCGTTTTCGAAGTGGAAGGTGTCGCCTTCCCCCATCGACGGCAACACCGAGAATGAGATGTTCTTGTAGAGCGTGCCGGCGGTCCAGATGTCCAGACCCGACAGGTCGAAACCGGTGGTGGTGACCGTCTGTTCGGCTTGAGTCTGATCAACGAGTACCTTGTTCTGGCTCTCAACATGCCAGTTCGGAGTGACGCGAAATGTAATGGGCCAGTAAGCCGGGTTCTGATAGATCGGCGAATCACGATCATTGCCGAGTTGATATCCGTTGTCGCGGAACTGCTGCCCGAATGTGTTCAGAATCGGCCAACCAATGTGGCAAGCAGAGCAGGGAAGCCCATACTTTCTCGCAAAGGCTGGAATGGCGTGGCTTGGCTGATTCGCAGTGATAAGCAAAACAAAGACAGACAACAGAAAAAAGCAGATCGACTTCCAAGGTGCCGTTTGGATCTCGGGTGTGTGACGCGTGGGAACCGCCTTCATTCCATCCTCCTAACAAACCAACGTAGTACAGCCATAAGTCGCTGAAATAGTTGTACGTCCCTTGCTTGCACAGACACTGTGGCGCAGCACAATCCAACAGATTGCCGGGGAGATCAGAAACTGGTGGTTTGGTTCAAAACAAAGTGTTTGGCGCTATCCTGCTTCTCCTCAACTCTCGCGAGCACGACGAGAGTCTCTGCCGTCAGCGCGGCGGTTGGGGTATACCGCGCAGAACGTAGGGCCACACAAACAGGTGCGGCCGCACAGTAATTCACACAGTCGGGGGAGTATCCCGTTGGAGCGAAGGTAACCGATGTCGGAGCAGAAAGAGAAGATCAAAACAGGGTACGTTCTGTAAATTTGTTGTTAAGCAAGTGACTTACAAAACTAATGCGCACTCATCCTCAAAACCGCGTTTCGGACGTATATTGGCCGTCGTGACGCGGAGACTCTGCTCGCATCGCAGTGCCAACTCAGTTCGTTCGTCAACCGCTGTTGATCCACCACCGGCGCCTCAGGGCCGCGTCAAGAAGATCGGAATGCCGAGTTTGTGGTCGTATTTCGGGCGGTAGCGTTCCGTGTTGTACATAGATTCGATATCCACCTTGCGTGGGCCCAGCTTTGGGTCGGGAATCGGTTCCATGGCGTAGCGGCCTTCGTTGATTGCAGTCATCAGGCCGGATTTTCCTTCTTCCAGCGCGTCCATGGCCATGCCCGCGAAGGTAAATGCCACCAGGCGATCGACGAAGTCGGGACTGCCGGAGCGCAGATCGTAGGTGAGGTCGCTGACGACAGTTTCTTCGCCAGTGGTGCGCTTGATTTCGTCGCTCAGATCTTCGGCGACGCTCATCTTTTTGCGATGGCCGAATGCGTCGGGATCGCCGTATTCCCTGACCGTGTAGCCCTGCCATTCGGCGCCTTCGGAAAGGACGACGAGTGAGTAGTTGCTCGGGTTGTTTCGCTTGTCGTTAATGAGCAACTCGATCAGGCGCTTGAGATCGACCTTGTACTCCGGGATGCAACAGCGAACCGCCGTTACATATGCCGTGTAGAGCGAAGTGTAACCGGCATCGCGGCCGAATACGCGAAAGATGCCAATACGCTCGTGTGAGCCGACGGTCGTGCGCTGGCGGTCGATAGCATCCATGGCGCGGGTAATCGCCGTCGAGAATCCGATGCAGTATTCGGTATTGCGGACATCGTTGTCCATAGTCTTCGGCACCGCAAGCACTTTCACGCCCTTGCGATCGAGTTCTGCGGCATAGCTCAAGGTGTCGTCGCCGCCGATGGCGATCAGGTAGTCGAGTCCGAGGGTCTCTACGTTCTTCAGCACCGCTGGCGTGACATCGTAGACGGCGCTGGTCACGCCCTTCTTCGTCGATTCTTTGGCTTCGAATTTCTGACCCTGCAGCGCGGGAGGCACCTTCTTCATTTTGGTGGGATTCGTGCGCGACGTGTGCAGGTAGGTTCCACCCGTGCGATCGATTGTGCGTGTGTTCTCGCGGTTCAGGGGCAGGATGTACCGCGCCTTGCTGGCCGGGTCGTTCAGATCGACGTGGGTCAGGCCCTCCCAGCCCCGGCGAATTCCAATCACTTCGCATTCGATTTCTGCGCCACGGTAGACGACCGATTTGATCACGGCATTCAAGCCGGGAACGTCGCCACCACCAGTGAGTATGCCTATGCGCTTCTTTGCCATGGATGACTCCTTTAGGAATTAAGCAGTAGTAAAGTCGAAGCTGAATTCAGGAGCCGATGCCAGCGAGGCGTGGCTCCTCAACAAAAACCCTATATTTTATCGGGTGCAGGCCATGTGCTCCAAGCGCAGAACTCGTAGTTGGCGGTAAGTATTTTGATGGCTGGCCCGTTCTGGCAAAACAAGGAAACCACGCGGCGAACCGAGGAGGTATCTCAGGGCTGGATGAGGATCAGTGTCCGAGTGCCAGGTAGTTGCCGTAACCGACGATGACGGTCGAGCCGACCAGAAGCACAAGGGCGATGGTCAGAAGCCGCGTTGCAGCTACGCCAGCGCCTCTCCATTCCTTCAGGCCCAACCCCCAGAGCGTGCTGAAAATGATGATGCTCGCCATGTGGAGCGTCCAGCTCGAGAAACCGTAGCGGCCCATCTGCGTTTCGCCCATCGTGTAGAAGAAAAACTGGAAATACCATGTGGTGCCGGCAAGAGCGCAGAAAAAATAATTTGCCAACATGGGAACGGGGCGGCCATTCTCGCGTTTTGGCACGGGAATGTGCTCGACGAGTTCCCGGCTCGGCGCATCAATCGCGGTCTCGACGATGGTTTCGTCTTCCGGGGCGACATAGCGCCGGGAATCCGAAACGAAATACTGATAGCCGGTCTTGTTACGGATATTTAGTGCGAGGCACCAGATGAAGTTCGTGGTGAATCCCCCGATGAGAACGACCACCAGTACGGGCAGACCTTGCCAAAGAGTCGAGGTTCCGTGCCTGAGCGTCAGAGCTTTAATCGGCGTTCCAGCGGCGAGGCCATAGGCGAAGCAGGCGCTCATCACACCGGAGAGTGTGGCAACGGCCAGCCCTTTCTTGAGATCGAACTCCTTGATCGCCGATTTCTGTTGCTCGGGCGACATGGCACGTTCTTTGTAAATTCCGGCGAGGCCCGCAGTCGAAATGCCAAGTAGGCAAACGAAGATGCCAATCAGAATCACCTGGCCCGACTTCGTTCCCAATACCTGTGTCATGAACACACCACTGAAAATAGGCGGCATCAAGGTGCCGAAAGCGGCGCAGAGTCCCAGTGCTACAGCCATGCCCAGCGACAGTCCGAGAAACCGCATCGTCAGGCCAAAGGTGAGACCGCCTACTCCCCACAGGAGCCCGAAGAAGAATGCCCAGAAAAGAGTGCGCGTCGGCGTTTCGGAAAGCACCGAGAGCAAGTCTCGCGTCAGCAGACTACCCAGAAACCAAGGCGCGATGATCCAACTGAAGACGCCGCCCACGAGCCAATAGGTTTCCCAGGACCAACGCTTCACCCCACGATACGGAACGTAGAAGCTGCCGGAAGCGAGGCCCCCCAGCCAGTGAAGAAAGACACCCAGAGCGGGATTCGGAACCATGATCTTCCTTTTGAGGCGAATTTAAAGATGAAAAACTTCTTCCAGAGGCTGCATAGCGCGGTCGGGTAATTTGCCCTCGGGCTGAACGAAGAAATCCGCCATCTCTCGCTGCCAACGGTCGTTGATTTCCCGCTGGGCCATTCCGGAACGGGCTCGCTCGAAATCTTCTGTCTCGAGATAGCCGACCAGCAGGCCATCGGGACGAAGAAATAGTGAGTAATTGCACCACCCGGTTTCTTTAAGGGCAGACAACATCTCGGGCCACACTGCGCGATGGTGCTTCTTGTATTCGTCGAGGCGATCCGGCTTCACCTGCAATACGAAGCAGATGCGTTTCATTCCGATTCTCCTAACGTAGGAAAGCTTCTGCCAGACCGCCATCGACCGGGATGACGTGGCCCGTGGTCTTGCCGCTGAGGTCTCCCGCTAACCATACAATCGCCGCCGCGCAATCCTGCGGGAGGATTGGACGCCTGGTGAGAGTGCGTTGTGCGTAGAAGTTGGCGAGCTTTGTACGCAAGTCCTCGGTGGACTCGGACTCCGCGAATGCGATCTTGTATTTTTCAAGGGACTGCATCACGCGGTCGCGAGGAAACATAGTAGAGCCCGCAACGACGGTAGCGGGAGCGATTCCGTTGACGCGGACAGTCGGTGCCAGCTTGATCGCCAACTCACCGATCAGATGATTCACAGCAGCTTTGCTGGTGTCATAGGCCTCGCTACCTTTTTTGGGGACGACGGCATTTGCCGAACTCGTCAGCACAATCGAGCCGGCAAGATTCTGGTCACGAAAGACCCACTCGGTCTCTCGCGCGAGGGCGTAATTGCCGGTGACATTTATGAGGAAAGTCTTCGCCCACTGCTGTTCGGATAGTTCGCCATCCGCGCCGGGAACGGGATAAATGGCCGCGGTGTTGACGATGATGTCGATCCCACCAAAGCGTGAGACCGTAAAACGAGTGGCTGCGGCGAGGCTTTCGGGAGAACTGAGATCCACCGGAGTGGCGACGATGGATTCGGATGTGCTTAGTTTGCTTGCTTCCTGAGCAACGTTGTTGGCGGAGGGTTCGTCGAAGTCAGCGATCACGATTTGGGCTCCGCGGCGTGCGAGCAGAAGAGCAACCTCGCGTCCAATGCCGCTTGCGCCACCCACAACCAAGGCAATCTTGCGGCTGAATTCTGCCTCGGGCGGCATTCGTTGCAGCTTGGCCTCCTCCAGGGCCCAGTACTCGATGCGGAATGCCTCGGAACGAGGAAGAGCGACGTAGTTGTGGAAGTGCGTGAACTGTCCGGATTGATCGGTTCGTCGGGCTTGCGGAAGAACATCAGGACTTGCGTCGTCTTCTAGTGCGTTCGCGCCAGCCATAACGTGGATCGCGTTGATGAAGAATTCCGTCGTGATGCGAGCTTCTTTCTTGTTCTTCCCGAAGCCAAACAGGCCGAGCCCGGGAATGATCACGACCGATGGATTCGTATCGCGAAGCTTTGGAGAGTCTTTGCTCGCCCACGCGTCGTAGTACTTTTTGTAATCGGCGCGATAGCCAACCGTCGTTTCGTGAATACGCTGCTTCAGGGCGCCAACGTCCTCAGCCGCGGGATCCCATTTGACGTACATGGGACAAACGCGCGTCCTCAGAAAGTGATCAGGGCAGCTCGTGCCGAGAGCGCTGAGTTCTGCGCACCATTTGGAGTTGGCAAAGGTTAATGCGTCGTCGGAGTCGGTGTAATGTGCGATGATCCTTCGGTTTGAGGACAGAACACCGCGGAGAGTTGGCAAGATTTGAGTAGCGACCTGTGCACGCTCCGCAAGCGGTTGGTATTGCGCTCCACCAAACACTGTGCCTTTTTTGGATTCATGCTCGGCGATGAACTCGCCCATCTGATCGATAGTCTGAATGCTGTTGAGATAGCACTCGCGCTGCGTCATCCCCCAGGTGAACAGGCCGTGACCTCCTAGGATCAGACCGTCGGTACCGGGATTCTCTTTGACTGTTTTTTCAATCAGCAACGCGAGTTCGAATCCGGGGCGTTGCCAGGGAACCCATGCGATCTTACGGCCGAATTGCCTGTTAAATTCCTCCAATTTCCGTTTGCCATTGGCACTCGCGGCCAATGCGATCGCCCAGTCTGGATGCAGATGATCCACATGAGGGAAGGGCAGGAAGGCGTGCAGAGGCGTGTCGATGGAAGCGGCGACGCGATTCTCGCCGAAGGCACAAAGTGGATAGTAGGCGACCATCTCGTCTTCGTGAGGCTCGCCGCGATACAACGCCTTCAATTGTTCGAGGCGATTGAGATAGAGGAGAGCGAATCCAGACTCCTGAATCGATCCGAGATCTCCTCCGCTTCCTTTCACAGCCAGCACACGTGTCGGCACCTTCGTAAAAGGATCCAGCAATTCGATCTTCGAGCTCGTATTGCCGCCGCCGAAGTTTGTGATGCGGAGATCGGCTCCCAGCAGATTGGAACGATAACGCAGCAGCGCCAGTTGATCGTGGTCGAGCGTGCGGGCTTGCTCTTCGTTCCACAGGTCTTTGAGACGGGTCATTTCTTTAGTCTCAGGCATAGATCATCTCGCTGTAATGCTGGAAGCGCTCGGCCTCACGATCCCACTTGCCAGGATCCGTGGGATCGAAAACTTCGGTGGGGAATGAGCGATCGATGATCGCGCGAACTTCGGCGAGTGAGGTAGCTCGGCCGGTGGCAAGAATCTGAATCGCCGCATTGCCAAGGGCAGTTGCCTCGGCTGGACCAGCGAGAACATGGCGCCCGGTCGCCTCTGCCGTGAACTGGTTCAGCAAACGATTCTTGGAGCCGCCTCCAATCACCCGAATCTGGTCGATCTTCTGACCGCTCACCTGCTCCAGGTTTTTCAGAACGACTCGATACTTGAAGGCGAGGCTTTCCAGGATCGTGCGGACATAAGCCCCGGGACTCGACGGCGCGGGTTGATGAGTCTTGGCGCAGAAGCGATCGATCGCCGCGGGCATATCCGCCGGGCGCAGGAATGACTCGTCATCAGGATCAATCAAATGACGGAACGACTGTTCGCGAGCGGCGAGTTCCATAAGTTCCCGGTAGTCGTAATTTAGTCCTTGAGATGCCCAGAAGTTCCGGCAACACTGCAACATCCAGAGTCCCATTACGTTTTTCAGGAGGCGTGTGGTTCCACACACACCGCCTTCGTTGGTGAAGTTTAAGCGCAGGGCATCGGCGTGGAGCACGGGCGCATCGAGTTCGGCGCCGAGCAAGGACCACGTCCCTGAGCTGAGAAATGCCGTGCCGGACCGAGCGGAGATGGCAGCTACGGCGGATCCGGTGTCATGCGACGCCGGAGCGATGACCGGAGTGCCGGCAAGCGCAGTAGTACGAGAGATCGATTGCGACAAAGGACCGATCTCCGTGCCGGGCTCGACAATCGGCGCCGGGAGTTGCGATGGGAGGTCCAAACGGTTCATCAGGTGAATCGACCAGGTGCGAGTTGTGGCGTTCACGAGCTGCGTTGTGGTTGCGTTGGTAAACTCACAAACCGCCTTGCCGGTAAGCCAGTAGTGAAACAGATCTGGAATCGTGACCAGATGTTGGGCGGCTTGCAGGATTGCCGGCGTGTCGCGTTGAGTGGCATACAGCTGATACAGAGTATTGATCGGCATGAACTGGATGCCGGTCTCGGAGTAGATCTCCTCCCGCGAGATCTTGCGAAAAACCTCTTCCATCACGCCGTTTGTTCTGCGGTCACGATAATGGTAAGGATTCTGAAGTAGCTCGCCGCGTTCTCCCAGCAGGGCGTAGTCAACTCCCCAGGCATCCACGCCGATTCCGGCTAATTGCGTTTCTTCAAGCTTGGCAAGGGTTCGGCACATCTCGAGCCAGAGGCGCGAAACGTCCCAATGTAAGGATCCGCTATATTCCACCGGCTCGTTCGGGAAGCGATGGACTTCTTCGGTAGTAAGAATCCCTGAGTGCAAACGCGCTAAAACCGCGCGGCCGCTTTCTGCGCCCAGATCGAAAGCCAGATAGGGCTTTCCGTCATGACCGCTAGGCATAGGACGTAACGCTCCGCGCGTTGCGCGCTGCTCGCTCTTGTGTGATCCGCTCGAGATATCCGCTCTCGCGAAAGGCGGTCATGGGATCATGAGGCAAGCCTTTCGATTCCCTCCATTCCTGAATCGCCGGGCGAACATCCGTGGCGAAAGCGTCCTGCAGCAGCGATTCGGCCCGCACCAAGTCACACTTTTGCTGCGCGTCTGCGAGCGCATCATGGTCCACGATCGCCGCCTTCGAAAACAGCATCTGGGCCATGGTGACAGTCTGGATCATGGCTTCGATTTTGCCCTTCAGGTTGTGACTCTGATCGATCATGTAAGCGATGTCGGCGAGCTTACCGGTTTCCCATTCGAAATAGAGGATCTCATGGAAGATGCGAAAGACTTGATAGGGATCGATCGACCCGATGGTGAGGTCATCGTCGGCGTAGCGGCGATCGTTAAAGTGAAAGCCTCCCAGCATGTCTTCCGACAAAAGCCAGGCTACGATCTGCTCGATATTTTGTGAGAGATAATGGTGCCCCGTGTCGACAAGGACTTTCGCCTGAGGTCCGGTACGTCTCGCCAAAAGCAGCGCCATGCCCCAATCTGCAATGTCTGTGTGATAGAAGGCGGGTTCAAACGGTTTGTATTCGACCAGCAACCGCTGGGTCGATGAAAGTTCCGCGTGGGCGGCCCTCAGGTTTTCTTCGAACCATTGCTTGCGGTGACGAATGTTTGCTGTTCCGGGATAGTTTGAGCCGTCGGCAAACCACATTGAAATGTCGCGGCTCTGCAGCTTTCGTGCGATCTCGATGCTTTCCTTGGTGTGTTGGAGGGCTGCATCGCGGATTTTCTTGTCTGGATTTCCGAAAGAACCGTATTTGTACTGCTGATCCTGAAACAGATTCGGATTGATCGATCCGGGCTGGATGCGATACTGGACCGCCAGTTTCTTGATTGCGTCGGCGCTACCAATTCCGTCGGGACAATCCCATTGAATATGCAAGGCGATGGTGGGACATACGCCGGTTAATTGGTGAACTTGGCCAGCGTCGCTAAATTTTTCTTCGGTCGTGGTAGCGGCTGCAAGCTGCAGGAACTTGCCGAATCGAGTGCCGGTATTCGCAAAACCCCACGATGGGATCTCGATGCGAAATGCTTCCAGTCCTCGAAAAACTTTCTCAGCCTTTGTCGAATCCATAGCAAAGCCTCACTCAGCGTGGGAGGTGACACATCCGGTCTGGCGCAGGGCGCGATTTCAACATGTACGTAAAGTGCAGTTTAGAACAAGCAATGCCCATCCCTGCAAACGGAAAGGCACGAAATTCACGGCCGTTTCAGACGCGGGACATTTTGCCATGAGAGTGGGCTGGCAAATTCAAAGTGGGTAATTTTAGTATGTAAGATTTGACGGTGAACTCGAACGTTGGGAGGCTACGGTGACGCGTGTGCACGGAGCCGCAGTACTGGTCGCTTTTCTCGCCGTTTCGGGCAGTGCCTTCGGCGCTCCCGTTCATCTTCGCTGCGAGTCTCTGGTGAATCCCCTGGGAATCGACGCGGCGGTTCCACATCTTTCCTGGCAGAGTGACAGCACCGCGCACAACTGGCGGCAGTCTGCATACCAAATACTGGTCGCGAGTAGCGCTGAACAACTCAGCGCAGGACATGGCGATATTTGGGACAGCGGCAAGGTGAGTTCGGACGAGTCGGTGGGGATCGCTTACGGTGGACGGAAACTGGAATCCCGGAGGCGTTACTACTGGAGCGTACGGGTGTGGGACGCGGACGGAAAGTCCACGCAGTCGTCGGAGTCTGCATTGTGGGAGACCGGCCTTCTGAACAAAGAGGATTGGCGCGCAAAGTGGATTACCTGGACGAATCCAGACGAAGCTCCGGATCGCGCCGCAATTCGATGGATTTGGGTGGCTGGCCAGGACGCGCTCGCCATGGCGCCCAAAACGTTGGCCGAATTTCGGATCACCGTGGACATTCCTGATCAGCCACGCGAGGCGGCGTTGTTTTTGCTGGCGCGTGGGAATTTTGCGGCGAAGGTGAACGGACACGAGGTGGGCTCCAAGCAGCGGTGGAATTCATTTGACCGGGAGGAGATTGCGAATGAACTCGTGAGGGGGAAGAATCTGATCGAGGTATCTGTCACAGTGCGAGAGCCGAGCCGTGACGGGCCTGAAGCGGGCGCAAAGACGATGAAGGGGGCACTCGCGGGCCTGTTGAAGATCACACGTGGCGACGGAAGCGTCCTTCGTGTTCCAACAAGTGCCGATTGGCAGGCTCATTTGGCAAGCGATTCCGCGTGGCAGAGTGCGAGCGTGGTGGGCGATCTGAATGACCGGCGTATTGGCGAAGTCCCACCGTTGCCACAACCGGCTTTGCTCTTTCGCCACAGTTTCAAAGTCACGAAAGAAGTCAAACAAGCTCGACTGTACGTGACCGCGCTCGGCAGTTACCGGATGTTCTTAAATGGCCGGCGCGTCGGAAACGACGTTCTGACGCCCGAGTTTACCGACTACACCAAGCGCGTGCTGTACCAGACCTATGACGTTGCGGAATGGTTGGCGAGCGGCTCCAACGTAATCGCAGCAGAGTTAGGCGAAGGCTGGTTTGGCAGCGGACTGACCTGGGAAGGGCTGTCGTTTTTCTTCCTGCCACCTCCCACTCGTCTGATCGCGCAACTGGAACTCGAATACAGCGACGGCTCACATGAAACGGTCGTTTCCGACGGCGGATGGAAAGGGGCGGCGTCTCCGATTCGGCGATCCGAAATTTATGCAGGCGAAGTCTACGACGCCAGACTCGAGCAAGCCGGATGGAATCAGGTTAAATTCGAAGATAGTCGGTGGACAGCGGTTTCGGTCGCGGAGGCGCCTCTATTAACAGTCGGAAGCCAGATGTCCGCGCCGGTCCGGGTCGTAGAGACGCTTGCTCCGAAGAGCGTGAAGCCATCGACCAACGGAACTTATGTCATCGACATGGGGCAAAACATGGTTGGTTGGGTGGCATTGAAAGTGAAGGGCGAGGCCGGAACGCGAGTTCGCCTGCGATTCGCGGAGATCCTCAATCCGGATGGCTCGATCTACCGCCAGAACCTCCGAAATGCCGACGCGACCGATGTGTTTATTCTTCGCGGAGAGGGAGAAGAGACATTCCGTCCTCATTTCACCTTTCATGGCTTCCGTTATGTTGAAGTCAGCGGCTATCCAGGAACACCGACCAAGGATTCGATCACCGGCGAAGTCCTCAGCAGCGTGAGCGGCGAACCGACGGCCACTCTCAACACTTCGAGCGATCTGGTGAACCGCATGTGGTCGATTGGAATCTGGGGGCAGCGCGGGAATTTTCTCAGCATTCCGACGGATTGCCCGCAGCGTGACGAACGGTTGGGATGGATGGGAGACGCAGGCGTCTTCTGGAGAACTGGCAGTTACAACTTCGATATCGACGCATTCTCGCACAAGTTCATGGAGGACGTGATCGACGCGCAAACGGCGCAAGGAGAATTCACCAACGTGTCGCCCGACGTTCTTCGACCGTTTCGAAGCGAAGGTGCACCGGGGTGGGGAGACGCCGGAGTCATTCTGCCCTGGACTACATGGGTGCAGTACGGCGACCGGTCAATCATCGAACAGAATTGGACAGCCATGGAGCGCTGGATGGACTTTATCGCGCAGGCGAACCCCGACTTTCTGCGAAAAAAAGGCGTCGGTCCGAACTTCGCCGATTGGTTGGCTCCCGACGAACACACAAGTAAAGATCTGTTGGCGACGGCGTATTGGGCGCTGATCGCCGAGATGATGTCGCAAATGGCTCACGCCCTGGGAAAAGAGCCCGAGGCCAAGCAGTACGAGGATCTCGTCGCCAACATCCGGTCTGCCTATCAGAAGGCCTATATCAAGGGCGACGGAAGAGTGGAGGGCGGAACACAGACGTCCTATGTCGTGACCCTTTACACGAAGATGGCGCCGCCGGCGCTCGAACCGGCGATGGTCACGAACCTGGTGGCAGACATTGAGAAGCGTGACTGGCACCTGTCGACCGGATTCCTCGGCACTCCGTTTCTTCTCTTCACGCTGGCGAATCATGGCCGCGCTGATGTTGCTTATCGCTTGCTGCTAAACGAGACCTACCCGTCGTGGGGCTACATGCTTTCAAAGGGGGCTACCACGTGGTGGGAGCGTTGGAACGGGGATACGGGCGATCCAGCCATGAATTCTTATAACCACTATGCGTTCGGATCGGTGGTGGCGTGGGTATATCGTTCCGTGGCCGGGATCGACACGACGATCGCGGCCCCGGGCTACAAGGAGATCATCGTTCACCCTCATCTGGACCAACGCATCACTCGCGCGCGCGGTGAATATCAATCGGTGTACGGAAAGATTGTCAGTGACTGGAATGGTACGCCGGCGGGCCCGTTCGTATTGAATCTGAGTGTGCCAGCTAACACGAGCGCAAAGGTGTACTTGCCTTTCGTCGCGAATGCGCACGTGTTTCAGGACGGACATTCGGTCAATAGTGTCAGGGATGGCGATGCCTCTGTCGTCGAGGTCGGTTCCGGATCGTACACATTTGAGGTCAGGTGAGGGGAACGATTCTGAATTTGATCGTTCGAGCAGAAATGCTTTTCGTCGAAGCTAGCAGCGCGATTCCCGCGAGCTGCAAAATTTTCCGAATGGCGTAATCCGAACCAGGCGCGCACTGAGCGATTATCTGGCGGGGGAATTTGCGGCTGGGACGGTGTATAGGTCAATTTGGTCCGAATGCAACACAGCCAATTGTTTTCCTTCCGGCGAGAGCACGAAAGTCTGAAAGGTGGGAAGAGGGGACGCAACGGTGATATCGAACAAGCGCTGTCCCTTATCGGGCTGGTAAACATCGATTTGTTGATGATCGATGTCGGTTACGCGAAACACTTCTTCGGGAAGAATTGACTTGGACGCAGTCGCGACGCCGATGGCAAATGTTCCGTTGTCCGCACTCCAGGAAGCGGTCTGCGCGAGGTCGGCGGCGGAGCCTGTTCCTTTGAGTAGCGGACGCCCGCTCAACCGAAGCACGCGGTACCACCTGGCGCTCGTGGTGCGATCGCAGCCCACCACGAAGAGAAGCTTGTTGGCCATGCTCGCTATGTCGGGCCGGCATGACGAAGCGAGCGTTCCCACGGCGCGAGTCTGTCCATCCCAAGCGCGCTCGGACAATCGCCACCGCGACTTCCCCGAGCCCGAGATCTGAAGTTCTCCCAACTCCGTCAATACGGGAGGGGCATTGCGCGAGGAGCGCACGATTGTGGCCTGGGTACGAAAATCGGAATCCAGGATTTTCAGTTCGACGTCCTCTTCCGGTTCGCGATTTTCCGCTTCGAGCAGTTGGCGGTGGATCGCTGGCGTGTGGCGTTCTTTTAAAATTCCTACCGCAAAGTAATTGTTTGCCGGGGACGTTTGCACGAACGCAAGCGGTCCCCCGAGCGAATAGCGCTGTTCGATCTTCAATCCGGGGCCGTAGAGCCGCAATTCACGTCCAACGTGAACGATTATGTGGCTTTGGCCAACCGGCCACAAATACTGGTTGGCGTCGGGGACGCGCCAATCGAGCGTGCGGATTGCCCGCATACTGCCCAGGTCGATCAGCACGGCACGCACGGTCCGCAAGGTCGGGAGCGCTTCTCGCTCCGGCCGCGGAACAAGCTTATGCGGATTGAAGGTGAACAGCAGCTGGTTTGGCCCCAAATACGCGATGGCGGCGTCGTAATCGAAACGACTGAATTCGTGGTTGACGCGCGGTCGATAACCGAAATCCGCAATCGAAATTGCAGAACTTGGCTTTACAGCGGTCTTGTCGAGTTGGGGCTCGTTCAGCGCGATGCTGCAGTCTGGCGGAGCGCAGAGGCTGGTTTCGTCGGTGAGGCTCTCTTCATCCGCGGGCTTAGCGGGAGAAATCGTAGCAGGGGAAGCCCCGGCAGCATTCGCGTTGGTTGACGCAGGAGCAGCCGACGCGCTGACTACCGGCACCAACCTCGGGACTAAAACAAACTGGGTTGCAGCTTCGAGACGAATATTGTGTTTTGCGTCGGAGAGTACGGAACTGGCTTCCGCACCTGTCGCAACGCTCAACTTCAAACTGCCCAGCCCGATCACCTGCCCGGGCATGACGGCTTTCACGGGCTTGGCGCGAGGAGGCTCGTTGAACACCGTGTCCGCTGCAGTCTGGAGGCTGCGCATCCCGCCGTTGAGACTGAGGCCGACCGCGTCGCTGAGAGGCTGGCTCTGCTCCTCGCCATAGAGGCTCGAATTCCGGTTGCGCGCAGGAGCGAGCAGGGCGGCCACGGTCAGGGGGAACGGCTTCATGTCCTGCCCGTCGCACTGTGCGCTGTCGAACATCAGGGCAAGCTCAGATGGAGAGGTCTTGGAACGAGCGCTCTGAGAGACAACGTGACCCTGGAGAATGGCACCCTTGCGTAGATTGCAATCTTTGGATTTCCACTCCACGGTTGTGCGGGCCAGGAATGTATCGCCGTTTCGAGTCGTGTTCACGTCGAGGACCTTCACCAACTCCGTTTGAACAGGAACCTGCGGTTGTGTCGGCTGGGCCGCGAGTAGGGGACAAAGAAACGTCGTGACGAGGATGGCGTCCCACGATTTCAACTTGCGGTCCTCCTGGTTAATTCTTGGAAAGCACCGTTTCCACCAGATCGCCGAGTTGCTTCGCGCTGAAGGCGTTTCCTTCGAGATTGGCAACGAGCTTCCGTTGGCGATCAATCACAATCGTGTGGAAAGAATGCACGAACAACGCCTCTTCCGGATAGAAATTCATGTCGAACCCGCGCGCCATCTGTTCTATTTGCGGCAGGGGCCCAGTAAGGAAATGCCAAGCCTGCGAATCCGCCTTCCAGGTACGCGCATAGTCGCTGAGGGCTGCGGGTTGATCGTGCGCCGGATCAATTACAACACTCAGCAGAACGAGATCGCTGCCCATACGCGTGCGAAAGCGCTTTTGCAGCTGGCCGAGGTTATTAGACAAGCGGAAGCAGTAATCGGGTAGCGGACAGCGCGTGTAGATAAACGTGAGAGCGACGACTTTTCCGGCAAATTGGGACAGAGACACACTCTGCTTCGACTGGTCGGTCAGAGTAAAGTCAGGCACCATGCCGCCCGGTTCGATCGCTTTCGCGCGCGAGGCGGGGGCAGCCGTAAGGTTCTCCATCAGCTTCAGGCGCCGCGCTTGCGTGGGATCGAGTTCGAGACTCTCGAAAGGATGGATGCGGATGTCGTCAGCGTATGCCGTGGCACCCGCGGCGGTCATCGTGAAGTCGATGTTCACGCCAGGTGTGAGCTTTTCGTTAGTGGCTCCGCGGAGGTTAAAGGTCATCACCATCGCGTCCATATAGTCAGGGATCTCCTGGCAGGAGACCGTGATGGTGTGGCGTACCTGGTCCAGCGCAAGAACCAAGCCTGTGGCGCGATGCTTTTCTTCCGCCCGAAGCGGCGCAATCGTGAGAATGAGCACGAGCAACCAATTCCAGGCACGATGGACAGGGGCCTTCATTTACTTCGCCCCGCTCGTGGCTTGGGATGCCGGATGAGTTGCGGCAGCTGCCTCGCGATTCTTGCCGCCTAGACGATAAGCATGACGTTCCAGTCTCGTGTAGTTGTTCGCGAGCTCTTTGATTTCGAGGAACTGGTTCTTGGGGACATCCTTGAAGTGCTGGCGCGTGTTGCTGACCGGCCACCAGATTTCGATTTCCTGGATGTGGGCGTCTTTGCCTAGCCCGATGTGCTGTTGCAAAGGGGAAGCGCCGAACGATCCGCCGCTGCCCACGCTCCGATAGATCGCCCGGCTTCCCTGCGATCCGTTTTCGACAGTCACTTTAATGCGCGCACCAATTGCGGCCCGGTTTGTTTTCACACCGACCAGATGAAGGCTGATCCAGTCATTGCCGTTGCCCGGGTTCTCAAAGAGGCGAAATGCGTGGCGATCGCCAGGCACGGCACCACCAATCTCGGTAAGCAGGTCTTCGTCGCCATCATTGTCGATGTCGGCAAAGGCGACGCCATGTCCCTTATGCAACTCTCCCGTGCCGGAAGCTGCAGTGACATCGACGAAAAACTTCCCATCTTTGTTCTTCAGCATGACGTTGGGCAGGAGCGAAGCGTAACCGGGATTTCCCGTGCCGAGGTACATATCGAGGTAACCGTCGTTGTCAATGTCGCCGAAATTGGAACCCATCGGCATGAAGACCTTGTCGAGGCCGACCTCTGAGGTTACATCGCGGAAGGTCCCATTTCCCAGATTCTTGAAGAGCTTCAGGGTTTCGGCGTTGGGAGGAAGGCCGAGGTAGCTGCGAACGGACTCATCCACGGAGATGTAATAGCTGGTGACGAAAAGGTCGGGCCAGCCATCGTTGTCGTAGTCGAAGAACCAGGTGGCGAAGCTCTGCCACGGTTTGTCGACTCCGGCGGTGAGTGCGACTTCACTGAACGTCCGGTCGTGATTGTTGTGATAGAGAAAGTGCCTGCCGTTCAGGTTCGAGACGTAGAAGTCCACGTATCCGTCATTATCGTAATCGGCGGCCGCGACTCCTTTCGTGAAGGCAACCTCATCAACGCCGGATGAGTGTGAGATGTCCTCGAACGTGCCGTCGCCTTTGTTGCGGAAAAGCTGCGACGGACGATTCTCGTTCCCGACCAGAAGATCCAGGTAGCCGTCGTTGTCGATGTCGGCCCACACGGCGGTCTGCGTGCTGGTAGCGGGTTCAGCGAGGCCCGCGGCCGCAGTGACGTCCGTAAAGGTGCCATCACAGTTGTTGCGCAGGAGCGACTTGCGCTGGGGGAACTCCCACGCGCCCCGTAGCACCAGGATGTCGAGACAGCCGTCGTTGTTGTAGTCGGTCTGCAGGAGATTGAGCCCGCCCAGTTGATCCGAGAGTCCGGCCTGCGCGGTGCGGTCTGTAAACGTCCCATCCCCGTTGTTGTGGAAGAAGTGCATCGGCGCGCATTGATCGTAGTCGGAGGTCACAATGTCGAGAAGGCCGTCACCGTCGAAGTCGTCCACAATGATGCCACCGGACTCCGAGTAAAGATTGATGCCGGCCGCGGGCGCGACGTCGACAAACCGCCCCACATCCTCGGGAGATTCGAATGTGCTCGGCGGAATCAGATAGTTCTTGGGTACACCGGCTGGATATTTTCCGAGCGTCATGTAAGCGAGGTTCAAGAGCCATTTGACGTCGAGCGCTTCGGGCTTGCGCTCCAGGTATTTCGTCAGATACGAAATGGCTTTTTCGGAGTCGCCGGTCTTCGCATAGCTCACGCCTGACTTGGGCGGGAACAGGCAGCGGTCGCCCGGATGTCGGTAGACGTCGTTGTCCATCTCGGACTTATGCAAGTAGGCGATACCGAGCACCTGCTCCAATTCCGGCATAGCGCCGGGCAACTCCGATTGTGCGATCTGGTAGGCAGTCTCCCATTCACTCACGGACTTATCCATGATCCCCTGGTAGGCGTAGAGATTGGCCAGCGCGTAACGGGTCTCAATACGGTCGAGTGCGCTGCCCGGTGCCGGGCCACCTTCCCCAGCGAGGGACAGGTTGCTGCTGAGCTGATCCGTGACCGACGCCAAGGATTCCTTACGAATCCTGCACAGCGCCTGCAGATCCTGATTCCATTTGTCGGGCTTCGGAAAGTTACGAAAAGCGAGGTCGGCTTCTCCCTTGCCTCCGACATTCGGTGGATAGCGAATGGCTCCTGTGGCTGCGAGGGGAAGAATATGTGTAGGCGTGGAGTTCGCAGGGACCGGGCCTTCGCCCTCGGGCACTCGTTTCAGAATGGCGAAGCCCGAAGGAAGCTTCACGATGGCCGAGACCTTGCCGGGTGTCAGGCTCGCGACCGCATCGCGCAACTCCGGACGCAAACTCGAAGGGTCGAGCTTTCCCATGTAGCCACCGTCGTCGGCGGTGGCGTCAGTGGATTTCTGTTTGGCGATCACGGCGAAGTCTTCGCCGGCTTTCAGGCGATCAAGAATTTGCTGACCTTCTTTCTCCGTGGGGACGACGATGATTTGCAAAGTCACCTGAGAAGCACGTGGGTTCTGTGCCGGGGTGACGCCGAGAAGAGCGACGAGCAGAAACAAAAGACAGAGGACTCGCCCCGCCGCGGGACAAAGAGATTTCGTGGAATACAGCACTTGAACTCCGAGGCCTGTTTTGGCGCGATGACTTGCGGCAGAGTCCGTCACCCGCGTTGCGCATTCAGGCGGCGCGGCGAAAAAACTATAGCACATTGCTGAGTAAACGTTTACTATGCTGCCGACACATTGACCTCCCGTTTCGAAGACTCGATTCGGTCGCTGGGAGAACGATGATTCGACGCAGAGAATTTCTTCGCAATACACTCGCGGGAACCGGGTTATTTCTCTTCGGCCGCGGCGCTCCGTGGATGACAGCATCGGATCCCAGCGTCGACGCGCGAATCGAAGTCTTGCTGGACGAGCCGCTCGGGGCCATCTCGCCAGACATTTACGGACACTTTGCCGAGAACCTCAGCGGCGTGATCTATGACGGCATGTGGGTCGGCGAGAATTCCAAGGTTCCGAACATCAATGGAATTCGCAAGGAACTGGTGGAGGAGATGCGCAAGATCCGGCCGCCCGTCGTTAGATTCCCGGGAGGCTGTTTCGCCGACAGCTACGATTGGCGCGACGGGATCGGTCCCGCAGACAAGCGCCCAAAGCGAACCAACTTCTGGGCCGAGGGCGAGGCTCCTGGTGCTCCTGCGAGTCACAAGTACGATCCCAATCAATTTGGCACCAACGAATTTGCCCACTTCTGCAAGCTGATCGGCGCCGAGCCCTATCTCGCGGCGAACGTCCGCAGCCTGACTGCGCAGGACTTTTACCGGTGGGTTGAGTACTGCAACTCACCGGCAGGGAGTACAACGCTCGCCGATATGAGGACGGCGGCCGGATATGCCGAACCCTTCAATGTTCGCTACTGGGGCGTCGGCAACGAGTCGTGGGGATGTGGCGGCAACTTCACAGCGCAGGAATATGCGGTCGAATTCCGCCGCTGGACGACGTGGGTCCCGCGCTACGAGCATCAGGAGCTTTCATTTATTGCGTCGGGCCCGAACGTCGACGACTGGAACTGGACGCGAGGATTCCTGGAGGAGATCGTCAAGAAGGGCAGGTTTCAACTGCGCTCCGTATTTGGAATGGCGCTGCATCACTACGCGTGGAACTTGAGTCGAGGGGCTACGCAGGACTGGCTCAAGGGCAAGGGTGACGCTCTCAAATTCGAAGCGGTGGACTGGTACGAACTGCTGCGCGAGGGCGATCGGATGGAAGGATTGATCAATGGCCACTGGCAGGTGATGGGAGAACTGGATCCGGACCATCGGATTAAGCTGGTCGTCGACGAGTGGGGACCCTGGTACAAACCGGGCGGTGAAGCGACTTCATCCGATCAACTGGAACAGGTTCCCGCATTGCGCGATGCAGTGTTCAGCGGCATGACACTCGATATTTTCAATCGCCATCCGGAGAAGGTGACGATGGCCAATTGCGCGCAACTGATCAATTGCCTGAACAGTCTCTATCTCGCGCACGAAGACAAATTCTGCGTCACACCGGTCGGTCACGTGTTCGCGCTCTATGCCGCCCATCAAGGCGGACAGAGCCTGCGGACAATTTTCTCTGTGCCGGATGTCACCTACGACCGTGATGGAAAAAAAGCATCGTTCTGGGGTTTGAAAGGATCCGCGTCCCTGCATGACAAGCAACTCGTGCTCACCGTCGTGAATCCAGATGTGACTTCGCAGCGCGAGACGGAAATCACGGTTCGCGGTGCGAGTATGCAGTCGGGTTCGGCGGCGTTTCTTACGAACGCCGATATCCACGCGCACAATTCTTTCGAACAAAGGAACGTTGTGGCGCCGCAGACGAAAACGATGGAGGGCCAGGGCCGAACGCTCACATATACGTTCCCGGCGGCTTCAGTCACCAAGCTCACACTCACACTCAGTTGAGGCCGGAATTCTTTCGAGAGATTTGTCGAAGGCTGCTTGGACGAAGACGCACAAACAAGCGCGCACGGTGTTATCGTGTTCAAGCCGTCCTCGCCATGCCCACTCCTCGCTCGATCCACAGAAACCTAAGGTCGGCCTGCCGCGTTGCCGGAGCGTCCGTGTTTGTCGCACTCCTGGCGACGATCATTCTGGCGGCCACGCAGGAATCGAGTCCGCCCCCGCAGGCGCAGAGCTCCGTCTCGACGGGAGGATCTCATGCTGCTGTGCTGGATGCCGAGAAGCGTCCCATCACCGCAGGCGGTTTTGTGGACAGCGGTCCCGTAATTCTGCGCGACATAGCGGACAAAGCAGGCCTGACGACCTGGCGACATGTCATGGGCCCAACGAAGAAGAAATTCATCCTGGAGACTGTCGGGTCGGGTGTGGCGCTGCTCGACTACGACAATGACGGCTGGCTTGATATCTACCTGGTGAATGGCTCGACCTACGAGGCATTGGATGGCAGGGCCGAGCCTCCGCACGCCGCGCTCTTCCACAACAACCACGACGGCACATTCACAGACGTAGCGGCAAAGGCGGGCGTAACGAACGATCGCTGGGGATTTGGGGTTGCAATTGGCGACTACGACAACGATGGCTCGCCGGATATTTATGTCGCCAACTTCGGAAAGAACCGGCTTTATCACAACAATCGCGACGGAACGTTTACGGATGTTGCCGAAAAGGCGGGCGTCGCACTGGGAAACTGGTCGACAGGCGCGACTTTCGGTGACTACGACGGAGACGGGCGACTCGATCTGTTCGTACCGGGGTACGTGCACTACGACATCGCACATCCCCCTGTTCCCGGGTCACCGGTGGTAGCGTTCTCGACGTGCCAGTTTCGCGGGATCAACGTGATGTGCGGCCCACGTGGACTGAAAGGCGAGTGCGATCACCTGTTCCATAACAATGGCGACGGCACATTCACGGATGTGAGTGAGAAAGCGGGTGTCAGCGATCCGGGCGCATATTACGGCCTGACTGCAGTCTTCGCGGATGTGAACAATGATGGGAAACCGGACCTGATCGTGGCGAACGATTCCACGCCAAACTATCTCTACATCAATAAAGGCGACGGAAAGTTCGAGGATGCGAGCTACGCGTCGGGGTACGCACTCAACGAAAACGGCCGCGAGACGGCATCCATGGGCATTGCGGTTGGGGATTACCGCAATGACGGGCTTCTCGATCTGTATAACACGGTGTTCTCCGACGATTACAACCCGCTCTATCGCAATGAAGGGGGTGGGAATTTCACCGACATCAGCTATCGGATCGGAATTGCCGAGGTCACGATTCCATTCCTTGGATGGGGCACCGGATTCTTCGACTACGACAACGACGGCTGGAAGGATCTGCTGGCTGCGAATGGCCATGTTTATCCGGAGGTCGACGCCAGCGATTGGGGCACCACGTTTGCGCAGCGTCCCCTGCTATTCCACAACATGAAAGGTGAAAAGTTCGACCTGATGCCCGCGGTGAAGGGAACGGCGCTCGCGCAGTTGTTCACGGCTCGCGGGGCAGCATTTGGCGACCTCTTCAACGATGGCAAGATCGACGTGGTGATTAATCAACTCGACCGTTCCCCGGCTCTGTTGCGAAACGTCAGCGATGATAAGAACCATTGGGTCGAGTTAAGTCTCGTCGGAGGAGCGAAGAGTCCACGGGATGCGGTGGGCGCGACGGTTTACCTGACAGCGGGCGGAATCCGGCAACGAGGAGATGTGTTGAGCGGCGGGAGTTTTGCCTCAACAAATGATCCCCGCATTCATTTCGGACTCGGTTCCAACACGACCATCGAAAAGTGTGAGATTCATTGGCCCAGTGGAAGAGTGGAGAGCATGAAGATTCCTGGGATTGACCAGATTTTCAGAGTGACGGAAGAGCACGGCGTCGACGCGCACGAAACAGGCCGCAGCTCTGAAGGGGCTGCCGTTCAGAAATAGCACATCTGTATATTGGATACAAAATAGTCCTTCCAAAAATCATAAGTGGCTGAAATCGTGGCAAGATGTATCTCCCATTTTCAGAAAACGATTACTCAAAAGCGACCACAGCGAAAATCGTTCGCTTTCGTCTTGACAACCCTAATCTTTAAATACTAGATTCCTCAGCGCATTCCGAATGTGGGGAAGACTGCAGTACGAGCGTGCGTGCTTCCGGGCCTGTTTGTTGGCGATCCTGGTTGTTGCGCTGGGTCCGTTGCTGGCCTCCCAGACGGGCGAAATCGAGAAAACGTTTCACGAAGGAAACTTGGCAATGCGGAATGGCCAACTGGACGTAGCGGCGGCGGACTTCCAGAGCGTCACTTCCGCGATGCCGCGCTTTGCCGAGGCCCATTTCAATCTAGGGCTGGTTCGCCTTCAGCAGGGACGGCTGGATGACGCCATTAGCTCCTTGAAGCGCAGCCTGAGTCTGAAGCCTTCGTTGCGTGGCGCGAATTTGTTTCTCGGGATCGCGGAGTATCGAAACAACGACTACCCTGACGCGATCGCCGCGGTCAAACATGAGACGGCAACGGATCCGAAGAATGCCAAGGCCTGGATGTGGCTGGGCGTCGCGCAACTTGGGGCAGGGGATGCCGATGGCGCCAGCACAAGCCTTGACAAGGCGGCTTTACTCGCGCCCGACGATGTCGACATTCTTTACCACCGCGGCCGTGCTCACATCCTCGTCTCGAAAGAGTCCTACGAGAAGATGTACAGGGCGGATCCAAACTCTTCGCGCGTGCACCAGGTGCTGGCGCAGTCTTTCGTGGAGCAGGATCGGCTGGAAGAAGCAGCGCATGAGTGCCAGGAAGCGCTCAAACTCAAGAGCGATGAGCCTGGCCTGCACGAGGAGCTTGGCGATATTTATCTGGAACAAAACCACCTGGCAGAGGCCGAATCGGAGTTTCAGAGCGAACTCAAAATCGATCCACAGAGTCAAACTTCGATGTACAAGCTTGCGGTCGTGAGTCTCGAACGTTCGAAGCCAGAGGTTGCGTCGAGTTTGTTGCAGGATCTTCTTCGCCGTGAGCCACGCTCGGCAGACGCACATTACCAGCTCGGACGGGCGCAATCGCAGCTCGGCAATATCGATGATGCGGTCACTCAGTTTTTGCTTGCAGTCAAACAGTCAAAAGAATCCGGGACACAAGATAGCGATACTTTGCGGCAGTCGTACTACCAGCTGGCGCAGTTGTACCGCCGCCAGCAAAAGCCGGAAGAGTCGAAGGCAGCGCTGGAAAATTTCATGCGCTTGAAGCAACAAGCGGACGCGCAACAAGCGCAGCGATTGCAGGACAAGCTGAAGCGCTCCGCACAAATTCAAGACACCCCTCAGTGAGGGAAAAAAGCCGCCAGGTTTAAGCGGCGTTTTGTAGGTAACTAGGGAAAACGTTTTCCGGTTGGCGAAAAGCTCTTGGTTGAGACTCATCGGAGATCAGATATGAAATTGCATCGGGAGTGCGGTGATCGCAATTGCAGTCTTGTCCCTCGCATTGTTGGATTTGCATTGGCGTCGTTGCTGCTGGTTGGATCCGCTCTGGGACAGTCCAATCAAGGCTCGATTGCAGGCAACATTTTCGATCCGTCCGGAGCCCTCGTAGGGGCGGCCAAAATCAGCGCTCGCGAGGTCGCGACTGGAGCGGTTTATGAGACCGTATCAAGCAGTGCCGGGGCGTTCAAACTCCCCAACATGAGCATTGGCACCTACGACGTAACAGCGACAGCGCCCGGATTCAAGACGGCGACGTACAAAGGCGTCGTCGTCCAGGTTGCCACGACAAGTGCGCTGGACATTCGTTTGCAGACCGGTACCGTTTCCGAAACTGTCTCAGTGAATGCCGATGTCCCCACGGTACAGTCCGAGAGTTCCGATATCGGAACCGTCGTCAGCGCCAAGCAAATTCTTGATCTTCCCCTCCCGCTCGGCAGTACCGTCCAGGCCATGCGTTCGCCTGAGGCCTTCGCGTTTTTGACGCCGGGCGTGGTTGGGCCGGGTTCGGACTCCGGAAACGGCGGCACGTTCGAATCAAAGATCACCGGTGGCCAAAACTATGCGACCGAGGTTCTTCTGGACGGAGCCGCCACGACCCGTTCCGAGAACGGTTCCTCGTTCGACGAGACTGCTCCTTCGGTGGAAGCCTTGGGCGAATTCAAGATTCTCACCTCGACCGTTCCGGCCGAATTCGGGCGCACGACGGGTGGAGTTGAGAGCTTTAACACCAAAAGCGGCACCAATCGTTTTCATGGCGTCGCCTATGAACTTTTCAGGAACGAAGATCTGGACGCGAATGTGTGGGGCAACGACTACTGCCTGGCCAATCCCACCGGCCCGCAGTGCGGAGCGGCACGATCCACTTATGCAAGGCCACTCGACCGTCAGAATGACTACGGTGGAGCCTTGGGGGGACCGGTCATCATCCCGCACCTCTACAACGGCAAAGACAAGACATTCTTCTTCTTCTCGTGGGAACAATATCGCCAAACACAAGGTGGTGTGACCACTACGACAGTGCCCACTGCGAAAGAACGCACAGGTGATTTCAGTGAGTTTCTCGGTGCCGGGTTGGTGGACTCGAAAGGCAATCCGGTGATTAATCCGTGTACAGGGCAGCAGATCCTGCAGGGGCAGATCTTCCAGCCTGGTACGGAGCAGACAATCGGTGGTGTTCAGTGCCGGACACCGTTCGCAGGCAACATGCTTACCCCGACATCTACGGTTGGGCAGAACATCTTGTCGTTCTATCCCGCACCAACGTCGGGTGGAATCGCGAACAACTACAACTTCCCGTTCAGCTTTCCAATTCTCGACACGACGACGACGTTCCGCCTCGACCAGAACATCAGCCAGAAGAGCAAGGCGTATTTCACCTACTCTTCGCGCGAGAACGTTCGCATCTCAACGAATCCGCAGTGGGCCGGTCCTTCGGGCTATGGCCGCAATCAGTTCTTCGGGACACATTACATCCGCTTCGGTTACGACTACTCCATTACGCCTGCGATGCTCAACCACCTGAACCTTGGTTACAACCGGACGAACAGCAAGAACGTAGGTGCCGGTGTGGCGTTGGGCGGAGGCAAGGACTTCGATCAGGTTCTCGGCATTACGGGCGGCCCCTTTGGCAAGATTTTCCCCTCGATCACACAAACCAACGCCAGCAACATGGGCGACAATGTATACGGCGATACGATTGACAATGGCTTCCGCTTCAACGACACCCTCACCTGGATTCGCGGCAAGCACGAAATTAAAGTCGGGTATGAGCAGTGGTATCAGCAATACTCGCCGCTGAACTTCCAGAACACCAGTGGAACGTACGCCTTTACGGGGGCTCAGACCGCGACGTTCGGTACTGCGGCTGGTGCCTCGGTCGACGAACGTGCCTTGACCGGAAACAGCATCGCCAGCATGCTGCTCGGCAACACGGACAACGCGAATTACACGGTTTATCAGGACCAGGCCCGTTGGCTCCGCTCATATTTCGCCGGTTTCGTCCAGGATAACTTTAAGATCACGCCAAATTTGTCACTGACTTACGGCTTGCGCTACGAAGTCGATGAGCCGTTTAAAGAAGCCGACAATAATACTTCCAACATCAGCTTGACGGCACCAAATCCGGCGGCCGGGAATCTTCCCGGGGCTCTGGTGTTCGGCGGCAAAGGGCCAGGACGGAATGGCGTTACGAACGAACGTTGGGCTGAAATCTATAAGAAGAATTTTGGCCCGCGCCTCGGGTTCGCGTGGTCGCCTGGTTTCATGGGGAATGGGAAGACCGTCTTCCGCGGAGGCTACGGGATCATCTATGGTGGCCTGCAATACGCCGATTTCGGTGCATATAGCCGCCAGGGCTTCCAGGGGACGGCTGGAATTGTTTCGAACGGCTTCACCTCTCCCTATACGATAGATTCGGCGTTTCCGGTCCCGAGGCCAACCCTGCCCAATCTCGATCCGTCGCAGGTGAATAATCAGAACTGCTGCTCCGAGACCTATCTTGCTCCTTCGTATGGACGCCCACCGATGATCCAGAACTGGAGCGTTGAAATGCAGCGGGAGTTAGCGACTGACCTGATCCTTGACCTGGCATACGTTGGGCAGCATTCCACTCACCTTCGCAGCAACTACGACGGCGAGAATCTCCTGAACCCGAAGAATTTCTCGTTGGGTACTCTGCTGACGCAGGCGGTGAACTCTCAGACTACCGTTCCATCCCCGTATCCTGGGTTCGATACGACGCAGCAAGTGGCGCAGGCTCTGCTTCCATTTCCCCAGTTCCGTTTCCTGAACAGCGACGGACAACTGGAGAACCTGGGGCAATCGACGTACAACGCGCTCGAAGCACAGCTAACCCGCCGCTTCCACAACGGACTGAACCTGATGGCGTCCTACACGTGGTCGAAGACGTTGACGAACGCGGATGCGGCGCTGCCATTCTTTGCTACCCTGCATCAGGGTGGTGCTCCGAGCAACTTCTTTAATCCCCAGACCGACAAGTCAGTCAGCAACCAGGATCTGACCCACAACTTCGTCGTCAGCTACCTCTATGAGCTTCCGATCGGTAAAGGGAAGCGCTTTATCAATCGTGGAGGAGCTCTTGATAAGGTCATCGGCGGATGGCAAATCGGCGGGGTTCAGCGTTACGAAAGCGGGCAACCGCTGTCGTTTGGCTGCGCAACGGCACCGCCGGGATGGTCGGAATGTATCCGGTTCAACCAGGTGGCGGGCAGCTCGATCCTGAGTTCGGCATTCAGGAGCGGGAACTGGGATCCAGCGACGCAGCCGATCTTTAATGCGATCAACCTGCCGAACCACATCAATCCGATTGCGTTCGACGACCCGAATTCGGCAGCAAACCTGGCCGCTCGCAACACCTATGTGTTCGGCACAACACCCCGCGTCTTCGGTGACGTCCGAATGCGACCTTACCTTTCGGAGGATTTCAGCTTCATCAAGCGAACGAAAATCACCGAGGCGACCGATCTCAACTTCCAGTTGACCATGATTAACGCATTCAACCGGCACATTTGGAATCGTCCGGAGGATCTGAATCCTTATGATTCAACCACCGTCAACAATTCCTTCGGCCTGATGCAAATCACCAACTTCAGTAATACCGGTGGGGGAAGTTATCTACTCCTGCCGCGCAAGATTCAGCTGCAATTGAAATTTGAGTTCTAGCCGTACTCCTGACCACCCACGCTCGGGCCGTCGCCAGACGGCCCAATTTTTTCGCTGTAGTACGGCGTGCGTGCGGTCTGTGACCGAAATGCAGGAGGTCGACTGGCGGGCGGTGGGAGGTAAACTGTAAGGGCTTCCCGGCATTGGGCGTTTCTTCTGCAGATGATAAATCCCTACAAGGGGCTCATGGCATGGCTCGCTTTCGTAGGCCTGTTCTATTTCGTGTCTTATCCCGGGATCTCAGCTCAATCACAGAACTCATCAGGAAGTGATATCAGCAGAATTTCCGGCCGCTTTGTCGACGTCACGGAAAGGCTCGGCATTCGCTTCGTCCAAACGGCGTCGCCGACGTCGCGGAAATATCTGCTGGAGACGATGGGATCTGGGGTCGCGGTCTTTGACTACGACAATGACGGCCGCCTGGATATCTTTTTCGCGAACGGAGCGCGAATCGACGATCCCATGCAGCCGGACGCAATCCCTCAGAAAGACGGGCCACAGTACTGGAACCGGCTTTATCACCAGAAGGTAGATGGGTCGTTTGAGGACGTTACGGAAAAAGCAGGCCTCGCCGGGATTGGTTATTGCACCGGCGTCGCCGTCGGCGACTTCGACAATGACGGATACGAAGACTTGTTTGTCACAGGTTATGGGCGAAGCACTCTCTACCACAACAACGGCAACGGGACTTTTACCGACGTGACCGATAAGGCTGGCGTCGCCGGTTCTGGCTGGGCGACGAGCGCAGCGTGGTTCGATTACGACCACGACGGACGGCTGGATTTGGTCGTGGCGCGCTACATGGAGTGGAAGTTTGACGACATTTATTGCGGGGAGCGGCGCGAGGGCTATCGGTCGTACTGTCATCCCGACATTTTCAAGCCGGTCTCCGTCCTGCTTTACCACAATGAAGGGAACGGCAAGTTTATCGAGGTGTCGCACAAAGCGGGGGTCGACAAGCCGATGAAGGGCTTGGGCGTGGCCGTCGCTGATTACGATAAAGACGGTTGGCCGGACTTTTTCATCGCGAATGACTCGATTCCGGAGGCGCTCTATCACAACAAGCGAGACGGCACTTTTGAGGAAGTTGCCCTGGTTTCGGGAATCGCTCTCGACGGCGGTGGAGCAACGTTCGCAGGAATGGGTGTCGACTTCGAAGACTACAATAATGACGGCTGGCCCGACGTCATCGTGACAGACTTGGCCAACCAGCGCTACAGCCTTTACACCAATGGTGGTGACGGAACCTTTGATTACGCGACGAATTCGTCGGGGTTGGGCGCGATCACTCTGCTCCATTCCGGGTGGGGCGTGCGGTTTCTGGACTACGATAACGACGGCTGGAAGGATTTGTTCATCGTACAGGCGCATGTGATGGACAATATCGAAGTCAACGAGCCTCACCTGCACTACCTGGAACCGCCGATGCTGCTGCATAACGAACGGGGGAGGAAATTCACTGACGTTTCCTCCAGCTCCGGCGAAGTCTTCCACAAACGTTGGGCTGGGCGTGGTCTGGCCTCGGGAGATATCGACAACGATGGCAAGGTCGATGTGATTGTTACATCGAACAACGGACCTGCACGGGTGTTAAAAAACGAGACGCCGACGGACAATCACTGGCTGACCTTGAAACTGGTCGGCGTGAAGAGTAACCGCGACGCGATCGGCGCGCAGGTGGAGATTGCGACGGAATCGGGCAAACAGTACGCCAGCGTGACCACAGCCAGCAGTTATCAATCATCGAGCGATCCGCGCTTACACTTCGGACTGGGCAACGCGGTAAGCGTGAAATCGATCCGGATCCGCTGGCCGAGTGGAATGGTCCAGGCTCTGCCCGAAACGAAAGGTGACCAAATTCTGACGATCAAGGAAGAAGCACCGTCCAATAACTAGCATGGAAATGTCGTACAGGCTTGTGGTTCTGAGCATCATTTTTGGGTTGGCGAGCGTGTGTCCGTCGACAGCCTCGGCACAGACGGAATTTGAAAAGGCCACCGCTCTGTTTCAGCAACGCCAGTGGGAACAGGCCGCCGCCGCGTTTGCCGAGGTGGAGCGCCAGCAACCAAATCAGACCGACGCGCTGCTGTTTCAGGGGAAGAGCCTGGTTAACCTGAACCGGTTCGACGATGCGGCCGAGGTGCTGCAAGTGTATCGGAAGGCGCATCCGAAATCCGATGATGCCGATTATCTTTTGGCGTATGTGCGCTTCAGGCAGGATCGTCCGCAAGAGTCGCTGGAGCTGATGCATGAGGCGTCGTCATTGAAACCTCCGTCTGCCGATGATCTAAAGATTGGCGCGTTGGATTACGTGTTGATGGGCGATTACACGGACGCGGGTCGCTACCTGGAGGAGGCCGTCCGTATTGCGCCGGACAATGCTGAGGCTCGTTATCACCTGGGCCGATTGCGCTATCAACAGAATCGCTTCGACGATGCGATCGCTTCGTTTCGGGAGGTTCTGCGCCTCGATCCGAAGAGTGTCAAGGCTCAGGACAATCTGGGTCTGTGCCTCGAGGCCAAGAATCAGATGGAAGATGCTATCGCGGCCTATCAGCAGGCCATCGAAATGGATAAAAACAATTTGCCGCAATCGGCTCAGCCTCATCTTGATTTAGGCGCCTTGCTGGTGAAGACGAATCAGCCCGACGAGGGTGTTGCTCATCTACTGAAAGCTGCTGAGATCGATCCCAAGTCGAGCCAGGTTCGCTATCAATTGGGCAAAGCCTATTTCGATCTGCATCGTTATTCGGACGCTCAGGCCGCCGCGGAGGAGGCGGCGAAACTCGATTCGAAAGATTCGGCGACGCACTACCTTCTCGGCAGAATTTATCAGCGCCTGAACAAGCCGGACTTGTCGGCGAAGGAATTCCAACTGACCGAAGAACTGCGGCAGAGGCAAGAAGCGGGCAGCGGTATGGCGTCAGGGATGGTGCGCAAATAAAAGTGCCTTTGGTGATCGCCATGAGCGGGTCCTTCGTCAAACATTTTTCTGTGTGTACTGCATTGGCACTTCTCTGTTCAAGCGCAAGTCAGCCTCAAGCGATCCAGCCCTCATCCCCTCAGAACGGAACTCAAAGGAACTCCAGCAACCCTGCATTGCTCCGGGAAGCTGCGAAGGCATTTGCTGCCGGAGATCTGAAGTTGGCGGAAATCGAGTTACAGACCATCCTGCAAGCAGATCCCGAGGATTATCATGCGCTGAACTTCATGGGCATTCTGCGGGCGCAACAGAAGCGCGAATCCGACGCTGAGGACTTCTTCAAGCACGTAATCAGGATCAAGCCGGATTTTGCCGGAGGGCACTCAGGACTGGGTCTCCTCTATATACAGATGGGGAGGCGCGAAGACGCGATCGCGCAGTTAGGCGAAACGCTGCGTCTCGATCCTTCGCGAACCGACGCTCGTGATTCGCTTGTGCGCCTGCGGATAGAGGAGGCGTCTGCAGCCCTGGACGAGAATAATCCGGAACAGGCTCTGGCGGCGATGCTGCAGGCACGAAAACTCAACCCGTCCGATCTCGAGGTGCAATACCGGCTGGGCATGGTCGAACTGCAGATGTCGTTGTTCGCCGACGCGACGGAAGCGTTTCATACGCTGCTCGCATCGAAGCCAGATGACGGCGCGGCTCTTTACGGGCTGGGGCGGGCGCAGATGGGAGCTGCGAAGTACGCGGACGCGAGGGATTCTTTCTCGCGCTATGTGCAGCTGCACCCCAACGATCCGTCTGGACACTACGCGGTCGGACTCGCACTTCAAACCCTGCAGGAGAATCTTGCCGCACGTGAGCAATTCGAACGCTCGATAGCGTTACGTCCCGTACAGACAGAATCTTATTTTCGGCTCGGTCTGCTGGACTTGGCGGAAAACCAGCTGGACAGCGCCGAAAACAATTTCCGAACGACCCTGAAGCGAGACGAGAAGCATGCGGGGGCCCTTACGGGGATGGGGCAGGTCGCGTACCAGAGAAAAAACTACGAGCAGGCGGCCGAGTTTTTGCGGCGTGCCATCGCGAGCGATTTCACGATTCGGGAGGCGCACTACTACCTGGGATTGGATCTGGCGCGGCTGGGACTGAAAGAAGAGTCGGCAAAGGAATTGGAAATCGCGACGCGCCTGGAGCATGCGGAGGTCGAGCAACACCAGCACGCGCTCAAGATTCTGGGTCTCGAGGAATCGCCGGCGTCAACTCCTGCGAACTAAACTTCCGAATCACTGTCCGGAGCCCTGTACTCCTTCAATGGCGGCGTGCGGCCACCCATCCTGCCAGGTGAGCGTAGAAATCTGTAGCCAGGCTTGTCCGGTCTTTCCGTCGTAAGCGTGGTACACGATGATGTCGCCATCCTTTTGCGGAAGGACGGACTCGCCGCCCGGACCAATCCAACGCTTGTTGCCGACGAGCAATGGAGTTCCGCCACCCTCCAGCATGGGCGTGCCGCTTGCGTCCACGTAGGGCCCGGTGACGTTCTTTGAGCGTCCCACCATCGTTTTGTAATTGCTCTTCGTCCCGCGGCAACAGAGATCCCACGACACGAACAGGTAATAATAGCCATCGTGATGGACAATGTTTGGAGCTTCCACTGCCTGCCAGTCGCCGGGAAGGCCGGGAGGATTGGGCGGCGGATTGGCCGGGCGCTTGCGGGTGGCAAGCGAGTAGAGTTTGGTGTCCTCGCCGGAGAGCAGGCCCGTTTTCGGATCGATGCCGCGCATCTTGATTCCCGACCAGAAGCTCCCAAAGCTCAACCACGCGTGTCCTTGATCGTCGACGACAAGGTTCGGGTCGATTGCGTTAAAGTCGTCTTCGAGTTTGGAACGAAGCACGAGCCCACGGTCGACCCAATGGAAATCAGGACTCTTCGGGTTCAGAGTTTTGTTCGTGACCAGCGCGATCCCTGAGGTGTTCTTCCCGAAGACTGAGAATGCGTAATAGATGTGAAACTCTCCGTTGAAATAAGAAGGATCGGGCGCCCAGAGTTCCTTGGTCTGAGGACTCTCCTTTTTGATCCACTCGGGGATGCTTTGAAAAACGTAGCCGCAACGTTTCCAGTGATGAAGATCTTGCGAGCATCGGATAGGCAGTTCGCCCGAGCGCTCGGGGCCGTTGTTGGTCCCAAACACATACCAGGTGTCACCATCCTTGATGATCGAAGGATCGTGCATGTACTCGACATCGCCTTCGAGCTTTAGGGCTTGGGGCTGATCGTCCGCGTAAACGAATCGAGGATGGCTGACACTTGCAGCGACGACTACGAGACAGAGGGCGAAGAGCCGTTGATGGCGCACGTGCCACATGAAGGGCAGCCCTATGTTTGCCTTGAGTAAACGTTTACTAGCCTAGGTTAAACGGATCCGCCCTGTCAATCCATTTCCGATGTCAGGAATCGGCGCCGCTCTCGTTCAATTCCGTCATTTTCCCGACTCCTCGGAACTGGGGAGAAGCAAGTGGGATGGGCATCACGCTGCCCTGTTCGAGCATCAGCCGGCCGCGCAAGTGATCGTTCTCCATCCGGCGCATGAAGGTAAGTCGTAGTGTCGCCCTGGTAACGACGGTTAAGATTGCGAACCGTTTTTCCTCCAGGTCCGATTCATTGAGAATTTATCTCTGCGTAATCGTTAAGTAACAATGCACTGCTAAATGTTCTTCCAATTGCTGGCCTTCTCCGCCTCGGGCGGTTAGCTGGGCATGAGAGCGCCGGAGCCCGTTTGGAAGCAGTTCTTCTGCCGTCATGTTGCTCTTGAGTATCGAATACTTCTCGAATTTCGATCCTGATCACACACCAAAAAGGTTCCTTGATATGCAACGAAAATACATTGATACCGTGACAGCAAGCTTAGCGACTGTCGTTTTCTGCATTGTGGTGGCCACACCTTTTCTCTACGGGCAGGGGACGCCATCAGGATCGATTCACGGCACGGTGCGTGATGGATCAGGCGCGGTCGTGCCTCATGCCACCACGGCGCTGATATCGCGGAACACAGGCCAAGAGGTTAAGAAAACCACCAACGATACTGGAATATTCGTCTTTCTTTCGCAGCCGGTTGGACAATACGCACTTGAGGTCACAGCTGCCGGGTTTCGGAAACAGATCGTGGAAAACGTGCTGGTACAGATTGGTCAGACAACAACGGTACACGTCCAGATGAAACCCGGGGCAGGAGGCGAATCGATAACCGTGACCGGCGAGTCTCCGCTGCTGCGTGGTGACGATTCCGACCAGAGTTCCGTCATCACACGCAATTTGCTCGACGGGTTGCCGCTCAGCGGACGGCGATTCCTCGACTTCTCCTTACTGGTACCGAACGCGACTCCGGACGGCCAGTCGGGGCTGGTGAGTTTTGCAGGGGAGCAAGGCGGGGAAGACAGCGGCTACGCGAACGGCAACGGAGCGAACTCTTTCACCGTCGACGGCGCAAGTGCCAGTAGCAACTATTTTGGCAATGCGCGCGGTGGTGAGAAAGTGCCGTACATCTTCGGCGAGAACGCAATCGAAGAGTTTCAAGTAGCGGTGTCTCCTTACCGCGCGGAATACGGCGGGGCAGCGACCGGCTTCGTAAACGTTGTCACTCGCTCTGGCAGCGACACCTTTCACGGAAACGCGTTTTACTACAACAGAAACTCAGCTACGGGAGCGAAGGATGCCATCAGCAAGGCGAACGGGTTTCCGCGCCCCGTTGATGCTTTACAGCAATTTGGTGGATCATTCGGCGGCCCGGTCGTTCCGCGTCGGGCATGGTTCTTCGCGGATTATGAGCAGCAGCACGAAAAGAATCCGATTACGGCGATCAATCCCAGTTTCGAAGGACTCGACCAAACAGACTTTGGAGTTCCGACTAGCACCCAACTTCCTGCCTTCAACGCCGATCTTCCAGTCCCAAGTAACTTGTCTTCTCCGGACCCTTCAAACCCGGTTTATTTGCAGGATGTTGCCAACGCGCTCCACGCCATCCAATCGAATCTCGGACTGCAACCACGCTTTCGCAACGATTGGGCGCTATTCTCGAAAATTGACTACCGCCGACGGCGACCACGCAGCTACCGACGGTCCAACCGGTTATCAGCAGGGATACATCTTCAACGCCGTGTTGAACGCCGGTGGAACGGTTCGCAACTACGGTTGGATGGCCAACACTCCGGGCAGCATCGGCACCATCGCCAACCCGATCACCGATCCTTTCGCAGCCGGCATCATTCAGACCACGACAGCCAACCAGCTTCTCTATCAGAACGGATTCTACGATCCGTACTTCCGCGCTTACGATCAGTCCTACCCGGACTATTGGCGCTTCAACGAATGGAACCGCGAGTTCCAGCAGTTCGTAGCTAACGGCAATCTGCCGACGCTCGAAATGATCCGCGGGCTCAGTCACGATCACACTGGCAATTTCGCACAGGCGCTGGGAGGAGTGAACACTCCGGAACTGCAGCAAGCGGATAACGACTACGCTGTCGGCCTGCTGGTTCAAGCTGTGGCGAACAGCCCGTATGCGAAAAACACTCTGATCATCATCATCGAAGATGACTCTCAGGACGGGGCGGACCATGTGGATTCACATCGCGCCACGACCTACTTCGTTGGCCCCTATGTGAAGAAGCATGCAGTCGTGAGCACCCGCTACAGTCAACCCAACGTTCTCCGCACGATCGAGGACATTTTCGGCGCGGAGCACCTCAACTTGAACACTTATTACGCGAGGCCGATGGCAGATGTTTTCGACATCACCTCGTCGGGCAAGTGGACCTATCACGCTGTAGCCTCGACACTTCTGAAGCTCACCACACTTGGACTGAATCCGACGACGGTGGAATTCACACCCGGTCCTGACTTGAAAACGACTCATGACGTCAATTACTGGGCGGAGAAAACCCGCGGCTTCGACTTCTCAGAAGAAGATCGCGTGCCGGCCGAGCTCTACAACAAAATCTTGTGGGAAGGCCTGAAGGGAACGTCCGCTCCCGTAATCAAGGACCACGAAGATAAAGAAGATAAGGACGAGAAAAAGGGCAGTTAGGCGGTATCGACTCTAAACTCGGTGGGACCTCCCGGTCCCACCGAGGAGTCCGATGCTCGTGCGGAACCTCTATTTGACTACCATCACTTTCACATCAGCAGCGCTGCTACCCCGGCAACCAAGAGTGCGCAGCCCCAAAGCAGATCAAAGTTGAACCAGGCGCGTCGCAAAAGCGTAAGTCCACTTGTTTCGTAGCTCTCATAGGAGAGCAGAGCGAGAATGCCGGCAACGGCTAACAGACTAGCCGTATGGACGAGGATGGCGGCGACAAGAAACGGCGTCCCGAGCAACCCCGGTTGATCGGGCATCGCAAAGTGCGCCATGTCGTGCCCGGTGTGCGCGAGCAAGGCTGGAATCACCATCAGGCCCGCTCCGTGGGAAGAAGCCATTAAGAAGGACCACCAGCCGAGCCCCCACCACCCCACGCGTATTCCGCCACCCTTGGGGTGCCGCGCACGGACCAGACGACGGATGGCCAATGCAAACAAGAGTCCAGCAATGAGTAATCTGAGATATGAAAACGGCACAATGCCTTGCACGAGCCGCAGGATGAGTAGTGCGACTGCGATCGCGACGGCGTGTCCGAAGGCGATGGGAACGAGCGACGATAGCACTGCGGATCGACTCTTCTCCTGAAGTCCGCGTGCTAGCGCAAACAGCCATCCCATCCCGGGATTGATTCCGTGGTAGGCGCCCAGAAGGATCAACGGAACCCAGGGCCAGGCCCTGCTCATGGATAGCAGTAGAAATCCGACGAAGCGTCGCCGCCTTCGAGCCGCACCTGGTGACTGCGCAGATCGCCGAACTTCACAAAGAAGTTGGGATCGGGCTGGATTCCTCCATTCGCCCCGACGTCTAGCTTCACCATCCAGCCGTCAATTCCGTCGGGATAGAACTGCTTGTCCCACGCGGCGTAGAGCGAATTGGTGAAGTAAACGCGTCGTCCGTCGCGACTGACCTCCACCATTTGCGGACCACCGTTCAACGGCTGCTTTGGATTCGCTGGGTGGGAACTACGCTTCACGATGCCGCCCAGCCGCACGGAACCGGTCTGCTTCGGATGGAATGGATCGGAAACGTCGTACTGCAGGATCTCCCCCGTCCCCCAGCAGGAAGCGTAGAGATGGCGGTCGTCCACGGAAAGGTTAATGTCAGTGAGGAGCGGCGGGACCGCTTTGAAGCCTTTCAGCAGAGGCGGGAGCGATTCGGGGTCCGCGGGCTCTGCAGGGATCTCGATGACCTTCTTAACGGCCCAGGTTTCCTTGTCGCGATACCACAGCCAGATTGAGCTCGACAAATCTTTCAAAGAAACAACCACGCCCACAAAGCCCCAGGCTTTTGTCGGATCGTGCGCCGGACGGAGCTCCAGCACCATCTGTTGTTCGGCCCCAAGATCGACGGACTGAAGGTGACGACGCTTGCGGAGATCCCAGAAGTGAAGACTGTGTCCGTACTTGCCCGCTAAGAGCAATTCCGGATTTACGCCGTCCTCGACCATGTTGGGCGTGCCCCACTCACTGGTGACGGCCGCGTCATATCCAAGGTGCCAGGCGAAGTCGTATCCGAAGTATTGTGGGCCGCGATCGACTTCCCATCGCCCGAGCGGTTCAAAAGTGTAATGGTCGAGCGCGAAAATACCGCCAGGACCATCGCCACTCGGAGAGCCCAAGGCACTGACATAGATTCCGTCCGGACCGCAGTGCAGTGTATGCGGGCGGCTGTATCCGGTGCGGTCGGCCAGTTCCTTCGGCTCGATCACCTTCACGATTTTGGGTTGCCGGGGATCCGGCTTTGTGTCAACGATGTGAATGCGCGATGAACGAAGTCCCGGCACCACCAGATAGCGCCGCTCAACGTGCGGATGCGCGGAATACGGACACAGTGCTGAACTGCAGGCATTCCACCCGAAATGATGGAGTTCGTCGCCGACGTTGGGCATGTCTACTCGCCCCACTATCTCCCCATAGCCCTTCGAGGTCGGGTCCACATCCACCACGACCAGTGCATCCGGTTTCTCGCTCCCGTTGGCATTCAAAGCGGCGACGTAAGCCAGTGTTTCTTTGGGGGCCTGCATCGCAAGTTTCGGCGAAGGATAGAAAGTTGGATCGGCTTTGAATAGCATTTCAATTAACCTCACGCTTTTTCACAAATACAAGGGGCGGCTGACGCTTGTCGCATGTTTCGTTTCAAGAGATGATTCGCAGCAAATCGGGTATCAGTGCGAGGGATGCTAGCAAGAACGGAGAGGGAAGTCTACCGGGTATATAGGCAAAGTAATCTAGGCGGTGGGATCGAGCGAAAGTTTCCGATAATCGGAATTCTGAGTGCGACCTGATACTGATTTTCCTAGTTCTCTCGACCGCAAAACTTAGTTCGAAATTGCCGTACCGAGGCGGATGGGACACAGGTGTCGCGCAAACTGCGGGCATCACTGTCGCATGTGTCAGACACGATCCTTCGAAACGTTGGAATCAACTCGGTGCTGGCGTTGCTCTCTACGACGTGTCCGCTCGCACCAGTCGCAATTTCCTCTCACGCAAATGGCACGGAGTCGAACTGGCTCACGACGAGAATCAGCGTCGAGGGGAATTCACTTGATGCGACGAGCAGCGTCGAAGCCAATCATCACAGGATCGTGATTTCCAGTAGCACGACATGCGGTCTGTGCTCGCGGGCCTTACGACAGAAGGATTTGGCAGATGCCGCGCCAACACTCCCAACGGAATCGCTAAGCTTCGTTCTATTCAAGATTCTATAGATGGCGGAGCGGGTCTTCAATGCTCTCGGTACTGGTCTTGGCGGCATCGCGATCGAGTGATTTAGTGACGAGCTCTTTTGAGTTAAGAGCCACCGCTAGAGCTAGGGCCAGCACAATCCCACCGAATAGAATGCCGAACGCAAGCTCCACAATGCCGGAACCAATTCTCAGCTGCTCAAGTGCCATTGCCACCGCCAAGACTATGACTAGCCACTTTACTCCGACGCTTAACAGGCGGCCGTATTGAAAGTTCATATTTACTGCACCAATTAGAACACTCCTGCCAAGGAACCGAGCAATGATGCTTCCCACTAACAAGACCAGCATGGCGCCCAGGATGTTCGGTACATAGGCAAACACGCTACGTACGAGAAGAGATGTCAATTCGGCATCAAACGCAGACACACCGATGAGGAATCCTGTCATGATGACCAGCGCGGCAACGCAGCGTGATACCAGAACGGAAGGTCGCTTAATGGGTGACCATTCCGCCGATGAAGGGAAGCCCCACCCGATGAGTCGCTCATCAAACCGAATGCTGACAAGCAACCGGCGCACTACCATTGCCAGGATCCAGGCAAATAGGACAGAGATCAGCAGTGCGACAATAAGCGCCACCAATCCGGGCAACAGCCGGGTAGTTGCGGATATGAATCGCGTCGTTGACTGATCCAGCGCTTGCTTGACTTGTTCCCTCATAAACGAATCACTCCCTTCATGGCTCGACTATGGGCTGAATCGGTCGGGCCATCGCCACCGGGACACGAGATATGGTTTGGAGGCTTCGTAAGCGTTCGAGAGGCGCTCCAGCCGGCGCTCCACCTCGCCTTCGTTGGCAGTCTCCATTTCACGCGCGTAACCCGCTGCCCATCCCAGATATAGAGGAGTCAATGACCGCAGCAGATGCTCACGATTGATGGTCCGAAGACGGTGCGCGAGAGCGAAGTCGTACACGATCCGTGCCCACAAGTCATCGGGCATCTGGAATTGCTCTGACGACGAACGCGCCAGCTTTCTCAGTTCCAGCAATGTCGTCGGAGGGAGAACCGAACCCCAGATTTCCTGTAGATCTCGTATTCCAAGCTGGAACGAATTCACTAGACGGTTCACATCAATCGTTTCGCTCTCTTGGGGTGCCGCTGATGGTTCGCCGAATCCGGATACGGGAATTGACCCGCGCGTTTTTTGCCAGCAAGCCGCATTCCTTTCCATGGCTAGAAAGACCGGGCCCAGGGCCTGAACCAAAAGAGAGCTGATGTTGGTCCAATCTGTGGATGGCAGGATGCGTGGACCGATGTGCACCTGGCAGACGCGAAGCTGACCGCAGATTGCGACCGGCGTGAGTGATGCGAGCGGATGAATTCTAGGAGCGTTGCGATCGCTCCCCCCGAGCACTTCGAACAATGCTCGCGAAAATCCCAGGTCGGGCCCAAGCGGGTTTTGGATCCGCTTTCCGTATAGACATCGAATGAGGGGGCTGATAATGCTGCTATTCAACAACCCTTCGAATTTGCGGCGAGGGTATTGAGGAATCGCGAGATCAAACCCGGTTTCCAGTACCGGTTGCACAAGTTGGCAGATCCAGTGTGGTCTTACCACTTCGAACTTCGAGGCAATGATGCAGCCGGCTCGGGCCCCAAGCATTTCACCGGCAGTTAAAATCGCTTGATAGGCAGCGGAAATGCTCTGCATCGGGGCGTTCGAAGCGTCGGGCCCGGTTTCAGGCCAGGGAACAACGGATAGCAGTGGTCCCTTCCTGGAACTTACCCAATCAGGGTCAGCTTGGACCGAGCCCACATTGGTCGACAGGATTGCGATTCGCAACTCTCCCTGAAGCGTTCGCAGCGCCTCGTACACTGTCGCTGCCGTCTCTTGATCGAGATCAGCTAAAATCCCAACAACCAGGTCGGCTGCGTCCAGGTCTTCGATCTTCCCTAGCGCGTGCTGCTGGACGACGACGTCACCTTCCACTCTTCAGCCTCGATCTCAGTTTTTTCTCCGCCGCCGACAATATGATTCCCGGTGAGGAGTCAGTTTACGGAACAAGCAACATAATCCCCGTCAAGGGGATACGTACCCATGCGGGGCGGCTGTTCAACTCGTACAGCACTTCGTAGAGCGCCTTATCCAGTAGGAAAACATTGAGCAGCCTGCGGAAGTCGACATCCTTACGTGGTAGAAAGGCGGTACTTTGCGCGGCTTCCCGATACGCCCGCAGGAATTCCGCAGCCGCCGATCGTTCCCAAAGCTGTCCCCAGGGTTCGAGGCGGGTCAGATCCTCTGGGTGTCGAGCGGTATAGTTCATGAGGCCGCTATAGGCGGCATAACCAAAGGACCGCAGCATGCCAGCGACATCTTTAAGTGCGCACTGCTTGGAGCGCCGAACCGCCAGCGGCCGGGCTGGTTCGCCTTCAAAATCCAGGATCACGAAATCGGTTTTTACGCGGAGCACTTGACCGAGATGGTAGTCGCCATGAATTCGGTTTCTTTGGATTGGCGGGAAATCACCGTTGAGTGGGCCGAGGCGATCGAGAATTCGACGGCGACGGCTGAGCACCGAAGCGGCAAGCTCGACGACTTCGTCGGGCAACAGCGACAGGCGCTCTTTTAGAAGGTCCAAGACGCCGGAGGCGTGTTGTCGGATGTCCGCAAATTGCGCCTGGAGATCCACATTAGTCAATGGCTCCGGCGCGAATGCAGGATTGTCTGTGGGACTAGTCAGCGCCAGATGGAGTTCTGCGGTCCTGCGCCCGAGGGTTGCAGCAGCTTCCAGGTACAAGCCAAGATGGTCACGGGCCAGTGGAGTTGGGGGATTCTCAGACAGCTCCAATGGCCCCTGGACCTCGTCACTCAAGTTTTCCGGGAATGGCAAGGGCGCACAAGACTCGTAGTAGCGGTCGAGCTCTTCCAGAGTCCATTTCCAGCCGTCGCCCTCGTTTGCTACCAAACCCTGCAGCAAGCCCAGATTCGCGAGTTTGCCATCGGTCGCGTCTAGTCCTTCTACTTCAATTGACCCGGCGAAAGGCGGAATCTGGGCGAAGGTTGTTTCCTCAGTAAGGTATTGTCCAATTTCCGCATCCGGGTTCACTCCGGGCTCTTGGCGTCGGAAGAGCTTCAGTATGAACCGGTCATCGAACAAAATTGAGGTGTTGCTTTGTTCGGCCGAACCCCTCCGCACTTGCAATGTTGTGTCGGCCGACGCACTCAGATCCAGGAACGCCTTTCCACGAAGGCCTCGGATGCACCGTTGGGCCCTGCTTATCCTGCTCTCATTCTGAATCAGCGAGAACAGCAACGCGCAAGTCTGGTCGTCGAAGGCTCCATCGAAGAGCAACCCCGCTCCCTGGCGCGAGAGAATCGGGGCGATAACGGCGTTTGGGGCGGTTCGCTGCAACTCGTTCGTTGCTTCTCCAAAAGTCATTGCCAAGGGCAGGAAATATAAGTCAGGAGGGCCAGTGTCGAACTCTACTTCAAGCAATACCAGCGCTGATCGCGATGTGTCGGATGAAACGTTCAAAGGCAGCCAGTCCGCAAGGCGAACGGACTTGATTTCCCGCGATTTTCCCGCGAACCATCGTTGCTTGGGCAGAAACCTCGGAAGCTCGACAGTTTCGAGACGCAGGCGGCCGGGCCCCTGCAGCAGTATGCCCTCCCATCCCGCGGTTACGTTCAATGGCGCTTGCTCGGTCAGATCGACTGCGGCGTCAGTTGGCGTCTCCCTCCTTTGCAGCTCTAGCCAGAGAAAACTATAGGGAGCCAATGTGAGTCGATAGGGTTCACCCTCAATCGGGGGGAATTCCACGTATCCGAGCATTTCCAGCGGTGTCATGCCCTCCACTTTCTTTAAATCCAGATCGACTGGCTGAGCGAAGCGAGAGAGATTGGCGACGCATAAGACCTGTTCGCCTTCATACTGGCGAAGATATGCCAATATCTTGCGGTTCGGGGGATTAAGGAACTCGATGCTGCCGCGCCCAAACACGCGAAACAGCTTTCGCAGTGCAATCATGTTGCGCATCCAGCTCAAGAGGGAAGACGGGTCGCTCTGCTGAGCTTCCACATTGATGGCTTCGTATCCCCACACGGGATCCATGATAACGGGGCTATACAACCGAGCTGGTGTTGCGGTGGAAAACCCGGCATTGCGGTCCGCGTTCCATTGCATTGGCGTGCGGACGCCGTTACGATCACCCAGATAAATGTTGTCCCCCATCCCGATTTCGTCTCCATAGTAAAGGATCGGCGTTCCGGGAAAAGAGAGAAGTAAACTGTTCAGCAGTTCGATCCGACGGCGGTTGTTGTCAACCAGGGGCGCTAGTCGCCGGCGGATACCAAGGTTGACGCGCATCCGAGGGTCCGCACTGTAAGCCAAGTACATGTAATCGCGCTCATCACGCGTAACCATCTCCAGAGTCAATTCGTCGTGATTTCGTAGGAAGAGTCCCCATTGGCACGACTCCGGAATTCCAGGAGTCTGCGTGATGATGTCGGTGATGGGCAGCCGGTCTTCCTGGCGGAGAGCCATATAAATGCGTGGCATCAGCGGGAAATGAAAGGCCATATGAAATTCATCGCCCTCGCCGAAGTAAGGACGCACGTCGGTCGGCCACTGGTTGGCTTCCGCCAGGAGTACCCGGCCGGAATACTGTGTGTCGATCTCCTTTCGTAGTTTCCGAATGACGGCGTGTGTCTCCGGAAGGTTTTCGCAACTGGTTCCCTCACGCTCGACCAGGTAGGGCACGGCGTCGACCCGCAATGCATCGACCCCCATATCGAGCCAGTAACGCATGACACCCAGAACCTCTTCGACCACTTTCGGGTTGTCATAATTCAAGTCGGGCTGGTGAGAAAAGAAGCGATGCCAGTAAAATTGGTTGGCCACTGGATCCCATGTCCAGTTGGAGCGCTCGGTGTCGGTGAAGATAATTCGCGCATCCGCGTATTTTTGGTCAGTGTCGCTCCACACGTAAAAATCACGTTCGGGCGCATCGTGAGCGAGTCGCGCCGCCTGAAACCATGGATGCTGATCGGAGGTGTGATTTACCACCAACTCGATCATCACCTGCAAATCCCGGTCGTGAGCGGCTGCCAGAAACGCCCGGAAGTCGTCCATCGTGCCATACATCGAGTGCACATTCATGTAGTCGGAAATGTCATACCCATCATCCTTAAGTGGAGATGGGAAGAAGGGAAGCAACCACAGACAGGTGACGCCAAGGTCCTGAAGATAATCCAGCTTCTGGATCAAGCCGGGAAAATCACCGATACCGTCGCCATTGCTGTCTTTAAAAGCGCGAACATGCAACTCATAGATGATTGCATCCTTGTACCAAAGGGGATCTCTTGCGCTTCCGGGACGCCTTGCCATGGATGAGTTTTCCTTAGCTTAAAGTCGGCCGGAAGATTCCGGCCGGAAAACCACAATTCCAAGAGGAGGGAGTGTCATATTCAGGGAGAAAGGGCGTCCATGAATCGGCAGTGGCATCGCCGATAAGCCTCCGAAGTTCCCCTGCCCACTACCGCCGTACAGGGCGGCATCGCTGTTCAGAATCTCTTTCCAAAGGCCGTCCATGGGTACACCCACGCGGTAGTTCTGACGAACCACCGGCGTGAAATTGCAGACAAATAGCAGTTGCTCCCGGGGATGGCGTCCTCGGCGAAGAAAACTGATGACGCTTCTCTGCGCGTCATTGCAATCCACCCACTCAAAGCCGGCAACATCGGAATCCAGTTGGTAAAGTGCTGGATCGCTTCGGTACAGAGCATTGAGATCGCCGAGCCAATGCCTCAGCCCAGCGTGAAGGGGAGTTCCGAGCAGGTACCACTCGAGGCTTGTGTCGTGATTCCACTCCGACCACTGGCCGAACTCATTGCCCATGAACAGGGTTTTCTTGCCGGGATGCCCGAACATAAACCCATACAAAAGCCGCAGATTGGCGAATTTCTGCCAATCATCGCCCGGCATCTTCTGCAACATCGAGCCTTTCCCGTAGACGACCTCATCGTGAGAGAAAGGCAACAAGAAGCTTTCAGTGAAGGCGTAAATCAGACTGAACGTAATCTTGCTGTGCTGATAGCTTCGAAATATGGGGTCCTTCGACATGTAGTCCAGCACGTCATGCATCCAGCCCATGTTCCACTTGAGACCAAATCCAAGTCCTCCGAGATAAGTGGGCCGCGAGACTTGCGGCCAGGCAGTCGATTCTTCTGCGATCATGATCACGTCCGGAAAGGCGGCATAAACATGTTCATTCAGCGCTCTGAGGAAGTGAATGGCTTCGATGTTTTCTTTTCCGCCGTAGCGGTTTGGAATCCACTCTCCTTCGCGTCTCCCATAATCGAGATAGAGCATTGAGGCCACGGCATCCACTCGCAGACCGTCCACATGGTATTTATCGAGCCAGAACAGAGCGTTGCTGATGAGAAAGCTGCGGACCTCGTTGCGCCCGTAGTTGAACACAAAAGTGTTCCAGTCCGGCTGTTCTCCTTGCCTCGGGTCGCCGTGTTCGTAGAGATGAGATCCATCGAAATAGCCGAGACCGGTCTCATCTTTCGGAAAATGGGCTGGTACCCAATCCAGAATGACACCGATTCCGTTCTGATGAAGACAGTCCACTAGATACCTGAAATCATCCGGAGTTCCGAATCTACTGGTAGGAGCAAAGTAGCCGATGGTCTGGTATCCCCAGGATCCATCGAATGGATGCTCCATCACCGGCATTAATTCGACATGGGTGAAACCCATCTCTCGGACGTAATCCACAAGGTACCGCGCCAGTTCACGATAAGTCAGCCAGCGACTTCCTTCTTCCGGTACGCATCGCCAGGAACCTAAATGTACTTCATAAATCGAAATGGGAGCGTCCAGCGCGTTGCGCTGCGCACGGCTTGTCATCCATGAACTGTCATTCCAGGAATAGTTTTCCAAATCCCATACGCGCGAAGCTGTATGGGGACGAACTTCCGCCGCGAAACCATATGGATCCGTTTTGTCGACCGTATACCCGCGGTAATTGGAGATTACATGGTATTTGTACACCGCGCCCTGAGCGAGACCCGGCATAAACGTCTCCCACACCCCGGCAGAACTCGAACGCATCATGTTGGCCTGGGGATTCCACTGGTTAAAATCGCCCACAATCGAGACCTGCCTGGCATTTGGCGCCCACACTGCAAACTGCACTCCTCGCTGCCCGTCCCGCTCCGTGAGGTGTGCACCGAGTTTCTCGTAGGCGTGGTCAAAAGTTCCTTCAGCCAACAAGTAAACATCAAACTCGCTCAATGCTTGCAATCCTGGAGCCATGGTTCTCATCCTCCCTGATATCTACATTGCGGATCGGAGAAGCAATTCCAAGAACCTTAGAGGTAGTAGTCGAAATCGCGCTCTGTCCGAATCCATCGGCGTACCCGCAAAATGTGTGCTGGAAGAGTCTCTGGTGTCAGCTCCACGTAGTTCCGTGAACCCCGCCACAAATACCGGCCATCGCCGAGTAGATCGTGAACTTGAAATTCATGATCCGCTTCCAGTCCGAGGACAGTGAGGTCGAGGTTAACCCAACCTGTCTGCCGATGAAATGAATCGAGGTTGACAATGACAACAATCACATTGCTGAGGTCGTCCGTCGTCTTGCTGTAGCAAATCAGCATCGGGTTGTCCGTGTTGTGAAAGCGCAGATTGTGGTTAGTTTGGAGCGCCGCGTTCTCTTTGCGGATACGGTTGATTCGTGAAATGAGGTCTTTCAAACTCCACGCTGCCTGCAAATCGCGATGTTTGATTTCGTATTTCTCGGAATTCAAATACTCTTCGCTGCCAGCGCGCACGGGCGTGTTTTCACACAGCTCAAATGCCGGCCCATAAATACCATAGCTGGCTCCCAAGGTGGCCGCCAGAATCAATCGGACCATGAACGCCGGACGACCACCGACCTGGAGAGACTCCGAAAGAATGTCAGGCGTGTTGGGCCAGAGGTTAGGACGAAAATATTCTCGTACCTCGGCTTGGGTTAGCTCCGTGAAATAATCTGTTAACTCCTGTTTTGTATTGCGCCAGGTGAAATACGTATACGACTGAGAAAAACCGAGCTTGGCGAGGCGGTACATGACATGCGGTCGGGTAAATGCTTCCGCCAAGAAAAGCACGTCGTCGTGCTCATTCTTAATCTCTCCGATTACCCACTCCCAGAACGAAAATGGTTTCGTGTGAGGATTGTCGACACGAAAAATACGAACTCCCTGATCGATCCAGAATTGAAAAACGCTCTTTAGCTCATCCCATAACGTTCGCCACTCCTCGGTTTCGAAGTCCAGCGGGTAAATGTCATGATATTTTTTCGGTGGATTCTCGGCGTATTGTATGGTCCCATCTGGAAGCTTTCGGAACCATTCCGGATGTTGCTTTACATAAGGATGATCGGGAGTGCACTGAAACGCGACATCGAGAGCAACTTCGAGCCCGTGCTTGCTCGCCTCGGACAAAAAGTGCTGAAAGTCTTCCACAGTGCCTAACTCGGGATGAACGGATGTATGGCCGCCTTCCTTCGATCCGATTGCCCATGGACTTCCAACATCATTCGGCCCGGCTACCTGCGAGTTGTTTTTTCCTTTTCGGAAGGCACGGCCGATGGGATGAACCGGGGGCAGGTAGACAACATCAAAGCCCATGGATGCGACATACGGAAGCCAGCACTCGCAATCCCGGAAAGTGCCGTGACGTTGTGCCTCCGATGAGCACGATCGAGGGAAGACTTCATACCAGGTCGAGAAGCTGGCTTTTTGTCGGTCCACTACGACCGCCAGAGCTTTCCCATAACGGGTTGCAAATTGACGTTCGGGATAACGACGGATTGCCTTGGACAGCTCCTCTCCGAGGGCAAGGGACGTCGCAAATTGTATGTCCTTTTCTTCGCGTATGAGGCGCGCCGACCTTTGGAGGAGGCCGGCCTCCTCCCCTTTGGCGCGCCCTGCGGCAGCTTCAATCAACTCGGCTCCAACGAGCAGGTCAACGCGAATGTCTTGTCCGGCGGCGATTCGTTTGGCGAGAGCATCGCGCCAAGTTTGGAAACGATCGATCCATCCCTCAATAGTGTATTCGTAACGCCCCACGTTCGGGACAGGGAATGAACCCCGCCAGCGATCGTTATCCGCCCGTGTCATGGGTGCCGAATACCAATCTTTATCGCCTTTCCTGGAATAAAGCACCTCACAGCTGACCTGATCATGACCATCAGCAAACACGTCGGCTTCCACAACGACTACGTCGCCAACCACGCGCTTGATTGGGAAGCGGCCGCAATCAATTTGTGGCGAAACTTTCTCGATTACTACACGACCTCGTCCATCCGGCCGCTGTGGTTTCTCTTTCATTCTTATTCAGCCTTTCACTCCTAGCGCCCTACTGAGTATCGCGCAAAACCTGATCTGACTTTGATGCAAAAAACGTACGCCTGCAGCCGGTTTCTTGCTAAGTTTTGCCGTCAAAATTCATCCTTAACCGTGGTTGTCTTTACGAAGAGGACCAGTCGCACTCCAAACCAAGAATGGCGGTCGCTCATAAACCTATTTCCGCGCTGGTCACCTGATGGAAACCGCATTGTGTATTTCTCGTTCGATGATCAAGAAAGAGACAGTGATTATCGCAGCGTGGCAATTTCGGGCGGAGCCCCGCGAACGATCCTACAAAGGGGGAGCTTCATCTTCGATGTGGGTAAAGACGGTCGCGTGCTCTATCAGAAAGATCCCGGCAAAGTGGAGGCTTACGACCCGCGTGATGGCAAAGGGCTGATACTCGGCAACGTGCCCGAAAGCCCATGGCTGTTCCGCTGGTCGCTAGATGGAAACCGAGGAAAAGGGCTGCCATCATGCCACTGCCATAGCCCGCTTTATGCTTCCCAATAAGTCGCATTTTCATTCAGTGTTCAGACGTGGCGCGCTCACCAAAATTGCCAAATGATCGGTGCGCACACCTCCCAAGAATTCGAGTGTGTGTGTCGATAAATACATCACTTGCGAGGCTCACAACCCATTGAAAACACTGGACGCAGGAAGTCTTACATTCGATTGTTATCAGCACTACTAGTCTCAATTCTGTGAATAGCCGTACTGAACCCCTTAGGGAACAGTGGGGATGGACAGAAGGGCTCCTCTGGCTAGACTTTCTTAAAAGGAGTCCACCATGCCATCCCCCGACTCCAAAACACGCGCTCGTGATGAGCTAATCGACCTAATCGAATCACAATTGAATACGCTAGAAAAGGAAACTTTCGGCTGCGTCACAGAGACAGAACTCTGCGAATACGAGGGCAGGCGAGACCGCATCGCTCAGCTCTACGCTGAACTCATCGACCGAGAACTCGCCGCGTAGCTGCTCCGGCTGGCAGGAGGAAATCAATAAATGACCAACGTTCTGATCCTCGCGTTGTGTGTTGCAGTGCTGTGGGTGGTCGGCAAAGTGCTGGATGCCCTCCACAAAGTCTAAGCACAGAGCGCTTGACCGGTGGTGCTCCAGGGCGCCCTGTAACAATGAGCCAAGCCGGCGCAGTTCTGGTGCTCTAGGTCTTCAGATCCCACGCCTGCCAAAGTGAACGCACTTTGTGGCGGTAGCCGCTCGATTGCGAATGAATTCGCAAGTCGGCATCGGCTGTGAGCCGCCCAAGTACTTCCGTAGTTGCTGATTCTGACTGGCCCTCATGTGGGCACCGGTGAAGGTGAGGTTTTGGAAGATTCGTCGCTCGCCAGGGAACGCTGGCTGCGTACTTGACATAGTCGATGTCGTTGCGGTCTAAGCGACAAACAATCAGTTCCGCCGAGATGAGTCCGCCAGAGTTCCATTCGGACCCTCCTTCAAAGCTCCAGGCGGATTCCGGCTTCAACAGCGGGTTGCATCTGCTTGATCAAGTTGAGGCGGCTGATGTCGTCGGCGGTATTAAGGCGAAATTGACCCGTCGTTCGAGGTGCTGCAGGCAGCTACCCCCGGCGCTCGTAGAACCCAATGGTGTCGACCGTCAATGCGGTCGGGTGCGTCGCCTCACCGATTTGGATTGTGTTCTTGAACCCGTTTGAGGTATGCCGCACAAAATTAGCATACACTCGGGACTGCACTCCAGAGTCAAGAGCAATGGTTTAGAGAAGTTTGTGCGAACTAATCAGCTTCTCCCACGACTTTGCAAAACTCGCTCGTTGGGCAAGAATACCGGCATGGGTCTGAGCCGAATCACCGCAATTCGGCTCTAGGGAAGTACAAAAACGCATGTCCTATCAGCCTATCGAGAATTACGGCATCATCGGCAACATGCGGACGGTCGCCTTGGTAGGCATGAACGGATCAATTGACTGGTACTGCTACCCACACTTTGACTCCCCGAGCATTTTCGGAGCGATCTTAGATGACAAAAACGGAGGCTGTTTCCGAATTTCTGCTGCCTCTGATGGCGGGCGGCACAAACAGTTCTATTGGCCTTCCACCAACGTCCTGGTTACGCGCTTCCTGCTGACGGACGGAATTGCCGAGTTGGAAGACTTCATGCCTGTAGGACTGCCTTCCGATTCGCCCGAGTATCGCCATATCTACCGCCGCATTCGCTGCGTCAGGGGATCAGTGCGTATCTCCGTCGCTTGTCGCCCGGCTTTCGATTATGGACGCCAGGCCCACGAGACGCTGATAGAGGCTCATGGAGCGACATTCAAGACGAGCAGCATGACCTTGGCTCTTTCAAGTGCAGTGCCGCTCAGGAATGATGGACTTGGTGGAGTGTCTGCCGAATTCGTGCTCTCGGAAGGAAAGTCGCAGGTCTTCATTCTTAGAGATGACTGTAACGAGCGTGGTGGGCCCTGTACGCCCCCAGACGAAGAAGCTGAGGAGTTGCTGCGGTGTACTGTGAAATTCTGGCAAAACTGGCTCTCCTCCTGTACTTACCATGGGCGTTGGCGAGATCAGGTGCAAAGGTCAGCCTTGGCGCTAAAGCTGCTCACCTTTGAACCTACCGGCGCGATTATTGCTGCTCCCACCACCAGTTTGCCTGAAGTTATCGGAGGCGCTCGCAACTGGGACTATCGCTACACCTGGATGCGTGATGCCGCTTTCACGGTCTATGCATTTCTGCGCATAGGTTTCAGAGACGAAGCTGCTGCCTTCATGAGTTGGATCGAAGATTACGCATCCAAGCACGCCCGCCCCAATGAGCGCGGCGCAGTCGTCTTCACGATCAATGGCGAAAAGGAGCTGCCGGAGCAAATGTTGGATCACTGGGAAGGCTATCGAGGGTCCAGGCCGGTGCGCATCGGCAACGCCGCCGTTTCGCAGTTCCAGGGAGACATCTACGGCGAACTCATGGATGCGTTTTACTTGTCCAACAAGTACGTGAGTCCCACCTCATACGACATTTGGGTGAAGATCCGCGCACGTCTCGAGTGGATCTGCGAGAACTGGCAGCTTCCTGACGCCGGCATTTGGGAGATGCGCAATCGCGAGCAACATTTCGTCTACTCGAAGGTCATGAACTGGGTTGCTTTGGATCGCGGCATCCGGCTGGCCGACAAGCGTGCGCTTCCAGCCGATCGTGCCAAGTGGATGTGCGAGCGAGACCGCATCTATGAAGAAGTAATGACAAAAGGCTGGAACGAAAAACGGCGGGCCTTTACCCAGTTTTACGGCAGCGAGGACCTGGACGCGTCGCTTCTTATCATGCCGCTGGTCTTCTTCATGGCTCCAACCGATCCGCGTATGATCGGTACCATTAACGAGATTGTCAAGAATCCCCGCGACGGGGGTTTGCTGAGCGATAGCCTCGTCTATCGTTATCCGCCGCAACCCCGCATTGACGGGTTGCCGGGAGAGGAAGGCACTTTCAACATGTGCTCTTTTTGGCTGGTAGAGGCCTTGACCCGCGCAGGACAGGCATTTCCCGAAAAACTGGATCAGGCCAGGTTGCTGTTTGAACGGGTTCTGGGCTATGCCAATCATCTCGGACTCTACGCGGAACAAACCGGGCCGCAAGGCGAGGCCCTGGGCAATTTTCCGCAGGCCTTTACACACCTCGCATTGATCAGCGCGGCATTCAATCTGGATCGAATGTTGGGCAGCCAAGTTTGAACGACGCGAGGTCGCTTTTAAGGTTAGGAGGAATTCATGCCGGATCTCAGACAAGGATGCGCTACAGGAAAGGGCGCGGAAGATACAGCGCCAGCGGATGCTCTGGTTCTATTCGGAGCCATGGGCGACTTGGCTCACAAGAAAATATTTCCTGCTCTTTATCATATGGTCCAGCATGGTCATCTGAATGTGCCCGTGATTGGCGTTGCCAGGGCGGGGCGCACCAGCGAGCATCTCAAAGAACGCGTGCGCGACAGCATCCAGCAGCAAGGCGGCGCCGTCGATCAAGAAGTCTTGGCCAAACTGTTGAAGTTGCTTCAGTATGTTGGGGGCGATTATGAGAAACCAGCGACTTTTGACCTATTGAAGAAAACTCTTGGCTCAGCCAGCCGCCCTGCGCACTATCTGGCGATTCCACCCGATCTCTTCACAAGCGTCGTCGAGTCTCTCGCAAAATCGAGCTGCATCAAAAATGCGAGGGTCATCGTCGAGAAGCCTTTTGGCCACGATCTTCTCTCGGCCCAGCAATTGAATGCCGCGCTTCATGCAGTGCTTCCGGAGTCGAAAATCTTTCGCATCGACCACTACCTCGGGAAAGAGGCGGTCCTCAATCTGCTGTTCTTTCGTTTCGCCAATAGTTTTCTAGAGCCGATCTGGAATCGGAATTACATCGAGAGTGTGCAGATCACGATGGCGGAAAAGTTCGGCATCGAGGGTCGGGGTCAGTTTTACGACGCCACCGGAGCCATCCGCGATGTGGTCGAGAACCACATGCTTCAGGTTGTCGCATTTCTGGCGATGGAGGCTCCCACTGGGCTGCACTGCGACGCCATCCGCGATGAACAGGTCAAAGTATTCCGCACTATTCCACCTCTGGATCCAAAGCATCTGGTTCGAGGCCAGTTCAAGGGTTACAAAAAGGAAAAAGGAGTCGCACCTGATTCCCAGGTCGAGACATTTGCTGCCGTGCGCCTGGAGATTCAGTCATGGAGGTGGTCCGGTGTGCCATTCCTGATTCGCGCCGGAAAGTGCCTGCCGGTTACGACTACCGAAGTGCTGGTCAAATTACGAAAACCTCCACTGGACATTTTGGGTGGCGAATCGAGCAATCAGTTCCAGTTTCGCCTCGGTCCAGGAGAAATATCGATTAACCTCAACGCTCGGGTCAAACGCCCCGGCGAAGAACTTGTCTCCAAGCCCGCACATCTTTCCGTGGTCGAGGAGCCCACCGCGGACGAGGTTGATGCGTATGAGCGTCTGCTGGGGGATGCTATGCGTGGAGATGGCACGCTGTTCGTTCGGGAAGACGCAGTGGAAGCAGCGTGGGCGATTGTCGATCCCATACTCGCAAATGAAGCGACCCTGCATCCATACGAGCCAGGATCTTGGGGACCTCGTGAGGCGGATCGCCTGGCTCTGGACGCGGGCGGCTGGCACAACCCTGAAGCAAATAAAGAGCGTTCAGCCGATGATCCGAAAGCGGCGTAACGCAACGAACTCAATTGGTCGTTGCAAACAACGATAGCTCGGGGCCGGTGGAAAGTTCGAGCCCCAGGACGGGATCGAATCCTTGAAATTCTGAAGCGACCGTCGGACGTGTGGCTGGGAAGAAACGCGGCCGCACGCTTGGGCATCAAGCGCACAACTCTCATCTATTACATGAAGAAGCTCGGCATTGATTCGAGACGGGCCTTCTGAACGCCTAGAGGGCCCTGCCAGACTAGGTTCCCTCCTATCTCGTCACCTTCCTCGGGTTCTTCGGCATCTCGACAATTGTCGCGTCGGGCTTCGACACTTTTCGACAGTTCCTTCCGCTGCTTCCATCTTCTCGCTGTTCTTTCAGTGGCTTGCCCAAGGCACCTGTTTGGTCTGCGGCTTGCGCTATCCAATCCACGAAAGGTGGCAGATGTTCAGACTCTCCATGCTCGATACCAATTACCAGCGAAAACTGGTGCTCGAGGGAAAACTGGTTGCGCCCTGGACGGAGGAAGTGGAGACCGCGTGGCGGCACGCCCAGGAGCATCTGGAAGGACGCAAGCTAATTGTTGATCTGAGCAACGTCACACTCATTGGCCGCGACGGAGAGAACACGCTGTTGAACCTGATGCGGGATGGAGCGAAATTCAGGGGCTGTGGAGTACTGACAAAACACATGCTGAGGCAGTTAGCGCGCAGGTGCCGATGCGAATCTTGAGTTCCGCGGCCCAGGCAGGAAGTTAAGCGAGAGGTGTCGATTTTCACCGGGCTCAAACGACCATCCATGGGGAGGGGAAAATGAAGATCTTCGGCAGCAAACGGACCAACAGCCAACCGGGCGAACTCTATGCGACCAGGGCGGATTTCTGCCGAGTCTTCGACAATGATAGGGATCGCCTCTATCTTTTGTCGCTGCTCTTGACCGGAGATCCCGAACTTGCCGAGAAGTGTTTTGTTCGGGGCTTGGAAGACTCCAAGGGCGGCAATCCGGTCTTCAAGGAGTGGGCCCGATCGTGGGCTCGGCGGAGAATTATCACCAACGCCATTGCCATGATCCGCCCACTACGCGAAGGAGTGTCTAGCGGCTCTACAGATGTCGGCTCCAGAGATATCGAGGGGCTTCCACGGGAGCTGGCTGCCGTCCTCAGCCTGCAGACGTTCGACCGCTTTGTTTTCGTCATGTCTATGCTCGAGGGCTACCCTGAGCGCGACGTAAGGCTTCTTCTGGATTGTTCCAGTGCCGACATAAGTCAAGCACGAGTTCGCGCCTTCGACCAGATAAGTGCGACCGCCCAACAGTACGGTACAGCCGAGAACGGCATCGACCGTCGCGAATTGAAGCTCGCGTCGATGATGGTGCCGCCCTTGGCTGCCTCCGCATCATTCCTAATTCGAGGATGACCTATGGTTGTAAAGAATGTTGTGAAGGATAGAGCAGGGATCAACGCTTTCTTCGGCAAAGGCGCTCTTGCGCTGGCGGTCTCAATCCTTTTTGCATTGAGCACGGTAGCGTGCAGCAGGAACAGCGTCCAGGCGGCGCCGGCAATGCCCGCACCGCTGGTTACGGTGGTGAAGGCAACAGCGCAGAACGTGCCTCAATACCTCGACGAGATTGGCAGGAACGCGGCCTTCGAGTCGGTCACGGTGACGCCACAAGTCGGAGGCCGCATCGTCGAGCGTCATTTCCACGACGGCGAAAACCTCAAGAAAGGCCAGCTTCTGTTTGTGATCGATCCCCGGCCCTATAAGGCGCAGGTCGACTCGGCACAGGCCACGCTTGCGCAGGCTAAGGCGGCGCTCGATCTTGCCAAGATTCAGTTCGCCCGCGACCAGGAGGTCATTGGAGAGCGGGCAATTTCACGGCAGGATTACGACACCAAAAAGAACGCCGTCGACGTTGACCAAGCCCAGGTCGAAGCCGCCGAGGCCGCCCTCGAGACGGCGCAGCTGAACCTGGAGTACTGCTTCATTCACTCGCCCATCGACGGCAGGGCCGGCGCTCGCCTGGTCGACGTGGGAAATGTCGTTCAAGCCAACACTACCTCGTTGCTTTCGGTCCAAAGGCTGGATCCGATCTATGCAGACTTCACCGTCACCGAGAGTGATCTACCTCGCGTTCAAAAGCAGATGGCGAAAGCTGAGTTCAATGCTGCCGTTCGCCTACCGTCCGATGCTGAAACCGGAGCCCGAACGGGAAGAGTCGAATTTCTCGATAACGCGGTGCAGAACGGCACCGGAACCGTAAACCTGCGAGCGACGATGAGCAATCCCGACCATCACTTCTGGCCTGGGCAATTTGTGGATGTGAAACTGATTCTGAACACCGAGAAAAACGCAGTATTGATCCCAAATCAGGCCACACAGATCAGCCAGAGGGGCGCATTCGTCTATGTGGTGAAAGCCGACGACACGGCTGAACTCCGCCCCATAAAGCTGGGGCAACGTCAGGGAGATGAAATTGTGGTGATCGAAGGTCTCGCTGCCGACGAGCGCGTGGTCCTCGCCGGGCAGATGTTGGTGCGTCCGGGCGGAAAGGTGCGTGTCGATACCAACTCTCCGGCCGGGCAGACTTCGAGCGACAGTAGTAACACCACTGGATCGGGAGGGCGGTCATGAATCTCTCCGAGATCTGCATTCGCCGCCCGGTCATGACAATCGCATTGACGGTGTCCGCGCTACTGTTCGGACTGTTTGCGTATTTCAAGCTGCCGGTGAGTGACTTGCCGGCTATCGACTATCCGGTCATCCAGGTGCAGGTCAACTATCCGGGAGCAACTCCGGAAACGATGGCCAACAACGTCGCCACGCCGCTTGAGCGTCAGTTCATGCAGATTCCTGGCCTGGAATTGGTGACCTCGAACAATGGCCAAGGGCACTCGAGCTTCGTGCTTCAATTCGATCTCGACAAGAGTCTCGATGGCGCTGCGACCGACGTGCAGGCTGCCATCACGCGTGCGTCGGGTCAGCTTCCCGTTGATTTGCCGAGCCCTCCCACCTTTACCAAGACCAATCCGAACGATCAGCCGACCATGTACATCGCCATGGTCAGCGATACGGCAACGGAGGGCCAGCTCTACGACTACGCCAATACACAAGTAGGCGAGAGGATCAGCATCCTTCCCGGAGTCAGCCAGGTTGCCGTTTACGGCACGCAATCGGCGGTGCGCATTAAGGCCGACCCGTCAAAGATGGCCGTTCGCAATATCACGCTGGAAGATTTGACCAACGCAATCAAGAACGGCACAGCCTACACGGGAGCGGGGCAGGTCGATGGCCCGCATCGTACCTTCCTGCTGCAGCCACAAGGTCAGCTCATCACGGCTGATCAGTACAACGATCTCATTCTGGGCCAGAGTAATGGTGCGCCCGTTTATCTGAAAGATGTCGCAAATGCGCGGCAGGGCGTGCAAGACGAGCGCATTGATATGCGTTTCTGGGTGCGCGGATACCCCCAACCGGGCGCAACGGTCGTAGTTGCGGTGTTTCGAAGAGCTGGAGTGAATGCGGTCAGCGTGGCAAACGCTGTCCGAGCCCTCCTCCCCAACATTCAGTCGCAGCTTCCGAGTTCGGTTCTTATCGTTCCCGCTTACGATCGCTCACGAACCATCGTCGGCGGAATCAAGGATGTCCAGACCACGTTATACATCGCCTTCGTGCTGGTCGTGATGGTGATCTTCGTGTTTCTTGGACGGGCGACGGACACACTGATTCCCGCAGTTGCGTTACCCCTCTCGCTGCTTTTGACCTTCATCGCTATGAAGGTGCTTGGATACAGCCTGGACAATCTCTCGTTGATGGCTCTGACACTGGCCATCGGATTCCTGGTCGACGACGCGATCGTGTTTCTGGAGAACACTGTACGGCTAATGGAAGAGGGCCGAAACGCGTTGGAAGCATCTGTTGAATCGGCCAAAGAGATCAGCTTCACGATTTTAGCCATGACACTCTCCCTGGCGGCCGTGTTCATTCCCCTCCTGTTCATGAGCGGGCTGATGGGCCGTATCTTCCGCGAATTTTCGATCACGATCGTGATTTCCATCCTAGCCAGCGGAATTGTTTCTCTCACGCTCACGCCGTTGATGACGTCAAGGTTGCTGAGCAACCGGGGTGAAGGCGCAAAGAAAACCTGGATGGAGCGCGTGTTCGGCGCGCTGGAGCGACGGGTGCTCGATATCTACGGCCGCTACCTGTGGTTCTTTCTGCGGAAGCGCTGGATTTCGGCGGTGGCATGGATAGCTTGCCTGGTGGGCACGGCGTACCTCTTCTACGTCGTCCCGAAGGCATTCTTGCCGGTCGGCGACAGCTCATTTATACGGGGTGTGCTAGTAGCTCCGGAAGGGTCGTCCCCCGACCAGATGCATGCCTATCAGACGCAGGCGGAAAAAATCATGAAGGCAAATCCCGCCGTCCGCAGCACTTTTACGATGAGTGGGAACGCACAATTTCTGGGATCGAATCAGGCATTCCTGATTGCATTTCTGAAAGATCCATCGGAACGTGCTCCCATCGCGCACGTCGCGGGACAACTGATGGGCGGCATCGCCAATTCGGTTCCCGGTGTCGTCGCTTTCCTGCAGCCGAATCCTGCCCTTGAAATCAGCACCGGCGCAACCGCCAATGCGCAGGGGCAATTCGCGTACGCAATGTCGGGCATCGATCCCAGCGAAGTCTATGCCACGGCGAACAAAATGATGGCCAAGATGCACGAGTATCCTGGCTTCTTATTTGTGAACTCTGATCTGTACAATCACACGCCCAATCTCCAGATCGACATTCTGCGAGATCAGGCGAAGCTCTACGGCGTTTCAGAGACGCGCATTCTGACGCTCCTCCACGATGCGTACTCTCAAAACTACAGTTATCTGATCAAGAAGGCGACGGATCAATACCAGGTAATCCTGGAAGTCGCTGACGACGAGCGCTCTGCACCCGAAGACCTGAGCAAGCTGTATATCAAAAGCGACGATGGGCAGCGCATGATTCCGCTGACAGCGGTGACGAGTTGGCATCCAGTCATCGGTCCTCAAGCGGTCAACCACATCAATCAGTTCACCAGCGTAACCATGTTCTTCAACCTGAAGCCAGGCTTTGCCATCGGGCCTGCGACTCAGTTTGTCGAGACAGCGGCCAAGCAGATTCTGCCAGACGGGGTGCAGGGAGCACTGCAGGGCGAGGCTTTGACGTTCCAGAACACGGTGTCTGACCTCGCGATCCTGATGCTCGTAGCGGTGTTCGTCATGTATGTGATTCTGGCGATCCTTTATGAGAGCTATCTGCACCCGATCACGGTGCTCTCGTCCTTGCCCGTGGCCCTACTTGGGGGTCTGCTGACGCTATGGATTTTCGGGGCCGAGGCTTCGCTGTACGCTTATATCGGGATGTTCATGTTGATGGGCATCGTGAAGAAAAACGGAATCATGATCGTCGACTTCGCCGAGCAGCGGGTTCGGCAAGGCATTGCTGATGATCAAGCCATTCATGACGCGAGCATGGAGCGCTTCCGTCCGATCATGATGACCACTGCCGCAGCGCTGCTCGGGGCCATGCCGATTGCGCTCGGATATGGAGCCGACGGATCTTCGCGGCGTCCGTTAGGGTTGGTGGTTGTGGGTGGACTAGTGGTTTCACAATTCATCACGCTGTTCGTAACCCCCGCCATCTATCTCTATCTTGAAGAATTCCAAGAAAGGGTGCTGGATCGGTTCTCGTTCTTCCGCTCCACTCGCGAAACACGGCCCCAACGCGCTCCGTCCTACGCCCTGCAGGAGGGCCATGGAGACTAATATGACTCGAAGGATATACGGCTCGTTGCTAATTCCGATCCTTTCCATTGTCGTATGCAGCGGCTGCGCCGTGGGTCCGAACTACAAGCGCCCGGCTGTCGATGTTCCGGGAATGTATCGCGGGACAACCACGGAGGCGTCGGCGACATCCCGACAAGCGGTGGCATCGCCCACCCCTCAGCAAAAGTCAGCATCTCTCGGCGATGAAAAATGGTGGGATGTTTTCGAGGACCCACAGCTACAAAGCCTGATTCGTACTGCCCTCAAGAACAATTACGACGTTCGCATCGCGGCGACCCGGGTCCTCGAAGCTCAGGCTCAACTCGGCATAACGCGGGCGGATCAATACCCTTCACTGGCTGTGGGCGGCGCCGTCGCCGACCAACGCAGTCCAGCGATTGGACCTATTCCTTCTTATGAGGTCAGCCTCGGGCAGGTTACGACCTCGGCCGCGTGGAATCTGGATTTTTGGGGGCGCTATCGTCGTGCGACCGAAGCCGCAAGAGCGAACCTGCTCGCGAATGAGTGGGCGCAAAAGCAAGTCATGGCAACCCTGGTTGCGAATGTTGCCGCGGCCTATTTTCAACTTCGCCAGCTCGATCTCGAGCTGGAAATTTCCAAGCGAACGCTTGGCTCCCGAAGCGAGTCTTTGAAACTGACGCAAACCCTCGAGCAGCACGGGATTAGTTCGCTGCTGGATGTACGCCAGTCCGAGCAGTTGGTTTACACGGCGGCGGAGGAGGTTCCTGACTTCGAAAGGCAAATCGCTCAGCAAGAAAATGCTCTCAGCATTCTTTTGGGTAAGAACCCCGGCGACATCCCTCGAGGATTAAAATTGACCGAGCAGCCTCACTCCCCAGAGGTTCCAGCGGGCTTGCCATCTTTTCTGCTCGAACGTCGCCCGGACATACGCGAGGCCGAGCAGAACCTGATCTCCGTCAATGCGCAGATTGGCGTCGCCCGCTCCGCGTACTTTCCCCAGATCTCACTCACTGGTTCCGCCGGGTTTGAAACACCCGCATTGTCGAACCTTTTCACCGGCCCGGCAGGACTTTGGAATTTCGGGGCATCTTTGACCCAACCAATCTTCGAGGGGGGACGCATCAAGTCAAACGTCCGCTTGACGGAGGCGCAACGGGAGCAGTTCCTGCTGGCGTATCAGCAGACGATTCAAGGGGCGTTTCGCGACGTCTCAAATACCCTGGTTGCATACCGCAAAAACCGCGAGTTCAGGATTCAGCAGGAGCAACTGTTCAAGTCCGCGCAGGATGCAGCTCGACTGTCCGAAGTGAGGTTCAAAGCAGGCACCACGGACTACCTCGAGGTGCTTACCAACGACACGAATTCGTTTACCGCAGAGCTCGGACTCGCTCAGGCTCAAGGCAATGAGCTGATCGCGCTGGTCCAGCTCTACCAGGCACTCGGTGGAGGCTGGCAGCAATAATTCAACCCACATTCTCGATTGTGCTGGCACTCGTCGGAGAACCTGTCCGGAGAGCAGCGGAGGCAGTGCCGTTAGCGGAGATAGGCCGCGGAGAAAAAACTGCATGGGGGGTCCTTGTAGCTACCCATAAAAAAGGTTTCAGTGGGATCGGAGACGAGCTCCTCGGCGATTCAACCAGGCATAATTTGAAGTTAGCACTCCATGGGCTGTCGTCTGAGTAGGACTGCTCATTCGCAGGAGCGCACAGACAACTCGCACAGACCGATGCACGACCGGGGTGGCCAGTCCTTAGTTGTAATAGCTCAGACTTGATCTGACATTCTGGTTAAGTTCAAGCGGCCGTACCCGCGGCCGCGCCTCCGCCTGCGCTCCGCTGCGCAGGGCTCCGCTCCGGCTCCGGCGCGGAGGAAAAATTACGGTCGAGCATCTTCTCCCGCGCCAGAGAAACCGAATCCAGGAAGGTCTGCATCGGGGTTTTGCCATAGCAGTATTTGCCCGAGTGTGGTCGTGTCCGATTGTACTCGGCGAGCCAGTCCTCCAAGTCCGCTTGCAGTTCCTCCAAACTGGTATAGAGCTTCTTGCGAAAGGCGGTGGCGTAGAACTCTTCCTGAATGGTGCGATGGAAGCGTTCACAGATACCATTGGTCTGCGGATGGCGCGCCTTAGTGCGGCTGTGGTCGATGTTCTCCACCGCCAGATACAGTTCGTACTCGTGGTGCTCGCGTTGCCCGCAGTACTCCGTGCCGCGATCGGTGAGCACACGCAACAACGGGATCTCGTGTTCCTCGAAGAAGGGCAGCACGCGGTCGTTGAGCAGGTCGGCGGCCACCAGCGCGTTCTTACGGTCGTAGAGTTTGGCAAAGGCAACCTTGGCGTAAGTATCGAGAAACGTTTGCTGATAGATGCGGCCTACGCTCTTGATGGTGCCCACGTAATAGGTGTCCTGCGTCCCGAGATAACCAGGATGCAAGGTCTCGATCTCGCCATGGGCTTCTTTCTCCTCGCGGGCTCGTTCCAAGGCACGCAGTTGTTCCTCGGTGAGAATGAGGTGCTCCTGGGCCGCTTTGGCCTCCAGCGCTTTGAGCCGTTTGCGGAAGGTTTCCAGATCGTGTCGCAGCCAAACGCTGCGCACTCCCGTGGGCGAAACAAACAGCCCATGCTTGGTGAGCTCGTTGGCGACGCGGACCTGGCCGAAGGCCGGCTTCTCCAAGGCGATCTCCACCACTGCCTTCTCCACGTGTTCTTCGACCCGGTTCTTGGGGCAGGGCTTGCGTCGGCTGATCTCGCGCAAGGCAAGTTCGCCGCCCTTCTCGTACAACTCTTTGAAGCGATAGAAACTGTCTCGCGAGTAGCCCATCACCTTACAGGCCTCCGAGACGCTGCCCAACATCTCACTGAGCTTCAGCAAACCCACTTTGTTTTTGATGATCTTTTCGTCGGTACTCATCTGACATCCTCCTGCGCGCTAGTCGCGCGAGTTTATCAAATGTCAGATCAAGTTGAGACTAGGACATCTTAGTACATGCTGCGTTGCCCGCCCGGCACCTGAGCTCCCTTGTCCTCTTCTGGTAGATCCGCAACTAAGGCTTCGGTGGTGAGCATCAGCGAAGCGATGGAGCCCGCGTTGATCAGGGCCGTCCGTACTACCTTGGTCGGATCGAGCACGCCAGCCTTGACCAGGTCTCCATATTCACCGGTCAGAGCATTGAAGCCGAAGTGCGGGTCCTTGGAGTCGGCCACTTTACGAAACACAATCGCACCCTCTTCACCAGCATTCTGAGCGATCTGGCGGAGCGGCTCCTCCAGAGCACGCTTCACGATGTTCAAACCGATTTGCTCATCGCCTTCGAGTTTCTGCCTGTCAAGAGCAGGGACACAGCGGGCCAGAGCCACGCCACCCCCAGGGACGATGCCTTCTTCGACCGCTGCGCGGGTCGCGTGCATGGCGTCTTCAACACGGGCCTTCTTCTCCTTCATTTCCGTCTCGGTCGCCGCGCCAACTTTAATAATGGCCACGCCGCCGACTAGTTTCGCCAGCCGCTCCTGCAACTTCTCGCGGTCGTAGTCGCTGGTCGTCTTATCAATTTGGGCCCGGATTTCCTTTACTCGGCCCTGGACATCATCATGCTTGCCTTTGCCTTCGATGATGGTCGTATTGTCCTTGTCGATGGTGATCTTCTTGGCCTGTCCGAGATCCTCAATCGTCACATTTTCCAGCTTGATGCCCAGGTCTTCGGTAATAGCCTTCCCACCCGTGAGGGTTGCGATGTCCTGCAACATCGCCTTGCGGCGATCGCCGAAACCTGGTGCTTTTACGGCCGCAACCTGTAGCGTTCCTCGCAGTTTGTTTACGACAAGAGTCGCCAGAGCCTCTCCCTCGATGTCCTCAGCAACAATAAGCAGCGGCTTGCCACTCTTGGAGATCTGCTCAAGCAGAGGAACGATGTCCTTCATAGAAGTGATCTTCTTTTCGTTAATCAGGATGTAAGCGTTCTCGAAAGCAACGTCCATGCGTTCGGGGTCCGTAACGAAGTATGGCGAAAGATACCCGCGGTCGAACTGCATGCCCTCCACGACTTCGAGCTGGGTCTCCAGCGTCTTCGACTCCTCGACGGTAATGACGCCGTCCTTGCCCACCTTCTTCATCGCATCTGCGATGATCTGCCCGATAGTGTCATCATTGTTGGCGGAGATGCTGCCAACCTGCCTGACCATGTCCCCCGAAACGGGCTTGGAAAGTTTGTCGAGTTCACCATTGCCGCGCTCGCCGGTCTTGGAGTTGATTGTGCCGCAGATGGTGGTAATGGCCTTCTCGATGCCGCGTTTCATCGCCATCGGATTGGCTCCGGCAGCGACAGTTCTCACGCCTTCGCGATAAATCGCCTGCGCCAGAACCGTGGCAGTAGTGGTCCCGTCGCCGGCGACATCGCTGGTCTTGGATGCAACCTCACGCACCATCTGCGCGCCCAGGTTCTCGAGAGCATCCTGCAGTTCAATCTCTTTTGCTACGGTGACACCATCCTTGGTGATCGTCGGAGAACCGAATTTCTTTTCAATCACAACGTTGCGGCCTCTGGGTCCGAGAGTCACCTTCACCGCATCCGCAAGTAGGTTGACGCCCCGCAATATTGCGTGCCGCGACTCTTCTCCATGCACAATTTGCTTTGCCATGACTGTACTCTCCTGGGAATGCTGACATCTTCAACTCTGAAGTGTTCCTGTCGTGTTACTGCAACCACGAGCAAGATTACTTGTGGGTACCTCGTGCAGAGACGCCCACAACGGACGCTCAAGGGAGCAAGCTATCTCTTGGCGCCTACGGTCTCTTTCCTCGCTGCACCGGTTACAATGCCAAGGACCTCTTCCTCTTTCATGATGAGGAGATCCTCCCCATCAATCTTGATCTCAGTCCCAGAATATTTGCCGAACAGGATGCGGTCGCCTTCTTTTAGCGCGAGAGGAAACAGTTTGCCTTCGTCGTTAGTCTTGCCCTTGCCAACCGACATGACTGCGCCCTCTTGTGGTTTGTCTTTCGCAGAGTCCGGGATGAGGATTCCACCCCGAGTTGTGCCAACTTCTTCTACTCGCCGCACCAGAATGCGGTCGTGCAGTGGGGTAAACTTTGTAGCCATACTTGCGGACACCTTTCTTTTGGAATACACGTTGACGAGCGAGGAGTGTGAAAGCCATCTCCCATCAGAGCCAGGAGCGCCGAAGCTTAGACCAGAGCGAAAATTGGATCAGGCCGACCAGAGCTATCAGGACGGAGACTGCCAGAAATATCGGCATTTACATTTCTGCCGATGCTAAAAGCAAGCACGGCATTGAGGCCACAAAGACAGCCCAGACCAAGCCCTAACCACATCCGCCATGTGTCGGCACCCGGCTTCACCATTTGTCCGTCATCTCCTCCGCTCCGGACACTTGCTTCGCTCTGAAGAGCCGCGCAACGAGCGATAGATCGGACCAAGGACACCCGTTTGTTCCCAAAAGCGGCGCATATCGCCTCCTTTGCTGACGAAGACCACACCAGTAACGAGAGAGAGGAAGTGCTAGACTCAAAGATTATGATGGCTCACATAGACAGGAATAACTGGTCTAAACTGCTCACCCTTTAGAGCATTCCATCTTGGCCGTTGTGTTCAAAATTGACCAGTTTCCAGTTTTTCGAAATGCCGTCACTTCCAATGGGTATTCTTGTCGCCCTGCAAGAGGAGGATTCGAGAGGTTCATATGACTTCCACATACAACTGGCACGAATCTTACAGGGCGGCTTTGCTTGAAACCGAATGGACGAAGATGCGGCAGCGAATTCAGGTGGCAGAATCAACCATCAACCAAAGGCAAGAAAGAGAAGCGATTGACGCAGCCATTCACGGTCTGAAAGTCTTACGCAAAGAAACGCCTGAATGGCTGGATCGACGTGGCACAACGAACAGCTATTGGATCGACTTCTTAGTTAAGCGGTCCGTCGCCGCCCCGCAGCTTTGTCTCAACTAGCACCGCCAATACGGTGGCAGTAGCGCGAACATTTCCAGCGATCGATAACAGTGCTTCCGACACGGGCGGATGATGTTCCGCGAGTCCCTCAATGCGATCTCCTGACAAATTCAGTTGCTCAACTTCCGCCATAATCGTTTCAAAAGCCATGTATCTGCCTCGTTCCGTGAGGCTAAGGAGGGGAAACTTCAGATGGACTGCTTAGATCAGAGGATCTGAAAGAGGAGACAGGTGAGAACCACCCCTGCGTACATCATATCACGCGGAATCGTTCAGGCGAGTCGTGAAGAACGACAGTCAGCAAGGAACTGTGTATTTCCAGTTCACCATTGTAGTGAATGAAGCCCAACTTTCTGAATCGATTCATAAAGAAGCTGATACGGGAGCGCGTCGTGCCTACCATTTCGGCAAGGGCTTCCTGACTGATCTTGGGGATTACCTTCTCGGGTTTCCCATTCTTACCGAATCGGGCTAACAGCAGGAGTATTCGGGCCAATCGTTTTTCGCTGGAGTTGAAGAGTTGGTTCAACCAGGTCTTCTTCGTATCGGATGTTCCGGGCCAAGAGATACGCGACGAACATATCGGACAGCGCACGTTCACGGTGCAGTGCGCTCTGCATCGCCTTGTTTTCGATACGCATGAGTTCGCAATCTGTCATGGCGGTGGCAGAACCCATGCGCAGTGGCTGGCCCGCCAAACACCCTTCGCCGAAGAAGTCCGCGGCATTCAGTATGGCGATCGCGGCCTCTTTGCCATTCTTAGACAAATTTTCCTGCCCTGACCGATGTTGGCAGGAAATACCTTGACGTCGACATTATCCTTTGGGCGCGGCCTCAGCATATTTTATGTCTTTCGCTGTCGGATATATTGCTCCGTCAAGAAGCGCGTTGAGCACTTGCTCCGTCCAAACCAAGAAGTGTTTTCGCGCGGGCGAGGAGTTGCTTCAGGCCGTCAACGTCAGATTTGGAAATGACCGCAGCAATGCCCGCCGAGCGAACCTCCTTCTCCAGAATCCCGCCTGCGTTGTTTGTGAACATTAACAAGGGGACGTGCGGCATGAGGACCTTCAATTCCCGTGCTGCATCCAGTCCATTCATCACCGGCATGGACAGATCGAGAATTATAAGGCCGGGTTTTACCTCTTGGGCCTTCTGGACGCCCTCAGCACCATTTACCGCGTCAAAGACCTCCAAGTCTTCAGCTTCAAATATTACGCGCACCATGCGCCTGATGACCGCGTGATCATCGACGATCATCACAAGGCTTCTCACTTCTTAAACCGTGCGAAGACCCTGATTCCTTTCCGAGCGGACAGGGACATACGGTTCAGTCTGTATATCTGGGATAGTTTCGGGAGGAATGGTCGCGAACGGGAGCGCTTTTGTGGCACCCACAAAGCTTTAGTTTCCGCGCTTCAAAAGTATGAACTCTCTACAGCGAAGCGGATGCGACACATACACCCTGTTGTCGATAGCATTCCACGGGCCTCTGCACTATTGTCGATTACGGCCTCCTTATCATTTCTGCTTTGGGCAGGAATCGACACTGACGTCGGTTGGCGATCCGCAACTCTCCAATCAAAGAAAAGTAACCGGGGTACTGAGCTTAGCCCCATTTGCTTCAGAATCGCGCGGATTCGCGCAGAGGGATGTGTTTGATGAGATTCAAAGTAGGAATACTAGCGGTGCTGGCAGCGACCATTTTGGCCAGCACGATGGCAATCGCGGCGGAAGAACCATCGGAGCAAGTTAAACGAATGGACGCCGCTGCAACAGTCTTGGACGAAATCATGGGGACGCCGGACAAAGGAATTCCCGAAGAACTGCTCGATTCTGCGAAGTGCGTAGCAGTCATACCCTCGATGATCAAAATCGGTTTTGTCTTCGGAGGAAGGCACGGGAGAGGAATCGCTACCTGCCGCACCAGTTCTGGATGGAGCGCTCCAGCTCCTTTCTCCGTCACCGGAGGTAGTTGGGGCTTGCAGATCGGCGGCGAAGCGATCGATGTTGTCATGCTAGTTATGAACAACAACGGAATGGAAAAAATGCTTTCCAGCAAGTTCAAGATTGGTGCCGACGCTTCGGCAGCGGCGGGTCCGGTCGGGCGCCATGTGGAAGGCGAAACCGATTGGAGGATGCGTGCCGAAGTGCTTACGTATTCCCGTGCTCGGGGCGCTTTTGCCGGCATTACTGTGAACGGCGCATCCATCACGCAAGACAAAGATGGAACCCGCATTCTGTACGGGCGGATGATCCCGTCAGCTCAAATCCTGAAGGGACAAGTGAAAGCTCCCGAAGGTTCGCACACATTCATGGGGGCAGTGAAAAAGTATAGTACTCAGGCAAACGTTGCTGAAGCATCGGCCCGCCGCACTCCGGCAGAGAAAACCGGTGCACAGAATGAAGCCTTGAGTTCAAGGGAAGCAAAGAGCTCAATTGAGGAAAAGCTCAAGAGCGAGCCCGGTCTGGAGAGCAAGGACATCCAAGTGACTCTGTCGGCCGATGCGGTCAAACTATCCGGGTCTGTGGTCAGCGCCGATGACCGTGACAAGGCGGTTCGGATCGCCAGATCGTATGCCGGTGATCGGGAAGTCCAGGACCATTTGACCATTCAGACTCCCTAAACAATTTAGCTATCCGGTGCGTTCGGTAGCACTCGAACGCCCGGATGTCTCTTCAGGAGGAAATGACGATGAAAGCTGTTTATAGAAACGTTGTTCGCAGTCTCTTGTGTGCCGGTTTGCTACTCGGTATCGGAGCACTTGCATCAGCGCAAGAACCATCTACCCAGCAGGCCTCTCCGCCGGCTGACAATACCAAAGTCAACCAACGCGACCGGAGCCAGAACGAGCCGACCGCAGATCAACAAAAAGACAATCGTTCTGATCGCGACATTACCCAGCAGATTCGACAGTCCATCGTCAAAGACAAGTCGCTTTCCACCTATGCACACAACGTCAAGATCGTTACGCAGGGTGGTCAGGTAACGCTTAAAGGGCCAGTGCGATCGGAAGACGAGAAGAAAGCGATTGAAGCCAAGGCTACCGAAGTTGCCGGCGACGGCAAGGTCACCAGCGAACTGAACATCAAACCACAGCAATAAAACTTGGAAGACAAAAGGAGAATCAACAATGGCAGGTAAGAATACAGCGGTATTTGGCATTTATCCGGATCGCGCTAGTGTCGACAGCGCGGTTGATGCTTTGAAGGCAGCGGAGTTTCGAAACACGGATATTTCGGTACTTTTTCCCGAGAACAGCGGCACAAAGGATTTTGCTCACGAGAAAGACACCAAGGCACCAGAAGGCGCCACAACCGGTGCCGGGACGGGAGCGTTGCTGGGCGGCGGGCTAGGCTGGCTGGCTGGCATTGGTGCACTAGCAATTCCTGGCCTAGGGCCATTCATTGCTGCAGGTCCAATCATGGCCGCTCTCGCCGGAGCAGGTGTGGGCGGCGCGGTCGGCGGGTTCACGGGTGCCCTAATTGGCTTGGGAATCCCGGAGTACGTAGCAAAGCGCTACGAAGGCCGTGTTAAAGATGGAGGAATCCTTCTGTCAGTTCATTCCGACGATTCCGCGTGGACCAAGAGAGCAAAGGAAATCTTGGAGCGCACTGGCGCCCAGGATGTGTCCTCCACCGGCGAAGCCACGGCCGACAAAAGCGATAAGGCTCGTGTTCGCGAAGTAGCCTGACATTCGGGGGTGCAGCGAACTGATTTCATGATGGCGGGATTTTAGTTTGCTGCCCCGCATTTTTAAAAGACTGGCGGGGTTGCCGCGCGGCCTTGCCCATTGAGTGGGATTCATTTCCTGGAGGAAAAATGCAAAACGACAATTTGAAAAAACTGTATGTGGACGAATTGAAGGACCTGTTTAGTGCAGAGAATCAACTGCTCAAGGCGCTGCCAAAGATGGCCAAGGCTGCGTCTTCAGACGAACTCCGAACTGGTTTCGAAGCGCATCTGGAACAAACCAAGGGCCACGTTCAACGTCTCGAAGAGATCTTCGAATCGCTAGACGAGAGCCCGAAGGGCAAAAAGTGCGTCGCCATGGAAGGTCTGGTCAAAGAAGGTTCCGAGGTGATGGAAGACGGCTTTGAAGACGCCGTATTGGACGCGGGATTGATCGGCGCGGCCCGGCGCGTGGAACACTACGAGATGGCGGCGTACGGAACGGCCAGCGAGATCGCTAGAGTACTGGGGCAGGCAAAACACGCGTCGCTGCTCGAAAAGACTCTAGCGGAAGAAAAGCAAACCGACGAAAAACTTGCCGAGCTTGCAAAAGAAATCAACTCCCAAGCCAATGAAGAAGGTTCTGAAGGACAACAGCACTCATCCGGGTCGGGTAATAAGAAGGCGCCGAAGCGCGCCGCCTAGTCAGCGCGGCTACAGCGTGATCCATTCTCGAAGGGCAAAGATTATCTAAGCCACTAGGAGAAAATACGGATGTACCACCACATAAAGAAACTGATGTACACGGTGAACGTCGGAAATCCCGACCTCGCTTTCTCGCGGTCCCTGGAACACGGGCGGAAAATGGAAAATCGTAGAGTCTCCTGAACTAGAACAGGGAGTCGAGGGCCACAGCGGAAAGACGATTGGCAAGAACCACAAGCCCGCGGGCGAAGAGACGGGAAAGACCAGAATGAAGAAGTCGGCCTAAAATTCACGATCAGCTAATTGAGAGAAGGAGTTCGCATGCAAGACAAAGTTCGCAGTGGCGTTTCAGAGGATCGTTTCACGGGTGCCATTGAGTCGCAAACGTCCAAGATCCCAAGTTCCGGCTACTTGGGGGCAGCATTTGGTGCCATCACCGCTTCCGCAATTCTGAAGATTGTGGGCAAGGACGATTGGGCGCTGTTTGTCGGACAGTGGCCGGCGGCATTTCTGTTGATGGGCATTTATAACAAAATGGTAAAGCAGCACGGCTCAGACGCATACAGCAAAGCTGCTTGAGAATCTGGTCGGACCGAGTGTCGCCTCCCGAAACCTGGGGGCGCCTCGGGTCCGCGCCCGAATTTTTAAAAATTGCCTTCGATAGAACCAGAACGAGCGCCAATAACTAAAGGATAGATAGAACAGATTGGCCTGATAAGAAGTCTATGCTCCCATCAAGGATGCTTCTCCATGCTTCTTGGGGAGAAAGGCACATCTCTCTGGTCTGTTGTCCGATGAGAGAGATCTGCCTGACCACGGTCTACCCCTCGCCGCGAGCTAGTCCAGTTCCTCGGCCATTCAACCAAGATACAGGCTAGCGCTAGCGCTCCGTGGGGTTCTGGTCTGAGCAGGACTGCTCATCCGCAGGAGGCACAGAACTCAGCCCCGATATCTTTTCCGGGGCCTCAAGCGTCGGCGGTCGCTCGCTGTCAGTTTACAACTAGCCAAAGCTACGCCCCGTCTGACGCGTATAGAATCAGCTCTTGGCGATCGTTCAGCTTTAAGAAATGAAGGACCCAGGCAATGCAGTTCTGCACGTTCACTTCACTGATACCTAGTTTCATTGCAATTTCGCTATCATTCAGCCCTTGGCCCAACGAGCGATAGATCGGACCAAGGACACCGGTTTGCTCCCAATAGCAGCGCATATCGTTTCCTTCTGCCGTAGACCACAGCAATAGCGAGAGAGCGCGCGCTCGTCTCTGAAGCTTATGCTGGCCCACATAGACAGGAATAGCTGGTCTAAACTGCTCACCTTATTCGCCATCATAAGCAGATTGAGCCACTAGGCACGAGGGGGATCGGTTGGTCCATTGCATGGCCTGCCGGCTCTCAGCGCGACGTTCATGAAAGACTTTTAGCTGTCGTCGACGCGGCGTTCCTAGTCACACCGGGCCGGCTCACGGGGGCTCCAGGGGTGCCACCTTCATCGTCCATGCGCGACACGGCTTCTTCGTCTAATTGCCGCTGAGTGGATGAAAACGATTCTGAGGCATCGCTCTTCTGCCCTCGCCAAGAGATGGTGAGCAATAAAGCACTCTCTTCGAGCGCTTCGACGTCGTGCAATACTCCGCAGTCCAGCACTAACAAATCACCGGCCGAGACAGTCGCCGTTCGATCGACCAAGTATAAACAGACTCGCCCTTTCAATTGCTGGATGGAGACCCTTCCTTCCGCTTTGTGCTGGCTCATCCGAGTGCCGCCCTTCATTAGAATCAGAACAATTCGGAAATCAGGGTATTTCGCAAGCGTTTTTGAGCTGCGGCCAGTTTCCCGCTGCCACGAGTCTTCTTGGCGGAGTTGCTGCAATTCTCGTTCTAAGTCGATTTGCAACACAGGTTCGGCTAACCCAGGCAATCGATTTAATGCTTCTATGCCAACGCCGGGTCGGCAACTGCTAAGATTCGTAGCCATCATGAATTCTCCTTCCCGTACATCTGAATCGTGGCGTCGTGCTGGCCATTGACCGTGTATTACGCTGCCAGCAGCCCATGTTTGAAACCTCATGAGCGCCAACACAACGATGATCGAGGATCTATTGCTTCAATACTGGTCTACATTGAACAGTCGCTGGCTAGATAAAACGTCTGAGAGTCGAAAACTCGTGGAATTTGCGATCTGCCGTGGTCCGGGGGTAAACGCAGGCAAAGACTTAGGAGTTTGTTGGTTCGTAGAACGACTTCGCGTTCGTTCGTGCACGAGAGTGTAGCTTCGTAGCCGGCAAACGCGACTAGACCGACATGAAAGTACCATAGAACCCGCAATCATTATTGCCCGACCGCCTGGCCCCTTACTTTTCAGAAGCCCTAAGCGTCGATCTCTATGCGGCTCTGTGCGAGGTAGCCCGGTACTTAATTCACACTTCTCTCCTGGCTTAGCGCCACAGGTGGGGCAACGAACCTTCAAGGCTGGTACCTTCTTGGTTTTCATGGGCGACATGATGAGCTGGGTGCTCGAAAACAAGATGTTCAATTCTGACCACTATGTGCTCGTGAAAACCAGCATTCTCGCGGATCTTGTTCAAAAGGTGTTTTGCAACTCTTTTAGAAAAGGCCCCTCGGATAGATTCGTGACGTGATGCCATGCTCACTTGGCCGGCCTGGCGTTGTTGAGGCACAGCCCGACCAGTTCCGAGACATTTGCTTCGCCCATACACATGACCGTGTCTGCTCCCCCCCAGTAGATTTTTACGGTTCCATCGGGCTCCGGAACAGCGCCACACGTGAAGACTACGTTGTGGACATACCCGGTTATTTCCCAGGGATCCTCGGGTTGCAAAATCCAAGAGTCGCCCACCCCTACGATCTTTGCAGGGTCCCCAAGGTCATGAAGAGCAACCCCCAAACGATAGATTGATCCATCCATGGTTTGGAAAACTCCGTGATAGATGGAAAGCCATCCCTGGTCCGTTTTTATCGGCGGTGCGCCGGGTCCGATCTTCATTTCATCCCAGTGATATTGCACAGGCCTCATGATCAGCTGTGATTGTCCCCAATAGGACAGATCCGGGGAATAGGAAATCCAGATTGACCAGGGGGCGATTTCCGAATGGGGACGGTCAAGCCGGGCGTAGAGTCCATCAAACTTCTCAGGAAAGATCACCACATTGCGATAATCCGCCTCAGTGATTAGGGAGACTCTTTCCACCTCACTGAAGTCCTTTGTCTTGGCCAGGGCGATCCGGACTCCATTTCGCGAGTAAGCGCTGTAGGTGATGATGTATTCCCCTTCCAGCAGGGTCACGCGTGGGTCCTCCACTCCGAATTCTTCATAGACGGCAAAAGGGCCGCCCCGGTCAGGAGTCAGAAAGGGCTGTGGATCGGCGGTGAAGCGGAATCCGTCGGCACTGCGTGCCAAACCAATGATGGACCGTCCGGTGCGCAGATGGGAGCGGAAAAGCATGATGTATTCGTTCCCGTGCTTCACGACTGCCGCGTTGTGAACGGTTTCCACGGGATAAGGGATCTCGGCCTTGGTGAGGATGGGGTTGTGCCTGTACCTCCTGACAATGTTCGGCTTCATGCTGGTCTCTCCGCCTTCAGATCGAAAATCGTCGAGTAAACCCGCTCGTATTTCTCCACCATGGTGTCGATCGAGAAGTGTTGTCGGACACGGTTGCGGCAGGCCCGACGGTCGATTTCAGGAATTCGCGCGAGGACTCGAACAGCTTCAGCAACGTTGTCAACCAGAAAACCGGTCTCCCCATCCTTGATCACCTCGCGGCAAGAGCCCAGGTCCATTGCGATGACGGGCACGCCGGCAGCATTGGCTTCGACCAGGACAAGTCCGAATCGCTCCGGAATGGTGTTCAGGTGCAGTAGAGCCCGGGCTCGAGCAAAAAGTTCGTTCTTACCTTTCACGTCCACCGGTCCGATATAGAGGATGCTTTGATCGTCGAGATGAGGTGTGATTTGCTCCCGGAAATAGGTCTCATCCTGCACGATACCTGCGATGATCAAACGCATTCCACTCTGACGAGCAACCTCGATGGCTAGATGAACACCTTTATCTGGGTGGATCCGGCCCAGGAAGATCAAGTCTTCGCCGCCCGGTTCCTGAAGTGGATACAACGAGAGATCAATACCGTTGTAGACGGTAGCTAGGTAGTTGAGTCCTGTGGCTCGATCGGAGTCGCTGACTGAAACGAAGTATCCATCGCGATACTTCTGATAGATGGGCATGATTTTGGGTGACGAGAATCCGTGAATGGTAGTCAGGACCGGTGTTCTAATCAGCCGAGTGTAGGTCAAAGCCATGAAGTCGTAGTGGCTGTGGATGAGATCAAACTCAGCAGCGCGTTCGAAGGCTTCCGAGATGTGAAGGTATTCGGCAACTTTGGGATCGATGGAGGCATCCTCTTCATATCCCTTGTCCACCACGCCATGTAGGTGAGCGCGGGTTACAGAGTCCCTGCTGGCAAATAGCGTCACGTCCCAGCCACGAGCGACGAGCCCTTCGGTTATGTTGCTGGCCACTGTTTCCCAGGCGCCGTATTGGCGAGGAGGGGTTCGCCAGGCTATCGGCGACAGGACAGCCACTCGTTTGTTGGGCTCTCTCATGCTGCTCGACGACATTTCCTACTGCATGGCCGACAGCACTTGATCGAGCGGAACTGTTGCAAAACCAGTGGCGTGATCGGCCATGCCATAGGGGATGATCAGTTCGCCGTTGTGGACCAGGGCGCCACACGTATAGACGACGTTCGGCACGTAGCCTTTGCGCTCCATTTGGTCAGGTTTGAGCAACGGCTCGCGGAGGCGGCCGATCACTTTGCCAGGGTTGTCGTGATCCAGAAGGAACGCGCCGATGCAGTACGTTCGGAGGGGGCCGACCCCGTGACTGAGGACGAGCCAGCCTGCTTCGGTCTCAATGGGCGACCCACAGTTCCCAAGCTGAACCAACTCCCACGGGAACATCGGTTTGAGGAGAGCCTTGCTTTCATACCAGAAGTGGACATTGTCAGAAAGCATGAAGTAGAGGTTCTCATTATCATGGCGGGAGAGCATCGCGTAGAGGCCATTGATTTTCCGGGGGAAGAGAGCCATGCCTTTGTTTTTGGCTGCCGGACCATTCAAAGTGATGAACCGAAACAGGAGGAAGTCAGAAGTCTCCACCAGTTCCGGAAAGATCACCTTGCCATCGAAGGCTGTGAACGTGGCGTAATAGACATAGCTGCCGTCATCGTTCTGAAAACGGACGAATCGGGCGTCTTCGATGCCATTGCGTTGCGACGGCGTGGCGGGGAAAAGAATGCGCTCAGACAAAGGTTGCTGGGGTTGAAACTGAACCTCGTAATTGGACTGGGCCAGCGTCAAAATTCCCCGGATAGCGTCCTGATCCGAGAAGCGCGACTGCGTCATTTCGAGTTCGAGATTGGCGCGGAGTTCTTCCAACGAAAACCGTTCCCCATACTTGTCCATGATGCGGCGCGTGAATCCGCTAGTCAGACCCAGTTCAAAGAGTTTTCGCTCGAACAGTGCCTTTTCGTAGTGGGGATTAGGTATTTGACGCGGCTCGGTGAGGAAGCCGGTTGGGGGTTGGACCTCGATCCGGTTGTCGGAGTGGATCATACCCGTCCGAAAAGTGATGGAGGAGATGTGTCCCTCCCCGGTCGCGCGCAAGCTGAGGATGAAGCGCAATGCGCCGGGAGGAAGCTCGGATTGGTCAGGGTGCGGGACGATGGACGGATTGAACAGGGCTGCAGACTCTAACGAAAATTCACACACGAAATAAGCACCGATCAACAGCTGTCTCTGTTCGGAGATTTCCTCATCGGTCAAGACGAGGTCGCGGACCTGTTCGAACCGTTCCAGAAAGGATCTGTGGATTTGCTGGTGTCGCCGCGAGAATTCAGCGGATACTTCGTCCAGCAGTGGCCCGACCTGGCTTTCCGGTAGCGACATGATCCTGGCGATTATCCTGCTAGCGCGCTCGGGGGTCTCTGGTCTGAATGGGCGCAGAAGGACGCGGGACTGGTCGGGGCGGAGGATCGTGTTCGTACGCCGGACGTTTGTCGAAGCAGTGATCATTGATTGGCGATTTCTGTGAAACACGACCGCAGCCGCCATTACTGTAAAGTGCGATTGGTTTCATTGCTGCTAAGCCCCGAGCCGTGATATTCAAGGATGCGGCAGGCCAGCTCGTGTCGGGATAGGCTCGTCACTGGGCGGGAAGCTCCTGCCTCTCTCACGTTCCCATGCTCCTTTCATCTTGGTCTGGAATGGCACGGGCAGACGCAACCCGGCAGACTGCAATCGCCATGTCTCGTTTCGTACGTCGCATTTTCCTTGCAGAAGGAGGAGATGATTGGAGGCCAGATCCCGAGCGGGTATCCTGGGAAAGAACTCTCTGTTGGGTCTGGTGATGTTTCCGGGTAATGGCGCACTATTGCCATACCATTGAGCATACTGACCCCGGAGCACGGCAGACTGTTCAATAATGCTCAGCAAAGCAGGGTTCTTTTCCGCTCCGTCCGCATCACCATGCGGGAGAAGAGCGACGACAAAGCGAAGTGCACACTCACGAGCATTGGGTTTCCTGTTACCAGTCAGTCCCGATGCTCGTGGTGTGAACTTCACTAGCACCATTGAGAAACAAAACGACCAGGGAACGAATGGTCGCTAGCTCCTCCATATCAAAATGCCGGCTGTGGCCGCGGTATCCCCCCCGCCGCCTCGGTCGGTAGCTTTGATCCGAACCAGCCTACCAACAGCGGCTAGTCCGTAACTGTGCACAATTGACCAGGTTCACGTCGCCCAGATCTGGATCACAGTGCCGCGGTTGGCGTACGCATGTGCCTCACGGAGCTGATCCGCGGGTGGACTGGAATAGCGCTCGAGCAGGAGCGGTTGGTCTCTCACCACTCCGGAGCGGATCGACGATTTCCTCGTGCGCCAAAAACGGCGTATCCGGACAAAGGGTCGCCGACAAGAAGGATGATCGCCGTCGCACGGGCCAAAGCCGACGCCAACGCTGGTTCACGTTGTTCAAAGGCGACCAATGAGCAGAAGCACGATGACCACGAGCAGAGCCATCCCGATTCTTCCAGTCGGGTAGTAGGTCCATTGTCTATGGCCCCATTGCGGCAGTAGCGCAAGGAATGCCAGAACCAAGACGACGGCCAACGCGATTCCGAGCATATGCGACTCCCTTTCCTGCCCGCTTTGCCAACGATTCAATGGTCACGGGCAAATGACCCTGGAATGCTGACAGGGCCGCTTTCTTTAGTCTGAGCAACATTGCCCACTGACGGAAAAAATGCATTCGCGGAGGTCGCCATCACAGAATTGCTCGTGAGAGCCACCAAAGACGAACGCCGATGGCCAACCATTTGCATTTCTGTGGTATGGCGAGTCTCCTGTGACTCTTCCCGAGCACGTCTCTCAAACTGTGGATCGACGCCCACTCACAACGTTGAAGATCAGGACCACCAGGGCTGCGATGAGTAGCAGATGAATTAGCCCTCCGCCCACGTGCAGAGTGAAACCCAGAAGCCACAGGATTGCCAAAACTACGAATATGGTCCAAAGCATTTTGTTCTCCTTTTGGCGCTCAAGATGAGACGCCGACATCGAACTGTGCCACTGTCTCGACTCCGGACACTCCTGAAAGCGAAACAGCGGCTCTCCTTAGTCTTAAAGACTTGAGGTTGTTGCACGCTACATCGAGATGCTGACCGCAATCCCGACGTTCGGATAACGGCTGTTAAACAAGTAGTAGCCGTTGTTGACGTACGTGACGTAGACATCATCGGTGTCGTACCAGTTGTTCGCCCAGTCTTCCGGCCACGGATCAACGGTAGTAAACCAATAGCCCTCATACTGGAAGCGGGGATATCCGCCAACAACCATGAATGGCAATCCATAGATCCGGAAGCCGTGGTCCGGTCCGAAGTATCCGCGGTATCTGTCATCAGGAATGCGGTATCCGTGATAGCCGCCACGTTGTTGCCAGTCGCGGTGGTCTGACTGCCAGCTTTGTGCGCGATGCTCCTGCCACGCACTCTGCTCGACACGCTGCTGTTGCTGCGTGGGCTGGTGTTGTTGAGCGTACTGGTTGTTCTGCGTCTGCTGCTGCCGCTGCTGAGCCTGCCGTTGCTGCTTAGTCTGGTTCTGCTGTTCTTGTTGCTGGGCATGCTGATTGTTCTGGTTCTGCTGTTCCTGTTGCTGAGCATGCTGCCTGTTCTGGTTCTGCTGTTCCTGTTGCTGGGCATGCTGCCTGTTCTGGTTCTGCGATTCTTGTTGCTGAGCATGCTGCTTGTTCTGGTTCTGCTGTTCCTGTTGCTGAGCATGCTGCTTGTTCTGGTTCTGCTGTTCCTGTTGCTGAGCGTGCTGTTGGTTCTGGTTCTGCTGTTCCTGTTGCTGAGCGTGCTGTTGCTGCTTATTCTGGTTCTGCTGCTGTTGTTGTTCAGCGTGCTGTTGGTTCTGGTTCCGCTGCTGTTGTTCCTGGGCATGCTGAGGCTCGGGCTTAGTTTTTTGTTCGGGTTTGCTCTGTTGCTGTCCGGGATGGTCTTGTTTTTCGTTTTGCTGTTCCTGCCACGAATAGGCGGGGATTGCGATCCCCAAGAGCAAAGACACGATCGCAGTGCTGGTGATTCCATTGATCTTCATAAGTGCTGTCTCCATTTCTCTGTTACGGGCGGGCTTTCCTTTTACCGCTTACCGCAGGCTTCCCGTGGTCGCATTGACTGGCTTGCCGATGGCTTCGCCCGATACGAGGAGCTCCACTCTCCGGTTCTGCTGCCGGCCAGCCGAATTGTCGTTGGAGGCAACAGGCAGGGTGTTTCCGAAACCCTTTGCGCTTACCGAATTGGTGGTGACGCCCTGTTGTACCAAGTAGTCTCGTACCGATCCCGCTCGGTTTTCCGACAGCTTTTGATTCATCTCGTTGCCGCCCACATTGTCCGTGTAGCCGCCGACTTCAATGTTGAGTCCGGGGTAAGCGAGCAGAATGCCGGCGATCTTTGCCAGCTTCTCGCGGGCTCCGGGCTTCAGTGAGTATTTCCCGGTGTCAAACAGAACATCGGACATGTTCACAATCAGACCGCGCGCGCTCTCACGAGTCTGCAGGATTTGATTCAACTGCTCCGACAAGCGGGTGCGCATGGCCGCTTTATCCGTTTCCGATTGCTGCGCGCTCAACTGGGCCTGTTGCGCAGCCATACGAGACTGATCCGCATCGGCTTGCGCAATGGACAGTTCATTTGCCGATATAGCTTGGTTGCTGGCCATATCCGACTGGGCCTGTACGGTTTCCGATCGTGCGTCAGCGGCGTCGTTTCGGGCCTTGGCCGTGTCGGACTCTGCTTGAGACCTGGCAAACTCGGCTCTGGCTCGGTCGGACTGGGCCTGCTCTTTTTGCCGCATCGCGTCTTCCGCTTGCGCTCGGGTTCGTGCCTGCGAGTCAGCAGCAGTTTGGCGTTCGTTCTCCAGACGCTCCTCATCGATTTTCTTCACCGTGATTGCGCGAGCATCTTCCGCCGTCTGTACCGCTTCACGGGCGACGGCAATCATCGGCTTTTTGTCGATGTGACTGCTCGTGGCATATTGGTCGGTTCTGTCCATCAGCCGGACTGCATGCTGATAGCTGTCGTGGGCATAGGTCTCGGCGCCCTCGGATTGCGCAATGCGCAGGGCATTTCGCGCTTCAAAGAACTCCAGGGGCAACTTGGTATTCAGGACAACCGGATCGAACTTGTAGCCGGTTGGGATATACCCGCCACGCTCCAGGAGTTCATACTTCGTGTCCATCGCCTCAGTGGTCCCCTTCGTATCCTCGCGGATTACGTTTTCGAGGACGACCAAGTTGCTGGGCTGTCGAACCGCATAATAAGGTTCTGCCGTAACTACCAGCGCGAAAGCCTGGAGGTCGGTGGTCACGTCCAGTTTGCTGCGATGATTGCCACCCACCAGGACTTCGCCGAGATTGACGGAGCGGCCCTCGGGTGAGATCGCCCACAGGATGTACGTCAGATACTCATTGCCGAAGGTCGTCGGCTTTTGCAGATTTCCGAATTCAACTTCGATTTCGATGTAGCCCTTTTTGCTCTCCACCTTGGCTTGACCGTTGGCTCCGGGCATCAGATCGGTGCCGGCGAAATCTACTTTGGTCGCCCCGCTGCGATGTTTGTAGTTCACTGCCCGCACGCTGCGGCTGGTCACCGTGACCTGGAACGTCGGAGTGTGTGCCATCGGTTCGACCGCGATGGGTGCTTGAGAATTGGTCTGCGCAAATGCGCTCAAACATAGAGTTATTCCGATGGCTAACAAAAGATGTGTTTTCAAACTTTCTCCTAAAGGCAGTTTCCTGCGGGTTCCGTTGAACAGCTTTTATGTTCTCGCCTGTTGTTCTTGACTGGCTTCGAGCCTTCTATCCGTCACGTTCCGATGTGGACACGGGAAAGGGAATGAAACAGAGCCGAAGACGTTCAGCAGCCAGAGAACCACAGCAATCACGACGACCCCATTCAGAATCGACTTGATGGAACCCTGCATAGGAATGAAGCGATTCACCAGCCACAGCAGAACACCCACCACGATGAGAACTTCCAGCAGTTGAATTAAAGGCATGATCGTTAACCCTCCTTTGTTCCGCGGGCGAACCCCTCCGTGCCGTCCGGAAGTGCTGCCCGGATTTCATTGTTGAGGAACTTATGGTCGCCACGTGGGCTGCCGTCAGGTTCTACGGAACCCACGGGCGAAGAATGCCGCTTTTCTGGATGTGGCTGACTTGCGACAACTTGATCACACCCCGAAGCAGCACACGAAGTTAGAACTGCGAATCGGCGGATCGCGGCCCCGTCTACACATTCAGACAGCTAACAGAATGACAGGTGGGAGCGTGAGCGTCTGAGCAAGATAGCTCACATGATCGCGGGATTTTGGCTCGCCAACGGCTGTGGTGTGACTGTGACGGCCGCTGTTATCGTCGGATCCTCTGGCATCGATTTCAAATCACTTGAAATGTTTTCCGTGATGTGGCGTGAGGATCTTTCACTTCGCCCTACAGGAAAGCCTCCACGCGAACGCGGGTTGAACCGAATACTCAGCGGCACCTCGTCGGCCATACGCTACTTCCGGCGAAGAACCGAACTTAGGGAGAAAACACACACGTGAGCATGAACGCTACTGCCAGCGAAGGCGACACCTCAGATCTTGGTCTTGTACGAAGAGCTCTCGATGGCGACGGGGATGCATTCGCTCTTCTGTTTCGCCTCCACAAACATCGGGTATATGCGGTGATCCTTCGCATGACCAAAAACTCGACGGACGCGGACGACCTGACACAGGATGTGTTCATTCAAGCATTCCGAAAGCTCTCCACATTTCGTGGAGAGTCTGCTTTGTCCACTTGGCTGCATCGTATCGCTGTGACGACGGCCCTTATGCATTTTCGGAGACAGGTACCAAATCACGTCTCCTTGGACGATCCACGTGACCAGGTTGGCGTTACGCATAAGAAGCGTGAGCACGGCCGGCACGATGATCGGCTCAGGGGTTCGCTCGATCGCATTACGCTCACGCGCGCATTGCAAACCCTACCCAACGGTTACAGGACCGTTTTTGAGCTGCACGAAATCAAAGGCTACGGCCATCGAGAGATTGCCAGGCTTCTCAACTGTTCGATCGGAAATTCGAAATCGCAGTTGCACAAGGCCAAGGAGCGAATGCGCGAATGCCTCACTCTGAAACACCGGCCAACCCAGCATTTGAGAAACTCGCGCAGAAGGCTCGGTGCAATGAAAGGGAAAAGGCTGTCTATGGCGACTGCCGCTTCCCTACACTCGCCCAAGTTTTGTCGTGAGACGTGCTGTGACAGGCTCGGTTTCGCAGGCGACTCTAAGGATGACTCTGGCGTCTTCGAACCAAACGGTGGCTGAGACAGCCGCGTTATAGGGAGATTCACGTGGAAATGGGCGCACTACTAGTTACAGCAGGCCGTGAAGCAGACGGCGCTGTGCCTGACTCCGGCATGTGGTCCCCGGCATGGCCGATTCTGGGCAAGACCGTTCTGCAGAGATGGATCGAAAGAGTGCATGGTCTCGGTGTCGGGCTCGTGTCGGTCGTGGATCGAAATCCCCAGGAATCGCACCGAGTTCAGACCATGGTCGATTGGGCAAAAGAAGGGGTTGAGCAGATCCTGCTCATCGTTCTCGGCGCGTACGCGGAAATCGATCTTCCGGATTTGATTCGTTTTCATTCTCAGGGGCAGCGCCAAGTGACCAAGGTGTTTGACCAGCGAGGCCCCATCGGGATTAGCCTGCTGGATCGTGGTTGCCTTCTGAAGGCCGACCAGACGAGCCAGGATCGGGACATGCCCTCGTCTCGTTACGATTTTCTGGGGTATGTCGTCCGCCTTTCGTCGACTGCCAACTATCGACAACTGGTAGAGGATGCGTTGTTGGCACGGTGTGGGATCAAGCCCACAGGCTCGCAAATTCGGCCGAGTGTATGGATCGACGATACCGCTCACGTGGATCCTTCCGCGCGGATCGAAGCTCCGTGTTACATCGGCCCAGGAACCAGGATCAAAGCCGGCGTTGCGATCACAGGCTGCTCATCCGTAGAGCGCAACTCAGAGATTGATCTCGGAACGAGGCTGGTTCACACGAGCATCCAGGCGAACACTTACGTTGCTCCGGGACTTTATTTTCGCGAATCGGTCGTTGACGGTACGAAGGTGGAACATTTGGCTCGAGGTGTGACCGTGGACCTTGGCACCGCGGGCCTGGCAGCGCGGATTGGCACGCAAGCCCGACACGGCCATCGATCTCCGAAACTCACTCTCGTCTCTGACTTGGCTCGGCGTACGCCAAGGCAGCGCGAACCTGACGTTGCGGTTTTGCAGCGGGACCAGGAACCACAGAAGGACAGAAGGGAAAGACTGCGATGACGAAAACCTCAGCCATGATAGTCAAGCGCCTCCCCAGCCCCCGTGACCAAGTCGCCCGCAGGTTGTTTCTTCGCGAGATTAAGAGATTTGTCGTTAACTCATACCGGCCTCGCCTCATCGTGGATCTCTCGGCAGTTGAACAGATAAGTCCAGAGTCCGTCGATCTCCTCTTGGAATGCGTCTGCCACACAGAACGCGGTGACGGCGAGGTTTCCGTTGCGGCGGCCTCTCCCCAAACAGACGTGATCCTGGAAATAACGCAGGCCTCGTCGGTCCTCAACATCTTCTCCTCGGTTTTGGAAGCTGTAAATGGGAGACAACTTCGTGACAAAGAGCCTTGGACGCCCGCCTGCCCGGGGGATCGCGCTGCTTAGACAGTGGGGAAGACACGTGTGGTTATGAACAAGAACATTCAACGACACCTCAATATGATTCTGGTCGGGCTGCTGACATCAGCGATGAATCTTTCTGCGGAGCCTGTTCCACGGAACTCACAAGACGCTGCGCAGACTCAAGCGTCGCAGGCACCGCATGATGCGGAGAAGCCACCGCCGATCGCTGCGGGCTCGAACAGTAGTGAGCTGCCGGACGCTCCAATGCCTGCACAGCCAGCTCCGCGAGAACCGAGCGATACCTCACAGACCCAGAACCCGGGGTCGGTCCCCTCAGGGGCCGCTGGTGCGAAAGTAACGCATCCAAAGGGCGCGCCGGCCGCACGGCCAATCGGTGCCGCAATCGCGCCCGTCAAGCAACGGACAAAGCGTTCCCTGCTTATCAAAGTCGGACTCGTCGCGGGGGCGTGTGTTGCCGTAGGGTCTGTCGTTGCATTGTCAAGAGCAAGTCCATCGAAACCAGCCGGTGCTCCGTAGACCAGCACCGGAAGACACGGCACTCCAGGCCTTCGAAGGCAGTGCGGACTATTTGAAAATCATGACTCGCCGTCCACCACAAATCGTGACTTTCTCGGGGATTGACGGGGCGGGTAAGACTACGCAGATCGACTCCATGGCTGCGTACCTCGTCGGTCAAAGGCAATGCGTCGCTCGCATCGGCTTCTGGGATGATGTCACCTTTACAGCACAAAAACTACAAAGGTCTTCCGCGAGAGCACAACTAATGTGTCGACCGGGGACATCTCAGACGCACCTTTGGAAACCGAAACATGAGAACTGATCCGGTTTTACGCTATCTCGACTCTAACGCTCCCCATGCATTCCTGGGGCACATCGAGGCCAAACCGCGGCTCGATCTCGGCGGATCGAAAAGTGCATTGAACGACAGTGCACCAATCCAAGCAGTGGACACTGTTGGCGGACCGCTCGATGGCCAGGGTGAATCAGCAAATGAGGCCAGTCACATGGACGATTCCGGGCGGGATACAAAGCGGGCGTCGCGTTCGGGCCATAAACAACCGCGATTTTGCATTCAGGCGTTTCTCTCGAAGGCCGGCGTCGGTAAGACGATTGTGTATGCACCCGGGAAGCAAATCCTCTTTGAGCAAGGCAAGCCTGGCAACGCCGTCTTTTATATTTTGTCGGGTACAGTGAAGCTCACCGTCGTCTCTCAGGGCAAGGAGACGACCATTGGGCTGCTCGGACCAGGAAACTTCGCAGGTAAGGAGTGCATCGCGACCCTCCGTCCTCGGCGCTCTACGTCAGCCCGGGCACTCACAAGTTGCACCATAGTAAAGATTGCGCGAAAAGAGATGTTGCGTGTGATCCGGCATGAAAAAACTTTTACAGCATTTTTCCTCGATTACCTGCTTGCGTGCATCGGACGCAACCAGGAAGTCATCGTGGACCAACTTATAAACTCGAGCGAAAAACGGCTGGCCCGGGCTCTCCTGTCCATTGCGAACTTTCGTCCCGGCGGCAAACCGGAGGAGGTCGTTCCACAGATTCATCAGGAAGAACTGGCGGAAATGGTTGGCACCACCCGATCGCGAATCAGTTTCTTCCTGAATCGCTTCCGAAAACTGGGCTTCATTACCTACAAGGGGCAAAGCTCCATCACGATCAGTACCACCAAACTAGCAAGGTTCGTAATGGCCTGAATCATCGAGTACACGACGAATGTGCTTTCGAACACCTCAGGGGATGGCGTTGAGAAGCATCGTCCGCCCCGCTAGCTCCAGGTTAGGGGATCTAACCATGTCGGGAAGCGGAACGTGAACGATTTCGTTCCTCACCGCGTACAATACCAGTTCGGCGATCGAATGCAACCTAAGTTTGAGCAAGATATTACTTCGGTGGGTGTCGGCAGTTTTCACCGCCACATTGAGGATTACGGCGACTTCCTTGGAGGACTTCCCCTCGGCTACCAACTGTATGACCTCGCGCTCCCGAGGTGATAATGTGGCATCCCGGTTTGCCCTTGAGCCCCTTCGTTGCCGTTGAAGGTAACAATCCATAATCAGATCCGACACTTGCGGGCTGAAGCTCGACCTATTCCGTTGTAGGTCGTCCACGGCTGTGGTGAGGTCTTCGGTAGCGTCGCACTTGAAAACCCACCCGCGAACCCCAGCATCCAAGCAGTCCCGGACCACCTGCTCGGAGTGGACGTCGGTAACGACAAGTATTTTTTGCTCCGGATTGTCTTTGAGAATTTGCCGCGCCGCATCCACTCCATTCAGTTTTGGCATGCAAATGTCCAAAATAAGAAGGTCTGGTTTCAACAGTCGGCATTTCTCTACCGCATCCCGCCCGTCTGCTACCTGTCCACAGATCTCCCAACCTTGGTGAGACTCAAGCAGCGAGCACACACCAAACCGGAATATCGGATGATCGTCAGCCACCAGAATACGAAACCCATTCATAGATCCCCCTACATTGAAAGGAGAACTTATCAGTGCACATGAGAGCCGTCTGAGCAAAATTGATCACACAATAGTTTGCAGTACACCAAGCTCTTGGCTGGGGATCGTCTTGCACATTGGTTGATACTCATGATCTACGTTGCAATCAGCGTGTTATAAACACCCAGAACATACCCGCATGCAGCTGAATCTGTTTTCACAGTGTTCAAAAGTGACCATAATGGCGGAGCGGTTAGCCGAGATAATATCAACCATGCCGAACACAACTGAAAGGCGAGAGATAGCCGGGCGCGCAAACGCGAAAGAGGCGGAAACCGTTCGGCAGTCCGACAAACTAGCAGCGGCCACAAAACAATGAATCGAGATTGCCAGCTCGAAGAGCTCGGCCCGGCGCGGCCAAAAACGAAATGGCCCATCTCGAGAGCGTAAGAATACCCCGTGAGGAAGGCCGGCGGAGGTTGAGCAAACACGAACTACGAGATATTACAAGTCTCTGATCCCGGTCAGGCCTCAAAAATCATCGTAGCGACCAGATTTGCTTTCAGGTTTGAATCCTCATTTTGCGATTTTTGGGAGTCTCGGTCGTGACGACTTACTTTTCGTTAAGCCCTGCCGGCCTCCATATTTCGGAAAACCAAGAATTGCGCGGATCCCACAACCTGAGCCATTCTGCACAGCATTGTTCTCGTAAATGAGCGAAGCTGGGAATGCTTCAAGAGAGTTGGTCGCCCGTCAAACCTGGCGGCCGATTGTCTCTCTTGAGGCGGCCCTCCCCGGCCGGGGTATTCCCAGACCGCTGCGGGTCAACTTCATCAGCCATTTCCGATGCAGCCCCTTCACAAAGGACACAACCTGGCCGCATCGGCGATTCCCTCTAGTGGAGGAACATCTCGCAAGCCTTGGATCACTGTGGTGCGAAGGAGAAGAAATGTTGTTAACTGGAAAAATCGTTTGGAGTGGAATTGCCTTCTTACTGGTGGCCACGGGCTTCTCCGGACTACGCGCAGCGGCACCTCGTGCGCCAGCCATCCTTATTCAAGAAGCACCCACGTTCCAGCATCAGAACGATGCCAGGAGCGCACAGCAAGCTCTGCACGATAGGGGACATTACTCGGGCAAAGTCGATGGCGCGTTTGGTCTACGAACCCGAGCCAGCATCCGCGCTTATCAGAAGGCTGAGAATTTGCCGATCACCGGTCAGGTTGATGCCCAAACAGCAGCCGGACTTGGAGTCAGACCCGAATCAACCCGGGGCACGTTTCAAAGTGTTGGTGGAGAAGTTGGACACCGGGACAAACCCTCAGCTGGCATCAAGCTGGCGAAGAGAAGAACAAGCAAAGCGCAAAGCAAGCAAATCGCTCAAGAACGCAATGCGATCGACGCGGACGGCGACAACGGCGACAACAAATAGATGCTCCGAACCAAGTCCGTGCCTGATGCAGCCCACCAACTCACAGACAACTCCCACCGGGTGCTTGCAGAAGGGCGATGAACCCGCGAGGTCTCTATCATCGCCGAAGACGGCAGCACCTTGGGATCTGCAGAGCACCGCCGTTAAGCTGAACGAGCACATCGGCCATGAGGTAAGCGCCACGGGCACAATCGCCAGCGAATCGAAAAGGTGGCAGCTAATGAAATACACATTGTTTTTTGGATAAGCGAAGAAGGTGGCGGACGAGGTTGCAGATGTCCGGTACGCCATTCCGGCACATCGCAATGAGGGCCTGACCGTAGCGGAGACAGAGGACTTTGTCGCCAAGCAGTTAAAGGGAATTAAGTGCGTTCGACCTAGTCCAGGGGACAGATGTTCAACGCATGCTGCGATTCTTTCGCCAAGACAACGCGCTCGTGGCTGACAACCGGATGTTCGTTCGCGTGCCGGAGCCAACGGTCGCTACGGCCCGGACCCGGATGCATGATCTCGCGCCGGCAACCTGAACGGCGCATCAAAACACAAGTCGCTGATCTACCTTCGTTTCATTGCCCATCCGATCAAGGTTCCGGCTACAAAACCGGCTGCGAACGTCGTGGCCACGGTTAGGACGGGATGCCTCTGGATCCGTTGGGTGGTATCAGTCAAAATTTCTTCAGCAGCATCTCCGCCTTGCTGGGCGGCACGCCTGACTACTCCTATTCCGTCCTGGATTGCCTCGGCAATCGCCCCGGTTGCGCGTGAAGGCTGCGTGGCTGATTCAGCGATGAACTCCGATGTTCTTCCCACTGCACTTTCTGACATAGCTAACACTCCTTCGGGCGTTGGAACGCCGATGTCGCAAATCCTCTATTCCCCGGCGGTCTTTTCAACCTGGCCGATCAATTCCGCGAGACGCGGTGTGTTCTACGATTTGCTCCGCTGAAGACTCAGTAGGGGTGGCCTCCTCGCACGATCTTCGTCAGGCGGCTCACCGGGCTCAGATGGTGGTTCGGGTCCTTTGTGGCCGCGTTCGATTGAGGTTTTATTGCCACTGCTCACGACTGCTCCGTCATCATCGTGAAGAACAACATTCAGAAGTGAACTGTGAACGTGCAAATTGTCCCCAACGTCGAAGTTGATAAAGCCGAGCTTCCGGAATCGGTTCATGAAGAAGCTAACCCGCGAGCGCGTCGTCCCGACCATCTCGGCCAAGGTCTCTTGACTCAGTCTGGGAACCGACATTTCGGACACTCCTTCTTTTCCGAATTGCGCCATGAGCAGAAGCACTCGTGCCAACCGCTTTTCACTAGAATTGAAAAGTTGATCAACGAGGTCATCCTGATATCGGATATTTCGCTTCAGCAGATACTTCAGGAACATGGCCGAGAGCTTCGGCTCCAGGTTCATTGCCTGCATCATCGCTTTTTTCTCGATGTGGAGAAGAACACAATCGGTCATAGTAATTGCCGACGACATGCGCTGCGGTTGACCGGCCAGGCCGCCTTCTCCAAAGAAATCGCCTTCGCTCAAGATGCCGAGAGTCGCTTCCTTTCCTGCTTCTGATACCACGCTAAGCCGCACCTTACCCTTTTGGATAAAGAACAGTCCGTCTGTAGCGTCGCCTTGCGCGAAAATTGAATTCTTCTTTTGAAAGCGCAGCATGTCCCTGCCCTTCCCGATCGTAGAGAGAAAGGCGTGCGGATTAAATTCGGACTTTTTCTTCGCGATTGAGGTTCGCTTTGCCACGGAGCCGTTTCCGGAGACGTGCAGCTGCTACCGACGGCTAGTATGCGGGAACGGGATACCCGTCTGCTGATCAGTAATGCTCACAATGGCGGGATCCGGCAAACAGTCCGCGGCGCACAACCACTCTCAAGCTGTCTGTATCATAGGAAGATCGAAAATAGGTAATGGGCATAGGCGGGACGTTGACATGCTGGATAGTCCTCAACATTGACTAAACAACACTGGTGCGGGAGCTACTAGTGATGCGGACGTCGCGGACATTCAATGGAACCGATGATCTTGCGATTAGGGTACGACATCAAATTCGACATTCCGTACCCGGTGGCCATGGTGGCGCTACTGAACGTTCATCCTTCCCGGGCTGCGGACCTGCGGGCTCCCGACCGAGTGATCGCGGATCCCGCGGCGCCGATGGAGAGCTATCTCGACAGCTTCGGGAATCGCTGCACCCGGTTCGTTGCCCAGCCGGGTGCACTCCGTTTGAGCAACTCCACTCTTATCTATGACTCGGGTGTCGCCGATCTAGTGTGCCCTGAGGCGCGCGAACTTCCAGTTCAGGAATTACCTCACGACGTCCTGTGTTATCTGTACAACAGCCGCTACTGCGAGGTCGACCGCTTCTCAACGATCGCTCTGGAATTGTTTGGCGCGCTATCACCTGGATGGTCGCGGGTACAGGCGGTTTGTGACTGGGTGCACACGCGAGTCACTTTCGGATATCAGTACGCCCGGCCCACCAAGACTGCTTTGGATGTCTTTACGGAACGCTTCGGGGTGTGTCGGGATTTTCAGCATCTTGCCGTCACGTTGTGCCGCGCTCTGAATATTCCGGCACGTTATGCTACTGGATATTTGTGTGATATCGGCGTGCCGGCCTCCCCATCGCCCATGGACTTCAGTGCCTGGTTTGAGGCGTATCTCGACGATCGTTGGTGGACTTTTGATGCGCGCCACAACCACCCGCGTATCGGACGGATCTTGATGGCCACGGGCAGGGACGCCTCGGACGTGGCCATGACTACCTCATTTGGAATTGCGAATCTGCGCCAATTCACCGTCGTCAGCGAACAAGTCAGGCAGGAACAGTCGACCACCGTCTAGATGTTGGACCGTCGCGTCGAACCTTGTGAGCTGCCAATATCTTGCTCTCGACCGCCGGAAACTGGTCCAGAATTGATCGTCCCGCAAATTCGCTTCGGTCGGCAGGAGTAGCGATTCGCATACCGACGGGTAGCATTACGGGAGAGGATCCCCCAGCGAGCCTTGGATGCTCGCGGTGTCCCGCAGACGCCGCGGAACTGTTTTCTCAAGGTCTGAGCGACGCTGCCTACGCCAGGCCGTGGCCGGAATCAAGCAGCGTTTTCTGCGTTCCAGGCCGCACCCACAAAGACGATCATGGCAGAGAACTCCATCCACACCATCAGTCCGATCGCCGCTGCCAGCCCTCCGTAGACAGGGCCATACCGCATGTGTCGGACATAAATACCAAAAAGCAAGTTGATGCTCCACCACAGAATCGTCGCTGCCGTTGCGCCGGGTAGAACGGAAATCCACGTCGTGGTGCTTGGTCGTGCGACACGATAGATCAGAGCCAAGACGAGGATTGCCAGGACCATGGCGGAAACGGGGAGCATGACGGTCCAGAAGTCGCGAGCCAGCAGAGACTGGCCGACTCCGCGAGTCATCCATTGGCGTACGGGCCGGCCGAAAACGCTCACGACCACGGCCAGGAGCCAAGCGACGATCGACACACAGAACAATAGCAAGCCCCGAATTTGTCGGCCGAAAAAGGAGTGTCTCTTGCGATCACCGTAGATCAGGCAGATGCCCTCCATGATGAGCTTCATCACTTGAGTGCCGACCAGCAACGTCCCGAGCCATCCGAGCAGCACCCAGTTCCAGGGGTTTACTTCCCGGCGCGCGAGGAAGTCAGACACGAGTTGCCAGCTGCCCGGAGGCAGAATGTCCGCCAAGCGCGCCGCCAGTTCCTGGCCGCTCTTCCCCTGCAGTGAACGGCTCATGAGCCCCAGCGCTACCAACAGGCTGGGGAAAAACGCGAGAAACATATTGAAGGCTACTGCCTGCGAAACCATGCCGCACTGCGGAATGACTCTTGCCACGGTTCGAAACAGTTTCTTCGCAAGCAAGCGCAGCACCATTGCGCCGGATTATATCGCCCACGATGTGTTCCGCCACTCTCAGGTTGAAAGATCACGACCTTGTAGCGTGGTCTTGGTGCTTAACGATTCTTGATCTGACTCATTCACAGATACCGACCCGATACGCACGGCGGAAATAAGGCGTAGAGTAAAGAGTATGCGCAAGCATCTAATACGTGTTCCGCAGATTGCCGCAGCCTGGGACCAGGGTTGGCTGGACCTGAACAAAGCCGCTTCCGTCGAGGTCTCATCAGAGGATGAAAATTATCCGATCGAGTCTGCACTGCTGGGAGACGAGCAGCGAGGGTGGCGCGCGGCTGAAGCCGGCAGCCAGACGATACGCCTCATTTTCGACAGCCCGCAAAAACTTAGCCGTATCTTCTTGGCCTTTGAGGACAGCGAGGCTTCTCGGATGCAGGAGTTCGTCTTGCGGTGGTCCGCGCGGGTTGGACAGCCCTTCCGGGAAATTGTGCGCCAGCAGTGGAATTTCAGCTCACCTGGGGCGGTCCGTGAGATCGAGGACTATTCTGTCGACCTGGTAAATGTCGGAGTGCTTGAGTTGATCATTGTGCCGGACAAGAGCGGCGGTGAGGCACATGCATCGCTAGCCAAACTGCGTATCGCTTGATACCCAGAGACTGGGAGAAGATGCGGCCGACTCACAGAGCGCGTGCGACGCAGTCCTGACACTGTCGGTTTCTTCCCTGATAGCATGGAGTTGAGGCCGTTACCAACTTCTCCTCTTTCAGGTTCTCTGAACTAAGTCAGCCCATCTGAAGCTCACTCTCTTTAGGTTCTGAAGAAAGCTGGCTAGCCATGGCTTCAAGCGGCGTCCTGCACGAAGCTCAGCAACTCTACCAAGTAAGCGACCGGTTGGACTCTCTAGCGGAGCAACATCCCGTCGTGTCAGACGCTCTCGTCACCATCTCCGGTAGCATCGGCAACACCGCGACGTTGTTGGAGGTGCTGGTAGCAACCAAGATGGGATCGACCTTGGGGGCAGATCGTGCCGATGCCTGATTTTGGCGAGAATTATCTTTCTACTGACTCGAGAACTCGGCGCTACAGCTAGTCGTGAAGCACAACGTTGAGAAGTGAACTGTGAACTTGCAGGCCGCTCTCGCCGTAATCAAGAAAGCCCAACTTGCGGAACCTGTTCATGAAAAAACTCACGCGCGATCGGGTTGTGCCGATCATTTCTGCCAGGGTCTCCTGACTGATCTTGGGAATTACAATTTCGGGTGCACCTTCCTTCCCGAAATGAGCGAGTAACAGGAGAGCCCGAGCTAATCTCTTTTCACTGGAATTGAAGAGTTGGTCAACCAGGTCTTCTTCGTAGCGAATATTGCGCGAGAGCAGATAGGCGACGAACAGATCCGAGAATGCGTGCTCGCGGTGCAGCGCCAGCATCATTGCCTTCTTGTCAATGCGCAGAAGTTCGGAGTCCGTCAAGGCTGTTGCAGATCCCATACGCAAAGGCTGACCAGCCAAGGCGCCTTCTCCGAAGAAATCGCCAGCGTTCAATATACCCAGCGTCGCTTCCTTGCCATTCTTGGAAACGACCGTAAGCCTGACCTGGCCTTCCTGAATGTAGAAGACCGCGTCCGCGGCATCTCCCTGCGTAAAGATGGATTGTTTTCTGGGAAGGGCTAGCACCTTTCTGCCGTCGCCGATCGTGGCAAGGAACTGTTTGGGATCGAAGTCGCGCTTCTTCTTGGCCGTGGGGGACAGTGCAATCAATGGGTTCTCCTAAGCGTGCGGCTACACCCTTCAGAATTGTGTCAATTTCTGGCGACCCGAGATGTTCATTTTTGCTCACATTCGACGAAAAACCGCCGGCCATTGCCTGAATCGAACCTGTACGGGCTCCTAATATGCTTAGAATGTTCAATATTGACCATTATTTGCCCGTAAAACGTTGCATCATACGGCCGTGAAAACGAAGGAATTAACCCTTAAACAGATATTATCCGTACCTTGTCCTACGTGTGGCGCGGCCACGGAAGAAGTTTGTGAACTACATACTGGCGCCCCTCGCACCGAGCCACATCGAGATCGCAAGTTGACGGCGGCAGACGCCGTCGAGACAAAACTCGGCAAACGACAGCAACTCCCGCGTCACCGCACGGGCCTTTTCGCAGTCGTCGCCAAAGTGTGACCTCCTCCGCGGCTGGCGACTCTCGCCATCGCACGATCCCAGATACCACCGGTGTCCCCGAACGGTTCTCCTGATTGATTGCTCTCCTCGAAATGTGAGCGCTTTGGGACAGACGCCGTTCTTCCTTCCGATTAAGGTTGTGGTGTTTCACCTGGATGCCCCCAAGATCTCAGGCGCGAGCTCAACCGCAGGCTCTACGTGAGAAATCGGACGCAGAATCAAGTCCGGGGCGAAATTTCAGACCGCCACAGGGCGAGAATCTTCGGAGGATTTATGAACAAAGCATGCCTGTTGATCGTTGTACCGGCCCTGCTGGCAGCGCTGGGATTTGCACAAACTCCCACGGCGGGCAATTCAGATCCGACTAGCATCAAGGGTTGCCTGGCAGGCTCCGATGGTAGCTACACCTTTGTCGAAGACAACACCAGCCACAATTTCAAGATCACGACTAGCACCGTTGATCTCAAACCACACGTGGGACATGACGTGACGCTCGTCGGACAGAAAGCGAGCGCGACGGCGACGTCGGCCGCGGTTGATAACGGTTTTGCGGTCACCTCACTCAACATGATCTCCGACCACTGCGCTGCGGCCGCCGCTGCGCCCGCCGCCTCGATCAGCATGCCCGCGGACAATGCGATCCCACCTCCGACCGACGCCGCTGTACCTGCGAACACCACGGCGCCTGCGGACGCTGCCGGCCCGGCTACTGCAGTTCCTGCCGCACTCCCCATGACGATAACTCCACCGGCTGCAGAGACTGCCATCACACCCACTGTGGCGGCTCCTGCTCCAGCTGCGATTGCTCCAATACCGGCGGAGACCGCGAGTGCACCTGCCGCTGTCGCCATTACATCTGACGCGAAGGAACCTCCAGAGACTGCCGCTGCACCACCTGCCGCTCACCGAACGGCGCTGCCAGCAGACAATCGCAGACCATCAGCAACATCCACTAAGGCTGCCCGTGCACACGCCGCGATTGTCCCGGCACCCGCGGAGACATCCAGTACACCGGTTGCCGATGCCGCCACAATCCCCGCGACCGACAGCACGGCTTCCGCGGCCGCCACTGAGTCGGCGCCAGCAGCGGCGATACCCGCGGTAGCTGTCAAGAGTACCTCCTCATGGCTCTGGATTCCGATTGTCGCGGTCGTGCTCATCCTGGGCGCAGTAGCCCCTCTGCTGAACCGCTGGAGAAAACGGAAACTCCTGGGGCAGTCCCGCGCCGAAAATCTTTCCTTCTCGCATCGGGCAGTTTCCGAACCGGGCACCAGCGACAAGCCCACAAGCCGCAAAGCAGCATAAGGTTGCGTGCGGAGGAGCGATTCTAAAACCCCACACCCCCGCGGAGGATTTCCGCGAGCTGGTCAATATTGGACAGACTGTCTTGCTTCGTCCGGTCTAAGATTCGGCCCCTGCAAGGTTCCATCAAGAAGGGGAGGTATCCATGTCCGCCTACCAACAAGAACATCAGGATCGCACCGGCTCATTGCGATTAGATTTACAGAAACGGGCAGATACCTTACTCGCTAGCAAAAGCGCAGCGTCTCCGTATGAAGCTACACTCGTCGCAGAAGCCAACGTACCTCAATTCCCCTATCGTGTCCTGCTCGCGGATGACGAACCGTCTACACGGGAAGCCGCAGGGGCGATTTTGGAAAGCCAGGGTTATGAGGTTCTCACGGTAGCTGACGGGCTGGATGGCTTACGTGCTCTCAGCAGGTCTCTCCCTGACGTGATCATTTCCGATCTGAATATGCCCCGGATGTCAGGATTTGAGTTCCTCGCGATAGTTCGCAAGCGATTTCCGCACATCGCAACAATAGCCATGAGCGGAGAATACATCAGAGGCGAAAACCCAAGTGGGATTTTGGCGGACGCTTTCCTGCAAAAGGGACGCTACACGGTCAAGGAGCTTTTGGAAGAAGTCGCGAAGCTGTTAGCCGCTTCTCCCATCCGGTCGGAAACAGAGAAGAGTGACATCGCCCCACTGTTCGTGCCGAGAGATCGTGCGGGATATCTCATAATCACCTGCCCCAAGTGCCTACGTCCCAACAGGTTGGAAGCGATGAGTTTGAACGGCGGAATTCACCAAACGATTTGCCAGTCATGCAGCACGCCAGTGAAGTTTGAGATTAATCACGAAATCGAACCGTTGATTAAACGCAAACACGCCTGAGGGGGAGAGTGCCCTTCAAAATCAAGGGACAGCGGGTCACCCGACTCGCCCCAAAGACCGAAGTCCCTTCCAAGTTGCGCTTAATCACTACCCGCCGTATGCCACGGACACGGGACTGGATGCGACGGTTTGCTCAGTTCTCTCTTCGTCTCGTCCCCGGCGCATGTGCCGCGATCATCCAACGCGCGGCAGAGTCGCTTGACCAGAATAGCGAGCTTTGCCGGATCCATTTCCAGGCTGGCCTGTTCTGCAATGGAAATCCAGTTCCTGTCTTGAGAAGTCATGGTCATTGGGGACCTCCGTGGTTACAGGGTTTACCGTATGCCGGAGTTCGCATCGAAGCAGAGCAATATTGCACATCTCGCGAAATAGTTTGGGGCAAGATGGGCTAGAAAACTTGTAGGAGTATGACTTTGCAAAATTTCGCACCGAGACGCGAACAATCGCGCGGAAAGACCGAAGGTCCGAGTCTTCTAGTCGCTGGGCGGAGGCAACTAGTGGGGAGCAGTGGGTAGAGGGCCGCAGGTCGGGATAGTGAGGCCAGCAAGAGTGTACCGCCCTAAGAGCCGGACTGTAGCGACGGCGTCGAAGGAAATGGGTATCCACATACCGTTTACCTCTGCGAATTGCAGAGTGATATGGATATCCTTGACCCAAAAGGAGGGGCTTTTGGCGGGTTGTCATTCGCCAAAATTCGGGCCAGCCGTGAAATCAACAGCTTGCACACTTTCCTCAACCCGCCCATCTGCTATGACTGTTCTCCATGTTCCGCTTCTGCTGGCTGTGGTTCGTACTACTGGCTCGTTGCTTTCGTTCGCATCGCACACTGCTCTTGGAGAACCTGGCGCTCCGTCAGCAACTCACCGTGCTGAAACGCAGGCATCCCAAGCCCAAGCTCAGCCCCCTGAACAAACTGTTCTGGGTCTCCGCTCGGCGATTCTGGTCCGCTTGGAAAAGTTCTCTCATCATCGTCACCCCGGAGACCGTGGTCCGCTGGCACCGTGGCGGCTTCCGCAGGTATTGGAGTCTGATCTCCAGGGTGAAAGCGCGAGGCGGAAGGAAGAAGCTATCCCAGGAGATCCGGGATCTCATCTTCCAAATGGTGACAGACAATCCGACCTGGGGAGCTCCCCGGATCCACGGCGAGCTGCTCATGCTGGGTTTCGATGTATCCGAGCGCAGCATCTCCCGCTGGATGAAGCGAGCCCCCCGAGATCCAGGACTTGCCCGGCGCTGGCAGGCCTTTCTTCGCAATCATCACGAAGTGATCACCGCCATGGATTTTTTCACGGTCCCGACGGTCACCTTCAACCTGCTGTACTGCTTCTTTATTATTAGCCATGACCGGCGACAGATTGTTCATTTCAACGTCACTCGGCATCCCACCAGCACCTGGATCGCGCAACAGCTCAGAGAAGCCTTCCCTTACGAATCGGCCCCAAAATTTCTGCTCTTCGATCACGACCAGAAATACGGCCTGGAAGTACCCGCTGTGCTTCGCGCCCTGCAAATCACGGGCGGGCAAACCTCGATGCGGAGTCCGTGGCAGAATGGAGTGGCCGAGCGTTGGGTGGGGAGCTGCCGTCGCGAGCTGCTCGACCACATCATCGCTCTGAACGCGCGCCATCTGAAGCGGCTTCTTTCCGCATACGCGTCTTATTATCATGATGACCGCACGCATCTTGACCTCCACAAAGAAACTCCTGGCCACAGAATCCGTTCTGGGGCCACCGGTCCAGTGATCTGCCTTGCACGATTGGGCGGTTTGCACCATCGCTACGACCGCGCGGCCTGAGATCCTCCCATCTCCACTGGCTTGCACGTGGTGGAACGCGTGTCGGATCTTCGGTCATTCATTGAGAAGCAGCTGGCTCCAATTCAGCATCCGTGCCCACCGACTTAACCCATCTCGGACAGGGAAACGCTCTTCAGGATCACCTTCGAGGTGCAGTTTGAATTTTGGCGAGCTACAGGACGAATCGGGGGGCGTGATCGGGGAGTGGTGATCCAATGTCCGGTGCCATTGCCGCTACACATCCTTCAGTTGCTCCTCAGTCATCCCAAAATAGTGCCCCAGTTCATGTATGAGAGTCTGGCGAATTTGATGACGCACTTCAGCCTCGCTTGAGCAGACCGCCTCAATGTTTTTCTGATAGAGCACGATGTGATCCGGTCCGGTGGGCAGGTTGAAAACGCTCCTCTTCGTTGCAGGCACGCCGTGGAAAATGCCTAGAAGCAATCGCTTCCTCTGCCCCGGCTGGGGTGTTGACTGGTTCGGAGGAAAATCCTCTACGAGGATCGCGACGTTCTGAATGCGACTGCGGAACTCTTCCGGCAGCGAATCCAAAGCTTCTTCAGCAACGTTGACGAATTCTTCTCGTTCCATTCTTCACCCACTGACACAAATAAGGGGACGCTCACTCAGAGTAGCCGTCGTCTGTCTCTTCATCCTCGTCACCTTCTTTGCGGTCGCCTTCGTCTTCCTCTTCGTCTTCTTCCTCGTCGGGCTCTTGTCGAAAAAGGACATCGGCTTGCGCCCAGCGATCCGAAAGGTTCGCGTCGAGGTATTGTGGGAGTATTCCGCTCATGTCCACATGGTACTCTGTGCCCGTTGGCGGGAGCAGCGAGTGCGGGTTGTGGGGCACTGACGGATTGACTGGGCAGAGGACGAATCGGAGTTTGAAGCTATGAAAGATTTGAAGAATCGAATTGCCCTTGTAACTGGCGGCAGTCGCGGAATCGGAGCCGCAATCGCACTGGCTAAGGCTGGTGCCGATGTCGCTGTGAACTACCGTGAACGAGTCGATGCTGCCAATGCTGTCTGTAGCGAAATCGCTGGGATGGGATGCAAGGCAATTGCGGTTCGGGCGGACGTGTCAATCGCCGCCGACGTGAGGCGTATGATCGCGGAGGTTGAGGCGAATCTTGGGGGCATCGACATCCTCGTAAACAACGCAGCAATTGCCCATCCGCGCAAATTGCAGGAGATCACAGAAGCGGAATGGGACCAAGTGCTCACGGTCAATCTAAGTCGGTGTTCTTGGTGACGCAGGCTGTGGTTGGTGGTATGCGAGAAAGAGAGTGGGGACGGATCATCAACTTGTCTTCCGTCGCGGCACAGACGGGCGGGGCGGTCGGAGCGCACTACGCCGCGTCCAAGGCGGGAATCATAGGGCTGACGCACTCTTGTGCTTCATCGCTTATTCGAGACGGAATCGCCGCTAACGCCATCGCTCCCGCGCTGATTGAGACCGACATGGTGACCAGCAACCCGAACGCAAATCCCAACCTGATTCCCATGGGGCACTTCGGGTCAATGAACGACGTAGCTTCAGTGGCGGTAATGCTGGCGATGAATGACTACATGACCGGGCAAACGGTTTCGGTGAATGGCGGTTGGTATATGAGCTAGTCCCTGATTATGGCGGATCGGATAGCGTGACGATTATGGGGGTGTGGTCAGAGGGCTTTTCCTGCCCCCGAGGTCCCTTATCAATTTCGCAGCTTTCCAGTCGATCTGCCAGCGTTGGAGATAATAAGAAGTGATCGATTCGTATACCTCGATTGTTGTGGAATGCCTGCCGAAAGTAATCCCAAAATGTGAAATGTCCTATTTCGCCCACGTGCAATGACCGGAACGCATCCGTATAGCCGATACCCAACATCGCACGATAGCGGGCTCGCGGCTCCGGCTGAAACAAAGCATCGTGCTCCCACGATGACGGCTTGTGGCAGTCGATGTCCTCAGGAATCACGTTGAAGTCACCGCCTACTAGCGTCGGCACATCGTCCTGCTTCCATCTAATCATTTGCTGAGTCAGCCGATCCATCCAAGCTAACTTGTACGCAAATTTGTCACTCCCTACCGGATTGCCATTGGGAGCATAAATATTGACGATGCGGATGTCCCTGATGATTACCTCCAAGAACCGCGCATGGCTATCGGAATCATCTCCGACGAGAGTCTTAGCAATCGTCTTCATCGGATGTCGCGACAGAATCGCGACCCCGTTATAGGCCTTCTGTGTCACCGCGATACTCTCATAGCCGAGCGACTTGAAGGCTTCGAACGGGAACTCCGTCCCCTTTAATTCTTGCAGCAACAACACATCCGGTTCGCGAACTTTCAGCCATGCCGTGACATGGGTCAGCCGAGAGCGAACAGAATTCAAATTCCAGCTAGCGACCTTAAACATCAATCCACATTCTAGCGTCGGAGTGCGAGGGCGGTCATTGGCTGGGGAGCTTCGCAGTTTATCTGGCCACAAAGAGAGGGATTTCAGGCTAGTTGCCGCTTCAGGTTGACCGCTCCGCGCCTTCTCTTAGATGATGTGACGCATGGACGCGGAACGCATCATTGACGAGATTGAGCAGCTACAGGAAATGTTCGAAGCGCCGGATATTAGGCCCATCAGCGCAAGCGACATCTCTGCTGCCAATCGCAGGCACGATGAAATGCTCGCGAGTAGCCCTTGGTTCCGGCTTTGGCAACGGTATGGAGTCTGCTGCCGACCTGAGGCTCCCGCACTCCGATTAGACGGATCGAACGGGTAGCAACCTCCGGCGAATTCACGATCCATCTATTGCAATGTCTGCGTGCCAAGAGAGACTGAACTTATGAAAGCCGCATGGTACGAAAAGCAAGGCGCTGCGCGTGATGTCCTCACCATCGGTGAGATGGATGATCCTCAGCCACGCGCAGGCGAAGTCCGGATTCACGTTGCTTTTTCCGGTGTGAATCCGGGGGATGTGAAGAAACGTCAGGACGCATTTGGTGTCGGGATGCCATTTCCGCGTGTCATTCCGCACAGCGATGGTTCGGGCACGGTTGACGCAGTGGGTGAGGACGTTTCACGGGAATGGGTCAGTCGCCGAGTGTGGTGTTATGGTGCTCAATCCTATCGTCCTTTCGGCACCGCCGCCCAGTTCACGGTCGTTCCGCTGACGCAAGTGGTTCAACTCCCCGAAGGCGTGCCACTGGAGCAAGGCGCATGTCTTGGCATTCCCGGCATAACCGCTCATCGGGCGGTTCACGTCGCGGGTTCGGTCAAGGGCAAGACCGTTCTTGTGCAAGGCGGTGCTGGTGCAGTTGGCGCTTGTGCCGTTCAACTCGCGCATCAGGCGGGAGCGCGAGTGATCGCTACGTGCCGTGCCGAAGCTGATAAGGGAATCGCAGTGCGAGCGGGAGCGGATGAAGTTTTGCTAACTGAGGAAGGCTTGGCTAAGCGTGTTCGAGCTTTGGCTCCCGATGGAGTTCATCACATAGTCGAAGTCGCTTTTGGAGCGAATATCAAGACCGATACGGAAGTCTTGGCGCAGGGCGGCTCCATCGCGGCCTATGCCACGAATACCCCAACGCCGGAGATTCCGGTCTGGCAACTCGTTTTTGTGAACGCCAGACTCTTCTTCGTCGGCAGCGACGATGTGCCCGCCGAGGCAAAGGTCGAAGCCACTCGCGACATCAACAAAGCACTTGAGGCGGGCTGGCAGGGACTCGACATTGCCGAAATCCTACCCTTGGATCAAATAGCACTTGCCCATGAGTTGGTCGAGCATCCGGTGAAACCGGGGCGGGTGCTCGTCGCGATTACCTAGCGCGAAGAGAGAGGCGGTTCGATTCGAATGAGACCACCATTTCGCTCCACGCAAGCAGTCATCATCAATGCGTCATTGGAAGCGGTGTGGAATTTCAGCATGGACATCACGAAGATTCCTGAGTTTCACCCCCGCGTCGTCAAGGTGGAGCTACTCTCAGGGAAAGCTCTCCGCGAACCGGGCGTTTCGTACCAGTGCTGCCTCTCAGGTGGGAAACACACGTGTGTTGAGAAGGACATCGAAATTTTGCCCATGCAGAAGATTGTCACTGTACTGCCGGAGGATACGTTCGGAATAAGCAAGATTTTGCCTGACTATTTGGTCGAAACCATGTTTCACAGAGTCGGGCCGTCTTCAACGAAAGTAGAGATCAGCCATTATTACTCGACACCAACTTTGAAAGCCAAGCTGCTGAACATAGTCGCGAAACGAAGAATCGCCCGCGACACTAAGGCCACGTTGAACGCAGCCAAAGCTGCGATAGAGTCTGCCCAAGCAGAACTGCGGGTTTAGCATAAGCCCCGGTATCGTCCACAGAGAGGAACGGACATGCAAGAAACAGCAATGCGCCAAATTGCGGAGTTCATTGCAGTTCTCGCGTGCGCCATGTTCACCGGAGCCGCCGTCTATATCACCTTTGTCGAACACCCTGCAAGGATGCAATGCGGAACAGAAATCGCTGCCACTGAATTCGCACCGAGCTATCGCCGAGCTACGCTGATGCAAGCGACTTGTGCAGCCGTGGGTCTGTTGTCATCCGTGGCAGCGCGGCTCAACGGGGCAAGTTTCTCATGGCTGGTTGCGGGAATGCTGCTGGGCAGCGTGATCCCATTTACGCTGATCGCGATCCTGCCCACCAACAGGCGATTGCTCAGTCCGACACTGGACAGACGGTCAGCCGAAACGGAGCGTCTGTTGGCACGGTGGGGTAGGCTGCACGCGGTCAGGAGCGTCCTGAGTGGATTAGCACTCCTGCTATTTGTGTATCTGGCGACCCTTCAAGTTCAGTGAAAATGACCCCATCAATCATCCAAATCAATCCGAACACTGAGAAGTTGCGTCCCGAAGAGGCGCACCGCTCTCGCATTCCCGGCGCTGCTTGGCAAATGACTCGCCAGCCAGCGTTGACGTTCACGTAGATTATCGTCGGGGAGCAAGTGGGCCGTGCCCGTGTGCCATCGAGTCCTAAATCCCTCGCGCAGTTTCAGTCGTACACGCGGATCACGTTCAATGTTGCGGACGTATCCCGCCTTCGTGCCATGCTCAGCGACCAGCCAGAACTGATTTCCTATATGTCCATCGCCTACTGGCGTTCGCCGTGGCTTTCCTGTCTTCTGCCCTCTTGATTCGAGCAGGGCATATCCGGGCAAGGGCAGACCCAACGCAAGCGCGAGCTTGATCGGTGGGTTCAGCACGTATTTCTGAAGAGTGTGGACAATGCGGTGTTTCATTTCGAGTCCTTCGCGCACATAACGTTGATGTCGCGATTCTCAAGGACAGGTTTGGGAAAACCTCGCTTCGTTACGCTCAGCATTGCGTGACCGACGCACTCTGTTGTTGTCACATAGTTCGGGAACAGCATCTTCAATACCGGATAGAAAGGTCTCACAACAGCGTAGAATGCGCCATACCATGCCGTCTTCGTGCGAATGCCATGAAGGAGCTGAACGTAGCCGGGGCGAAACAGGAACACAGCTTTGAATCGCATCTGCAAGAGTGCGTTTTCTGTTCTGCCTTTTACCCGCGCCCACATTAATCTGCCGCGCTCCGTGCTATCGGTTCCCGCTCCAGACACGTAGATGAACGTCATTGTCGGGTTGAGCTTGGCTAAGGTTTTAGCCACTGAGACTGTCAGATCGTATGTCACGCGCCGATACGCCTCCTCCTTCATCCCTACTGACGAGACGCCGAGGCAGAAGAAACATGCGTCGTAGCCTGAGAGCCTGTCCTCAATCGCCACGAGATCAGAAACATCTTGGTGTACGATTTCGCGCAGTTTGTCATGTTGCGGCAGGCTGGCGTTGCGGACAACCGCGAGGACGCTCTCGACGTCAGGGTCGAGCAGACACTCGCGCAAGACGCCCTGCCCGACCATGCCCGTCGCTCCGAAGAGAACCACTTTCACTTGACCGTCTCCTATTTCTCACGAAGGCGCATACCAGAGCGAGTGCGCCGACCATCGACTGCACGAGAGGCATTGGGTTTCAGTCCATTGGTGCAGACAGGCTGGACAAACACCCCCAGTATCGAACGTGTTCCATTCGTGTCCGCAGGTGCAAAACCATTTGTCTTCTTTGCGCGGCGACCAGCCACAAAGCGGGCATCGGATGCGCGGCGGTTCCGATGCGCCGGGTTTCTTCTCTTCCTCAAGCTCGCGGTCTGGAACAATGACCGGATTGTCGGCGAACGGACTCATGGCTGCTGCTCCCGATCAGCCCGATGCCCACCGAATACATGGATTGTCCTTGTTCCCGCCAGTACCTCCCCGCCGTGGCGCACACCGCGAGGAATCAAATACTCCTCACCAGCTTTGATAGGGATGCGCTTTCCAGCAATCAGCAACGTATAGCAGCCCTGCACTACTAGCATGTATTCATCGAATTCATGTACGTGCTCGGCGGAAGTTGCGGTCTGGGTGCATGTCCAAAATGCCATTTGGCTTTGATCGGCTCCGTCGAAGACGTATCCTTCGACACCGGGAGTTGCCTGATTCGACTGCGCAATTCGGTTCGAGGGATTCTTCATGAACTCAGGAACGGCGTCCATGCTGGAGCATCTTACCGCAAGGAACAGCGTCCATTATTTCTGCTCTCTTGTCAGACGAAGAGCCGATTCTGAGTCTCTGCAAGCTCCACAGGTCGAGAGCACTCCTCGTCATCGTTTCCCACATTCAAGAGATTATGGCAGATCGCTCGCTGAATCGAGAGGGAGCGTGGAGACATCGAAAGAAGAGCAGTCGGAGAAGTGGTAATGAAGCACGTGAAGACGCTCGAAGGCATAGTCTCTGGTTGGGCGCGAATCTCGGTTCACCCCCATCGCTTTGGCGGGCAAGAATTCCTGTTTGGGGCGGCAGAGGTCGGACACATTCACACCAATGGCATCGTTGACATACCCTTTACGCGACCAGTCCACGATGTGCTTTTGGCTGAGGGTCTCGCCGAACAACATCGGTGGGTTCCGAATTCAGGTTGGATCACTTTCCGTATTCGCAGCGAACAGGACATCGCCCACGCGCAGTGGCTCATGCGTTTGTCATACCTGCGCTACGCGCTCAAGGAAGCCACAGACCCGCGCAGGCTTTTCGAGCAGGAGAGTGAAGAACTGCGGCTAAGCCCTCGCTTCAAATCCCTGCTAGAACCATTCGTACCCAAGAGCACACCAGCGGTGTCGGCTCAGCCCCTCCCAGCATAAAATCGGAGCATGCCAAGAACTAGAATGGTCGCCTTCCTCCTCATCCTCGGCGGCGCGGTGTTCGGCGCACTAGGCGCGGTGCATGCCGTTTACACTCTGCTCGATCTGCGCGACCCTCAACGACTTGTTCCTGCCGACCCTTCGGTTGCACACGCGATGGCAAATTCGGCTCTCAGGCTATCGGGAGGACGCACGGACATGTGGCGAGCTTGGATTGGCTTTAACTTTAGTCACAGCCTTGGCTTGCTGCTGGTTGCAGGTCTTGCGCTCTGGGCTGGGTTTCGATTCAATACGCTCCCGGTCGGCATCATTATGCCAGCGGTGACCTTGATCGGGTGCGTCTATCTGGTTCTCGCCCTGCTCTACTGGTTTCGCGCTCCTGCCATTGGCGTTGCCATTGGTACCTGCTGCTTCGCCGCCGCATGGGTTCTGTCGCTACGCTGACTTGTCCCCAGCCCACTGATTGTGGTATCAGCATCGACCATCACCTGAGGAACCAATGCGAGCACGCTACGACCGGATCACGACGACAATCGAGCGCGAGTGGCTGGCTCAAATCATCGCGGGCACCAAAAAGATCGAGTACCGCCAGATCAAGCCATACTGGACGAAGCGATTTGCAAAGGTTTCAATGCCCTTTGAACTGCGCTTGCTGAACGGGATGAATCCTCCAGTGCCGGAAGCGACAGTCCTCATTCACAGGATCACGAAGGATCGTCGGGCGGGTGAGTACCGACTCCACATCAAGAAGGTTCTGGGATTCAAGCATTGGGACAAGCGGCGGCAGAAACCGAAACGGTGAGTCCTATGGAGTCGGCTTCAAATCTCCGCAATGTCCGGGTAAACGTGCCTGAACTCGCGAACCATGTCCTTCGCGGCGTCGATTCGGATGTCCGAGTCGGACTCGCCTGTATACAGAATGACGGCGATTGTTTCAGCCATCAACCGCGCTAGGGCAAGCTCCTTGCGTCTCTTCTCCGATAGTTCAGGGCCGTCCATCATGCTAACTGCAAGGTCTATTCCGAACATTCTGTTCTTCCTTTCGAGCGGAGAATTCGCCGGGCGCTCCTCGGCTGAGGGCAACGGCATAACCGCGAGCACTTCCGGGGTATCTGGGTTATTCACGGTGCGCCTCAACGATAGATGTCCGTCTCGCGGAGACCTGCCTTTCCGCCAGCGCCTTGTGTTTTCTGACCAATGCCAAATAGTTCTTCACGCCTTTCGATTTAGAACAATTTCCCAGCGGCCCGTGCTGTGCGCGGAGCAGCCAAAAATTCATGCGGCGGAGGAGGGCAGCTTCCATTAGGGTAGGTCTCACGTTCATTTCGTAAAGTTTCTCCACGACGGGCTGTTGTGCGCCCCAGTTTTGAGCAAAATCGAGGAACGCTTGGCTGAAAACAAGGAACTTGCCTCCGGCAGCCCTCGAATGTGCTCTCTAATAGATGGACTGTGGAAGTCGGCGAATGTCGATCAACAACCGTGAGAGGTAATGAAAATTCCCCACATAGCTTTGCTGTACCCGTTAATCCCCTTTATGGCAAAACCCTTTGAAACCTTACGACGCGTTCGTGTTTTCCCAATAGAAACGGCAAAATAGGCTAGCCCTGCCTCAGCTGCCTACCTACCTGTAAATATAAAAGCAAAAACATAGAAGATATGGGTTGTAGGGTCGTAGTAAGCGCAGTACGAAAATTCGCTCTGAAATTTCCGAACTACGGTATTTATCTGTAGACACGAGAGCGGGAGCAAACCGAAATCGGGGGAGTCATCCTTCATGACTCCCCGGTCTGCGACGAGCAGGCGGTCTATGAAGCGCAGACGAAACTCGTGGCAAGAATCCTTTCCAACGTAATTTCCTGCGAAGCACCCTAGGACACTTACGTGTATCCAGAATTGAATCCGGCTGAGGTGGAAGGTGACAGTTTACGTCAGCATCACTCGCGAAAGTTGCACCTTTTCATGTGCGTATGCACTTCTTGCGGAGTACAGCTAACCACAGAAACTGAATGCCCTGGGCGGCTGTAACGTCTGTCGCTTCGCCGATACCTTTAGACACTCTTCACCAAGTGCCGGCAATTGAAAGCACGGTCTAGCGCGATTTCGGCGTGTGCCCGCCGAGTCGCCAGCACATCCTGAGAAGACCGTCGGTTCGTATTTGCTATTCCGATTGTTCTGCTGATCTGCGGATTTTGCATTTTCACTTCTGAGCTGAAGTGCACAGAATCGCTTTCCTCTTGGCGGCAAAATCTCAGCTAAGCCCCCGGGAATCCGATGCGCCGATATCGTGTCCGCTGCAACACCATGAGGTTAATCCCAGCACGTCGGCTTGGATCGCGTCACAAGGATTCGAACTTCACCTAGTGAAACGACACGCTCCAGTGTATAGACTCATTCGCTTCACGCAGGTTTTTCAATGACTCGCATCGGTTTTACGGTCATCGATTTACCGTCTGATGAGCTATTCTGGCGAGGAACGCTGCAACCATGATTATAGAGACGGATGCGTCGGATCGCGGCGGTGCAGAAACCCTCCGCCGGTACGAACTCGATGGCGCTTACGACGAGATGTTCCGCGCCGTGGATCATCCGCGAAAACAATATCGCCTACTTCACAACTTGCTTTTGAGCCTGGGTCCGGGCGAGCTGCGACGCAGCAAACACGAGGCTGACCAATCGTTCTTCAACCAGGGGATCACTTTTACCGTCTACGGAAATGACAAAGGCACGGAGCGGATTTTTCCTAACGATCTGCTGCCCAGGATTATTACCGCGGCGGAATGGGAAAGGATCGAACGCGGACTCACTCAGCGGATCACGGCGCTGAATCTCTTCCTCAAAGATGTATATCATGAAGAAAAAATCATTGAAGACGGCGTCGTGCCCGGCAAGATTGTTTACACCTGCAAACATTATCGCCGGGGAATGCGCGGCATCAAAGTGCCTCGCGACGTCTACATCACGGTGGTCGGTACCGATTTGATACGGAATCCAGAGGGGGACTTTGTGGTTTTGGAGGACAATCTCCGCGTCCCCAGTGGAGTCTCTTACATGCTCACCAGCCGCAGAGTGATGAAGCAAATATTCCCCGGGCTGTTTCAAAAATGCCGGGTGCGGCCGATTGAGCAGTACAGCCAGGACCTTCTCTCCACCCTGCGATTCCTGGCGCCCGAAGGCCGCTCCGAGCCCACCGTCGTTTTACTGACTCCGGGTGCCCACAACTCCGCTTACTTCGAACATACTTACCTCGCACGGCGGATGGGCATAGAACTCGTCGAGGGCCGAGATTTAGTGGTCCACGATAATGTCGTTTATATGCGAACCACCTTCGGACTGCAACGCGTCGATGTTATCTATCGGCGAATCGACGACGATTATCTCGACCCCCTGGTATTCGAACGAGGATCGGCGCTCGGTGCTGTGGGTCTCTTCAATGCCTATCGGGCCGGAAACGTAGCCTTCGCAAATGCGCTGGGGACAGGGGTCGCCGACGACAAGGCTATCTATGCCTATGTGCCCAAAATCATTCGCTACTATCTCGACCAAGACCCGATTCTGGAAAGCGTTGAAACACTGTTGATGTCCGATCCAGCGCAACGGGACCACGTCTGCCAGCGGTTGGAGGAATACGTGGTAAAAGCTGTGGGCGAGTCGGGTGGTTACGGCATGTTGATCGGTCCACACAGCACGGAACAGGAGCGCTCGGAATTTCGAGATAAAATTAACGCGCAGCCGCGAAACTATATCGCGCAACCGACAATCAATCTTTCGACCGCGCCGTGCTTTGTGGACGGAAACATCGAACCCCGTCACGTCGATCTCCGACCTTATGTGCTTTACGGAGAAAAGATTACCCTTGTTCCCGGTGGCCTCACGCGAGTGGCTCTGCGAAAGGGATCACTGGTGGTCAATTCGTCTCAAGGCGGCGGCTCGAAAGACACGTGGGTCTTGCAGAATTGAGATTTTGAGGAAGTGGGATACCAAACACCATGCTTTCTCGCGTAGCCGACAGTCTCTACTGGATGAGCCGCTATTTCGAGAGGGCGGACAACGCCTCGCGCGTGCTGAAGGCGACTTACAACCTGATTCTAAATCCTGCAAAGTTTTCCACGGAAGAGCGTTGGTTTCGCGCCGTTTCCTCGCTAGCCCCCGGTGCAGCTTCCAGCAACGTCGACCCGCAGCGTGCCCTGTTTTTGTTGGTAGCGGATACGGAAGGGGCTTTTTCGGTTGTGAATTGCATCGGCGCTGCCCGCGAGAATGCCCGGCAGGTTCGCGAGGAGATCAGCTCGGAGATGTGGGAGCACCTAAATCGCCTTTTCCACGACGTGACTGGCATTGAGCTGCAACCCAATGATGACGCAGGTGCCATGCGAGCGGTGAGCCTAGTTCGCGAAGGCTCATACAGGTTTAGTGGAATTACCGCCGCCACGATGAATCACGACGAGGCCTGGCATTTTATCCAGCTCGGCAAATACATAGAGAGGGCCTGTAATCTCAGCGTCCTGGTTGATGCCTATTTTGTCGTCGACAAGCATGCTGATGATTTAGATTGGGTGGGCCTGCTAAGCAGCTGTGCTGCGTTTGAAGCTTATTGCAAGGCATGCACCGCCGAACTCAAACCGGAAAGGATAGCGAATTTCCTCCTGCTGAAGCCCGAGTTCCCTTATTCGGTCCGTTATTCCCTGGACCGAATGCACGAGGCTTTGACGTCAGTCAGCAATCTTTCCTTGAGCCGCAGAACGGAAAAAGTCGAAAGACTGATCGGGCGTCTGCAATCGATGGTCGCCTACGTACAGGTTGACGAAATCATTGCCGAATTACACAAGTATCTTGCGGCAATTACCGAGCAATGTCGCGAACTGCATGCGGCGGTTCACGAACTCTATATCGAATATCCGAT
>CAVQZP010000036.1:0-129483 GCA_963718505.1 uncultured Acidobacteriota bacterium | reverse complement strand
GGTCACGTTAAAAACGGCCAACGGTGGTCAGGGCAAAACCGGCCAACGGAAGTGGCCGGGGACTAAGTTGTTCTACCCTGTCGCCTCTTGTTGAGGCAAGTCTGTTTTCGTGCGCCAACTCCGGGGACCACATTTGAGAACATGTCCGTGATGGAGGAGGCGATCGAGCATGGCGGTGACGGCGGCGCTGTCGCCCAACAGTTTGCCCCAGTCCTCCACCGGTCGGTTGGAAGTGAGCAAAGTACTGGCGCGCTCGTAGCGGCGCATCACGATCTCCAGCAGTTCTTCGGCGACGGTGACGGGCAACTTGCGCATGCCCAGGTCATCGATGATCAGGAACGGCACCGAAGCCAGCAGTTCCATATGCTCTTTACGGGTCCCGTCGATAGTGGCTTCGGCCAGGTCGTCGAGCAGCTTGTGCGTCTCGCGATACAGCACGCGATAGCCCTGTTGAATGGCCGCTTGTCCGATGGCCTGGGCGAGATGACTTTTTCCGGTGCCGGGTGGGCCTAAGAACAAACCGTCCTCGTGGCGGGCGATGAAAGCGCCGGTGGCCAGATCGAAGACCAGGCTGCGGTTCATCTTCTTGTTGAAGTTGAAGTCGAAGTTGTCGAGGGACTTCAGCGGGTCGCGAAACTGGGCCTGCTTTTTTCTTCGCTCCAGGAGTCGCTCGCCGCGACGAGTGAGTTCGTCGGAGACCAGGCAGGAGAGGAAGTCGATGGGGGTCATGGCTTCCGCCTGGGCTTGGCGGAGACGAGTTTCGAGCACGGCGGCGATACCGCCCAGCCGCAGCTGTCGTAAAGCACGATTCAACTCGACAAGATTCATGGCTCTTGCTCCTGGGTTCTTTGCTGGATGAGATCGCGGTAGTGCACCAGTTCGCGAATGAGGGGATCGACTTGCCGCAGGGTGAGTTGGGGGCCGCGTTCGAGATAGCGGCGGACAAAGCGGTACTCGTGCACTCCCATTTCGAGAGCCGCCGCGCAAGCGTCCTCGACTGCGGCAGTGCCGAACTTCTTGGCTAACGAGAGGACGCCCAGGATGCGGCGGATGCCGGGTTCTCCGAGTTGGCTATAGATAAGGTTGCAGAGTGTGCCGATGTGAGCGCCAGCGCGGCCGGCTCGCCACAGTAACTGAGAGACGCGCAGGGGTCTGTGTCTCGGGTGATCCTCTTCTTTGATGCGATACCAGCCCCGCTTCTGGCGTACATGCTCGCGCAGCAACTGGCCGGTCTTGGGATCGAGGATGCGAACGAACAGCTCATCCCACTGCACGTTCACCTGTCGTCCGATCCAGCCCGGCGGCAGGCTGTAGTAGGCGGCTTCGACTTCGACGCAACCGTCCAGATGCACCACCCGCTGGCCATGCTGGTAGTAGCGAAACGGTTCCAGGGGCAGGGGAAGCAGGGCCGGTTTTTCTTCGGCAAACATAGCGGCGACTTGCCGCTTGGTGGTGCCGTGGATGCGGGTATCGGCGCAGCTGGCTTCCCAACGATCCAGATAGGTTTGTGCTTCTTCCAAACTCTCAAAGCGTTTTCCCTGAAGCGCTCGCTGGGCGTGGCCGACGCCGGACTCGACTTTGCCTTTGCGATCGGGATCTTTGATCCGGCAAGGCAGAGCGACTGCACCGTAGTGCGCCAGCACGTCGCGATAGAGTGGATTCAGAGCGGGATCGTAGATGTCGGGGACGAGCACGCCTTCGCGCAAATTATCGAGCACGACCACGCGCGTGCTGCCCCCGAAGCGACGGAAGGCTTTCTCGTGTAGTTCGGCCCAGATGCGCGAACTGGAACGGAAAGTCAGGAAGCGTGCCGCTTTGCGGCTACAGCCGAGCGTCATCACGAACAGTCGGGTGCGTCGATATTTTCCGCTCTGGGGGTCGCGGGTCATCGGGCCCTTGCCGTAATCGACCTGGGCTTCTTCTCCCGGCGCGCTGACAATCACTGCGCGCGGCTGCGGGGGCTGGTTTCCGCGCAACTTGCGGACGAAGCGCTTGACCGTCTGATAACCGCCGCGGAACCCATGCTCGGACACCAGGTCCTGCCAGATCGCCATGGCATGGCGACCCCGGCTCAGGCCCAGTTCGATCGCGTCACGATACGGTTGGCAGAAACTCGTGGACGGAATGGGCTGGGGATTTTCTGCATCCGAGGCGCTTTCCTCGGCGCGAAACCCGGTGGTCACCTCATTGGCCGGTTTTGAAGTTGCTTTTGCCTTTCCCTTATTAGAAAGGTTTTCGGGGTCGGGGTTGGGGTTGGGGTTGGGGTTGATCGTGGCCACTCTGGCCGCATCCGACCCGGTGGTCACCCCGTTGGCCGGGTTTGCCGGCGGTCGCCGTCCCCACGCACCTGGTGGCCGTACCGCGATCCCGGCCGCTTTCAGATAGCTACCGGCGGTTTCTCGACGCACCCCGGTCTCTTGCTCGATGCGCCGCAGCGGCCAACCCAGCCGTCCCAACGCGATAACTTGTTGTCGCTTCTCTTCGCTCAAGACGTTGCTCATGCCGACGAAGGCTACAGTGCCTATGTCGGGATCAACGTCCCAGGCCTTACTCTCGTTGGCCGGTTTTCAGGTGACCATCATTGGCCGGTTTTAGGCGACCGCTGAGGCAAGGTGGGCCGGACTCACGAAGGCACAGCGCAGTAAGCTCGCGGCTCGCGGTGGAAAGGCTTCCCGTGGCAGACCCAAAACCAAGAGAAAGGACTAAGCCAATGAAGAGAGCACTTCGGGGCACAATCACCCGCCACCGCGGGTTTTGGTGCCTTCGATACCGGGAGCGAATCCGCGAGGGAGACACGAGGCTCGAATGAACACGGGACGGTACCTGAATCCAGGTACGCAAGGCTCTCGGGCTTTCGATTCGCTACGCGAGGTTGAGCATACTCAACCTCAGCTGACCAGCGCTGTTACTGGAAGTAGTTGACGAGGAGCCGGAAAACATTTGGCCTATTTTCGGTGGTATAGAGGGGATCGAAGACGTTCGTCTGATACTCCTGGCACGAAGTAGTATCCCCCGCCGACGTTGCTCGCCCCACCTGCCGGGTTGTATAGCGCGTCAATACCTGTGTTCTTTGCAGGGAAATTGGGATTCATTTCCCACATTTGTACGCGCCATTCGTATTGCCGACCAAGATTTCTGACGAAGCTGAGATGATGAACGCCGCGAAGGTCGTCCCCTTTTGCGTCCAGACCGTCGTCATAGAAATATGGACGACGAAGAATCTGGCGATCGTCATCTTTAATGCCGAACAGATCCGGTTTATTACGATTTGGATTGACCTTGTACTTATGACAATATGGCGGCGCGTTGCTGAGGCGGTCACCAGTGTCCTTTTTGGCACCCATCAGTGCCTCCCGGTGATCGTCGCTGAGCTTAAAGAAATCGGCGAGCTGCCGCCGAATCTTGCGATAAGCAAGATAGGTTCCATGTACGCACCATTCCGGTTCGTCGTCTCCTTCGTTGACGTAAACAAAATGGTTCATCGGTGAGTCCAGAGCGCCGCCTCGCGGATTGGTGGAGCCATCTTCAAAGCCGCCTGGCTCCCGGCTATCGGGTCGTGCATATCCCCGCTCCACTTCACGAACTTTAATACCAGGATAAACGCGCCCATAAAAAAGCAGTCCAAAAAGATATTCGTTCACATAGGCATCGTCACTAGCCAGGAGGATGATAAGGTCGCTTGCATACTTGCGAGGTGAGAATGCGGGATCGTCGCCTCTGAGCGGAGGAATCACCTTCAGCCACGTAGGCTTGAGGCTTGACCAACCAAAACGATCGTCGCCCTCCAGGGTTGTAAACAGCGTTGCTCCGTAGCCAACCGTCACCGTTACACGCCGATTCTCAACTGGTTGGTCGTACGCACGCTGCACGATTGTCTCTGGAGCCCGAGTCATCTGATGGTGGGCATACCATGACAGGGCGTGAATTAAATCCTCCAGCTCTTTCTCTGAGTCGAAGATCACGTCCGCCGTGACGATATGCAGATATCGTTGCCGGGCGAGTTGTCCAGAGTAAGCTTTTTCATATACTCCACGATCTACTTCAGCTGGCGGCACGGCCGGCCAGACGGGGTCGGTCACTCCGGGTTGAAAAGGCCTGTCTAATTGGGGAAGAGGCGACGCCAGAATGGGCTTAGACATATAGGGGTCTCCTCTTGTGTTGTTCCTGATGATGCGGGAACAATGTAACGAAGAACTCGGTCCATCCTCCCATGCGGACGCGAATCAGGTTGTACTGATCTGGATTCTGCTGGGCGGCCGCGAAAGTCTGGGGATCGCAGACAGTAAAAGTACAGATCGAGCCACCCTCGCCGTTAGCAAACCTGCGGATAAACTTCACGAGGTCTTGGACTGGATAGTCTTCGGGAATGTTGTAGTCGACCGGCGCACCATCGCCCAAATGTTCCATAACCGGATTTGCATAGCTGCGCAGGCTGTCGCTGAGTTGGTAGAGGCGTGCGTGCGTTACCCCGGAATTCGTCTGCAAAATCGCCGGATAGTCATTCGGCACAGGTGCGGGTGAAAGATCGGACGCAATCGGAGCCATCGATCGTCGCCCATCTGCCGACGCCCCATTAAATGAGCCACTGAATGCGTACTGCTCGAATGTCCCCACACCCGGCGCGAAATGCATCCGAAACGGCGCTCGTGAGGTGCTGTACTGTTTCTCCAATCGGTCACGTGCCACCTTGTGCTCGGGGTCCATGCTGACTCTGCGAACGCACTCGACGAAGATATCCAACAGCCACCACGCCAGCCTGTCGACGCTCACGTTCCCGTTTCCGAACTTGGGCTGTTGCAAACAAAGGGCACGGATCTCGTCGATTCTGCTCTTCTTGATACTTGTTCCAAAAGCCACGGTAGGTTCGCCGCCGATTGGGCTGCGCGTGTTTCCCCAATCCGTCGCAAGGCAACTGAGCAACTCAGTCAGCGTGAAAGCGTCTTGCTCGAAAACCAGCTTCTCGATTACGTAGAGTGAATCAGCTGCGCTGCTGACTCCAACAAGCAGAGGCGAAAAAATGTGATAGTTCGATCCCCCGGCCGAAAGATCACGACCAGTTTCCAAACAGCCTTTGATCAATGCAGAAAGCAGCGGTGACGGGGCGATATCAGCCTTGTTGCCGTAGAACGTATACAGATCATTGAAATAGCGGTGCACGCCTAAGAGCATATGTGCCCGAAGAATATCCTGAAAATCTTTGAAGTCCTGGATCTCCGAAGCCGGCTTGGTGCGCCAGGAACCCTTAAGTCCTCTCAGATGGGTCTCACCCGCGGCAGCGATTCCCGCACCTCGGTTAAGGGTCTTCTCAATGACATCGAGAGCAGAGACGAAACCAAAACTGAATTCGCTCTCGCCCGCGACCATCGTCTCATAGCAACCGTCACATGCATAGTTGCGTGCGGCCCTTGCAGGAATGAGATGCCCGGCATTGTTCATCAGTGCCGGAACGATGATGTTGTCATTCAACAAAACAGGATGAGCGCCTCCGCTCAGCAGAGCTTTCGCCGCAAGATCCACAACATCGTCAGGTGTGCCCGGGTGTACGCGGAGATCGAGCGTCGGACTGTTAAGGGGCAACCTGCGTGCTGCCGCCAAACAGAGCCGAGTGACGGCATTACTGGCGTCCCGGGCCTGATCGTCGTCGTCTGGCAGCACTCCGCCGATCGTAATCTGTTGCATCCACTGATTAAGGAGCGCGCCTTGGTCGTAATTCGCTGCTCCGGTGCTTCCCGTTAACTGGCCATCAGAAGACGTGAAACGATTTTCGGCGAATCGCGGAGTGAGGATTACCCGCTCGTCGAGTTTGATCCAAAAACAGTCGATTAGTTCTTGAGCTTGCCCGCGTGACAACGTTCCCGCTTTGACCTCCCGCTCATAATATGGATTCAGGAGTTGATCGAGACGTCCGATTGGCACGATCTCAACTGTCCAGTGCAGCACGCAGTGCAACAGATAAATGGCTTGCAGTGCCTGATGAAAGGTCCTGGCGGGACCACGCGGAGCAACGTCCAGATTCGCGGCAACAACTTCCAGGTCTCGTTTTCTATCCGGAGTCGTCGATGGCTGACTCACCTTCTCACGCGCCAGCTTGGCGTGGGTTGCTGCGAAATCCATCACGGCTCGGAGCGAGATCGCCACCGACTGATAAAAAACGGACTGTTCCCGTGTAACTCCGCGAGCTGCAGCATTTTGCTCTGCATCCCTCGCCATGGCTTCCAGCCCCCGGTCCAGCACAATGCCATGGTTGGGAACGATATGACCCATCGGAGAAAGTTCATTCAGGTACATCAGCTCACCGGCGAGCTCTTCCTCTTTTGTAAGATAGCGAACGAACTCCTTGCCTTGTCCCACCGAAAATGGTGGCATTGTCCCGACGATCAATTCATCATCGCCGATCGTATTGCTGCCGGCCGGGCCGGACATGGTGCGGTCGGCGATGATCTGAAGCATCCTCCGGATGGCGAGCGCCTTCCGGACGGCCACAGGCTTCCGCGCCAAGTCGTCCCTTTCTTGAGCAGTCAGGGCTTCGCGGTCGCGAAAGAGATGTCCCACCTGAACTGCAGCAAGCCACGCATTACGGTCCTTCCACCGTTGAAACATGCGTAGCAAAAGGCGGCAGACGCGCGGCGACGGCAGATTCTCATCGTTCGGGGTCAAGCCCTGTAGATACTGCCAGTAGTCGGTGTCACTGTGATGCATAGCACTCCTCAACAGGCAACAACGTCAAGGAAGGGGTTGAGCAAGGAAAAGCTGGTTTCCATCCGGATCGTTACAGGTAACTAGACGTACGTGCTCATAGTTTTGGATCTGGGACGCAAATGACACGCCGTGGCTCTGCAGTGCTGCAATCGCGGATTCAAGATCGCTTGCCGCTTGAAACTCGATGTTGATGGCTCCGGCTGTCCCTGGCCTCACAGTAGTAGGTGGTTGAGCCGGGTGCAGACCGATCACAACACCGTTGACCGTGACCAGTTCCGCCCACTCGTTTCCGATCCGTGCCTGCAGGGTAAGCCCCATCGCGTCGGAATAGAACTTCACGGCGCGATCCATGTTGGATACATATACCGATGTTGTCGCTGTACGGATCTCGCGACGACCGTTAGAGCCAGCCACTGTTTCCGATGCCGGTTCCCTCAGCACATGATCGCGGGCTGTGACGGGATCAGCCATCGGGAAAATCTCAAGTTTCACAAACTCGTTCCCATTGGTATTGATCACGAAGAAGCGCTTGTCGGGATACCTCATCTTGCAGTCGCGCATGGCGGAAATACACAGCACGACGTTTGCAGGGTCATCGTCCGACATTCCGAAGCGGTGGGGTGGAGCGGAGCCGTACTTCTGTAGGGCCACCTCAACACCGTTTTCGATCGCGATCTTTTTGACTGAAGGAATCGTCATGGCCGGGTCGGTGACACCAAGTGACGCCAGAACGTCACGATTGCTGACGGTATAGATTCCGAGAATCGGCGGAACGGCCGCTAATTGTCCCAAGCTGACGAGTTTTTCAAATCCAGCCTCGATTGTCTTGGGAGCATGACCTCGAGCTGAGACCACAGCGATCGGACGCTGCATTTTTGCAGCATGAACGAGCAAACGCCAGGACGGCCCCTGCCAAGGAGCGCTTCCCTGGACGGCGGAAACGACGTCGCGAACGAAGGACTGCTGGTCCGGAGGCAGCCCCGGCTGATCGTTGAAGTCACGAAAGGTCTCGGCTCGTACCGCCCATGCCTGCCATGGTCCGGGACGACCCAAGGCACCTTGAACATCGGCAAACTCTCCTGAGCTGATTGCCTTTTCCGACTTCGTTTCGGCGTTCCAAAGATAGAGCTTGGTCGACAAGATGAGCAGATTGTCATCCACGTCGAAAAAGTAGAAGCTCAGGCTTCCATCACCGTCAGCCATACGATGCTCCTGGCATTGACAAAGTGTTCATCTCGAATCGTCAAACGATGTCGGCCGATATTTCTACACAGTAGCCTGCATCCAAAACTTGAGCTGCGCCGTCTTGATCTTTCCTTTGTCATCGAAGTACCAGGTCAGCCATGCGTCCGGAGTCGGTTTCAAATACGCGTCGCGACTCGGATTTTTATCATTTTTCAATGTCCAGCGCCATGAGAAGTGGTCGTAGACATCAAGCACATGGCTGGCATAGGCCATCGCGAGTTTCTTGTTGCCTTGAATCATGACCAGGTTTTCGTCATTGTTATACGACGCCTGATAGCCGAGATTGTGGCTGCCAGTCACGACCACGCAGTCGTCCGCGAACGGATCGATCACCACAATCTTGTCGTGGGTGATGGCAAAACCAGCCTTAAGGAGCTCCGGAATCCAGCCTTCGGGCGCATCCTTTGTATCGAGGGCTTGGGCGGCGATTACGCGAGGATCCTGCTTGACGGGAGCTTTGGGCGCTTTGGGCTGGCCCTTCGGGACTCGGTTTGCCTTCGGCGGCGAACTACCGCGCAGCGTGTAGTAGAACTCTCCGGCCGCATCGGGAGAAGTCACACAGCCACGCACAAAGAGGTCCTTGTTCGCGCGCTGCGCTGCGGATGCAAAATCCACAATGCTCGGTCTTCCGGGGATAAATGCTAGAAACAGCACGGCGTGTTTCGCATGGCTGACGCGCGCCTCGAGGTCCTTCATGTCGACGGGTTCAGCTTCGCCGGTTTTCTTGGAGGACCTCTGCTTGGGAGTGTTTGGGGAAAAATAGCTGGTTAGCGTACTGGGGGTAGTCGGATCGCCCTTCGGCACCTTTTCATCCAGTGTTAACTTATCGCCCTTACTGTCGAACGCTCGGATAGGGGCAGCCTGGAAGAACTTTGAGTTCTTCCCATGCTCTTGTTCATCGGACTTGAGTTTGTTCCAGTAGTCGAAATAGCGCTGAGCAACCTTTGGATCATCGATCACAAGTACATTATTGGTCTGGGCACACAGACCGGTCGCGGTCCAGTTCGTGGATCCGGTTAAGACGGCTTGGGGCTTTTTCTTAGCGTCGACATAGATCAGGAACTTGTTATGGACGATGTGCCCGTTAGGCGGCCGACGATACAGCGACTCATCCGCCTTAGCAGAGATCTCGGTCCACGCAAATTGATTTTCGGGCCCGTCCGAACCGGCTCCTTTTTTGCCCTGCCGATTTTTCTTCCCAGCTTTTTTCTTGCCCTCAGCCTTTGCCGCAGTGCTTGATCCATCGCTGCCTGCCGGCTTTGCGACAATGTCCGCCATCACAATGTCGAGCTTCTTGCCAAGCGCAACCAACGACCTGATGAGTTCTTTATCCGTAAGTTCATAAAGTGCCGCATAAATGTGACCCGTTCCCTTTGCACGGCTTAGAAATTTGATCAGAGCACCAAGAGTCTGTCCGGTCAAATCCTTCCGAAGCTGGTTTCCCTCAGTCTGGATCTTGGCGAGGAATGTGTCTTTGCTCAGCTTGCCGTTCAGAGCTTTCGCGACATGTTGCGTCGAGATTAGGCCGCGGTTGAACGTTGCTGAAAGGCTGGGCGAGCACTTAGAGGTCACTTCAACTTCATTCGTGTTTAGAATCGGCAGCGAAGCCATCGGGGTCAGACTGCCGGGCTTGCCTTCGAGCGGAACGATTTTGTAGCGAAATGTAAAGCCATTCGTTTTCTCACCGACGAGGCGCGCGTACGGATCTTTCCAGTAGAACTTTTGGACAGGAAATTCGTCAGTCGTCTGACCGGGTTTAATCTGATCTCCTTTGAAGACTGCGTGACTCGGCAAGACCGTCTCCTTCCCTTTGGCGTCGATTCGGTACAAAGCGAAACCCATGCAATTGTCGGGACGCTTCCCGTAGCTCCAGGCAATCGTTACGACATCGTTGTTGGCGAAGGCGACTGCGTTTCGCATACTTATCCCTCAGAAGTGAAAGTGCTGGGCCGACAACCTGCTAAGTCGAGAACAGCCGGGTGACCGCTTTCAAGCAAGAAAACGAGCCGGAGAAGGAGCGGATTATAGAACGGTTTTACATTAGTGCATAGTTCTTTTTTACCTTGTAACAGTGCTCTCACAATTGACTACGTCAACACCACACAACTAGCTGATGGAACATTTCAGAAATATTTCTACGTGGACGTGTCCACAACTAATCCGCATAGCTGGGGGAAGCTCCTTTCTCGCGCCTTTGCAAAACGTTTTCTTTCGGCACCTGCTGGATACGGGGTCGGGAGCCGCGGCACGGAGGCAAAGAGCAAAGAAGCCAAATAGCGAAAGGACTGCCGCGAGGTGGGCATTTGGATCCCCTGGACAAAGGGGAACGCAGGAGGGAAGGCGAGCGAAACTTTGAAGGACTCAGCTGATCAGAAAGCGGGCTTGTCGTCTTTGCGCCGGAGCATCGGCTGCTGAGGAACCAAGAGGCCGAAAGTTTCCGGTAACGATTCCTGCTGCTCCTGACTTGCAGGCACGGCGCTGCTGACGACCCGCGCTGTCACAATCTTGCCCGATGCGTTGCGAAAATTGATCACATATGGCTCGACCGTTTGGTCCTTCCTTCGCCGGTCCTGCACTTTGTTGTACTCGCGTTGTTAATCGTCGCCAGCAATCCAGTCTTCGAACCTAGTGCCCTTAAGCTTGGTCTCAAAGCTTTCCGTTGTGGGGGGCAACCCGAAAAACATGACGAGGCTCATATTTCCATTAACGATGTGATCGGTGGCATCCAGTCGTACGTACGGAGTATCCGCGGCGAGCATGACCGTGGAGACGCGATCTAATGCCAAATGGAGCTTTCGCTTTTCTTCCGCAAATGTATGCCGCTTTACGGCGTCGGCAGCCCATGAACTGAGCCCGGCTACTATCGCAAGCCCTAAAAGTGTCAGCGCACCAAGAACAATGAGCGCCGTCCTCGTGAGATAACGGCCGACATTCAAAACAACCGTCAAGAATTTTAGCTCGAGCTGCTGCTTCGACGCGTCCTTCACCTTGGGTGGTCCGAGGGGCACGGCGAACCGCACTTCATCATTTGAGTGCGCTATGATCGAGGGGATATCCCAGAAGTTTCCCGCGGCGACCGTTGGTTGATGGGGAGGTGTTCCCAGGAACGTGATTGCTCCGATGACTTCAGACAGGGTCCCACCGTTGCTCGCGGCTTGTATCTTGCCCTCCAAATCTTTGGCTGAATCGTTAAGAATCGAGCTCGACTTATCATCGGGCTTACAATCCGGCGCCGTCGAGGGAAGTGTGTTGCAGGTGACTTCCGTCTCGTCGCCCTTTAAATTGGCAACCAGTGTGATGAGCTTCTGTCCAAGCGCCTGATCGCCACTCAGTCTCAAATCAAAGCAGATTACTCCCTCGCTGTGATCCGGATACTTGAACGCCCGAGCGAGAGTCACAACGATACCGTTTCCGCCGATGTCTAGATAAGGTTCCGAGACATAGAAGTACTCTCCGAGCTGCTCCCTCTCGCGCGGCTCGACGCCTGTCACCAATGGACCAGGCACGGAGGGCAACTCTGCGAATGCCTGCACATAGTACGGGCGATCCTGAAATACTGTCGAAGCCCTGAATTGATTTCTGTAGAAAGCGTTGTCGTCATCTTCCTTGCTCACGATACGATTCAGCCCGTTCTCGGTAATGTAGTAGACCTGCGTTGGCTGCAGATCGATGCCTTGAGCCACTTTATCTGTCGTCACGTTTAGTCGTATCGCCGCTTTCATCACGGGAAGAAGGTTGCGACCCGCGATGACATCATCACAGAGCACGGACGCATCGGGCTGGCAACTCTGCTCTCCGTTATCATCTTTGAGACCAATCTGCGGGGGGATCTTGCTATGGTCTGCCATCAGAGCCTGGTAGGTAGCAGGCGGAAGGTGTAACAGGCGAACTGGCAAAAACAAGAATCCAAGCTTTCCTGTCTCGGTGATTATGCTGTCTTGCTGGCGCTTGGGAATGCCATAAATATCCGATCTGGCGATGTCAAATTGAGATGTCGGCGGCTTCGGCGGTCGAACGAACGCCTTGTCTAGGTTCGTCATTTCGTTCAAAAACGCTGTTGAAAACGTTGCCTGTTCGACCGTCTGCTTGAAGTTGATAGCCTCGCCCTGTGAGTCGGTTTCTGCATTCGACAGAATGAGCGCTTCAATTGCCTTATAGGTTTGCGGAGTATTCTCAGTCCGCTTCGCCAGCGCCTTTTCGACAGTGCGCTGATAGAAGTCAGTGCGTACGAATGCCACATAACCAAGGAAACAAGCTCCCGCGAACAACAAAAAGGTGAGCCCAAAGGCGACCGGTCTGTTCTCGACTAGCGACTTGACGGCACTCTTCAGCCGCGATTCGAGGTAGGCAAGAATCCGGCTCAGGAACCTCAGTAACCAATTCGGCTCCATTTTAAGCCTCCATAACGGAATTATTTGAAGTTGAACCTGTCCGGGGAACTGACAAAAAGGGGCCCTTGGGGGAGGAAATCTTTACGGCCGCCAAAGTCTATACCCCGCTTGATGCGCTGGCAAGTCGGCACAACGCCGCAGGAACTTCCTGACATTGGTTCTCGATGCTGAATTGTTAGTGAATTCAGACAAAACCTTTCAGTCCTAAAAAGTCAGAGAAACGCGTGACCGATTCGTAGCGGCTTTCATTGATATTGTCAGAACCATGTTCGAAGACCTGTCGCAAATTCCGCGCGATCTCCCCGCCCGACGGGTTCGATCTTGATTCCTGTTTTCAGAACGCGGAACGGATTGCATGTCATCTTCCAGCCGATTACAAGTAACATTTGAATGACTTACGCGACGTCGTTCGGAAAACAGGACAAAATCGGATGTTACGCACCGCTGGCAACAAAAAGGTCGATACTTCCGAGAGCATGTCTCAGGGTATTCAGTTGTCCCAGCTCGAGCAGCCTAGATGCTCCCATTGTCGGGGACTGCTTCCGGAGGGCCGTACTCGCTTTTGCTCGGACTTTTGCCTCGCGACGTTCAAACGACTTCAAGAGCGCATCCTCTATGGTCACCGCCATAAGTACCGCTGCGTTGAATGCGGGCACGAACTTCACTTAGGACGACATAGAAAAGATCCGTGATCATCGTGGCTTATCTCTGAAATTAGATGGCGGGGGTAATTCTCAACTAAGGCAGCCTAACAAAACCCCGTTCTTACCAGTCGCAGGATCGGAAAGCTGTTCCCATCAATGCTAGGATGCTCGATCCATGGGCGCTCCTTTGCTTCCTGATGCTTTGTGGAATCTGATTCAACCGCTGCTGCCGTTTTCACCGCGCAGACCCAAAGGAGGCAGACCTCGCTTGCCAGACCGCGCTTGCCTCACCGGGATTCTCTTTGTGCTCCGCAGCGGCATACCGTGGGAGATGCTGCCACAGGAACTGGGCTGGGGTTCGGGCATGACCTGCTGGCGGCGGTTACGTGACTGGCAAGAGGCGGGCATTTGGCAACTGATCCACTTCTCTTTGCTGGACTGGCTCGGCCGCTACGGGCAGATAGATTGGTCACGCGCCGTCGTGGACGGAAGTTCGATCCGGGCAGTTTTTGGGGGCTGCAGACGGGACCGAATCCAACCGACCGGGCCAAGCTGGGCAGCAAGCGCCACCTAATCTGCGACGGTCGCGGGGTCCCTCTCGTCATTCAGCTGACTGGAGCCAATCGTAACGACTCGCAGCAAGCGCTCGCACTGGTTGACGCCATCCCAAGCTTGCAGGGAGAGCGAGGATGCCCACGGCATCGTCCTAACTGCATATTGGGCGACCGTGGTTATGACGCTGAGTCAATCCGGCAAGGTCTGCGTGACAGACGCATCATCCCGTTTCTAGCGAAGCGCAACACTGAGCATGGCAGCGGACTGGGGCGATGGCGCTGGGTGGTCGAACGGACCTTCGCTTGGCTGAACCAGTTCCGGCGACTGCGGGTGCGTTACGAAAAGCGGGCCGACATTCACGAGGCGTTCTTGTCCTTGGGTTGCGCTCTGATCTGCTGGCGCTTCCTGCGAGCTGATTGGGTAACAGGTTGAGACTCAGCTTTGCCCGGCAATGCATTGACTTGCCTCAGTTTGACCTTCTAACATGGCTGCTCACGGAGCGCTCTTTCCCCAGTGATCGGCCAAACCATCTCGCATTACCGCATCGTCGAAAAACTGGGCGGCGGGGAGGGTGTTGTCCACAAGGCTGAGGACACCCGGCTGCACCGCTTCTTCGCGCTGAAGTTCCTGTAGTTCCTGTAGTTCCTACCCCCTGCATTGACCAACGTGCTCTGCGGGCCTAACATTCTCGATCGATGGCCGCCCCTCCCCAACTCGTCGGCCAGACTCTCGGCCATTATCGGATCATCGAACAAATTGGTGTTGGTGGCATGGGTGTCGTTTACCGCGCTCGCGATGAGCAGCTAGAGCGAGATGTAGCGGTCAAAGTCTTGCCCCTTGGGACACTCGCCGACGAGTCTGCACGAAAGCGGTTCCGCAAGGAAGCTCTGGCACTCGCCAAGCTGAACCATCCCAGCATTGCCACCATTTTCGAATTCAGCACCCAGAAAGACACAGACTATCTGGTGACGGAGTACATTTCTGGCCTATCTCTGGATAACAAATTGGCCGGTGGCGCTCTTTCGGAGAAAGAGGTCATGGGGCTGGGGATTCAGCTAGCGCAAGGATTGGGGGGCGCGCACGAACAGGGGATCGTACATCGCGATTTGAAGCCTGCGAACCTGCGCCTGACTTCTGATGGGCGGTTGAAGATCCTCGACTTCGGCTTGGCCCAGCTCATACCTCATGCGAGCGAAGTCGGCATGACCGCGACCTTGACTGAGTCTCAGAACATCACTGGCACTCTGCCCTATATGGCACCGGAACAGTTGCGCGGCGAACCCGCCGAAGCGCGCACCGACATTTGGGCTGCAGGAGTGGTGCTCTATGAGATAGCCACTGCTCACCGACCGTTCGAACAAAAGATTCCAAGCGCCTTGACGGATGACATCATTCACACTACTCCACGCCCGCCACGCAGCCTGAGACCGGCGCTATCAGCCAAGTTGGAGGCTGTCATCCTGAAGTGCCTGGAGAAAGAACCTGCTCATCGGTATCAGTCCGCCCAGGAATTGCAAACGGACCTAGAACGACTGAGTACCGGCGTTACGCCGATTGCGGCTCGCCGACAGCTCTGGCCTATGCTCGGTGTCGCCGCAGTCTTGCTGGCGCTTTTGGCTGCTGGGGGAGTCTTCTACCTTCGTCGCACTCCGAAGCTAACGGAGAAGGACACCATCGTTCTCGCCGATTTTGCCAACAGCACGGGCGAGGCGGTGTTCGACGACACGCTGAAGACGGCGCTCAACGTTTCCCTGCGGCAATCGCCCTTCTTGAATGTGCTCTCCGACAGCGAAGTGGCGAAGACCCTGCAACAGATGACCCGTCCGGTCGGCACGAAACTCACGCCCGAGGTGGCCCGCGAGGTTTGCCAGCGTGCGGGCAGCAAGGCTTACCTTGCGGGATCAGTTGGCAGTCTGGGCAGCGAGTATGTCCTTGAATTGAAGGTGGTGAATTGCCAGAGCGGAGACACGCTGGCACAGGAGCAGGTCACGGCTGCGTCCAAGGAGAAGGTGCTGGACGCGCTCGGCGAGGCGGCGTCCAAGCTGAGGGGCGAACTGGGCGAATCGCTGGCTACTGTGAAAAAGTTTGATGTTCCGCTCCAACAGGCCACCACGTCCTCGCTCGAAGCCCTGAAAGCGTTCAGCCTTGGCAGAAAGGCGTTCTACGAGAAAGGTCCCGCCGCGTCCCTGCCTTACCAGCAACGGGCCATCGAGCTTGATCCGAATTTTGCCATGGGCTACAGGTCAGTGGCCAACGATTATACCGCTCTCGCCCAACTTGCGCGGGCCAGTGACTATTACACCAAAGCATTCCAGTTGCGGGAACACGCCAGCGAGCGGGAAAAACTGATGATTGCCGCCGAGTACTATGCGGTTGTCACCGGAGAACTGGATAAAGCGGCCCAGACATTTCAGGAGGAGATTGAGAGCTACCCGCGGGAACTCGACGCGTACGACGATTTGGGCATAGTGTTCGCCTTGCAGGGGCAGTATGAGAAAGCCGTGGAGATCACGAGGCAAGCCTTGCGCCTCGCACACGATAAAGTAGGTCTCTACGGGAATATGGGCAACGACGCCCTTGCCCTGCAGCGCTTCGACGAAACGCGGCAGATTATCCACGAGGCGCAGGCGCGAAAACTGGATGATGCGGGCCTCCACGCTGTTCTCTACACGCTCGCCTTTCTTGGCTCAGACCCCTCGACGATGGCGGAACAGCAACAGTGGTTTGCAGGCAAGCCCGATTATGAGAACGACGGACTGGCGCTCGCATCCGACACCGAGGCGTATGGAGGGCATCTGGGTAAGGCACGGGAACTGACCAAGCGGGCTGTGGAATCCGCCGTGCGGGCTGACAGCAAGGAAAATGGGGCAATATGGCAGGCGATTGCTGCTCAGCGGGAAGCCGCTTACGGCAATGCCGCGGAAGCGCGGCAGACAGCGACAGGGGCTTTGAAGCTTGCTCCCGCGAGTCAAGGTGCCGAGAGCGAAGCGGCACTTGCATTTGCGATAGCGGGGGATACGGCACGGGCCGGATTCCTGGCACAAGACTTGGGGAAACGCTTCCCGGTGGACACCCAGATGCAGTCGCTTTGGCTGCCCTCGATTCAGGCGCAATTGGCGCTAGATAGAAAGAACCCGGCTGTCGCGCTCACTGCCCTGCAAGCTGCTTCACCCATCGAGTTGGGGCAAATTCTGTTCGTCAAGAATATTTCCTGCCTCTATCCGGTGTATGTACGAGGGGAAGCATACTTGGCAGCCGGACAAGGTAACGCCGCCGCCGCCGAGTTCAAGAAGGTTCTAGATCACAGTGGCATCGTCTGGAACTGCTGGACGGGAGCGTTGGCGCATCTGGGAGTGGCTCGCGCGAACGCCCTGCAGTCGAGAACGTCGCAAGGCGCGGACGCCGATGCCGCCCGCGTCCGGGCGCTAGCCGCCTATAAAGATTTCCTCACGCTATGGAAAGACGCCGATCCCGACATCCCCATCCTGAAAGAAGCCAAAGCCGAGTACGCGAAACTGCACTGAGAGCGCTCAAGCCATCAAGCTGCCGTGCATGGGGGTTTGTTAGACGCTCTAAGGCTATGAATGGCGGAAGTTAATTTTGCAAACACGCCAAAGAGCAAGAGTTAGGGTGAATGCCGACGATCGAATCGCAAGCTTGTCTTCATTCTATGGAGGCCTTTGAATCTTGGCTTCGCGGGTGGCTAACCCAATGATGCCTTCTCGACACAACTTTCGCACATAATTCGTGATCCTGACGCAAGGGTCCCGTTACGAGCCGGCTGTCCGACAGTCAATCGACTCGAGAAAGTCTGCCGGTTCAGCGTGTACATTCGTTTCAGAGAATTTTCTTTTTGGGCGGACACACCTACGCTGGCCCATCACCGAACAAGAACAGTATCCTCCCAGCTTGGGATCTCATTTTTATCGAGTTCATCAATGTCGCTGTACGCTGTACGCTCGCGAACGCCGAGCACTTTCGAGAAGATCTTCCCCTGAACCGAGATTTGGAGAACCGGCGGCTCAAACTCAAGAATACGGGAATTCGGCCAATGCACGACGCCATTGACGCACCCAATCTCCACTATTCGCTCTCTCTTCCATGAAGATCGGCGGTTTTGACTTCTCGATGGCTTCCCAGTTTTCGTCGGCGACTTTCACGAGGTCCTCGGGCGAAACACCACCGCTGTCTATCCGATGCTCGGCATCGGCGAACCAGTAAAGAAACTGACGCCATCCGAGTGCAACCCACGCTTTGTTGGTTGGGATCGTCGCGAGTATCTGGTCGCAAAACGGATTCGACTTCGATGCCGGACTAATCAGGCCGTGCGACTGTACGCGGAGAAGGTCAGATTGTCGGAGAAACGCAAGCAACGACTCCTCGAACCAATACGGGAGTTGACCACCTCCGCCGCTGGAGTCCTCAAGCAAGCGCGAGAGTGTGAAACGCCGCAGGTTGAAAAACTTTCCGGCCGCACAGTTAGTCGCACCAGCCGCCTTCCAAAGGATCATTTCTGACGAGGAGAACGCGACCGTGACACGCTGGCCTCCTTGGGCCAGTGCCGAAACAAGGCGCATGCCTCCCTTCAGTTCCTCGGGGTCCGCAAGCTCTCGACGTGGCTCAACGTTGCTGATGAACGCCAGGATGCAGTCTTTTATCGTGGCCTGCGAGATGATCGACGCGATGGTCATCACACGATTTGGATCGGTCAGCTCTGGCAGGTTCACGACAACAGTCTGGAAGCCTTGAACTTTTGTGCCTTTGAGCGCGTCCTGGAGCTGATTGCCGTGCTCAATGGTGTTCGAGTAGAAGTCATCTGTGAAAGCCTTCGGAACAATCGCAGGCGAGCACACGGCATCAGAGCCAATCTCCGCTGCTGCCTTCGCAACTCCACTCACCAGAAACGACCACCACGACTGAGAGCCCAGGTCCGCCGTATCCACGTCTTTCGGATAGTAACTCCATTTCGGAAGCTGGCCTTTGTCGCTCTGAGGATGGTAAAGATACGGGTCGAGAATCGCGACCTTCCCGGCCTTCTTTAGGTCGGAGATCTGCTGCTGTGTCTCGCTAGGTGTGTAATTGAGAGGACTGAGGATGGCTCCAGCGAAGCGGTCAAGTTCGGGGACCGAAAGCAGGTTCTCAGAATCATGGCCGATTTGGTGGAATACGGGCATCTACTTTAGCCCTTTCTGCGCCTTCCAGCTTTCGAGCAGCGTTTGCGGAAGGCGAACGCGATTCACTGGCCAGTTCGCGACCATCTTCTCCATCACGGGTAAACGTGACGACACCACGTCTGCAGAAAACATCGCCGTGGGCCCCTTGCGGGCAGCGACTCGGCCGATGATGCGCCCCGGGTCGTCGCCTGGTTCTTCGTATGGATGCGAGCCGAAATGAGCCAATGACAACACGACGCCTAGCGCGAACTGGTCGGCACGCCAATCGATCAAGTTCTTTTCGTTGTTGAGTTGCTCAGGCGGTGCGAAGAACGGAGTGCCCGGCCCCATGCCTAGGTACGTTTTGGTCAACGAGGTCTTGTCCAGATCGCGAACGATTCCGAAGTCCACGACGACAGGTTCGCCGCCCTTCTTGCGAAACATGATATTCGCAGGCTTAAGATCGCGGTGAACCAATCGTTGCTCCGCGATATGCGCGACAGCCGAGATCAACAGCTCGCCGAGAGCAAGCGTCTCGTCTCGATCTAGGCGCCCAGCTTTCAAACGATCTTCGAGGGTTCCGCCATCCATGAACTCCTCGATTAGATATGTGTGCTTCTGGCCGGCATGTTCAAACTCATCGAGGACCATCAAAGCCCCGATGTTCGGGTGCGAGCACCGGCGCATCGCATCGACCTCGCGATCACTACGCTCCGGAGAGGCGCCGGTCTTTAGCACCTTGAGCGCGAGGCGATCACCCTTGGAGTCTTCGATGAGGAAGGTCTCTTTGAACGACCCCTCCGCAATGCCGTCGTGAAAGTTGTGACCGCAATCTGCGCAGATTGCGCGAGCAACTGACTCCAGACTCAGTTTCGGCATAAATGTGTGGAGTTACTGGCTTACCGCCCGAGTGCGAGGGAAACAGCATCATACGCCAACCAAGGCTCAATTGGCTCGTTGTGCGATGAGACCCTGATAACAACGAGGGCAGAATCGTCCACATAGCAAAGGCCAACGCCACGCTTCTCGAACTCGCCAACGAACCGGAACGCCGCCAAGGCAGTTTTCTTGGGAAGGACCACGTAAGAGGAGTGAGCAAAGCAGGTATTCCGATAAGCCTGGTGGAGCGCCGTCCTCCAGTCCGTCAGCTTAGCCTCGAACGCGATCAGGCTCTCATCCTCGGCAACTGCAACCACGTCGGTGCGGCCCCGCGAGTAGAAGAATTCTGGAGTGATGCGGACAGGACCGCAAAAAGTGGACTGGCTATGAAGCAGAGAGAGCAGTCGATCCACGAGCATTTTTTCGTTGGCGAAGGTCATTTTGCGGATAGGGACTTGCTCGTTACTCATGACTCTACCGCATTGCCACCGTGCTCGCAAGCACGAGGGACTTACTAGTAAGGACGCGCATTATGCGGGCAATCTTCGGGCCGGAGCGGGGTAGAGCTGAGACAGCTCACAAATATCGGTGCAGGATAGCGGCGCAACTTCAGCAGTTTCGCGTGACTTGCGATTAGCGCGTCAGCAATTCACGTTGCTGTTCGCGCCTCTGATGTATCTCCCCTCGAAACACTGTCACGGCGCACCAGTCGCACACCTGGACCCTCGGTTACGCAGCCGGGCTCAGGATAATGACTGTATGGAATGTCAGTCGGAATCGCTTCCCATAAGCCGACTTGAACGAAGCCGCTTTGCGACGGACGCATTCGCGTGTTGTTGAGCCGACGGTGGAGGTGATCTGAGCTAGTTTGTGTCGCAGAGGAGGAACTCTCTGTGACCCATCTACGTCAGATCATGCTGGAGGAACTGAGGCGCCGCAACTACGCCGAGTCAACCATCTACGCTTACATCCATACCGTCGAACACTTCAGTAGATATTTTCATCGTCGACCCGATCAGCTTGGCCCGGAGCACATTCGCCAATATCAGGCCGCGTTGTTCACGCGGTGGAAGCTGGCTCCGAACACTGTGACGCAGCGGTTGGCAGCTTTACGATTCTTCTATGTTCAGGTGTTGAAGCGAAGCTGGAGCGTTGCCGAGACGCCGTATCCGAAGAAGGTTCTGCACTTACCGCAGGTGCTGAGCCAGGAAGAAGTTGTGCGGCTGATCGACGCGGCAGAGACTCCCTTTCATCGCATTCTGCTGATGACGCTCTATGCCACGGGCGCGCGTCGCGCAGAAGTGGCGCACCTCAAGATCAGCGATATCGACAGCCAGCGGATGGTCATCCACATCCGGGGAGGCAAGGGAGGCAAGGACCGCGATGTCATGCTCAGCCCGAAACTGCTGGATGCATTGCGCGTCTACTGGCGCGGGCTTCGGCGTAAGCCCACCGACTGGTTGTTTCCCGGCAACCGATGGCATACCGCAAATTATCCTGTCACCACCAAGGTCCTCTGGACTGCCTGTCAGCAGGCCGCCCAACGCGCCGGTCTTGAGCACAAGCACATCCACCCCCATACTCTGCGCCACTGCTTTGCCACTCATCTACTTGAAGCCGGTGCCGACCTTCGTACCATCCAGATGCTGTTGGGGCATCGCGACCTTGAAGAAACAACGATCTATCTGCATCTCTCCCGGCGGCATCTCAGCGCCACCGGCAGTCCGCTGGATGCACTCCCGATCCGAGGAGAAGGAGAGCAGACGCAGAGCGCATGAACCGGCCTCCGCTGGAGGTGGCCGACATCGTTCGTTGTGCAGGACAGTCCTTCATTGAGCGCAGTCGTAAGTGGATCAACGGACAACACGAGAAGGTGTTGCTAGCCATCACACGCTGCCGAACCCCCGCGCTGGGTGGACATCGCGATCAGTGCTCGGACTGCGGACATACTGCCATCTCGTATAACTCGTGCCGCAACCGGCATTGCCCACGGTGCCAGGGCAACGCCCGCCTGCGCTGGCTCCAGGCGCGGGAACGTGAGTTACTGCCCGCCAGCTACCTGCACGTCGTCTTCACCCTGCCGCGGGAACTGGCTCCGCTCGCATTGCAGAATAAACGGCTGATCTACAACCTGCTCCTTCGCACCAGTGCTGCAACTCTGCTGGAAATCGCCCGCGATCCACGGCACCTTGGAGCCGAGATCGGCTTCTTCAGCGTGCTCCACACTTGGGACCAGCGACTGCAGCATCATCCCCATGTCCACTGCGTGCTTGCCGCCGGCGGTCTCGCTCCGGATCACTCCCGCTGGATCTCCTCACGCCCATCCTTCTTCCTTCCTGTCAAGGTACTCAGCCGTGTCTTCCGCGGCAAGTTTGTCGCCGGACTCAAGACCGCCTTTCATGCAGGCGCACTCCAGTTCCACGGACATCTCTTACCGCTTGCGAAACCGCGCGCCTTCGCCTCCTGGCTGCGACTACTGTTCCGTCACGACTGGGTCGTCTACTCCAAACCGCCCTTCGGCGGGCCAAAACATGTGCTGCGCTATCTCGGCGCTTACACCCATCGTGTCGCCATTTCCAACCACAGATTGGTCGCTCTTGCCGAGGGCAACGTAACTTTTCGCTGGAGAGACTCCGCTCACGGCAACAGGAAACGGCTCATGACCCTGCCGGTCGAAGAGTTCTTGCGCCGCTTCCTGCTCCACCTGCTGCCGCGCGGCTTCATGCGCATCCGCAACTTCGGATTTCTTGCTAACCGGAGACGAGCCGATCTCCTTCCACTCTGTTTCCGGTTGCTCCAGCAATTCGATCAGCCAGCTGCTGCAACCGCCTCCCTAATCGCCGTCCCCTCTCCCTCGCGGTGGAACTGTCCGCTTTGCGGCGGCACCATGCATGTCGTCGAGCGGCTCTCCGCCGCGCAACTCCTCCTTCGATCTCCGCCTAATCCCAGCCAGTGCGCAGCATGAATCCACATCCCCAGCCTCGAATCTCTCTCGTGCTTCGGCACGCACACTGCTTCTGTGTCTCCTATTCCTCAGAAGGCAGCATTGTTGTGCCATTCACACTCTCCGATGCGCCGCCCCACAACCATTCTCCCTGCGATCACCAACTGAAACCGAAAGCCACCCACAGCAACCGCAACCTCGCAAACGATCAGGGCCGGCTCATCCACATACAAACCCCATAGGCTCGCGCGAAGAGCGGCTTCCTTCAAGTCGCTGTATCTGGAGCGCCCGCCCGAAATTATGCGACCGCGACCCGTTGTGCAGCGGGCGCTCCAGATACAGCCCTAAGACTTCTGGCCCGGAATCTCGAGGCCTTAGCGAGGTCGGTGTCTAGAGGTTCGCAAAGGCGAGATGCCCACACCAACTTCAAATCCGTTATGTTGTACCTCGTGCCTGCAAGGCTCTCATAGCCCAGTTCTCAACGTTGGCGATTACGGTTGGTGCCAAATCTTCTATCGATGAAGAGTACACATTGACAACCGTGAGTGCGTTGTGCGGGACCATACTTCTAATGCGATCGTATCTTTTGATCGCGGGCGGATGCGTGACCCCCTTTCCTGAGAGACGAGCGCGATCGTACACTTCTGTCACGTCAGGCTTAGGCGATTGGCTCCTTTCAACGATATCTAGAAGGGAATGGACAGCGGGTCGTTCCAAGACATCGTCAAGCAAGGCAGAGAGTCTGAGAAACAGAATTGGACCAGCGTAACGGGTCTCCCGAATCAACTCCGCCAACCACGGGGTTGTCTCCTGCAAATCCTGGGTGTCACACGCGAGCTTGAAACCTACCTCGTCCGCTTCAAATTCTTGATCCCAAGAAGTCTGTTTTGCTGTTAGGTGCCCTTTTGTGACATGGGTAACCTCATGTGCAACTACGAAATCCAATGCTCCCTGAAAGACGAGAGCGGACACGAGATATTGGAAAAGTCCCGGCACGACAGGTCCTTCCGCTCGAGCTCTGAAACCAAGGAAGACATAAGGGATAATGACGTTAGCGAGTCTGCCAGTGGTTATTTCGGCGCCCTGTTTGTCGAAGCCAATAGTCGGCCAGCTTCCACCACCGGCGACCTTATTTGACACTCGAAACGCCGCGATAGCTTGGGAGGCATGGTGAAGCAAAAATGCCAAGCCACTGTTTATTAGTATGAGATATCCTCCAGGCAGAGGAATGACGCATCCGTTCATCTCGTATGTAGGAAATTCGCCCACGAATATCGGCGAAGGTAAAGGGAGCCCCCCGCGATTGGCAGCGTTCGTGACTCGTTTCCTGATAGCGGCCAGAAATCCGTGGATTGTCCCGGCAAGAAACGGCTGATTATGTATTGCTTCAAGATGCTTGGAAAGTCCCTTACGAACAACTTCTTGCGCAGGGAAGGCATTGTGATCGCCGGCGGTAGTCTTCTGCGCAGACCACGCCGTCACCACATCCCCAAGCTTCAGGTGCGAGGCTACCTCATCCACCGTAAGCCCCGCATGACCGAGCAGTTTACGATAGTCACGCTCCAACATGTCCGCAGAAGACATAACGTTACCTGCCCTTCAGCGTCAGATTGGCCAAGTCGACAGTCCATTCCGCGCTACGCGCTCAAACTCTAGGGACATTCCGAGACCGGTTTGACACTAGTCACGTCGCTCAGCATGACCCGAACCGGTTCTGACGATGGAGGTCTCAGATCAATCGCTCCATCGATAGAACCCACAAGCTTTCCGCAGATGGCTGGCTTCGACCGCCTCTCGATGCTAAGAAGTAGCGACGCAGATCGTGGCCCGTACCACGTAAGACCGACAGCCGTTGTCAGAAATACGATCGTAGCCAAGGTGGCCACCTTGGCCTTGCGCAACTGCGTTGCAGTTTGCGTTGCCAGACGCAGTCTGAATCCCTCCACCCCCCCTTGATCGATAAAATCCTTCCTGGCAATGAGCGAAGGAGTTCCGAATGCCGCCGAAAGCGACATCCAAGCTCCGAAGATCGAACAGAGCAGTGCGAGCAAGAGAAGTACCCCGACCGTTTCCGCAGCCCATTTCACGAGGCCGCTCACGGCATCGGGCCCCTTTACAACCGAAAAGGTTGCAATCAAACCGATTAGCGCAGCAAGACCGTTACGCCAGTTCTCCGCAGCCTTCCTTGAATCTATGAACTGAGTTGCCGCAAGAGAAGACCATGCCTCGTCGTCGGAAGAACCGGATTTCGTCGGCAAACCGTCTGGCTGTGCAAAATGAGGTGACATTCTATGGCCAAGTAATGCGAAGTCGAAATTGAGCGCCACAGCCCCGTTTTCCCACCGGACATCGGGGGTGTCGGATTTGGCACGAACATGTTAGATCGAAGGTCTCGTCGCCGCGAGAACGCTGCTTTTGGTGAAGGCGCCCAATGGTTTCCATCTGAAGGTCACTCAGTTCTGCCGCTCCAGCCACAACGAATAGCCACTTACGGACCTGAATTGCATCCTTGCAACGCGGACATGTGCCTCGAAAATCGATTGCAAGAGGTTTCCTCTCATCTGGATGGAGAGTGGCAGTCAACGTTCCGGGTGCAATTTCAGTATCCTCTGGCCGAACGTCTTCCGAATATCTTATGGGCTTCATGGTTGTGTCGCTTCAGATTGGCGTCGGTAGTATACGACGGCAAACGGTGTCAACTGCTCTGTGCAAACTTCTCTCTCGATTCTTGTCCGTTTTCAGAGAGCGTCGGCTCATGCTGGTGAGACGAGACGCTGGAAATCGTTAGGTAACGAGACATCAACTGTTCAAACGCCGGTTGGGAGGATATGCTTGGTTTCATAAAGGCTTGATCTTCGCGAGGATAGCGATCCATGTCGTCTCGTTGCTCGATCTGCCGACACCCACAGTGCGATTCCATCGATGTCTCGGTTCTGCGAGACGGTACGCGATCAACGGCACGCCAGTTTCAAGTATCGCGGCCCGCCTTAGATCGCCACAAACGGCACCTTACTCGAATTGGTTCGGGCGCACACCCGCACCTCCGGGAACACAGATTGAGACGCGATGGTATTACGAGCGTGCGAGAGGCAGTTACGCTGACGCCATAGCGCGCGTCGCCGGTGCAGAACGAAAGCGATGGAAAATTCAGCATACAGTATCGCAGAAATTCACGAAAACCGGTCTCGCGAAATTCGAACATACTTGGGATCAGAAACCGCATACTGTCAGCCGCGGCGCCGAAAAGAATTTTGTTGAGTTCATGGCGGAGCTTGCAGAGCAACGACCCACACTTCCCGATGAGACCGCCTTCCGCCATCTGATCGCGCGCGCAATCCTGTTCCGCAGGGCCGAGAGTCTCGTGCAGGCGCAGGACTATGGCGGTTACCGCGCTAACATCGTTACTTATAGCCTCGCATGGCTGTCCCACCACACCGCTCAAAAAATCGATCTCGACCGGATATGGCGAACACAATCACTCCCCTCTGGGCTGGAGGAAGCTATCAGGATTGTCTCGAAAACCGCCTACGACCATCTTGTAACCGGTGCTCAGGGCGGGAACGTTACAGAATGGGCGAAGAAAGAGAAGTGCTGGGAGAAGTTTCGAACGACGGAAATCAGCATGCCCTCGTCCCTGCTCAGACCCGTCATCGCACAGCAGATTTCGCGTGCAACCGGGACAGGTGCGGCCAGCCTTGGCCATGACCGCATTCGCTTGGTCCCTGCGGACGAGTGGTTCGCTATTTCAGGATGGGCCAAGGAAACCGGCAATCTGGAACCGTGGCAGCGCTCTCTCGCATACAGCCTCGGCAGACTAGCAGCTCAGCACAGGGAACCGAGCACGAAACAGGTTCACCAAGGGCAGAAGATACTTGATGAGGCCCGGCGGCTTGGTTTCCGGATGAACGGAGCCTGAGGCAATGCCTAACACTTCTGCGTTCCACAGGGACCAGGTGAGGTTTGCTTCTGCGAGCCGTCGCTCGCGAACGTACCAAGCAATTCTCAATGGGAAAGGCGGAGCGCCCTACCACAAAAACCGTAGTTCTCGCCCGTATTTCTCTTCTGTGTTCCAAAATCCGGAATTCGGCAACACCCATTATTCGGCTTGACGCTCCAAAGCGCACCGTAGCACAATTCGCACCGTCAGTGGTGATGTCCCGAATGGTTCTCCAGGGACAACTCTGACAGGTGGCTGACGTAGGCGAGGCTGTTTTTATGAATTGGAAGTTCGGAGCGCTTGCAATTTTGTTCCTCGTAATTCTTAGCGTGATCGGGTGGTGGTGGTGGACTCATACTCACGGTCCGGGCTCTGAATGTAATACGCTCGCGCACGAGAAGACCTCGGGAATCGACTTCTCATTTACGGTCGACAAGGTCAAGTCTCTTCAAGCCACATTGGGTCTTGCGGATAAGGACGTTCGGGACTTCGACGATCTACTTCGGGATTACGGTGCGAAATACGAAACAATCTGCAAGGATTATTCAGTTCTTCATGTAGTAACGAGCGCCGAATATAACTGCCGGCGTGACAATATGGACAAAACGCTCGACAACGTGAGGGCTCTTCGTGAAGTGCTCGGGAAGAGCTCCTCAGAGACGACAAACAATATCGCAAAGCAATATATTACGTCAGTTCTGGATGCTGCCCATGCAGGGTTTAAAAGTGGGTGCGGAGCAAGTCTACAAATCAATCCGAGCAAAATCCGCATCTCACACGAGATATTCCATGCATTCACTATCTTGAATATTGGCAATAGGATTGTCCGTTTCGGTGTTAGCGACTTGCCGCAGTGTCTTCTCCCAGATCCTAAGGGTGGAGAACTGAAGCAGGGCGACTCCGTAAACGTTATGCTCTGGCGAACTTACTACGGGGTTCCGTCGGATTCTTTCACCTTCACCGTTTACGACAATTTCGGGAATCGTCTTCCGGTCGAGGTGTCGGGCGCAAGAACGCTCCCAGTGCCAAACGAAATAGCTAAGAAACTCAAGAGTGACCTCGGACGCACGCCGACGTTAGAGGATGCTCTGAACTTTATAGAGCCCGACACTGGAGTAGTATCAGGACTAACGGGAAAGGGGCGGCGCCGCGACACAGCCGGTATTTATGTCACAGCTGCTGCCATCTTGTATGGCGCGGGGAATTCTGCTGGGGCCTTAGAGGCTATTAAAACTGCGGAGTCGCGCGATCCTACCAACCACAACATAACCCTTCAGGTAGGATTACTGCGCCTGACCTCCGGTGACCCCAGTGGTGCTCTCGCCCAGTTTCATACGGCCGAATCGGACCCTGACCCGCGAGTCGCAAACTCCTCTAGATGGCTCTCTGGGGTTGCGTTATCTCAAACGAACAATTGGGACACAGCGGCTACGTACTTATGCGGAACACGAGGGCCCGCAAATCCGGATCCAGCCATTGCCGGGCTAGTAGAGCAAAAGTACGGATATACCAAGAAATTCCTTAACGCCGAAGGCGAGGAGAGTTGCCCTTCCATGGTCTATGCGGCCAAGCCTGCGCCCTCTCCACCCGATCAAAACCCGTAGAGATCGCAAGTGGTTTGACCCGGCAAACACAGTGCCTCTCGAATAGCCAGCTCCAGTCCTTCTCGCGCTCGAGTTTGCTAACTAACTTTCCATTTATAAAGTTGGCTTCACTGTAGTGTCGTGTATCCGGACCGTCGCCTAAAAACCCGGAGCCCAGCCCCGGCGAACACGGTCGCTCCAATGGCCCCGCCCTGGAGCACAAAAAGTCCCCGCGAGTAGCTGAAAGCCCCGCCCCAAGCCGCTTTGCAGGGTACGAATCATATCCGCGAATTGCCGAGACCTCGGGATCCGGCTTTCCCTCGGCTCCCTTGTCGTAAGGGGAGACACGCGGGATCTCGCCGACGACTTCCTCGAACTCCGCTTTCTCGTCGAAGAGCCGCTCTTGCTTCTCGTCTTCCGTCATATCCTCGGCGCCGACGATCTCTCCGGTATCTGTGCGCATCGTCGTCTTCTGGCCGACAACAGGCTTGATGAAGCCTCGACGAGGCACTCGACGTCGCGGTTCTCGCATTTCTGGTTGCAAACGGAGTCGAGCCGGAATTCTTCCGAGTTCGTGCAGTCGTTAGCCATACCTTTATTCTCCCTTCTCAAGTCTCGTGCTTGCACTGCTACCCAACTTCGAGACCTGCTCACGGTGACGAAGTGACACAAGTGGACGCGACCCTCGGCGCGACCAATGTATGAAGCGAAAAGCAATCCCGCGAAACCGATGTTTTGTCTGTTTTGGCAGTTCGTTGTTTGTTGTTTGAGGCAAAGTTTATTATTCAGGCAGTGTTGGTTTCTGGGCAAATTCGTCATGGCATACGCATCGATAAGCAGTTCCCAAGTCATCCCAACCTCATGTTCCGATGTCGTTCGAATAATGCCTCTTCGTTGATGTGTGCGGAGGTACTCAAATACATCGAGGGGTTGTCGCCAGCAACCAATGTGGTCGCAGGCTACTCGGTCGAAGCAGCATTCGCACTGTTATTAAACACGTCGCGCCGCTATGACTCCCGGTCCAGAGTGGGATCCAGGTTGTAGCTGATGTCGTTCAGCCAGTCTGCGATAAAGTCCTCGTCCTTCGAATCGAACTCGTAGGCATCATTCATTAACAACATGCTCGCCCAGTAGACTAGATCGCGTTCTCCAACCTGGCGGAGTCGTTTCTTGGTGAGAGCGTTTTGTATGTGCTTGCGCGTGATCGGAATGCCGGGCTCGGGAATATGGAAGCGTTGATCAATCCAACGATTCTCCGGCTCGAAATTGAACTCGACTAGTCCACGCAGTGCACCGCGTATATCGTCGAGGCTGATTTCCAGGCGGGCATACTGCTCCAGAGCGGCAAGCTGCTCCGGAGTCAGTTTTGGAAGTTCAGTTTTTTGGGTCATAGTGTACAAGCGTGCCCGCAGCATCAGTGGCTGTCTGGACAGTCTTCGAACTACCATCGGCAGCTACAGTTTTGATGATCTGCTGAGCACCATTTACCCCCGCCCTTTCAACGATCATTCTAACCGACCCATCGGATGCCGCCTCCAGGGAGATTTTCGCCTGGCTGCCGGCGGCCTGTAGAGCTCTCTTCAACGATGCCTTTTGAGCCGAGTCGGCCATGGCTTCAATAATGTCCCTAGCTGCAGCTTTTGTTCCGTTTTTCAACAGTGCATTTGCGCCTACTTTGGTGACGCCTTCGCCGAACGTCTTTACAGAAGTTTCAGCAGCAGTGCCAAAGAGGCGACCGAAAAACTCTGTAATGAAGGAGGGGAAGCGCAGTCCGCTGAACAAGATGAAATCGCCTGGTCCGAGGAGCCCCGGAGAAATTGCGCCATTGTCCATGGGATGGGGATCGTTGTTTATCAGCTGGACTAGGGGCGCAGTCGCAGTAGCCTGTGCGCTTGCCTGCGCGTTCTGATTATTCCTGTCTACGTCCGCGCAGCTCTCACCTCCGCTATTGTCGTTGTGCCATTCTCCATTCGAGCCTTGCACGCATGCATTGCCTGTGGGATCGGTGTAGCGCAGAGGATTATTGTGCACATAGCTGTACATGTTCCAGCTTTGCGGATTGCCGGTGTCTTGATCGGCGAACGGCACATCCGGCTGCATAAACCGGCCCATCGTTGAAGCGTAATGTCTTGTCTCGAAGTAGTCGAGGTTGGACTCACTATCCCGTTCTTTGCCGGCGAACTTGTACCGATTGCCATCACTACCGGAAATCACGATCTCGCCGCCGTAGGGATAGTAGTCTGATTGCTTTTGGGGGTTGCCGTTGATATCAGTCACCAACCTCGCTGAGCCGACTAAATCACTGAAGTAGAGATGGACGGTACCGCTTGGACGGTCCATTCGCAGAAATCTTCTTCCGTTCAGATGAACATATTCTTCTGAGATGGTGCCGCTAAGGTTACTCTCAGCCAGAGCATCGCTACCTGCACCCGTCCAGTAGATTGTGCCATTCGACTTCATGACGCGGCTGCCATCACCATCATACGTATAGGTTACTCCACCAGCGGTAGCCAGGCGGTTCTCTGCGTCGTAGGTGAATGCGTGCCCCATGCCGTCGTTCGTCATGTTCCCTGCCGCGTCATACGAAGATCCGGCGACATGGTTCGCAGTCGTGGCGGGAGCTACATTTAACGCTTCGTAGTTTGTCTTGCCAGAGACTGGTCCTTTGTTTGTCAGATTGCCCCATGCGTCAATAGTGAATGTTTCTCCCCAGTTCGGGCCGCTTGTATACGCCTGCTTAATACGGTTAAGAGTGTCGTAGCTGAAGTTCTGCGTTCGGTTGTTATCGAGATTGTTTGCAACCTGGTAGAGGTTGCCGTTATTTCCTGGCGAGGCACTTGCGAACGTGCACTCGACGTTAATGTCCCCAATCGTCCCACCGCCGCCGACATGAAAATCGTAGCAATAGCTGGCGATATAGCTATTCGATGAGTCAACGGCGTACATAACCGCTGGCTGAAAACGCTTGTTGTAATAAAATACTTGGAAAACAGCGTCGGCGTTCGACGGAGGGCCAGCATAAAGCTGTGCCTCCGCACCATTCGGAGCGTAGTAGTGGGAACTCTGGAACGTGGCATCATTGTCAGTAATCTGAATCGGAAGCCCATTCCCGTAAGGAGAGAACGCAATCTGCTTCCCATCCGGGTACGTAATACCGCTGGGCTCGCCGTCCAACTCATAGTCGTAATAAAGTTGCTTCGTCACTCCATTGATCGCCCTCTGCTCCTCAATCACTCTACCCATCTGGTCATAGCTCCAAGATGCCGAACCGGAACCGTCGCACATGCTTGACCGGCGACCAATCAGATTGGTCGGACCGCTTATTTGAGTTGGGGTGCATCCTGAAGGCGCTATTCCGTCATAGCCAAACCGCACAACAGCCTGGGTCATTCCCACATAATTTTTCTGTGTCAACCGGCTCAACACATCGTATATGTAATTCGTCGTGACTTGAGACGTACCAGTCTGATCTGGGAGGGGTGCTTTTTTCTGGCTCAGATTCCCATCGGTGTCGTATGAATAGGTGACGGTGCCGCTTTCAGGATTCGCAGTACTCACAAGCCGCGACAGAGAGTCGTATACGAACGACCGGGGGCGCCACGTGGCTGACGCCGAGCTACAGGTAGTTAATTGAGTAGTGTCTGTCGCCTTCTGAACGGCGCAAATAAGATTGCTGAGCGCATCATATTGGTAGTCTGTCTCATACTTCAGGCCGTTGGGATCCTCCCAGACAGCCGTTAGCCGACCCAGACCATCACTCTGGTTTTTGCGCTGTGCGCCCGCTTGATCGCTCACCGTCACCATATTTCCGGAATAGCTTGTGCAGAGATTTCCCGTGAGACAAGTGCTGCCGTTCGTGGGGACCGTGCCATCAGGTGGAGCTTCTTGGGTAACCCGACCCAAAGCATCGTATTGATACGTGCTCAGTCCATATGTCGGATCTGACGTTGAGCGATATGGGTTGCTGACGGTATGTTTTTGTCCTAGTCCGTCGTATATCGTATCAACGTAATCTGTTCCATCGGAATCCGAAGTCAGTTGAGTCTGGATTGGATGCCCTGACCCATCGACTATGGTTTTGTGTTCAAGGTTAAAGCCTGAGTAGACCAGTTTATCCTCGGTTATTGTAATCGGAACTATATCCTGATATGCGTAGGTTGTCAGGCCTCCATCCGGATAACTGATCTCTGTGGGCCGAGCAAACGTGTCGTTATAACTGTACGTCGTTCCTGCACCCCCAGCGTTTATATCATTTTGATCTTTCGACGACGTCACCTGACTATTGTTGAAGTCATAGGTGTAGCTGCTGACGTGGCCGAGCGGATCAGTAATCTTGGTGAGGTAAGCATTAGCATTCCAGCTCGGACTATACGCGGTGTTCTGACCGCCTGAAAGTACGGTGAAGCTATTGGCATAAGAATATGTCGTTACATGAGAAGTGCCTGTCATGTCGCTACACGTGGCATTTCCGCAGGGGTCAGTCATGGTAAGGACTTGACCGGTTTCGTCGTACGTGTATTTGGTGACAGAATTGTTGCAGCTAGTCGAGCCCTGAAAACAGACCCTGGTTACCGTCGTAGTGTTGGCACGGGGCGTGGTGGAGGTGGATGCGTAAGTTGTCTCATCGTGGGTACTCGCGAGGAGACCACTGACTGCAGCTGTGGCAGCAGACCCGGAGATCCCGCAGAGCGCTGTACCGCTATCATAGAGGTAATCTGTTTCCGCAGCGGATTTGCCACTACCATCAGTGGTAACGACTTTGCATGGGCGGTCAGTAATGCTTCCAAGCGTATTAGAAAAGGATTGGTATGTGTAGGTTGTAGTTTTTAACAGTTGACCGTTAAAATCATAAGTCGCCTTACTTTGGAGCTGACTAAGCACAGTCGCCGGAACGCAACTTGAACCGATATAGCAATAGGTCACTTTTGACGTTGACGACGGAGACAGTGTGACAGATTCACTCGCCAAATCGAAAGCTTCGTACCAGGTCTTACTATCAGTTTGTAGTAGTGCTCCTCCCCAATCATTGTATTGCACGGTGGACTCCAATGGAACCTGAAGGCCAACCTCGTACGTCTTGTACCAGTCGTAGGCTGGGAGCGGTTCGCCAGAAGTGCCAGCCGCGTACGTGTAAACAGTAGAAGAGGTCTTAGCCGATACGTTGTCAGCTGTAGAGACAGTTATAGTTCTAGACGTCCAGTTTATGCCGTTCCACGAAGAATCGTACGGGGCGAACGTCTGAGTTAACGCGACCGTGGAACCGTTGAAGCTTACTTGACGGGTAGCGACAACCGGCGGTGAATATTCGTACTCACACCCTCCTGGATGACCGTTAGCGTCCGCGAATTCAGCAGGTTCCAGATACTGCTCACTTGTCTTCCATGTGTATTTCACCCACGCACCAGTGGGATATATAATTTCTTTCAACAAACCATAAGTCGAATCGTAGAAGAATTGATATTGTTGTCCGTTGGGAAGAGTGATGGACTTTACAACCACTTGGGTATTGGTAACCGATGGAATTCCTGGGCATCCGGACGGGCTTTGATAGTAGTTAAGATGAGGTAACGAATAGTTTGAGGAGACGCTTTCCCAGGTAATCGTATACGAGCCTGAAAGGCCAGAAATCGTCGCCGTGTTGCTGGCTCCGCTAGGACCGAAACCGGACACTGAAACGGCCGTGCGACCGACCGTATCAGCTATAGTGAAGGTGCCATTGTTGTTGCCGGTGTTATCGTTAAAAACAACTTTATTTCCATTTCGATCTTCGACATAGGTAGGAAGTGCGGTGTAGACAGTGTAATTACCCTGGAGGTGAAGGTGAGGATCATGAAAAAAATATACGGCCCCATCGGCATCAGAGATCGTCGCTGATGGATCGATGTTGCCAAACGTAGCTGGGCTGAGGGCTGCGCTAACTCTGGGATCACCACCGGTCCAATAGGGTGTAGTGTCGCAAACTTCGGACCCGCCACTGTACACTGCCGTGGCCGATCCAACACCTAGAGCATGGCGGCCACCCCCCGCGTCCTGAAACATGTATCCCGTTGAGTAATTGCAGGTCCAGGTATTTGGGGGCGTGCCGCCATTGGCACTGAACGCCGTTGAAGTTAACATTGGGACTGCATAGCTCCACCCGCCTTGATTGAGATAGCTAATGTTAGATTGCCACAGTGCTTGCCCAGGGAATGTTTGGATAAGATGGTTTACGCCATTGGAGTCATAATTGAAGCCAAAGGGAATGGTAATACCTCGACCCTTCGGGATCGGGACTTGAATGCGTACGCTAACCGAGCCGTTCGCCGGGTTCACAGTTTCATCAAGCAGCTTTATATAGTCGTGACCCGCGCCTGGTATGGGTACGGACGTGTCGTCGCCGATTGTTGTAATTTGAGAGAAAGCCGGTAGGGCGATGAGGGTTTCAAAAACCACGAATGCCATGAGCATTCGCGCGAGGGCACATTCGAAGCGAGCCATAGGCTCCTCCTGTAAGCACCAGCATTCGCCCCTCAACGAATACTGTGCGCGGCAATCTAGATGAAGGCGTTCCGGCTGTCAATGGGCGAATTTTCCACAGGTCTAGCTAGCTAGTTCCCGTTGGGAACCTTCGTGATCTTTAGTCGAACCAGCGGCAACAAAATCTGTCGCTTAGGGGTTCACCGGAGGTATGCCAATGAGCTTCGCAGTGTCACCGGGCTTCATATGGATATTCTAGTTTGCGCGAGGGTGATTGACGTAATCACGATTACCCGCAATCCCGATTTCCGATCGCCCCGCCCCCATGACCAACCAATCCAAAGTTATTGAAAAAACAAGAAGAAAGGAACCAACCGCAGAAATCCTGCGTATCTTGGTCACAGCCGGGGAAGAGGGAATGGAAATCCTCGTTAAAGTTGACTTCATAAAACAAATCGTTCCCCGAGCACTTGTCGCGATTTGTTTCTTTGGCATTTGTGCTTCAACTCCTCTGGCATTCCAGCAGCCGCCAGCCCCAGCACAAGCACCCACAATTCGAGTGCAATCTTCTCTCGTGTTGGTCGATGTCTTCAGCCGGGACCGCAAGAGCGGGCTGCCCGTCCAAGACTTCAAGAAGGGAGACTTTCGTCTGTTTGATAATCGGCACGAAGTCCGGATTGCCACATTCGATGCAGGGGCACGGTACGACACGCGGTCCATCACTCTTTGGTTTGTCGTGATCTGCAATGAAAGTGGACTGCCAAAGTTTGGTGCCTCGGCGGAATTTCTTGGAGAGGAATCTCTCTTCCGGCCCGCACTTCATCACCTCGAAACCCACGATACCCTGGGAGTTGCTCATTGGTGCGACAACGGTGACACCCAACTGGATTTGCCGCCTACAGAAGACCGAGACGAAGCTATCCAACAATTGGCTGAAACGCTCAAACCCATTCCTTTCGAGGGAGGAACCGCCGAAAGCGATGAAGCTGGAGAACAGGCTTTCCGCAAACTGGTTCGGCTCATCATCCGAGATGCGTATCAGAGAAATCCGAAGCCGCTGCCCGTAATTGTGTTTCTGCACGGTGACCATACAGGACAGCCGCATGGCGAACTGAACAAGCTCGTCGATGATTTTCTGGAAACGTCCGGTATCGTATTCGGCATAAGAGACTCTCGATCGCCGAACCTGCACCTGGTAATCGGTGAGCAGGCCAAAATCATGCACTACATGGCTAGGCACACGGGCGGAGAATACTTTTCTGTACCTCCCTCAGACTACGAAACAACACTGGAAACGATCTTGATGCAATTGCACTATCGCTACGAACTCGGGTTTATTCCTCCCGCCATCGATGGCAAACGTCACGAGCTTCGAGTCGAGTTGACGAAACAAGCGGAAGCGAAACACAAGGGACTTCGCTTACGGTATCGTCCAGAGTACATTCCGGTGCGGGAAGAGCCAGATTGGGCGCACTGATTCTTCAGGTGCCAACGCAGAGTTGCACAGAGTGTATCCCGTTTAGCGAGCGGGACAAACGGGACCATCGGCCCAGGCCCCTGGCAATCTTCCGTGTCCCGATCGTCCCGATAGTCCCGATTCCGAGAGACGACTGGGCTGGGGCGTGTGACTTGCTAAAAAAAACGCGGTCGCTGGTTTTGGATGATCGCGGAATCTCTCTTCAAGAGATCGAGTTTGACAAAGCTCTCGTTACTTATTCCATTGCGGAGCGCGGCCTTGTGCCGCAACCGCCCTGGGCAGCGAAAGCCAGAAAAATCGTGCTCTTAAACAGAGCCTACGATCTAGCAAATTAAAATTACTGAGGCAACTCAGTCAGCCACCTCCCCCACTAGACACGCGGAATTGTGGGTCACATCGATCAGAAAAAAGTAGAATTCTAACGAGTTACCTAGTTAGGAATCTAGACGGCTTTGGGAAAGGTTTGACATGAACAACAAAGGATCACGGAAAGAAGCTGGAGTTCAACTGTGGCCCACTAGGCGAACCATCGCATCGCGAGTTAACGGCAGTCTTGGAGGCGAGGCGCGAGCGTCTCGACACGATCCCGTGGTTCTGCAGGAATGGTCATCCAGAGGCGGAAAAACGGTGCTCGAGAAGTACGGCCGCGAGTACTTCATCGAGCTGCGCAAGAAGCGAGAGCATTATCCCAGCTTATGGGAATCGCCTTCGGTAAGAAAAAGGCTACGGAGTCTCACCAACAAGAGGAACGGCCATAAGGGCGGAGTTGCTCGTGCCCATCGATACACCTCAGAGCATTTCAGAGAATGGGGAAGATTGGGAGGTAAGGCGACCAGTGCTCGCCACGGAACCGAATTCTTTCGCGAGATCAGGAAAATGCGTGAGAACTATCCAAAAGGCTACATGACGCGGAAGACCAAAGCTCGGATAAGAGAAAACGCCCTACGACAAGCGAAGACGGCTCCGAACTTTGCCATTGCGGAGCTCTGGCGAGCTGTGGCCGGGGAGTGGGAGCCCTGATTGCAGCGGTTTTTGAAAAACCGGAACAGAAACATGGGCTGGAGGATCGGTCGTTATCTTTGAGAGGTTGAGCAGGGGAAGCAGCAATCGTGCACGGGTGCATGCCAACCATCATCCTATGTGTCGAGTAGGTCTTGCGGCCCGCGAAAGCTCCGGTCAACGCAAGTTAACGAACTGCTGGTTGTAATTTTGGAACGGTTGCAAAAGATCAGCCCTCCTTTGCTCAAGTTCGGCGACGGTCAACTGCGGACCGCCTTGCCGTCGGACAATGGCGTCCGCTTGGACGCTCAACTGTTCCAGACTCGCTTGCAAAGTCGAAAGCGTACCCACGAGATACTCAAGTTCTGTTTTTGCGGCGAAGAATGCGTCCATCAGGCCATATGCGGCCCCATGAATGAGGTTTGCACGATAACGCCTGAACTCCCAGTCCTGCGAACTGCTCTCTTTCTTCTTGTCCCACCAGACATTGAATCCGATGGTTATCACTGCTGCTGCCAAACCACCACCAACAATGCTCAAGAATGGTTCCGTCATTAAGTCTTTCAGCCCCTCGCACATTCTTATCGGCAGAGTAGCACAATTCCGATGGCGAATCAAAAGCGAAAGGTGTACGGTACTGTGATGGACGAGGGCCGTAAACGTGTGATCGGGGTGATGGCTGCGATCCTCACGAGCCTGCACATGAGAACTGCAGACGATCTGTTCGGGTGTCCGCAAGGCAGCCCACGAACTGACAAGCTCATCGAGGCAAGCATTCAGTGGGCGGAAAGAATCATGGAAAAGATTGATGTACGTTGGCCCTCAACGGACGGGACGGGACATGCCGAGCAAAAAGGAAGTTGAACAGATTGTTCTGGATGTTGCACGGAATGCGGGCGTGCCGATTCCTGACGGTGGTGACGCAGGCGAAGAACCCGACTTTCGATTCCACACTGAGACAGGAGACTTGGGCATTGAGGTTTCTGAACTGTTACGGCCTGCCTCAACGAATCACGGAATCCTACCGCTGGAACAGGAGAATTTTCACGGGAAGGTTTTGGCAGCGGCACGACGAGAGTGTGAGAAGCGAGGTCTGCCACCACTCCGTGTTCAGGTCTCTTTCACCAACCCAAGGGGTGAAAGACAATACTGGCAGAACCTGACTCGATCTCTTGTCGAAGTCATAGTTTCCAACTACGAAAAGGCTCAGCCTGCTTGGAGTCAGGCTGCACAGCGTTGCCAGAGTACTTTCAACATGTCCTCATCGTCCGTGAGGACGATCCGTGGTGGTGGAGTCCTACAGCCGGGGGAATCTCGTTGTCACAGATTCCGACGCACCTCGCATCGTGCATTGCGGCCAAAGGAAAGAAGCTCCCCGCGTATCGTCAGAATCTGCCAAGTGGTGCTGAAGTCTGGTTGCTGCTTCACAGCGGCGTAACCGTTGCCCGAAGTGTCGAAATGCCACATGGCATCAATGAATGGGCGTTTCCGTTCGACTTTGAGCGTGTCTTTTGGTTTTCGTTTCTGAAACGCGAATTCGTTGAAATACGGCGTGCTCCAAGGATGGATTACAAGAATCTATGGACTCGGATCGAGTTCGCCTGCCAGTGTGGAACAAGATGCCGCATTGATGTCGAGTTGCACGATGGACAGTTCGGAGGTCATGCCTATCAGCATCCATGCGGAACTACGGAAGCACACTACATTCCGGGTCGGGTAATGAAAATGTTGGAAGAACGCAATGAATCCGCGTGAACAGACATCATGGGGCGACTGGAACAGGTTTGGTTTCCTGATTTCGCTAAAGTTGACCCACGCCAGAACGACTAACCCGACCATCCCAGCCATCACGAGACTAAGAGTCAGGTGTTCAGCAAGCATCACAGGAGTCAGAGAAAGACGAAAAGTCAGGCTTAGGTCAATCAATCTCGGTAAACTTTCCTTCTAACTTTCGCGGGGCAGGCATGACCTTGCTTTCCAAAACTGCGCATCGGTTACGGCCCGAGCGCAGCGGTGGTCCTGGTGGATAACCTAAGGGGTACCGAGTATGACCGTTGTCTCTGTTTGCCACTGACCACGAATTTCATAGCTGAGGCGCACCTTGCTTCCGGGTGAGATGGTAGAAAGTGCGCTCACCAATTCTGTTGGACTCTTGACCGGTACGCCGTTAACGGCGTTGATGATGTCGCCCGGATGCAATCCGACCGCCGCAGCCGCCCCGTTTGGAGACAACTCGGTAATCTGTGCTCCGTCGAGCGCTGTCTGAATAACGTAAACCCCCAAGCCGGGGATTGGAATTGCCGCTGTTGCGTGTGCCTCATGTGCTCGCGGTTGAGGCGCTTGGTGTGCCACTCCGAATTGGAAAACGATACCAACTGAGGCGCGCAGGTTGTTTTGATGCGTGGCTATTCCGGGAGTCCCTCCGCTGAAATCGTGCTTGGTATACAAGTAGTCTACCTGTCCGGCACGCACTGCAAATCGCTCGGTGATTTCAATGTCCACTCCACCGCCAAACGCCATCGTAAAAGCAGTGTCGCTGGTCGTGAGGCCGGGAATCGCAATTCCGCCAACCTTCACGTTTGACAGGTTGGTGCCGATGCGGTTCTGTCCGAAGAGGGCATGAGCAAACGGCTTGTAGCGTCCTTTGCTCTGAAATATGACCGGACCAAAAAGGTAGGTGTACGAGCTTGCCTTAGGGGGCAAGCCAGTGATGCCGAGTTGTGCAAGCGAGTTAGCGATTTGCGAGCTTATCGTGACCGGCGTGTTGTAGTGTCCACTGAAATCCGCCTTGATTCCAAGAAAGCGAGTCGCATTGAATTGCGCCGACGCGTTCCAACCGTTCGCACTGGGGTGCACGCCAAAGCTTCCGGGCGGGCACGTCCCAGCTCCGAGCAGGGTGTTGCACCCAGCGTCGAGCGTCGAGCCTGTTACTCCTTCGGTGTCGATGTGCAAATACGAATAGCCGCCGAACACCTCGGCCTTTGGCAGATTCTGTTGGCCGAAGGCAGGAAGGATAGAGCACAAGACAAGATAGATGCAGACGTAGCGCATCGCATTCCTTTTCCGTGAAGCTGCCCAGGGGCTTCACGTTCGCATGTGTTTAGAGACGGTCCTTCGCAACATTGGAATCAACTCGGCGCTGGCATTGCTCTTCGCGATGTATCCGTTCGCACCAGCCGCGATTGCCTCCCTCGCAAACGGGGCAGAGTCGTACTGGCTCACGACGAGAATCAGAGTCAAGGGGAATTCATGCTTGATGCGGCGAGCAGCCTCTAAGCCGTTCATCACTGGCATTGTGATGTCCAGCAGTACCACATCCGGTCTGTGCTCAACAACCTTACGGACAGCATCGGCTCCGTCCGAGGCTTCGCAGACGACCGTGTGCCACGAGTGCGAAAGGCCGAAAGGCTGAGTAGTGCGCAACTGCTTAACTGATGAGGGTAGGCCCCTCGGAACCGGTCTGCAGGGACAGGTTCCAAACCACCTTCGGCGGCTGTGGACAAAAGCCATGGTCGTGAGCACAGAAGGAAAAGGCCTGGCAAGGACCAGGTCAGGTGACAGGCAAGAAGAGGACCGCAAGGGAACCACTATGGAAGTGTCGAAAGCGTAGGGACGATGTCAAAACCGTGGGGGAGTCGTTATCACGGGACTAAGCTCCGACGAAACCTGTTTACGGGCGGAGCGGCATCCGGCATGAGAGGTGGCCTGAGCTTGCCAAAGAGGCGGTTGAGCGGAACGTGGGAACCTGAGACTCCGATGCGAACGGAGAAGTCACAAGTGGCAGAACCACAAGGACGAGAGTACGGATGCGGAGACTCAGGGGCGGAACAGCGCGTAGTAGCCGAGAAGTCCTCGATAAAGGGATGGAGCGAAGGCGCTGTGTCAAGGAGCCTGATTCAATGAGCCAACCAGCAATGGGAGGAGCCCGATGAGTGAGGCAAAGCCGTTTTGTATTTCGAAGAAGGAGGTTTGGGAAGCGTACAAACGGGTCAAAGCAAATAAGGGAGCAGCGGGGGTTGATGATCAATCGATCGAAGATTTTGAAAAGAAGCTGAAGAAGAATCTTTACAAGATCTGGAATCGGATGTCATCGGGCAGTTACTTTCCGCCACCGGTGAGGACGGTGAAGATACCAAAGAAAAACGGTGGTGAAAGAAAACTGGGTATTCCCACAGTAGCCGATCGCATTGCGCAACAGGTAGTCAAGGCAAGACTGGAACCGGAACTAGAGCCGCTGTTTCATGCCGATTCCTACGGATATCGACCGGGGAAGTCGGCATTGGACGCAGTGGGTCAAGCGCGAGAAAGATGCTGGCGCTATGACTGGGTTCTCGATCTGGATATCAGGAGCTTCTTTGACAGCCTTTCACAAGACCTACTACTTCGGGCAGTTAAGAAGCATGCCAAGGAGCGGTGGAGCGTTCTCTACATCGAGCGGTGGCTGAAAGCGCCAGTGCAAGAAGAGGATGGGCGGTTGGTTCCGCGTGAGAAAGGCACTCCTCAAGGTGGAGTAGCCAGCCCACTGCTGGCGAATCTGTTCTTGCATTATGCGTTAGATCGATGGCTGGCGGTGCACTATCCTCAGGTGCCATTTGAGAGGTACGCCGATGATGTCATCGCGCACTGCAAGACGGAGAAGGAAGCCCAGGAAATGAGGAAGGCCATCGCTGAACGTTTGCAGACTTGCGGACTGGAACTCCATCCGGAGAAGACGAAAATCGTCTATTGCAAGGATGATTTTCGGAAGAGGAAGAACTACCCAAACGAAAAGTTTGATTTTCTCGGCTACAGCTTTCAGCCTCGGAGATCAAAGAATCGCAAGGGGAAGTTCTTCATCAATTTCAGTCCCGCAGTCTCGAACCGAGCAGCGAAGACGATTCGCGACACTTTTCGGCGCTGGAACCTGCCTAACCGCAGCGACAAGGCGATTGAAGATCTGTCGCGGATGTTCAATCCGATTATCCGAGGCTGGCTCCAGTATTACGGGCGATATTATCGCTCGGCGCTTTATCCGACGATGCGCGAACTGAACCAAGATCTGGTCCTTTGGGCCAAGCGCAAATACAAAAAGCTGCGACGCCATCACCGACGGGCGGCAGGCTGGATCGCGCGCATTTCGCGGCGCGCTCCGGAGTTGTTTGCTCACTGGCAGATGGGGGTGCGGCGTGGCTCCATGGTGGGAGCTGTATGAGCTGAGAGGTTCATGTACAGTTCTGAGAGAGCCTCGGGGTGCAACTCCCCGGGGCTACTCACCTCAATATCAGCCTGTGATTGGAGAATTTGGCAGATGCCGCGCCGAACGATCTCGCTGTCGTCCACCACGAGCACGCGAAGAATGAGCGCCTGCAATCTGCACTCCTAGCAACACTTCTTCTGTGTGTCGGGGCAGTATTGGCTGCGGGCGGCAGGACAAAGAAGTTGGATCACGTTACCCCATCGTGTGACGGTTGAATATACAGGGTTTACAGGATGCGGCGAGTTGGGTTGGTACGCCTAAGTCTAGCCCAAATGTCGAAACCTTGAGATGTCGCAACCTTGCGCCTTTTTATTGCTTGCATGCGAAGCGGGCGCAGCGAACGGACGGAAGGGGCTTTTTCTAGGGGTTGGTCTGGCCGGTCAAGGGCAAAGCGGATTTCTCACGATCATCTAATGCGCCGCAAAGCTGCTCGACCAAAATCGCGAGCTTCGCCGAATCCATTTCTACGGTGACCTGTTCTGCAATGGAAATCCAGTTCTGGTCTTGAGAATGCGTGATCATTGGGGGAACTCCGTGAATACAGGCGCACGCGCTACATCCCGAAGCTGCGAAGATCCTGTTTTCAAGCCAGACTAGTTCTCTGCCCATCTTGACCCACCTATTTGGCGAGGTGTACAGTATTGAACAGACTCGGCTTGGACCCCAGAATACGGTATTCCCTGCCCGACTGCGTATAGAATCCTGCTCTGAGCCTAGACGAGACGCACAAAGTCATGATCCGCTATCACGGCCGAAAGCACGCAAGTAACGGTGAACGCGGCGTGACGATGATCATCGTCGTGATTGCGATGCTCGCCATGCTGGCCATGGTGGCGCTGGCGGTTGACGTGATCACGCTGTACGCAGCGCGTAGCGAGGCACAACGTGGCGCGGATTCGGCAGCGCTCGCTGCGGCAAAAATGCTGGTGGATATGGGAGTCACCGCCGATCCCAGCAACGGCGCGCTGCAAACGACAGCTCAGACTGCGGCGACAAAGATCGCTACGGACGTCGCGACTCAGGTCGCCATCGCGGGGCGGCAAGTGCAGTCCTCAGATGTAACCGTCAGCTACCCGAATAATGGACAAGCGAGCTTCGGAGTCAATCCGACTGTCGCGGTCACGGTAAACCGGCCGAACCTGCCGACGTTCTTCTCGCGCATCTGGAGCCGCGCCGCGTTGAGCGTCTCGGCGACAGCGACAGCGGAAGGATTCAACCCATCGAATTCGTCAAGCGTTGGCGGCGGCACAGGCGTTCCGATCATTTCCCGCGGCGTGAAACCGTTCCTGCTGCCCAATTGCGATCCGAACCCAAGCAGGACTCCGACAGCGCCGCCACCGGGTTGTGTAGCGCCGGCACCGGCGACGGCGACGTTTTTCAACCCAACGACGGGACAAATCACGAATCCCGGTCAATATCCGGGTGGCATCATTGGAGAGACATTCACGGCGCTATCCGATTGCACGGGACCGGGGTGCACTGGCGGAGCCCCAACGGCTGGCGAATTAGTGCCTGGCAACCTTGGAACCCTCTCCGTCTCCTACTACCCTGCGCTTATGCCACTGGCCGCATCCGGCAATGCTTGCCCTTCTACATGTGGAGGCGGCGGGACTGCCTTTGAAAGCGACATTGAGTGCAACAATCCCAGTCCTCTGAGCTGCGCAACGACGGCAACGCCACCGATCACATATCAGCTTCAGCTGGATAACACGGTCTATCCGGAGCTCCCCGGTGGGCCCGCGCAGAGTGGTGTCGAATGCCTCATCCATCAAAGACCGGGGAACGGTCAAGACCTCTTGAATGGCTCGACCGGTATCGGCATGACACCACCGGGCGCTGCCTTGACTTATCCCTTGCAGATTCAAGTTGGAGACAATCATCCTCTTGCGGGCACGCCCACACTGTCGACTGGCGATTACGTCACGACCAGCGACTCCCTGGTGACCGTTCCGGTCTACGATGCAACCGGCGGAGTCATCCCGAACGCCCCCCAAAACATCATCGGCTTCCTTCAGGTATTCATTGACCACGCCGCTCCCGGCGGCGGCGCCAATGCAGGACACTTCCGTGTCACCGTCGTCAACGTCTCCGGCTGCGGAAGCGGCGCCACCGGCACACCGGTATTCACCGGCGGCTCTTCCCCTGTGCCAGTGCGACTCATTCACCAGTAATAGCAATCCAGTTGAGTTTGGCGCTTGCTGCGGATCGACCAACTTGTCGAAATCAGATGTCTGAGTAAGTTTGGCAAGCATTTTTTGACTAGCTCCCTCTTCAGGCTCGGATAGAACCATGGTTGACACACTCAACCATCACTGGCCTGCCGCTCTCTCAAACTCGATGGCGTCATCACGGCACCAGGAGGAACTCATGAGAATGAAAAGGCAAAACTGTTTCAGCGAGGCATATGTAAAGTGGGCTGGATCTCGAGAAACAAATCCCGACTCCAGTCGAGGGGGAGCTTTTTTTCTTGACATCCCTTTTCATAGAACTCATTGACTCCGGCTGGGGACCCAACTCCGACGCTGGACGGCGCTGGAGGACTTACAAGGCCTGGGTGGTGCTGACCCCTAGACGCTTCCCAGAAGCACCGCTGAGGCAATGCAAGACGGCGCGCTGACGGGGATTAAAATCCGGTACAACCGTCGAGATTGAGCTGTCCGCCCGGAGCCAGAATTTTTTTGCGATTTTTAAAATGGTTAGTCCTGAGGCACTCAAGGGACGCGCTCGACGGCTCCTCGACAAACCTAAGGAATTCCTGCAAATAGCTTCTCAGGTCTGACACCCAGGGCATGGGCGATTCTTTCGATGTTGTCGATTGAGATGTTTTGTTCACCTCGCTCGACATTGCCAATGTAGTTGCGATGCAGATTCGCAATCTCCGCGAGTCGTTCTTGCGACCATCCCCGTTTCTCGCGGAGCCCGCGTACGTTCTTGCCGAACAGCCTCCGCGCTCTCAGGATTTGCACGCCCTGATGATCCGGGGCTTGATTTTGTCAGTCTACCCACGTTAAATGGGCACACGTTAGATGCCTGATGTACGTTGTGGACATGAATCGACCGACACCAGAATTTGAGTTGCTAGCTCAGCAGCGACTCGAATCGCTCTCTGTGGCCCGGTAGACAGGAGAGGACATTGAAAAAGGAATGGATCGGACTACTGGTAGTCGCGGTGACAGCCTCAGCCCAAATTTCGCAAGATGCCTATAACATCGACGTCGCAAAAGCGCATGCGAAGTTGGCAGTTCCGGAACTTCGCATGATGATGAAAGACCCAGGTTCGTTCTCGCTGATCCAGGTAATCGCGATCGTCAAACCGAACAAAAAGGATGCTACCAAGCCGTCTTTTCGTGGCTGCATTCGCTACGTTGCAAGCAACAGTTACGGTGGAAGACAACAGGCATGTGGAGGTTACCGTGTTGACAAGAAAGGCCACCTGACGGTTTTCCCGGGGTCAGTGAGCGACTATCCAAGCTGTCTACCTTGCCAAATCCACGCGGATGAAGTTTATCGGGATGTGACCTCTGAGGCCGAGAATTGGTGACAAATCAGAGATCGGTGAGCGAGGAGTCATTGCGGGACTCGGTTCGAAGGTAGGGCGGACCCCAGTAAAAAGTGTGATCGAAAACTCCACAGAAATTGCGGCCAATGAGAGTGCTCTTCTCTTGACTCCGTAGGTTTTGACGCTGGAGCCCCTTCGACCAAAGCCTGGTGGTGACACGGATAGGGTCTCAAACGCACCGCTGAAGTCATTCTAGATGGCGCGCTGAGAGGATTTTAGGATACTTCCATGGCCCCAAAGAGAAAATCAGACCGGGCGTGCCCTCGCTGGCAGAGACTGGATGAAACTCGTCAGTCAATGACCGAGGCGATCCAGATGCGCCATACTGAAAGCCGTGTCGACGCCGTTGGAAAAAGGGAACGCGCTCGAATCGGCAGTAGCTGCGATCGAACATCACATTCTCAGCACCTCGCCCAATCTCCGCGAAAAAACATTCCTGATTGAGAGCAAGAAAATCTTGGTCGTCGACGGCGTGCATCACGAAATCGACGTGTTCGTGACAATCGATCTTGGCGACGGATATGAGTCAGTATTCATTTTTGAGTGCAAGAACTGGTCGGACGCCGTCGGAAAGAACGAGATCATTATCTTTGAGAAGAAGATCGAGGTCGCTCGGGCACAACACGGATATTTCGTCGCGAAGTCGTTCACGAAAGACGCCGAATCACAGGCAGCGACAAACGGGCGAGTCGATCTTCTGAGAGCTTCCGAGCATAATCCAGCAATCACGCCGCGTCCGTTCGACTTTCATACAAACTTGATCTCTCCGATCCACGCTGAAACCACTTTTTTCGTACGAGGCGGAGATCACTCCGCACTCAAAACACTCGATCTGAAAGTAGCCTCTGCCAAGCTCCACGGTTCCGCTATCGGCCTCTGTCACTATCTGAACAAATGGGCGGAGGAGGCGGCCAGCAAAGACGTTCTGCATTTTCGTTCCGAAAGAAAGAAAGATGACGACTACGAACGCGAAGTAGCATCGCGCCGCGACTTTCCTCCGGGGGAGTTTGTTGTCGATGACAGGGATATCGAACGCGCTGAATCTTTCGTCCGTTACAACGTTCGCGTCGTGAGACCAGCTATCGTCTCGCATTTCGAGGTCGAGTCGCGGGGACGCGTTGTCTCGTTTGCGCCCATTCAAGTTCCTTCCGGTCCCACTCTCCAAATGAACATGATCTTCCGCTAAGCGCTGAAGTTCGAAGGCCAGGACCGAACGCACGTGAAGATGACGCGGCCTCTGTACCCGTATCCGCAGGCAGCGAAGTACAAAGGCAGCGGCGATCCGAAAGACGCCGCGAACTTTGAGTGCGAGCGGCCGAAGAAATAAGCTGGATTTTCTGGCGCCTGAATGTCTCAACGGGGGAGTCGAAGCAGCTTCCGTTTATGACTCTCTCTGCGCTCACTTTCCTCTCCGACTCCGACCGGTATAATTCTTATCCCTTCCAAGCTTCACCGGTTTTGAGGAGCAGACCTTGGCAACTAACAGCGTTCGGGTTCGCTACCGCCCACTGCGGTTAGGTTGGTGCGTCCGCGAGGGCAACTGGGACGATCTCCGCTCTGTCCTTCGGTATGCTCACGCATTTTGGGGAGGAGCGTACGGCCCAATCCTGTCAGTCGGCACCGGCGCCAGCGCGGAAGCCGATCAGATCGTTCGCTTGTACCAAGTGGACGCGCTGTTTCCAGCGGTTGAAGATCTTCAACTGAAGGCATTCGTCGACCGATTTCCACACCTCCGCTGGCCCGCGATACAGCGGAAGCTTTTCATCGGGGGATCGGGTGGAAGAGGCCTGGCAACTTTTCTGGACGTGTACCAGCCGGCGCGGACGATTTACGAAGAACACATCGATGGGAAGCAGCAGCCGACGCTGACGGCCACGCTATATGAATGGGCCGCAGAGGATCCTCTGAAAGACGTTTTCCTCGCAGAATTTGGCACTTACCCACCACGCGAAGAGATCAATCTCGACTATGGCGGGATGCTGGAGCGAAACCTGAAAGGGACGAGGGTCGCGCTCCCGATCGATGGGCCAGTGCCAGCCGACGCCTACAAAAAACTTACGCCCTCGGCTCTTTCAAGAGCTGACCTGTGGCGTGATCGTTCTCCGAATTGGGATTATCCCGGTCTCTACATCGGCGATGCGACCGATTTCGCAGATGTCGTCAACTACTGGAACCTGCGAGCTGCCAGTGTGAAAGTCCTCTTTTTCGACCCAGCTCATGAAGCTCGACTCGGAGAAATGGCGCGCGCGTACCTCAAAGTCTTGATGGAGAGACCTCGCGAAACCGGGCACTTCAAAGATTTCAGCATCTGGTTGAAGCGGGGTAGGGAGGTAGATTTCAAACCCTTCGAGGAGCTCCAGGCCAAGGGATACGGGCACGTCGAAATCGGCGACGGTTTATTGAACGGGCTGAATTTGAAGCCGCCGCTCATGTACATCGACGACGTGAGGATCCTCGCTTCGCGTTCGGAAGACGATGGCGTTCCGTCGCTGACGTTCGAGCTGCGCGAGAAGCCCTTCCACACCGGCCACGAAGTCCACACGCAGCATTACGTGGCGAGCATCGACCCATCGGCGTTTGGTGAAGACGAGCAGGTCACGTTCAGCTACCCGTTTCTTCCAGAACTCAACGATTTTTACCGGCGAGAAGCATCCATGCTTGCGGACGGCGTTCGATCCGAGCGAGATGGGATCGGCATCATCACCGATGTGGGTAGAGGCTCCCTCACGATCCGTGCCTTGCGGCAGCGATCGCTCATCACCAACATCTTCGGCGTCCTTGGGATGAAAGCGCAGGTGAGCGAGGCCGGGCGTATCGCTTCGCGCCTGATTCAGCAGATGGGAGGACTTCAGGGTTGTCGAGCCTTCAAGATCTCTGGTGTCCGGGCACTCATCGAAAAATACAAACCGTTCCAGTCGTTCACGCGCGGCTGTGCGATACAGACCATCCGTGAGGTCGACCCGGTTACACAGGTTGTGAACTTTGACCGCTACGAGTCGTTGTTCATCGATGCTGAGCAAGTGACACCACAGCGGGTGTTTGACTATTTAGCGAAGAAGAACGTCTTCCGCGTGGGTTTGAAGTTTACGTGTCCGAATTGCGAGCTGGAATTCTGGACGTCCCTGGACGACGTTACCACAGAGGTGACGTGCGAATATTGCGGCCAGCGCTTCAACGTGACCACGCAACTGAAAGACCGCGACTGGGCATACCGCCGGTCGGGCCTGTTCGGACGTGAGGATCACCAGCAAGGCGCGATTCCGGTCGCGCTGACGCTGCAGCAATTGGACACGGTTCTCCACTGTGGGGACGCAGTGTTCGTGACCTCAATGACAATCGAATCGCCTGCTGGTGCGTTCACTCCCTGCGAGACTGACTTCGTGATGATTTCCGACAAGGGCTTCTTCGACGGGAGTCTCGGGATTGCAATCGGGGAATGCAAGGGTCGCTACGAAATCACCAAGCAAGACGTGAAGAACCTCAGCCAGGTGGCGGATGCATTCCCGAAAGACCGAATCGCCCCGTTCGTCATTTTCTCCAAGACCATCCCCTTCACACCCGAGGAAATCGCACGGTGTCGCGCGGCACAGCCGGCGGGTCGCAGGCGGATCATCCTTCTCTCGGATCGAGAGCTCGAGCCGTACTTCGTGTATGAGAGAGCGGCCAGAGAATTCGAGATCGATTCGACGGCGGTTTCCCTGCAGGATCTCGCCGACACGACGCACGCGCTCTATTTCGACCCGAAGCCGAAGAAGCCTCAGACCTGATTTGGTCACCGCGTCGCGTTCGGGTGTTGCCCGTGACCTACGTTTCACGCACAATGCGGGCGTGGATTCGTCGGGGTGGTTCGAAAGCTGTCAAGAGAGTGAATTGACCCCAGACCAGGGAAGAAATTCACAGCGAAACGAACGCGACTGCGGAGCAAGAAACCATAACTTTTCTACAACTCGGGGGAGGATTTTCGGAAACCACCTCAAACTCTGCGGGCCCGACGGTAGAAGCCTTCACTGGCTTGGTTATCGGAGGATTTGGTTGAAGCGGAAGCCGGTGCTGTGATTTCTGGATTTCCAACGACAATACGGGCCAACTAGAGCTAACCAAAAGTCGGTAGTGCGGAGTCCCGAAGCGCTACCTTTTCGACCGAGCGCAAAAACCGAGAGAGCCGGACACGAACAACCCCACGGACTTGTGATTTCGTGTCCGGGACCTTTCCGTCGTCGAGGTCCAGACTGCTGTCTTGATTCCCCCACGTGTGTCCGCAGGAAGGACAGAAGGAGTCCGGATGAAGGGAGAGAGAGTAATAGAAGTATAGGTCAGCGTCGCTATTCTCGTGCCGGGCGTAATGCCGTCAATTTCGTGACTGAGTTCTGCGGCTGTGTACAGATAATGCCCGTTGATGGCAAGAATTGCGTCCCCGGACACTATCCCGATCTGATCTGCCCAGACCACCTGAGACCACTGGGACAAAACACACCACCGTGCCGGACGGTAATCCTGACGCCGCCGAATCAGTTTGGCCGTGGGGGAGCTGGGGCGTCGCCGAACTGACTGCGAAAATCCGAGTACAAGTGATCGGCGTCCTGTAGGAAGCCGTGTAGTGCTCCCTGTTCACTAAGTTGGTCGAGCAGCTCTTGGTTTGTAACAAATCGGAGGGTGAAGGCACCCGGCGACTTCTCGACCAAAACGAACTGCAGCACAACGACTTCCGTGGGAACGTTGCCCTCGACGGGCTTACCTTTGAGATCGCGAACATCCTTACCGCGCTTCATAGCAAGAACATTTTAGTCCGAATTCACACTCGCCCCGGACAAACAACAAGCCCAAGGCTACCTCCCCCGAAGAGCCTTGGGCCTGCTTTGTTCCGGCTCCTCTCCGAGCCGGACGAACCGTTCGCGCAACAGAGTGCGCCCAGGCTCAATGAATGACAATGGCACAGGGGAGCGGAGCGTGTGGCCTGGAAGTGGTAAGGGACAGCATCAGCGTCGAAAACATCTCGCGACTCATGTAGTTGCCTCCTTGAGGCGAAGAATGGATTGAAGGGCTTCTCAGTCGTCTCAGATGTTTAGCGGCGAGCTGGACATGGCTGAAGTGGGTGAAGCGGCTCTCATTCGGCAATTATTGTTCACCGCTTTGTTTCCCCCGGTTTCATCAGCGATTCTCAATAAATGAGCGGCCTGATTTCGACAGTTGACCGTTCAACCGATGTATCATCGCCCACACGATGATGGATGACCCGTTGGAGTCGCTCGTAAGGACGCTCTTGGAGCGCGAAGGATTTTGGGTTCGATCGGGGTACACGGTAAGGCTGACCTCGGAGGACAAAGCAGCCGTCGGTGGGGCGTGGCCGCCAAGAGAACTTAACTTTGTTGCCTACAAAGCTGCAACGAATGAATTGCGGTTCATTGGATGTGGTCCGTACCTTGATTTTCGCGGTGTCCGGTTTTCCAGTTTTTCCAAAGCCAATGGGCCGGACGAGTACAGGTTATTTACCGATGCCAATGTGCGCGCTGTTGTGTCAAACCGTGTAATCACACAGCTGACGGAAGCAGGAAGTTGCCTTCCCAGTCCGTCTGTAGCGTTTTATTTTGTTGCTTCCAAAATCAGAGATGCGTCCGACAGGGAAAGTCTGCGATCGCACTTCGAGCAGAATGGTTGGGTTCTTTGGGACGACGAATGGATAAACAACGTACTCAGCGACATGTCCAAGGGCGGTCGTGAGAACGATGTTTCGAGCGCCGTGGCGAAACTGTTGCTCAATTTCTTCGGCTTCAGGAAGTGACACTACGTTTGTACCTCCGCAACTGGCGAAACATCTCAATAGCGCTCATCATCACAGTTTTTGGCGAACAAAAAGCGCAAAGTTGCGAGAACGCCTGATTTCATCAACCATCCAGTAGAATCATTTGGCCACCACTTGTCGTGATCGCACACGATCAATATCGCGTCGCATTCGACCTATCCCAGAAGGGTTTTCAATGGTGGTTTCCAGCATGCGGGCTGGTTTTCGTAGCCATCGGTGGTGTAGTCCTATGGTTGAGAGGAACCCTGAATAGACCGCTGCCGCGTTCACGGAAGATCGCTGTATATCTCGTGATTGGGTTCGGTGCCCTATGGTCGGGAGTGACATTCCTGTCGACCTTGAAAGAGTATGTGGCGCTGAATACGGCGTATCGTCGTTCACAATTCTCAGTGGTGGAGGGGCGCGTCACAAACTTCCGCCCCATGCCGTATGAAGGACATCAGGATGAATGCTTTTCTGTGCAGTCACACACGTTTTGCTATTCGGATTTCGACGTGACGGCAGGATTTAATAATTCCGCGTCGCATGGAGGGCCAATCCACGAGGGCCTTCCCGTTCGCGTTTCCTACATAGGTAGCAAAATTGTTCGCCTGGAAGTCGGGAGCGATACGCCGCCTAGTAGTTGACGTATCGCGATTGCACTCAATGTCTTTGATGGTGATGACACCCAATCACCATTCAACTACGCAGAGAATCACCAACAAGACGCACAGCAAGAGAAATGGATGAGCGCACATCCAATCAATAAACCACTCATCGAGTCTGCGTACCACGAGAAGAGCATACCAAACTTCAACTTTTTCGGACCTTCCCGGCCTTTCCCGTTGCAGGGAGGGCCGGTCGCTCAACTGGTGTAACATCCCTATAGCACTCGTTGAGGCGGTTTTTGGCGAACAAAAAGCGCAAGCTTGCGAGAACGCCTGATAGCGACAGTTGGGATAGCGACAGTTGGGAACTATTCGGGGCTACTCTGAGAAAAGGCACCAATACCATTCGGGCGATTTCACTAACGAGTCGTCTCTTCTGCCCTCGTGAGGGATCACAGCAGCAACATCTTTCGGGCCTTTACCGAGTGGATAGCGAATGAAATCTATAGCGTTTCCAGTGGCATACGCCTGTCGCATACCGTCTGCGAAGACGATGGTGAAGATTGTGTATCCCATCCCCGACTCGCCGTTTCTATATATCTCGTTCGCAAACTGAGCCGGAAGACGGATTGGGCTCTCCTGTACCTCCGCGATATCCTCCATCCTAATCCACCGCTTGCCAGGATCATTTTCGGGGTACACGCCCCAGTACTTCACATACGGCTTCTCGGAGACGATGTAAACCGAATCGCAAGCCTTGCCGGATTTAAGAACTGCGCGACACGGGTGATAGATGAGTTCCCCATCTCGGCTCGGTTCGATGCTTTTCAACGCCTCTCGAACATGCGGAAGCAAAGGGACGTATTCCATGCGCCTTTCTAGCAACTCTTCGTGCCAGAAGCCAGGAGCCATTTCCAGCTCGTAGAGCACGTCGCCCCTGATAGAAAAAGTTATGCGCCGAACCGAGTCGGTCTGACCACCGTACGCTATTTGGTTTCCTGACGTTGGGTAGCGCAATCTGCCGTTGTGACTGAAAGCTTCCAACTGCCCTGTGGATTTGATCCGCACAGATGATCCTAGAGGGAACTTTGCGCTTTGAGGATTGCTTGCGGCAACCATGACCGATTATCGCTCGCCTGAGGACGATTGGCGAAATATCCCCATTACGCTCAAAATCCCACTATGAACTATCTTGACCTCTGGATCGCCAATCTGCGGCAGCGCGACTCCGTCCGTCTGACGCAAGCAATCACCGTTGTGGGCCATCGGGAAAAGCATTTCGGACCCCGCTCCGAATTTGCGAGGGTCGTAATGACGACTAGTCCAGCCGAAGAACTCGATGTGGTCGATAACGTACCCTGTCGAAAAGAACTCGAAGCCTTAGGGGTGGCATGGCCCCGGTGTGTCGTTTTCGGACTGTTGGACGTTCTCATGTTCGCTGAGTTTGGTTCCCTGTACAAAATTAGAATCACTCTGGACGACGCTGCATACCACGAGGTTGACAGTTCAGAGAGCGCCTTCCGCGAGGCAGGTAGGGATGCGGGACGCAAGGTTATCGAAACGGTGACGCGGGATCGACTCATCCGTTTAGGTCCATGAATCGTGAAAAATCGCCATAGCACTCACCGACCCCGGTTTTGGCGAAGAAAAAGCGCAAAGTTGCGAGAACGCCTGTTAGCGACAATTAGCCCCCGGAAGCGTGTAGACGTTGATCGTCGTCCCTTCGAGGACCGCTAAAGTGTGACCGTCCGGCGAGAGTGCGAAGTCCGAATCATGTGCGCCGATCCGATAGGCAACGCTGAAAACGTTCTGTCTGCAACTCTCATCGTAGATCAAGATTGTTTCCAACGGCCCACGAGCTAGAAGTACTCCGTCAAACTCGATTTTCTTCTTCAATCCGCTAAGAGATACTGCAAAGCGAGAACCGTCCATCGATCTGCGGTGGTTGCTAACAAAGACTGTTCGGCGACCGCCTGGATCAATCCCTCCCTTCGTCCAAATCTCGGTTCCCCCAGTAGACAACACTGAGAACCCGTCGTCATGGATAGAAAGGATCTCTCGATCGTTCAGAAACGTGGGAAATCCGTCGGCAACTGGTCTGGAGCAAGAAAGATGATGAGAAGGTTCACCGATCCCTTGTAGGTCCAAACAGTGGGCCCTCTTGGTAACGATGGCGTTGTTGGAAATAGAATCGGGACCGCCGAAGTAGTTCTGATCCCCAATCTTTTGGAATGAGTCTGAGCGCAGCCACCTGCCGTTGGCGTCATCAGCGCCAGCAAAATACGATACAGTTCCACTCCGCACCCGATTCAGTTGAGCAAACGGCTGAACATATATGACGTCCCCTCCCGGAGCTACCTTGACGCTCCACATCCCCTTGCACTCTGGCTCGTCGGTGCACAGGTCGTATTTGTTTACAAGGCGCAGATCGGGAGTATAGAGCTCCAACATTCCACCTGCATGCACAAGAAAACCGTTATGGACCTCCATGACTCTACTTTCAGTATCGTATGACTCATTGAACCATTGTCTTTTGAGAGTATTCCAACTCTGTCGTTTGATCAGCTTTCTGGCGTCGACATCGATGAACAATGCCTCCATGGTAGCTGAAGCCTTGCCCGCTTCGCCGTCGGTTTTGGTGGCTGTGCGAGTGAAGTACACAGCCACGGTATCGGGGCTCACAAAACTGAGTCGGCTTTTATCGTCCTGCACCAGAAGGGATAAATCCCGGAAAGCCTTCTTGTCGCTTATATAGGCTGATTTCGCCTTACTGTAGCCAAAGGTTGCGAGGTCGATCGTCGACGATGGCAGAGGTTGCGCTTCTTCCGCCAATAAAGGCGCAACAACTTGAAATCCTATTAGGCAAGCAATCGCGAGAAGCGGTTTCTTCCACATATGGAGAATGGATTGTAATCTGTTACGCCCTTGGCGAAAAATCTTAGTACCCTATCGACAAGTGCGCCGGCGCCGAGTTGTTCGGTGGGCCCGAGTGTGTTCCGCCAGGGCACTTGCGATAGGGGGATTTGGAGGAAGCCGCTGGCGTTTGCGGCGGACGCGGAGGGCTATATAAATATTAAGGTATGGGGATTCAATGGCCGTTTCGCCATCTCATCGCCCTCAGGCCTTGCTAACTGTAAATTCTGTTGAAACGTAACTTCATGCACAGACGCATATTATCACCTGCAGTCGAGCTCTTGCATCATCCCACATAACCTGCCGCCCCCGAACACGCGATAGCGTCCGCCGCGCCAGCGGCTTCGTGCAAATCGCCATGGCACTCACTGACACGGATTTTGGCGAACAAAAAGCGCAAAGTGGTGAGAACGCCTGGTTACAACAGTCATGAGGGCCCGCCTGAAACTTGGTGTCTAATTACGCTGAGACGAAAAAGCCGCCTTCGTATGCGCTCGAAATTGAAATACGCACTCCCTCTCACGCAGGTCGGATTGGCGTTCGCTTTATTGGCGTGGGATTGGCGCTGGCAACGATTGATGATGCGACAAATGGATATGCCGGGTACATCGCGGGCTTTCAAACTACTCACTTCAATAAATGCGCCGTTGGCACTCCCACGAGCCTTGGTATTCCGGCATCTGTCCGGCTGGTGGGACCCTTTGGTCTTCGTAATTTCAATTGCACTCTTTTGGTATTGGGTAGCGATGAATGTTCTTTCGTGGCAGAACCAGAGGGCCGCTTACACGTTCTCATGGACGCCACTGCGTCTGGTCGTTAACGCTGCTGTGATTGCTGTTGGAGTGTTCTGGCTCATAGTCTGCTGGCACGAAATTCATCATCGCAGTGAACTGCTGCTCTCATGGTCGGATTACGCATGGTATGTCGCCCTCTTGGGTTTGCCTGTCGCATGGGCGCTGTGTCTGATTTTATTTTTCGGGTACGACAGCTTGCGTTTACTTGTGGCCCGAAATCCGGTGAGTAGTTCCTGACGATCAATTGGCGCTAAATCTTAGTACCCTATCGACAAGTGCGCTGGCGCCGAGTTGTTCGGTGGGCCCGAGTGTGTTCCGCCAGGGCACTTGCGATAGGGGGATTTGGAGGAAGCCGCTGGCGTTTGCGGCGGACGCGGAGGGCTATATAAATATTAAGGTATGGGGATTCAATGGCCGTTTCGCCATCTCATCGCCCTCAGGCCTTGCTAACTGTAAATTCTGTTGAAACGTAACTTCATGCACAGACGCATATTATCACCTGCAGTCGAGCTCTTGTATCATCCCACACAACCTGCCGCCCCCGAACACGCGATAGCGTCCGCCGCGCCAGCGGCTTCGTGCAAATCTCTATTGCACTCATCGACACGAAAACAGGCGAAGGGAAAGCGCAAGGTTGCGAGATTCCCATGCTTACGTCAATCGATTCGATGCGAAAGAGGATTATCTTTCCAAAGTTGCGCGAAGCCAGCGGCATCCCAACCTACCAAGTCAGATACTTGACCATCGCCAATCTCGACAACACGATCGATCCCGTTTGAATTCCGCGCAATGTCGATAGAAAAAAAAGGGCTGTGAACACGCTGTGCGCATTCAAAAGCTAGTTTCGGTGGAGCACCTAAAGCAGCGTGAGGTCTACCCCCAATCACGAAGTAGCGCCTTTCCGAGTTTGGGACGAATTCTTCAAACTGGCGAACACAGACTCCACCCTCAATAGCACCGCGGAATTTTTGCATTTCAGAAATTACCACGGTGATGTCTTCTGGGTCCGCGATAACCGATCCTATTGATGTCTTCGAAGATTTGACGAAGTCTTTGATGAAGAACTTCTTCCAACCAAGAGTTCTCAGTTCCTTCGCAAGATCAGCGTTCGCGGAAAAAACTCGTGTTTCAGCCGTGAACTCGGAAATGAGCGGGTACCAATTCGGAAGATAATGACAGAGCGCGTACTCTTCCGGCGAAATCAGGGGAACGGCACCATGCGAGCGAATCAGCTTTGCCAGTCCTTCATATTCCGTGGGTGTAACCATCCATCCCCGGTAAACGATTGTCGCACCTTCGGGGATCGGTCCTCGTAGGCGGCACGTCTCTCCTCCAAGTTCTTCCAAGGTAACAATCGAGGCACCCATTCCGAGTTTTCGTACTTCACCAGCCTGTTCTCGGAATGTCTCGTCGGGCTGCCGCGCATCAATGGGATCGGATGGGAAGAGGAAGTGCATGAATCCTGTCGTCTAGCCGCTTCAGTATAGCCGGCTTCGCCTAGTTGACGATAAATCTCCCGGTTACACTCAGCGACCCTGATTTTTGGCGAACAAAAAGCGCAAGCTTGCGAGAACGCCTTCCATGAGAAGGCCGGTCGGAGTCAAGTCGATTCTCGTCTGGCTTCATTGAACAACGTTTTTTCTCCCGCCGAGTAGCCACTGTCGCCATGCTTCCATTCGCACTCTCGAGGAGCGATGGTTTCGCTCGGTGCATGTTGGGCGTTCTCGGTTCAGCCGGTGCTGCAACCTGATTAGCGACCTCTCGTTTCACTTAAGCGTGGAACGTGGGCCAGGCGATTAACGCAGTCACCGGAACTCGGCTTTGGGCTTTTGTCTTTTGCTCTTCCTGGAAAGATTTTGACTTTGCTTTGGCCGTTTGTTTTACGCAGCTGCTGCAATGGTCATTGGGCTGCTGTTGTGCAACGGTTCGTACACTTCTCCGCTCACCCACAGGTGATGTAGCAGCACTGCCAGCTTTCTCGCGGTCGCCACAATGGCTCGCTTCTTGCCGTTCCTCCCACCGCGCTCTGCCAGTTTCAGGCCCCAGCGCCTGAGATCACAGTCGATACCGAATGGTCCCAAGATATGTTGCGCTCCTTGCACCAACAACGTTCGCAGATAGGGATCGCCTTCTTTGGTGATATGCATCTGCGGATCGCTCTTACCCGACTGCCTGCGTCCCGGCTGCAGTCCCAGATAGCAGCCCACGTCGCGGCTCTTGCGGAAACGATGCGGGTCTTCCATCGTCAGCAGGAACGTCAGCGCGATCAGCGTGCCCACGCCCTTGATCTGCTTCAGCAACTCCACCTGCGGATAACTCGTCTGCGCCAACGCTTCGATCCGGTCGTTGTACTCACAGATGCGTTCGCTCAGCTCTTCGATGGCCGACAGCAACGGCTCCAGCGCCCGTTGCAGTTCCGGGCTCAGTCCTTCGGCTTTCTCCGGATTCATGTTGCGCACGTTGCAGCCCAGCAAGCGTTCGCCGTACGACTTCGCCAGTCCGCGAGCCGCGTTGACCAGCCCCGTGCGCACCCGCACCAGGCTGGCGCGAGCTCGGATCATCATCAGATCCGCTTGCGCCTGCGCACTGCGATGCTTCACCGGACACAGTAACTGGGGATCGATCCGCGCCAGCCGTGCCAGCGTCTGCGCATCCAGACGATCGTCCTTCTTGCGGCTCTCCCCAATCAGCCGCACCTTGCGCGCATTCGCCACGATCACCTCGTGTCCCAACGCGCTCAACAAGCGACTGATCCAGGGCGAATGCGTCCCAATTTCCAGCGCCACCCGACTGCGCGGCATTGCGCCGAAGACTTCCTGCAAAGCTTTCGCACTCGTTCGGACTCGCTGCTCCAACTGTATCCGGCCTGCTTCATCCAGCACGCAGTAGCAGCTGTTGCGATCTCCCAAATCCAATCCGATGGTCAGTCTCTGCTGAGAAATATTCCTGCTTTGCTGGCTGGCTGTGGTGCTAACCTTCTTCATTGCCGGTCTCCTTTGATTGATCTGTGCTTTCAAGCACGTCGATACCTTGGGAGCGTACAGCATCCCGTCGGAGACCGGCCTTCTCATCCCATCTGATTTCGACAAGTTGGTCGATCCGCAGCAAGCGCCAAACCCAACTGGATTGCTATTACTGGTGAATGAGTCGGACTGGCACAGCGGAAGAGCTGCCCGTGAACACAGGTGTGCCGCTGGCGTTGCTGCCGCAGCCCGCCACATTCACGATCGTCACGTTAAAGTGGCCTGCGTTGGGGCCATAGCCGGAGAACGCGTGATCAATAAACACCTGCAGGAATCCGATGATGTTGACCGGCGCGTTGGGGATGAATCCTGGGGGAGGGCCGGAATCGTAAACCGGAACCGTAACGAGAGAATCGCTGGTCGTGACGTAGTCGTTTGTCGACAGTGTGGGCGTGCCTGCCAGCGGATGATTATTCCCAACTTGAATCTGCAGAGGATAATTCAGCGGAGCGCCGGGTGGCGTCATACCAATACCGGTCGAGCCGTTCAAGAGGTCTTGGCCGTTTCCTGGTGTTTGATGGATCAGGCACTCGACGCCACTCTGCGCGGGTCCGCCACCGCCCTCCGGGAAGACCGTATTGTCAAACTGCAGCTGATAGGTGACCGGGGGCGTTGCCGTCGTTCCGCCCGTATGACCAATACTGATCAGTTTCGTGTGCAGGAATGTGGGACCATCGTGGTGGGATCTGCGGAGGTTGGTTATGACGCTAACAATCGTGGCGGTGCTCTTCGGAGCTTTCGCTATTGGTCTGATCGTCCTCCTGATCTACAAGAGCACACTCACGATGTACAGGGATGACCAGTTGTTTCTGGATGACACGACTTCGCACATGCACGAGGAGCAGACGGAACTGTTGGCCAAGGTCAACCGGCTCACCATCCCGATGCGCGTGTTCAGCATCGGGTCTGGGGTATTTCTGATGGTGTTCGCGGCGATGTGGTTCTACCAGAAGCTGAGCGCGGTACAGTAGCGTCGAAAGCGGCGGACTTTCGCCATCCCTGCCAACATCCTCGCAGTGCTTGACCAGGCTCGAACGCTGGATGACGCTGGAAAAAGGGGAGGGTCTGGTGGTACTGTCCCCCCGCTCGATGTCCAAACGCACCGCTGAGGCAATGCTAGGGGACGCGCTGAAGAGATTTTGAGGTGGCTCCAATTAGGAAGTTGGAGTTTTCTGGACTCCCGGCTTCGGACACGAACCGGACCGCAACTTTTCATTTTCGTGTCCGTGTATTCCTCGCTCCTTGCTGTGTCGAGAAGGCGGAGGCGATAGTCGTACTTCTGGATAGAAGGGGGCCTCCTTCGGATGCACAGCCCTGCTTTAACACCGGCCCGGCTCCAAGGAAATGGTCTTACCTTCGCCCTCGGGCGCCTTACCCTGTCCTGTGGAACTCACGGCATCTAATGTGCTGTAAGTCGACGATTTCCCCTCGAGAGGTTCCTTCTTACCTTATGGTCTCTCTCCTGCTCGGAGGGTCTACGGTGTTCGTCGTCTTGATTCCCACAACTCTGTCCACAGAAGGATCGATGACAAGATTACCCATTGAGAGAACAATAGAGTCCCGGCACAGGTTCCGCGAGGCGTGCACGTGCTGGCGGTGCACAGCCCAGCTTTTCGGGGAGTGGCTGGATCAGCTGGGAACCCTCACTCCGTTGCAGCGATGGGCTTTCTTCCTGACGATCACCTTCTCCACGCCGGACTACCCCTGGAGAAAAGGCTTCCCCATGATGATGTCGAAACCCCATCCAGATTTTGCCCACGATTTCTTCCGCTTTTTCGTCTCGCACTTCGAAGCGGTGCTGGAAGAACGAATCGACTATGCCGTCGCTGACCAGTTCGGTGGTCACGAGGGGCGCTTTCACCAGCACGCCCTGCTGGCCGGGGAGTCTCTCGACGATGGAATGCGGCGGCCCCTTGAGTGTTTTTTACACAGGCACGCGGGCTATTGCCGCGTCCTTCCGTTCGAACGAGGTGCCGCATTCTATATCTCACGGTTCATTGGCCGATCTGCGAGAGATTGCGAATGGGATGTCCGGATTGGCCATCAGGAGATGGCGCAGGTGAGGGAACCGGCGAAATGGGGGAACGTGGTGGTTGCGAGTGCGGAGATGCCGAAGGCCGCCTACCACCAGGGGCTACCCGGACGCCGTCGTTGAAGGCACACCTGGGCGTGACACGGCTTTATGGCCCGGAAGTGACTTTGGGCACCACCGATAGTCCCTTCGAGGTAACTACAATCTTTGATACACACGAACTAGCTTAACGGGAGATCCAACGTCGATCTTGAGGTAGCATGGTTCGTCCAACCATTTGTAGCCTATGCTTACCGGTGAAATCCGCAATCAAATTGATCGCATCTGGGATGCGTTCTGGTCGGGCGGCATCTCCAATCCGCTCGAAGTCATTGAACAGATCACTTACCTGCTTTTTCTCAAACGCTTGGACGAGCTGGAAACCGCTGAGGAACTGAAGGCCAACCGGGAAAGGAAGCCCATGCAGAAGCGCTTCTTCCCCGAGGGCAAGGACAATAAGAAACGCCCCTACCAGGATTACCGCTGGCGACGGTTCAAAGACTTCGAGGCTCGCGACATGTATAACGTCGTGAGCGAGCACGTTTTCCCCTGGCTACGAACGCTCGGCGGCAACGGGACCACCTACTCCAAGCACATGGAGGGTGCGCGCTTCACCATCCCCACGCCGGCGCTGCTCGCCAAAGTTGTGGACATGATCGATAAGGTCCCGATGGAGGACCGCGACACCAAGGGCGACCTCTACGAGTACATGCTGGGCAAGATTGCCACCGCCGGGCAGAACGGGCAGTTCCGGACGCCGCGTCACATCATCCGGCTCATGGTGGAAATGGTTGAGCCCAAGCCCACGGACATCGTCTGCGATCCGGCCTGCGGGACGTGCGGGTTCCTGGTGGCTGTCGGCGAATCGTTGCGCGAACGGCATCCCGAAGTGCTGACCAACGCCAAGCTCCGGCAGCATTTCCATCACGGCCTGTTCCACGGCTTCGACTTCGACAACACCATGCTACGGATCGGCAGCATGAACATGCTGCTGCACGGGGTGGAGAACCCGGCCGTGATTTATCGCGATTCGCTCTCCCAGGATCACGCCGGCGAAGAAGAGAAATATACGCTGGTCATGGCGAATCCACCGTTTGCGGGATCGCTCGACTACGAAAGCTGCGCCAAGGACTTGCAGCAGGTGGTCAAGACCAAGAAGACCGAGCTGCTTTTTCTGGCGCTATTTCTGCGGCTGCTAAAGCCCGGCGGACGAGCGGCGGTCATTGTACCCGACGGAGTGCTGTTTGGGTCGAGCAACGCGCACAAGACACTGCGCCGGATTCTGGTCGAGGATCAGAAACTGGATGCGGTGGTCTCGCTACCTGGAGGAGTGTTCAAGCCCTATGCCGGAGTCTCGACAGCGATTCTGCTTTTCACAAAGACCAACTCCGGCGGCACCGATCAGGTTTGGTTTTACGGCATGGAAGAGGACGGCTGGTCGCTGGATGACAAGCGCGGGCCACTGCTGAGTGAAGACAAACTCGGCGCGGTGCCAAAAACTGCTCTTACCGCCGACGAGCACATCAAGAACAATTTGCCCGACATTCTCGCGCGATGGCAGCAACGGGAGAACAGCGAGCGCAAGCGTCCGCGCACCGCACAGAGTTTCTGCGTGCCTAAGGCCGAGTTGGTGGCTCAAGGTTACGACCTTAGCCTCAACCGTTATAAAGAGCTCGTGCACGACGAGGTTACGCATCGTTCGCCCAAAGAAGTCCTTCTAGAGCTTGCCAATCTGGAGATGGAAATAAGGCAGGGGATGAAGGAACTGGAGGAAATGCTGCATTGACCTGCTGGGATAAGGTCAAACTGGAGGAGATCGCGACTGTTTCAGGTGCATCCGCACGCAACGAAACAAACCTACCAGTGTACTCAGTCACAAAACACCGTGGTTTTGTCCCAAGCCTCGAATACTTTAATAAGCAGGTATTCAGCCGCGAGCTAGGGACTTATATGGTTGTCGAGCCGGGCGAGTTCGCTTACGCCACGATCCACCTAGATGAAGGCTCGGTCGGCGTTTGCCCAGAGCGTTGTCTCATCAGTCCCATGTACACAGCTTTTAGAGTTACGTCTGCACAAGTGCATCCGACATTTCTGATTCGATATCTCAAGAGCCCTCGCGCGCTGGCTGAGTATCCGCGCCTGGGGAAGGGCTCGGTCGAAAGGCGTCGCGCAATTTCATTTGAGAGGTTGGGCAAGATCGAGATTCCCCTGCCCCCATTAGCGGAGCAGCGGCGGATTGGGGAAGTGCTAGATCGAGCGGAAGCATTGCGGGCCAAGCGCCGAGCCGCCCTCACTCAACTCGAGATCCTCACCCAATCCATCTTCTTCGATCTCTTCGGCGACCCGGCCACAAATCCAAAGGGCTGGCAGATGCTCCGCCTTCAGGACGTGCTTTCGATGCCTCTCCGCAACGGTCTCTCGCCATCCAACGCCGGCAAGATAACGGCGAAAGTCCTCACGCTGTCTGCCATTACGGGGAGCGAGTTCGACGACAGAGCGTGGAAAGTGAGCACATTTCGCTCGCCGCCACCGTCTGACCAATCGGTTGACGAGAACGATTTTCTGATTTGTCGGGGCAATGGGAATGTTCGATTGGTTGGCAAGGGCTACTTTCCTACGCGACGAATGCCCGATGTCACCTTCCCTGACACGATGATAGCTGCTCGCATCAGAGCCGACCGCCTTGAGCGACTTTTCTTACAGCACATATGGGGCCGGAATGCGGTGCGCCGACAGCTTGAATCTCTCGCCCGAACGACAAACGGCACATTCAAAGTGAACCAAACCATGTTGGAGGGAATTACCTTCATTGGACCGCCCATACAATTGCAGCGAGAGTTCGTCTGCCGCGTCGGTGCTGCGGATAAGTTGAAACGCGCTCAACGCACCTCACTTGCCGAACTTGACGCGCTCTTCGCAGTCCTTCAGCACCGTGCCTTCCGAGGGGAGTTGTGACGTGACCGCCAAGAGCCACGAACTTACCTTCAATGGCGGGCTGCTGGAGCGCGGATTCTGGCTCTACGTGTGGGAGATTACCACCCCGCAAGATAAGCATCTCTACTATGTGGGACGCACTGGAGATAGCTCATCGATCGAGGCGCAGTCACCGTTCAATAGGATGGGTCAGCATCTGGGTTTTAACAAACACGCCAATCCGCTTCGCCGTTACTTGAACGCTGAAGAAGTTGATCCTGAACGGTGCTTGTTTCGGCTGGTGACCTATGGCCCGATCCTAGGGGAAGCAGCGACTCAAGAGGAACACAGACAACGAAGGGATCGAACCGGTGCTATAGAAAAAGCGCTGGCTGCAGCGATGGCCTCGGCAGGCTACAGGGTGATTAATGCCGTTAACTGTCGCGCCAAACTGGACGCGAAGCTATTCGCGAGAGTCCGACACGCATTTGCTTCCTACTTCAAGAAATTGGCGGGCGCAGCATGAGCAATTTCGCCTTCCTCCAACTTGAATGGCCGCAGCTCTTTGCTGAAGGACAAAAGGCCGAAGCGCTAGTCGTCCCCGATCCGCGCACGGCTTGTTTCTACGCTCGCCGGACGCTGGAGCTAGCTGTGGCGTGGCTCTACAAAAGCGACTCGGCGCTCAAGCTTCCTTATCAGGACAATCTCAGCGCGCTCATCCACGAGCCGAGCTTCAAAGCGGCCGTCGGGTGGAAAATCTTCATCAAGGCAAAGCTGATCAAGGATTTGGGAAATCTGGCCGCGCACAGCCACAGGCCGTTGCAGCAACTGGATTCGATGACCGCAGTGCGCGAGCTGTTTCATGTCTGCTTCTGGCTGGCGCGTACCTATGGCAAGGCCGGCAAGCCAGCGGATGGCCTCACGTTTGATCCCCTGCTGCTGCCGAAGACTTCGCCCGTTCCGCCGCAAACGCTGGCCCAGCTTCAGCAGCTTGAATCGCAACTCGCGGAAAAAGATACCAAACTTACCGAGCTGCTGACAGGTAAGGCCGCGCTCGATGCCGAACTGGAACGTCTGCGAGCCGAGATCGCCGCCATCAAGAAACAGAACGCGGAGACGCCGGACACCCATAACTACTCCGAGGCCGAAACCAGAGACTACTTCATCGACTTGCTCCTCAAAGAAGCCGGATGGCCGTTAGACAAGAAGCAGGACCGCGAGTACCCGGTTACGGGCATGCCCAACGAGAAGGGCGAGGGCTTCGTCGATTACGTCCTCTGGGGCGATGACGGCAAGCCCCTTGGTCTGGTCGAGGCGAAGCGCACCAAGCGCGATGCCCGCGTGGGCCAGCAGCAGGCAAAACTCTACGCCGATTGTTTGGAGAGGCAGTTCGGCCAGCGCCCCATCATCTTCTACAGCAACGGCTACGAGCACTGGATTTGGGACGACCAGAACTATCCACCCCGCAGCGTGCAGGGCTTCTACAAGAAAGACGAACTGGAAAGATTGATTCAACGGCGCAGCACGCGCAGCAGTCTGGCAGCCACCGAAATTAACGAGAAAATCGTCGAACGCTTCTATCAGCAGCGGGCGATCCGCCGCATCGGTGAAGCCTTCGAGACAGAACGTGAACGTAAGGCACTGGTCGTGATGGCAACCGGCGCTGGTAAGACCCGTACCGTGATTGCACTCTGCGACCTGATGATGCGCTGCAACTGGGTGAAGCGCGTGCTATTCCTGGCTGACCGGATCGCTTTGGTCAAGCAATCGACCAACGTATTTAAGAAGCAGCTCCCGTCGGCGGGTGCCGTGAATGCACTAGAGCATCCCGAACAAGTCGCGGACGCCCGTGTGCTGGTCTCCACCTATCCGACCATGCTCCGCTTGATCGATGAGACCAAGGACGGAAAGAAACAGTTTGGTCCAGGACACTTCGACCTGGTCATCATTGATGAGGCACATCGCTCGGTGTACCAGAAGTATCGAGCAATCTTCGAGTATTTCGATTCCTTTCTGGTGGGATTGACGGCGACCCCGAAAGACGAAGTAGACCACAACACGTACGGGTTGTTCGATCTGGAAGACGGAGTACCCACAGACGCTTATGGCCTGGAAGAGGCGGTGCGCGATGGATTTCTGGTGCCCGCGAAGGCTGTATCCGTGCCGCTGAGGTTCCAGCGACAAGGAATGTCATACAACGAGCTGAGCGACGAAGAAAAAGAACGCTGGGACGCGATTGAATGGGATGACGATGGCAACATTCCGAGAACCGTGGAACCTGAAGCGCTGAACCGATGGCTATTTAACGAGGACACCGTCGACAAGGTCCTTGAACACCTGATGACGCGGGGCATGAAGGTAGCGGATGGGGACCGATTGGGCAAGACGATCATTTTTGCCAAGAATCACGATCATGCCCAGTTCATCGTGGAGCGTTTCGATGCGAACTATCCAAAGTATGCAGGCCACTTCGGTCGTGTGATCGATTTTCAGACTGAGTACGTGCAGTCTCTTATCGACGGGTTTTCCGCAGAAACCAAACATCCGCATATCGCAATCTCGGTGGACATGCTGGACACTGGCATCGACATCCCCGAGGTCGTAAACCTCGTGTTCTTCAAAATGGTCGGGTCGAAGACCAAGTTTTGGCAGATGGTAGGCCGCGGGACACGTCTGCGGCCCAATCTGTTTGGGCCCGGCCGGAACAAGAAGTTCTTCTACATTTTCGATTATTGCCAAAACCTGGAGTTCTTCAGCCAGAATCCCGATCAGGTTTCGGGATCGGCGAATGAATCTCTCGGCAAGAAGCTCTTTGCGAGCCGCGTGGAACTGATCGCCGAGCTTGAAAAGTACCACGAGCCTGACAAACAAGACCTGCGTAGCGGCGTTGTGGATCGTCTGCGACACGAAGTCGAGCAGATGAATGTAAACAACTTCATCGTTCGGCCAAAGCGCAAGCTGGTCGAAAAATACTCGGAGCCGAAGGCATGGGAAGCCTTGGGTGTAGATGAGAGGAATGAACTGATTGGGGAGGTGGCCGGACTCCCCTCGGAGTTGATCGACGAGGACCAGGAGGCGAAACAATTCGACCTCTTGATGTTGCGTCTGCAACTGGGGCTTTTGCGACATGAGAGATCCTTCACCCGCTGGAGCCAAGACGTGCGGGAGATCGGCGGAGCGCTGGAGGAAAAGGCCAGCATTCCGATGGTTCGCGCCGAATTGGAGCTAATCATTGAAGTCCAAACTGATGAGTTCTGGCAGGACGTAACGACGACGATGCTGGAAGACGTCCGTAAGCGACTACGGAGCTTGCTGAAGTTCATTGAAAGGACGAAGCGCCCGAAGATTTATACAGACTTCGTCGACCTGATGGGCGAGGAGCAGGAGATCGCTTTGCCCGGATTCGATAGCGGACACGATCAGGAGCGCTTCCGCGCGAAGACTGAACAGTTTCTGAAAGCGCATGAGAACGATCCGGTGATCCACAAGCTGCGTTTCAACGAGCGTCTCACTCCGTCGGATCTCGATACCCTCGAACGGATGCTTGTGCAAGCGGGTGCCGGAACCGCGGACGAAATGGTGAAGGTGCGCTCTGGCAATGGGCTAGGACTTTTTGTGCGCTCCATGGTGGGCCTGGACCGGGAAGCTGCGAAACGCGCCTTCGATGGCTTCCTCGATGGCAAGACGCTGAGCGCAAGTCAGATTCAGTTTGTGAACCTGGTCATCGACTACCTGACGCAGGCCGGGTGGATGAGCCCAGCCCAGCTCTACGAGTCGCCCTTCACAGATTTCAGCCCGCGCGGGGTGGAGGGTGTCTTCGACCCACCTGAGGTAGCTCACGTGGTGTCGATCCTCGACGGCATTCGGCAAAGTGCAGGGCGTTAAAGGCTTCAGCTAAAACACCGAACGGCGTAGGGCGATTCCAAAAACCACTCAACTACAGCTTGCCGGGGAGCGTTGCAGAGTGAATGGAACGGTCTCGGCATCGTGAAGTCAGCGCCAGTCCCCGCGCGGCTGATCCCTGGGTGAGCGTAGTGAATCGAAGCGGCGACCATTCCGCTACAATTATGCTCGAGAACACTGCCTATCGATCATGGCCGATCCCAGGAAGACGCCCGACACGCCCAGCCCTGATACGCTCTTGGACGTTTCTGCTCCGAGCGTCAGTGGAACATACATCAAACTCGCAGAGGAGGGGAAGCTCGACGAACTGGTGACGCTGCAGGACAAAAGAGTCCAGCTGCACCAAGATCTTGCAATTGTGAAATTGTCCCTGCGGAATGTTAATGATCCGCTTTGGCTGCTGAACTTCTACGTCAAGTCAAAGCCCCGGGGACGCTTTGCGGCAAAACTCAAAAAGTATGTTGCGAAGTTAGAAGAACGCAAGGCCAAGCGCACCGCTGATGTTACGGAGGTCGAGAAAAGAATTTACAGGATAGAACCGCGGATCCTCGATATCCCGCTTCCCGAATCCAAATTGTTGGCGGCTGGACCCGACTTTAGGATCAGTGAAGATCGCTTTGTCCTACTCCGAAGCAAACCAGAGAGCGGCGCGGCTGATGCCGGTAGCACTTCGATGAAGCGGCTCCAGGCTCGGTAGGTTCATGACGCCGGACTGGTCATCGAAACCGCAGACGGTACCTACGCTGATCTGGGAAACCCGCAAACGCTCAACCTCTACTCTTACGTAGCAAACAACCCGCTGAACCGGACTGATCCGCTTGGGCATGATTGGTTCTACGTACACAAGAAGTGGCAATGGCAGAAGGGCCACGTGTATCACGATGCAAATGGCAACGCCACCAAAGACAAGGGATACGCTGGTCTCCTCGTCGCGCAGGCAACCGGTACCAACAAGCAGGGAACAACAACGTACAACCTGACGCTCTACGACCAGAATAAAGTCGTGGCAACAGGAACGGGCTTCTCAGGCAACAACAACTATGCGAATACCGGAGCGATCAAGGATGGGAACTATCAAATCCTTGGAAGGTTCGATGCGCCACCGACTGCGCCGAACCCCGCAAGCCCCGCCTCGACTTGCTTCAGTGCCCCGATCATCTGGGCTTCTGTATGCCTGCTCTTCGACATACTCTCTTCCCCTTTCTTTCGCACAAATCATAGTCAGGTTTGTGCGGAAACAGGGGAGCAGGTCAGTCGGAAACGGCATTCACGAAACCCGCGTTCCGGGAGAGGCGCCCGTGCCATTGGTGAAAAGGGGCGCTCCGCGAGAGGCAGCTTCCCCACAAATCTCCCCACAAAACTCTGTCAGTTGCAGGAGTTTTCTCTTATGAGCAGGCCTAGGCAGAAACAGTCGCGTTCCCTCCAAGTTCTTGTGAAATCGACACTGCGGCACACTCTTGCTCCCTGCTGCCTATTCTGAACCATGTCTTGACACGGAAGAGGTCGATGGTTCGAGTCCATTCGGGCCTACCATATCTCGTTTGCCCTTCGATTTCCTTCCAGCAATTCCACTCTCGTTTGTTTCCCGGTCATGGCGGTTTGGGAATCGCCACTTTCATCTGTGTTTGGCCGGTCAATTTCGGAGCCCTCTTGACCTGCAGGCCCAGGCCTGGGGTCGGCTCGCTTTATGCGGTGGCTTGCAATGGTTGATCCTTTGCTCCCCGAATTAAAAGCCACAAGATAATCGCTGGTTCGCCCAGCGTTAACGGGATACTCGCCAATCGACCCACGAGATTGGCGTAACTCGGCAGAAGTAACGGCGTAAAAGTATCCGCCAGGTAGCCGAAACCGGCAGCGATCAGCAGGACCCCTAGAATGCGGGGAAGGAAACGTGATCGAAACACGAGAACGCCGAACGGGAAAAGCCAGAGGCCAAAAATCGAGCCGACGATGTACCCGTAGCGATGCAAATCAAGGAACAGCATAGCTATGGCTTCCTGCTGATGCTTGTCAAGGACCGACAGGAAATCCGAGCCGCGCACAAGCATCAAGGCAGCGATCTCGTTTAACACATTCACACACATGATCGGAATGAAAACCAAACCCAGGATCACCATGAGCGTTGCATGGGTCTTGTTGACTCCGGAGAGCAGTCTGTACAGAACCCAGAGCAGAAAGACATATTCGGCCGCGCAAATCAGTTCCGACACGATGCCGAGGCGGAAGAGCCCCTCGGAAGCGAGTATGTTGTTCGCCGTTGCAGCCGCGTTCCCGGCCACGATCAGTTTGGCGGGAACATAGACGATACCGAAGAAGCCGGTTATTCCGTTCACCAGGTAGAGCAGGCCTGCGATCCTTGCTGTCTTTTTGGTGGAGTTCATGCCGTCTTCTCCTTGTGGTGTTTGACGATTGCGATTTGCCCAGAGTCGAACACCGGTTCCTCGGCTTGGAAAGTGATGGAGAGATCCGTCCATCTGCGGAGTCGGCAGAGCATCACGCCATGATCGCGTGGGCGATTCGAACCCACCAGGCAGCTTCGCTGCGCCAGATCAGAACCACCAGGGCCTGCGCGGCGATCAGCACTGGCAGCGCGATGAGATAGACGCGATGGATGCGGCGATTCACGAGAAAATCGCGCACCACGCCGAGGCCGATCACCAGGTCGGGACAGAAGAGGAAGAGGCTGTGGTCGAACATGAAGTCGAAGCGGGCGAAGGCTGCGTCGAGTAGCGCGCAAGTGGTGATAAAGAGCAACCGACGATGCAGTTCGGGCTTCTTGCGCCACGCGATCGCGAGCGCCAGAAGCGTGCCAAACGCCGCCATGTCGAAGACCGGAATAATGAAGAACGGCTCGGCGCCGGGTTGGTGGAGTTGATAAGTGTCGAAGCGACCCATGATGGTGGCGGTTGCGACACCAAGCGGAACCATCGCCGCGCCGAGGACCACTCCGAACCACCCGAAGAAGCGATGCCATTTTACGTGCCGCGTGCGCACCAGAACAGATTGAAAGAGGAAAAACATCACCCAACTGGCAAACGCCGCAGCATGGACCCAAAGAATCCGCGGGCGCGGGATGGCCGGATGAAGGAGATTCTCGTTGATCGTGCGGCTGAAACCCGAGACGACAATCACCGGGAACAGCAACGCCATCGCGAAATAGAAGTACTTATCGACGAGCCCCCGAGGCCCGGCGAAGGTTTTCATCGAGCGCGCCGGGGCGGTCTGAGAAAGAGTAGCCATCGTCTGTTGACCAGGCAGGAAAACGGGGAATTGTCGCGGACTGTACCATGCGAGGATTGAACCCGCAATGGGAAATGCTACTTCATCTCGTTGAAGACAACCTTCCCGCCGACCATGGTCATCACCACGCGAGTCCTGTCCAGTTCCGTGGCGCCAATCGAGAAAATGTCCTGCGAGAGTACGGCGAGATCGGCTTCTTTCCCGGCTTCCAACGTGCCCAATCGATCTTCGGAGAACCGCGCATAGGCCGAACCGAGCGTGTATGCCTTCACGGCTTGTTCGACGGTGATGCTCTCTTCCGACACATACGACAAAGATGTCGCGACTGCACCGCCTTGGCCGCCGCCGTCGAACACACCGCCGACCATCGCGCTTGCCGCCGCGGAGTGCCAGACCGTGCGTCGAACAACCTGCTGGATGCCAACGAATGGATCCGGTGGCCAGGTGCAGGGCCAGTCACTGCCAAAGGCGAGCGTCGCACCGCTTTGCTCCAGGCTGCGCCAGCGATCGGTGGGACGTTTGTCTTGCGGATCGAAGTTGGAGCCGATGTCGCTGCAACAGAACGACGGCTGCGTGCTCACCAGCACGGAGAGTTGGGCGAATCGCGGCAAGTCTTCCGGCGGAAAAATTTCCGCGTGCTCCATGCGAAACCGGCGATCGCGCGGCCCGTTTGCCTTTTCTACTTCTGCATATGTGTCCAGAACCATGTGCGCGGAGTCGCCGCGCAGGGCATGGGTCATGACCTGGTAGCCACGCTTGTCTAGTTCCATTACGAGTTTTCTGTATTCATTGGGTTCGTACGTCAGAGGTGGGATCATCCCGCTGCCGCCGTCGGCGAAAAATTTCACGAGATTCGCCGAGACCCAGTCGTCGTGATATTGCGTGCGAGCTCTGTCGAGATCGGCCAGGAATTGCATCGTCAAATGATGATTGGCCGCGACGGCGCCGAAAGCCGTGCGCGTGCGGACCGTCAACTCGCCGCGGTCGCGCAACGCCGCATAGAGCTCGATCTCGGGCAGGCTGCCGGTGGCATTCACGACGCTCGTGATCCCAAACCGGTTCAGGTAGTGAGAAGCGTCGCGAAGAAGGGCAAGTTTTTCGTCGCGCGAGAGCGCGGCAAACACGGCGCGCTCGACCAGTTCCATCGCAGACTCGAGAAGCAAGCCGCTCGGCTGGCCGCTGGCATCGCGGATCACGTTGCGTTCTTCGGCGGGATCGGCGACGGGCTGGTCTGTGATTCCGGCAAACGCGAGCGCCTTGGCATTCACCCACAGGGCGTGCTCGCTGGTGTTGTGAATGATCACGGGGCGGTCAGGAACCGCGCGGTCGAGAAGATCATGCGTCGGCACGGCTGGAGGCACGGTGCCGAAATCCGCGCGTCCGATGAGCAGTTTGTCGTTGGGATGGCTTGTCGCGAAGGCCTTGATTTTTTCGACGAGCGCGTCGGGATTGTCTGGAGTAATACTGAATTCGGGCGTCGAGAGATTGAACCCGTGCAACTCCATCGCGCCCAGCCACATGTGCGTGTGCGAATCCGAGATGCCGGGAATCACGGTTTGCCCGTGCAGATCGATGACTTCCGTTTTCGATTGCCGCCGAGCCAGGATCTCGTCGTCGGTTCCCACGGAATCGATTCGCGTACCCGTGATGGCGAGCGCCTGCGCCCATGGCGCTTTCGCATTGCCGGTGTAGATGTGGCCGTGAACCAGGAGCATATCGCTCGCACGAAGCGATGCCGGCAGACACGGCGCTGCAATGGCGATGCACACTGCTACGAACCGTTGCCCGATTCTCATTCGACCCACCGTATGTGAAATGGCGTTCAGTGCGGGCCAGTGAATCCGCACTCTCGCCAGAGTTTTTCCCACACCCACATTCCCGAACGCGCTTTGATAGGCAATGGGAATCCAAGTTGATGCGCCAGCATACACACCTGGCCGCGATGATGCGCTTCATGCGAGATCATGTAAACGACCATGGCGGCGCCAGGAGGCCACGGTCGGCCCCATCCATCCCGAAGGAATTGTTTAACCCTGCCGTCAGGGCCGGCGAGGGCTTCCGCAATCATCTTCGAGCACAACTTCGCGCTTTCCGCCAGAGCTGTCCTCGCTTGACGCTGCGTGCACCGACTCCGATCAAGTTCCGGGACCAGCTTGAAATGCGGGGCCGAGAGCCTCACCCACTTGCGGCGCATATTATGCATGTGGGTGAAGATTGCCGCGATCGTGCGCGCATTCCGGCCCGGAGGCTTGGCTTGCCACGCACGCGGATCGAGATTCTCAAGGATCAGTTGATTGATGCGATCGTTGACGGCGAAGGTTTCGAGTAGTGCTTGGCGGAAATCTGATGTCGGCAAGGCCCGGGTACGCGCCATGGGATTTCCTCATTTTCGGGAGGCCATTCAGACTAACGCGGAATTCCTTCAGAAGCGAGTAGCGGATCGTCGGGCAATGCTGGGTGCCACAGTGCAGAACCCACTGCATCATGGAATCGAATTCTTCGACGGGGACGATGGACGGTTCGCGCAGTTCGGCCCCGCAATTCTTGGGATCCTTTAATTTAGGCGCGACTCAGTTGCTCTCGACACCAAGCAGTGCGCAAGTTATCGGTTCGAATCGGCGAAATAAGCTGCGTGATGCCCCGCAGCTGGGGACATTTTGCTGAAAATGATTGAGACGCGCAGCACTTCCCCCTCAGTGCGCGCCTTCCTCGCCAAACACCTCGGCAGTGAACGCCTCGAGCGTCGCTCCCATCCTCCAAGCGTCGATGGGCAAGCCGGCCTTGTGGCAGGTCTGTTCGAGAAAGGTTATACGATCCCACTCGTGCTCGACTGGGACCTGCGGGAGCAGCAATCCACGGTGCCCGGCCAAGCTAACAACCAACCCGTGCCGACCGATTTCCACCTGCTCTGGTTCGATCGGGCTCAGTTGCGACAGCACACTAAGCGAAGTCTTCAAATGCGGCGCTTCTTCTCGGGTGACCGGACGGAAACGTGTGTCTTCTGAAGCCGCGGCCCGCGCCGTTTCAATCACGCCGCGATACAGCGAGGCGACCGGAAAGACGTAGCCTACACAGCCCCGCAGTTGCCCATCCAGGTAAAGGGTCGTAAACACGCCGCGCGGTTGAGCCATGTGCACCGAGGGAGGATCCATCGAAATCCTTCGCCGGTCGAGTCCCGATTCAATCGCCTCGTGGGCAAGCCGCAGCAGGAGCGCGCGTTCCTCGCGCGAAAATTCCTCGATGGCGGAACCTGATGATTGTCCGAGAGAGGCTGCCGGGGACGGATTATGAAGTGGGGACGACATTGTTTCGCTTCCGCCGGCTCAGGACAAAAGCGCGCCGCCGGCTCCGGACCACCTGCCGGTCGATCTTCGACCAGAATGCCGCAAAGTAGTCGACCGCGGAGATCAACGACAAACACACCATGAACCAGATCGCGCAGAAGGCGATCCAGTGCACGGGGAAGAAATACGTGCCAAACAGCGGCCATTCTTTCCAGCGATGATCGAGGATCACCGCGACCACCGAGACGATCTGCACCACCATTTTGAACTTGCCCAGGTCGCTGGCCTCGATGGTGAATCCTTCCGACGCGGCGATGCCGCGCAGGCCGCTCACCAGGAATTCGCGTCCGATCACGATTACTGCTACCCACGCCGGCACCAGGCTGGGATTGAACTGCACCAGCGTGATGTAGGCCGATGCGATCAGCATCTTGTCGGCCAGCGGATCAAGCAGAATCCCCATGGTCGTGATCTGTCCGCGTTTGCGCGCCAGGTAACCGTCAATTCCGTCCGTGATCGAGGCCCCGATAAACAAGGCCGAAGCCAGCAGTTCTTTCTGCCCGTTTTCGCTGGTCAGGTGAGTTGTAGAGAGAATCCAGATGAGGAGGGGAATGCTCAGGATGCGGACGAACGTGATGGAGTTCGGCAGGTTCACGGTGACATCCGCGGTCCAGGGAAATTACGAAGACGGCGACGTTTCGATTATCCTCCACGCGCCAACAGGAACGCAATGGACGGAAGGCCACATTTTCGTGAAAACAAAAAGGCGCCGGGATCTCCCGGCGCCCAACTTCTTCGAGAACCTCGCGCTACCCGTTCGTTCCGGTCTTTCCCATCGATTGCAGAACGCTCATGCCCATCTGTAGCAGATTGGAGTGTTCGGGCATCTGGCCACCAGGGGTCAGTTTGTCGATCAACGATGGCAGCATCGCGGCCAATGAAGAGCTCGCGATATCCGGCGAGATTCCAGCTTTGGCTGCCATTTGCTTCACCGCGTCGCTGCCGAGCACGTGCTGGATCTGGTCTGCTGTAATCGGGACGTTCTGACCGGTGCCGATCCAGGATGACGCGATCTCACCCAAACCTTTCTCATGAAACGACTGCACCAGTCCCGAAAGGCCTCCCGGATGGTTGTTGATCATCTGTAACAAGCTGGTGGCCAGCGGATTCGAACTACCGCCCAGCATGCTGGCAACGGCTTTATTTTCCATATCGTCGAGTAAGCCCATAAAACCTCCAAAGAATTTTTCGGGCGGAACGAATTTCGTGGGAAGGAGCCCGACGCCGTTCTGCTCGAGACGACCCAGACGGCGCCGGACCTACATCTACATTTTACTTCTGTTTTGCGATCACCATGTCTTTGATCTTGTTGTAGGTGGCCTGGGGAATGATCTTCTTCTTCACCAGGTCGGTCTTCGCCTTGTAAGGACGCCCGTCGATGATTTTCTGCGAATATTTATCGCCGATCCCGGGCAGAGCATCCAGTTGATCCTTGGTGGCCGAGTTCAGATCCACCAGATCTGCCGGAGCGGCAGCGGCCGTTGTCTTCTTGGCCGCCTGCGGAGCGGCTGAAGACGTGGAGACGGTCAAGCCCGCAACCAGCGCGAGTGCGAATACTGCAACCAGGAAACGTGCAATCCAATTTGTGCGTTTCATCGGTTCTCCTTAACGAGTATTTAATCCTTCTTCGATTCTTTGTAGCCGGCCGCCTGCGCTTCCGACTCGGTCATGAACTTGCCATTCTTTGTCTTGCCATAGAACTGGCCGCCTTTGTGATAGATGCCGCTGTCGAGATTCACCCAGACCTTGCCACTCGACTTCGCGGAGGCGACGTCAGAATCGGAAGCGGCGCCCGTTGCAGGAGCCTTCGTCGAAGTCTTCTTTGAAGGCGCGGAACTCGTCGCGGGAGCACTCGAAGTCGAAGAACTTGCGGGGGTACTCGGTGCCATCGTCGACTTGCTGGACGCCGGAGTCGCGGGAGCCGAGTTCGGCGCTGGCGCTGCCATTTGCGAGTCGCTTGCAGCTGTCGACTTCTTTCTGCTTTTCTTGGTAGTCGTGGTGCTCGCATCGCTGCTCGCAGTTGTACTGGTTGCAGCTGTGCCGCTGCTGGCTGGCGCCGCGGCCGTGGTATCGGCGCTCTTCTTGCGGCTTTTCTTCGTCGTGGTACCGGAATCGGCGGTTGTACTCGCGGCCTGGTCCCCGCTTGCCGCCGCGTCGGTGGACTTCTTCTTACGGCTCTTCTTTGTGGTGCTTGTGTCTGCAGTCGTGCTTCCGCCGGCGGTGGCCGACTGATCGCTGCTCGCGGCAGTAGTCTTCTTTCTCGACTTCTTGGTTGTGGTCCCCGAAGCCGACTGATCGGTCGTGCTGGCTGATTGGTCGCTTGCGGCGGCCGTATCTTTCTTAGACTTGTTGCTCTTCTTCTTGGTCGTGCTCGTATCGGTGCTCTGATCGGTGCTGCCTGCCTGCTGCCTGGCAAACGCAGGCGACACAACTAACACACATAGCAAAGTGAGCCCTAGAATCCACGTACTGGTGCGAATAAATCTGCTCATGACTTTTCCTCGTCGATGAGGGCCTCTAGACACGCCCCGGCTGTTGGAACTGCGGATATTCGGGCGATGAGAGTTGTAGCCGTTTAACAACAACAGGTTGCCCGGATAGTTCCGCGGGCAGCCATGATGCCAGTCTGTCGCATCCCGGTCAACCCCGGGTCATGAATTGAACCACGGTAAAAACGGTCGTCGTTTTACGCGTAGATTCCGCGCTGCTTGATCGTGTAGGCGACGCGGTCAATCGCCAGCATGTACGCCGCGATCCGATTGTTCACATGGTGCGTTTCCGCATAACGAACCACATCCTGGAAGGACGAAACCATGATTTCTTCCAATTGCTCGTTCACCAGCGACTCTTTCCAGAAGTAGCCCTGACGGTCCTGCACCCACTCAAAGTAAGAAGTAGTCACGCCGCCGGCGTTGGCGAGAATGTCGGGTATCACGAACACGCCCTTCTCTGCCAGGACTTCGTCGGCTGCGGCAGTTGTCGGTCCATTTGCGCCTTCTGCGAGGATCTTGCACTTCACGCGATCGACGTTGCGGCTGGTGATCTGGTTCTCGGTGGCCGCGGGGATAAGGATTTCGCAGTCCGCGGTGAGCAATTCTCCGGGGGTAGATTTTTCGGCGCCCGGAAATCCCTGGATGGTTCCATTCTTCTGCCGATACTCCCACAGTGCTTCGACGTCGAGTCCGTTCTTGTTGTGGAGGCCACCGCCCACCTCATCGATGCCGACGATCTTGTATCCCGCCTCGGCCATCAGCCGCGCCGCGTTCGACCCAACGTTTCCGAATCCCTGAACGATGACGCGCGTGCTTTCACGCTGAAAGCCCAGCTTCTTGATGGCCTGGTCGCAAACGATCAGCACGCCGCGACCGGTTGCCTCTCGGCGCCCGCGCGATCCGCCGATGTTGATCGGCTTGCCGGTAACGACGGCCGTGACTGTCTGCCGCATGTGCATGGAGTAGGTGTCCATCATCCACGCCATAATCTGTTCGTTCGTGTTGACGTCGGGCGCGGGCACGTCTTTCTCCGGCCCGATGAAATCGACCAGCTCCGCCGTGTAGCGCCGCGTCATGCGCTCCAGTTCGCCCATCGACATTTTGTGGGGATCGCAAATCACGCCGCCCTTGGCGCCGCCAAAGGGGATGTTCACCACAGCGCACTTCCACGTCATCCAGCTGGCCAGCGCGCGGACTTCATCGAGCGTCACGTCGGGCGCGTAACGGATGCCGCCCTTTGCGGGACCGCGCGCAATGGAGTGCTGCACGCGGAATCCGGTAAACACCTCAAGTCGCCCATCGTCCATCTGCACCGGGATGTGCAGGATGATTTCGCGGTTCGGATACCGCAGGACCCGCCAGAGTCCTTCATCCAGATTGAGCTTGTGCGCGGCCAGATCAAATCGGGCCGCTTGCGATTCCCAGGGATTGGTTTCCTGCTCCATCACCACGCTTTTCATCGAAGTCTCCAAAATGATTGCTATTCAGTCAGATGCTGGCCGATCCCGTAGGGAGCCGTCCGCACACAAATGCAGCAGTATATGAGTCGGGTGGAGGGGGTGGCAAGCCGGGACGTTAACTCAAGGGTAACGTAGCGTTATGAGTGGCGCGCCGTTAGCGAACTGCCGAGTACCATCTCCATACCCTCGGCCGCCGCGCGAACTCTTGGGAAGTAGTTCCGCGCTTCCTGCACGACTTTGTCGATCACGACATCGTCGTGATCCGGATCATGATGAAACAAAACCAGTTCCTTAGCACCGCTCTGCATCACGATATTGACCCCTTCGCGCCAATGACTGTGTCCCCACCCGCGGCGCTTGGCCTCGTACTCTTCCGGTAGATACTGCGCATCGTAGATGAGAACGTCGGCGCCCTCGGCCAGTTTGCGCACGTTCTTATCGAAAACCGGATCGCCCGGTTCGTTGTCGGTTGCGTAAACCAGAACGCCGTCTTTGGTTTCCAGGCGAAATCCCATGCAGCCCTGGGGATGATTCAGCCACATCGCGCGCATGGTGGCGTGATCATCGAGTTGCGCCTGGCCCTCTTCGATGTCGTAGAAATTCCGCTGGGCCTTCATCTCGCTGGTGTCGACGGGGAAGTAGGGCGAGGCCATCTGCTCTTCCATCACGCGCTGTAAACTGCGCGTGCGACGGGAGGAGTGGAAGAGGAACCGGTTCTGGCCATTCTCGTAAAATGGCCGAAAGAAAGGAATTCCCTGTATGTGGTCCCAGTGGAAATGCGAGACGAAGATGTGCGCCGCGATGGGTTTGCCGTTGGATTCGTTCTCGAGTTGCTGGCCAAGCGTACGGAAACCGGTTCCGCAATCAAAGACGTACAGGTGGTCGGCGAAGCGGACTTCGACGCACGAGGTATTTCCCCCGTAGCGCAAGTTCTCGGCTTGAGGGGTCGGGGTCGATCCGCGCACCCCCCAGAACTTGACTCGCATGATCCTCCGCTTCTGCGACTATCGGCTGAACCTCAATCTTCCAACGCGGGTAGGGCACAGTCAATTGTTTCGCTGGTTCCAATAGTGACGGAGGTGTAAGGAACCACGGGGTTTATAGGAGCCCGAGACAACTCGCGGACGGCCTTCCCCTATAATTGGAGCTTTCCGCCGCCGAAGGATCGTATCGGCAGGTTTCTGCATGCTTCAGCCTGATTACAAAGAGTTTGCCCGCCTCGCCAAGGAGGCCTCGCTGGTTCCGGTGGTGAAGTCCGTAACCGCCGACCTGCTGACCCCGGTTTCCGCGTTCCTCGCCGTGGCCGAGGACGAACCATACTGCTGTCTGCTCGAGTCAGTCGAGCGTGGTGAGCAGATCGGGCGGTATACGTTCCTCGGGGCCCGCCCTTACATGCGGTTGTGGGCGGAAGGAGACGAGATTCACATCGAGCGCCGCAAAAAGCGCGAGCGATTGAAAGGGAATGTCTTCGAGGTTTTGAAAAAGCTGTTACGGGAGCATCGCGCGGCTACTGTTCCCGGACTTCCTCCTTTCACTGCGGGTGCCGTCGGCTACTTCGCCTATGACGCGGTGCGGAGGCTGGAAAATATCGGCGAGCATGCGGAGCGGGATGTCGCCGTTCCGGACTGCGCCTTGATGTTCTTCGATCATCTGCTGGCCTTCGATCATCTTCGCCATCAGATTCACATCATCGCGAACGCTGACACCTCGAACGAGAATCCCAAGCGTGCATACGAACGCGCGTTGCGGGATATCGCTGCGACCGAGAAGCGGCTCGCCGCGGGCCTGCGGCCCAGACAACTGGAAAGGTCGAAGCCGAAAAAGGGAACACTGAAGGTTCACACCGGCATCGGCCGCGAGCGCTACATGCGTGCCGTGGAGCGCGCGAAGGAATACATCGCCGCCGGCGACATTTTTCAAGTTGTGCTTTCGCAGCGCGTGAATTTCCAGCCCGATGTTGCGCCGTTCAATCTCTATCGCGCGCTGCGGACAGTCAATCCGTCGCCTTACATGTATTTCCTGCGCATGGGGGATGCGCACGTCCTGGGTTCCTCGCCCGAGATGCTGGTTCGTGTGACCGGTTCGAAGCTAGAGTATCGCCCGATCGCCGGTACACACCCGCGCGGGAAAGATGAGGCCGCCGATCGGGAGCTCGAGCATCTCATGCGCACCGACGAAAAGGAACGCGCCGAGCACGTGATGCTCGTGGATCTAGGGCGCAATGACTTGGGGCGTGTCAGCGATTACGGCTCGGTGAAGGTGAAAGACCTGATGTACGTGGAGCGCTACTCGCACGTAATGCATCTCGTGTCGGCGCTCGAAGGGAAACTGCGACCCGAACTGGATGCGGTCGATGCTTTCGCCGCCTGCTTTCCGGCAGGCACGCTTAGCGGCGCACCCAAGGTGCGCGCGATGCAGATCATTGAGGAACTTGAGCCAACCCGCCGCGGGGTTTACGGCGGTGCGGTTCTTTACGCTGACTTTGCTGGGAACCTCGACTCGTGCATCACGATCCGCACGATGTTCATGAAAGGCAAGAAAGCGTACTTGCAGGCCGGGGCGGGAATCGTCGCTGACTCTGATCCGGCGAAAGAATTCCAGGAGAGCGAGAACAAGGCCAAAGCCGTGCTCCGTGCCGTTGAAATGGCGAGGAATGGAAGCCTGTAGCGGCTGGTGGCTCGTGGCTAATCGGTGATCATCCATCGCTCCCGGCTCCTTTCGTCTTCGTTGAGGAAAGCTTGAAACCGAAGAGGAAGCAGGGGATAGCCCCGGAGAGCGCGAAGGAGCACCGAGACCCAGAAGGACCCCAAAAGGTGCGCTAGCGGCGGGCCGACTCCGTTCGAAACGCGAGACACGCGAAGACGGCAGCCGCATACACAAACAGAATTGCAATTCCGCTGAGATCGCCGTGCAGGGTGTGAATCACAACCGCCAAACCCAAAATAACCAGTAGCAGGTAGCCGCCTATTTTTTCGCTGGACGGAATCAGGAACAAAACGGCGGCTAACATCTCCGCGCCCGAGAGCACAAACCGCACGTGCGCCAATGCTGAGGAATGTACCGGCGCGTTCAGGTGGGTGGTGGACAAACGAAACGTCAGCCACGACTGCCATAGCACGACCAGGCCGGTCGACCACCGCAGCAAGGGGAGCGCGAAGTTGCGTGCGCGATTTGACATGGCTTGTCTATCGCGGAGTCTTTCTCGGCACCGACGGTGGCTTTCGGCCTTCCTTCAAACGATGGCTGGCCGTCGAGTCGAGATCGAGTCCATAGAACTTCTTCAATTCGCGAATGCGCAGCAGCGACTCCGAGCTGAAAGGAGTTTTTCCGTCGAATGCGTGCAGCACGATGCCTTCGAGCAAGTCGCCCAGCGTCATGTCGTGGTATTCCGCAAATGCCTTCAACACTTTGAGGATGCGCTTTTCCAGGCGCACACCCGTTTGCACCCGCTCGATGAGGAGAGAGGATTCTTTAGTTGTTGGTACCATGGTACCAAGGTACCACACTTTTCTTCTCGCTTCGCCCAGCGAAAAATGGCGCCCTTGGCATTCCGGCCACGGACTGGTTACCATGTCGGTCGTGACTCGCGAAGCGACGCTCGATTCCCGGCAAGACATTCTCCGCACCGCCGCCCGCCTCTTCCAGCAGCGCGGCTATGACGCGACGTCGATGAACGACGTGGCGGCCGCCCTCAAACTGAGCAAGGGCGGTCTCTACCATCACTTCCAGAGCAAGGACGAGATGCTCTTCCACATCATGAATCACGCGCTCGACATCACCGATGAGCGCGTGGTGAAGGTTGTTCGCGGGATCCAGGGACCGGAAGAGCGCCTGCGCACTCTAATTCGCCTGCACATTGAGGTCGTCTTGAGCGTGCGCGACCGCGAGATCACGGTGATGTTGCATGAGAACCATCCGCTGCCGCCGTCGCTGCGCAAGCAGATCAACAATCGCAAAAAAGATTACATTCATTTCGTGGAAGGGCTCATCGCGGACGTGCAGAAGCAGAAAGGCTCGAAGGGGAGTGTCACACCCCGTGCGGCAGCCCTGGCATTGCTAGGCATGATCAACTGGATTTATCAGTGGTATAAGCCCGAGGGACGCCTGCAGGCAAAAGACCTCATCCCGCAGTACACGGAGATCCTGTTTGCGGGAGCGTTCCTATGAAGACCTTCCACGATCTGCCGACGGTCTCGGCTGAGCGCGCGCAGGCGGGGAAGTCGTATCAGGAATTCCTGCGTGTACCCGCGCTGAGCGTTGGCGTCTACGTGTTGGCCGCCGGCGCGGCCGACCCTCAACAGCCACACAATGAAGATGAGGTCTACTACGTTGTGCGCGGCCGTGCGCGCATGCGCGTCGCCAGCGAAGAACACGTCGTCAAAACGGGCAGCGTGATCTTCGTTCCCGCGAAGGTCGAGCATTGTTTCTTCGATGTGAGCGATGAACTCGAAGTTCTCGTGTTCTTCGGGCCCGCCGAATCCCAGTAAACGCCCTTGATGGACTTCACCATCGCAGCCATGCAAGCAACCGACTGGCCCGCCGTCGAGCGGATCTATCTCGAAGGCATCGCGGACGGCAACGCCACCTTCGAAACCGAATCACCCGGCTGGGAAAAATGGAACACTGCTCACCACGCGCACTCGCGACTTGTCGCCAAAGAAAACGACCAGGTGGTTGCTTGGGCAGCACTCAGCCCGGTTTCCAGCCGACCAGTCTATCGAGGAGTGGCCGAGGTCTCGATCTATGTCGCCGGATCGGCTCGCAGGAAAGGAATCGGCAAGCATCTATTGACTGAACTCATTAAGAGTTCCGAGCAGAACGAAATCTGGACACTGCAAGCCGGTATCTTTCCGGAGAACATCGCCAGCATCGCGCTGCACAAGTCGTGCGGATTTCGCGAAGTTGGTGTGCGCGAGCGAATCGGACAACTCGGTGCCCGATGGAGGAACACTGTTCTCCTCGAACGCCGAAGTCCAATTGTGGGGAATTGACCCGAGCAGTCCCCGGTGTCCCCCTGTGGTGAAGATTTTTCTTGTCAAGCCCCCAAAATCGCCATTTTCCCCGCAACGCTTTCAATCCACGCCAAATATATTTTCGGCGCAGCTGTCTCATTCACCCTACGCAAATTGCTATTCTAAAATTAGAGCCAGAGATGGAAACGGTTCCGTGTGACCCGGGCTTAACCATGCGGACGCTTGCCGGACTCCGACCCGAGGGAGTCGTACCGGACATCTGAGCGGCCAGACTCCTCCCGTTTCGAACGGGAGTTAGCCGCAGTAGAAGTGATCACTTCGTGTCACTTACGAGTCTAATCATAAGGATGGACTCGTAAGTGACCAAACTAGCAAGAAGAACGACGAGTATCGTACGGAGGCGTTACGGAATTCTGATTCCAAAGATTCGAAAGAGCGCTGGCCAACGCACCTGCTTACCCGGCCACAGCTGTCTCTTTCGACGGGATCCAGTAAATCTCTTCGCGCAGGAATTCCTTTGTGAATCCGATTCGCTTCAAGATTCCTTTCCCGTGCTCGATCATTTCCGGATGCCCGCATAGGTATCCGACACCATTTTGTGCGGTGATTCCCCACTGATCGGCGTACTTGCGGATCAACTCATCGACGCGGCCGACTTCACCATTCCACTTGGGGTCGTCCCACGGGCGGCTCACCGTAGGCACGTATTTGAGCCAAGGCGCTTCCTTGGCGTAGTGCTGCAACTCATCGACGTATCCGAATTCCCACGAGCGGCTGGCGCCGTTCAGCAGGAAGAGTTGATGATCGCCCTGGAACTTGCCTTCCTTCCAATCCTTATAGAGTGTTCGTACAAAGCTCACAAAGGGAGCAACTCCAGTGACCGTGCAGACGAGCAGATGCTTCTTTCGTCCGCTGGTGGTGTCGAGCACGAACCGGCCCTTTGAGGCTTTGCGCATCAACAACTCGTCACCCGGCTGCAGTGCATAAATGCGAGGAGTCAGTTCACCATTTGGCACCAACTCAAAGAAGAATTCAATTTCGTTCTCGTAGGGCGACGACGCAATCGAGTAAGGCCGCTCCGAGCGCTTCTCTTCGCCCTGTATGCCGAGGGTGGCGTACTGGCCGGGCGTGAACTTGAAGTCGGCTCCTGGGTTGATGCGGATCATCCATAGCTCAGGGGCAAAGTCGATCCGCTTGGTAATCTTTGCCCGGTAATGCTTGTCGTCGGGTAGGGGCATGTGTGTTTTTCCCGGGAAATCCCAGGGTCTCAGAGAAGTTGACATAATTACAGAAACACGGTGCAAACGGAAGACCAATCAATGTTCGCGGATTTCAGTAGTTAGTACATCAGGACGAACTGTTGAGAACGCGTTCCCAATTGTGCCGACCGGTTCGGCAGATTCTGTGGGAGCAGCGCGTAATTTTTCAACGTCCGCGAGCGTGTCCGTCCAAGCCTTCTTGTTTCGCTTGGTCCAGATCGGCGCATTCAGGTCGGCATAAAACGCGAGGATATTCTGCTGGAGCTCCGGTGTGAGATGCTCAAAGTTCTTGGCGGCCAGTTGGCCGAGCAACTTCTCATACGATTTGTCGGTGAGCTGATATTCGCCCGCCTGCGTTTCACGGCCAGTGTCGAAATCCTTGTTGGGCAAGTGTAGGTCTTCGATCTTCGTCTCATGCAAGAGGTGACCGTAACCCTGCACCGTGTCGTCGACGCTCTTGATGTACATATCTTCAGTGCGTTGCGTCGGAACTTTGAAATTTAAAGCGCTAAACGGCCCCACCTTGGGTACGAGCCGCAGAAAAAAAGCGAGAATCCTGGTGCCTGCGCCCGGCTTCCTGTAACTCATCCCCCACTCTTTTTCGTATTTCTTGCGCGACAGGTAGTACAGGAACTTCTTCTTGTTGAAATTCGGGGTGTCCTTCACGATGTCCTGCTTACGCGCGAGTAGAGCGACCCGGGTCATCTCCGGAATCACAATGCTGATCGCGCGCCGAAATGTTCCGATCGCAAGATCTGGATCTCCGAACACATCGTGTAAGTGCAGGCTGTAGGTTTCGAAGAAAGTCCGATCGAGCAGGTCCTTTGAAATTTCAAAGCCGATGAAATCGTGATATCGGTCCGACGTGTAGCGATTTTTCGCGACCTGCACCATGTCGAAGCCGAATTCCGTGCGGATGTGTGCTTTCGGATCGTCCGCGTAAGTCGCGCTCTGCCCGAATTTTCTGCCGAGTTTCGGAAACTCGATCGTGACCACGCGATTGATCGTAGGATGTCCGCCGTTGTCTGCCGCGTAGTGGGAGAGCGCCCCCAGTGCGAACGCGTATTCATCCAGGGTTGCTGATTCCTTGATGAGATTTACCACAAAGTCGCCGCTGCGCACGTAGTGGACAAGATCGCTGAAATATTTGTTGCCGAATGGGTAGTACCCCATGTCCTGCACGACGGAACCGCCGTAAGCGTAAGCGTGAGCTTTGAGCAGGTCCTCCTCCGTGGCGGCAGGGAAGCGCTTCTTCAGCATGGGCTGGATCTGATCCTGCCAGAGCAGGTCAACAATTTCTTCGTGCGTGAGAACGGAGTAGGCGGGAGAAAAGGTTGGTGCGCAGGTGAAGAACAGGAGGCACACCACGGCTCGCACCAGGCCAGTCGTAGTGTTCGTCTTTGGAATCCAATTCCTCAGTCCCATGCCCGGTGTTCCGCCGAACAAGCACCTGAGATGCAGTGGCGACAGGCTCCCGGCGGACTTTATTTCCCGAGAACTAAGACCACAAACGTGTCGGGTAGTATCGCTGGACGCGGATGTGGTTGATCGGCCGTGGCCGCCGGGGGCGGACCAAACGTGGCGGTCACCGTGTAGACCTTGTGTGTCTTGGAGTCGAGCGCCATCGTGCGCGCGCCTTTCTGAGTCTTCACGTTTTCCGCCACACTGAATTTGTCTGGGGACTCCTCGTGCACGACGGTGAGCACGCCTTCTCCGCAGGATGCGAAGGCGAGGCCGGTGCCGTCGTCGAACGCGGTCGCATCCACGCCGTCGCCGATCGGGAGAGTCGTGATGATCTTTCCGGTATCCGCGTTTACGATCGGCATCTTCTTGTTGCCGCAGCCGACAAACAGGCGGCGGTTCTTCTGATCCATCGCTAGCCCGCTCGGCTCATCGCAACCGGGAAGGTCCCAGCGCTCTTTCACCGCGAGTTTGTCGGCATCGAGGGCGAAGAGTTGATTCTTGTCTTCCAGATTGACGAAGACCGTACCCTTCCCGTCGCTGGCCGCGAATTCCGGTTTGCCGCCCAGCGGGATGGAGCCGACGACCTCGCCTTTGGCGGCGTCAACCGCAGTGGCATCCTGACTTCCCGCGTTGAACGTGAAGATGCGCTTGGTGGCGGGGTCGTAGAGGATGGCATCCGGCCGTGTGCCGACCTTGATCTTATTAAGCGTTTTCAGGCTTTGCAGGTCGAACACACTGACCATATTCTCGCGGCCGTTGCTGGTGAAGCCCTTGCCGAATTCTGGCGCGAGCGCGATGCCATGAACGCCGGGCGTGTCGGCAATTTCGCCAACGGGCTTGCCAGTGTCGGCATCGATCACGACGACCTTGGTTGCTCGTGAGATATATAAGCGGCGCGCGTCGCTGTCGGCTTTGAGATAGTCCCACCCGCCTTCACCGCCCAGTTTCCAGGTTTGAAGCAGTTGATACCCGGAGGCCGCGACAGCTGCGGTCGCCGCGAGCATGATGATCAGAATTGCGGGCACAAAAGAACGGCGCTGAGACTTCATACGCACCTCACAGGACAGTCGGAAGAATTCGGACGGCAACAAGACTAAAGATCGATTCTGAAAAGAGTCTGAGTTTTTCGAGCGGCAGCATTTTATCCTCGCCCGGGCTCGTCACGATTAATCCAAAATGAATTGTCGTCGCCCGGGAGCGCTGCAAAAACGATTTACTATTGTATTTTTGTCGGCTACCTTAACAGTCGGAAGGAAGCCAAGCAAATGTCGATGCGCTCGTACTCCCCCAGGGTGTACCAGTTCGTACTCTTACTTTCTGTCTTAGCTCTCTCGATCGCGGCAAGCCCCCAACCCAAATCCAAACCGAAACCTGTGACAGGTCCGTGGATGAATACCAGCCTCTCGCCTGACGAGCGCGCCTCGCTGGTGCTCAAGGAGATGACCCTCGACGAAAAGATCTCGCTGCTTCACGGAACTGGCATGGAAAAGGGTCTCGGCCCGATCAGCCCGCTGCATATCCACTCGAATGGGGGTGCGGGCTATGTCGTTGGAGTCCCCCGGCTCGGGATTCCCGATATCCAGATGTCCGATGCGGCTTACGGCGTCCGCCAAAGCGGACAGAACGGTCGCTATTCGACAGCGTTGCCGTCGAATCTGGGCGCGGCGGCGAGTTGGGATCTGAAGGCCGCCTACGAATATGGAGCGCTCATCGGACGGGAGCTGCGCGATCAAGGCTACAACATGTCGCTTGGCGGGGGAGTGAATCTGACACGCGAGCCGCGCAATGGCCGGACGTTCGAGTACATGGGGGAAGATCCGATCCTTGCGGGCAGCATGGTGGCGCAGCTGATTAAGGGGACGCAAGCGCAGCACGTCATCGGAGACATCAAGCACTACGCCCTGAACGATCAGGAAAGCGGGCGCAACGCCGTCAATGTGAACATTGACACGCGCTCGATGCGCGAGAGCGATCTGCTGGCCTTCGAGATCGGCGTGCATGAAGGTGATCCAGCGGCTGTGATGTGCTCCTACAACCGCGTCAACGGTGACTACGCCTGCGAGAACAAATATCTCCTTACTGATGTGCTGAAGAAAGACTGGAGCTACAAAGGCTTCGTTCTCTCTGACTGGGGCGGCGCGCACAGCGCAGAGAAAGCTTCAGCCGCGGGCCTCGATCATGAAGAACCGGGCGAAGTCTTCTATGGCGATGCGCTGAAGAAGGCGGTGCAGACGGGGAAGATCCCAATGGCAGAACTTGACGATCACGTGCACCGCGTGCTGCGCTCCATGTTTGCGAGCGGCATCGTGGATGACCCGCAAGAGAGAAGCGTGGTCGATGTCTTCGGTGGCCTTGACGTCTCGCAGAACATTGAGGAGCACAGCATCGTGCTGCTCAAGAACGAAGGCAACCAGCTGCCCCTAGCACCGAGCGTGAGCAGCATCGCGGTGATCGGCTCGCACTCCGATGTCGGGATGATTTCGGGCGGAGGCTCGGCGCAAGTAGATCCGCCCGGTGGCAACGCCATCAAGCCGCCGGGACAAGGACGCACCAAGTGGCAGGACGAGATCTGGTTCCCCACGTCGCCTCTGAAAACGATTCAGGCTCGGGCGCCGCAGGCGAAGGTGCAGTATGATCCGGGCACAGATCCGACAGCGGCTGCTGCTGTCGCTAAATCAGCCGACGTCGCGATCGTCTTCGCATATCAGTGGGAGAGCGAAGGCATGGACCTCCCGACGCTCGGATTGCAGCACAACCAGAACGAACTGATTTCGGCCGTGGCCGCAGCAAATCCTCACACGGTTGTTGTCCTCGAGAACGGTGGTCCTGTGTTAATGCCATGGGTGAACCAGGTGAGCGCGGTCGTAGAAGCGTGGTTCCCGGGTAGTCGCGGCGCGGATGCGGTGACGCGGGTTCTTTTCGGCGATGTGAACCCGAGCGCCAAGCTTCCCATCACCTTCCCCAGGAGCGACGATGATTTGCCTCATCCCACAATCGTCAAGCCTCCGAAGGAGTCGGTCCCCGATGAGTCGAAGCCGGACCACTGGAAGCAGGTTGCCAAGGGCTTGGCTGCGTTCCAGATCAAATACGACGAAGGGCTAAAGGTCGGTTACAAGTGGTATGAGGCGGAAGACAAATCCGTCTTGTTCCCGTTCGGCCACGGCCTCTCCTACACGACGTATTCATATTCGGGCCTGAAAGTCACGCCAGGCGACAGGGTGAGCGTCTCGTTCACTGTGCAGAACACCGGCAATCGTGATGGCGAAGAAATCGCCGAGGTCTACGCCTCGCTGCCACCGAACACCGGCGAGCCGCCGAAGCGCCTGGTCGGATGGAACAAGGTTGCGCTGAAGGCAGGCGAGAGCAAGGAAATCACAGTCGAGGTGGATCGGAAATTTCTTTCCATCTTCAACGTCGACCGTAACGCCTGGCAATTGGTGCCCGGCGAATATGCAGTAAGAGTCGGAGGGTCCTCCGAGAGCCTGCCTCTCGAGACTTCCATCAACTTGCAGTAGTTCAAGTGAGCGGATTTTCCTCCGCGACGATTTCTGGCGTGAGCGGTGGCGCGGTCTGGATGGCCGTCTTAGGCGCGACGATCCATGCCACCACGAGCGCCGCACCCAAAAGCGCCGCGGCGAGATACCACGGTGCTCCGGGCAACACGTGGCCGGGCGCGACAAAGAACGCGAAGACGGACGAGAACATGAGTGGTCCGACAATCATGGCCACTCCACGCATCGAGCCGATCGCTCCCTGAAGTTCTCCCTGTTCAGAAGCAGACACGCGCCGCGTCATCATCGACTGCGACGGCGGAGTGGCGAGCGACCAAAATGCATTGATCGCGATTGCCAACATAAAGATCCACCCCACGGACGCATATCCAAACAAAAAGAAACCGAGCCCGCCTAAAAACAGGCCGGTAAAAAGGGACTTGCGCTCGCCCACCCACTTCACAAAAGGGCCCACCAGGCCCGCAGCCACGATCATCGATGTAATTCCCACCACGGCTAGCGAAGTCCCAATCTGTTTCTCGTTCCAGCCATACCGATAGGTTACGTAGAGAACGTAGACGGTGGCGTACACCTCGTGCGCCAGATAGCCCAGTAAGTTGACGATCGCCAATCCAAACAGCTCATGGTGGGAACGCAACAACTTGAGTGCGCCTAGAGGATTCGCATTCTTCCAACGCAGTTGCGCTTGGCGTTTCTCCGGGGGGAGCGACTCGGGAAGTACGAAGAGACCATAGGTCGCGTTCAGCAGACTGAATCCAGCCGCCACCCAAAATGGCAGCCGCGGGTTGATTGCGCCAAGCCATCCTCCGATCGCGGGCCCAAGAATGAAGCCGATCCCAAACGCGGCGCCGAAAACCCCAAAAGCTTTGGCGCGTTTCTCCGGCGGCGTCACGTCGCTGATGTAGGCGTTCGCCGTGGGCATGCTCGACGATGTGATGCCCGACAGCACGCGCCCGAGAAACAACCACCCGACCGTCGGAGCCACCGCCATCACGATGTAATCCAAGCCGAGCCCAAAGTTGGAGAGCAGAACCACCGGCCGTCGCCCATAACGGTCCGACAACATTCCGAGTATGGGCGAGAAGAAAAACTGCATCAGCGCCCACGTAGTGACGAAAAGCCCCATGTACTCGGAGGCGCGCGCCATGTTGCCGTGCAGGAAGTCGGAGATGAGTCGCGGCAGAACGGGCGCGATGATGCCGAACGCCAGCATGTCGAGCATGACGGTTACAAAAATGAAGCCAAGAGCCGCGCGCCGTTTACTCTCCATACGACTTCTCCCTCTTCATCGAATCAGTTTGTTCGGAATCGTATTGATCGCTTCCAGCCAGAGTTCCACGGCCCGATTCACTCGCACGCGGTCGCGAGATGCGCAGTAGTCCAGCATGAACCCTCGAAATCCCGCGATCACGACGGTGGCGTAGGCGCGCGCTTCGGTCTTTGAGGCGCCGTGCCCGATCAAAGGCTCCGCGAGAAAGCTCAACCAGTCTTCGACGGCGCTGTTCAGGAATTCAGAAAAACGACGAGGATGGCGCAGTGCCATAGCATAAGCCTCGAAGAACATCCGGAACAGTCCTTCCGACCGGGGCGCGCTCATGTCGCGCCAGATCGCGCGGCAGGCATCGGTCGGCGACGCGAAGCCCGCGTTCTTCAGCTGATCGTAGGTGCCGCGTTGCCGCTCTCGGAGCCGAGCCAGCGCCTTCACCACCAGGTCCTCTTTCGACCCGAAGTAGTAGAGAAGAACACGTGGGCTCGATCCAATTGCTTTGGCCAGCGGCCTCAACGACAACTCGCTGACCCCGTTCTCAATCAGGTGATCGACAATCGCGTCGAGCAGTTCCCCCGGCCGCTCGACGTTCGCGGTTCGAACCACGCGTAGACATTAACATACTTGAAACACTTGTTTCAATTATAAAAAGCAGGAAATTACCCGGTTGGCGATACGAAAAAAGTGGGGAGAGCGGGAGCTCTCCCCAGCCCTGGGGAGGGACGTTTGGGTTGAGAGAGAATTTCGAAACCTATTACTCTGCCATCTTCGCGACGTGCACCGAGAAGTTCGTCTTCGGCAGCAACGACGTCAGTTCGAACGCCTTGAAGCCGTCGCCGGAAACCTCGGTGTGGCGATACACGCCGGGTTCGCTGTCAATCGTTTCGTGACGACCGTGCAGGTCTTCCAGGAAGGCCTGCGCCGATGCTTCGCTCGGTTGTCCACCCTTCGCACGCGTAACGATCGCATCGGTTGCGTAGGAGCGCACCAGCTTCGGCCAATATTTCTCGAGCAGGCTCGTGCTCGCGAAGATGTCCGCCCACACGATCTGCCCATTCACCGCGACGATCACACCAACCGCGTTTTTCTCCCGCAGTTGTTTGATCGTGCTTTCGTACTGTTCCTCGATCGGCTTGGCCACTGAATCGACCCTCGATTTCACCTCGTCGTTCTGCATGACCTTCGCGTACGAAGTCGTGGAAGAGAGCTCTCTTGTTGCTGATGTCGATGGAGCCGCTGCCTGCACCTCAACCGTGACCATCTCGTTTGCACTGCCGACCTGCTGCCACACTTTGGCTTGATCTTTGTCGGCCATCGCCTTGCCCCGTACCGAAGGCGCTGCCATCACGCTGCTCGCCGCGCCGGGAACGAATTTCGCGCTGGGCCCGACCCATCTTCCTGGCTCGACGCAGAAGACATCCAAATCAATCGGATCACTCTCCGGCAGGACGATCCGATCCTTGCCGATCACCCGATCCTGTTTGCCGCCGGTCACGATTTCGCCTGCGAGCAGGAGAAGCGGCCTCTTCGAATTGTTGACGAGCACCAGCTTGTTGACTTGCGCGCCGTCATGGACCGGATATTGCGGCTCGACATTCGCATTCGGGTGTCTGGGACGAATCATGCCCCGCACATTACCCGACTCGGTCACCTCCACTTCGCCCGACTTCAGCCCTTCGTCCAGCGTGAGAAACTCTTTCGTGTCGTGGGTCGACGAGGCGACCACCGGAAACACCGTCAAATTCCCGTGCCGGATCGGCGCCAGCACTTTGTAGTCGGTGTTGCCGCCGACCTCGCCCGCCTGGACCTGGTATTCCGCCCCAACCACCCAGCCAACCACAATCGCCAGAACGACGAATCCCAAGAACAATCTCATAGTCATTTTGTCCTCCCGGAGCCAAGCGACACCCCGGCGATCGAGCGCATCCTACCTTTGGGCGCCCTTGCTTCCCTGGTTGTTGGAGGAACGGGAATTTCCTCCTTCCTTGCATCGAAAAAAATGAGTAGCATCGCGAAGAGCGGCCACTATTGATGGATCGCGCCACCCAATCCGACGTCGCTTCACCGGACTTGCTGAGGATCGCGAACGAGTTGCACGCGAAATGTTCGGCGCTGCAATTCGGCCTCGAATGCAACGATCTGGCGCGCATCCTGGACGAAATCGTCAGGAAATTCGCTGCTCCGCAAGACTCCTCGCTGCGCGAGTTTTGTTTTTCTCTCAAAATTGAGGAACTGGTTCTTGCGCGCGCCTGCGCTGCGGGAAACGAACGCGCATGGGAAACGTTCATGCTTCGGTATCGCGAGAAGCTGTACGAGATCGGCTTGCACATCACGCGGGAAGATTCCGCGGCTCGCGATCTATCCGACTCCATCTACGCGGAGTTGTACGGCACCGTTGCCAGGGACGGACATCGAGTTTCAAAGCTCGCGTCCTATACCGGGCGAGGCTCGCTCGAAGGCTGGCTTCGCACAGTCATGGCGCAGGAGCAGGTGAACCGCTACCGCCGGCAGAAGCGGATGGTCAGCCTCGAGGAAGAGACGGAAGAAGGGCAGCAGTTCGCGAGTCCCGAGGCCGAGCCCGCGATCCCCGTCGATCCCCGCCTCGAGGCGGCGACGGACGAGGCACTGGCAAGTCTGCCTTCCGACGAGCGCTTCATCCTTGCGGTCTATTACCTTGATGACCGGACACTGGCCGAGATTGCGCGCATGCTTTCCGTCCACGAGTCGACCGTCAGCCGCAAACTCGACAAGTTGGCTAAGTCCTTGCGCAAGCAGATCCTGGCGGGACTCGCCCGGCGTGGCATGAGCCGGCGGCAGGCCGAAGAAGCGTTGGAAGTCGATGTGCGGGATCTGGGCTTGAATATACGTGCGCGGCTGGCGCAAGATTCTGCATCTCCCGCGTTCCATAAAAAGAAGGTGGAAGCCCCGGCCGGGGACGGAAGTGGCTGAGATTCAAAGCGGTACAGGATTTCGTGGAGGGTGCGCAGAGATTAGCGCCGCGCAGTGAGCGAGCGAAGAAGCCAAATAATGACCGATCTGCCCAAAATCGTGCGCGAACGCATGCGGGCCGCAGTGGCCGGCGATCACCCTGATCCCGACTTGTTGACCGCGTTTGCCGAGCAGGCCCTCCCCGAGCGCGAACGAACACCGCTCCTGCAACATCTCTCTCGTTGCGCCGACTGTCGCGATGTCTTGGCCCTCGCCGCGATCCCGCCCGCAGGAGTCGCCACGCACATTAAAGACACCGGAGTCGCGCGAAAGGCTCCATGGTTTACTTTCCCGGTGTTGCGCTGGGGCGCGCTGGCGGCATGCCTCGTCGTTGTCGGTGCCGCCTTCCTGATGCATCGGGAAGAGAAGCTCGCATACACGGTGAAAGACGTACCGCAGGTAACGCCTCCGGCGTATGCGCCGGCCGAGAGCACGCGGGCTGACTCTGCGCCTGTTAACGCCCCTACTGAAACCAAGACCAAGCCGCTCGCCGATGCGCGAGTGCCCGGCCCGCCTTCATTGTCTGGCGCTACCGCTCCTTCCAAAGCCTCACGGGAAAAGTCGCTGGTCGCGCGCATACCCGAGCCCAGTCAGACCGTCGGAGGCGTTCTTAGGCAGCCTGGCCCTCCTGCCGCACCTGCTGCTTCCGGCGCGAGCCCCGTCTTCGCAAAGGACCTTCGGGACCACCGCCAGATGGATGCGGCACGTGGCGCCTTTGCCTTTGAGACGGGTAACGGTTCTGCTGTGCCGCCTCCAGCCCCTGCCCCGCCTCCTGGCGCGCCGACGAACAAGAATGTCCCTGCGCCTCACTTGGCGGCCAACGCCCAGAACTACACAACTCAGTCCACCGAATCGCTCGCGCAGATGGTCGACGCGGTGAATGCGGACTCCGATAAGTCCGACAAGAAGGGCGAAATTCCCGGACGGGCAAAAACCGCGGCGACTCCAGCTTCGGCCGCACTCGCCGTGGCCCCGAGCGATGAACTCGAGTTGCAAAAGAGTATTGCTCCGGCGGCGGCCGAGGCAGCCAAAGCAAGAAAGGGCGTTCCGAGATCTGCGTGGTCAGAGGGCCTGCGCTGGAACATCTCTTTCGATGGACAGCTGCAACGCTCCGCCGACTCAGGGAAGTCCTGGCAGCCCGTAACCGTTGCGGAAGGCGCGACCTTCCGGGCTCTCACGTTCAACGGCCCTGATATCTGGGTGGGGGGAGCCGCCGGTTCCCTGTATCACTCGCCCGACGCCGGCGGCCACTGGACCCAAGTCAAACCGGTCGCCAACAGCGTTTCTCTGAGCAGTGATATCGCAGCGATCGCTTTCACCGATCCGCAGCACGGCAAGATCACCACCACCAATGGTCAGATCTGGAGCACCAGCGATGGTGGCCAGAGTTGGATGCAGCAGCCTTAAAATTCCGTACCGACATCTCGAGGATCTGCCATGAGATTTGCGGGGTTTACACCGCTCCTTGCGCTGATTTGTGTCACAACCGGCTTCAGCCAGAAGTCAGGTGAGCCGTTGCGGCCGGAATGGTGTCGTGACCTGCCGCGTCTCGTCTACAAGGAATTGATGCGCGTCGATGTCCGCAGCAACTGGTTCGAAGTCTATCGCGTTCGTCCCGATGTGTACGCGATCTACGAGCCGCATCAGTTTGAAGAGGTCATCTCGTACCTGATCGTCGGTCAGCGCCGCGCATTGCTGTTTGACACCGGGTTGGGTGTCGCGAGTATTCGCGACGTTGTCACGCAACTGACGGTACTCCCCATTACAGTCTTGAATTCACATACCCACTTCGACCACACAGGAGGCAACGCCGAGTTCCCCGACATCCTCAATGAAGACACGCCGTTCAGCCGCAAGAATGCGGAAGGCCAATCGAATATCTATTCGCGTGACGCGCTTGCTCCGGAGCGCATCTGCGGAAGTCTTCCCGCCGGCGTTCGGCCTGGCGCTTATGCGATCCGTCCGTGGAATGTCAGCCGGCGCATTCACGACGGCGAGCACATTGATCTTGGCGGCCGCGATCTCGAGATTCTTTTCACTCCGGGCCACACTCCGGATTCGTTGTCGCTGCTCGATCGCGGGAACGGATTGCTCTTCACCGGCGACACTTTCTACCCCGGGCCGATTTATCTCTTCACACCGGAAACCGACTTCGCGGCATATGCCAAATCCGTGGCGCGCCTGACCGAATTCGTACCCCGGCTCAAGCTCCTTTTGCCGGCTCATAACGTTCCCATTGCCGAACCTGACGCGCTTCATCATCTCGACACCGCGGTGAAGCAGGTCCAATCGGGCGCGGCAAAATTCACGGTAACCGACGGCCACCGCGAATACGCCTTCGATGGATTTTCCCTTTTGCTTTCAGAGAAGTAGCAGTAGCCGCGGCTTCCAGTCCGAAATCCGGCGCTGGTTACTTTAGTGAGACTCATACCCGTTACCCCGTGTTCAGCCCGAATTACCTAAGTGACATTTACACTCCGAGCCGGCCGACGTATTCTCCACCTCGTGGTTTGGCAGTTCTGGGGGAGGGCTGCCGGGGCGTCCTGAGCAATCAGGACGCCTTTTAATTTCAGTTGCCAGTTCCTAGTTCCCAGTTCTCAGTTCCGGCTCCCAAAGATCCAGCCCGACATGTCTCTGATACCAGTCGTTAAGACTAGGAATCGGAAAACGCATCCGACGGCACGATCGAAACGCAATGGGAGTCAACACCCGGAAGGTAAAGGCCCAAGGCCCGAGACCCACGACCTAAGACCTGACGCTCGCCCTGAACCCTTCCTCACTCCCTGGGCATCTAATACTTTGCTAGAATCCTAATTCCGCCAAATGGCGGTAGCACTCATACCGGTGCCGCGGCCGGCAAGCGAACAAACCGGGGCCGGAACGAGGTATCTGGAGGAACAACGAAGATGGCAGCCAATGGAATCGTCGAAGTCACCGATGCGAACTTCGATGCCGATGTATTGAAGTCCGACAAGCCCGTGCTGATCGATTTTTGGGCGACCTGGTGCGGTCCATGCCGCGCGATCGCCCCGATCGTCGACGAACTCGCCACCGAGTATCAGGGCAAGATCAAAGTCGGCAAGATGGACGTCGATCGCAACTCGGCGACCCCGATGCGTTACGGCGTTCGCGGCATCCCCACCCTTCTCGTCTTCAAGGACGGCCAGGTGAAGGAGCAGATCGTTGGTTACGTGCCGAAGGAGCAGATCCAGAAGGCGCTCGACAAACACGTCGGCTGAAGTGGTTTTTTATCGAAGATGAAACGCCCGCTACTCGCCGGGCGTTTTCTTTTGCTGCGTGCCTCTTCTTGGGGCTTGATTTTGTCTGCGCTCAGGCCGTCTCTTGCGCTAATGAGGGTTGCGTTCTCGCCTGGAGCAAATCCTTACCCTTCGGGAACGGCTGCTCAACCAGATTGGTGGCGTGGAACTCAGGCTCGCAGCAGGCGCTGCATCCAGCGTGACACGAATGCCCTCCGGCATAACTGCCCTACTCGACGTCGAAATTCAAACTCAGCCAACCCGCGACTGCTCGTTCACGTCGTCGCTACTGCTTATTCTGCCCGGGCGTCCAGAAATCCGGATCGCCTGACGCAAATCCACGCGACACGTGCGACATCTCCGGGTGGATCGCCCACAAATTGCTTTCGACCGAAAGGAATGCCTCTCGCGCGATCTGGTCGAAGTCCCTGTGCCCTTTTTCGGGCGGCCGTTTCGTCTCCGGCTTCTTTTCGGCGTCCGCCAGCGAACGCAACGGTTCGATTACCAGAAAGGTCGGCAGCGTCGTGCCGGAATCGACTTCATACACGACCCAACTTGCTTGCGAACTTCCACTCGCGCGCAACTTGTCCGCTTCGGCGAAGTCGCTCTCGTGTCCGGGATGGACATTGACGACTGAGATCCGCCAATAGCGCGCCTTCGACAAATCAATGCCGTCGCCAGACTTGCCCAGATCGTCGCGCCGCCGGGCGATAAGTATTTTCGAACTCGCAATCCGCGCTTCGATTTCGTTCTGTAACTGCCCCAGTTCCGGATGCGCGCTGTACATCTGGCTCAAGAGTTGCCCGGCTCTATCCATCTCCTCGAGGGAAGTGGCGGGATCGAAGAACAGCGCTCCCGGCGAACCGGTGACCGACTCCATCTCGATCCACGGAATCGGAATTCCAAACTCTTCAAATTTCTTGCAGGTTTCCACTTCCAACTGCTCGCGCTCTCCCACCTTGCCGGTCTGGAACTGCTGGTGCACCAGTAGCACCACTTTCGGAGGGGCGCCCGGCGACGCTGTGGTTGTCGTCGAAGAGGTCTGTGCCGCCACACCGGTTCCACAGAGCATCCCGGCGAGGAGACCTGCTGCCACTCGCAGCTTCATCATGGCCACCCTCCAACTTTGAATTAGGAATATGAACTGACAGCGAACAACGGAGGGAAAACGAAATCTTACACGCAATAGGTACCGCAGCCTAACACCAGAGGGCCGACGTCCAGCACGGTGCTTCGCGATTCATATCAGGGCATCGGTCAATATTTCCTCAACACGCCGATGACTTTCCCCTGCAGTTCGACCGCCGCGGCCGGAACGACAATTGGCCGCATCGTGGCGTTCGAGGGCTGTAGCCGAATGTTGCTTCCCTCTTTATAAAAGCGCTTCAGAGTGGTCTCGTCGCCATTCACCAGGGCCACGACGAGTTCGCCATTGCGGGCGACCTTTGCCTTCTCGACCAGAACGTAATCCCCGTCCATGATGTGCTCGTCCTGCATAGACTCGCCCCGTACCTCCAGCACGAACACTTCCTTCGAGCGGACGAAGTCAGCGAGAGAGATCGTATTGCCGTTCTGCTGCTGGACCGATTCAATCGGCTGTCCGGCCGCGATCCGGCCCAGAATCGGTAGCACGAGGCCCGTGTTCACCGCCATCGACTGCTTCAACTTTCCCTTCGGCGCTACCAGATCGATCGAGCGGCTACGGTTGTAGTCGCGGGTCAGCAGGCTTTTCTTTTCCAGGTTCGACACGTGCTTGTGCACTGTTGCAAGGGAAGTCAGCCCGAGTCCCTCACCGATCTCTTCGAACGACGGCGAGTAACCCTTCTCCGCCACGAACCGCGAAATGAAGTCGTAGACTTCTCTCTGACGACGCGTGATTGCCATAGGCGGATTGTGAGCGAATAAAAAGCGAATGTCAAGTGCGTCGTGTGGCCCCGTCCGTGGCCGCCTATGGGGCCGGCGCACTCGCCCGCCAAGAGGTTCGATGTCTGCTTCACACTTTGGGGGGACTGAAGGAAAGAGTAAAACTTGGGGGGCGCACTACTCTGGGCTTTCCAACTCAATCTTGATGACGTGGATCTGGCTCACTTTCGTGTCCAGTGTGCCCGTGATCTTTACCTTCTGCCCCTCAAAGCCGTGAACGAGGTCCGGGCGATCGAGTCGGTAAACTTCCTTGCCCGCTGACAACACGAGCGTACCTCCCAGATGCTCGATGCAGTACGTCGAACATGTATTGGACGTCCCGCCCATCGACTTCGATTTCAGCATTTCCTGGTGCGAGCGCGTCAGTGAATGGATGTTCAGCGCGCACTGGCTATCGGAAACTTCCCCACGAAAGATGCGGGCGCTCTGACCCTGCGCGACGCTCGCCAGCGCCAGCACGCCTGCCATCCAAATGTAAGACTTGCCTTTCATAACCACTCCTTCTTTAGTTACTGCGGCACGACCGTGAACTTGAGATGCATGCCTTCATGTTCTTCACTGCAAATTACCGTGCAGACCGCCTCGTACTCTCCCGGTTCGCTGGGAGCTGTGAGCAGAAACTCCTGCGTGCCCGGTTTGAACAGGAGATCCCATCCTTCGACTTTGCTGCGATCTTTCGCGCGCAGAAGCGAGAACCCGTGAATCGATCCATCACGGTTCCAAGACTTCGCCTTCCGCGCGGTGACTCGCAACAGAATCTCCTCTCCGGCCTTCACCGTGATCTCGGGTGTACGCTGACCCGCGATCCGATAACGGCTATCCCGGTCGGCAGTCAGTTCAATCACGCGCGGCTGTGCGAAGGTGAACTGTGTAGCCAACAGCAGCCAGCTTGTCAACACAGCGGCGATTCGCCGGATTGGGCTCCCTATCATTCGCCTAGCTCCGCTACTGCGTCATATAGAAGAGGACCAGCCGCATGTCCTCATCCGTGAGCGTGGCGCGCACGCGCATGTGACGCAGCACCGTGGCCATGGCTCGCGGCGGAAACTTCTGGGGTGCTGCGTGGCAGCGTCCGCAATTCGCCCGGAATCTCTGCTCGCCCTTCACGCGCATGGTGTCGGCATCACTTGCACTCACGGCGGGCGTGGTTGCGGACGTTTCCTTCCGGCTCGACGGCGCAGCCAATGGTGCTAGCGACAACGCCAAAGCGAACAGCGCGATCGGAATCCGTTTCATTGCGAATCTCCTCGCCCCAGCGGAACCAGGAAGCGATACACCATGCCCACCGTCCACTGGTTGAAGTTGCCCGCCGAACTCAACTGGCGCCCGTAACTGCCGGCCACCTTCAGGCCGTCTTTCAAAAAGTAATTCACGCCGAAGTCGGTTTCGCTCGCGTTTGCCGCCGGCAAGCCCAGCGACTGGGCCGCGTCCGAACTGATGTTGCCACTGAAAAACTGCTGCTGGCGCACGACAAGCTCAGTGTGGCGCATCTCTCTCGCGAGAACACGCAACTGACTCAGCCGGTATGCCCCCTCAATCCAGTAACCGCTCCCCTGATTCGACCGCGCGAATTCCGAATGCATGCTCAACGGCACGGCTTTCGGCTGCCACGCCATGTGAACGCCGAACGCATTCTTGCGGTCGTCTTGGAGCACCTTCTGCCACGACGCCCCAACTTCCAGCCGTGGCCCCGGCAGGAAAATCCCGGCTCGCCCCCCGACGTGCCGCTCCGACTCCACTCCATTTACCCCAATGCTGGTCACCGAAACGTACGCGGCATAATTCACGTCTGCCGCGGCGCTCACCGGAAATCCCCCTCGCAGCATCGCCCCGTCACTCGAAGCGGTGGAGATCGGCAGGATCAGCGGATCGGGCTGCAGCGCGCGAATCCACTCGGGATAGAGGCGCTCATTAAAAATTCCAAAGGGTGTTAGAAATCGCCCGGCTGTGACCGTCACATAAGGATTCGCAATGTAGTCGGCTTGTAAGTAGTCGAGATGCTTATCGACCGGGCCGCCGAACGATCCGCTCGGCTGATGCTGGAACTGCCCCTCGAACTCGCCACGCGATTCCACGAGCCACTTTTCGCCGAGCGGCACGAGGATCACGGGATTGACTTGCGTATCGAGCAGCGTCTGCCCGCCATTCACGTAAGTGAGAAAGCCCGCCGTCCCGCTGAGAATTGGTACCGGTTTCTCCGAAGGCGCCGTCTGCGTGATTGCACGAGGAGGTGCGAAGCACTGCAACAACACAACGGCCAGCAGGCGCGGCAGGACTCTCTGCCACTTGCGGCGCAGGCCCTCGAAATTGCAAAATGAAAACAAATTCCAAACCCCACACGTGAACTTTTGCCGATTGTGTGCGAAGGACTTACAGAGAGGAATGTAACCGAGGTAATGTTTTGTGCTTTCTTTCGTGGAATAGGCCTTCAGGTTGCTGAGCGGACGGGAGTTGCGCGAATAGTAAAGTTTTTGTAACTAGGCCGTCCACGACGTAGGGCGCGGATATATCGCGGTTGCGACCTATACTTTTACACTTCGAGTTAGTAATTTTTGATGATGGATCGACGGGGCGTCCCGCCCTGGCGAAGCTGAAGGGTCCCCACGCATCCGCCGTGCCTTTCCTCTTGCCGCGCCTGGAAGACCCACAGAATCTGATCCCGCCAAGATCGGAATGCAGGGCGGAGTCAGCAGTTCTGGTAGGTAACCCCCAAGCTCGAACAGGAATTCAGCGATCGGTCCGCGTGCGCGAATACGAGCTGGCGTACACGGGAACAGGAAGGCCCGGATCGCAGCCCTCGTCGGGGACTGGATTCCCGGGCACGATGTTCAGAGGAACGATCCCAGCCCAGGTGCGGAAGGCGTAGTCTTCTTCGTCGTCGATGGGCGGCCCCTGACGAACTTTTGCCGAAAATTCGTTGATCGGTAGGCGGAGCGCAAAGGTTGCCTTCAGTTCTTTTTCGTTGGGCTGGCGCGATTCGGCCCAGCGTCCAGGCAGGATGTGTTCGGAGAGTGTGCGCAAAGCCGCCAGCTTTTCTTCTGGATTTGTGACGACCTTCGCCGCGCCTAAAATCACAACGGAGCGGTAATTCATCGAGTGATTGAAAATCGAGCGCGCCAGAACGAGCCCATCGAGCAACGTGACCGTGACGCAGAGGGGAATACCCTGGTCGAGATTGCGCAACATACGACTGGCAGCGGAGCCGTGGATGTAGAGGGTGTCGCCCGAGCGGCCGTAGGATGTGGGGATGACGAAGGGCTGGCCGTCAACGACGAAGCCGACGTGGCAGATGAAGGCTTCATCGAGGATGCGATAGACGGCTTCGCGGTCGTAAACGGCGCGTTGCGGCTCGCGAACGACACGGGTACGCGTCGAAGGTACATCGGATGCAGACATGAGTGGAGTGGCTCCCGGCAGTCGTGAAGAGTAAGAAACGATCTTAGCAGGCTCGGGACTCGGGCTCTAGATGCTGGGCTCTCGGCTCTCGGCGCTGGGCTCTCGGCTCTGGTCTCTAGGCGGCGAAATGCGGAAACGAGATACGGGACTTCTTCATTATGCTGTGCGATGACCTTTATGCTTAGGGACGGTAGTTGTTCTTTCCTTGTCCAACGGTACATGTCCGGCGGTGCCTGTCCGCCGTAATCTTGTTGACCTCTGTGATCATTCCTACACTATTGGCCGCTAATGGGATTCACCAGGACACAGCTCTACATCGCAGTTGGCGCGGGCGCGTTGCTCGTGTTGGTGTTTCTGGGGTATCTCGCCTGGCTGAATAGCCAAGGACCGGTCCTGTCAAAGTCGCCCGACCGAGACACATTGACCGGGATCCCGAACTCGATTGAACTGAATCCGCTTCGGGATCGAACATCGGAAAAGGCTGCGGCGTCTTTCATCCGTGGAATGAAAGACGGCAAGTGCACCGAAGAACTCGCCGAATGGGAGCATGACTATCGCAGGAAATATGCGGCGCTCATCTGCGACTCCGAAGCGAAACATCCGTTGATCGGTTGGCAACTGGTGGACTGGGAAGACCAGCCGCCATTGCGCATCCTGCAGTACCGCGGCAAGCGCCTGAACACACCCGGCGATAGCACAACCTACACTGGACTACTCTCTGTAACGTTGGAGAAAAAAGGTCCGGTGTGGGATGTGACGAAGTACGACGCCCTCTACTAACTCTTCGGCGATTTGTCATTTCCTTAGCAGGATTGAAGCTCTCAGTCCCACTCCCTTCTTGCCAGTTTTGAGGTGACCTGTCGGGCAGTTCGATCGGCAGCCGGGAATTGCATTTTTGCAGCACGAATCGTATGCTGCCGCCCGAGCAAACCAATGACAATGGGAATCCGCGAAAAGCTGTTGCTCTCCGCATTTCTTTTTTCGTTTCTTTCGGTTTTGGTATACGCACAACCGCCGGCGAGCAAGCCTCGTCCCGATCTCGACAGCGTCGTGCGGGCGCTCACGGCAACGAAGCGGTTTGAACAGACTGCGATCTCTCCCGACGGTCAGAATGTGGCCTGGGTCGAAAGCGCTGATGGCGGAAGTACAGCGATATTCGTTGCTCCGGTTCGTGCCGGCAACGAACCGGCAAAGCGAATTACGGCGGCAGGTTCTGGTTTCGCCGCGGAAGGAAACATCGCGTGGTCGCCGGATAGCCAGAGATTGGCATTCCTCTCGGACGCAGCAAAATCGGGGCAGAGCCAGCTTTACATTTCCGACCTGACAGATGCTCCTCCGAAAAAACTGAGCAACGTTACGGGCTTTCTGGATCTGCCCGGGTGGTCGCCCGACGGTAAAACCATCGCGGTGCTCTTCACAGAAAATGCGACGCGCGCCGCCGGCCCTCTGGTGGCCGAGACACCGCAAACCGGTGAGATCAAGGAAGCGGTAACGGAACAACGCCTGGCGCTCGTCGATGTTACTAGCGGTGAGCTTCGCCAGATCTCGCCGCCCGACATGTACGTTTACGAATATGACTGGTCGCCCGATGGAAAACGATTCGCCGTCATCGCTGCTCCGGGCAACGGAGATAACAATTGGTACATCGCGCAGCTCTACACCGTGGATTCCACGGGCGGAGCGATGAAGTCTTTGTACAAACCTCCACTGCAGATTACGAATCCCGCCTGGTCACCGGACGGACAAACGATCGCGTTCATCGGCGGCTTGATGAGCGATGAGCCGAGCGTCGGCGGCGACGTTTACACCATCGGCGCCAAAGGCGGAGACCTGCGGAATTTGACGCCGGGGATGAAGGCTTCCGCGAGTTCACTTCACTGGACAAATGGCGGCGAATTGGTCATCGGGCAGGTTGTAGAGGGCGACGCAGCGGTTGGGCTCCTCAATCCGAAAAGCGAAAATCTCAAGACGCTATGGCGTGGTGCCGAGGATCTTACCGCGCAGGGTTGGGGGACGAACGTGTCGATTTCGCGGGATGGCCAGTTCTCAGCGGTGATTCGGAGCTCGTACAGCCACGCCCCGGAAGTATGGGCTGGGCCGATTGGCGCCTGGAATCAGGTTACCCGGCTTAACGCCGACGCGAAGCCGGCATGGGGCGAGGCAAAAAGCCTGCGCTGGAAGAGCGACGGGTACGACGTGCAGGGCTGGCTTCTGTCTCCGCCTAACGTGGATTCGACCAAGAAGTATCCGATGGTGGTTCAGGTTCACGGTGGTCCGGGGGCGGCCGTGCAGTCGCACTGGCCCAGCTCATTCAATTTTGCGCCTGCTTTAGCAGCGAGTGGTTATTTCGTGCTGGAGCCGAACCCACGCGGGAGCTTTGGGCAGGGGGAGAAGTTCACGCAAGCCAACGTGAAAGATTTCGGTTACGGAGATTTTCGCGACATCCTCGCTGGAGTGGACGAGGCGCTGCGCGTTGCGCCCATCAATCCCCAGCGTCTTGGACTAACAGGTTGGAGCTACGGCGGCTTCATGACCATGTGGGGAGTCACACAAACGAACCGCTTCAAAGCGGCGATGGCGGGTGCGGGCATTGCCGACTGGCAGAGCTACTATGGCGAGAATCTCATCGATCAGTGGATGATTCCGTTCTTCGGAGCCTCGGTGTACGACGATCCAGCCGTTTATGCGAAGAGCTCACCGATTACGTTCATCAAGAACGTGAAGACACCCACGCTCATTCAAGTAGGCGACAGCGATGGCGAATGTCCTTCGCCTCAATCCTATGAGTTCTGGCACGCACTGAAGACCTTAGGTGTCGAGAATCAATTCGTTGTCTACGAGCACGAGGGGCATGTCTTCGCCAAGCCGGAACACCGCCGAGAAGTGGTGGAGCGTACTGTGAAGTGGTTTGATGATTACCTGAAGTGAGTCGTCAGTTTGTCGTTGGAACTCTGGTCCGAAGGGCTGACCGGATCAGGGCCATCCGCCGGGACCGCGCTGGCTCTCTTCTTCCGGACTTGTACCAGTAGAAACACAAGAATCTGGATCACCAGTGCGGCCGTCGTGTCGAGCAGTACATCGTGGATCGTTCCCGTGCGAGAGGGCAGGAACGATTGGTGCCATTCGTCCATGCTGGCGACGAAGGCGGTGCCGGCGACCGCCAGGAGCGACCATGCCATGGACCAGTTTGGATCCCGACTGGATAACGCCGTCACGCGCAAGGCGCGGAACAGCAGCCAACTCAACATTCCGTAGCCAAAGACGTGGCCGCCTTTGCGCAGCAGAAAATGCCAAGTGAGAAATCTGACAGGATCGACACCGAACAGGAAATGCAAGGGTGGATACAGGAACCGGCCAGTGTTCGCGGAGGAAAGATAGTTCGTGGACTCGATCGCGATGACGCCGAGCCACAGGAGAACCCACAGCCAGGCTATCCAGACGCTTCTGCGGAAGTTTGATGTGGGGTTTGCGCTCAAGGGCGTTTCGCGTGTGCGCCTTTGCGATTCAAGGTTCCGGCGCGCCTACTCAAGAGCATAATTCGGCGCTTCGCGGGTGATGAGGACATCATGGACATGGCTCTCGCGCAGGCCAGCATTGCTGATGCGAACGAAACGCGTTTTCTGCTGCAAGTCAGCGATGGTCGCGCACCCGCAATAACCCATGCCGGACTTCAGGCCGCCCACCATCTGATGAACGATCATCGAAACGGATCCACGATAAGGAACACGTCCTTCGATGCCTTCTGGGACGAGCTTGGCCAGGCGATTTCCGTCGGCGTCGGATGCTGAGCCTGGGATGGCCGTGGAAGCCTCATCTGTACTCTGGAAGTACCGTTCGCTCGATCCTTGCGCCATCGCGCCCAGCGACCCCATCCCTCGATATGACTTGAACGTGCGGCCTTGATAGAGGATCAACTCGCCCGGGCTCTCGTCTGTTCCAGCGAAGAGTGAGCCGATCATGACGACGCTGGCCCCGGCGGCGAGCGCTTTTGTGATGTCTCCGGAGTACTTGATGCCGCCATCGGCGATGATCGGCACGTGCGAATCTTTTGTGGCGCGCGAAGCTTCGGCGATTGCCGTGATCTGCGGAACTCCGGCGCCGGTTACTATGCGGGTCGTGCAAATCGAACCTGGACCGATTCCCACCTTGATGCCGTCAGCCCCGGCACGGGCCAGTTCGCACGCTCCATCAAAAGTGGCTACGTTGCCGGCGAGCAGGTCCACGTCGGGCAACTTCGCTTTCACGGCCCGGATTGCGTCGAGCACACGTGACGAGTGACCGTGAGCGCTGTCGATCGCGACCACGTCGACTTTTGCTTTCACCAGTTCCTGGGCGCGTTCCAGGAAATCTCCGGTTGCGCCGATGGCGGCGCCCACCCGCAGCCGCCCCTGCGAATCTTTCGCGGCGTTCGGATACTTCAGTTTCTTCTGGATGTCCTTAACGGTGATGAGGCCTTTGAGGTTGTACTTGTCGTCGACCACGAGCAGCTTTTCGACGCGGTGCTCGTGAAGGATTTTTTCCGCTTCCTCAAGCGTCGTACCTACAGGAACGGTAATCAGGTGATCCTTGGTCATGACGTTGCGAATCGGAATGTCGAAGCGGGTCTCAAACCGCAGATCGCGATTGGTGAGGATGCCGACCAGCCGTCCATCCGCCTGAGTAATTGGGACGCCGGAGATCTTGTACTTGCGCATGACGTCCAGAGCGTCGGAGACCTTCGCATCTGGGGACATGGTGACCGGGTCGACGATCATGCCGCTCTCCGAGCGCTTGACCTTGTCGACTTCGTTGGCTTGCTCCTCGACCGTGAGATTGCGATGGACGATGCCGAGCCCACCCTGCTGCGCGAGCGCGATGGCCATGTGGGATCGTGTCACCGTGTCCATGGCCGCGCTGACGATCGGGATATTGAGTCGAATATTGCGGGTCAGCTGGGTCTGGGTATTCGCCAGCGCGGGGACAACGTCAGAACGGTTCGGAAGCAGAAGAACGTCGTCGAAGGTAAGCGCCTCAGGAACGGGAAAATGGATCATAGATTTTTTCAGGAGATCGGAGTTTTTTCTATTTTAGGGACGACGAGAGGGAAGTGGCAAATGCAGGCAATCAAAGACGCCTCGACTACTACTGCGCACGTACCCACAAAGGCGCCCTGATCGGGTTAGGTGTTTTTCTATAACGTCGCGTCCAACGCGGTTTTTGGGGTATCTCAACCGTTAACCAGATAACGAAATCGGTGCATCAGATATTGGGCATGTCTACCTACAATGAAAATGGAGGGGGACGTACGCATTCGGATGAGCAATGTCGAGAAGACTCATGGGCCACCCTCGAAGGCGGAGACCGAGACTGGGCGAAAGCCTTATCGGAAGCCGGAATTCCGGTTTGAACGTGTTTTCGAAACGATGGCGCTGGCGTGTGGAAAAATAAACGCGACGCAGGGTCATTGCCGCTTCCGGCGACGAAGTTCGTGATCAAGTATCTGTTAACGATAAAGTTAACGCACGAGTATTTCCCGTTCTGTTTCGATGCCCAATTCGTTCCGCAGCCCGGCGATTCATGTCGTGTTGTGTAGAAATGCGGCAACGCGCGCTCACTTGGTTACGATAGTGACCGAGGCTTCCCCGAAAGCGACACTAGGAATCAAAACAGAACCGTACACTTGCATAAGCTTCCTGCACGCATGAATTTTGTGTTGCCAGCAAGGCTCCCACTGGCGCGAAATGCCGCGAGCATTCAAAAGAGTTGGATTTATGAGATTCGTCAGACGATTCGAACTGCTGTCGATCACGTTAGTCGTGCTCTTTGCGGCTGTCCACGCGCAGACGCCGGATGGAGATCTACAAAGAGACGCTGACACAACTCACCCACACCTGGGTTATCCGCAGGACTGGAGTTTCCGCCATCTGATCATGACTGGAGAGAGCGGAAAAGATCCGTTGTCCGCAGGGTCGCGCGAACCGCGGCATGTCTACAACCGGGTCATGCGGGAGGTGGCCATTGAAGAAGGGAGACGGCACCCTCGGCGGCTAAAGCACGCGATGAAGGTGGACTGGGCAGTGTCGTTGGAAAATGGATTCGTGCCGCAGAATCAATTCCCGGCGAAATATCGCTTCGATGTAAGCACCGAGAGTTGCAGCGACTACGTGGTTTTTGGACTGACGGTCTCGGGTACGCAGGCGAATCTGGTCGGGATCAATAATCTCTATACGGAGGCGAGTCCAAAGTGCAACAACGGGACGCCGGTAGTGGCGTTCGCGTACAACACCTTAACCCATGGCGGACAAATTCGAACCTCGCCGACCATTTCAGCCGATGGCACGAAAGTAGCATTCGTGGAGAGCGCCACCGGCGGATCTTACTTTCACGTGCTTGTGTTACCGACATCGCTCCCAGTGGGCACTGTTCTTGCTCCCCAAACGCCTTCGAGTTGCACGACGCCCACAACTCCAGGCTGCATGACAACGAGTGCGGTGTTTGGCGGAACGAATACGGATTCGTCTCCATGGATCGACTACACGGCCGACATCGCGTACGTGGGAACAGATGACGGGAAGCTCTACAAGATATCTCCGGTGTTCGGCGGGGGAGCGCCGGTTGTAGCGTCCGACGCGAATTGGCCGGTCGCGGTCGTGAAAAACCCCATCATCTCGAGCGTTGTGACCGACCCAATTGTGGACGACAACGCAAATCGAATTTTCATGGGCGACGCGAATGGTTATCTTTACGCAATTAATCTGACGACGCCCGCAAAGGCGACGGCTGCAACGGTTGCCGTGGGCTGGGTTGGCAATAACGGTCCGGGAATCGGTGTGGTGGATCCGCCGATCGTTGTGAATGATTCGGCCAATCCGGCCATAGACCAAGTCTTTGCCTTTACGGGTTGCAGCAACGTTATTGGCATAGGCGGAGCGGTGAGTCAGTTGCCTGTCAACTTCGCATCAGGTTCGTGCACTACCACGTCGTCACCAGCCTGCACCACGGTGGATATGGGCTCGGCAACCAATACAGGCGGCCAGCCAACAGGCGACTGCACAACGGGAAACGTGCACAGTGGCACCTTTGATAATCAGTTCTGGATCAATGGGACGACCGGCGGACACATCCTGGCTTGCGGCTTCGTTCAAGCCTCAGGAAAGGGGACCTGGCTTTCCCGGATGTATATGTTTCCGTTCGATAGCAATCACCTGATCACATCCACTGGAGCAACAGGCTGGAATCTGAACAGTGCACGGTCGGACGAATGTTCGCCCTTAACCGAGTTCTACAACGGCACGACGGACCGCATGTTCTTCGGATTGGGTGGGACCGGAGATGGGTTTGTCGAGAGTTCCACCCTGACCACTACAGCTTCCCAACCCAGCTGCGGAACTCCCCCGACCTCAAGCTGCGTGACGGCGCCGCACGCGCTCGGCGGAACGAGTGGGATCATCGTCGACAATCAACTATCCAATGGTGGAACCAACATCTATTTCACAACGCTCGCCCTAGGTGGCGTGAACGGCCAGAACTGCGCAACCGGTGCGAACGGAGCCAGCAAGAATCCGTACTGTGCAGAGAAACTCACGCAATCCGGGTTGCAGTAGAACGTTCCGGGTTGCGTTTTTGGGCGGTGAAGAGCTGTTTCCGGCGGCCGATATAGCCTTTCCCAAGCCCGGCCCGCCGTTTGTCTTTTCCCAAGGACCGGCGTATATTCGAGTATTGGAAACTGTTGTGTAGTACCAGCATTTGGCGAAGCACACCAGTGGGCGCAAGCCCACTTTTTAGTTTGCGGCTGAATGTGAGGCGGCGGAAAGCTCGCAAGTTACTGGATCCATGGCATTTGACGAAGCGAAGGTGCGCGGAATCGCGGACCGGGTGGCTTCCTCCAGCGGGCTCGAGGTCGTAGACATCGAGTTCCGGGGTGGCGGCAAGAGTCGCATGCTGCGCGTGTTCATCGATAAGCCAGCAGGGGTTACGCACGAAGATTGCGCGAACTTCAGCCGCGAGTTTGGGACCATCCTCGACGTGGAGGACGCAGTACCTGGTGCCACCTACACGCTGGAGGTTTCGTCGCCAGGGTTGGATCGCAAACTGACGCGCGCCGCCGATTTCGAACGGTTCGCTGGGAATCGCGTCAAGTTGATGACGCGAAATCCGATCAATGGCAACCGGCATTTTGAAGGGCGGCTGGAAGGCTTTCGTGACGGTCGCTTGACGCTCGACTTGAGCGCGGCCCGCAGAAAGCACCGGCCCGCGGAGGAAGCGGACCAGAAGGTCGAGATCGAATTCGCCAACGTTGAAAAGGCGAATCTGGTGCCAGAGATCTAAGTTTCGAGTTTCATGTTTCGAGTTTCAAGCCGGTACGGTAACGGTTTTCGGCGTGAAGTGATGGTCCCGAAACTCGAAACCTTGAAACTTGTTATCCAGAGGTCAGCTTTATCGGGACTTTTTCATTATGGCAAGCGAGCTCTATAACACGATCGACGCACTGAGCCGGGAAAAGGGAATTGATCCGCAGATTGTCGTAAGTGCGGTGGAAGACGCGATCGTTGTCGCCACCCGCAAATACTACAAGACGCAGGAAAACCTCCGGGCTGAACTGGACAAAGATACCGGCAAGATTCGTGCGTTCGCGGTAAAGACCGTGGTCGAGAGCCCCGAGCAGGTGGAAGATCCACTGCTGCAGGTGACGCTCGAGGAGGCGCGCAAGGTCGATCCCAAGGTTGAGGTCGGCGGAGAGTTGCAGATTCCGAAGGTGACAGAAGGGATTCTGGGCCGTATTGCTGCGCAGCTCGCGAAGCAGGTGATCTTCCAGAAGGTCCGCGAAGCTGAGCGCGACACCGTTTACAACGAGTACATTTCGCGTGTCGGTGAAATCGTGAACGCGACCGTGAAGCGCGTCGAGGGACCCGATGTCATTTTCGATATCGGCAAGGCCGAGTCGCGCATGCCCCGCAAGGAACAGTCGCGGCTGGAGTCGTTTGCAATCGGCGAGCGTGTGCGCGTGATTATTGCGCGCGTGGAGAAGGCCTCAAAGGGGCCGCAGGTCGTGGTTTCGCGCGCGGCACCGGAACTGGTGCAGCACCTCTTCCAGACAGAAGTTCCGGAAATTTATGACGGAACCGTCGTGATCCGCGCCATAGCGCGTGAGGCCGGAGAACGCACGAAGATCGCCGTCATGTCGAAAGACAAGGACGTGGACGCGGTCGGCGCTTGCGTCGGCATGAAAGGCATGCGGGTGCAGTCGATTATCCGCGAGTTGCGCGGCGAGAAGATCGACATCATCGAGTATCACGAAGATCCGGTGACATTCGCCGAAAAGGCGTTGCAGCCCGCGAAGGTCAGCCGGGTCACGGTGATCGATCCGGGAGAAAAGCACCTCGAAGTCGTGGTCGATGACACGCAGTTGTCGCTGGCCATCGGCAAGAAGGGCCAGAACGTAAGGCTCGCGGCCAAGCTGCTGGGCTGGAAGATCGACATCAAGAGCGAGGAAGAAAAGCGGCAGGAAGTCGAGCAGCAGATGTCGGCTCTCACTTCGCAGACAGCTACGCCTTTGGAGAGTGTTCCTGGGCTGGGCGAGGGATTGATCGAAAAGCTGGCAGCTGCCGGGATTACTACGGTGGAAGCGCTAGCCGACATGACTCCCGAGCAACTTGAGGCAATCGAGGGAATTGGCCCTAAAACTGTGGAAAAAATCAGTTTGGCGGTCAATAATTACTTTTCCAGCCTTGAAGGCGGCGAAGGCACCCCGTTGCCCGAGGGTGAAGCGCAAGAGGTGGCCGGGGAAGAGGTCGCCGCAGAACCGCCGATCGAAGGCGAAAATCAGGAAGTTGCTGCAGCGGCTGAGGAGACGGAGCCAGGTTCCGTAGAGGATTTAGCCGCGGAAGCCGAGGGCGGAGAAGAAGAAACTTCCGCCGAACCAAAAGAATGACCGCGATTTTCCGCGCTGGTCGCGTGAGCGGCTGGGCGGTGTGCAACGCTGACTCCGCGAGGTTGCTATGAAGACTTAGGGAGCAGGGGCGGGGCAAAGAAAGGGTAGATGAGTAAGATTCGAATCAACGATCTGGCCAGAGAACTGGAAGTCAAGAGCAAGGCCATCCTTGATGTTCTCACCGAAGTTGGGGTCACCGAGAAGAAAACGCACTCCAGTTCGCTCGAGGACCATGAGGCGGAAAAGGTGCGGGCCCACTTCCGTGCTTCCGCCGAAGCGAGTTCGCCGTCGCGCACATCGCGATCCGGGCGCGAGGCTGACGAAATTAAGACCAAGATTGATCTGTCGCATATCTCCAAGCCAGGCGACGTCCTGAAGCTGATCACACAGAAACAGCAGGCCGCCACGTCGGTTGCGCCTGCAGCACCGCCGCGTCCGCCGGTTCCTCATCCCACGACAGTTGAAGCCAAGCCGGTAGCAGCCGCTCCGCCTGCGGCAACCACTGCGCCTGCGACGCCGCCTCCGGCAGCGAAGCCCGCACCGCCTCCGCCGCCGGCCCCGCGTTTCATCACGCCGCAGACCACGCGGCCCCCGGCGCCGATTGTTCGTCCACCCGCGCCGGCTGTGGTTCCACCTCCGAAGCCTGCTGCTCCGGCAGCAACGCCGGCGGCGACGATGCCTGCGGCACCCGCACCGCCTGCTCGTCCGGCGACGCCACCGACGCCACCGTCGCCTCCAGCACCAGCCGCGGAGATGAACGTCCAGCCTCCGCCGGCTGTCGTAGCTCCTCCGCCACAGAGTGCACCGCCGCCGCAGCCGGTCGCGGCTGCTCCGGCAAGACCAGCAGCTCCGACGACTCCGCCGCCGCGCATGATCGTCCCGCAAACCGGACCGCGGCCTGTCTACAAGGCTCCACCGCCGAAGCCGGTTCAGCCGAGTGTTCAGACTGGTTCGACGATGCGGCCTGCGCCGGGACGTCCTGTGCCCGGACAACCGATCTTCCAGCGTCCGCGGCCTCAGATGCCTGGAGCGCCTCGTCCGCCATTGCGCCCGGGAGAGCGGCGTCCGATGCATCCGACGCGGCAGTCTCCTACGGGAGCCCGGCCGCTCGGAGTTGGACCTGGAGCGCCGATGGCGCCTCCTGGGCCGACGCGTCCAGGAAGCCGACCCGGCGGTCCTTCTCGACGTCCGGGACAGCGCTACGTGCCGCGCGGTGTGAAGGAAGGCCCGATGAAGGGCTATGTCCCGCCGCCGCGTCTCTCGTTGTCGAATGAGCCGCAGCCGATCACGCGCAGCATCACGATCACGGAAGGCATCAGCGTTAAGGATCTCGCGGAGAAGCTCGACATCCGCGCAAAGGATCTGATCGCGCGACTGCTCGCACGCGGAGTGTTCGCCACCATCAACCAGACGCTCGATGCGGAACTGGCCAGCGAGATGGCGCGCTTCTTCGGAGCCGATACGAACGTGATCAGCTTTGAAGAGCAGGCGCAGAAGGAAATCGCCGATGCGGCCGGTGCCGGTGAGGAAGGCGCGACCGAAGCAATTCCGCGTCCCCCGGTCGTCACGATCATGGGTCACGTCGACCACGGCAAGACGACGTTGCTCGACTCCATCCGTTCTTCGAGCGTGGCGGAGGGCGAGGCCGGTGGCATTACGCAACACATCGGCGCGTACAAAGTGCAAATTCAGGACAAGGAATCTCCAGCGTACGGCCGCGAGATTGTGTTCCTCGATACGCCCGGTCACGAAGCATTCACGCGCATGCGCGCGCGTGGCGCCAAGTCCACCGACATTGTGGTCCTGGTGGTAGCCGCGGATGACGGCGTGATGCCGCAAACTCTCGAAGCGATCGATCACGCGCATGCCGCGGAGGTTCCGATTATCGTTGCGGTCAACAAGATCGATAAGCCGGAGGCGCTGCCCGATCGCGTGAAGAAGCAACTCGCCGATCGTGGCCTGATGCCGGAAGACTGGGGCGGGACGACCGTGTTCGTCGATGTTTCCGCCAAGAAGAAAACAAACCTCAACCTGCTGATGGAAATGATCTGCCTGGTAGCGGATCTGCAGGAACTGCGCGCGAATCCCCAGCGTTCGGCAAGCGGCGTTGTGCTCGAGGCCAAGCTCGACCGCGGCCGCGGGCCGGTCGCGACTGTTCTCGTGCAAGACGGGACTCTACGCGCCAGCGACAACTTCGTCGTGGGCAACGTGTACGGCAAAGTTCGTGCCATGTTCGACGATCGTGGTGCGCAGCTCGAAGAAGCTCCGCCGTCGACGCCGGTCGAGATCCTCGGCATGGAAGGTCTGCCGCAGGCGGGCGATCAGTTTGTTGTGGTTGCGGATCGAGACAAGGCGCGCGGAATTTCTGAGTACCGCGAGCAGAAAGCTCGTGAGGCCGCACTGGCCAAGAGTTCCCGCGTTTCGCTCGAAGGTCTTGCCGAGCAATTGAAGACCGCCGGCACGAAAGAGCTCAACATCATTCTGAAGGGCGACGTGGGCGGGTCGGTCGAAGTCCTCACGGACTTGCTCTCGAAGCTTTCGAACGAAAAGGTGCGCCTGAAGGTCCTGCGTTCCGGCGTGGGTGCGATCACGGAGTCGGACGTGCTGCTGGCGTCCGCTTCGAATGCGATCATCATCGGCTTCAACGTTCGTCCGGAGCGTAAGGCTCAGGAACTTGCTGACCAGGACAAGGTCGACATCCGCCTGCACTCGATCATTTACGAACTGCAAGACGAGATCAAGCGCGCCATGACCGGACTGCTCGAGCCGACGATCAAGGAGACTTATCAGGGCCGCGCCGACGTTCGCGAGACGTTCCGCATCCCGAAGGTGGGCACGATCGCCGGATGTCAGGTTGTGGATGGGTTGATCAAGCGCGACTCCGAAGTGCGTTTGCTGCGGGACAACGTTGTTGTCTTCAAGGGCAAGGTCGGTTCGCTGCGGCGATTCAAGGACGATGCCAGCGAAGTTCGCAACGGCATGGAATGCGGTATTTCGATCGCCAACTACAGCGACATCAAGGTGGGTGATGTGATCGAGGCGTTCGTGACCGAGCGGATCGCAGCTGAGGTGATTGCGTAAGTGCAGTTCTCAGTTCTCGGTTGTCAGTTCCCAGTTACACCTGAGAGATGTTTGGCTGAGATCTGGGAGCTGAAACTAAGAAGATGCCGGTTGCATTTCTCACGCTCGAGCTGAGCATCGAAGCTGCGCACTCTCTGAAAGACAAGCGCCAGGTGGTGCGCAGCGTGAAAGACCGGTTGCGCGCGGGTTTCAATGTTTCGGTGGCGGAACTGGATGCCAACGGTCTTTGGAATCGCGCGACGATTGGGGTCGTGAGCGTTTCCGACTCGCGGGACTATCTCGACGGCCTGATGAAAAACGTGGAACGACGGGCCGTGCGCCTTGCCAACAATGGCGGCGCAGAAGTGACGGATTCCTTTTTGGAATTCTTCTAGCTGGATGTGACGCCTGCTGTGTTCGGCCATCCTCCCCCGGCAGGATAAAGTCTGATATTCTCATTCGTTTTACTCTGAGGTACTCCGCTTGGAACGGCGCGGGCAAAAATATCATCGGGAACGATTAAGCGAAGCTCTGCGCGAGGAAATCGAAACGATTCTTGAGGGCGAACTGAGCGATCCGAGAATCGGGCTGGTGAACGTCAGCGAAGTGCACCTGGCCGAGGACTCGAAGTCTGCCAAGGTGCTGGTGGTGGTTGAGGGCGACGACGAGCAGGCCGCGGAAACCATGGAAGGCCTGAGAGCCGCGACCGGCTACATTCGCCGCGAACTTACGGAACAACTGCACCTCCGGCGCGCCCCGGAGCTTTTATTCATTCTCGACCGTTCCCATCTATACGAAGCCAGGATTGAAGAGTTGTTAGGCCGCACGAAAAAACGCGGCAATGCAGAAAGCAAGCGGCGAGCCTGATCATGCTTGACGAAGTTCTGCGACAAATCGACCAGCGTAGCCACTTCCTTCTGACATCGCACGCTCGTCCGGACGGGGACGCAATCGGCTCGGCCCTGGCCTGTGGCCAGATTCTGCGCCTGTTGGGAAAACGGGCTGAGGTCGTGTTGCACGATCCGGTGCCGCGCATCTACCAGCCTTTGCCCTTTGCGGACCGCGTGGTTCAGGCTGATCGAGTGAATGGCCGCTACGAGGCGGCGATCCTGCTGGAATGCGACAGTGTGCAGAGAACTCGGCTGGAAGGCCTGGAAAATCAATTTCTCATCAACATCGATCATCATGCGAGCGGGCGCCCTTTTGCCCACGTGAATTGGATCGATCCGCGGGCTACTGCAACGGCAGAGTTGGTGTATCAGCTGGCGAAGGCCGCGCGAGTGAAGATCTCGCGTGAGATCGCGACGTGCCTGTACACGGCTTTGCTGACGGACACGGGTTCGTTCATGTTCAAGGGAACGAACGACCAGACATTCGCGCTTGCCCGTGAGTTGGTTTTGGCGGGCGCCGATCCTGCGCAGTGCGCGCAGAACATCTATTTCGCGCACTCCACCGCGAAGATGCGCCTTCTGGGCGCGGCGTTGAGCAATCTCCATCGGGACGGCCCGCTGGCGTGGATTTGGGTCACGCGGGAGCAGATGGAAAGAACGCAAGCCAAGGAAGAAGACTGCGAAGGCATCGTGAATTACGCGCTCTCGATCCAGGATGTGGAGGTGGCCGCGTTTTTCCGTGAGATGGCGGATGGCCGTTACCGCGTGAGCTTGCGCAGCAAGGGCCAGCTCAATGTTGCGGAGATCGCGGAACGCTTCGGAGGCGGTGGCCACGAGTGCGCCAGCGGATGTTCGCTCGACGGTCCGCTTTCCATGGCGGTCGCGAAAGTCATGCGTGAGATTCGTCCCGAGTCTTCGGAAGCCTAACTTGGGTCTTCATCGTCGAACCTTCGATAGAGCCTGCCTGTGAATCAACGCACGCGCGCCGACTGGTTGTTGCTGGTCGGCTTCTCCATTTTTTTATTCTTTTACGGATTGGGAAGCTTCGGGCTGATCGGGGCGGACGAGCCGCGGTATGCCCAGGTCGCCCGCGAAATGTTGGCTCGACATGATTGGATCACGCCGACACTTGGTGGCACGCCGTGGCTCGAAAAGCCTGTTCTGTACTACTGGCAGGCGATGCTGTCGTTCAGCATCCTTGGCGTGAGCGACTGGGCCGCGCGCGTGCCATCGGCGATCGATGCAACGCTGATGGTGCTGGGCGTCTACCTGTTCCTTCGACGCTTGCGCCCGGGGTTCCACCTGGATGGAGCTCTTATGACTGCGGCAGCCGCAGGTGTGGTGGGATTTGCTCGCGCGGCTGCCACCGACATGCCCTTGGCCGCGATGTTCGCGCTTGCCATGATGGCCTGGTACGCGTGGTGGGAGACGTCTGAGAAACTCTATCTCGTCGGATTCTACGCGTGCCTTGGGTTAGCCACTCTCGCGAAGGGTCCCGTCGCGCCGTTTCTTGCGGGCGCAATCTTGGTTCTGTTCGCGATCTTTGCAAAGGATTCCAAGATCATCCTGAAGACGCTCTGGATTCCCGGCATGCTGTTATTCGTGGCAGTTGCTGCGCCCTGGTATGTTGCCGTGCAGGTGCGCAATCCGGAATTCTTCCGGGTGTTCGTCCTGGAACACAATCTGGCGCGCTTCGGAACAAACTTGTATCACCACCCGCAACCGTTCTGGTTTTACGTTCCAGTTCTAGCGCTGGGACTCGTTCCGTGGGTTGTTTTCACAGCGGCAAGCGCGCTGGAAACGATCAGGGGTTGGTGGTCGGAACGGTCTGCAATCTTCGAGTCCGGGGATGCGCTGAGTGCGTTTCTCGTGATTTGGCTCGCGGTGCCTGTGCTGTTTTTTTCGATTTCGCAGTCGAAGCTGCCCGGATACATCTTGCCGGCTCTGCCTGCGGGAACGCTCCTCGTGGCTGAATATTTGCGTCGTCACGTCGACGATGAGGACGGAACTCCGTTGTGGCTCGTGATCCTGCATGCAATGATCGCGGCGGCTCCCGTCGTTCCTGCGCTGATGATCGTGTACCTCATTACCCAACATCATTTGCCCTGGGGAAAAGGGACTGAGATCGCGATCGTGGTGGCTCTCATTCTTGCAGCTGGAATCGCTCTCACGTTGCGCAGCAAACTGGGGCTCCGGATGCTTCGTTTCGTTACGCTGATCCCAGTCGTGGTTGCGGTCGGCGCGTTACTGAAGATCGGAGCGTTTCAAGCAGACGAAGCGCTCTCGGCGCGTCCGCTTGCGAAGCAATTGGCCCAGATGGAAACGAAGCCGTTGCCAGTGGCAGTCTTTGGCACTCGTCGCGAGACGGAATTCGGTCTCGCTTTTTATCGCAACCAGGTGATCCCACGATACGAGATGCGGAACATCCCATTCGAAGAACACCTCGTAGTTGCTCCGTCCGGATCGAAAGATGCAGTGTCAGCCCAGGTGCCAGGCAGGCGGGTTTCTTACCTCGGCACTTTCCAGCCTCAGAACCTCGATTTCTACTGGGTTGCAGGAACGAACCCCGGCAAATAGATCCTTCGATTTTTTGAAATTCGCAGCGTTCCACTTTGCGCACATGGTCGCGGAACCTGTCTCGTCAACCATGGCGTTGCACGCCGTTTGCCTCCGCTAGGGACGACGCACTAGACTGCTTGGTTTACCCCGCGCGACGCGGTTGTCCGGCCGAGGCGGTTGTTGGAGCCCAGTGGAGATTCTCGACCTCAGGCACTTTTCTTCCGTTGATCTACGCCCCCTGCTGGACGACGAGACCCATGTCTGGTCGCGACTGCTCTCGTGGGATTACACCAGTTCAGCCGACATGATCCTGCGTTACGTGGATGCCAAGATTCTTCCTGGCTACGCCGCCATCGATCGCGGGCGGATCTTCGGCTATGCCTTCTTCGTTTACGAAGGCAGCAAAGGCGTGATCGGCGACCTATTTGTCACGAACGGCGGTCGGCACCCTGACGCACACGAGGTCGAGGGGCGCCTACTGGCCCACGTCATCGAAACTTTGCAGCAATCGCCGGGTGTTCATCGGGTTGAAGCGCAGTTGCTGGTGCACGAGGCGGGGATCCTAGCGCGGCCTTTCGTAGATCAGGGGTTTCGCCAACATCCGCGTTTGTTCATGACGATGCCTTTGAGCCGTACGTCGCGACCGGCACCGTCAGTGTTCCCGAATTTTGAGATCCGTGGATGGACCGACAACGACTACCAGGCAGCGGCCGCCGTAATCACTGCAGCGTATCGGGACCACGTGGATGCGGACATCAACGATCAGTATCGAACGCTGAGCGGGTCTTTACGTTTCCTCAATAACATCGTGCGCTTTCCGGGCTGTGGCTTGTTCGACGCCGAATCTTCTTTCATCGTGACGCACAAAGCCACTCGCCAAATGGCCGGACTGATTCTATGCTCGCGCGTTCGCCATGATGTGGGGCACGTTACGCAGGTTTGCGTCCTGCCGGAATTCCGTTCGCAAGGACTGGGGGAAGCACTGTTGGCTTGCACCTCGAATGCCCTCCGCAAGCGAAAGTTCTCCATCTTGTCACTGACGGTTACAGAAGCCAACGTCCGAGCAGTGGAACTCTACAAACGACTGGCTTTCGATGCGCAGAGGGTGTTCGACGCGTTTGTTTGGGAGGAGTAGCCGGCGCTAGTCAAGCGAGCGGTGCTCAATCGAAGGGAAGAGTTTCTAGGAATGTATTGATTCCCGACTATGTCTCGTGTTGCATTTCTTGAAACCTGAAACCTGAAACGTGAAACGCTGAGGCCCGCCTACCTTCTCAAGATCCACATGACCCAGCCTGCCAAAATCACTCCGCCGACAAACATCGCGAAGCAGTAGAGGCCATAGCGCACCATCTCGCGCGTGTTGTTCCGCTGCGTGATGCCAAAGACTACCGATGCGAAGACTGCAAATAAGACCGCTGCGCTGAAGTGTGTTAGCTGGATCGTCAAGATTTCTTCCCGATGGCGATGTGATAAGCGTCCGCGACCGCGATGAAATTCAAAAGTCCCGCTACGATCAGATATTTCGTACCGTAATCGGCGGTGGCATGAGCGATCGCGCCCTGACCCCAATCCATCGCGCGCGTGACGATGTAGAGCCCGCCCGCTCCGATGTCGCCGACGAATCCCAGAATGTCAAGAATGTCGCCACCGTTGGGCTTGTAGATGCGCCCCTGAAGCGCCAATCCAATCAGAAACATTGCACCGATCGAAGCCATCAGTAACAAGCCCCGACCCCAACGTTTTTGGATCAGGTGACCGGCGCCCGGGATGAGCCATCCCAGGGCGGGCGCGACGACCGACATTGCCGTGGCAGGCTGAACCTCGGCCTTTGGAGGCTCAGCGGTTCTTGCTTTCTCTGTAGTGGAATTCGCCATTCAGATGGTTACGATCTCGCGTTGAATTTTTCCAGTTACCTCGGCCCGCCCAGGCCGGACCAAGACGTTGACTTCGCTGCGCACGCCGAACTCCGGGAGATAAATTCCCGGCTCGATGGAGAAACACGAGTTCGGCAGGATCTGACGCTCATCATGGATTTCAAGGTCGTCCATGTTTGCGCCGTTCGCATGAACGTCGGTGCCGATGGAGTGCCCCGTCCGGTGAATGAAATAGTCCCCGTAGCCAGCATTCTTAATATGATCTCGCGTGGCGCGGTCCACCTGCCAGCCCGCGATCTTCTGGCCGGCAGCAATCGCATCGAGAACGGTCCTCACGCCGGCGTCGCGGGCATCGCGCACGGTCTGAAAAATTTCCTGCTGCTTGTCAGACGGCGCCTTGCCGATGAAGCCGGTCCACGTAATGTCGTAATACACCGCGCCTGGAGTGTTCTTCTTCGCCCAAACGTCGAGCAAGACGAAGTCGCCCTGGCGGATTGGAGCGGAGCCTTCAGCATGCGGTTCGTAGTGCGGATTGCCGCTGTTGGCGTTGACTGCGACGATCGGCGGATCGTCAGTCACCAGATCCTCGCGGTTGAACGCCTCCATAAACCACTGCTGGATAGCGTACTCGGTGGTGCCGCCATTGCGGGCGCGGCGCCCAATTTCTTGGAAAGCGGCCGCGGTGATGCCGTCGATTGCGTCACGGGCAGCGTAGTGCGATTGGATCTGTTCGCCGGTCCAGGTAGCTTCGAATTGCGCGACCAAATCCGCGGAACTGACAACATTCTTGCCAAGGCCACGAATGATCTCGACCGTTCCAGCGTCCACCAGCGACACGGTAAATACACTGTTGTTCGGAGAGTACTGCATGGCGATGTCGCGATGCGGGCCGAGGATGTCCTTGAGGTTGGAAAACAGTTCCTGCCATCCGGCGTACTGGTGTTTGGATCCCGGAAGGGTGTCGAGATGCCCGGCTTCGATTTTGTGAACCAGTTTTACTGGTTCGCCTGTCGCCGGAATCAGATAGAACCAGCGCCGTGTGACCATCAAGGTGCTGGGGAGGCCGAGTACCCGGTACGCGATGGGATCCCGGCGATGATGATCGTAAAAGAGCCAGGCGTCGATATTGCGCTCGCGCAACGCGGCCTGAATGGCTGGCAGGTTCATGGCGAACTCCTATTGTAAACAACGCGGAGTTTTTGCGCGAACCGACGCGGGTGCTTATTGCGAAGAGCGCGACGCAAGCCACCAGCGCCGCAAAGCCACGCAGGCCCAGACCGCTTCGACGAGTCCGAAGGGCCATGCCCCCTGAAGGAACCCATAAGCCGATCCGAGAGCGCAGCAGACCGCGAAAGCAAGAATGAACCAGGGACTGCGGTCTTCGAACGCGTAGCAGATGAGCATCGCGGTGACCGCGAAGAGTCCAAAAAACGACAGGGCGCTCATGCGGCGAGTATCTTCTTGCGGGTCTTGGTTGGCAGGGTTTCGCACGCGGTGCGCAAGACAAGCCTTGGTGCGCGTGGGCAGATCTTCCGGAGGTATGGGACAGTTTTCGACGGATTAAATTTTGCCGTCTCGCGCAGAAGCCAGCCGAGTCCTTTCTGAACCATGTCGTCTTTGTCGTGCAGGAGGAGATTGGAGAGGCGTACGATTTCGGAAAAGAACATTTTTCGCCGCGTGCCCTGAATGAGAGCGACGCAGGCCGCGCGTCGATGCCATCGGTCCGTGGATTTGGCCCACGCAAAAACGGACCGTGCTCGGACTGGTTTAGCCGCGACCATGGGTCCGATGAGATAGTGCACCAAGCCGTCATGATCGGCCCAACTGCTGACACGCGGGAGCCATGACTCGAACATTCGGAATTCAGAATCGCCTGACCGATCGACAACCTTTTCCAGGAGAAAGACACCGAACACTTTCTCTTCGAGGACGCGCCCCCGAAAGAGCCGATCGGCGACTTTGACCAGAAAATCGAGGTCACGTTCCCGAAGGATCGCCCGCCGAAAGCGGACAGCGACTTTGCGTAACTCGGCTGTATACCAGCCCCGCGATTTGATCTCCTCTTTGAAAAACCACTGGACGCCTTCCGCATGCGGAGCCGAGCCGCCGTCTTTGAGCACACGGCGGATGTGGGCTGCGATGTACTCCGGCGTAATTCGCGTTGCCATCGTTCTCCCTGACTGCTTGATCTGGTCGTAACTACGTTCTTCCGTCGGATCAGGACTGCGCGGGCGAGCTTGCCTTCGGGACCATTTTGTCGTACGCCCAAAGCAGAATCGCAGTCGCGATGCCTAAGTCAGCGACTGTCCACCAGATCCGTTCCGGACGGTGGATGACTTCTCCAAAGTGATGAAGCAGAATGCCTCCGAATTTGCCTCCGATCAGAGAACCAATGCCGATGGGTAGAAACGCAAATCCCATGTAGGTTCCCTGCTGTCCCGGAGGAGCGAGACGGGAGACGTACTCGTAGTAACGCGGTGACTGCGTAAGTTCGCCGATGGCCACCACGACCAGTGTCATGTAGGCCATCCAGACCGACGGATGCTTCACCAGCAGCAGCCATGCCACGCCAGAAATCAGCGTGCCGAGGATAATCGCGCGAAACGCGGGAATTTTTTGCGTCATCAAGCTGACGAGCATGGTGAACAGGATCACCACGATCGGACCGGTAATGAGCATCAGCTCAGTATCTGTCTTCGGATTCACATAGTCGTGGATGTAGATCGGCAGAATGATGAATTCCTGCCAGTAGACGATCCAGTAGCCCGAGAAGATCAGCAGGAAGATCATGAAACGCGGGTTCGACAGCACCGTCCAGAAATTCCCGAGCGCCTGGGCGAAGGTAAGCGTGGGTTCGTCGGCCCGTCTGGGCTCCTTGAAAAGAAGCAGGACAGCGAAGAACATCGCAAAGACGCTGAGGGCCGCCACGCGGAAGACGTTTTCCACCCGCATGTGTTGATGGACCCACGATGCAACGTACGGTCCCGCGGCACCGCCAATGTTCACGAGCGTGTAGTAGATCGAGTAGCCGATGGAGCGAACGCTCTCCTTGGACGCGCGCGCGGTTGTCCCTACAACGCAGGGTTTGACCAGAGCGATTCCGAGCGCGGGCAGCATGAGCAATACCGCGACCAGCACGCCGAGAGGGACGAGGTTGCGAACCGGAGCCAACCACGACGCCCCAACCGAGCCGATCAAGAAATACGAGCAGCTGAGAATCAGATAGGCGAGCGACAGCGAGCGGCGGAAGCCCAGTCGGTCCGCCAGCGTTCCTCCGAACGCCGCCAAAAACCAGACGAGGCCGCCGAAGAGCCCGGTAAGACTGGAGGCCTGTTCTGCGCCAAAGTTCAGAGTCTCGTGCAGATAGCGCGCTAGTGAGGCGAAGGCAGCATAGTACGATAGCCGCTCGAAAAGCTCGCTGATGTTGGCGACCCAAAAAGGACGTTCGAAACCTGTGCGAATCTCCTGCAGGCGTTCGGAAAGATTCAAGAAGGGCTCCCGAGGCTCAGCCGTGTTTCCACTTCTTTGGCGGACAAGCCTGCGACGCGAATCACTTTGTTACGGCTGGTCTGGCCGGCAGCAATAGTAACGGAGGACCGTGGCACCTTCAAAAGTTTCGCGAAGAACTCGATGCAGGCCTCGTTAGCTTTGCCGTCGATCGGAGGTGCGGTGAGGGAGACTTTCATTGCATCGCCCAACTCGCCGAGAATGGCATTCTTTCTCGCGCGCGGTTGAACTTTGATCGCGAAGGTTACGCCGGTGGGCGATTCGTAAATGACAATCATCGTCGGAGTCGTTGTGGACCCGATGTGTCCCTGTGGTTACGGTTTGGACCTTGCGCCGAAGATTCCAGTTCCGACGCGGACGCACGTCGATCCCTCTTCGATGGCGACGTCGAAATCGTGCGACATACCCATCGAGAGGACGTCCATCGAGACGGCCGGCAGATGTCGCGCACCAATCTGATCGCGCAACTCGCGGAGCCTGCGAAAAAATGGTCTGGCCTGCTGAGGATCGTCCGTGAACGGCGGCACGGTCATGAGTCCGCGAATAACGAGATGCTCAAGTTGCGAAGCGGCCGAGAGGATTTTTTCCAGTTCCGGCGACTGCGGGTCCATGCCCGTCTTCGCAGCCTCGCCGCCAACGTTCAACTCAATCAACACCGCCAGCCTCTTGCCGAGTTGCGCTGCGGCTTCGTTCAGCTTCCGGGCGAGCTTCAACGAATCGACAGAATCTACTGCCGAGAACAACTCAGCGGCCTTGGCGGCCTTGTTTGTCTGAAGGTGCCCGATCATGTGCCATTCAGCGTCCCCCAAATCGCGCAATGCGTCGAACTTACCGGAGAACTCCTGGACACGATTTTCCCCGAAGACACGAATCCCCGCCGCATAAGCCTCAAGCACGCTCTCTGGAGGAAAAGTCTTGCTGACAGCCATCAGGGTGACTTCTGAGGCGGGACGTCCCGCTTGTGTCGCGGCAGACTGGATTTGCTCTCGAATCCGCGCGATGTTCTCGGCAACTGACATGCGTACGTGCAGTATAAGTTGCCGGCTACATGATGGCTGTCGGCGGCGCCGGATCTTCGGGACGGCCCGCGTTTGCGAGAGGGACCCGCACCATTGCCACGATCAGTATAAGAAGAGCGGCGACCGCCAAATAGCCCGGAGCGGTCCACTTGATCAATGTCACGTCTCGTCCCGACCCCACAAGGCCGGCAATCACTAACCCGCACAGAGCCTCACCGGCGATCAGGCCTGAGGCGGTGAGCACGCCGGCGTTGTCTACGCGGGCCTTTTGCGCGTCGTTCAAGCCGCGGCGATCGCGAAGCATGTCGGTGATCCATCGCACGACACCGCCTAAGAAGATCGCGAACGTCGTTCCCAGCGGCAAATACATTCCCACGGCGAACAACATGACGCTTTTTACTTCGATCATGATCATCGCGAGTCCGAGCAGAATTCCGACAATGACCAATGGCCACGCCATGTCGCCGCCAACAATTCCTTTGGAAAGCATGGCCATCAAACCGGCCTGCGGCGCCGGTAGAGCCGGACTCCCGAAGTGATACGCCTTATCGAGGATGGCAACCGGGAAGAAAAGCACCAGCGACGCCACGATGATTCCAAAGATATCGCCGATCTGCATCTTCGAGGGCGTTCCGCCGAGGATGTGCCCAACCTTAAGGTCCTGCAGCATTTCGCCCGCGACCGCCGAGGAAACGCATACCACCGCGGCAACGCCCAGGACAGCGGCAACGCCGCCTGTCCCCGACACGCCCAGAGCCACCATCAACAGCGCCGCAATCACAAGGGTGCAAAGCGTAAGACCGGAAACAGGATTGTTCGAGGATCCAATCATTCCCACCAGATTCCCGGAAACTGCGGCGAAGAAGAAGCCAACTACGATCATCACGGCCGCTGCGACCAACGCTCCTGCCAAAGCGTGCGACGAAGAAAGATTTCCCGCCGCATGAATGAAGTAGTAATAGAGGATGATCATCGCGACGAACACAGCTGCTACCCCTGCGAAGACGATCTTTGCAGGCAAGTCCCGCTCGGTGCGGTTCGTCGCTGCATGCGCCGTCGCCGACTTCTTCAGGTCCGAAACCGCACGGCTCATTCCAGCTGCCAATTGTCTCCGCATCTTGAAGAGAGTGTAGGTGGCGCCGACCAGCATGCCGCCAACCGCGATCGGTCGGACAATCGAGAAGTAGATGGCGCCCGCCAACAGTGGCCAAGCGATCGGCTGCGCATCCGGCTGCGCCGCCTGGATGTAGGGACCGATCGTGAAGGTTAGAAGTGGAACGAGCAGACCCCATGCCAGCACGCCGCCCGCAAAGTTCAACGCTGCCAGCCTCGGGCCAATGATGTATCCCACGCCGAGATAGGCAGGGCTGATGTCCGGAGCAGTGAACAGCGTCGTTCCACCCGTTACCGTTGTGGCTACGCTGGGATTCGTGCTGGTGCGAAGCAGCAGGCGTTTGCCCACAGCGCTGATACTGATTGGAAACGTATTGTTCGGATTGAAGACATTTATCGCGCCCAGCAGGTACATGAACGCGCCGAAGCCCATGTTCGAAAACAGGATCTTCGCCGCTCGTGAACCTTGTTGCCCGGCTTTATGAATTTCAGATGCGGCGACAGACTCTGGATACGGCAGGTCGGGATCTTCCACCATCACGCGCCGCAACAGAGTGACGAACAAAATTCCGAGAGTCCCACCAATCATCATCAGCGCAACCGATTTCCAGTATTGATCGCGCGTGAGGCCCGGCCAAAGTCCTGCCATCACAAAGGCGGGGATCGTGAAGATAGCGCCCGCTGCCACCGACTCTCCGATCGACCCAACGGTTCGCGCAATGTTTTCTTCCAGCAGCGAGCCTTTCATCAAACGAAGCAGCGCCATCCCAATGACTGCGGCCGGGTACGTCGCCGCAATCGTCATTCCTGCCTTTAGTCCGAGATAGGCATTGGCCGACCCAAGCAACGCCGTAAGAAACAACCCGATCAAGACCGCCCGGAAGGTGAACTCCTTCATTTCCATCGTTTCGGGAACGTAGGGGCGGAATTTCTTTTCGGTGGGAACGACCGTTTGAGTGCTCATGAAGATCCTCGCAAGTGCTTCGTAGGACGAGATATAGCAGAAAACTTGCCGCGACCGCGCACGTTAGCATGCAGCGACCGCCCATGACAAGTACAAGCGGCATGCCTGCGGGCACGGCAACATAAGAAAACCCCTAGGGGAACCTTGCTTATTCCGATCAGGATTTTGCGTAACTTTTTGTCAGAAAGAGAGTTAAAATTAAAGACCACTGCTTCGTCTGGTAGCACCGGATTTGGGCCAAGGAGTCTAAGATGTACGCCTTATCCACCCCCACGTTCTGGGCTCGCTTTTTCACCGAGTTTCGATGCCACCAATGCGGGAGCCCGGAAGGTTATGTGTCCCGGCCGCGCAATCTGTTCGAAAGATACGGACTTCGCTTGGCTTATCTCAGAACTGCGCGCTGCGGCGACTGTTATAGCCGCTCTTATCGTCCGGCGAGTGTGCCACTGATGCCGCGTCCGAAGCCGTTGAAGTTTGACGCGGGTACGATGTTCACGTCTCCCGTGCCGGCTGATCGCAAGCTACCTCGATCGGAAACTCAGACCGAAGACACGAAACGTCAGCACATTGCGTGACGTTCGCTGCGCCGCTATACTGAAAAAGATTCGTCTGGCAGGAGCCCCAATGCACCCTCCAGGCGACGGGAGGTCGTCTTCAGCAGTTGTGGGGACCGAACTCGGGCTACGCAGGCCGACAATGTAGCCAGAGGGCCTTCTATTGTTTCATGGGCAGGCGAAGTGGCCGAAAGCCTGTTCGCTACGTTCTTTCCCGCCGATTGCCGCATTTGCGGTGAGCCCTTGGTCAATATCTCGCGCCTTCCGGTGTGCCTTGCATGCCTCGAGGCGATGCGCCCGATCGAAGGGGGACTCTGCTCGACCTGCGGCGAGCGGTTGATTTCTCCTCATGCCTTCTCTGGCGAGCATGGCGAAGTCCGTTGCGGACTTTGCCGGCGGCTGGAGCAGCCATTTGTGAAGGCGGCCGCCTACGGCAGCTACGAAGGTGGGCTGCGCGACCTTATCCATCTCTTGAAATACCAGAATGTTCGCCCTGCAGCGAATGTTCTCGGGCGGATGCTGGCGGAGGTGGTCGGCAACCTAGAGTCCGGGTTCGGCGCTGCCAAGATCAGCGTAGTCCCCGTGCCCCTGTTTCCAGCGAAATTGAGACGGCGCGGATTCAACCAGGCAGAATTGACGGCAAGGATCGCTCTGAAGTTAATGCCGGGCCGCGACCGGTATGCGCTTGCGGCTGACGTGCTCGAGCGAATTCGGGACACACAATCCCAAACCGGACTCACTCGACATCAGCGACGCGAAAATTTGCGAGGCGCGTTCTGCGTGAGGCATCCTGAGAAAATATCGGGAGCCGAGATTCTGCTGGTGGACGATGTATTCACCACCGGGACGACGGTTTCCGAATGCGCCCGTGTCCTGAGACGTGCAGGCGCGGCGCGGGTGTGGGTTGCGACAGTTGCCCGCACGCTGAAAGCAGATGTGCAACACGTAAAACTGGAACCCGAAACGGAAAGCGATCGCACGATGGCGGCGCACGGGTAAGCAGGGCTTTATGGGAGCGAAGATCGACAATTCGATGAGGGCGATGGTCGGGCGATCGGCCGCGGGCGTGCTCGCCGTCGCCACGGGAACTTATGGAAACGCCCATGCGCTGCATGCACCCGTGCTCGTGCTGAACGCGTCCTATGAGCCGATCAATGTCTGCGCCGCCCGCCGGGCGATCGTGCTGGTGCTCAAGGGTGTGGCAATGGCTGAGGAAGAGAATGGCCACTTCCTGCATGCCGCGCGGGTTGCCATGCGAGTTCCGTCGGTGATCCGGTTGCTGGAGTATCGCCGCATCCCGCACCAGACGCGCGCTCTGTCACGGAAGAACATTCTGCTGCGCGATCGGAACACGTGCCAGTACTGCGGAGTCGTTCTCGCATCGGGAGAACTCACGCTCGATCACGTGGTACCGCGCTCGCGCGGAGGTTCGTCGACTTGGGAGAACCTTGTCGCCTGCTGCCATCCCTGTAACCGCCGGAAGGGAAATCAGCTGCCCACTGAGGCCAGCATGAAGCTCACGCGCGAGCCGCGCGCCTTCAATCTCCACACCAGCCGCCACATCATGCGACTGATGGGCCGGTCGGACGATAAGTGGAGGAAGTACCTCTTTTACTAAGTTTCGAGTTTCGGGTTTCTAGTTTCGAGTGCAAACCAAAAATGCGAAGGCCGCGGATCAAACCCGCGGCCTCTCGTTT
>CAVQZP010000035.1:0-218273 GCA_963718505.1 uncultured Acidobacteriota bacterium | reverse complement strand
AAATTCACGTTCTTGGCTCGCCGGCATTTGGATTGCCGGAAACGCCTGTCTATATCGATGTTGAAGGCGATCCTGATCGAGACTTCTACTATCTCATTGGGCTAAGAATCACATCCGAAGGCGGCCCGCTGCTCTACTCCTATTGGGCGGACAGCCCCAACGACGAACGCGAGATTTGGACTAACTGTCTTCGCACTCTACACGAACTCGCCAGCCCGCGCCTGATTCACTACGGAGCCTACGAGACCCAATTCTTGAAACGAATGAAAGCCCGATACCCTGAGGCGGGGAGCGCCTCACAGCTTGATGAGCTTACGTCGTCGGCACAGAACCTTCTTTCGGTGATTTACCCGCACGTCTATTTCCCGACTACACCAACGGATTGAAGGAGGTTGCCTCCTATCTTGGGTACCGTTGGTCGAGTGATTCTCCTTCTGGGTTGGCTGCACTCGGCTGGAGACTTCGGTGGGAATTGTCCCGAGAGGAAACCCTGAAGGATAAGCTGATTGTCTACAATGCTGAAGATTGTGCAGCCGCCGAGAAGGTGGCGAACACACTTGCCGCGATCTGCCGTCCCGAATCGGCTTTGGAGGGCACTTACCCAACCGTAAATGCAGACACGCTGAAGCGTGAATATCCGCAACGATTCGGAGATGTTGATTTCGTACTGCCCGAGTTCCGAATGATTAACGCGGCGGCTTACTGGGACTATCAGCGCAGCAAAGTGTACGTTCGCTCGAACAAGGCGTTTCGCCCGGAAACATGCGCAAAGCACCCAACCGCCCATTCATGAGAGACGTTCCCGTTAATAAATTGGTCGTCATGAACGAAGAACGCCCAGCCACCTGCGCACGTTGTGCTTCCCCGCTGATCTACAGCATTGGAAGAACAAGTCAGAAAGTCCACGACTTGAGATTCTCTCCTGCGGGAGTCAAGCGATGGGTCGTGAAGTATTCGCACCGTCGCTTCATTTGCTGGAAATGCAAGACCACCTTCCGGCTGCACACGCGCAAGCACAAGCACGGTACAGGCCTTCGCGCATATCTGCTCTATCAGTTCATTGATCTCCAAGTTCCACAAAATGCCGTAGCGAAAAGCATCAGGGAAGCTTTTCAAGCTTCCGCTCTCGCGTGGTTCGATCAATCGTCTAAAGGCCTCTGAAGCTGCGCGACTCGAACCCGCTTATCAGTCGATTCTCGAACGTGTTGTCAAAGGGGCGCTTGTGCATGCCGACGAGACGAAGGTCAACATCGCGGGAAAGGATGGGCATGTGTGGGTGTTCACCAGTCTGGAGGATGTTGCGTTCCTCTATAGTGCTTCACGCGATGCGGCTACGCCACAGGCGGTCTTAGCAAACTTTCGAGGGGTGCTGATCTCAGATTTCTATGCTGCCTACGACTCAATCCCTTGCGCACAGCAGAAATGCCTCATCCATCTGATGAGGGGCGTGAACGACGACCTTGCGAAGCAACCGTTCAATGAGGAAATGAAGGAACTAGCGCAACGCTTTGCGACCTTGCTCAAGCCGATGATCGAAACTGTGGATCGCTTTGGACTCAAAGCGTACCATCTACGACGGCACAAAGAGTCCGTCAATCGCTTCTATGAAGTTCTCACTCGGCGTGATTACCATACGGACGTTGCAATCAGTTACAAAAAGCGTTTCGAGCGCAACGCGGGCAAGCTTTTCACATTTCTCGATCACGACGGAGTCCCTTGGAACAACAACAATGCTGAGCACGCGATCAAGGCATTTGTACGGCTTCGCAGGAGCATCGAAGGCAAAAGCTCTGTGAACGGCATCAGGGACTACCTTGTCCTGCTGAGCGTTTCTGAGACATGTAAATGCAGAGGTGTGAGCTTTCTTGATTTCCTCCGATCCGGACAAACGGACATCAGGTGCTTTGAAGCGGGATCAACACATCGGGGACATGCTGTGCAACCGGAATAGTCCCGGCAAGCTGGTTTTCAGAAGGTATACTGGCTGACCATCGCAAAACGAAAATTTCGGCGTTGAAAACAAGCCAGTTCTAGTTGCTGGGGGAACACCCTTTTGAACCAGTCCTTCTAAGTGCTTGGTAATTGGCACTTCCACACGCTGTCGGCTGTCAGTCATGCTCCAAACTGCCTCAAGTGGTGATCCATGTGGAGGTAGGCGTGGCGCATTCGCTCAGTCCTCGATAACTGACCGAACATCGCGTGAGCAGCGAAGTCATGCTTCCAACCGCAGAACCGTTCAAACAGAATGCGAAGGTTCTCGACATCTGATGAAAATTCAACGGGGCGAGTACCGCCCTGCTGCTGATCAACTTCAGGTCGTGTCTTGATGCCGTGCGGCCACCTGACAGGCACCCGAAGAGCCGCCCACTTGTAGACCGTCCGCTTGAAGAGCGTCGAGGAAGAACTGACGTGCTTTTCGCCCAACGCCACACGGAAAGAATCGCTCAGATGGCAAATCATCTGATGAGCGGACATGCTGCCCCAACGCCGCTGGCTGTCGGGGCGCACCTTGCTCAGGCGATCCAGCACTTCCTTCTGGTCGCGATCATTCAGGAGAGTTCTCATCTGTTGGACGTGCATTCTACATCCTGCTGGCGATCACTCGCAGAGTTGCATGTGCGGTTGAGCCGGAGCATTGTGACTTTGCATTGACTTACCCTTCTCTGCATCCCTACCATTTCAATCTGAGTTCCCACCCATGGTCGGGCAAACCATCTCGCACTACCGCATCATCGAGAAGATTGGTGGTGGCGGGATGGGCGTCGTGTACAAAGCCGAGGATACCGACCTCGGTCGTTTCGTTGCGCTGAAGTTCCTGCCGGAAGACCTAGCCCAAGACCCGCAGGCGCTCGAAAGATTTCGCCGCGAGGCGCGAGCCGCTTCCGCTCTCAATCATCCCAACATCTGCACCATTTACGAAATCGGCAAGCACGAAGGGCGGTCGTTCATCGTCATGGAGTTTCTTGATGGAATGACGCTGAAACACCGCATCGGCGGGAAGCCGCTGGAAGTCGAGACCGTGCTATCACTAACCATTGAGATTGCCGATGCCCTTGATGCTGCGCACTCTGCGGGGATCGTCCACCGGGACATCAAGCCCGCGAACATCTTCGTCACAAAACGGGGGCATGCAAAGGTTCTGGATTTCGGATTGGCGAAGGTAACGCCGACCCTGAGCACGCTGGGACAAGCTGGCACGACCGCCGCATCGACAGTGACACTCGAAGAACACCTCACCAGTCCGGGCACGGCTGTGGGCACGATTGCGTACATGTCGCCGGAACAAGTCCGCGTCAAGGAACTGGACGCACGAACCGACCTGTTCTCCTTCGGGGCAGTCATGTACGAGATGGCGGTGGGGGCGGTGCCCTTTCATGGGGAAAGCACGGGAGTGATTTTCGAGTCTATCCTGAACCGCGCACCTGTTTCTGCCGTGCGGCTGAATCCCTATGTGCCGCCCAAGCTAGAAGACATCATCAACAAGGCTCTGGAGAAAGACCGCAACCTGCGTTATCAGAGCGCGGCGGAGATGCGAGCCGACCTGCAACGGCTGAAGCGAGATTCCGAGAGCGGGCACCTTACTGCGGCAAGCTCAGGCAAGGTGGCGGTGGCGGAGACCTCAGCCGCTCGGGTTGCGAAACTATGGAAGATTGGGGTTCCCGTCCTGTTGGTCGTCGTGCTCGTGGCGGGCGCGCTTTACTATCGTTCGCATCAAAGCAAGCCCTTGACCGACAAGGACACCATAGTTCTCGCCGATTTTGTCAACAGCACGGGTGACGCGATATTCGACGACACGCTGAAGACGGCGCTCACCGTCTCTCTGCGGCAATCACCTTTCCTGAATGTGCTCTCCGAGAGCGAAGTGGCGAAGACCTTGCAACAGATGACGCGTCGGGCGAGCACGAAACTCACGCCCGAAGTAGCCCGCGAGCTTTGCCAGCGGGCGGGCAGCAAGGCTTACATTGCTGGGACGGTTGGCGGTCTGGGCAGCGAATATGTGCTGGGCTTGAAGGCAGTGAACTGCCTCAGCGGAGACTCGCTGGTGCAAGAGCAGGTGGTGGCTGCGTCCAAGGAGAAAGTGCTAGACGCCCTTGGTGAAGCGGCATCCAAGCTACGCGGCGAACTGGGGGAGTCACTGACTACGGTGAGGAAGTTTGATGTTCCGCTGGCACAGGCCACCACGTCCTCCCTCGAAGCTCTGCAAGCGTATAGTCTTGGCAGAAAGGCCGACCGCGAGAAAGGCCCGGTGGCAGCCCTGCCTTACGATCAGCGTACCGTCGAGCTCGATCCGAACTTTGCCGTGGCTTATTTGGAACTGGGTTGGGACTACTTCAGCTTCCGGCAAGCGCGGCGGGCCACCGAATACTTCACTAAAGCATTCCAGTTGCGTGAACACGCTAGCGACCGGGAAAGGCTAGAGATCACAGGCAACTACTATGACACTGTAACCGGGGAGCTAGACAAAGCAGCCCAGATAGATCGCGAGTGGATTGACAGCTACCCACGGGAACCCGATGCGTACAACAGTTTGGGCATGGTACTGGCCCGAAAGGGGCAGTATGAGAAAGCCATGGAGATCACGAACCAAGCCGTGCGCCTTGCGCCAGATCGAGTGTATTTGTACGATTCTCTCGCCAACTACGGTCTTGCCTTGCAGCGGTTCGACGAAACGCGGCAGATAATTCAAGAGACGCAGGCGCGAAACCTCGATGCACATTTATTCCACAATTCTTCTCTTTATGCTCTTGCCTTTCTTGCTTCGGACTTAGGCGTGGGTGATTTACCGTGGGTGATTTTATCTGTTTCTGGCCTTCAGGTTTCAGTTAAGTTCTTTGAAATGATGGTGGCCAGGGACGGAGTTGAACCGCCGACGCCAGCCTTTTCAGGGCTGCGCTCTACCACCTGAGCTACCTGGCCACTTCGTGGATGCTCGCGCAAGCAGGTCCTTGCGAGAAACTGTTCCTGGCACGCTGTCTTTGGGAGCGCTGACCGCGGGCGCGGCCAACTGGAATGCGCAAAGAGCGTGTGGAACCGTCTGATTATAGCAATCGTAACCCAATCCCTCAACGTGCAGCGGCCACTGCAATGCTGGCCAGGGTAAGAATCACCGGCATCAGTCGACTCGCCATGCCTGACGTCATCAGAGCTGCAATCTCACGAAGCATCGCGTGACCGCGACACCTTCATTCATTGAGCAACTGCGAATCCGTACGCCTCGCTCGAACGTTTCCCCATCAGACGAAGCGCCGGATCACGCAGTTCACTCCGTTCTTACTGCCCCGGCGACGCCCCCTGACGTTCAAGCCACGACGCCAACTGCGGAGTCTGCTGTGACTTCAGATCCACGCAATAATTGATCCGCTCCAGCGATTGCTTCAGAGTCCGCTCCGCCGTCGGCACCTTGTGCGTGGCAAAGAAGTCCTGCACTTCGTTGCGCATGCCCGAGTCGCAGATCACACTGGTAGCGCCTACGACTTCTCCACTGGTGAAGCCGCCGCCTATTTTTTCAATATCTGTCCAGTGACTGCGCACGAAGTCCCACGCCACCCGAGTTCCCGCAGGGTTTTGCATCACCGCAGAAATCAGCCCGAGCGAATCTTGCGTGCGAACGGACGGGCTGATCGCAAAGTCCAGAGTCTTTTGCAACAGCTTCGGATCCTTGAATCGAGAGATCGCCTGGAAATAAATGTAGTAGTCCTCGAGGCTGCCGCCTTTTTGCTGCAGATGATTCATGAGGTCATCGTATAGAGCCGTGTCGCCGTTCTCCGCAGCCAATCGGAAGGCTGTGACTGCGATGGTATGGTCGATTGTCGCCGGATCCCGCAGTGCCCGATCGGTAAGTTTCCGAGCTTCCGTGATCACTTCAGGGTCCCGGCCCGCATGCCCAAGCACGCTCATGATGCGCGCACGTAGAGATTTCGTTTCGTCGCTTTCGCCCGGCTTCGGCGACCAGCCGAGTTCCTTCGCGATTGGCGAGAACAGCCGCCGCACCCACTGCTCATAGGCTTCGCGATCGTTGTCAGTCACAAGATAATCGCTGATGTAGGTGACCTGGCCGGCCATCTGCTCGAGGACGGCGCGCGTGCGGTCTGACTGCAAGCCCTCCGCCAGTGCAAGATAGTCGCCGATCTTTTGATCGCCCACGCGAACCGAGGCCCACGAGTCGCTCAGCAGCATGATGCGCTCCGCTGGAGTCAGATCTTTCTCGGCGCTGTGACTCATGTTCCCAATTGCATCCGACGAGTAACCAGTGCGGTAGTATCCGTTTGCTCCCGCGTTCGCCATGACCCAAGAACCGCATGCCGGCAAAGAGAACGTCTGCTCTTTCTTGGTCAACAAGACGCACTTATGAGCCCCGTTCTCTCCTTTCAGGCACACCGGAACCTGCCAGATTTCGTCGTTGCCGCGATCGAAAAGCGACGGGTCGTAGAAGTAGCGCTTTTGCGAGAGCGTTACGCTCTCCGCGCCGCCCTTGCATTGCGTCGCAACACTGACCATCGGTGCACCCGGCTGCTTCACAAAGGTCGGCATCACCTGATCGACCGGCTTCTTCGAAACCTCCGTCAACGTCTTCCAGAAATCGTCGGCCGTCGCATTGCCATACGAGTGCCGCTTCAGATACTGATCCACTCCGGCGCGGAACGTCTCTGGCCCGAGGTAAGCTTCCAGCATGCGCAACACTGAAGCGGCCTTTCCATAAGCGATGCCGTCAAACAGTTCCTGGATCTGCGCCGGGGTCTCGGCCGCCTGATGTATCGGCCGCGTGTTTTGCAGCGAATCGACACCCAGCGTCCCGGTAGTTCCTTGAACGTCGTCCAATTCCAAGTGCCACTCCGGCTTCCATGCGGCGACGGCCTTGTTCTCCATCCAGGTGGCGAAGCCCTCGTTAAGCCAGATGTCGTCCCACCACTTCATCGTGACGAGATCGCCGAACCACTGATGCGCCATTTCGTGCGCAATCACCGTGGCCACGGTCTGGTGCAGGCCAACCGAGGCTTTCTTGTCATCGAGCAGCAGGATCACTTCGCGATAGGTAATCAGGCCGGTGTTCTCCATAGCGCCGGCCGCGAAGTCGGGCAGCCCAAGCATGTCGAGTTTCTCGAAGGGATACTTGATACCGAAGTACTGGTTGTAATACTTCATGCACTGCTCGGCGACCTCGAGCGCGTAAGTTGCGTTCTGCTTCGCTCCTGGAGGGCCCCAGACACGAATCGGAATGCCGTCGGCTTGCCCTTCCACGTATTCAAACTGGCCTACTGCCAGTGCCACAAGATACGACGACATCTTCGCGGTGGTCGCAAACTTCACGGTGTGTTTTGCGTCGCCCGGGCCTGGCGTATCAGAAAGAACTTTTCCGTTCGAGATCGCCGATAGCCCCTTGTCCGCAATCACGGTAACGTCAAAGGTGGCCTTATAGTCCGGCTCATCAAACGAAGGAAACGCGCGCCGCGCATCGGTCGCTTCGAACTGCGTCACCGCATATTTGCGGCCTTCGTGGTCCTTGCCAAGATAGAGACCGCGCAGTTCATCATTCAGAATTCCTGTGTAGGCGATGTGGACCGTCGCCGGACCCGCGGCAATCGGCTTCTCAAACGCCAGCGTGGCCATTTCTTTTTCTTTATCGAGACTAACTTTCGCCGTTTGGGTCGTCCCGGCGCTCGAAATCGTCGCGCTCTGGAAATCGACCTGCGCGGAGTTCAGCACGATCTGCGGCGACGCTTTCAGCACGCGGATCTGGATCGTCTCTTCGCCCGCGAAATTATCCTTTGAGAAGTCGGGGGCAAACGAAAGTTTGTAGTTTTCGGGTACTGCGAGTTCCGGTAAACGCTGCGCCGCGGCAAAAGTTGCGGCCATCACAACACACACAATCCACAGAGAAATTCGCTTCATACTCTCCTCAGGTTCATCGTTTTAAATTTTTTGCGACGTAGCGCGCGCCCCAAGTCCCGCCTGGAATGTATTCCAGGCACACTTTTCTCTCTGCCCCCCAAATCTTGCTGCTATATACGGAGTTTCCCCTTCAGCAGTTCACACCAGTTCGCCGGAACCGCCAGAGGCGACCAGAACCCCATTCAACACGGTGAGAGCACATCGGTTAGATGCAAACCAGTAAGCCACTTCACGGTAATCTTTTGCTTCAAACAGCGCGAGATCGGCGTCTTTTCCTGCTTCCACCAACCCCTTACGGCCCTGCATGCGGAGCGCCCAGGCTCCATTGATGGTCGCCGCCGCAATCGATTCCGCAGGCGACATCTTCATCTGCGTGCAGGCCAGAGACAGCACGAACGGCATGCTCGCCGTCGGCGAACTGCCCGGGTTGTAATCCGTTGCCAGAGCCACGGGCACACCGGCATCAATGAACTTGCGCGCCGCCGGATACCGGCTTAACCCCAAAAAGTAATTAGCCCCCGGAACGAACGTCGCTACGGTGTCTTGCGCGGCTAACTTCCGCACGTCGTCGTCGCTTACGTGATCCATGTGATCGAGCGAAGCCGGATGAAACGCAAGCAACGGGTCGAGCGGTGTCTCGGAAAGTTGCCCCACATGCGCGCGAACATTCAATCCGCTGTTGGCTGCAGCTTCGAAAATCTGTCGCGTCTCGCTCGCCGAGAACGCACCTCGATCGCAGAAGACGTCCACAAACTGGGCAAGCCTCCGCCTCGCGGCCTGCGGCACCATCTCTTTACAGACGCTCTCGACGTACTTTTGTGAGCAATCCTCGAATTCCTTCGGGACGACGTGGGCTCCCAAAAGCGTTGGCACCACCGTTCCCGGCCACTGCGATGACGCCTGGCGAATCGCCTCGAGCGACTTTAATTCCGAATCCGGCGTCAGACCGTATCCGGACTTCGCCTCGACCGTGGTCGTTCCTTCCTCCGCCATCTCGTGCAGCGCGCTGAGAATCTTCTCCGCCAATTGACTCTTCCCGGCTTCCCGTACCGGCCCAACGCTCGACCGGATTCCGCCTCCGGCCTCGGCGATTTCCTCGTAGGTCGCGCCTGCTGTCCTCTTCTCAAAATCCAGCAGACGCGGATTCATAAACGCCGGATGCGTGTGCGAATCCACAAACCCCGGCAACACCACCTGCCCTTCGCAGTCGACCTCGATCACCTTCTTGCGATTCTTCTTCAACCAGGGATCTCGCAAGGCCTCTTTCGTTTTTCCAACCGAAACAATCTTCCCGCCGAGACACAGGACCGCCGCATCTTCGACAATCCCGAGTTCGCCCAGTTCCCTGCCCCGGCGTGGCCGATCGTTCGCGGACGGAGAGCGCAGCGTGAGCAGTTGGCCGATGTTTACCAGCAATAGCGGGCGTGGGTTGGCCGCAACCTTCATGGATGGCGATTCATTATGTTCGTGAAGTCTCAAGAACTGTGCAGAAAACCTTTAGCGCTCCGCGCTTCCCTTCTCCATTGGGACGTGAACGCCACTCTTTCTCGCAAACGCCTTCGCTTCATCGTATCCGGAGTCCACGTGGCGAATCACGCCCATGCCCGGATCCGTGGTCAGCACGCGCTCGATCCGCTTCGCCATCATGTCCGTTCCATCGGCCACGGTGACTTGCCCGGCGTGGAGCGAGTAGCCGATGCCCACGCCTCCACCGTTGTGAACCGAGACCCACGAGGCTCCCGCAGCCGTGTTGAGCAGGGCATTCAGGATCGGCCAGTCTGCCACCGCATCCGAACCGTCTTTCATGCTTTCGGTCTCGCGGAAAGGCGACGCCACCGACCCGCAATCCAGATGATCGCGCCCGATCACGATCGGCGCTTTGATCTTTCCCTTCTTCACGAGATCGTTCATCGCCAGCCCGAACTGCGCGCGCTCGCCATAACCCAGCCAGCAGATGCGCGCGGGCAGCCCCTGGAATTTGATTCTCTTGCGCGCCAATTCAATCCAGCGGCGCAGAATCCGGTTCTCAGGAAACAACTCAAGAACCAGATCATCGGTGACCGCAATGTCTGACGCTTCGCCCGAAAGCGCCGCCCAGCGGAACGGACCACGCCCCTCACAAAACAAAGGCCGGATATACGCGGGCACAAATCCCGGAAAGTCGTACGCGTTCTTCACGCCACGCTGAAATGCAAACGTCCGAATATTGTTGCCGTAATCAAATGTCACAGCGCCCATCTTCTGGAGTCGGAGCATCCCTTCGACATGACGCGCCATCGCATCCATCGATTTTTCCTGATACGCGTGCGGATCGCGTTTGCGCAGGTCGAGTGCCTCTGCGAGCGTCATTCCGTTCGGCACGTATCCATTCAGCGGATCGTGGGCCGACGTCTGGTCCGTCGTGATGTCCGGCACCACACCCCGCTCGGCTAGCTCGGGAATGATGTCGGCGCAATTTCCAACCAGCCCGACCGAAATGTTCTCTTTCTTCCGCACGGCGTTTTTCAGGATGCGCAAGGCCTCGTCGAGCGTGGTCACCATGAAGTCGCAGTAGCCCGTCTTCAGCCTCTTCTTTATACGTTCCGGATCAACGTCGATCCCCAGAAACGCCGCTCCGGTCATCGTCGCCGCAAGAGGCTGGGCTCCGCCCATCCCGCCCATGCCGCCTGAGACCACCAGCTTGCCTGCCAGATCGCCGCCAAAATGCTTCTCGCCGGCCGCCGAAAACGTCTCAAACGTGCCCTCGACGATCCCTTGCGAGCCGATGTAGATCCACGATCCGGCCGTCATCTGCCCATACATCATCAGGCCGGCTCGCTCCAGTTCGTTGAACTTTTCCCAGTTCGACCAGTGGCCCACCAGGTTGGAATTCGCGATCAGCACTCGGGGCGCATATTCGTGGGTCTTGAACACTCCCACCGGCTTGCCCGACTGCACCAGCAGCGTCTCGTCGTTCTCGAGCGACTTCAACGTCGCGACGATCGCGTGATACGCTTCCCAACTTCGTGCCGCACGGCCGGTGCCGCCGTACACAACTAAATCCTGAGGACGCTCCGCCACCTCTTCATCCAGGTTATTCATCAGCATGCGCATGGCGGCTTCCTGCTGCCAACTCTTGCAGGAAATAGTCGTACCCCGCGGAGCGCGCACGGGCGTGTACGTTCTGGGAGGAATCTCGGTTTCTACCGGCATCTCTCTATGGTATTGCGTGCGTGGAAAGCGCGCAATTGTGGTGGCCGCTGGTGGTGTGTTCGTTTCGCGGTCGCACCTACTCTGAACAATCGCCGATTTTGATCTCTGCGCTTGTGCTAGTGTAGGCGCGTACAAAAACGTTTATGCATCCTGATCGGGATAACAGGCTGCGCGATCTCAGCAGCCTCGTCCGCCGCAAGCCGCATTCAGCTTTCCTTCAAGAGGGATCCTCTCAATGAATAGTCGACCGTCTCCGTGCCGAATTCCCGCGCTCATTCTTCTGACGCTCTGCCTGCGGCTTTTCGCATTCGCCCAGTGGGCTCCCATGAATCCCGTCGTCTCGTTCCAGAAGCAACTCGACGGCCTGCTGTTCGCGATGAAGATTGGAACGCTCCGCGTCCAGGTTTGTTCGAACACCATCATCCGTATCCGCTACTCAGCGACCTCCTCCATTCCCGACGAACCGGATTACGTCGTCATTAAGAACGACTGGCCCGCCACGCAGTGGTCCTCGGACGCAACCGCCGACTCCGTCATCCTGAAGACCGCCGCCCTGAAAGTAACCATTGCCCGCAAAGATGGTGGCATCACGTACTACGACCTCAGCGGAAAGGAACTCTTCAACGAAGCCACCCGCAAGCTCACTCCCGTCAAAGTGAACGGCGAGGACACGTACCGCGCCGAGTCGTTCATTGCAATCTACGGTTCTCCCGAAGCACTCTACGGCCTCGGCCAGCACCAGGCCGGCGTCTGGAATTATCGTGGCGAGTCGGTCGACATCGCGCAAGAGAACAGTAATATCTCCGTGCCCATGCTCGTCTCCACCAAGGGTTACGGAATTTTTTGGAACAACGCTTCGCACAGCCGCTTCAACAATCGATTCGCCAACTATCTGTACCTCAGTTCCGAAGTTGCCGACGTCCTCGACTACTACTTCATCTACGGCCCCGATCTCGACAAGGTTGTCGCGGGCTATCGCGAGTTGACCGGGCAGGCACCCATGTTCGGCAAGTGGGCCTACGGATTCTGGCAGTGCAAGAACCGCTACAAATCGCAGGACGAGATCCTCGGCGTCGCGCACAAATATCGCAAACTGCACATTCCGGTCGACGACATCGTGCAGGACTGGTTTTGGTGGAATCGCAAGGGCGAGCACGTCTTCAACAAAAACTATCCCGAACCGAAGGCAATGGTCGACGAACTCCACAAAGAGCACTTCCACCTGATGATTTCCGTCTGGCCGTTCTTCGAGCCGGGCTCGGCTGTCTACGACGAGATGGATAAACGCGGTTGGTTCGTCGACAAATTCAAATTCGCCAAACCGCCGTATCACACGGAGGGCATGGCGGTGTATGACGCGACCAATCCGGAAGCGCGAAAATATTACTGGAGCCTGATGGAGAAAGGCCTATTCAACATCGGCATCGACGCCTGGTGGCTCGACACGACAGAACCCGAAACCGAAGGCCAGGAAGAAAACATCCTGCTGAGTCACAAGCTTTCGATTGGCAGCGGTGATCGTTACGTTAACCTCTATCCGCTCCTGACCACCGGCGCCGTCTACAACGGTCAGCGCGGTGCCTCCGACAAGAAGCGCGTCTTCATTCTGTCGCGCTCCGCCTTTGGCGGCAGCCAGCGAAACGCCGTCACTGCCTGGTCCGGTGACATCAACTCAGATTTCCTGAGCCTCCGCCGCCAGATCCCCGCCGGCCTAAACTACTCCATCTCTGGACTTCCCTACTGGACCACAGACATCGGCGGCTTCGTCTCCGGCAATCCCGACGACCCCGCCTACCGCGAATTGTTCGTGCGCTGGTTCGAGTACGGAACGTTCTGCCCAATCTTCCGCGTCCACGGCACACGCAAAACCGATCAGAACGAGTTGTGGTCTTATGGCCCCGAGGCGCAGAAGATCCTCGTCAACTTCGATCGCCTGCGTTACCGCCTGCTGCCCTACATCTACTCGCTAGCCTGGAAGACGACGAGCACTTCCTACACCCCGATGCGTCCCTTGGCGATGGATTTTCTCGGCGACGTCCGCGCCGAAAACACCGGCGATCAATTCATGTACGGTCCGGCATTCCTCGTGAATCCCGTGACCGAACCCGCAGCCAGCACGCGCCGCCTCTACCTGCCCCAAGCGCGCTGGTACGACTTCTGGAGTGGCATCTCGATCGACGGCGGTCACACCGTCGACGCGGCTGCTCCCCTCGAGCGCATTCCACTTTACGTTCGTGCTGGATCGATCGTTCCCATGGGCCCCGACGAAGAGTGGTCCGATCAGAGGCCGGCGGATCCCATCGAACTTCGCATCTACAGCGGCGGTAACGCTGACTTCACCCTCTACGAAGACGAGAACGACAACTACAACTACGAAAAAGGTGTCTACGCCACAATCCCGATTCACTGGGACGACGCCAAACAAACTCTCAACATCGGCGCACGCCAGGGAAAATTTCCCGGCATGCTTGAGCACCGGACATTTCGAGTTGTGTTTGTCAGCGAGAACCACGGCGTGGGCGTCGACCCAACCGACCAGGCCGACAAGAGCGTGCAGTATTCCGGCGAAGCTATTTCGCTGAGTCGCTAATCTTTTCGGAAGTGCAGGATCCAGAAATGGAGCCACGGGCATCTGCTACCCGTCGTGACATTGTTTCTTGCGATCTATGGGAGAAGGCCTAACTGCGAAAACCACGAAAGATACTCTCGCCAAGGTCAGGTTCGCTTCACTTGGCGGGCGTACCGTTCGTGGTCCGCTTACTACAACTCGATTGTTCCCCGGCGCGATCGCTGATTACTTGGTTTTACTCGCCGCTGGCTGAATGGACTCAAATCCCTTTTCAAACTTCGTCAGCAGTGGGGTCTCACCCTTTTGTAAGCCATCCCGTCCCATCACGCGCCATAGGTATTGCCCGCCCGCAAAGTGCGCGTCGTACACAGCAAGAAGATCCTCCGTGGGCCGGCTCTGCACCAGTAGAATGATGTCTGCCTGTCCGGGTTCATAGACGAGAGTCAATTTGCCCCACTTCTGGATCGCATCCTGCACATTCGCGATCGCATCCCTGTCCTCCGGGAGCAACCGCGAATCAAACTGGTCGCCGTCGTAAGCCGCGACGTAAACAAAACGCGCATTCCGCAGCGTACCGGGAAAGGGCTGCTCGGTCTGCGCGCTCCGCGGAGGCTTGGGTGTCGCAAACGCCATCCCTGCCATGAACACCGTGACCATCACTGCTGCCACAAGTTTCCGCATACAGCCTCCCTGACTTCCCACTCTAATTGGATGACGCCCAGGCCGCTCAGGATGCCTGGCCGCGCATGCCAACAACCGTGGCGAGGCCTTGATTGTAACTTTAAGTTATTCATTAGAATAGGGTACTGGGGTACCCAACGACGTAGTTACCAAGCCTGACGTAGTTACAAGTCTGTTGAGCGCATCGATATTCGAAAGCAGAAACGCGTTTCACGGCCTGCACGAGCGCGGCATCAAGCACTTGAAGCGAGTAGCTAGTACGGCTCGCATTCGACACCTGTGACCTGACATCGTCGCCGAACGCCGGATGCCAAGCATCGGTTGCTCACATGACAGATGGCACCGTGATACCAAGCACAGCCAGCGTGCGAATCAACTCGCGCCTGACCACGGCTACAGTGGCGAGAAGGAAGTTCCTCCGTCCCTCGTCGGGTTCATCCAAGACACGATGACGGTGGTAGAACGCATGAAACAACTGGGCCAATTGGAACGCATGTTTGGCGAGATACGCTGGTTCGGTAGTGGCGATGCACTGATCCACGATGTATGAAGTCGTGGCGGCAGTGAGCCAAAGCTCCCAGATCTCGTTTCCGGCTTCACCGCCAAGATATTCCGTGAGCTTCTCATCAGAAAGAAACTTCGCCGCATCCGTAAGGAATTCACTAGGATCTAACCCGGCTTTTCGAAAGATGCTGGTGCCGCGGACCACGGCATTTTGCGCGTACGGTCCCGTTTCCCCTTGGAAGCTCAAGGCCTCTTCGAAATCAAACGCGATCACCGACGGCTTGGTGTACTTCAGCATGAAGTAGCGCAGCGCGCCAATGGCAATCTGCGTGGCAATGGTCCGGCGCTCGTCTTCGCTCAACTCCGGATGCCGTTGATCGACCTCGTTCTTCGCCGACGCAATGAGACGATCGATCAGATCGTCCGCCTTGACGCCGAAGCCCTTGCGCCCCGACACCTCGATATACGACTTCGCCTTGTCCTCGTCCGACAACTGGTAGCCCAGCTCGGCAGCACAACGCGGAGTGAGCGCAACCATTTCATAGGAGAAGTGCGTGTAGTGGTCGGCCTGCTCGTTGTACCCTAGGCCGCGTAATGCCTCAATCACTGTGCTCTGCGCCTCCGACTGGCGCGCATCGATCACGTTGTAGATTTCGGCCACATCGCCGAAGTGCGGATGGTCTTTCTCACCCTCAGTCGCCGAAATCCAGCATTGATGATCGTTCGGATATTTGTAGAACTTGCGATAGCCAAAGTCCCGCCCCAGCAACCCGAACTTCCACATGTGATACGCAATGTCTTTGCCGACGTAGCCCACCGTTCCGTTGGAGCGGACAATCACTTTCTGATCTTCTTCTGCAACCCGCTCCGCATCCTCGTCCTGCCCGGGTTCCGACGCGGCCGTTCCATCTTGATCGCTCCTTCTCTCCGCGCCCTCCATATCCTCGGTGGTTAACAATCTTGACCCAGTTCCCCCGCGCCGCATCACCCAGCAACCCTTGTTCTTCCCTTCGCTTTCAAAGAAAAGCACACCGCCATCTTTCAGCTTGGTGAAGGCCGCATCCCAGAAATGCAGGTGCAGGATTTCGCTTTCGCGCGGCAGGAAGTCGTACTCGATGTCGAGCCGATCCATGGTTTCAAGATGCCGGCGCAACACCGCGACTGAAATCAAATCGGCGATGGCGGCTGTCTCGTTCCCGCCTTCTTCGATCTCATGCAAGGTCTTCAACCGGACCTGCAGGTTCTGCTTATTCTCGGCGTACCACTGCGAAGCCCGTGCATAGAGATCCCAGCAGTAATAGTCAAAGCGCGGCTGCGAGGCGAGTTGCTCGATCTCCGCCCGCGACTTGTTCTCCAGGTATCGAAAGCCCACAACAACATCCGCCACCTGCACGCCGGTGTTGTCGATATAGTTCTGCACATCGACTTCCCTGCCTGCGAATCGCAGCAGTCGCACGAACGTATCCCCGAGAATCGCATTGCGCAGGTGCCCGATGTGCGCGGCCTTGTTGGGGTTAATGCTGGAATGCTCAACCAGAATCTTGCCTTCCGCGGTTTCAACCTCGGGTCGCTCATCCGCCGCCAGCGCTGCGGCAACTTCTCCCCGCTGCACTTTCGCGTTGATGTAGCCTGCGCCCGCAACCTCCAGCTTTTCAAAGCCTTCAACCGGCCCCAGCCCCGCGACGATCTCCTCCGCGATCTTCCGCGGAGCCTTGCGTAGTTTCTTCGCCAGCTCAAACGCGATCGGCATGGCGTACTCGCCCAACTCCACCTTGGGCGGTTGCTCCACCACGATTTTGGGCAGGTCGAGGTTGTAAGTCGCGCGCAGAAAGTCGCGCACCCGCTGCGTCAAACGCCGTTCGAGAATGCGATACAAGGAACCCCTCTAACTGATTGAAGAAACTATGGATTGTAGCAAACAGCATGCACGTGTCCGGTTTGACGGTGAATAGTAGTCGCCCTATGATGAAAATCAGGCTTTTGAAGTGCGGGAGCTCAGTTCGGATTTGTGGCTAACTTCGTGCGACCGATATTCAGTTCTCGGGTGCACTATCGCAGACCGAGAGCCTAGCGCCGAGAGCCTAGAGCCCGGTTTTCTATGAAAATCGCCTACCTCGACTGTTTCTCCGGCATGAGCGGCGACATGTTCTTGGGCGCGCTTGTGGATGCCGGAGTGTCTCCGGAGTTGCTGGAGAGAACCGTCCAGGCTCTGAACGTGGGCGCACGGCTGGAAATCTCGAAGGTCAACCGCAGCGGCATCACCGCGACGAAAGTTGATGTTTTCGTTAACGGCGAAAAGGAATTGCCGCGGGACGAGTTCTTCGCCGAGTACGACCACACACATGAGCATGAACATGTCCATGAACTCACTCACTCCCACCAGCAGAATTCATCCCATGCCTCGCGAACAGGAGTGTCCGCACCACCCGACCACGAGCATGAGGACGAGCATAAGCACGCACAAGGTCCTGGCCACCACCACAATCATGAATTCATTCAGGCGCACGGTCGCAGCCTGAAAGAAATCAAGAATCTGATCGCGAAAGCGGCGATTTCCGAACGCGCCAAGACGACGGCGACGGCAATCTTCCAGGCTCTGGGTGAAGCCGAAGCCAAAATCCATGACATGGACATCGAATCGGTCCACTTCCACGAAGTCGGCGCGGTGGATGCAATCGTCGATATCGTAGGTGCTGCGGTGGGTGCGGAGGCCCTCGGCGTCGACGAGATCGCCTGTTCACCGCTGAACGTGGGAGGCGGCACAGTGAAGTGTGCACACGGCGTTTTTCCGGTGCCCGCCCCGGCAACGGTCGAATTGTTGAAGGACGTGCCCATCTACTCGTCGGGAGTTCAAAAGGAGCTGGTGACCCCGACGGGCGCGGCCATCGTCAAAGTCCTGACAACGCGCTTCGGAAACGTTCCAGCCATGAAGATCGAGAAGTCCGGATACGGAGCCGGGTCGCGAGACATCGCGGGCCATCCGAACGTCGCGCGGCTGGTGATCGGAGAGGCCGCCGCCGCCCAAGACCTCACACAATCACTTGAAGATCGCTCCGGCATCGCCCGGCACACGACGGCAGAGACCATTTCCGTCCTCGAGGCTAACCTCGACGACCTGAATCCCCAAGTCTTCGGCTACGTGATGGATCGCTTGCTCGAAGAGGGTGCGCTCGATGCCTTCGGAATCCCGGTGCAGATGAAAAAGAATCGCCCCGGAATGTTGTTGACTGTTCTTTGCAAGCCGCACGACGCGGATAAGTTAACGCATCTGATATTTACGGAAACGACAACGTTGGGCGTGCGCCGCCGGGACGGACAAAGACAAGCCCTTTCGCGCCGATGGGTCAACGTCGCGACGCCCTGGGGCGACGTGCGTATGAAAATCGCCAGCATGAACGGCACCGTCACAAACTACGCTCCCGAGTACGAAGACTGCCGCCAGATTGCGGCTGCCAAGCACGTGCCTCTGAAGATGGTGATGCAGGAGGCGGTGCAGCAATACTTGCGCACCGCCGCCGAGAAGCACTAGCCAGCACGGGGACACGCGGACACCCGCTGCCAACCCGTCATCAACAAGAAAACATGTAAACTGAAACCCCACAGATTCTCTGTGGGTCTCTGTGTCCCCTGTGGTTACAGAACAAACAAAAATGACCAAGAAGTTCTACATCACGACCCCGATCTATTACGTCAACGCCCGGCCGCACATCGGGCATGCGTATACCACCATCGCTTGCGACACGATTGCGCGGCGACACCGGATGCTGGGCGACGACACCTACTTCCTGACCGGGACCGACGAGCACGGGCAGAAAATCGAGCGTGCCGCCGCGGCCGCTGGAAAAACTCCGCAGCAGTTTGCCGACGAGGTCTCCGGCGAATTTCGCGCGCTCTGGAAGCGTATGCGCCTCACCAATGACGACTTCATCCGCACCACCGAAGAGCGTCATAAGAAGAGCACGCAGGCGCTGTTCCGCCAGATCCGCGACAACGGCTACATCTACAAGGGCAGCTACACCGGTCAGTACTGTGTGTCGGACGAGATGTATGTGGACGTCGGTCCGGGCGAGCCTTGCCCCGAGTGTGGACGCATCACCGAGACGGTTCATGAAGAAAACTACTTCTTCAAACTCTCGGCGTTCGCCGACAAACTCTTGCGGCTGTACACCGAGCAGCCGGACTGGATCCGACCGGAGACGCGCCGCAATGAAGTAATTTCGTTCGTCCGCAGCGGCCTGAAAGATCTTTCCATCAGCCGCAGCACGTTCTCGTGGGGCATCCCGGTGCCCGATGATCCCAAGCACGTGATCTACGTCTGGCTTGACGCTCTGGCCAACTACATCACCGCTCTCGGCTACGCCTCCCCCGATCCGAGCAAGTATGAAAGATACTGGCCCGCCGACATTCAGATGATCGGCAAGGAGATCGTCCGCTTCCACTGCGTGTATTGGCCCGCATTCCTGATGGCGGCGGGGCTGCCTCTGCCGAAAGGGATCATGGCGCACGGATGGCTGCTATTTGAAGAGAACAAGATGTCGAAGTCGCGCGGCAACATCGTGCGCGCCGAAACGATCCTCGAGGTCCTCGGCGCCGACGCGCTACGCTATTTCTTGCTGCGCGAGGTGGTGTTCGGTTCCGACGGATCGTTCTCCTTCGACGCGCTGGTGCAGCGTTACAACTCCGATCTCGCTAACGGCCTCGGTAATCTGGCCAGCCGCACGCTGACCATGATCAACCGTTACTTTAAGGGTGAGGTTCCATACCCTTCCCACACAGCCGCGCGACGGCCAGCGGACGACGCCATCGCCGAGATCGCGCAGGATGTCATCGCCGACTTCAACACGCTGTTCGACCAGTTCCAGTTCTCCAAAGCCCTTGAGGTGGCTTGGGGACTGGTCGCTTCCGTCGACAAGTACATCGTCGAGAACGAGCCATGGGCGCTTGGCGAGAAGCACGATGAAGACAGCCGGGCGCGCATGGCAACCGTGTTGTACACCTCCGCCGAAGCTTTGCGCATCGTAACAGCGCTGGCGCATCCCGTGATCCCGGAGTCGACCGCCAAAATCTGGACCCAGCTCGGACTCGGCGACATCACCAAGTTCGACCTTACCGGACTCAAGTGGGGACAGCTTCATCTCGGCACCAAACTCGGCGAGGTGCAACCGGTCTTCCCGCGCAAGGACAAAACTGCCATAGAAAGGATGCAGAAGATGGAAGAGGAAGGACGCCCCACGACAGACGCTGTGGCCGAAGCAAAGCCGCAAACTCCGGCGACCCCGCCCCTTCCGGTTCCGGCGAAGCCGGCCGCCGTGGCGCCCGATGGCAAGATCGGCATCGAGGACTTTGCCAAGGTCGAGCTGCGTGTCGGGCTGGTAAAAGTCGCCGAAAAGGTAAAGAACGCCGACAAACTCCTGCGACTGGAAGTCGATATCGGAACTGAAGTGCGCCAGATCGTCGCCGGAATCGCCGAGGCCTATGCGCCCGAGACGCTGGTCGGCCGAAAGGTAGTCATCGTCGCGAACCTCGCGCCCCGGAAGCTGCGCGGACTGGAATCGAACGGCATGATCGTGGCCGCCTCCCTCGAGGGCGGCCAACCAGTCCTTGCTGGATTCCTGGAAGAGGTGCCGGTGGGAGCGCGGCTGAAGTAGCGACCGGGGCCGACGACCAACGACGATGTTTGTAGACTCCCACGCCCATCTCGAAGGACACCGCTACGACGCGGATCGCGAGCAGGTCATCGCCCGCGCGCGGGAGGCCGGGATCGAAACCATCGTCGCGATCGGCAACGGCGACGGCCCCGTCAACTTCGATTGTGCCGTCCTGCTGGCCGAGAAATACGACTTCATTTACGCCACCATTGGAATTCACCCGCACGAAGCCAAACTTGCCGACCAGTCCGCCTACGACCGCATGGAACAGATCGCAAAACGACCCAAAGTCATTGCCTGGGGCGAGATTGGGCTCGACTACTATTACGATCATTCTCCCCGCGATCTGCAGCGCCAGGTTTTCTCCACTCAGATGGAGCTCGCCCGCGCCGCCAAGTTGCCCATCGTCATCCACTGCCGCCCCTCCGATAACAGCGAAGACGCATGGGACGACTGTCTGCGCATGATCTCGGAACAGTGGACGTCGACCGGCCTCGGCGGCATCCTGCACTGCTTCACCGGCAATGTGGCCCAGGCCAAGCGCGCCCTCGACATGGGCTTCGTGATCTCCTTCGCCGGAAATGTCACCTTCCCCAAGGCCCAGCAGATTCGCGACGCCGCGCTCGCAGTCCCGATGGACCGCATCCTGATCGAAACCGACTCCCCCTTCCTTGCCCCGATCCCCCATCGCGGCAAGCGCAATGAGCCGGCGTTCGTGCGTGAAGCTGCCCGCCAAATCGGCGCGTTGCGCGGCTTTTCCGCGGAGGAAATCGGGATGCAAACCACGCAAAACTTCCAGAATTTCTTTTCGCTTCACGAAAAGAGCACAACCATTTAGCTTGATACGTGCGACTTCTGCGGGGTGGGAGAATCTGATTAAATAGACGGAAACCTATGCCCGAGAATACTTTCGACGTCGTCAGCAAGATCGATCTGCAGGAGGTCTCCAACGCCATCCAGCAGGCCATGAAGGAAGTCACCACGCGCTTCGACCTCAAGGACTCGAAGTCATCGATCGCGATGGAAGGCAAAGATGCGATCATCCTGCACTCGGCCGATGACTACAAACTGAAAGCGGTCAACGACATCCTGCAACAGAAGATGGTCAAGCGGGGCATATCGCTCAAAGGCCTGACCTACGGCGTGATCGAACCCGCCGCCGGAGGAACCGCCAAGCAGAAGATCACTCTGCAGCAAGGCATCGCAGTCGAGAAAGCGCGCGAGATCGTGAAGTTGATCAAGGACTCGAAGAAGAAAGTACAAGCCTCGATCCAGGGCGACCTCGTGCGCATCAGCGGTAAAGACCGCGACACGTTGCAGGAGGTCATTGCGCTCTTGAAGTCGCGCGATTTCGGAATCGATTTGAAGTTTGAGAATTACCGGACAAACTGAGAGTTCACTATGGAGGCACAGAGACACGGAGCAACCAGTCTGACGCTTTTGCGTTGTGTTTCTCTGTGACTCCGGGTCTCCGTGGTGAGTGATTCTTGATGACGTCCGTAAGAAACGAAGCGATTGAGCACACCATCGGCCATTAACGGGAAAGAAATCTTCGAACTGCTGCACGACGACCTTTTGGCCATCGAAACAGAGTTCGGGCAGGACACCGTCTCCGACGTGTCGGCCATCACCGAGATCGGCGAGTATCTCCGCGAGGGTGGCGGCAAGCGCATCCGCCCGGCGCTCTTGCTGCTCTCCGCGAAGCTGTTTGACTACAAGGGCACCGGCGCCGTGCGACTGGGCGCGGTAGTCGAGATCATTCACACCGCCACGCTGGTGCACGATGACATCATCGACGAAGCGCAAACACGGCGCGGCCGTCCCGCAGCCAACACGCGCTGGGGCAACTCCAAGTGCGTACTCGCTGGCGACTGGCTCTACATGCAGTCGTTCAAGATCGCCGTGCAGGAGCGCAACTTCCGCGTGCTCGACACGCTCATCGAACTGACCCAGCAGATGGTGGAAGGCGAACTTCTCCAGATGGAAAAACTGGGGAAACTCATCTCGCTCGACGAGCACTTTGACCTGATTTTCCGCAAGACGGCCTGCCTCTTCTCAGTCTGCATGCGGCTGGGAGCGATTCTGGGAGGGGCCACGCCCGAGCAGGAAGAAGCCGCAGGATTCTACGGGCGGAACCTGGGAATGGCGTTTCAGATTGTCGACGATGTGCTCGACCTGACCGCCTCGGAAAACGTCCTCGGCAAGCCCGTGGCCAGTGATCTCCGCGAAGGCAAAGTCACCATGGCCGTGATTCATGCGCTCGAGCGTTGCACCGTCGAAGAACGCGAGAAGATTGCAACCGTCCTACGCGATCGCGCCTTCAACGGCGTAACCCATGCCGACATTCTCGCAGTGCTGAATCATTACGGCTCTCTCGATGCCGCCAATGCTCGCGCCGCTGAATACGCGCAAGCTGCCCGCAGCGCAATCTGCACCTTCCCTGACAGCGAAATCAAGCGCGCCCTGTTGTGGGCTCCGGATTTTGTAGTTGCCCGGGAAAAGTAAGAGTCGTCCTGTAGCGCTCGAAGATCACTCCAACCGACTCTGCACTCTCTGCGTGCCCTTTTCTGCGCACTCTGCGGTTTAAGATTCTTTAGGTTTTCAGTCCTAGCTTTTCAGCCCTAATGGACTGTCATCCTGAGCAAGCGAGGCGCAAGCCGAGCGCGTCGAAGGACCCCATGACGGCCCGAGACCACCATTCGCCGATGGCCACTTTTCCACCACAGATCTCAAGGATCTGCCCGATTCCTTGGGCCACAGAAAAACCGAGCGACCTAGTCCTCGAGCCGGAACTGCTCGCCCAGGCTCCGCGCCAACGAATTCAGGCCATTAGCCAGGGCACCACGGCAACGTTCCACCGACTTCTTCGAGAGATCGTCCAGGCTCTTTTCGAACGACTCCAGCGTGCCGGCTGCCTGCAGCCTCATCGACTCGGAAACCGCGTTCTCGATTCCCTTCTGGATGATGCCCAAACGCACTGCAGCCTCGTCCACCTGCTCGGTAAGTTCCTTCGCGCTGCGCGTGCCCAACTCCTGTAGGATCACGTCGACGGTGCTTTCTAGTTGCGAGCGCGCGCTGCTCACGGTGTTCGTGGCCAGCTTCGACAAGCGGATGTCCAGCCCCGATTCCAGCGCATTGGCCGACTCGTTTAGCTTGGCAATCCGGCCGTCCATGTCGGCGACTTCAGCCTGTACGCGCTGCGCCTCCGACTTGACCGTTGCTTGCAGCTCTTCCAGTTCCTGCCGGTGCGCTTCGTGCTCTCCGTTCAAGGTCCGTTGCTGCACCTGCAGAAGTTCGTCACTCAACTTCTTCAGGCGGTTGCCGGCATCCGTCATGTGCAGATGGAACTCGCCCATCTCGCGCTTCAGGTGATCGCGCAAGCTGGCGACCGTCTCGGTCGAAACCGCCTGCACCCGCTTCTCCATCTCGGCCGAGATGCCCTGCACTCGCTTCTCCGCCTCCGCCGAAACGCCTTCAACTTTTTTCTGCACCGAACGCAGGTCTTCCGACACGCGCTCGCGGAATTCCGTGTGGCTGGCCGAGGTGGTCTTTTCGATCGCTGTCCTCGCCGCCTCCAGCACCTGTGCCGACTGCGAACGCGCTTCGTCCATCACCCGCGGGTTCAGCTCTTTCCGCAAGCGAGCTTCAATCTGGTCCTGCAACTCTGGCGGGATGTGCGACAGCGACACCTCGAACCGGCTCCGCTCTTTCGGCTGCTGCGACCGCCCCACAGCCTCGCGCAATTCCGCCAGCTCGGAAAGAAGCGGCCGCATTGCATCCGAGACCAATCCGCGCAAGCGCTCCTCGGCAACCTGCTTCTGCAGGCTGTCGAGCATGCTCTTCAACGACGCCGGGATCTTCTCTGAAACCGGCGGCATGGGCTGGACATTCTTCAGCTTCGCCGGCAGCACGTTCCCGCTTGGCTCGGCCGGCGCTGCTAGCCGCAACCAGTCCTGCGGTGCGGCCTTCAGCCCCCAGAAGTTCTGCGGACGATCCAGCCGCGCACCCAGGCGCCAACCCTTGTCGTCGGAATCCAGCGGCTCGCAGTAGACCACCTTGGCCGTCGTTTCGCGCCCGTCTTTGCTGTGGAAGTGCAGAAGCACCCCGGCATCCAGCTTGACCGGCGATCGCATGGAACAACCATGCGCGTTGACCACCAGGGTCTCGCATACTTCCGAGAACTTGGATTCCGGCTCGAGACTTGTCACCAGGATGGGTACGTTGACCGGCACGCGCGAACTGCGCCGGAGGGGAGCGGGGGCGTACGAGCTTTGCATAGTGGCTGCCTTGGGCGAAGAATTCGGTAACGCACGGCTACGCACCACCGCGCGTCGTAACCCATACGTTAACCCCAAACCCGCGTCCAGAGCCCCACTCGGGAGTATTGCCCAGCGCATGTTCAACCGGGCAGGCGGCCTATGTCTTTTGGTAATGATGTAAAGGTTACTGGATCGTGGATACGGATTCGTGGCCTGTTAAGCTTCTGCGCGCTTGCACTCTGGGGGTCCGTGAACTCACTCGATCTCAAGTTACTCGTCATCTCGGGCGAAGTGAGGCGCACGCTCACACCTTGATGACCCCGAGCACAGACACCCGTTTCGCAGGTCTTCTCTGTGCCCTCTGTGTCCTCTGTGGTGAAGATTTTCTTCGCGCGACCTTAACAGTCGGAATCTTCTTAGCTTTGTCATCCTGAGCGAAGTGAGGCGTCAGCCGAACGAAGTCGAAGGACCGCATGTTCCTCAAACTCACAACCGGCCCTAACAGGAATTCCGACCACGGACCTGCGCAGCCGACCTTCTTCGTACCCTATGCGGTTAAAGGATTTTTCCGATGACCCGATCACCAGATGATCCGATTCTTCTGGTCCGATCGCCAGATCACCCTATCCCTCTAATCCTTTCCCATTATTGCCGCTCAGTCACCGCGTAGCTAAAGTGTCCGACACTCAGGGTGGCAAACTCTTCATTGCACGACGACGGATGTCACTCGGCGTGTCCCCATTGCCGCCCGGAATCTCCCAACTTGGTGGATACATGCGACGCTTTCTGCTGTGGGTCCTGGTCCTCTCTTCTGCCTGTCTCGCACAAAGCAACTACGCTGTGGTCACGGGAAAAGTCACCGACGCGCAATCGCTCCCGATCGCCAAGGCCACCGTGCGCTTCAAATCGCTCAGCACCGGCGCCACGCGGAGCGTCACAACAAATGAAAGTGGCCTATTTTCGGCCGCCGCGCTTCTGCCCGACGACTACGAGCTCACCACTTCCGCTGACGGCTTCGCCCCGGTCGCCCAATCCATTCATGTGGAAGTCGGACAGCGCCTCGCGATCGACGTCCCCCTGAAGGTCGGCCCTGTCCGCGAAGGCGTCCAGGTGAACGCCGCAGCCGACATCCTCCGCACTACCGACGCCAGCGTCGGCGATGTCGTCGAGCCTAAATCTATCCAGGAACTCCCGCTCAACGGACGCATGCTCATCGACCTCGTCCTCACGGTGCCCGGCACTCACGTTGGCTTTGGTGCGCAGACCGGAGAAACGAATCCTCTTTATTGGCGGCCCGGTCAGCGCTCGGCCGTCGTGATCGGCGGCGCGCGCCCCAACGCCAACTTCTTTTTGCTCGACGGCGCCACCAACACCGACCCGACCTTCAACACGCAAAACCTCAGCCCCTCGCCCGACGCCGTCATGGAGTTCCAGGTCGAGACCAGCAGCTATACCGCCGACATGGGCGGCGCCGGCGGCGGCCAGATCAACATCGTCACCCGCTCAGGGACGAATCAGTACCACGGCACGGTTTACGAATTCCTGCGCAACGGCGCCCTCGATGCCAGTCCTTTCGCAGCCATGGGAAACAACCATCTCGTGCAGAACAATTACGGCGTCTCGTTTGGCGGCCCTCTGCTGGGCAAATCACACAAGACGTTTTTCTTCGTGAACTACGAGGGCCTGCGTCTCTCTCAAGCTGACGCACAAACGCTCACTGTTCCGACGCAGGCGGAACTCACCGGCGACTTCAGCATGAGTAACGTCAAGATCTACGACCCCACCACCGCCGTCGCCAACCCGAACTACAACCCTGCCCAGCCGGTTGGTCCTTCGAACTATCCCTACGCGCATAGCCAGTTCCCCGGGAACATGATCCCGAACGGCCGCATCAATCAGAACCTCGAAGCCTTCCTGCTCAAATACATTCCCCCGCCCAACATGATGATGACGTCGATGGGCGCCGACTCCAACAACTACCTCGACATCCGCAACGAGACGCACTACCAGAACCAGGGAACAATTCGCGTCGACCACATCTTCGACAACAACGACACGCTCATGCTGCGCTACTCACTCGGTGGCGAGAACGGCTTCTCGCCCAGCAGCGGCGTGACCTCGACGACCGAGAATCTTCCCGGCTTCGGCGCCAACTTCGACAATTTTTCCCAGCAGGCCGTCATCTCCTGGAATCACGTTTTTTCGAGCAGCAAGCTGAACACTGCATCCCTGGCCATGTCTCGCCTCTCCATGGACCGCACCTCGCAGAATGACAACGTGAACGACATCGTCAGCCAGCTTGGAATCAGGGGGATCGGCTTCGGCGGACCTGGCGCCTGGGGCGCTCCCTGGTTCGCCGCCCAGGGTTACACGGGCATCGGCGACACCTTCGCCGCCACTCCCATGCACGCGTGGGACACGACCATCGAGTTGCGGGACACCTTCTCGTGGCAACACGGTCATCATGCGCTTCGCTTCGGTGGCGATGGACGCCGCTACATCTGGCCAATGTGGGGCTTTTTCCAGAACCGCGGCTACTACCAGTTCACCAACGGCTACACCACGCAATTCGGATTCAATGACGGCAGCGGCTCAGGCTTTGCCAGCATGCTCCTCAGCCTCCCCACCGTGAAACAGCGCCAGGCCGGCGTGCCTCAGATGAATCTCCGCAACTGGGGATGGGACTCCTTCGCCGAAGACAGCTGGCAGGTCACTTCCAGGACGACGATAAATATCGGATTACGATATGAATACACCAGCCCGCTTTACGACCTCAACAACACCAACGCGAACCTGATCTTCAACAACGGGGTTCCTTCTCCGTTCATCGGCGGCGAACTGGGCTATCCCAAGGGCCTGATGTACGCCAACAAGCACAACTTCGCGCCGCGCTTCGGAATCGCCAAGAACGTACCGCGCTACGGCATCATTCTGCGCGGAGCCTATGGACTCTTCTACACCCCGGTCGATCAGAACACGTGGTGCAACCAGCGCCACAACGTCCCGTATGTCTTCCCCGAGACCCAGCAGGCCGACAACTTCACTCCGCCGGCCTCACTCTACACAAACACTCTGAATTTCGGTACGCCCGTCCTCGGCGTCGGAACCTTACCGGCAACCACGGTGAGTTTCACCGCATTCGATCCGCACGCACCCGCGCAATACATCCAGCAGTGGAATGCGCAAATCGAAAAAAGTTTCGGGGCGAACACCACCGTGTCTGTCGGCTATCTCGGCGCGCGCGGCTTCCACTTGCAGCGCTCGCACCTGATCAACAACGCGCCCCCGGGACCCGGTCCGCTTGGCCCGCGCCGTCCCTTCAAGACCCTCACGTTTGTTCCCGGCACGAACCTCACGCCGAGTAGCACCGACGCGATCATTCAGAGCCAGACCTTCCCCGTCAGCACCATTAACCGGCTGGAAGACACCGCGCAGAGCTGGTACGACGCCGGCTACATCAGCGTGCGCCGGCGCTATTCGCGCGGCCTGAGCCTGCTCGCGAGCTACACGTACTCGAAGAACCTCACCAACGCGCCCGACTTCCGCTCGCCCATGGACGAGTCGGCGATCCCGCAGAACAACAACGACCTCGCCGCGGAAAAAGGTCCCGGCTGCGACGTGCGCCATCGCCTCACGCTCAGCAGCGTCTACGACATTCCCGCGTTCAAGCACAATGACCTCACGCGCCTGCTTACGCAGAACTGGCACTTCAGCACGATCCTCCAGCTCGAGTCGGGGATGCCGTTCACGATCTCCGTCTTCGGCGACACCGCGAACTCGGGCACGGTGCTCGGCGAGAATCCGATCCGTGCCAATTACACCGGCCAGCCCATCTTCGGACCCGGCACGCACACCGCTGCGATGTGGTTCAATCCGGCTGCGTTCTCCACGCCGGCTGCCTACACCTTCGGCGACGTGGGCCGCAACTCGGTTTACGGGCCGCCGTTGCGCACGCTCGACATCGCACTCGTGCGGACGTTCCGCATCACCGAGAGATCGAGCTTCCAGTTCCGCGGGGAGGCTTTCAACGTCCTCAACACCGCGAACCTCGGAACGCCGAACCGCTACGTGAACGAGCCGCAATTCGGCACGATCACGATGGCCATGACCCCGGGCCGGGAGATTCAATTGAGCGCGCGGGTGTCGTTCTAGTCGGCGCCGAACCCATGGTTAGCGATGGATCGACGGGCGTCCTCACCCATCTTTCTGAGAGCGATGCAAACTCGCATAATGTTCCACGTGGAACATTTTCGCTTTTTGATGTTTCACGTGATTAGCTTATAGCTATGATCACATCGGCAAGTAACGGACTCTCTATCGTTTAGCTGAGGGATCGCAAGGCGCGCTTATCACAACCTTTCGCCCTCGGCGAAATGTGGACACAAAGCGCGGTACGCGAGGTTGGACTTGATGGACCGGACCCGATAAGGAGAGAGGCGAACCTGAATCGCATCTGCCGTTCCCGCGACAAATGCGTCGCAGGCTCGCCCCCCGATGAAACATCATTTGCGCTCGGCGCTGGTCCATGCGCGCGCAATCTTTTCGAGCCCTTCGGCGTATCGGGCCATATCCCGCCCGAGTTCCCGCAGGCCATGTTCCACGCCTTTGCTCACCGTGCGGGTGATGGCTTCCGCCGCTTTTTCCGGCGACATCTTTTCGATGGCCGTGCGCTCTGCCTCGAGCGCAATCACCGACGCGCCCAGGGTCGCCTCCACCATCGCAACCGGATCGACAAACACCGGGTCACCGGGATTTATCGGAGGCCCCGCCCATGGATCAGGCGGAACGATGGGCACCGGCCCCTCCACCAGGTACTGCCACAGAATGACGACAATCGTGCACGGCGGCAGGAAGCGGCAAAGATTGTCTCGGCCAAGCGCGCCGATCCGGAGCATGTCGGCGTAGTCGTATTTGTGCTGGGAGTTGACGATCATGTTCAGCGGCTGCGACTTCAGCGCCGCCCATGCAATCGCCGGAAATAGGCGCCACAGCGCACCCGGTCTCGCGATCCAGAACGCAATATTCCGATAGTAGTTTTCGATCTGGGCGAGAACCGCCTGACCCGACGCCGAGGCCTTGAATCCAAGCGTCTTGGGCGCAGGCGCAATCGGATCGCCGATGAGGTTGATGTCGAAGAAGTGGTGCCAGGTGGAATCGACCACCACGCGCCCGATGCCCACGCGCTGCCCGTCATAGGCACCCACCACGCCAAAACTGCGTGGATTTGCGATGTCGGTGGGATCACCCACGTGCGCGCCTTCGGTCGAAACGTTGGTCTCTGCCAGCACCTGCCCCCAAGCGATGATTTGCGGCGGCCATTTCCGCCCCACGCCATCGGCCGGGTACTCGACGAAATTCTGTCCTGCGAAGGTCAGCGTCGCGTTCAGGTCCCAGGGCGTGATCACTTCGCCTTCGTGCATGTGGTCCGGCGCAACCGTGATCGGTCCCTTCACCCCGCACATCACCGGGTGCGGATAGAGGCTCAGAATGAACCGGCTCCACGAATTTGCGTACCAGCGCAGGTTCAACGGCTGCGGGATATCGTCCGACTGATCGTCGAAGAACACCTGCGTTTGTCCCGAAGGCAGCTGCGTCGTCTCGATCCGAGTCGAACCCAACGGCGGAGGCGCCACTGGCTCTCCGTTCGGCCCTGGGTTCGGAAACCACCACTTGCGCATCGACCGCACCCGCGGCACGCGCCCATTCAACTCCACGCCCAGGTCTGCGTGATCGCCCGTGGCAAACACACCGCCCCCGCCGTTCATGAACTTGGTCAACGCCGCCAACTCAGAATCGGTCATCGGATTTGCGGTTCCGCCGGTATCAGCCACGCCGAACAGCCAGATCTCGTCGTACACGGAAAGATCCACGGCATCGAATTTGAAATTCTCGACATCCGCAGCGCCATTCACGTCGGTATCGCGATGCGCCTTGGTGACGTTGAATCGTGGTAGAAATCCCGATTCCAGCGTGCGCACGAACTCACTCAGTCCAAAAAAGGCGTCGCCCGTGTTGTGATCAGGATTCTGGTCTCCGGGGCCGAACGACGCGTAGTGCGCCGACCCCGCAATTCCGTCCATGACCAGCAACACGTTGATCCTCCCAAGCCACCAGAGGATGTCCTTGACCTTGGGTATGGGTGTCATGATGAACTCTTATTGCAAACAGGGTGATGGAAACGGTGAATTTGACTGCGGAAGGTGGACCCGACGCGCGTCTCCCACAAGACTGCGCGCACACCTCAGCTGAGGTCTTCCACAGCAGTTGCTGTTCCACTTGCATGCACAGGTCGTGCGCGAGGCAAGTGGATTGTTTTCAGTGTCGCGATATTACGAGGGTGATCGTTGTGCACACCCCGACACTAACCCTTTAGATAGGGTGTATCCCTTCGGATAGGCGGGAGGCCCGGGCTCTCGACATCAGCGGGTTGAATGAGTGAGCGTAAGTGTTGTGCCACTTGGCCGAAAACGTGTTCCTTGGGACAGTCAAAGACACTGTCGGATGCACATCTCTATTACCGGCGTAGTTGCGAAGGAGCCTTGTAGAGGATGTTCACCGCCATGCTTCGGCAGCGAGCGCACGCGCAATGGAACTCAGGATCGCCGGGTTCCGCCACGTGCCCGCACGAGGGACAGACATATTCGCCGTTTGTGTTCGGTACCATGGGGCGGAATCCGTAGGCCGTGATGCAGTAGGAGCAATGGACCTTCGTGTCCGGTTTCATGACGGTTGCAGTGTGGCAGTGCCGCTTCTGTGGAGCGGTGGTTGAAATCATAGATATGCGTGATTGCGGTCACACACTGCCGGTGCGCAGGATCACAATCTGGCTCGCCTCTTTCCCGCTAATTCCCGCCCCGCCATCGACAAATCACGCTCATCGTCAAGCGTGATGAAGCTCACTGCCGATATAGCGACAACGAAGTAGTCTGGATTCCCGATCGCTTGGCTGCACGCGGTCGTCGTCTGGTTGGATGGTGGTTCGTGAAAGTAAGACGCTGGCTTTGCACGGCACTGGCATACGTAAGACTGCACCGCGCCGATTGTGAAAAGTGCGGAAAGCTTCAACAATGTTGGGGCGAAGAGATCCGTAAGCGGCTCGAGCAACTGCGCGAATTCGAGCACCCCTCGCACGAACTGATCCTCCCTCGGGAGAACAAGCGCTCCAACGACGACGCGGCGTGAGGAGACGGGGGCAGCCTGCCCTGAGCGAAGTCGACGGGTTCGGCCCGTCCAGCGGGACTTGTTCGCTTCCTGACCACGACAGCGCCTCGCCCACAAAACCTCTTCCTCGCATTTGCCCAAACACCGGAATCGTGCTGCAATACCATGCGACGGCCCCGTAGCTCAATTGGATAGAGCATTGGTCTTCGGAACCAAGGGTTGGGGGTTCAAATCCCTCCGGGGTCGCCAGGCTACTTCCGCACCAGGGTCGGGCGCCGCTCCATGCCTCTCGCATACAAAGCGACCGCCGATCGAAAGCCATCCAGGACTCTGGTTACCGTTTCCGGCCTGGAGTATTCCACCTGCATCTCCACGGTTCCGAAGTCGAACACGGCAAACTTGCTTTCAAAAACGAACGAGCACTCCAGGATACTCACGAAGGATTCGACTGGTTGTATATAGATCTGCCCGCTGTTCTCGCGGCTGTGGTTCACCAGAAGTTCCAGGGGGCGTCCTGACGCGGCCGAGGATGCGACCAGCATCTCGATCCGTTCCAGCATTTTTCTTTGCATGTCCCGCATGAGAGACTTCCGGCGTAAAAATCATAACCGCAGCCTGACGAGGGGCGCGTGACTCTCATCACGGGTAAGCGTGAGGGTAATGTTTGATGGGCCAGCCAACGTCCTGATGCCGGAGCATTGGAGGATTTCGGGTTCCGGTGTTCGATGGATGTTGATATTTACCGGCGACAACAAATGAGTCACGGTAATCCCGAAAACCGAGCACTACCTCTTGGCACCCGCGTTATTTCTTCGCGCCCGATCCGTACCCCTGCCACACGTACTCCAGAGCTTCCGGTAGCGTCTGCTCGCGCACGCCGCGGTCCACGTGAACGGCATTGCGGGCAAACACGAACTGGTAGTGATAGCCCTTAACCGCCAGCACCCTCGCCATGTTCTCGTTGGCCAGCACCCAGTCGTGCATGTCGTCGCGCATTACATTGGGGTTGAGGAGGTCGCGGTCGCCCACCTCCATCCAGATCCGGATCGGCTTGGCGGGACTGTTGGGGATGAGATGCTCGTGGAATTCCCAGGCGCCGTGCGGCGCCTGCGGATTCGATGGCCACTGCTGGTTCACAAATGTTCCGGAATACGCGAGGACTCGGTGGTAGAGCTCCGGGTGATACCACGCCGTGATGAGCGCGCACGCGCCGCCCGAACTGTTGCCCATGGTCGCTCGGCCGTCGGGATCTTTCGTGAGCTTTACGTGAGCCTCCACTTCTACCCGCGGCAGAACCTCTCTCTCCACAAACTCGGCATAAGCGCCCGACATGGTGTCGTACTCCAGGCCGCGCTCACTGCCCTGCGCGTCGCCGCCCCCGTTGCCAATCGAGATGGCCACGATTGCGGGAACTTTATGTTCGGCGATCAGGCTGTCCAGCGCAGCGAACAGCAAGCGATCAGGGCCGTCGGCGCCCACGATAAAAGGCGCGGCCGTGCCCGGCGCATACTGCTTGGGAATATAGACGGCCACATTGCGGGTGTACGGCGCGGGGTGGCTGGAGGTCACGACCAGCTTGGCGGGATCCGCGGGATCGGGGGTGCCGAACGTATCCTTCTCGCGAGCAATGCCCGGATAAATCCTGCTGGACGACGAGCTCATCGTGAACTCGACTACCGTCCCCTGAAGAGGTTTGTCTTGCGCGGCGAGCTCGGGCGCGGGTGAATGGGTAGGGCCCACGATGAAATTTCCGTCCGCATTGGCCGGAGGAACCGTGCCGTCGGGCAATTCCTTCGCTTCGACATATCCCGCAGTGTGTGGATCGCGCGCCGGTGGAGTCGGATGTGGGGTTGGCTTTGCGGGCGGGGCAGCCTGGCCGAATGCAGAGACAAGGAGCGCCATCACCAAAAGGAGAAAAGGGATGCACAGCAGCAGTATGGTCGTGCGGTGGTTTCGGGGCATCCTGACAGATTTCCTGGGCTGTCTCGGAGATACGAGCGCCGGCATAGTATCGTATCGGCGGATTCGACGCGAGTCCACCGCAGCCCTCATCATTCGCGTGTGTTTGTAGACGAAGGGACGACGTCTCGCCGCAAATTTGGGAAAAATAATAGAAGACGACCACCGACAAGATGACGCCAAAACTGAGAATCCGTCTTCGCCCGGGATGGCATCCAGCCGCCAATCCCGCGATCCCCACGTACAAGCGCGCGGCGAGTGCCGGCTCCGGAGCGCTGCAGTTTTCGATTGCCCAATTTCGCCACGGCACAGCGCCGAATGCCACGGAGCAGACTCTCGTCGCCATGTGCGAAAAGCTGACGAGCAGCGTGAGGGGGCGCCGCGATCTGGCTACCGCATCGGGCATCTGCGACATCGGGATTTACGGAACCACTGCGGTGCAAGGCGACGCACCGGTGCGTTTTCAGGCGTGGGTGCTGTCGAACGGGTGGGAATTCATTCTGGTGACGCACACCTGCGGAAGCGTGCCCGATCCAGAAGAGGTGCGGGAAGCCACCGAGATCGCGTTGATGACGGGATTCGGGTAACCGCGGTTGGAAGCGGTTCGCGCTCGGAATTGCGGCACGCGGTTTTCACTGGCGCTAGTGATGCCGTTCGAATTGGCTGCGCTCCCCATCCTCCCGTCCAAGCTTGGATTGGCGCTTAAGCGTTGGATCGGCTTTTTTGACAAGCTTCTCTACAATACGTCGACTGTATATCCTGTAAATTCAGAGCTTTACCTTGCGCCCGGAACTCACTTTTTGTTTTCACGATTTCGTGGGGAATCGCCGCGGGAGTACCCCTCATAGTGGTCGCCATCACAACTGTCGCGGACACTCGGGACATTGAGGCAAGGGCCCGTTTCTTAATGCCCCCTGCACCCATCTTCTTCCTCCAACCTTCCAGTTCCTTACCCACCCATCTGGCCGATGCGGGCCACGCGCCGCGAACGTCATCCTGACTGTGCATTTCGAAAAATTCGCAAGTGTAGTTGGGAGACAAGCAATGGCGTCATCTATTTTGGAAACCCTGTCAAACGAGCTGTCGTCGGCTGCGGAGTCGGTTGGCGGCTCCGTGGTCGCGATCTACGGCCGACGCTGGATGCCCTCGAGCGGCATCCAATGGCGCAAGGGTGTGATTGTGACGGCTCACCACACGATTCGGCGCGAGGAAGACATCACCGTTGTTGTCGATGAAGGAAAGAGCCTGAAGGCGAGTCTTGCGGGACGCGACCCGAGCACCGATCTCGCGATCCTGAAGCTGCCTGAAGACGCGACCTTGCCGCTGCCCGCGCTCAGCGATTCGCCGGTCAAACTCGGCCACTTCGTGCTCGCGCTCGGACGATCGCGGTCTTCAACGCTGGTCGCGAGCGCGGGAATTGTCGGCGGACTGAGTGGAGAATGGCAGCCGCGCCGCGGTGGACGCGTCGATCAGCACATCCGTCTCGCTCTGGAACTGTATCCAGGATTTTCGGGCGGACCGCTGGTGAATGCGCAAGGCAAAGTCGCGGGCATCAATACGCGCGGTTTGGCGCGCGGTCGCGGCGTGACAATTCCGAACGCCACCGTGCATCGCGTCGTCGATGAACTGCTGGAGAAAGGTCACATCGCGCGGCCGTATCTCGGGGTCGCGATGCAACCCGTCGCTATTCCCGACGCACTGCGTGGCAAAGTGAAGGACGCGAGCGCGGCGCTGCTGGTCGTGCACGTGGAGAAGGCCAGTCCCGCGGAGAAAGCTGGAATTCTGGTCGGCGACATCATCGCCGAACTGCACGGCCACACCGCTCAGGACACCGGGGACATTCTCGATCTGCTCGCGTCCGCGAAGGTTGGTGACACGGTGAAAGCGACGGTGCTCCGCGGCGGCGCGCCGGTCGCGGCGTCCATCAAGCTGGAGGATCGTCCGACGCGGTAGATTGTTGCGAAGTGTCAGCGTTGGATAAGACAAACCATGAATGATCGTGAGATGGCTAGCGCGCAATGAATACCCGGAATGGAGATGGCGTAATCCGCGTCGTGGTTACGGCCATCTCCGCCGTGCGTAGAAGCGGGCTGGAAGCGATCGTCAGGAACAACTCTTCTCTGAAATTGGCTGGATCGTTGCCGACGATTGTTGGGTTGACGACACGAATTCAAGAGCTCCAGCCACATGTGGTGATCGCCGACTTGGCGCACGCCGATACGGCGTTCTTCTCTGCAGCAATTGATCTGGACCGCGCTGGTGTTGGCGTAGTTGTGCTCATCGACGAGCCAAGCGTTGGCTGGACGGCACGTGCGCTTCAGGCTGGTGTGCGCGCGATCTTGCCACGTGAGTCTTCGGAGGACGAGATCGTCTCAGCAGTCGTCGCAGCAGATCGCGGTCTGGTTCTGCTCGATCCGGAAGTCACCAGAGAGTTGGCGTCGCAGACACGAACGGTGACTTCGATAGCCGAGAACGTAGCCGATGGTCTGGAGGAACTTACCGCACGCGAAGTCGAAGTCTTGCGCCTGATGGCAGAAGGCTTCGGCAACAAGCAGATCGCGGCGCATCTTGGGATTTCCGATCACACCGTGAAATTCCACATCAGCTCGATTCTGGCCAAGTTGAGCGTTTCCAGCCGGACTGAAGCTGTGACGCAGGGGATCAGGATGGGGTTAATTGTTGTTTAGGCTCTCGGCTTTGGGCTGTCGACTCTCGACTCTCGACTCTCGGAACTGACGACTTGTTTGAGGTTTTGGGTAGCAAGATGATTCGTGAATTCTGGTGAGTCAGCCCGGAAAATCGATGGAAAATTCCAGCGTGCATCGATAGATAACAACAGGTCCGAAAGCCCAGACCCGAGAGCCTAGAGCCCTGCTTTCCCTACTCACCAAATTCCGCCTGTCTCGTCTATATGAATAATTAAGGAGGCTCGTATGAGGCAGCTTCGCCGACGCGCAACCTGGACCGGCGCAATTCTCGGGACCTTGGCCGCTCTCTTCGTGCTTGCGCTGCAGGCGCATGCCTCCGAGCAAGGATCGGAGATGGAGGAGTTCCACCAGACGTATCCGCTCGCAGCTGGCGGGCGCATCGAACTGGAGAACATTAATGGTGCGGTGCACATCTCGGCATGGGATCGCAACGAGGTGAAGGTCGATGCGGTCAAGCGCGCATGGAGCAAGCAGCGGCTCGACGAAGCGAAGATACAGATCAATACCAGCGACAACTCGATCTCGATCCGCACGGAGTATCCAGAACACAATCACACGTTCTGGACTGACGGACGCGAGAACCAGCCCGCGAGCGTCGAGTACACGCTGACTATCCCGCGGAACGCTCGCCTCGACAGCGTCAACCTGGTAAACGGCAGTCTGGATCTGGAAGGCCTGAGCGGTGAGATCAAAGCTTCGTGCGTCAACGGAAAACTGGCCGCGCATAATCTGGGAGGACGCGCCGAACTGTCAACGGTGAATGGAAAACTGGAGGCCAACCTCGACCGGCTCGAGTCGCCGGTGGACGTGTCGTCGGTCAATGCTGCCGTGTTGCTCACGCTCGCTTCAGATGCCAAAGCCGATCTGGAGGCGACAACAGTCAACGGCTCGCTCTCGGATGATTTTGGGTTGCCGGTAATGAAGCACCGGTTCATGGGCCGTGACTTGCGTGGCGAACTCGGCGGCGGTGGCCCGCATGTGCGCGTGAGCAACGTGAATGGTCGGATCGAGATTCGGCATGCCGACGACAATCGGCCGTTGAGTCCATCCAAAAATCTGAATCACGATCACGACGAGAAAAACGACGACGATACGATTTAGGGCTCTCGACCTCAATACACCGTGTAACCAGGTGCGGGCGTGCGGAAGTCGGGCTTTGAGGCCATCAGCAACAGCGCCCCAGTTCTCTTGAAAGCTTTCAGGTCGTCGAGGCTGTGGAACGATTTCGTGACGTAGTCGTCCGGCGTGGGTGTGTCGTCTGGGATCTGCGCGTATTCAACGTTCTCGAACGCATGCTTTCTGAGCATGTCGGCGTACTCAGCAGCCGAGCGTACGTTGACCGGCACCTTGAGCTTATCGACCCATTGCAATGAGTACGGGTTGTCCTTGTAGAGATTGATGAGGATGAATAGGCGTCCTTTGGGCGCCATTACCCGGAATAGCTCAGCCAAAGCACGCTCTTGGTCCGGATAATAGTAGAAGGACTCGACCGAGAGCATCTTGTCGAAGAAGTTCTCCTCCCACGGAATCTGAGTCGCCGATCCCCAGACGAACATGACGTTGTCGAAGTCTTTCGACGCCACGCGCGCCTGCCGGATCATCTCATCGGAGACGTCAACGCCAACGACCTGACCGAAACCTTCGGGACCATCGGAGACGAGACGCGCGAGAAGCCGCGTTGCCCAACCAGAGCCGCAACCCAGATCGAGTACCCGTTCGCCGGGTCGCAGATTCATGCGGCGGATCGTCTTCTCGGTGATGTCGAGATGGTGGTTCTCCATCTTCGGGCCTTCGCCTGCTTCGGCCCAGCGGTTGAATTCCTGCTGGAGTTTTTCGTCGGGAGTTTGTGATTTGTCAGTCATATCGCGACGGTCTCGGTTCTTGCCGTAGGTTGATCTGGCCGCAGTTCCTTGCGCATAACGAGACAGAAATCGTGCAGGTACTGGGCGCCTCGAACTATCGGGCGTGACTCCACCGTTGCCGCAGGCTTTCGACTAGGAGACCGAGTAGACCATAGGTAGCGGCATTAGCGAGAAGAACCCAGTAGAGTTTAATGCCAAAATCAAAATGGAAGCTGGCCAACACGATTGGGCAGGTTATGTTGATGAGGTTCCAAACGAGCGGTTGGGAAGAGATCAACGGAGTTGGGAACGCTGAGGCGGCATAAAGGGCCCAGAGACCCGCGACGAGAAAACCAGCAATTGCCCAGATAACAATCCTGCGTTTCATATGAACCAGCCCGCTACCGACGTTAGCGGCCACGGTAGCCTCCCAGTATGCTACATTTGCCATCCACATGGCACCAAGCCCGGAGCCCGCGCCACAAAGGGACCCCCAACCCACGGTGCTTTATTGTCCACAGTGCGCGTGCGAGGTCACGGATCCTCTCACGTGCGGTGACTGCGCGGCGGTGATTTGCCGGCGCTGCGGCACTCCGCTCGAATCCCCCGACGAACTCGGAATCGGATAGCGAATGGAATCTCCTACCGTTTCGCAGGAAGCCGTTCCTGCAACATCACAAACCAAGCCCAGCCTGGTCCGCGGACTATCGCTACTCGATTCGATTCTGTTGCTCGCGGGTGGAATCATTGGATCCTCGATTTTTTTGACGGCGAAGGACATTGCCGGACCGCTGCCGCATCCCGCCCTGTTCTTTCTGGTTTGGGTCCTGGGCGCAGTAATTTCGATGTGCGCGGCGTTCGCATTCGCGGAGCTGGGATCGATGTTCCCGGATTCGGGCGGGCAATATGTATACCTGCGCGAGGCCTTCGGCGATCTGATCGCGTTCCTCTATGGATGGATGCTGTTTGCTGTAGCCAATGGTGGCACGATCGCAGCGCTTTCGGTGGCATCGGCCGCGTACCTGGGCGAAATCTTCCCTTTCCTGTCGCAGAAGAATGTCATCTTCACCGTGCTCGGCGTCGCGTTCACGAACGCACACGTGTTTGGTTTGATCTCGATTGTGATTGTGACGTGGATCAACGTGGTGGGCCTGCGGCGCGGAGCGATCCTGCAGAACGTCGCTACCTGGGCCAAGTTCGTCGCCATGGGGGCGTTCGTAATTCTCGGGTTCGCGATCGGCAAGGGACACTGGAGCAACTTTACCTACCATGCGGGCAGCGGCGCCGGGATCGCGATGGGGATGACGCGCAACGAACTCGTCTCCGCTCTGGGTGTTGGACTGATCGCGGTCTTCTGGGCGTACGACGGATGGGTGTACATCACCTGGGTAGCAGGCGAGGTGCGCGAGCCACGGCGGAATGTACCGCGAGCGATGCTGCTTGGGCTCATCCTGGTCGCCGTTGTTTATCTCGCGATGAACCTGACGTATGTATACGCGATGCCGATCACGGAGGTGGCCCAGCACGAGACGATCGCTGCCGCAGCGGCGGGCGTTTTGTTCTCACCCGTAGCGGCGAAGTGGCTCTCGGCTGTGATCGCGCTGGCGTGTTTTGGGGCGATGGCGAGCTGCACTTTGTCGGGAGCGCGCGTGTATTTCGCGATGGCGCAGGATGGCGTGTTCTTCAAACGGATGGCGGAGGTGCATCCGAAGTGGAGAACGCCTGCGCTGAGTCTGATTGGCCAGGCCATTTGGTCGTGTTTGCTGACCGTGAGCGGACGATACGACCAGCTGTACACATATGTGATCTTCGGGATGATCCTGTCGTATACGCTGACTGTGATTGGTCTCTTTGTTTTGCGGTGGAAGCGGCCCGAGATTCCACGGCCGTACCGATGCACAGGGTATCCATGGCTGCCGGGAATTTATGTCTTACTGGGATCGTGGTGGGTGTTGAACACGATCTGGAAGCGGCCGATGGAGGCGCTGGCGAGTGTGGTCATTGTGTTGGTAGGTGTACCGGGATATTTGTACTGGAAATGGGCGGGGCGAAGTCGAGACGAGGCTTCTTAAAGCAGGCTGGGCCGCGGCCAAAATCGCCGCGGGCGGACAGGCGAGGGCGCCTGTCCCCACGTAAGCCTCAGCGCTTCGGCTATTGTCACAGACTTTCTTTCGCTTACTGCGGCAAGCCACCGCTCACCAGTTTCACTCGTAGCTTCACTGAGCCAAATTCGTGGCCGCCGATTTCTCCGTGGCAGATGACTTCGCTGATTTGATCGTTTTTCTTCGACGGCGTGGCGATTTCGATTTCGACCGCGAGGATGTCGCCGGGCGAGAGTTTGTAGTGCGGCAGGGGACTTTTCAAGGTGTACCCGTCAGGTGATGTCACCGACAGAGTGACTTCTGCCGGATCTTTGGTGTCGTCGCGCAGGATTACGGGCAACTGAAGAACGGTTCCGGCGGCGACTGAGATCTCGGGTGTCGGCGCCTTCGGGAGATCGGTCAAATCGTGTGCGGCGAAGAACTCCTCGTAAAAGTTCCACGGCCCACCCATTTCCATTGTGAGGCCCTCGCGCGTCTTCGGACTAGCCGACGGCAGACGATCAAAAGCGAGCGGCTGAGATTGAATACCTTCAAACACATCGCCAGTAGGAGAGCTGCCTTCTACCAGTGATTTTCCGAACACGAGTTCGACGGGCGTCGACCAACCGTCCTGATCCGCACCGGCCAACTTCTCTAGCTGCTCGTCGTTCAGCGATTGCAGTTTCTCGATGTAGGAGCGGTATTGCGTCAGGTGGAAGCGGAACACGTCCATGGAGACGCGCCAATAGGGCAGGTGATGGCTGGGAGAGATCGCCGTGGTCGGATATTGCGGGCCCTTGCCCTTAATAAGGTTGTCGTCGCTGGTGTCGGCAAAGAAATAGAGCTTTTGCGGCTGCCAGGGCTGCAAGCCTTCGAGCAAGGTCTCGTTTACCTTGCGAGGCTGAGCCAACTGCGCCGGGAAGACTGACGGATCACCGGCCATTTCGAAGGCTTCGATGGAGACAACCCCGGAGGCTTGATGGTCACCGTGATTTTCTCCGATGAAGAAGCCAGGCATCCAGGTGAGGATCACGGACGGGCGCGTGAGGCGCACGATGCGCACGACTTCTTCGAGCACCGCTCCGTGGCGCCAGTTCGAGAGCGACTGCAGCACGTCTTGGCTGGGCGTGTCTTTGCCGTCGAGAAACCAGACATTCTGCACACCGAGCACGACCATGGCGTGACGCAGTTCCATCTCGCGCACGAGGCCAAGCGAGGGACCGCGTTCGCTGCCCATGTTGTTGTGTCCGGCTTCGCCACGCGTGATGTAAACGGCCTCGACTTTCTTGCCCTGATCGAGCAGCTGCGCAAGGTAGCCGGAGACACCGGACTCGTCGTCGGGATGGGCAACGATGAGCAGCAGGTCCGCCTTGAAGCGGTCGTCGGGCTTGGGGGCCGTCTGAGGAGGAGGCGGTTGCGGAACGGGGGCGTGCGGAGAGTCCGTTTGCGCCGATGCCCTCAAAGACAGCATCAGCAAGAGCGCTGCGAGGCGCCGAGTCTTCATCCCTTCTCCCTAAGTAATCAGGTATTGGACGGCGAGTAAAAGAAAGAGTTTACAGTACGGCAGAAGTCAGCAGTCCAGCGCTCACAGGCAGCCAGTCCGCCTGCGAACACGCAGTTGGCGGGTGGCACTTGGCCGGATCAGAAACGCTGCGGCGACACCTCGGGCTGCACTCAACCGGCGGGGAACGGCCGTCCTTGCACCGCTATGTGGGCTACTTGTGTCCCCAGTCCCAGACGGGCTTGCCTTTATCGTCGCGCAGAACCAGCGTATCGGAGCCTTTGCTTACCTCCCGGGCAAGGATGAGATCGGAGCCGTCCTGCTTGACTTTGGATCCGGTGAGATTCACCTCATCACCCTTGGCAAGGTTGGATCCCATATCGTCGAGGAACGACTTCGGGCAAAGGTAGACGTCGATCGTGGTGTCGCCGCTCTTGAGTGTGAGACGGGCGGCTTCCTTGGCGCCCTTCTCCGGCAGCTTGAGCTCCTGGATGGTGCCTTTCATCTTGGTCTCGGTCGCGAGATCGTATTTCGGGAGCGAGGACTGGGCAGAAGCGGTAGCAACGGAGAGCACAGCCGCGGCAAGTGCACTGAAAGTGATGGAGAAACGAAGAGAAAGCGACATGGCTCCTCCTTGAAAAACACCTGCCGGATCGGTGCAACAAAGCACTTGAGAATTACATTCGCTTCCGGTCAGGTATGAGAAAAACAATCAGGAATGAAGCCAAACGTTAGGACGATAAGATTGTACTCTGAAAAAGGCGCGGAAACGCAGGAAATTCGCGGGGGCAGGGGTAACCGCGTTACTGTCAGACTTGCGGAGCGTGAAAAACAAGGGACGGGCGAGCGCCCGTCCCTCATTGCAACCATCCGAGAAGGGTCGGGCCGCTAGTCGCCAGCCATCTCCAAGGGTTCTTCGACCATTCCCTGCGCCTCCTGGATCATCTGGCCGCGGAGCTGCTGCTCGAGGGCGGCGAGCTGAGCCTCAATATCCTCGGACGCTTTGCGTTTGCGGATGACTTCTTCACGGTAACGGCGCAGGAAGTAGTCGATGGTTTCGACGCGGATCTTGATGGAGCCAGTGGGCTTGTTCTCGTCGAGATCCTTGAAGCAAAAGTACGGGGTGCCGGATTGCTCGATGATGCCCTCGACCACGCCGTAGATGGGCGCGTCGTGGCCGCACTTGAAGCTGGAGATTTCGAGCGCAACCAGGTTGGGATGGCGCGCGGTGAACTTCGCCGCCCAGACCTTGTGGTTGGTGCTGCAGGAATATGAGTTCTTCCAAGCGTCACCGATGTCGAGCGGATGGCTGATGACGCCCTCGCGGACGTCGTCGCCGAAGAGGCGTTCGAGTAGGTCTTCGTCGATGGGCAGCGTGTTCTGCGAGAAGATCGGGTAGCCGAGCTTCTGGAACTCGTCGAGGATTTCGTGATTCAGGCCTGGATCGTGATGGTACGGGCGGCCGAGCATCACGATGCCGATGCGGTCTTCGCGCTCGAGCTGGTCGATGACCTCGCGGGCGCGGCGGCGGATGCTGGCTTCGTACTCGCCGAGAGCTTTGAAGCCGGATTCCACGGCACGGTCATTCTCTTCGAGCGAGAGGCCGAGGATGGGCTGCCAAGCTTGCAGCATCTGATGCGCGAAGAGCTTGCGATCGGCGAAGTTCAGGATCGGGTCGACGTACTTGACGTTGTGTTCGGCGAAGACATCGTTTTCCTTGGTGAATGCAGCCTTGACGGTCTCAGGTGTGGCAGTGACCGTGGGGCAGGCGTTGGTGCCAGTAAGGTTCACGAGCGGCGATGTGAGCACGTCGTACATCGGGAAGAAGATGGCGTCGAGCGGCTTCTTGCGATGCTTTTCCTGAATCAGGTTATAGACGTGAGAGATGCCGATCTTGGCCGGGAAGCACGGATCGATGGCGCCGCGGTTGGCGCCGGCGCGGTAGAGATCGGAACTGGTGTAGTCGGAGTAGATGATGTTCTCGGGGGCGACGCCGAGGCTCTCGAAGTACGCGTTGAATAGCGGCGCGTAGGTGTAGATGTTCAGGACGCGCGGAATGCCGATGCGGATCTTCTTGCGATTCTGTATCTGCGCAATGCGCTCTTTGGCGGACTTCGTCCAGGCGTGCGTTGGGACAGGGTCGGCAACACTCTTCGCGTTCGTCGGCCGGAAGACTTCCTTCGACGCCATGTCGACGAAGTTGGGGTATTGATCCCGTATCTGATCGAGGCCGGCCTTAATGTCCTTCATGTCGTTGACATCTTCGACCAGGCCCTTTTCGCAGGTCGCGATGATCAGGCGCTGCTCGCCGTGCATGAGCGGGACCTTCGTGACTTTCTGAATTGGCACGAAGGCCATCGGGTCGGACTTGGCTTCGGTGGTGCGCACGTCGATGAAGGTGCGCAGGCAATTGTTCTTGCAGAAATTGCAGCGCGTCGATTCGTTGCGGGTGGTGCGGTACTGAATCTTGCGGACGGCGTCGAGGCCGACGAAGGTGGTCTCTTTGCCGTTACGCCACAGGCGGAGAGATTCTTGCGCAGCGCCGATCGCGCCTGACTCGCCGCAGAATTCGTGGACGATGATCTCGGGCTTTTTACCCGCGGCGCGGAAGCTGTTGTTGATGAAATCGACTTCCGCTTTCACCACGGCCATATTGTTCTGCGTACCTCCCTGCAAAACAAAACGCGTGCCGAGCGCTGCGAGATTCGGGATGCTGGCGACGTACAGGAAGACGTTCTTCGGAAGAACCGCGGCAAGCCCGGCGAGAATTTCTTCCGCGCGCCAACCCTGACGCTGGAAGTTCACGATGTCGGACTGCATGAACACGGCGCAGCCGTAACCGAAGACGGGCATCGCCTGCGCGGAGAAGGCGAGATCGGCGTACTGGGTCACATCGAGGCCGAAACCCTCTGCGGTCGATTGCAGGAAATAACCGTTGCCGGCCGAGCATTGCGTGTTCAGCTTGAAATCTTTCACGCGGCCGTTGTGCAGGATGATGATCTTGATGTCCTGCCCGCCCACATCGACGATGACATGGGGATCTTCGTAGAACTTCAACGCAGATTCTGTGTGCGCGACGGTTTCGACCAGCGCGACGTCGGCCGTGAGCACGTCTTTCAGAATGTCCTTCGCGTAACCGGTGGTCGCGACGCCCAGCACTTCGAGTTTGGCGTTCTGCGCTTCGACCTGGCCACGCAGGTTCTCGAACATCTCGATCGTGTCCTGAATCGGGTTGCCGTTCGAGAGCTGGTAAGCCTTGCAGAGGATGTCGCCGTTTTCGTCGAGCAGGACAGCCTTAGTGGACGTGGATCCGCCATCGACGCCGATGAAACCACCGACCGTCTGGCCTTTGCTGAAGGTCGCAGGCGTGAATTTCTTGCGGCGATAAGCGTCTTTAAATACGTCGAGTTCGCCGTCTTTTGCGACGAGGCCCTTCGCGCCGGACTTGGATTTCTCTTCCTGGCGCCCGAAGTCGATGTAGTGCACCAGTTGATCGTAGCCGTGGTAGCAACCTACGCAGTCGTCTTCCGTCTTGCCGAATTCGATTGCGCCGAGGGCGGCGAAGTATTGGGCGTTGTTGGGAACCTTGATGAGGTCTTCGGGCTTGGCGCCGTCGGGGATCGCAACTTTACGCTCTTGCCACATGCGGGGGATGTTCGCCTGCCACGCTTCGCGCATGCCGCGGATAAAGCTGTTCGGGCCGCCGAGCAAAAGCACGTGTGGACGCAGTGTGTGTCCGCGGGTAAGGACGCTCAGGTTCTGGAGCACGATCGCTTCGAAGAGCGAGGCCATGAGCTCGTCGGGTGGCGTGCCGACTTTTTGCAGGCCATTGATGTCGGTCTCGGCGAAGACGCCGCACTTCCCTGCGACCTTGTGCAGCTTGACTCCGTTGTATCCCTGCATCGCCAGTTCAGCGGTCGGAATCTTCAGCTTTGCGTTGATCTTGTCGATGACCGCGCCCGTTCCGCCCGCGCATTTATCGTTCATCGATGGAATTTTCTTTTTGCGACCGGTTTCGTCGTCATCTTTGAAAACGATGATCTTGGCGTCCTGCCCGCCGAGTTCGATCACCGAGTACACCTCGGGATGCAACTTCTCGACTGCGAGCGAAACCGCCGTGACTTCCTGCACAAACTTGGCGCCGATCTGATCGGCAATCCCGCCACCGCCCGATCCGGTCATGAACATGCGGGTATTGTGACGGTTGATGCCGATGTCGGCTTCCATGCGCTTCAGAAACTCAAGACTCTTCTCCGGCTGCTTGGTTTCGTGGCGCTGGTAGTCCTGCCACAGGATCTGGTCGGTCTTCGCGTCGACAACGGTCGCCTTCACCGTCGTCGAACCGACGTCGAGTCCGACCATGAATTGAGTTTTGTGGTCGTGCGGCTTCTGGCGCGGCGCAGGCGAGATCTGTAACAACTGAGGAGCCTTTGATTCGTGCCCTGACAGATGGTCGTGCATTCAAGCTCTCCGATCAGATTCAACCGACAAAAGGGAGACCGGCGGCGCGTACTGGCCGCCGGCTGGATCGGTTTACGCGGCGTTCGCAACAGCCACGCCCGGAACCCGGGCGCGCCGCCACAGTTTGGTGCTCTTATCCATGCGATCGCTCACATGCAGGATAAACTGTGCCGCCGTGCCCGCAACGCCCTCGCGATGAGGCACCTGGTAGAACGGCCGCTTCAATTCGGGATGCTCGGCGATGAACTCCTTGATTTCGTCGAGGCTCTTGCCCGTCATCTTTAGGCACTGTTCAAATTCGGTCTTAGCCTTGACCTTCGCCTCGCCGAGCGCCATCTGCACGCGGCTGTGCGCGTTGACCTCGCCCTCGCCAGAGGTTTCGATCGGCAGGAAGATCATGTCCTTGAATTTATTGATGACCGCCGACTGGACACCATCTGATTGCGACGACGGCATACAACCAAAGGGCTTGAGTGCCAGCACCATGTGGCAGAGGTGGTGAACCGTGTAGTAGACGTTTTTGCCCACTTCGAGGTGGCCTTCCCCTCCGCGCGCGAACTGGTTGTAGAACGGGTGCGCCAGTGCCGCGAGTTCTTTCTGGTTAACGAGATGATGCGTGATGCCACCGAGGTTCCTCGCGGTCCGGTGATAGAAGTAGTTCCACATCGCCTGTCCCGCGCCGATGCCCATCATCTTCTTGCGGAGACCGAGTTCGTTGGCGAGGTTCTTCTTGAGTTCCCACCACTTGGGATCGCGGTGTGGCCGATTCACCGGCCACTTTGCTTTCGCGTGAGCTTTTGCCTGATATAGCAGGTAGGCGACCCAAGTAGCGATAGGCTCGACCAGCACTTGAGCCCCTTCTCGCTCGAGGAACTCGAACATGTGGAAGTTGCCGTCGCCTTCGGTGGTCTGCGCCCAGAACTCGCCGGTGATCTTCACGACCGGCTTGACCTTGGTGCGATCGACTTCGATGGCGTTCATCTTGTCGCGGGCGTCCGAGAGGGCATTCAGGATGTCCTTGCCCCACATGTGCTCGTGCATCTTGCCGAAGACGTTGAAGGTGTTGCGGAGAATCTTGTTGCTCTTGAACTTCGGCTTGGCCCACTCCGGAGCGCGTTTTTCGATCTCGAATGAGTCGCGATTGCGGAGATCTTCGCAGAGGTCATCCACGGTCTCGCGGAAGACACGGTCGGTTTCGCCCTTGCTGGTTTCGAACGGGCGAATCTGGTAGATGAGGTCGTTGAAGACATCGCCCATCAGCAATGCGTTCAGCATGCCGAAGCCAAAGTCGATGGTGAACTTCAGGCCGGGCTCGCCCGAGGCGGCCTTGATGCCGTCGCTGTCCTTGAAGAGAAGGACGCGGAAGCCGTCGAAACCGGCGTTCTTCAGCGCGAAGCGGTACTCGGCTTCGTACATACCGAAGCGGCAAGGACCGCAGGAGCCGGCGGTGAAGAACACGTAGTTATTCAGGATGTCCTGGCGCGGAATTCCCTCCTTCTCAAGGAACTGGAGGTACTGCACCAGGTTGCCGACCGTGAAATACGTCGGATTGCACTGGCCGTTGTTGCCGTATTCCTTGCCGATCTGGAAGGCCGGCACATCGGGGACGGGTAACTTTTCGCAGCGGTAGCCGCAGCCCTGGAAGACGGCGCGGATCAGGTCTTCGTGCTTCCAGGTGAACCCGCCAAACAGAATGGTGACCTTGCTGCGCTCCTCAGCCGTAAAGGCGCGCTCCACAGGCCGGTGGAAGTGAGTGGGCCGGTCCAAGCCGGCGATTTTCCGGAGCCGAACGCGCTCGGCCTCAAGGCGCTGTTTAATCTCTACGTCATCTTCAATTTGGACGAATTTCGTCGCCATGATTCTTCCTCCGACGCATGCAGATGTTTGGGATGGCTTAATGAAGTGGGAAGGGAGAAATAATTTTGGGTGGACGAGGCGAGCCGACTACAACACGCACGCGATCGCAGGCTTCGGGTCAGGGTCTGACTCGAACGCACCAAACGTGTATTTACAGCCATCGGAAACTCCTTAAAACTTTCTGTCAGGAGGTTCGATGTGGTGCACCGCAGAACGCTGAAAGCGAACTTCACGGCGCCGTCGGCTAAGGCCCCAAATGCGAAGCTTTCCGTCGGTACCCGGAAGGCGTTTCATGAGTACACAAACGCGAACTCATGGAAACAGAGGCAAGACTGCAAGTGCAGCTTTTAAAAAAGACGCAAGAGACAGTATTGCCACTAACCCCGATTCCCTCTCTTGTAACAGAAAGGCAGGTCGGGATTCAAGGTCGAGACCCCATCAAAAATCTGTTTGAGCTTAACAATCTCTTAGGGTTAGCTGCGGGACAGATGGTTCGTTGCCGGATTCCCTTTGCTGAAAGCCGCGCCAGCGCTGAAGCAAGAACGATTTGGCAATTGGTAATTTTTGTTTCAGCGTCAGTCGAGATTTACATCACCGGAACGCGACGGTTCATTATCCCAGGAGGTCCATTCCCCACGGAAAATGTGACCCCGCTCGTTCCACGGGGGTGACACCTGCTCGCACCAACGAATTTTCCTGTGCTGCCAGCGCCTGAACAGTTCGCGCTAACGGTCAGGTTTTTTCAGGAAGGTTCCCTCTTCCAGTTCGCGAAATGCCTCGCGCAATTGCTCCTGGGTGTTCATGACGATGGGACCATACCAGGCAACGGGTTCTTCCAGCGGCTTGCCGGAAACCAGGAGAAACCTGATGCCATCGTCTCCAGCCTGGACAGTGACTTCGTCGCCACGCTCAAAAAGAATCAATGATCGATTGTCGGCTTCAGACGGTGGCGTAGTATCGGCCCACTTGATGGCTTCGGTCGGCACCTGGAGCGGTCCCGACGCGTTACAGAATTTTCCGCTTCCTGCGAAAACGTAGGCGAAGGCATGCCGCGTCGTCTCGACCGGAAGACTCTTTCTTTTACCCGGCGAGACTGAAACGTCAAGATATATTGGGTCCGCGGCTATTCCCTCGACAGGTCCCTTCTTCCCCCAGAAGCTCCCGCAGACAACACGCACATGTGTTCCGTCGTCGTCGGTGATTTCGGGGATTTCAGGAGACTTCACTTCCTGATAACGCGGAGCGGTCATCTTTAATGAGGCAGGAAGGTTGGCCCACAACTGGAAGCCGTGCATGCGGCCGGCCGCATCCCCTTTGGGCATTTCCTGATGAATGATGCCGCTGCCCGCGGTCATCCACTGGATATCGCCGGAAGCGATCGCGCCATGATTCCCCATGCTGTCGCCGTGCTCGACCGTTCCGGCAAGGACGTAAGTGATTGTCTCGATGCCACGATGCGGATGCCACGGGAACCCAGCCAAATAGTCCTCGGGGATATCGTTGCGGAAATCGTCGAGCAACAGGAATGGATCGAAATCCGATGTATTGCCAAATCCGAAGGCACGCCGCAGGTGAACGCCGGCTCCTTCCCGGGTGGGCTTGGCCTTCACGAGCCTTTTAACGGGACGAATCGACATTGGAATCTCCTGTCGGGAACGGGTTCGTGGTGAAGGTGTACAGCCGAGATTCGCGCGGTGATGCGCTATTGCGAAATCCTATTTTGCCACGAAGACAGGATCCCCTGGGGGAGAGCGGTCAGAGCGACGTTCCCGCAGGGGTAGGCAGCAACCAACTAGCCGATCATCGGGGCTGTCGGATCGAGTCGAAGCGATAGCCCAGGCTCATGTACCACTGGTCATAGTTCAACTGCGAGCCGCGGGAGATGGTGTAGCCACTCTGGAAGAATGTATGGCGCGTCAGATTGGTATCGAATGAAGTATCAAAGAAAAGCGAGTTCCCCGTGTTCGCGGTCCAGCTCGAAATCAGATTCTGCGCGCCGAACTGGGTGTTCCACTGAACCCGATCTCCGAGGCTGCGAGACAGTGTGAGGATCTTATAGTCGCCCTGCGCATACGGGCTAGCGAACTTGGAATAGTGGAGGTCGGCGCGGATACCCGTGTGGCCGATCTCGGTCCAAGTCAGTCCGTACATCTGGTTCAGAGTATTTCGGCTGTCGCCCGACTTGTCGCTGTGACCAAACGTCGAGTAGAGCTGAATGTGACGAATCGGCTCCACGCGCACGCCAACGCTGACTCCTTGATAAAGGAGTTTATCGACCAACCCGGTTTCGATCATTTGGGTCGGAGTCGTCGGGATGTCGCGCAGATAGTTGTGGTACAAGTCGAACGAGATGCGCCGGTGGGGCTGGAAGTGAATCGTCAGGTAGCTTCGGCTGATGCCATTGCCGGGGCGCACGCCGTCGGTCGTGACCCCTTGAGGCGCGTCGGCGATCAGTGTGTGGTAGACCGAGATGTACCGTTTGTAGGAAACTTCGTTCTCCGCGAAAAGGAACGGACGGTCGATCATCCACTTCAGCATGTTCAGGCCGACACCCGTGGTGCTGGTGTAGTGGAACGAATCGTAGCTTCCGCCTTCGAAGTTGACGAAGGAACCGGCGATCTGCTGATGCGGACTGTAGTGCCACGAGGTAACGTCGGGAGTGGATCCGAGAAAAACCCCGGCGGTAACGCCGCGCGCCAGTCTCCTGCCCACGTAGCCGCCATCGATCGTGTCGAGGCCTGTGGCCCAAGGCAGATAGAGGCGACCGAATCCGGCAACCCAGGAAGAATCCGGATTGTCGTAATACAGCTGCATGACGTAGGTGCGGTCGAGGTAATCCTGCATTGTTTCTTCGTTCGGCTGAGAGGTATTCATCAGCCGGCCGCGCCAGTAACCTTGCAGGTTCCAGTGTGTACCCGCGATACGCGTCATGTCGGTCTGAATCGAGAGACCGCGTTCGCTGGTGCTCCCGGGGGTCGAGCCGCTGCTGTGGATGGTGCTGTAGTCGAGGCCGATGCGAGTACGAATTCGGCCGTTGTCAGCGGAAAATTCGTCGGGCCTGGCATCCCGGGTTCGACTCATGAGAGTGTTGCCATGAAAAAACGAACTGCTCCGGCTCAGAGTCTTTTCTGCAACGGCACGCTCCACATCGTCCTGCGCCAGATAGGCAAGATCGCCTGTGTGAAGGGTCTGTGTAGCATCGTGAATCTCGGCAACGGCGGAGTTCTGGGCGACGGAAACGATGCGGAGTTGAGCAACGACCCCCGATTGGCGGTTTCCGCCGGGAGCGTTGACGACGCGCCGAACAAGGAGTTTCATTGCCGGAGCAAGACCGGCGCCGCGTCCTGCGTTCAGGTACGCCACTCCTTCCGCCACGTATTTCACGGTGAACTTCGTGCGGATGCTTTTACGGGCGGCGCTGACCATAGGGGGCACGCCCATGCCGAGCATCGGCCCCGGGCCGTTGGAAGCCACGACGACAGCTCCACCGTCGGTGTCGGCTTCGATGCTGGCTTCGTGGGATGACGAAGGCATCACCGTGAGCCGGACTGTGTTGCCCGTCATCGCGACCGCGTAAGGGTGCGCACGATTGAGATCGATCACGACGCGGGTGACGGGCGGGTCGGCCTTGTTCAGCCCGATGCGAACGGCCTTTACGCCGTTCTGCTCGACGAGCGCCATCTGCTGACGATTGGTCGTCGCGGTATTGGAGAACTGCAGAACAAGGCGATCGGGATTCCTGGCGACGATGACTGCCGGCATAACAGATGTAGTCAGGCGGACATCAATCGTCTCCTGATCGCCCTTCGGCGCAACGTGGACTTCCTTGATCTCTGCCGCCGGGCCAGCCGCCGCCGGCAGCGCGAGAGCGCACACCAGCAGCGCGAGCAGATTGAATTGCAACACGATTCGCATCATTCACTCCAACAGTCGATTGCCCGTACCGACAGTGTTTGTTCGTAGTCGTTCTACTTTCTTCGTGGCTGAAGGAGGGGAGTTGCTCCAATCAGCCAGCTATCCATGCTGTGATGGCATTCACGGCAATCCATCGAAAAGCCCTGCGCCCGATGATTGGGGCTTTTTGCCGTGTTGTATGCCTTCAGATGGCAGCTCACACATTCCGTCGACAGTGCCTGCCGATTGAACTGTCCGACGGCACCAGCTTTATGGCACGCGTAGCAATCCACCGCTGCGTGCGCGCCGATGAGCGGAAAGCGATCCTGGTGTTCGTTGATATTGTGCACCGACACTTCCCAGCCATTGACGTTATGGCACAAGTCGCACTGCGCGCTGTTGCGGCGCCGGTGGATATCGGCATGGCAGTCCTGGCATTGCTCGCCTGCGTTTGCGAAGACGGGATTGACGTGGCACTCCTCACACGGAACCTTTGAATGAAGGCCGCGCAAAGGAAACGCCGTCTTACCGTGGTCAAATTCGGGCTTCGCACGCAGCGGCAACCATCCTTTGCTGGTATGGCAGTTCTCACATGCAATCTTCAGAGGCCCATGAGGATTTCTGTTGGCCGCCGCCACGCTGGCGTTTTCCTCGCCAGCAGCCGCGCTTAGCAACAGGAACAAGGACAAGAGCCCGTATACATACCTGGTTTCGAATCTCCGTGACAAAACTTTCTCTTCGGGTCATTTGGTTGGGCGACTTGCGACAGTCGAGTGAGACGAGAGGCAAACTCTCAGCTGCCGCAAGCCGCGGTTCGGGTTGCGGGCTACTCCGTGCAGGCAGCAGCCTGAGCGGCCGCAGAATCTGCCGCGTCATCTCTGGGTTGATATGGAGAAAACGAGCGGAAGTAAGCTTTAAGCGCGCTCGTGTCCACCGTGACGCTCGTCGTTACTCCTTGCGAGTCTGCTGTCACTGAAACGGGATCGGCGAGGTTCAAGATCGATGAGCATCCAAGAATCTCGTAGCTGGCAACGAATCTCTGTCCCAGGAACGTGAATAGTGAATCGGCAACAGCAGGATCTGGTGATAGGCCGCGCGTCGGATGAGTTGCGTCCGGCATGAGCATGGCCTGGTCGGCCATCATGCGGGCGGGCGCGATGCGCAGCATGTGCCGGCAATACCGCGCGGTGCTGGCCTGATCCGCCCACCACGCCATCGGCTGATCCACGCCGCGACGGTAGGCGTTCACTTTGGCCATGCTAGGCTTCCCGTTGTTATCAAGCGTCATTGGATCGCCGAGCGGAACAAGGGCGATCGGGGCCCGCTGGAATGCGCGCGCCTGGAGTTCGTTGAGAGGCAGCGCCGGACCCATTTGCCCAGGGTCGGCCAAATCAGGAACCTTCCATGGACTACAGCCGAGAGCTCCGTCCAGTGCGACATCGACCAGCCGGTTGTCGCTAGGATTGCCGAGAACGGTCGCTGAGGGAAAGGCGGCGAGGTTCGCTTGTGTGCGCTGCGCCATACTGCTGTTGTTGCTGGTGTCGGTAACCACCAGGTAACTGATGGGCAAGTTGTCGCTCTGATCCTGATCGACAACGAAGAAATCGCGGACCGTTGGACAAGGTTGTCCATCGGCAGCGGTGCCTAACGGAGGGATGGTGATTTGCCTGCTGCGAATGGCGCGATGCGCGGCACGGAAGAAGGCGGGCGCATTGCAGTAGGCAAACTGCCCAAAGTTGCTTCCGCGAAGGCCGTTGACGCACGAAGCGGCGCTGAGAGTGTCACTTTGTGCGCCCTGCAGAGTAAGAACGTTTCCGTTATAGCCGAACCAGATTGCAACGACAGCGTTGGCTGGCAATGTTGGAATGACCGGAGCCATCGCGGGAGTCGCGCCCTGATCAACGACGAGGGGGTTATAGACGGATATCTGTCCGGTTGCTGGATCGATGATAGCCGCCTGCACGAACGCCGATTGATCGACGTTCGCTTCGTGACAATCGCCAGCGTTCGGATCCGTGGCAACCAATTGATATGGCGTTGAAAGCCCAGCCGCCGACAGCGCGCCGGCAGGAACAATCAACGTGCAATTCGGATTCGGTGTTGCGGTAACTTGTGCGTTCATATCGTTTACGATCAAAAACAAGATCGGGCACACAACAGCGAAAACCCTTACCCAGCCTTTCATGACACCCTCCGTGGCCGAAGCAGAAACACTTCGGCGAGTGACTGATGAGCGGACGACTGGGAGCTGAGGAATTTCCGTCCTACATGGGACAGTCGGCATAGGAGCCAGGGCTTCTCAATCTAGAAAGGTGAACCATCCACCCTGGTACGTTGAGATTTATGCCGATCGATTCAACCAACCACAGCAGTGATGTTTCTCGCAATGTAAGTCTCAAGATTCATACGAACAAGGTGCGAGTAGTACATGCATTGCGAAAGTAGATACGCAATTCGAGTCACTGTTACCGTTAAAAATTGCAGCGCTTCCTTGAGTCGTTGCCTAAGACGTTGCCGACTCGCGATGAGAGTGCGAAGAGATATTAAAAAAAACGCAACACCAACGCGGCTATTCGCGGCTGAGCAAGGATTCAGTGTTCCCCGTTACAATGATCGCCCTCGTAGATAGATTTGAGGTGACGATGAACAAACGCTTGGTACTTCTGATTTTCGTTAGCTTATTGTGTACTGATGGGTTCGCGCAGACTTCACCGTGGCCGCCAAGCGCCGATCATGTGACGTTACCTCTGTGGCCACAGGCGGCACCGGGGCCCAGCATCAGCACAGGTCCCGAGATCGATACGACGACTGTAAAAGATCGCGCGGTTGCCGGGAGGCGCGTGATCCGCATCGGTAACGTTTCTGTCCCGACGCTGACTCTGTATAAGCCTACGGCACGGAATTCCGGCGCCGCAGTAGTGGTGTTTCCCGGCGGCTCCTACAAGATCCTCGCGATCGACCTCGAAGGAACTGAGGTGTGCGACTGGCTGACTTCAATCGGAGTTACGTGCGTTCTGGTGAAGTATCGTGTTCCCGACACGGGCCCGTATCCGAAGTCGGCCGCAGCGCTCCAGGATGCTCAACGCGCCGTTGGACTCGTTCGATCGCATGCCGCCGAATGGCACATTGATCCGAAGCGAATTGGGGTCCTTGGATTTTCAGCGGGGGCACATTTGTCAGCAGCGCTCAGCACTCACTTCGACAAACGACTCTATGATCCGATCGATGCCGTCGACCAACTCAGTTGTCGTCCAGATTTCGCGGTAATCGTCTATCCGGGTTACCTTGCTTTGGCGGAACAGAATTTCACGTCGAATCCTGAGATTCGTGTCACGGAGCAGACGCCACCCTCTTTCATCGTTCAAGCCGAAGACGATCCGGTGCACGTCGAGAACTCTACTGTCTATTTTTTGGCCCTAAAGAACGTCAAGGTTCCCGCGGAACTTCACATCTATGCCGAGGGAGGACACGGATACGGCTTACGCCGCACGGAACTTCCGGTGACGAGTTGGCCACAAAGCGTGGAGACATGGCTGCGCACGATCCACATGGTCGAGTCGCGATGATCGCGGCGTGGCGAGGAGCAGGTCGCAAAATTGACACAGCCGCGCACTCATTTTTAAGATTGAGGCAGCCCTCGCTGCTCCGCTGCGGTTCGGCCCCAACGGTTGAACGTCCTTCATCGTTGACGACAACTACATATGATCACAGTCAAAGACCTTACGAAGCGCTACGCACGCACCGTCGCGGTTGACGGAATCTCGTTTGAGGTTGCCAAAGGACAGATCGTCGGATTTCTTGGTCCGAATGGCGCCGGCAAGACGACAACGATGCGCATGCTGACTTGTTTCCTGCCGCCATCATCGGGTACCGCGAGCGTTGCCGGATTTGATGTTCTTGAAAAGCCGCTCGAAGTCAAACGACGGATTGGGTACCTGCCCGAGACACCGCCGATCTACCCGGAGATGGAGACCACGGAGTACCTCGAGTTCGTTGGAAGGCTCAAGGGACTGTCTGGTTCAGAGCTGCAGAAGCGAATTGATTACGTTTGCGAGCGATGCGCCATTGCCGATGTAAAGAACAAGCTGCTTGGCAAACTCTCCAAAGGTTACAGGCAGCGCGTCGGCCTGGCGCAGGCCATTATTCACAACCCGGATGTCCTCATTCTTGATGAGCCCACGGCCGGACTGGACCCGAAGCAGATCAATGAGACTCGAGATTTGATCAAAAGCCTTGCGGGCGATCACACCATCATTCTCAGCACACACATTCTTCCGGAAGTGGAGCAGACCTGCGAGCAGGTGATCATCATCAACAAGGGAAAGCTGGTCGCGACGGATTCTGTGCGCAATCTGCAGGCTCGTGCTCGCGGAGCAGAATCCGTGCTGCTCGAAGTGGCGGGCAGGAACGGGAGCCTGGAAGTTCCAATCGTCCAGCACAAGTTGGAGCAGGTCTCCGGTGTAAGCCGGGTGCTTTTCAAGCAAGAGATCGACAGCCGCGCTGTCTTCGAGGTGGAAAGCCAGAAGGGACAACTTGTTCGCGGAGATCTGGCGCGCGCGGTGGTCGAATCAGGTTGGGACTTGAACGAACTCCGGCCTGCGGCGATGACCCTGGAAGAAATCTTCCTGCAGCTGACGCAGAGCGATGTCGCCGCTGAAGACGATAAGACTTCAGCCGCGGCGGCAAAGGAGCCGCAAGCATGAGAAATGTGTGGATTATCTGCAAAAAGGAGTTGAGCAGCTACTTTGTATCGCCGGTAGCGTACGTGTTGCTCGCCATGTACTCCTTGATCTTTGGCCTTTTCTTCTGGCTCTTCCTGCAACGGTTCGTCGTGGTGGGCATCGAGATGCAGATGCGCGGCCAGAGCTTTCCTATGAATGTCAATGAGGAGTTGATTCGGCCGCTGCTGTCGAACATGGCGGTCGTCGGATTGTTCTTCATCCCGATGATCACAATGCGCCTTTTTGCGGAGGAGAAACGAACAGGAACGATCGAACTGCTGGCGACGTCGCCGGTGCGCGACCTCGAGATCATCATTGGCAAATGGCTCGCCGCCCTACTTCTGTTCTGCTCTCTTCTGTTCATGACCGGGCTCGACATGGCGTTCATTTTCAGGTACGGCAAACCCGATCTGAAACCTCTACTGATTGGATACGTCGGTCTTATTCTTCAAGCGGGAGCACTTCTGGCGATCGGCACATTTATCTCGACACTCACAAAGAATCAAATCATCGCGGGAATTTCTACTTTCTGCGTATTGCTCGGTCTGTGGATCATCGAGTGGCCAAGCGAGTTCGAAAGTGCAACTTGGGCGAAGGTCCTCTCGTACATGTCAATCGTGACGCACAACGAATCCTTTGCTCGCGGCACAATCGATTCGAAAGACGCGATTTTTTTCATCACTGTAATTTTCCTGGGACTGTTTTTCACGGCGCGATCGATGGAATCGCTGCGCTGGAGGTCTTAAATGGCGAGCAACTGGCTGAAGACCCGTCAAACCAGATATGCAGCGTACGCCACCACCTACATTCTGGTCGTGATCGCGGTAATCGTCGCAATCAACGTGCTCGCGGACCGCTTCAACAAGTCTTACGACGCGACCTCGAACAAGCGCTACAGCCTGTCTGATCAGACCGCCAAAATCGTCAAGGGCCTGAAACAGGGCGCGACCATCACCTACTTCAATCAGAGCTCACGCTTTCGCGATGGCAAAGACGTGCTCGATCAGTATGCGAATCTCTCCTCGAAGGTGAAAGTTGAATACATAGATCCCGACAAGAATCCGCAGGCAGCAAAAGAAGCCGGCATTCGCAATCTGGGCACTGCCTTGGTTCAGATCGGGACGCGAAAGGAAGAGGCGAAAAGCATGACTGAAGAAGGCCTCACCGGGGCCTTCATCCGAGATCTCAAAAGTACAACTCGAACCGTTTGTTTTGTGGAAGGCAGCGGCGAGCATCGGCTTGACGACAGCGACAGGGAGGGCCTGTCGCGGTTCAAGGATCTTCTCGCGAAAGACAACTACGAGACCAAGTCGATCGATCTGCTCCAGAAAGCAGAAGTCCCTGGCGATTGCACCACGCTCGTGGTTGCCGGCCCGACGCGAAATTACGTCCAGGCGGAAGTGGACGCAATCAAGAAATATGTGGAAGACGGTGGGCGTGCCCTCGTTTTGATGGACGCGCCGCTGAAGATGGGGCGTTCCGAGATCGCAGACAACGATGCCCTGGCGAGCGTCCTGCAGAGTTGGGGAGTGACGTTGAATAAAGACCTGATCCTCGATCTTAATCCGCTTGGCCAGATCGTGGGGCTCGGGCCTCAAGTAGCGTTGGTTACAAGCTACGGATCGCAGCCGATCGTCAATGATATGAAAGGAACGGCGACGGGATTCCCTCTGTCGCGTTCGATGGAGGCCAAGAGCACCGACAAGACTACCGTCGACAAGTTGTTTGACTCCTCGAGCACGAGCCTGGCGACGACCAACCTCAATTCGTCGGCGGTGAATGTCAACGATCCCAAGAACAAAAAAGGACCCATGACGATTGCAGCGGCTGGGACCTATAACACCGGCAAGGAAAACGTGCAGGGACGATTTGTTGTGGTGGGCAGTTCGTCGTGGCTCGCGAATGGTTTCATCAGCTTCAACGGCAACAATGACCTCGCGCTGAATGCGATCAACTGGCTTTCTTCCGACGAGGACCTGATCTCGATCCGCCCGAAACAGCGCGAGGACCGGCCCATCACGATGACCGGCGCTCAGCTGAGCTGGGTGCGAGCGGTCAGCCAGTTCCTCTTGCCAATGATCGTAGTGGTGGCAGGCATTGGCGTGTGGTTAAAGCGCAGGTAAAGATCTTTCGCTGGATTGGAGGTTTCAGCTCCCGGAATCGCTATGAAAATCCGCAGTCTGATTGTTGCCGCCTTGGTCCTGCTCGCGCTGCTGGGTACGCTTTACTGGTCGGGTCACCGAAAGCCGTCGGATGAGAATTCGACCAAATCCGCCGACGCGGCCCCGGCGATTTTGAAATTGGATGAACACTCGATTACCCGAGTCGAATTCAAGAAGAAAGACGCGGAGCCAGTCGTTTTGGCAAAGAACTCGGGGAGTTGGGAAATCACGGAACCGAAGCGGTTCCCTGCCGACCAGACCACGGTTACAAGTACTGTCTCGTCCATTGCTTCGCTGAATTCTGAGCGACTGGTCGACGATCACGCGGTGAACCTTAAACAATACGGCCTCGAGCAGCCTAGTCTTGAGGTTGATCTCAGCCAGAAGGACAACCAGTCGCAGAAACTGCTCATCGGAGACGAAACGCCTACGGGGAGCGCCGTGTATGCGAAGCTAGCCGGCGATCCGCGTGTGTACACGCTTGCGACTTACAACAAGAACAATATCGACAAGGGCGTAAACGATCTGCGCGATAAGCGACTGCTGACCGTTGACGCCAACAAAGTCAGCCGCGTTGAGCTTGCCCGAAAAAGTCAGACGATTGAGTTCGGGCGCAACAAAGAAGACTGGCAAATCCTGCAGCCACGGCCGCTGCGAGCCGACAACTTCCAGGTCGCCGATCTGGTCCGCAAGCTCACCGACGCACGGATGAATCTCAGGGGGACTGACAAGGACACACAGGAGGCCGCGTCCGCCTTTGCGCGTGGAACCCCCGTCGCGATCGCGAAAGTCACGGATCGGGGTTCCACCCAGGAACTGCAGATCCGGAAGAATAAAGACACGTACTACGCAAAATCGAGCGCCGTTGAGGGCGCCTACAAGGTAGAGGGCGATCTCGGCCAGGCAGTGGACAAAAGGCTCGATGATTTTCGCGAGAAAAAGCTTTTCGATTTTGGCTTCAATGACCCCAGCAAAATTGAAATGCACAATGGGCCGAAAGCGTATTTCCTGACAAGGAACGGAGCGGACTGGTGGTCGAACGGGAAGAAGATGGAGGCGGCGGGCGTGCAGGAGTTCGTCACCAAGCTCCGGGATCTGGCGGCGACGAAATTTGTGGATTCCGGCTTCAGCAATCCTACGATTCAATTTGCCGTGACGTCAGAGGACGGCAAGCACACGGACAACGTGTCGATCGCAAAATCGGGTGATGGGTACATCGCCAAACGAGAGAGCGACGCCAGTCTTTATTGTTTGGAGTCGTCGGCGGTAGACGCCCTTCAGAAAGCGGCAGACGATCTCAAGCCATTCGCGCCAATGGCTAAGTAGTCTAGAAAGCGACTGAACTGGCGAGGGCGATGTTGGAGACTCGGACGTGCGCGATGGTTCGAGGTGCGACCAATGAAACTCGATCCGAATGTTTTGCGAGAACATCTAAGGATTAGCCCGAGTGCGAGCCCGCACAGCGCTTAAGCTAAGAGTCTTCAAGGGGCACGAAAGATGGCGAATCACGAGGCTGCAACACTGTCGAACACGAAGGCTGTCATTTTTGATTACGGCGAGGTGCTATGCCACGCGCCGAGCGCTGACGAGATCGAAGCGATTGCTAAAATGTTCGCTCTTTCCCGGGAGCAGTTTCGGGTGCTGTGGACCCGGAATCGCGATCAATTTGATCGCGGCGATATTTCCTCGGACGTCTATTGGCGCATGTTTGCGGAGGACGCCGGGCGCCGCGTTGATGACGAGTTGCTTCGCGATCTGGCGGAGCGTGACGTCGCAATGTGGAGCTCCGTCAATCCGGAGATGATCGCGTGGCTTGAAGAACTCTCGAAGGCGGGGATCAAGACAGCGGTTCTCTCGAACATGCACGCCGATATGGCAGACTACGCGCGACGCAATTTTCGCTGGCTGGTCGGGTTGAACTGCGTGACGCTCTCCGCCGAGGTGCGCTCCATCAAACCGCAGCCGGAGATCTATGAGCACTGCTTGCGAGGACTCAAGACATCTCCCGGCGAAACTCTTTTCATTGACGATCGCGAAGTGAATGTGAAAGCAGCCGAGGCGGTGGGGATTCATGGCATTCAGTTCAAGTCGTTACCGCAGCTCAGGCGCGAACTTGAGGCGGCGGGGTTCCCGGTTCTTCCGTCCGCGACGACAATGCCCCCTATGTCGGCAACCACCTAAGGGTTAGCGGGAAACAGCGGATCGGCAGGGTTTGCGTTGCCTACGCGTTACTCTTCTTTTGCGAGGAGATCGACGCCAACCGTCGCCAGAGCGATGTCTTCCGCGGATGATAGCCCGCTAACGCCGATCCCTCCAACGATATGACCGTTCTTCGAGACCGGCAGGCCTCCGCCCCATCCGACGAAGCGATCGTCGCCGTAATAGGCAATATCAAAACCTTTTTCAGGATGACGAACTTTGTCTCCGATGTCCTTGGTGGGCTTGCGTTCGCGCGCTGCGGTCCAGGCTTTGTTGGCAGCTACGCCGATGGATGAGAGAGGCGCTCCATCCATGCGGGCGAGAGCGAGCAGTTCGCCGTGGGCGTCACAGACGGCAATCACCGCCGCTTTCTGTAGCTCCAAGGCCTTTTGGTAGATCGCGTCGACGATCTTTTTCGCGTCCTGGTATTCAAGTACCGGAAGAGTTTTCACTGACCTTTCCCTCACAGCGGATGTGAAGACTTGGCAGCTTGAGGCACGAGACTAAGGCTGTTGCTGCTCGTTGGCGACACCGGAGTTCTGCTGCTTCTTGAATTCTTCCATCTCGCGGTCCGCGGCTTCAGCCTTCCCTTGCTTGCGGTAAATTCCTGCCAAGCCAAAATGAGCCTGGGCGGCCAAGTTACCATCTTTCTCGAGCTCGACAACTTTCTTCCAGGCCTTCTCGGCGGATGTGGAATCGCCCTCCAGAGAAGCAGTCTTCCCTAAAGAGTAGAGGGTCTCGGGCATTTCGGGCTGCAGACCATCCGACCGTGTCAGTTCCGCTCGTGCTTCCTTCGCTTTTCCTTGTTGAAGAAGGGCGTTGCCCAATCGAAACGCGGCTTCGGCGTTTCCAGGCTGCAACTTTGTTTCTGCGCGAAAAGCTTCTTCGGCCTTCGCCCATTGCGACGAACTCGCATAGACGAGGCCAAGTTCCAGGTGAAGCTTCGGAATGTCAGGACGCAGTTTGATGGCTTCCAGAAATTCTTTCTCCGCCTGCGGCATCTGGCGAAGAACGTAGTAGTTCTCTGCCATCGCTTGGTGCGCCCGGGCCGAGTCTGGATACGCAGCAAGCAGATTGTCGATCGATTGTTTCGAAAGCAGCCCACTCGCCCGTCCAAAGTAATAAAGAAGGTCGGGATCATTCGGATGTTTCGCGAGCGCAGCCTGCAGATTCGTAATTGCCTGCGCGAGGTCGCCGGCTTCCAACTGAGCGATTCCCAACGTGGCCTCGTCCTGCGCTTTCTCGAGGTGAGGCACAGCTTGTGCCGCGTAACCGCTGGCCAACAGTGCGTAACCAAGCAACTGGTGGGCGGGGCGAAGGTCGGGACTGAGCTTCAGAGCCTGCTTCAGCGGAGCCATGGCGCCGCTGTAGTCATGGTTTTCGAGATAGGCCTGCCCCAATCGCACGAATGGCTCCGCCGCTTGCGGCTCCAGTTCCGTGGCCTTGCGAAATTCAGCGATGGCCTGGCTGAAGTGCCCACTCTTTTCCGCGTCCGCCCCGGCCTGCATATGTTGCGCCGCTTCAGGAGCCGACGTTTGCCACGCCAGAAACAAACACAGAAGAGCACGTATCACGGTTTCTCCGGTTCAACGATTTGCAGAAACTGGTCCGCACGAACGTCATTCAAAGTCTGGTGCACACCCGATGGCCAAGCGATTTCGACCTTCGCTGATGTGGAGGACCCGAGTCCGAAGTGTAAGCGCTTATCGCTTGCGGAAAGATAGCTGCCAGCGCTAGTTGCAAATCGAGTTTGCCCATTCACGCGCACACGCGCTCCGAATCCGTCGCGGTTGCTGCGCGTGCCGCGCAGAGTAAACACAAGCCAGTGCTGCTTTCCGCCAGGATTGATGAAGACTTGCGGAGGTTCGCCCAGCACCGTCATCACGACGTCCTGCCACCCGTCATTGTTGAGATCTCCAAAGGCAGCGCCGCGCCCTGCGGAAGGACCACTTGCGCCGGAGTCGGTTTTCTCGAAACGTCCCTGATGGTTCATGGCGAGCAAAGGCAGCTCTTTGTATTTCAATGAAGGATCGATTTGCTCCACATTATCCAAGACGTGGCCCTGCGCGACAAAGAGGTCTTTCCATCCGTCGTTATCGAAGTCTTCCAGACCTACACCCCAGCCCGCGCTTCCGCTCGAAAGCTCGCCGAGACCTGTCTGGAGACTTTGATAGCTGAACAAGCCCTTGCCATCGTTGTGATAGACGCCGTAAATCTCCCGTGGCAATTCGGTCACGATGATGTCGGCCCTTCCGTCGTTGTCGTAATCCTGAAAGACGACGCCCATTCCCGAGAGACGCCTTCCATCCTCCGATAGCGCAGCACCCGCTTCCAAGGCCTTCTCGGTGAACGTGCCGTTGCCATTGTTGTGAAACAGAAACTGCTGCATTCCATCGTTGGCTACGAAGATGTCGGTGAATCCGTCTTCGTCGTAGTCAGCGAAAGCCACCCCTAGCGCACGCCCTTTTTTCGAGGTGATTCCGGCTTTCTGGCTGACATCTTCAAAAGTCCCGTCGCCGCGGTTGTGATACAAAATGTTCGTCGTAGGTGGAAACTCCTCGGGTGGACAGTAAGTACGCCATTCGCCGCCGCATGTCTTGCTGTGCTTCGTGTCCCATTCCATGTAGCGTGTGACGAATAAATCGAGTTTCCCGTCGTTGTCGTAGTCGACGAAGCCCGCTGAGACGGACCATCCGCCGCCGGCCACGCCAGCTTTCTCGGTCACGTCAGTGAATGTCCCATTGCCGTTGTTGTGGTAGAGAGTGTTCTTTCCGTAGTTCGTAACGTAGATGTCAGGATATCCATCGTTGTCGTAGTCGCCGATCGCGACTCCCATTCCGTAGTTCCCTTCGCCGGCATTTGCCAAGCCGGCTTCTTTCGTGACGTCGGTGAACGTGCCATCCTTGTTCTGACGGTAGAGGCGATTCCAGTAGAGGGGATTGCTGCGGTCAAACGTCTCCGGCACTTGCATCGGACTCGTAACCTTGCCGCCGTTCACGAGAAAGATATCGAGCAGGCCGTCGTTGTTGTAGTCCAACAGGGCGACACCGCCCGGCATGGTCTCGATCAAATATTTTTGCGGCGTAGGCGAGTTGCGCAAGACGAAATTCAGTCCGGCTGGGGACTTCATTTCCAAGACTGGCGCCGCCAGAGCCGCGAACAACAAGATCACGATGAGGCCTGCCGTTTTGAGCAACTCAAATTTCTCCGCCCCCCCAAGGTACAGCAGCCTCGAGGATTCCGCAGCAACGGGGCCACCAGTTCGGCCGGTCGGTAACGAATGAGCGACACTCCGCGATTAAGGTCGAGGAGCGCGACGCAAGCGGGAAAACGATTACTTTACTGCTCATGTAATTTTGGGGTCGGTCGAACCGCGGCGGTCTTCGAAGAAATTTTTCCGTGAAACCCACCGAGTCAGTTCCAAATCGCAGGCAAGCGAATTCCCGAAATCTGTATCTCTTTCGCGAAAAGCTCCCAAGAAGCATATTTCAGCGAGAAAAGTTGCTTCCAAAAAACAGATTCTATTAAAACTCAGAAAAAAATTGCCTCGTGTTGTGAGGCTTTCACCTTCGCAGCACTTCGGTGAGGAATTTCCGATGAGCAACGCTACCGATGCGACGTGTTGCTTCGTTAACTTTTTACGCACAGAACTCCGCTGACTTCCAATTATTTCTTGACAACTATACGTACGTATGACAAAAGCATGAGACTCGCTAGAAATAACGATTTAGCAGCACTGGATTTTTTGCGTTCTTTTGGGGGCAGTCTTTTAAAACTCGTTTCCATGCTCGACGGGGTTCTTTTCGCCTAGGCGGGCTCAACCATCTCAGTCCTCTCTTGCCTGGAGGGTGTACATGCGATCATCTCGTCTGTTCCAGAGTCTCAGTCTCCTCACAACTTTGCTCCTCTGCCTGGCTCCGTTGATGCAAGGACAATCAACCTATGGATCAATCACGGGATTGGTCACCGATTCCACGGGCGCTGCGGTGACCGACGCAAAGGTTACTCTTACCAACGTTGGAACCCAGGAGACGCGCACGCAGAACACCGGATCCGATGGGCTCTATTCGTTTGTCAACTTGATTCCTGGGACTTACAGAGTTGATGTCGAGAAGGCGGGCTTTAAACACTTCACACGGCAAAATGCCACTGTCGATGTGAACCAGTCGGCCCGCATTGATGCAACTCTGACGGTTGGTCAAGTCACCGAGAGCATAGAAGTGACGGCCCAGACATCACTGCTCCAGCCCGAGACATCATCGCTCGGCCAGGTGGTAGACCAGCGCGAGGCGAATGAACTGCCGCTGAACGGCAGAAATATTTATAACCTCGCCACGATCACTCCTTCTGTTGTGCCGCAGGGAAACACGATCGGTACCGTAGTGGGGAAAAACCCGTTTGATTTCGCCAATTACCAAATAGGCGGCGCCTTCGCGAACGAGGCAGCTGAATACCTCGATGGCCAGCCTTTGAACATCGGCTATATCAATTTGCCATTGATGGTACCGACTCAGGACTCGATCACTGAGTTCAAGGTGCAATACAACAACCTGGGACCGGAATGGGGCAAGTTCGCGGGCGGGGTCATCAACCTCAGCACGAAATCGGGAACCAACACATGGCACGGGACAGCTTACGAATACCTGCGCAATAAGGCGTTCAACGCCAATGAGTATTTCAACAAGCAGCAGGAACTGTCGACCGGCCATTCGAACACTCCGCCTCCCTTCACGCAGAATCAATTCGGCGCCGACATCGGCGGCGCCGTCATTAAAGACAAGACATTTGTCTTCTTCAGCTGGGAGGCCTTTCGTTTGCGCTCGGGAACGGTCTTCTCCACCAACGTTCCCACTGCTGACGAGCGCACAGGTAACTTCTCGGGTGCTGGCACGACGATCTATGACCCGCTATCGATAAATCCGGCAGCCTGCACGGATCCTAACGTCGCGTGTCCTCGCACTGCATTCGGCGGAAACGTGATCCCCACGAATCGGATCAACCCCACCTCCAACTACTTACTGAAGTATCTGCCGCTGCCAAACAGCACGGGCGCTTTTAACTTTGTAAAAGCGACCAGCACGGGCGGCGATATCGACGAATACGTGGTTCGGGCCGACCAGAGCATCACGTCGCGGCAACGTATCTTTGGCCGCTATTCCTACTGGAAGATGCTTAGTCTCGCCCAGGATCCGTTCGGTACGGGCCTTTGCAAGGACCGTTGCCAGGAAAACACCAAAAGCAACTCAGCCGCCGTTGGTTACAACGTAGCTTTCACACCGACTACGATCCTTGACATCAACGTCAGCGCCAGTCGGTTCATTTACCTCCGCAACCCGATCAACTCCGGCTTCGATTTCACCCAGGAAGGCTGGCCCGCCTCCTATAACCCGGTTGTGCCGAAGATCGAGAAGACCCCTTTAACCCCCTGCTTCGCGATCAGTGATCCTACGGTCACTTGCAGCCAGGGACAGAGTGCCATTTCCGATTACAACACGCAGTGGAACTTCTCTCCGCAGGTCACTATGATTCGAGGCAAACACCAGCTCAATTGGGGTGGCCAGCTTGAGATGGGCTACGACAACTACCTCCAGACCAACACCGGTGGAGGTTTGATCTCGTTCAACGGATCGTGGACGCAGAGCTTGGCACGGAATTTCACGGGTGCTACAGGCGGAGTTGATTTCGCCGACTTCTTGCTCGGATTTGGGTTGGGGCAAGGCGCGGCGTTTGGCAACCAGACAACGGGTTCACTGGTCATCTCCGGACCGGTTTCTGGTAAACAAACCTATCGGGCACTGTATTTCGGCGACAACTGGAAGATCACGCCTAAGCTGACTCTGAATCTCGGCTTACGCTATGAACTCCAAGGGCCGTGGTCGGAACGCTACGACAAGATGACGTTCTTTGACCCCAGGGCTACGAATAGTTCCGTGACGGGCTGTGGCGGAACCGTGGGTAGTCCGTGCATCGGAGATCTCTTCCTGGTGAAGACTGGAAGGAACTCGAGCCGCAACAACCTGCCACTTTCCAAAGACCAATTCATGCCGCGACTCGGTTTTGCCTACGCGATTGATTCGAAGACGGTGGTGCGCGGCGGATTCGGAACGTTCTTCATCCCGAATTACGTATCGTTCGGGACGAACCCCTACGTGGACCCGGTGAGCAGCGCTACTTCGAATTTCTTCGCCAGCAATGACAAGGGGCTCACACCAAGCGCAACTCTGAACCAAAACACTTGCTCGTTGGCATTGCCGGGTGGCGCCGCCAACTTCGCTTGTACGGGGCAGGGCCCCTTCAACACGGGTTCAGCGAATGCTCTGGTTTCGGTCCCGGGACGCAACCCTCAACCAAACGTCTCCCAGTACATTCTCAATCAATCAAACTTTTCGGCAACCGGCTACACCGTCCAGAAATACGGGTACTTAGAGCAATTTAACCTGGACCTCCAACGGGAATTGCCTGCCGGGTTCTTCGTTGACATAGCCTATGCCGGGTCGCATGGCGTGCATTTACCGCAGTTCAATACCAACATCAACCAGATTCCGGACAGCTTCATTAACCAGGCACAGCAGCAAGCGGCAGCCGGCCAGCCAGTCACGATTGCCCAGCCAGTTGCCAACCCGTTTACATGTCCGCTGTGCAACCCGGTAAATGCCCTCCCCGGCGGCCTATCGCCGGGATCCATGGTCCAAGGCCAGCTTGATCGTCCATACCCACAGTATGCGGGCTTGAACCTGAATGGGCAGGGTTGCTGCGACAGCAGCTACAACGCCTTGCAGGCAACGGTGACGAGGCGATTCCAGGGCGGAGGCACGCTGCTGGTGGCTTATACAAACGCGAAGCTCATGTCCAACACCGACACGCTCACTTCCTGGTTGGAGGGCGGGACAACCGGCGGCGTCGGCGGAATTCAAGACTGGAACAACCTGGCTGGCGAGCGTTCCCTCTCGTCGCAGGACATCTCGCAACGTCTGGTTATCAGCTATGTGCTCGATCTGCCCTTTGGTCGTGGCAAGAAGTTTGCCAGCGACCTCACAGGGTTCAAGAACGGAATTGTCTCCGGCTGGGGTGTGGATGGCACAACAACGTTCCAGAAAGGTTTCCCAGTGAAGATCAGTTCGGGTTCTGGCAATTCACTGACCGCGCTTTCACTTGGAACTGGCACGTTGAGGCCGAACGTGGTTCCGGGATGCCATAAGTCGATGCCTGGCGGCGCTACCCGCAAGATCGGTGAGTGGTTCAATACCGGTTGCTTCACCTCCGCTCCGGCGTGGGGCTTCGGTGATGAATCGCGCGTCGATGCTACCTTGCGACAAGACGGCGTCAACAACTTCGACTTCGCAGTTTTCAAGAGAACCTACTTCGGTCCCGAAGACAGGATGAACATAGAGTTCCGGACCGAGTTCTTTAACCTCTTCAACCGCGCGCAATTCGGTCCGCCCAACGGAACCTTTGGGGCGGGAACGTTCGGGGTCGTTGGAAACACGGTCAATCTTCCACGCCTCATTCAGTTCGGGCTGAGATTCTCGTTCTGAATTGAACAACAGCAAGGAAAGGGCAGGCGCGAAGCGCCTGCCCTTTTTCTTTGCTATGGCGAGTGCCGCCGTTTGCGATCAGAAAACAAGCCTGGGCTGCACTTCAGGAAGGCCGAGGGGGCTGTCGTACGCGGTGATGCCGTACTAGTTGCGCGGCTTTCTCCCTCCCGCAGTTCTACGAACTTGTTCCACAGTGGCTACCCTAGGGAGCAATGAAAGGCGTGACTCAAGCTTAGTTCTTAAGGCGAAAATCGACGGTAATTGTCGTTTCGACCGGGACGGCGTGTCCGTTCAGAAGGTACGGTGCGTAACGCCACCAGCGCACCGCTTCAATCGCAGCGGTCGCGAATACCGGATCGCCGCTGACAATCTTCGTTTGTGCGACCTCGCCAGTCGCACTCACCACTGCGTCGATCACAACCTTTCCCTGCTGGGACGCTTGTCGGGCGGCTTCTGGGTATTCAGGGCGAACTTCATGCGTAAGTCGTCTGCGCATTTCATCGGGTGCTACCTGCAATTGCGGGGACGCGGATTCGGATGCCTGAGCGGGGACCTTCCCTTCCAGGTCTGCCCATCCGTTCTGCCAATGCCACCAGCCCAACCCCACGAGCAGAGCGACCGACACGAGCAGCACCAGAAACGGAGACACCCGAGAACTGCGTTTTGTTTGAGCCTCAATCGTGCTGGCGAGCGGAAGAGGTGCGGCTGGCTCCGCAGCAGGGGAGATCGTGTGCGCCGGGAATGAACCTGGGGCAACAAGCTGAACGTCGGCTTCCCGGCGCGTCCAATAGCGAATGATTGATTGCTGTTCGACCGGAAGCCTCAGGAATTGTAGACCGAAGTTTCCCTCCCGCTGGTAGCGCACCACAGCGGTAGCACGGACCGGCGTGGTCATTTGAGGCAGCAGGAACTCAACGCGAACGGATTCGCCGAGAAGTAACTGCGATGCCACGGCGACGCCGACGCCACCCTCGCCGATTTCGAGTGTGCGCCCCGGAATGTCGTCGGGTACGCCCGAACGAAGCACGGTCAGCCGAAGCGGGACGGTCAGCTTGTAGCGAGGAACCTTGCGAGTCGCGGTAAAGCTAGCTGCAAGCGCGGAACTCGTTCCAGCGCTCATCGCCGAATTCCCTTTCGCTTGTAGGCGTGTTCGATCGTCTCGAGCGTGCGAGCGAAGTGACAACGCGTGATGGAACCACCCTTCATCGTGGATCTTTCCTGCGGGGGAACAGCTTCAACGTAGCGCTCCCCGTGAGCGAGCGCAACGTTACCAGCGTAATGGGATTGACGCCATGTCCTTATTTATCAAAAGGATCGGACGGGAAGGCATGGGGCACATCGGCGAAGCGCCACCTTCCATAAGGAAGGAATAACCGCTCGGTCGGTGTGTCGGGCGCCTTCACTCGCAGGGGCGGCGCTAAGAAGATCTCCACCAAACCAGAGCCGCGACAATGGCCGGAACTCCGAAAACGATCAGGGCAACCGAAGCCTCATCTTTTAAGGAATACCCCGCTCGGCTGACGCCGAACCAGAGGTTGCCCAAGGTTGCAATCAGCCAGAGAACGAAGAAAGACTTTATCGACGTGGAGACCGCCGTGTTCGATGCGCCTCCGATCCAGCGGCCAACGAGGATGCATAAACCGAGAAGCAGAAAACCGGCCAGGAGGATTTTTAGCGTGTGCATCAGAGACCTCAAAGCGCCGCTGCAGATCAACCTCTCTGGGAGAAGTTGTACTACGCAGCCTGGGCGGTGTCGAGTCGGCACTGTCGAGTCGAGAATCGTCAGCGCTAGAGGGCACTCCTCCCTCGGGCTTCTCGTACAGAAGCCACGTAAACATTTGCGCGATTGCGTCCAGATGCTGGTAACATCGTGCCCGCAGAAGGCTGCAAGTCCGAACCGAAGCTATGTTCTGTAACACCTCGATCCGTACGATTCCGGCGAAAGCGTGGCACATCGAGCGATGTCAAGCCGATAGATACTCACCAAAAATCTGATCGCACCATCGGAGAGCGATGCTCCTGGCTGATCTCGAAAGCCAGACACGCAGCAGCGCTCGATGGCCGACTCGCACTTTTGGAGCCTACATATGCCGTCTCGTTTTCTTTGCAGAGTAACTCCGCTCGCTTCCCTGCTGATTGCCCTTTCAATCCTGGTTACAGCCCAAGAGCTTCCTCAAGTCGACAACGAGGCGAAAATAAATGAGCTTCTCGGCCGCATGAGCCTTGAAGAGAAGATCGATATGTTGTCCGGCATCGATCTTTTTAATGTCCGCGGCGTCCAGCGGTTGGGATTGCCGGAGCTGCATACCGCAGACGGTCCTTTTGGTGTTCGCAACGACGGCCCCGCAACCGTGATGGCCGGAGGCATCGCTCTTGCGGCCACGTGGAACGAGGCCTTGGCCGCTCAAGTCGGCACCCAGATTGGACGTGACGCACGAGCGAAGGGAAAGCACTTCATGCTTGGCCCCGGCGTGAACATCTATCGCACACCCCTCAATGGCCGAAACTTCGAATACTTCGGAGAAGACCCGTTTCTGGCTTCCCGGATGGCAGTCGGCTATATCCGCGGAATGCAAAGCCAGGGGGTCTGCGCAACGATCAAACATTTCCTCGGAAACAACTCCGAGTTCGGTCGTCATACGACCGATTCAATCATTGGTGAACGCGCCCTTCGAGAAATTTACCTGCCCACATTTGAAGCTGGCGTGAAAGAGGGGCAGGTGTGCTCTGTCATGGATTCCTACAATCTCACGAACGGTGCGCACATGACCCAGAATGGGGTGTTTAACAACGACCTGCTGAAGAAGGAATGGCGTTTCCAAGGCATCGTGATGTCCGACTGGGATTCGACGTACGACACGCTGGGCGCGGCCAACGGCGGCCTCGATCTCGAGATGCCTTCGGGAAAGTTCTTCAATCGCGAAGCTCTGATGTCGCTGATTAAAGCCGGGAAAGTCTCGCAAGAGACTATCGACGACAAGGTTCGTCGATTGTTGCGCGAAGAGCTACGCTTTGGTTGGGCGGATCGTCCCGCCATCGACCTCACCATTCCACGGTACAACCAGCAAGGCCGCGACGTCGCTCTGCAAGCCGCGCGCGAGGGCATGGTGCTCTTAAAGAACGAAGGCGACCTGCTTCCTCTGGATCGCAAGAAGATCAAAACGATCGCGGTGATCGGCCCCAATAGTTACCCAGCCGTTCCAGTCGGAGGAGGTAGCGCCCAGGCATCGCCGTTCCACGGGATAAGCTTCCTAGAAGGACTGAGCAACTACCTCGTAGGCGAGGGGACCGTTTATTCGAGTCGTGGCATTTCAACGCTCACTAAAATCGCGGTCGATACCAAGTTTTCCGTCACGCCCAATGGCGCCTCTGGACTGAAAGCTGAGGTTTATGACAACGAAAATCTCTCGGGCTCCCCTGTAGAAACGCGAACCGACGATCATCTGAACTTCGGCAAGCCACTGGACATCGACGAGCTATCGAGCGGCGATCTCGACCTTGCGGCACTAGCCCCGGGTAAACCCGTCTCGGCTCGCTGGACAGGTTTCTTCACGCCGTCGTCGGCAGGCAATCATGATCTCGTGGTGCAACAGGGAGGCTTCGCCGGGACTGGTTATCGCCTTTACGTTGACGACAAGCTCATCAGCAACAGTTGGACTCTGACCAAGGCGATTGTCGAGGACAACGTTGTCTCGCTCGACACGACGCCTCACAAGATTGTGCTCGAATACCACAGTCCGGGCGATTTCGGCAGCGTTTTTGTCCGCATGGGAATCGTTCGCGAGGGCGACTGGGTGGACCAAAACGCTGAGGCACTGGCGCGCAAGGCCGACGTGGTAATTCTCGCTCTTGGCTTCAATCCGTCTACTGAAACGGAAGGATACGATCGCACCTTCCGATTGCCTCCTGGGCAGGACGAACTTCTGACCAGAATTGCCAGTTTGAACAAGAACACGGTCGTCGTGCTGACATCGGGCGGCGCAGTGGACATGAACACGTGGATCGATCGCGTGCCTGCGCTTCTTCAGGCCTGGTACCCCGGTCAGGAGGGAGGACGGGCCCTGGCCGAGATCCTGTTCGGTGATGTGAATCCGTCCGGTCGACTGCCAGTGAGTTTCGAAAAAAGGTGGGAGGACAATCCATCACATGATCACTACTATCCCACGCCGGGCACGAACCGGATCGAATATCAGGAAGGCATATTTGTTGGTTATCGCGGGTATGAAAAGAACAACATGAAACCGCTGTTTCCGTTTGGCTTCGGACTTTCCTACACAACCTTCAACTTCAGCGATCTCAAGGTAACGCCGGCTGCAACGATACCGGGCGCGACCGTTTCTTTTTCCATCACGAACGCGGGATCTCGCGCTGGTTCCGCGGTTGCGGAAGTCTATCTGGCTGACAGCCATTCCTCGGTCCCTCGTCCGCCGAAGGAACTGAAGGGGTTTGTGAAAGTCAGCCTGTCTCGCGGCGAGACGAAGACGGTGCAGGTGCCGCTTAATGCTCGTGCCTTCTGCTTCTACGACGAAAAGGCAAAGCAATGGCGAGCGGAAGCGGGGTCCTATCAGGTGCTTGTGGGCAGTTCGTCGGAAAAGATCGAGCTCTCGGGAGAACTGAAACTCAACAAGACAGCGGTAGTCCCGTGATGGCGACCTAAAGAGTACAGGGCGGCCCGTGCTCTTGCCGCGCAATCTGCGATACGCCAGAAGCCAACACTCCGATTCAGACATTCTCGGGCGACCCCGGCCGCTCATGGTCGCACTGAAATGGTAGCCTGTCTTCGTGGCGAAAGAACCTGCCGAAGTGCTTTCAATCGAAGGACGAGAAGTCCAGATCACGCATCCGGACAAGCCCTATTTCTCCGCCCAAGCCAAAGTCTCGAAGATGGAACTTGTACGCTACTATCTGTCGGTCGCGCCGGGCGCGCTCGCGGGCATTCGTGATCGTCCGATCGTCCTCAAGCGCTTCGTGAACGGGGCCGAGGGCGAAGCGTTCTATCAGAAGCGAGCGCCATCTCAGCGGCCCTCGTGGTTACGGACGGTCACGCTATCCTTCCCTTCCGGACGAACTGCGGAAGAAATAGTCGTGGACGATACGCCCGGACTTGCCTGGATCGTGAACCTGGGGTGCATCGAACTTCACCCGCATCCGGTTCGATCTGGCGACCTTGAACATCCCGACGAGTTGCGCATTGATCTAGACCCGATCCCGGGTGTCAGCTGGGACGACGTCCGCAAGGTTGCTCTCGAAGTGCGATCATTCCTCGACGAATTAGGCCTTCGCGGCTGGCCCAAGACCAGTGGCTCGCGGGGCATGCACGTGAATGTTCGCATCGAGCCCCGGTGGACATTTACCGAGGTACGCCGCGCGGCCGTAGCGCTGTCGCGAGCCGTAGAACGCCGCGTGCCCACGCTCGCGAGTTCGAAATGGTGGAAAGAAGAAAGACACGGCGTGTTTCTGGACTATAACCAGAACGCAAAAGATCGCACTACCTGCTCCGCATACTCGGTGCGCCCGCTACCCGACGCCCGCGTCTCGGCTCCGCTTCACTGGAATGAAGTTCCGGATTGCGAACCGGCTGACTTCACACTCTTCACAGTGCCCGCCCGTTTTGCAAAATTTGGCGATCCGCACGCCGCAATGGATGATTCGCCAGGTTCGCTTGAACAATTGTTGGAACTGGCTGCTAAGGATGAAGCTGCCGGCCTCGTGGACGCGCCATGGCCGCCGCACTTCCGCAAGATGGAGAATGAAGCTCCACGGGTGGCGCCTTCCCGCGTGAAATCAGCAGCGAAGAAACCGCGGACCAAGATGCCGCTTATTGTCGTGGCGAACTCTCCAGACAAGGCAGCCGCGCTGGCTGGTCTCGAAAGGTGGAAGACGAAGTATCCCGAAGTTGCGGGGTTGCTCGCCGTTGACGACGTCCTGGTCGACTCGATGCGAGGCCGATCGTCCACGTGGACGCGGATCCGTGTCAACCTGCGTCACGTGCCCGAAGAGATTCGGCCACCGCAGGAAACACCCGATCCCGACGATGATCCGACGAGAGAGTGGCGCGAATGGAGCAAGAAAAGGCGAGCGAAGAAAATGGAGGAGCAGTCGTAAAGACTGAGATCCGGCAAAGCCTAGCGCCCATGCGGGAAAATCGCGGCTAGCTCCTGAGGTGGAACGACCTCGAGCTGCGCATATGTGCAGTCGGTCGGCTTCTTGTCATTGCGCCACCTTCGGAACTGCGCGGTGTGCCGGAAGCGATCACCCTGCATGTGATCGTAGGCAACCTCGACGACAAGCTCGGGTCGCACGGGTTCCCAGGACAAGTCCTTGCCTTGACTCCAGCGGCTCTGCCCACCGGGCATGCGTTTTACAGCGTCCGCCATCTCCGGGTCCTGCTCTGCCCAACGCCTCCATGGATGAGCTGCCAGCGCGTTCTCACGGTAAGGCTCGAGGAATTCCACCAACTCGCGGCGCTTTGCGGTGCTGAAACTGGCGCAAACTCCGACGTGCTGCAGAGCGCCTTCACTGTCAAACAATCCCAACAACAATGATCCAACGAGCGTCTTCTCCCCTTTCTTGTGCCAGCGAAATCCTGCCACCACACAGTCGCAATCACGCTCGTGCTTCACTTTAAACATCACACGTTTGTTTGGTTCGTAGGTCCCAGCGATCGGCTTGGCAATCACGCCGTCGAGGCCCGCACCTTCGAAGCGTCGAAACCAGTCAGACGCGAGGTTGCGATCGCTTGTCGCCGGCGTCAGGTGAATCGGCGGAGCGACAGACGACAAAAGCGATTCCAGTTCCCGGCGGCGAATTTGAAATGGTTCTTGCCGAAGGTCGCGGTCGTCGCGGCAAAGAAGATCGAAAAAGACAATTGACGATGGAGTTTGTTGCGAGAGGAGCTTTACCCGGGAGGCCGCTGGATGCAGTCGCAGCTGCAGCCTGTCGAAGTCGAGTTCATTGTTCTGGACGATCACGATCTCACCGTCAAGCACACAGCGAGCCGGCAAAAAGGACCGCAAAGGTTCCAGCAGCTCCGGAAAATAGCGGTTGAGAGGCTTTTCATCGCGGCTCTGGATTAAGATCTCGTCCCTGTCGCGAAAAACGAGAGCGCGAAATCCATCCCACTTGGGCTCGAAAATCCAATCATCGCCGGATGGCAATCCCTCTACTCGCTTGGCAAGCATCGGCAACAAAGGCGGGTTGACGGGAAGGTCCACGGCTCATGGTATACCGGACGAGTCATCGGCGGCGCCCGGTGATCGACGGATCTGGCCTCAAGGAAGCATGCAATCAGAGTCTATTTCGCTGGAGACGCGCCGCTTAGCTCGTGCATGATCTCGACTTCGCGCTCGCGATACGGCGTGCCGTCGGGATGAAAAACTTCGTGGAACCATACCGGGGGCTTCTCCACCACGTAGGGACGCTGCCACGAATCCCATGGCAGGTACGTCTGAGTCTTGCCGGCGACCAGCCCCCAATTGATTGCGCCCACATGATGCTTCTTGGCGATGGGCAGGATCGTGTCGAAGGTGCTGCCTACCGGCCGTGCCATGAATTCCGTACAGATAATGGGCCGCCGATACCTTTCGAGTGCTTGCGCGTGCCGTTCGAAATCTTCAGGCCAGGAATAGTTGTGGAAGGAAATGATGTCGGACTGTTCGAGCTGAACATGTTCCATCGGGCTCAGGCGATCGGCTGATGTCCACTCACCGTGCCAGACCCCGCTGGTCAGCGGTTGCGAAGGGTTCGCCGATCGCGCCCAATCGAAAACTTGAGGAAGGAGCCGCAGTACGAGTTCAACTTTGTTCTGCGGTTCCTTGCTGCCGTAGGAACCACCATTGGTATTGTCGGGTTCGTTCCACACGTCCCAGGCGAGCACACGCCCATCGTTCGCGAAGGCTCCGACCACACCCACCACGTAGCTCTTGAGCTTCGCATATTGCGCTGGATCCTGGAGAACCTTGGCGCCCGGCGATTGCACCCACCCGGAATTATGTACTCCTGGGACGGGAGGATGTTGAGGGCCAACTTTCGGAAACGGATCCCAACAGGAATCGAATAAAACCAGGACCGGGTGAATATGACGCTTATCGGCAATCGCCAGAAACGCGTCGAGCCGCTGTTTGAAACCCGGCGCGTCTTGCTCCCAGAGAAGGTCGTGCAAAAAAACGCGCATGGTGTTCATGCCCGCGCCCTGAGCCCAGCCGAGTTCCTTATCGATCTCCTGCGGATCGAACGTATCCGCTTGCCACATTTCCAATTCGTTAATCGCCGACGACGGTATGAAGTTGCTGCCGAGAGGCCACCCTTGCCGGCTATACCAGGCGTTTGCCTCGGACTCCGTCCAGCGAGGACGGGCCAACGCGAGGAGCGTGTTGACCAGGAAAACGGCGATCAGAGCCAGGACTTTGAGCGTGCGCATGTTGATCTCCCGGAGGGCATGTGCATTATAAGGAGGACCGAATCGTTGTAAACAGGACTCTGGGGAAACACGTGAGCGACTGAGGACAACGCCTCGACCAAAGAGGAGGCGACCGCCGACTCGAAAGACCCTGCCCTAGTCATCCAGGGCTCGACTTGCCAATGGCGCCGTGCGTCGCCAAACTATGCGTATAGGGGTTTACGGGAACCACTCGCCCAAGGGGTCGGGCAAAGAAAAACGAGGATTTGTTTCTTCCGCCGCCCTGGCGCGTCCAATGAACGGTTGGCCTGTCGTCGGGCAAAGTGGGGATCTGCATGACACAAGAGGAAATCAGGCTTTCAGAGTCCGCAACTCGCAAGAAGCACTGGAAGCGTTGGGGGCCCTATCTCAGCGAGCGCGCCTGGGGCACGGTGCGCGAAGATTACAGCCCCCATGGAACAGCCTGGGAGTATTTCCCGCACGACCATGCTCGCTCACGGGCCTATCGCTGGAATGAAGATGGTCTGGCGGGAATTTGCGATCGGCGGCAGATGATCTGTTTCGCGGTTGCACTCTGGAATGAGCACGATCCGATCTTGAAAGAGCGGCTCTTCGGTCTAACGGGCAATCAGGGGAATCACGGAGAGGACGTCAAGGAATGCTACTTCTATTTGGACTCGACTCCAACGCACTCTTACATGAAGTGCCTCTACAAATATCCCCAGGCGGAATTCCCCTACTTTCAACTCGTCGAAGAAAATCGACGCCGCGACAAGAGCCAGCCGGAATTTGAGCTGCTTGATACCGGAGTCTTCAACGACAATCGCTACTTTGATGTCTTCGTCGAGTACGCCAAGGCGGACATTGAGGACGTCCTGATCAGGATCACCGTGACCAATCGCGGCCCTGAGCGGGCAAAGCTCCGACTTCTGCCGACGATATGGTTCCGGAATACCTGGTCGTGGGGAAGTTCCAAAAGACGTCCCGAGTTGCATCGGACGCGCCCGGCACCCGATCCGGTCATTGAACTGAATCACGACAAGCCCGGGAACCGGTGGCTCCATTGCGAAGGCTCACCGGAGCTTCTTTTCACCGAGAATGAAAGCAATTTCGAGCGTTTGTACGGCGCAGCGAACCAGATGCCCTACGTCAAAGACGGGATCGACAACTACATTGTGCATGGTAGGCGAGCAGCCGTGAATCCCGATTGGCGAGGCACGAAAGCTGCGGTTCACTATGAACTGTCGTTGGGCGCGGGTGAGACTGTAGTTATTCGTTTACGTCTCACAGATTCTGACCTCAAGGGAAAGGATGCCTTCGCGGAATTTGATAAGACATTTGCTCTTCGACAGCGCGAGGCGGACGATTTCTATGCCACGGTGATTCCTCAGGATCTCTCCGACGACGCGAAGAGCGTCATGCGGCAGGGCTTCGCGGGAATGCTGTGGTCGAAACAGTTCTATCATTACGTAATCAACAATTGGCTGGACGGGGATCCGGGCAATCCGCCACCGCCCGAGGAACGCAAAGGCGGGCGAAATCACGCGTGGACCCACCTGTATAACGCCGACGTCATTTCCATGCCCGACAAGTGGGAATATCCGTGGTACGCCGCGTGGGATCTGGCGTTTCACTGCATTCCCCTGGCGTTGGTGGATTCCGATTTTGCGAAAGAACAACTCACGCTTATGTTGCGCGAGTGGTACATGCATCCGAACGGCCAAATTCCTGCGTATGAATGGGCGTTCGGCGATGTGAATCCTCCCGTTCACGCATGGGCTGCATGGCGCGTCTACAAGATCGACAAGAAGCGCAAGGGCAAAGGCGATCGCGCCTTTCTACAGCGCGCCTTCCATAAGTTGATGTTGAACTTTACGTGGTGGGTAAACCGGAAAGACGCCGAGGGCATGAACATCTTCCAAGGCGGATTTCTCGGCCTCGATAACATCGGCGTCTTCGACCGCAGCGCACCCCTTCCCACCGGCGGCTACATCGAGCAGTCGGACGGAACGAGCTGGATGGCGATGTACACACTAAATCTGCTGGCGATCGCCCTCGAACTGGCGAAAGAAGAGCCGTGTTACGAAGACGTCGCCAGCAAATTCTGGGAACACTTCGTCTATATTGCACACGCAATGAGCCATCGGGGCCAGGATGGCATCGGCCTTTGGCACGAAGAAGACGGCTTCTTTTATGACGTCCTGAGGCTTCCCGACGGATCCCATTTCCCGATGAAGATCAGGTCAATCGTGGGATTGATCCCCCTGTTTGCCGTCGAAACACTCGAGCCCGAAGTCCTCGACCGCCTGCCCGATTTCAAAAGGCGACTCGAATGGTTCATCGACAACCGGCCAGATCTTACCGAAAACCTGGCCTGCATGCGGTCCGAAGGCATTCGCGACCGGAGACTGCTGTCGATCGCCAATCAGGATCAACTACGCTGCATTCTGAGGTTCATGCTGGACGAGCAGGAGTTTCTTTCTCCATACGGCATTCGCGCTCTCTCGCGCTATCACCAAACGAACCCGTACATTTTGCACGTAAACGGAAATGAGCACCGGGTGGACTATGAGCCGGGCGAATCCAAGACCGGCCTTTTTGGCGGCAACTCGAATTGGCGTGGGCCAATCTGGTTCCCGGTGAATTTTCTTCTCATCGAGTCGCTCCAGAAGTTTCACCACTACCTCGGAAACGAATTCACGGTAGAGTTCCCGACGGGATCGGGAAAGATGCTCACGCTGTGGGACATCGCGGGAGAACTATCGCGCCGCATGACAAGTATTTTCCTGCAGGATGAAAACGGCCGAAGGCCGGTGTTTGGCGACCTGGAGAAATTCCAGACGGATGCGCATTGGCGTAACTTCGTGCTGTTTCACGAATATTTTCATGGTGACTCGGGTGCGGGAATCGGGGCGAGCCACCAAACGGGATGGACCGGCATCGTGACCAAGTTGATGCAGCAAAGTGGGGAAGCCCGCGACAGCAGAAGGTCTGATTCTGAACTGACCACCGCAGCCGATTGATGTGCGTCAAGACATGTCGAAAGGATTCGTTCTGCCTGCATGATTCAGTTTGGACACGAAACTTGCGCCGACCTCGACGTTGCCCTCGCTAAAGAGTGGCTGGAAACTAATGGCATTGGTGGCTTCGCATCCTCGACCATCGTTGGGCTGAACACACGCCGCTATCACGGCTTGCTCGTCGCGGCGACGATGCCGCCCGTCGGACGCTTCGTCCTTTTGTCGAAAGTTGAGGAAACTCTGTTCATCGACGAAAGAGCGTTCGAGCTCTCGGCAAACCGCTATCCGGGCGCAGTCTACCCGCAAGGCTTTCGATACCTTCGACAATTTCGCCTCGACCCATTCCCCGTTTTTACCTACGAAATTGACGGCATCGAGATTGAAAAGTCCGTCTTCATGGTTTATGGCGAAAATACCACGGCCGTTCAATATTCATTTAGATCGAGCGACAGCCTCGCTTCCCGCAAGAACCTACGATTTGAAGTCCGGCCGCTAATTGCATTTCGCGACTTTCACAGCCTGACTCACGAAAACTATGCGATCAATTCGCGGGTCGCCGAGCACGAACAACTGGCCAGCATCACGCCTTATACTGACCTGCCGTCGTTCTATCTGGCTCACAACGGTTCTGGCCTGGTGAAGTCCGGACAGTGGTACCGCAATTTCGAATACGATGCCGAACGCGAACGAGGGCTGGACTATCGCGAGGACCTCTTCAATCCGCTCGTTCTCGACTTTGACGTAACCGTCGAGCCCCAAGCCACCATCATCGCCTCAACCGCCCCACAGCGTCTCTCCAACTTCGATGAATATCTCGAAACAGAGATTGCGCGCCGAGCGGCAATAACGAAAGCATCCCCGGTCACGGACGAGTTCACCCAGGCGCTAACCGCGGCCGCGGATCAATTCGTCGTTTCTCGTGGCGATCAAAAGACGGTAATCGCCGGCTATCACTGGTTTAGTGACTGGGGTCGCGACACGATGATCGCACTTCCTGGTCTCGCTTTGCCGACGGGCCGTCATGACGTGGCAAAAAGTATTCTCCGAAATTTCGCGCAGCATGTAGACCATGGCTTGATTCCGAATCGCTTTCCCGATCGCGGAGAGCTCCCGGAATACAACACAGTCGACGCCACGCTCTGGTTCTTCGAAGCAGCCCGCGCCTATCTCGCCTACACGAATGATGTCGAGTTTGTGCACACAGAGCTATACCCGGTCTTTGTCGACATCATCTCGTGGCACATCCGGGGAACACGCTTTGGAATCGGAGTGGATTCATCGGGGCTGCTCAATTCAGGCGAGCCCGGAGTCCAACTCACCTGGATGGACGCCAAGGTTGGCGATTGGGTGGTGACCCCGCGGCGCGGCAAGCCGGTGGAGATTCAGGCGCTCTGGTACAACGCGCTCTGCATTCTTGAGGATCTGGCTCGAAGGTTCCAGGACAGCGTTGGGCAGGAGCGTTATGGTCAGATGGCCAATGCTGCCAGGATCAGCTTCAACGAGCTATTTTGGAATGATGCTGCGGGCTGCCTTTACGATGTCGTGGACCGTGACGTTCGGGACCCTGCGATTCGTCCCAACCAGATCTTCGCGATCAGCCTGCCCCACAGCATGTTGTCCTCCGAGCATGCGCGGCAAGTGGTCGAAAGAGTCCAGGAGCATCTGCTAACGCCCTACGGGTTGCGCACCCTGTCGCCAAGCGATCCACAATACCGAGGTCGTTATGCGGGCGGTCCCGTTGAACGTGACGGCGCGTATCATCAGGGAACCGTTTGGCCATGGTTGATGGGCCCATTTATTCGCGCTTATATCAAGGTGCACGGCGACAGCCCAGCCGCCCGCGATCAGACTGCCATCTGGCTCGAACCTCTGAAGAATCACCTGACCGACGGCGGGCTCGGCCAGATCTCGGAAATCTTCGACGGAGATGCTCCCCGGCATCCGCGCGGATGCGTCGCGCAGGCGTGGAGCGTCGCAGAAATTTTGCGCACTTACGTGGAGGATGTGAAGCAGATTTCTCCGACTGCGCAAGCTCGATCCGCCACTGTTATTTCACAGTGAATTTCTTCGTGCCCATGCGCGCAGTCGCTCTTACGACAGCAATCCCATCAAAGCGGTGCGGACGTTTCGTACGCTTCATACTTCTCTGTAGTGCGCCTCCGCGGGGCCGGTGGTCGCTCCGCAGGTAGAGCATGCTAGATTCGGGATGGCTTGGTGGGCGGGGCTTTTTGGTTATCGGGCGCTGGGGCGGGGGATCTTAACCGAGTCTCCGAATCGACCAAGAAAGTTCCCTCGACGACGACGCGCTCGCCTTCTGCCAGTCCATGCACAATTGCGACTCGGTCGCCGGAACGCCAACCGATTTGCACAGTGCGCGGTTCGAACACTCCCGGGCTGCGCTCTACAAAAACGCGCTGTTGGTCACCTGAGTCGATCACAGCATCTTGTGGCACCGTGAGGCCTGCTCCCCCGCCCACGGGCAACTCGACATCCACGAACATGTCGGGGCGCAGTCTGAAACCTGGATTGTTCGCCTCCAAGCGGAGTTTCATCACGTGCGTCTCCGGATCCACCTGAGGCAGGGTATTGCTCACCCGCGCCAGGAAAGTGCCATGCTGATCCCGCAAAGTTAGACGCGCACCGGCCCCGGATTGAATGTTCTGCGCGTCTTCACCGAACACGTCCGCTACGATCCAGACCTCGCTCAGGTCCGCGATACGGTAGAACTCCGCATACCGATCGAAATGCTGGCCAGGGGTGATGTTGCGCGCAAGGATGAAGCCATCGGCCGGTGAGACGATGTCCACGGTCTCGGGTAGCTTGCGGTTCTCCGCCATCTGCTTGATCTGCACCTCGCTCACGCCGAGATTGCGCAGGCGATCGGTGTAGCCCTGAATGCTGCTCACGCCTTGCTTGGACACAGCCCCCGGAAACGGAACAGTCCGCGAACCGTCCTTGCCGACCGCTCCCGGCATACCCGCAGTTGCAGCCAGATACCCGGACGCGACCGACAGAGTATCGCTCAAATAAGCGGCGGCGAGTTTCTGATCTTTGTTGACGCGCTCTCCGATGGAATCGTTGAAAGTCTCGCGGATAAACCCGTCCATCCCGGCATTGACTCGATAGATGTGGGTGTCCTCCGGAACCACCCGACCCAGAAACCGAACCGAATGTGTCCCCGATGTCTTCTCAACGGTGGCTACACGGATTCCGACCAATCGTTGACTCGCCTGGTCGATCCCAACCGCTCCAGCCGGCAATGGAACCGCTGCGGCGGGGGGGACGGAATCGGCATAGACCGGTTCGAGTCGCATGCCGCAATCGGGTGCGGTGCCGGGTTGGTCTGACTTGTAGTTCGGATGCATGGGATCAACCCAGTAGAGAATGCGCCGCGAGTTCCCAGCTTCCGTCGCGGGCGCGGAGTGGCGTCTGCCCAAAGCATAAGAGACCACCATGAGCAGTCCAACCAAACCTGCAGCTATGAACTTCTTCATCGAATGATTACCTCTCGCACTGGTTGCGGTTCACGCCCATTGCTTCCCTGACAACTGCCGATCCGTGCACGGATGGCGTCCGCGTGGAAAAGTACTTCCTTGTGGAGTGAGGAGGGCTATGCGACCACAAAGATCTCACGCAAGGAGAGGTCTTGCCAAACCGCGGCGATCCCCACGCTGATTCATCCCGCCAGTCTTGTACTTCCACCCAGACATTGTCTGCTCAGAACGGCGAAGGCAGCAATTCCAAAGTTACTTGCCCTTTGCTATGGTCGAAACGTCGACCTTCGAGAAGAGCTTCTCATCAAGCTTCGGATTTACCACTACTTTCTCGATAACTATTTTCTCGGGCGGAACGGGTGTATCCCGTAACCCCAACGCGTTTCTGCTCACTGGGAGAACCCTCGTTTCCAAAACGAAGGGGATCTGTAGGCCATTCACGTTCCGATAATCGCGGTAGTAAATTTCTACAGGATGCTGAGTCCCATCGAGTGTGCGCGGCTGTCCCTCAATTTTGGCTTCGAGAAAGGTCTTAGCGTCAACCCATACATGGAACGTATGGCCGCTCTTCTCGATAACCTTGAGCTTGTACGCGTCTTCGCCTTCGACCATTTCGGTCCCGTCCAACTCGATGTGGCTGCCCTTCGCAGCATAGTCCACCAGAGCACCGTCAAGGTCTTCTCGATTCGAGGCAATTCTTAGTTCCTCTTCGCTGTATGGCTCCGCTTCATGCCGGTTCAGGAAAGGCCGGAGTTTCCAGCCATTGGTGCCATCATAAACTTGTACTGCGGTCTGACCCTTGAATTGCAGCTCCAGCCGCATTTTGCGGGGGCGCTTCAGCTCCATGACAAACGGCAGTTGCGCTTCGTCAGTTGGCCGATGTGGGAGAGTCACGTTTTCGGAGTTAGTCATCGGCACATGAAGGACGGCTCGCTGGTTGCCTCCGGCGCCCATCTTCCCTTCCAGCGACATGGTCTGAACTCCCCGCCATGCCTGCAATCCGCCACGTGCCGCCACATTTCGGTCTACGATCTGACCTGCAGAAAGTCCGGCTTGTGATGATGCGCTATTCGGCGCCGCGGTGAGCGTGATGGCGAATGCTATAAAGATCCCGATTCCCAGCAACCTTCGAAACATATGCACGTCCCCAATTCAACAGATTTCGAAACTCAAAAAACAAATCGGCCTTGGCGAACTCAAAAAGTGCCGTTGCCTAATCCTCATTCGACGATGAGACTGTTGGCCCGGAACGGCCCAATGACGACATCCACTCTGTGACCGCGTTTCACGGCCCGAGTAGGGTTCGAGAAAGCCATCCAGTAGACCATGCCCGGTTTTGGCGTGCTGCTCTGGCGCAGCTTCCCGACCTTCTCCATCTCCGGGACCACGAGCTTGACTCCGGCCTCCGGATCGAACAACTCCGGCTCGGCCTTCTTGTCGTTGAGCACGGCGGCTTTGGCAGGATCCAGCACGCGATAATTGAGCCGGATGATTTCACCCGACTCTGCCGTCTTCAAGTGGAGGTCGCCGACACCCCAGACACCCTCGTAATACATTTCCGCCCGGCGTGAGAGGCGATTCACCTGAGAGCCTTGCCAGACAGGAGGTGGCACTGGTTTGCCGGCTTGAACCCCCGGCTGTGCGGGAGCAGCTTGAGCCGGCGTGGAAGACTGGGCACCTCCAGTCTTTGCCACCAGCGGAACTGCAAGCACGGCGCCTAAAACCAGAAATCCGAAATTTCTCATCCTTGTATTCTCCCACTGCTCGAAAGCACCGATTCCAACCGCTCGGCTCTGACATCTTTTGCTCAGCTGAGGGCCCCAGCCGTTGGAATCGGGACTTCTCTCAAAGACGAAGCTGTTCACGAAGATTCGTGAACAGCTCCACCATCAAATTAAGCGAATCGCCAAACCATCATTAACTTATGGGTTGGCGTGACCGATCAATCCGCTGCTCTGCGGACTTCCGGTCGCGTTGTCGGTGAAAGTGATCGTGCCGGCGCGATCTACTCCGCGGGCTGCGAACACATTTACGAAGTCCACAATCACGGTGCAGGATTGTCCCGGATTCAGTGGCACTCCTGTGCAGTTGTCCGTCCCCTTGAGGAATAGGTAGGTCAGCAATGATCCGCCCGTAACGCTGACATTTGTCACCGTCACCGGTATGGTCGAAGTTGCCGAGTTCGTGAATGTAACCGTCCCAGTACCCGTGAAGACCAGGTGAGCCAACGTGATGGTCAACGGATTGGGAGTGATCGAAACCGTCGCACTGCCACCGCCTCCGCCACCACCCGACCCGAATTCAACGGCGCCCACGTCGAACTTCGACCGGTTGGCCGGATCCGGTCGCGGATTTCCGAAGTAGTCCGTTGACGGATGCGTCTGCGCGACCGGTACGTAATCGATAGCCGGCGAACTAGAGTTGAGCCGGTAGTCCGCAAACAGCGGCCCGCTGCCCCAGTTTCCGGTTCCGGTACTTCCGGCTCCCGAATTCAACGATGGGTCGCTCAGATCGAGCGGGCCCCAGCTCACGTTGATCCAATTGTTGCCCTCGTCCACCGTCGCAGCTGGAGTGAGGCTGAAGACCGGATTTGGCGCAGAGGCGTCGACGATACCCGGAGGCACGCCATATCCACTCGGACCTCCGCACCCATCCGACGCAGAGCACGTTGGAGGTACACGCGAACCGTTGCAATACTCGCTCCTGAAGCTGGGATTCGATCCCAGGTTGTTAGCGCCAGGGTAATCGATCGGGTCGCCCAGTACTGACCAGGTTGGGTTGAGGCGGAATCCAGAGGCGTGATTGCTCGGCCCCGTGTCACCGCGCACGCCCACGTCCCAGTAGCTGACGCCCGACGTGCATTGGCCGGCGGCCGACTGCACCGGAGCGTTTGCCCCACTGAAGGCGTCGAACAGCGAGATGAGCTTCTGCTGGTTCAGCGCCCCTTGACCCAGGTTGCCCACTCCGACGTAGAACGAGCGGTTTTGCCAGATCAAGTTGTTCTGCAGCAGCGGATTCGAGAATCCCTGGCAGTTGGGTCCGTACGGACATTTCAGCGTTAGCCCTGTCAGGGACGTGGTCATCAGCGTCGAGTTCTGCGTGCTGGTCACGCCTGCCGACTGCGGGCACGATGTTGTCAACCCCGCTTGCACGCAATTTCCCGCCGGCGAACTGGCCTCCGGTGTGCCGATGCTTTGCGTCAGCACGCCAGAAGTAGCAAGCGAGTCATTGCTGGCAATGGTGTTGTTTACGATCTGCACGTTCATCGCATCCTGCAGCGAGATTCCCGCGCCATCCCAACCAGCCACGTTGTTCACGATGATGTTGTTGGTGATGGATACATCGTTCCAGAACTGAGGTTGCTTGGGGAAGGTCGACACTTCAGTTCCGTTGACCTGCTGCAGACGGATGCCGCCGCCGCTGCCGCTCTCGGCCATATTGCCCTGGATCAGGTTGGCGTTGATCGTCAGTTTGTGCCCAATGCCGTCGCTCAGTCCCGGCGGGCAATCCGCATCCAGTAGAGTCCCGCAAATCGGATCGGTATCAGGCGTACCCATCACCTGAATACCGCCACCGTTGGTGGGGATGGTGGGGTTGTCGCTCTGGTTGAAGAGGATCGCGTTGTGCTCGATATCGCCGTTTTGGATTTCTCCGAGGTGAACGATACCTCCGCCTTCACCCGAGCTCAGGTTTCCGCACACCCAGTTGTAGTTGAACTTGTAATAGTCGGTGCCGGTGCAGAAGGTCGCGCCGCCGCCGCCTGCCAGAGTCGCAGAGAACAGCTCATCGCCAAGCGAGGAGTTATTCGTAATGTAGTTGTTGTGCAGGTTGGTGAACATATCCAGACAGTACGGCAGATGCTGATTGTTCGCGAATCCCGCGCCGTTGCTGCAGGAGCCAGGGGCAGAATTGGTGGTACTTCCCTTAATAACTGGGGTCGGGAATTCGCCCTGGCCGTCGCTGATACCACCCGTAAGCGTTCCAGCGTTGTTGTAGATACGGTTGTTGGCGACTTGCAAGTAATGCGCCCAACCATGGATGAAGATACCGCCTCCACCCTGGGAGCTGTCGGTGATCGACAACCCATCAATACTTGACGGGTTGCACATGAAGTTGCTTGGGAACGGATTCCCGTTAGTACCTTCGCAGAGGCGGCTCGCGTCGCCCGTGGGAAGCGTAGCCGGGTTAGAACCGACTCCCGTAAGCAGCGTCGTGCTGGGCGGGAATGCTCCCGGTTCGTTGCCATCGGACCAGGGATTGGCTCCGTGAAAATCCACGCCCTTCCCCAGCACGGTAATTCCCGCTCCCTCGTACGCGCCCATCAGCGAGGGCTCCTGCAACTGTTCGGCCAGGTTGCCGTTCTGCGTGGCGTCCCAACCCACGGTTGCCTCGAGTGGCAAGCGGTCAATCTGCGGAGAGTTGGGCGCGCCTTTGAAATTCGCCCAACCCGTCTCCGGGCAATTGTAGGTCCCGGTTGGGTCGTACGAACCTCCTCCACCCGTCGAAGTGGTCGGTACACCCGATACTGACAAGCCGAAGAGGCAGTTGACATGGCGGCGCCACGGATCAAGCAGCGTGCCCGCCGGTTGGGCGTTGGCATTAATCACGGACGAAACAGCGCCCACTCCCTGCAGACGGACAGGTTTCCACATCAACACCATTTCGTTGTGAGAGCTGACAGACTTGCCGTTCACTCCTGCTGTCGTGCACGACGGGGCCACAGTGGTAGTCGCGGCGGCTCCGCTTCCAGTGGTAATGGTGCAAGTCGGATCGACGATGATCAGGTCACCAGGCGCCGCGGCGTCAATCGCCCCTTGGATCGTGCTTGCGGCGGCCACGTGCTTAGGCGGCTTTCCGCCGATCGTGACGGTCACGGTGTCGATCGATGCGTTGCCGTTGCTAGCGGTAATGACCAGCTGACCGCACTGTGCCGACGATCCACCGTACTGCGCCTGCTGCTGGATCGGACAGGCCGGAATCGTGTTGGAGGCAGGAATCGTCAACACGATGGACGTGTCGCTCCACGTGCTGATGTTCGCCGCCGGGACGCTATACCCTCCGATCGTTATCGTGCCCTTGGTGCCACCAAAACCATAGTGGCGCTTCACGGTTTTCAAGTTGTACGGAGCCAGGTTGGCCGATGGACCCGAATAACCGCTGTTGTTCACCTGCACGTCACCCAGACCCGTGATAGTCAGCTGACGAGAACCAGTCTTGCTGACCCAGGGACCTACGCCGTCGCCATCAACCTCCTTGAGAGCCGGAGTCGCGTCCGGGTAGCTGCAATCCGGATCGTTGTAAGCTGCGCCCACAAATGCTTGCGTGGGCACAACCGGTGTATCCAGGTAAGTCGTCAAGCCCGGCATATACGGCTCTTCGTAGCAGAACTGGCTGTAGGCCGGGTTGTACAACGGATCGGTGATCATCTGACCAAACGTGGCCGAGCTCGGATTCGTGTCCTTGATCGGGCCCGGATCGTTCATGCACTGCACCAACATAGTCGGAGAGTACCCGGTAATGTTGGGTGGGTTTACATCCCAGCTTGAAAAAGTCAAGCCGTCATAAATTCCCCAGTGGTCGGAATACACGCGGGAGATTTCGTTCCCGAGGTAGTCCTTCGTGGCAACCGGAAGATTCGGCGGAGCGAACTTCTCGCCGAACTGCGGCGCGAACGGATCGAATTCCGAGGTGAAGTCGTCGGTGATCACGCCGGTGTACTTCGACGCAATATGCGTCGAAGTGTAGACGAAGAACCTCACATTCGCCGATTCCTGGCTGACCAGGATCACTTCCTTGCGGTCGCACAGAGGCCGCATCGCTCCAGCAAATGGCGCCACTTCCTTCGCCTGCGGGAAGAGACTCAGGTAGTCGGGCACGACGCGTGTCTCGCCCACGCACGGCCACACAGGATCTTGAAAGCCAGGGAAACCTGGAACGCCTGAGAGAGTTTGTCCCACCAAGTCCAGGTTCGTAGTCTGATTCTGGTAGTTGTTCGGGTTGTAGCCGTTGCCATTCGAGTCGTACATCGACGACACCGAGGCCTGGTCGGGGATGATGAAGATATCCGCACCCAGTCCACCGAATTGCTGCGTAACCGGCGCGATGAAGTTGTCGCCGATCAGCAGGTTCTTGTCCTCTTCCTTATAGATCTCATAGCCCGGTGGCATGACCACTTCTACCGTGTACTTGCCGGGTGGCAGCATGGGAGTACCCGCGCGATATGGGTCGTACCCACTGAAATCCCCTCCAGCGGGCGGTTTGGCGATGGTCGTTGGGTTGGCTACGCACACCGTGCAGTTGGTTCCCGGCATGGATGCTGCAGTAAATCCAGTAGTGCCAGGGCCAGTGCCCCCGACACCGCCGGTCAATGTGGTATTTATTTTTCCGGTCGTCGGGTTGATGCCGAGCACGCTCGGGAAGAAGTATTTGCCGTCGTACGGCGCCGGCTGCACCTGGTTCCAGATGTGCATCGCGTCGTAGCACTTGTACTGGCCGTTATAGGGGAGGGTGTGCAGTGTTCCGCTGTTATGTACCGAGTTGTACCAGTCGAGATAATTCGGCTGGTCAAACAGCGTGAAGAAAAAGAGGTCCGCATTCGTACCCGTAGCCGTGCCTTGACCGGGGCAGCTCATGTACGGTTTCTGGCCTGCTCCGTTCCCACTCCCGGCAGCACTTCCCGGGTAGAACCCTTGCGCCCAAGTATCCCAACTGCTGGTTTGGGTGGTGTCCACCAGCGTGAGAGTCGGGGTTACGCCATCGGCCGCAAAGCCTTCCTGGTAGAGGTTGATGGTGACGTTCGGAACGTTCGGCTCCCAGGGCTGTTGAATCATTTGCTCGGCAGAATCAAAAGGACGCGTCGAGGCATAGGTGACCTGTCCATAGATGCCGCCGTTCTCGCCCACTGGGACTGTCGAAGCGGTGGTGCCTCCCGTGGGATTGGACAGGGAACTCGGGACGTTCACGCATGCCGGCGGGCACGGCGCATATGGTGCTTTGGCGAACTCAATCCAGTTGCTCTGGCTCGTCATGCCCGACCAGCCCTCGGCCCAAACCCAGGGCGGATCGATACGACCGGTAGAAGCGACAGTTCCTTTTCCCGGACTGGCGATCGCGGTGCCGGATTGGTATGAGGGAGCCTCCGCCGAACAATCCGCTTTGGCGCAATACACGGCGCCGGGGACGGAAAGATCAGCAGGCAGGGGAACCGCCTCGAAGGTGTTCGCCAGGAAGTTGTACGACGTCGATGTTCCGCACGCCCGGGCGCCATTCGCCGTCCCGCAGGAGGATGAGCCGTCGGCTGGGCCACCCGCATCGTAGACGGTGTGGATGCCGGTCGTTTTGTAACGAGTCGAATCCGCTTCCACGACGTACCAGTTGAACAGGGGGAAGGTTTCGTTGAAGCTAGCAACGCCGTTGAAGTCCGTGGTCAGAGCGTTGGCGTTGTGCCCATCGCGGTAATGAATCATCGTATAGATGAGCGGGATCCCAATCTCGTTGGATTCGCAGATTCCATCCCTGTTGTCGTCTACGCAAGTCTTGGTGTAGACGTTCGACTGCCATTGTTGGGCGCCGATATTGCCCAGGTTGAGGGTAGCCAGTCCGCCGCTGCACGTGCTGGCGGGCGGAGTGGGCACGCATCCCACATTCGCCGGCGTCGACAGACCATCAATGATCTGGTCATTCCATTGGTCGCCGATGGTCAGTCTCCAGTTGCCACCGGGAACACTGGTGAACTTGAAGTTCCCATTGGCATCGCACTTGCTGAACATGAAATCCTCGGAATCCGGATCACCCAAGCTCACCCAGCACTGCGTCCAGGCATAGCCGTCGCGCGAACCGCTGGAGTAGAGTCTCTGGTCCGGCGTCCGGCTCAGACGCTGGACGTCGACTTGGCCAGTGATGGTGTTGGTGCACGGGCCGACCGCGCCGTAGGCACCAGCGCAGACATCCGCTGCCCGCGCGTTGATGATCGCCGGGTTAGCAAAGCCGATCGACACGTGATATCCAGCCGGGCCGTATTCCTGGAAGTAGCTAGGCTCGCCGATACGGATAAAGGAATCGTGCGGGTGCTGCCCATCCAGAGTGTTGGTCTGGAGCCACTCCTCGCCGCGCGCAATGCGGTCTGCCCCAGGGTAAGCCTGAACGCTGAACTTCTCTGGCATCAGGTTGGCGATGACCGCCTGGCCCGCCAGCGGAGATAGAGTTATCCCGTCTGATTCATACTTCGGGCAAGTCACGATCACGCCTGTCATGGCCGTCGCTGGCGCTGGCCCAGCACCCGCCGGACCTGAGGTCGGGTTGGGCGTAAGCGGGCAGGCGTCGAGCCCGGTTCCCGGATCCATGGTCCCTGACAAGCTGTTCGACAGGGGCTCGTTAAACATGTCGTAAGTGTTCTGCCCGGTGACATCACCCAATCCGCCATAGGTGTCCCATAGAACGATGCTGAAGCCGCCTAGACCGGGCTCGATGGGTGCGACCGTTCCGTTTCCGCCTCCGCCATCCTGTTCACCGTTTAACGGAAAGTCGTCTTCGAACACGATGACCGAGAGCTTACCCGTTGGGAGTGGAGTAGGCAGCACCGCCACCGTGACTGGCTGGGTGAACGCGGAGCTTGTCGTACACCCGTTCGGCCCGCCCAGTATGTTGCATGCCGCCGGAATCGGAGCGCCGCTCATGCTATGGCCGCAGGGATTGGTTCCACCCTGTGCGCCGGTGCTGGTCGAGCATCCCGGAGGACCCTGGTAACCCGACGGGAAGGGGTTCGCCGCATCCCCAGGCAAAACCGAGATGTAATAGCGCTTCGAGGGATCCAGATGCACCGAACTGGGCGACACGGCCGTATAGCCATTTCCAGTCGGGTCAGGCCGGCAGGCACCGTTGCCAAGGTCGCACACCGCAGCAATGTGCTGTCCGGCGGTCGCACTGCACCCCGCTGGAACTCCCGGAGAGGTACAAGCTGGCCGCGTGTCCAGCATCGTCTGGCCACCTTCGCAGGACAGCGTTCCCGTGCAGCCCTGAGCTACGTAATCCATCGTGCTCGTATGGAACTGCGTGCCGAACGTGGGAATCGTGCCACCGGAGGCCACAGGACTCGGGCAGCCCGGCGTGAGAATACTGCTGTTGGTGGTGCAGTTCGGGTCTACGTAGAAGGTCTTGTCTTCCTCGATGATCCACCGATAGTCGGTGATGGGCGACAATCCGGCGATGCACGTGCCATTGCCGTTGCAGTTGGCAAGAGCTTGCGCATCCACCACGTTCACCTTCAGATTGCTGGGGGTGGGGAAGCTGACGGTCGCCGTTCCAGTGGCCGTTCTTCCTTGAGAATTTTGCACGGTGTAGGAGAAGTTAACCGTGGTAGCTGTCGAGTTCGATGGCAACGACAGGGTGAATCCGCCCTTGGGATCCGCCTGTATGGTTCCGCCGGTAACGGTCGGGGCAGGAGAGGTGACCAGGGAGAGGGGCAGGTTATTCGGGTCGGTATTGCCCAACAGCAAGCCGGGTGACGCAATTTTGATGTAGGTTGCCGCCTTGGCCGCATAGCTCTGGGCGATGGCGGTGGGGTTTCCGGCAAGATTCGAAGCACCGAGAGTCACCGTCGTGGATATACCGGAAGAGCACACCCCAGCGGTAACCGTTCCGTTGGCGCAATAGGTGAAGCTATCTGATGTTGCAGTCCCGCTCGGGGTGTACGTGAAGGTACCGTTCGCGCAGATTCCTACGTTAGAGACGCCAGCAACAGCAGCAGGACAAGTGAGCGTGCCGCTGGTCGGCGCTGCGAGGAGGGCTACGCCGTAGACATTCACGTCGTTGGCGATCACGCCTTTCGAGACATCGGATATCGTGAGTGGCTGGCCTGCAACCAGCGAATCGTACGTATCCGGGTTAGCGACTGCGCCGGCGAAAATGCCGGTCCCAGCCGCAACTGGCAGTCCGAGTCCGGAGTTGTAAGCATTGTTGACACTGATGTAGGCCACCATGCCCGCATCACGCTCGCTGGAATTTGCCGACAAGCTCAGCTGGCGGTCAAACACCGGAAGGGCTGGGGTTGCAGTGGCACCAGCGGGGAGGGCTGGCACATTGATCATCACGTCGAACGTCTTGCCCGCGGCCATAAACACATCGTGCTGTACACGCGGAGCCGAGGGGAACGCCTTGCCGGCAGCGGCAAGGTTGGGGATGGGATTGCCGTCCTCCGCGATCAGGGTGAATCCAGAGACTGTAGCGGCTGCGCCTGCTCCGTTGAACCCTTGTGTGAGCGATCCGACGATCGAAGGAACGTGCATGCGCACGCCGGCGTTCACCAGGCGAACCAGAACGGTGCCGGTAATTCCGGCCGTCACAGGTGTGCCACTGTTCACACCGGCTGTAGCCTGGAACAGCGACAACGTGGGATTCGTCTTATTCAAGGCAACGCCGTTGATGAGGTAATAGAACGGCGTGTAGTTCACTGCCGGGGGATAGCACGTGTTCACAATCCCCACGGGCGCGTTGGGATTGCCGCACTGGCCGACCATGCCCGACCACACATTCGTCTCATTGAAGCCCGCCGTCCGGACAGCGGTGTCGACTTCTTTGTTCTGCACGGGGTCAATCTCGCTGAATTCCAGCGGGAGTTCGGCGTTATAAGTCACCGCCGGAATCGCGGCGGTAGTGGTTGTCGCGGCGGCACCAGGATACGCCGTGCCGGCCGTGGCGCCCGAAGGTGCCGTGGTAACCACCAGCACGCCAATCAGCCCCATCGGCACCTGAATTGAAGGATGGGTGCCGGACTCGAGCAAGTAGGTGCCCGGCTTCAGCCCGGTCCATGTCAGTGCCGTAGTCGTTCCGGCCACTACTTCCGTGGCCATCGACTGCACGCGGTTCGCCTGGTTTGGCGGAGTGCCTGAAGAGCTTTGCGGGGCCGGGCATGGCGTACCTGGAGGTGTGGCGGGGGAGGCAATAAACCAAGTGGGGCAACCCTGCGCATTAGCGTGGCTGGGGCTGAGCGTGGTGGTGCGCGAACTGCCGAGACCGCCGCCGACCTGTCCAACGATCACGATCGACGTGGGAATCGTATTCGTGCCCGACCCCGTCGCGAACGAAAGGTTGTTGGTCAGGTTGATCGTCAGACCCTGACCCGTGGGAACCGTGATCACCACCGGCGACCAAGTGGTTGCCGCCAGATTGGCCACGGCCGACGAGTTCAGTGCGGCGCACGTGGCGGTGGAACCGGTGGCGGCGGAACCGCAGGCATAGCCCCACATCGGAATGGTGGTGCCATCGGGCGCCGTGTATGTGGTTGGCCCGGCAGTCAGATTGATCTGCTGCTGACCAAACGCCGCAGACGCCGCAAAAAAGAGCAGGCTCATTAGCACCGCGACCTTTAGTGTGCCTTTGGACTTGCAATCATTGATCCGAATCATGGTTCTCGCCTCTCGTTGTCGGTCCGCCCTGGACATAAACTTGAATTTGAGTTCGCCATTCGCCGATGGGGGACTCCAACGGATGGCAGTGAAGATCAGCAACAGAGCCTCACTGGCTTTCATCAATCGCAAATTCCCGTGAATCGACCAGCAACATCATGAGCATGCCGCCGGGAAAGACGTTGTTCGTCGTAATCTCGCGCTCGTTGTGCGAGTGCCACATGAACGCCCAGCCACGTTCGCTGGCGGGGTTCGCCTGCGTATTCGCAGGGTTCAAAGTGGTGCAGTTGGTGCCCGGCGTCGCCGCGCCGGTCAAAGCGTTGCTGGTGCAAGCAGGCATCGTTGAGCGCAAAACCGCATCCGGGCCGAAGTACGGGCTGCCGCCGTACCATTGACCGTTGGTGAAGACGTTCGGATCGGGCAACGTCGCCGGGCCGCCCCCTGGGACATCTCCGAACGGGGCGACTTGCACTGGCTTGTTGTGATCCTGGCACCATTCGTAGTAATTGAGAGCGGCAGTATTCCCGGTGTTGTAGCCGTTCGCATCAGGAGTGCAGGTGAGCATGGCCAGCGGGTCATTCGAACTGGAGGTCGGGTGGTGACCATACGGGTCCCAGTTCAATCCCCTGCCGCTGAAGTAGAAAATTCCGTCGAAGGCTTCTCCGGGCGTCGTGTCCGTGTTGAACATCAGAGTGCCCGCGAGGCTGGTCGTGGGATTCGTGGGGCTTAGAACCAGATTCCCGTCCCGCCCAAGGATGCGCACGTGATTAGCATGCTCGTGGTAAGGATGTTGCCAGCGCCCCTGCCCGATGGTGCGGATAAGCGTCAGCTCGCCCGGATGAATGTGAGGGTTGCCGTTATAGGGCTGGTGCGGATATTCGCCCGCGAAGTTGGGGTCCATCAGATCGGGCATGGAGCGGCCGTTGATCAGGAAGTAAGAGGGGTGGTACGGCTCGGTCTGTACGTCAAGACTGCAGCCCATCGTGCCAGCTGTGCAGCCCTTCCTTGCCTGAACTTGCGCCTGTGCCTGCTGGTGAATCCTGGCGTCCATCTCAGCCCATTGGAACAAGTATTCCCGGTCATAGCAGGACTTGGGGTGGTCGTAGGCTGCGTGCGCAAGTCGGAAGTCCGACTCAGGAAACCCCGGGATCTTGTTCGTTGTTCCGTAATCGGTCTTCCCGTAGAGGTTCGTGACGGTGCTATTGCAATTGGCCGGAACGCTCGAGGGTAGAACAATGATGGCGCCATAAAGCCCCATCTCGATCTGAAGGTCGCCCTGCGTCCCGCTGTAATAAGGGTGTGTGCCCGGCGCGCTAGCGACGAAGGTATAAGTTACCGTCGAGCCCGGCGTGGCCTCGCACGCCAACAAGCCTTGCGGATTGGTCGTCGAATTCGCACACGTGGACGTGAGCTGGAAGCCGGGGAAAAGGATCGAGGTGTTGCCGGCGGCGGCCGGGAGGCCGTTCTGCAAGTTGACCGTGATCGGCTGCCCTTCCATGACGATCAACGTCGGACCCGGCACCTGCATTGTGGGGCACGTTGCATTAGTGATGGCCGCGGGAAGAAAAGTCAGGCCAGTCGTGTTCAGGCAGCCGTATCCCCACGAGTACACCGCCTCGCCGTCGGGCTGGTTTAAGTAGGCGTCTTGGGCTGTCAGGTTGAAAGTGGTTCCGCCGACGCCGGGAGCTGCAGCAAAGGTAGCTGGCGTGAGAAACAACGTTCCTGCCACGACAAGCGCCAGTAGAAGTTGTGTCATCGAAATCAGGCTTTTCATTTTCGGCCTCATTGCTGCTCTCCTAATTACAGGTGTTCCCGTGTGTGGGGCCACTCACGCTGTTGCAGATATGGACCTCAGTCATCATGCCGCCGAAGTTTTCGGCGTCGTTTGAGAGGTGGTCGAGTTGCGGGGTATAGAGGTAATAGATTTCGCCGGGCTTGTAGGCCGTCCCATCGGGCTTGCCGATGCTGGTGTCCAGAATGACGTCAAGCGATTCGCCGCCGCCCAGGGTGATCGAATTGGTATAGAACTCCGTGTTGTTCCCGTCTTGGTCGCGCAACAACTTGGCGTTGAATCCGACTTCCTTCATCGGAACCCCGAGAGACTGCAGCGTGTGATACTCGCTGACGGACAAGTTGACCATGCGCAGGAGGGCCTTTCCGCCTGCCGGAATGTTGATGATGGCGGGCATCGGCTGCGAATAATGCATCGCGCCATCCGAGGTGACCGTGGCTTGTGGGCCGGCCGCGATCGTATCGGGGTAACTACGCCCGTTCAGCAAGAAGTATTTGTCCTTCATGTCCACAAACATTTCTGGGTTGAAGGTCATGCCGACAAAGTGGAAATTCGGGTCAAAGCCGTGCATCTGCATGGGATACTCGACGTCGTAACACGTGGAGCCATCCCCGTCGTTGTACGTGTAGTTTGGCGTCGTCCCCTCTCCAGCTGGCGACGTGCCATTGCAGAGGGTGCCAGCAGCCGGTCTGGTGGCGCCCGTGTTTACGGCCGGCATGGTCGCGCTGCACAGGATGTCCGTACCGGGATTGCAGACCGTCCGCGGATCTGCAGTCGGGTTGGTTGCGGGCTCGATGATCCCGTTCTGGTATTCGAGATACGTGTAGAGGTTTCCGCCTACGGGCACGCGATCCTGCCGCGCACGCACATAGAGCTGTCCCACCATGCCCATCTGCAAGTGCTCGGGCGGGGTGATATGGCAGTGCCAGAAGTACGTGCCGGCATCGGGCGCCAGATAGTAATAAGTGAAGCTAGCGCCGATGTTGATGGCGATGGATGCGTCGGGAACACCGTCATAGAAAGAGGAAGCGTTGGGATAACCGTGGAAGTGGACCGTGTGCTGCTCGAACAGGTCCGGCCGCATGATCATGCCCACGTTGGTGAGGGTGAGAAAGAACTCATCGTCCTCATCGAACGCGGCCAGGGGCCCCGGGATATTGCCGTTCATCACGCCGATATCCATGATTTCGCGGGGATCGACATGCCCGTCGAGGGTCGACGGCGAAGAGGCGATGGCAGCCAGATCATTTCCGGTATCCGCCGCCAGCCCGGCCGTCGTATCGACGTACTGGAACGCCGCTTCCGATATCCCATCCGGAGCGATGCCGAGCCCCGAGGAGATACAGGTAATAGTCCAAGTGCCGGCATAGCCTGTCGGGGTCGCCGTGCCTCCCTCGGCAGTAGCATTCGAGATGACAACTTGCGCTCCAACGGCAAGGCCCAGGGGAGCGTCCGTCCAGGCTGTTACTGTGTTAGCGGTAGGAGTCGGGCAGCCAGGGGCGGTTGTGGGAGGGACGGTTGCGGTAAAAGGCCCCTCTTCGAGATTCGCAACCGTGACGTTCGTCGCGACATCCGGCATGAGTCCGACCGCTCCGTTCCACGTGAACGCCGGAGTCGATGGTCCAGCGGGGTTGACTGACCAAGGTGTCCCACCGCTCTGGGCCCCATCCGTTGTGGCTGGGTCGCCACGAACCAACGGTGTTTTGCAGTGGGCGAAGTCTGTACACCCCGGCCACGGAGTGTTGAAGACGTTCGGGAACTGGGTGGCGGCATGGCCAGCCGCGATGTCCGCCAAGCCGGAGAGCGGCCCGAAAGCGAACATGAACGTCTGCGTGCCGTCGGCCATGGTGGAGTAACCATCACCGCCGGAAATCTGCTGGCACTTGATGGCGCCGTTCACGGTTCCAAGCGTCGGCACGACCCATTGCTGCGTGCCGGTCGTCGGCCTGGTGAATTGTGTCGGGCCAGTGTAAGGGGGTTCCGAATTGTTATCACCGGTGGGGCTGTTGGGATTCGAGGCCGGGTGCGTCACGGTACTCGTTGGACATTGCACGCGGAAAGATTGAGCTCTCGCGCCCAGAGTGGCGAGAAAGACGAGAACTATCGGCAACCAGACCTGGCGAGACTTACACATGATTGGCCTCCTTCTGTCTACGAGTGCGTCGTATGGGAAACGCCGACTGTATTCGGATAGCTGCAGTATTCAAGGACAACGGCGCAACCACCTTAGTCAGCACAGACGCACGTGTGCCAACACCCACATGAGTTACAGCTGGAACTTTGGGAGAGACTCGCTGTCAATGAGTATGGCCAACCACACAACGAGAGACATTCTCATGACCGTACGGCCTTCCTTCCGACCCGGCGCCACAAGGCACAATGGGTCGTGAATGAGGTATACCTGGTTTTGGGGGATCTTCGATGGCCCAGGGGAGATTCGGGCCTCGCACAACTCGCGCTGAGATTAAGGCAGCACTTATTCTTCGTCTACCGTCAAATTATGTAGTGCCTGCAAAAAACATGATGCGAATCGCCACACACACGTGTGCTATTGGCACTTCTGCCATCGACACATACTAGGACTTAGTAAAGTTAAGGACGAATACCGTGCGGCAGGTTTGCGGTTGAAAAAGGTATGCCAATCCTTCGCGGAGCAGCTGTTGGGGATGGAGTCAAACAGTCGTCATTCTTAACCCTTACGGTTCCGGCACTCTTCAACAGCAAGCTGACTAACTGCCCTTGGTGCCGCACATCCGTCTTCGAAAAAATGTTCGCGAGGTGCCGGCGTGCCGTGGAAGGGCAAATATTCAGTGGACCACAACATTCATCGATTGTATTTCCTTCCATGAGAAGCCGCGCTAGGCGTGCTTCACACGCGGTGAACTCATAGAGAGCTTGGAGTCGCGCCTCGGTGGCTTCAGCGGCCAGCTCGGGATCCAGCACGAAAACCAATGCGGCCGGGCTTTCGGCTGCAGATCGCTCGGCGTCATTCAGTGAACGAATGATCAACGTTAGGGGCCTTTTCCCATTTGTGCGAGGAACGGCGATCACCGAGTCTATCGGTGAAAAAGTACGCGAAACAGAACTCAATGATTGCGGCCAGCGTTTCTGGCCGGTAAAGAGCGTCCCCTGGGGAGTTGCCTCCAACCCATCCTTCTCGACGAGGATTTTCGTAGCACGCTGGTTCGTGAACAAAATCTCGCCGAGACGGTTGAGGACGATGATTCCGAGGTTAAGCCAATTCAGAGCCTCGAGGCTCGCCGAGAGCGCTGCCGTAATGTCAAGCTGTTGTTCCTCGCCCTTTTGTGACGCGGAACGGGTCACATGCTTCCGGCTGAAATTGGGGACTGCGGTCGTGCGAACCATCCCCAGGCTTCTCAACAATAGGGAAACCAGCTGGCCCTGTCTCCGCACACCAGTTTTCGCGAACATATTTCCCAGATGCATACGGATTGTGGATGCACGAACCCCGAGCTGGGTACAGCATTGTTCGAAGGTCTTGCCTGCCATCAGCAAGTGTGCCAATCGCGTCTCGGTGACGGTGAACTCGTACAGTTCGCGAAGTCCGTGCTCTGTCGTCTGTGTTGGGCGCTCTGGATCGAGCAGAAAGATCAGAAATGCGGGATCGGTAGGATTTTGCACCCCGCTAGGATTCAGCGAGCGGATGAGGACCGTCATGGGCCTCTTCTCCGACCCTCTGGGTATGACATCTTCGGTATCACCGGTCGATTGGCCATCTCTGATGCCCGGCTGAGACCCCCTGCGCGTTGGCATTCTCAGTGGCCGAAATCCCGATTCAGTTGCGACTACAACAATACCGCCTGACGTCACCTCAACCCCATCGTGCGCCTCAAGGATTTGCTCGGCGACGTGATTTGCAACCATCAGCCTGCCCGATTCATCGGTTACCACCACACCCACATCGACTGAATCCAAGGCTTCCAGGCCGGCGCGGATCAAATCGTGAGAACACGAGTGGCGTTCCTTCTGCTTCGCTTTTCTCATGCCCGAAATTGGCGGGTGGGAATCTTCATTCTCGAACGGCGGAAGTTTCCGAGACTCCAACCCAAGTCGCGACGGCCGAAGCCCCGGCGTTCTCGAGTACGCGCCCTTGCTCACACTGTCTCCCGAACTCGCAACACTCACTAGAGAATCTTCTCCGAAGGTTCAACGATTTCGTGCGGTGGCGATTCCTATCGTCCGCGTGCGGGAAGCAAGACGATCCCCGAAGCCTTGTTCGCTGCGTCGCTCTCGCATCTCAACAGCCCAATACTCTTGAGCAACAAAGCGACGAGGTGACTCTGTTGATGAACTCCTGTTTTTTTGAACATACGTCTCAAATGACTGCAGCCTGTTGACCGGCGAATACCGAGGTGCCCGCAGGACTCGTCGAGAGATTTGCCCTCCATCAACTGATTTGCCAAAAGGGATTCGACTGCGGTAAAGCCAAACAATCGACGGAAATCGCCGACGTTCACGTCGTGTGACAGGGTTGCGTCCGTAATCAGCAACAAAGCAAGTTTGACTGGATCTCCAAAGGGAGCGGTTTGTTGGACGGACTGAACCACGATCGTTAAGGCCCGCTTCCGCTGAGGTCTTAGGACGGCAATGGCCCGTCTGAAATGAGTCCGGTTTTTGAGCGCAGAAGCATTTGCCGCTTGCGCCACTACATCTGCCAACGACTCTCCGCCCTCTTCGGTTGTCGCAAGCACTTCATTGGAATTGATTTCGAGTCCATCTCGCCGGGAAATAATGTGCTGAGCGACTTCATTTGCGCTGAGAACATTGCACTGATCGTCACAGACCAGGAAGCCAATTCCGCATGGCTCAAACATTCTCAGGGCGGCGGATAAGGCCCGATCAACCGACGCAGCTGGAAGTGTCAGGGCGGGAGATCGAAAATCGAGGTGTGCCCTCGATCGACGGGGTTTCAGGCGCAGGGATGGCGGCAAGCTATCGCCTGCAGGCTGGATAGAGCTTCGAGTGACCGCTGTCGCTCTACGACTAACAACTCCGGAATTCGTTGTGGCCATCAGAGAGCCCAGTGAATCACCACGCTGTAAGCGGCTCCTGGGTGGTGACGCAGTCACACTCCCAGAGCACAATCCGAAATTTACGAGGGAAAGCTTTCAACAATTGGGCTTCGCTGCGGCAGTGCTCGCACTATGCTTTCGCGCGTAGTCCAATAGGGGGGACGGGAGCGTTTCTTCTCCCGATTGGGCTGGAGTGTATGGTGGTGTCAAAGCCGGGTCAAGGAGGTCAACCCACAATTGACCCTGAATTTACAGGCTTTACAAGTCCCAGGAAACCGCTGACAACTAAGGCCGCAATTGGATGATTTGAGTTTTCGTGAAGGATTCTACTCGACGGCGTGCTCCACGCTTCGTAGACAATAGGAGGTTCAGCGTGCTCGGCTGGTCACGGAACATTCGAACCGACGAACTTATAGCCAACACCGGCCACCGTAAGGATCAATTCGGGATGGCGTGCATTTTCTTCCAACTTTTCCCTCAGGCTCGCAACATGCATATCGACAGTCCGCGTCATGGTATTTGAGTCATATCCCCAGACGGATCGCAAAAGTTCCACGCGAGGAATGGTGCTGCCGGCGCGCTCGATGAAATAGCGCAACAACTGAAATTCGCGAGCAGACAGATACACGGGCTTCTCGTCTCTGGTTACTTCGGCGCGGCGAACATCTACGCGGATTGAGCCAAACTGGTGCACGCCGTGGCCCGAACGAATGGGAACCCGGCGTAGCAAAGCCTCGACGCGCGCGATCAGTTCCGCCGCTTTGAAGGGTTTTGTTACGTAGTCATCAGCACCGAGCTTCAGTCCGATTACCTTGTCGGTTGTCTGGTGACGGGCGCTGAGAAAAAGGATGGGGGTCGCGAGACCAGCCTGACGGATGTCGCGGCAAACGTCTAGCCCGCTTCGATACGGCAACATGATGTCGAGAATGATGAGATCAAACGGCTTGGTGGTCGCCTTTTCAAATCCCTCGACCCCATCGGCTGCCGTATCCACTACATATCCTTCTCCCTGCAGACGAACGCTTAGCGTTGCTCTCAGCGCTTGCTCGTCTTCCACCAACAATATGTTCTCTCTCACGACCGATCCCCGATGCTCGTCATATGCGCTGCCGTCAGTTCCGCTCCTGCTGGCTCGGGAATCGGCAAATGCAACGTGAAAGTACTTCCCTTCCCAAGCTCACTTGTGACTGTGAGTCTTCCCCCACACGCTTCCGCACTCCTCTTGGCAATCGAAAGTCCCAACCCGGTGCCGCGGATCTGCGCCGCCACCACCTGAGGGCTACGATAAAAAGGATCGAAGACGTGGGGAAGATCCCCTTCCCCGATTCCAACTCCACGATCACGCACGCTGATTTGGAGCTCGTAAGTCTTGTCTCGGTCCCATTCAACGTGCGCTGTAATGCCAATCCACCGACTGCCTGCGCTGTACTTCACTGCATTTCCAATGAGATTTTGCAGACATTGGGACAGCACAGATGGGTCGCCCACGATCGCGGGTAGGGTGGGATCCATAATCTGTTCGACAGTAAATCCTTCTTCTTGCAAAACGGCAGCCGTGTTCCGCAGGCTGTGGTCGATCAATCCGTGAACATTGATCGCCTTTTCTGCGTGCCAAGGCTTGCCTTTGGTGGTCGCAGCAAATTGCAAGACCTGATCTACAAGTTCCATCAGCTGGCCAGCTTGCCCTGCGATGATCGAGCCCTGCTCGTGGAGCGCCGGGCGCCCCTGAACCAGCCCATCTCGCACGTTCTCGCCAGCAGAGAGAATCGCCGTGATCGGAGTTCGCAGTTCGTGCGAAACTGCCGCGACAAAGTCCATTTGCAAATTTGCCAGCTGTACGGCTCCGCGCACTTTGCTACTCTGGATCGCCCACAAGGCGATGCTTGCGAAAAGAAGGCCGAAGCCGAACGCCGCCAGCAGCTTCGCCACCGATCGCCTGAAAAAGCCAGCCACGACCGAAAGCCTTTGTGAGGCCCGATCGTCGTAAAGGCGCTTGATCTCCTCGAGGTCTTGCCTGACTTCTTCGAACAGGGGAACGCCAGCCGCCAGATCGAGGTCGACCGCTTCCTTCGGACTTCCCTCCAGGATCAGGCCCAACACCTCGTCGCGGATCTTGAGATAAGACTTCCAGTCATTCGTCAGGCGGTCACCAACACTACGTTCCTGTGGCAATTGCGCCTGCGCCAAGTACTCCGCGATTCCCTGAGTCACCAGCCTGTCGGCCTCACGGGATTGATCCGCGTAATTTACCTGCAAGTTGCCGTCGTTCGTGGTCAACGCGTATAACGTGCTTCTCCGCGTTTCCTGAGCCTCGTACTGAAGTTCGCCAATTCGTCGAAGTCCCCGAACCGAACCTTCATACATCTTCTGCACCTGCACGTAAGACTGGCGCAGGTCTCTCAGCACGAAGATTCCTACTCCAACTTCTGCGAGCAGCACCATAAAAAGGAGGAAGCTATAGTTTCTCCACGACGGTGCGCGCGTCACCGATCGTTGCACCCTGAACCAGCGACGTACCGGAGACCCGGAACTCCCGTTGCCAGTAGTCTTGCTCATCCTTCTCACCTTCCTGCGTCAATCTGCAGGACGTAGTCCTTGTCCAGGGGAAGATGCCCGTCGATCCGCAATACTTTCACCGAGTCGTCGACGTCGGTGGCGCGAAGATATCCGATGGCGCCGGGTGCATTAAATACAAACTTACGCACGATAGTCGGGGACGCCAGCGTTTTTGGGGACATGAACACGTCGCCCCTGAACATTCCCCGGAGAAAATAGTTTCGATAACCGTTTTCATCCATCTGATAGATGCGTTCCAGAACGGTTTCCCGCTCGGGCTGACCGTAGTCGAGCATGGCCACCGCGATGCGGCGGCCCGTCGGCCAGTGACTGCGCCTCCCCAGGAAAATTTTGCGGAGTTCAGAGAACGACAGATTGTCGACAGGATTTGCTCGATTCACGACGATCGCAAGGCTTTGTTCTGGACTTCCGCGCCTCTCACCCGTGCCAACCGTAGCATCGGCGGACGGGCTAAATCGGAAGGCGAGCAGGATCAACGATCCCAGCAAGACTATCCGGACCATCCTCAACTGTCGCGAGCGCATACGCATCATCAAAAGGTGAATCCAACTTGCAAGCCGAGAGTACTCACGCCGGGCTGATGGCGAAGTGCTGTGTAATCGTACTGCAACTTGAGAGCAACCGACTCATTTGCGTCGTAACGCACGCCAACCGAGGGACCGCTCCTCAAACCCACATCCGGGAAAAGGGGCTCATTGCTCGGCGCATTGACGTATTGATACCGGAAATAAGGTCGATACGATCCAAATCGCTCGGAGATCTGACTATAGAATCCGGGCGTATCAAAGACATGCGGCGCCCCTTGAAGGGCGTGACGAATTACCAGTGCTTCGTTGAGCCATTCGAAGTTGCTTCTGACAAGTACAGCATACCCATCGACAATCGTCTCACCAATCTTCGGGGATGTCGCCGGGTACAGAACGTCGCGGTATCCTGAAAATCCGACCTGCAAGCCGGGTATTGCATCTGGCCTGACAAAGAGCGCCAAGTTCACGGCTTTACGATTGCCCTCGTCCACCACATTCTGCACAGGCTCGCTCAGCGGCGAACGAGAGGCTCGCCCATTGCCCGCTTCGGCCACGTAATGCAGTCCAAGACTGCCGGAAGGAATCTCGCCGGACGCGGAAACGCCGACTGTGTGGACGGGCAAAATGCCACCGTCGTCTTCAAATTCGAACAGGAAAGGGCGTCCGGTGGTCGTCTGCAACCAGGTGCTGTGATGGTACGCAGTGTTGTAGTACCCGATTGCCGTGTGGTATCGGCCAGCGGAAAGATTGAAATAGTCGTTCAACGAATATTCAAGCAAAACCCTCTCGGGTTCGGCCTTGAACGCGTTGATCGGTATCTGGGTCGAGGGGCTTTCCCCCCCGTTGGCTTCGAAGACGATCTCGCTCAGGAACTTGAACCGGTCGGAGATGTTCGAAGTCACAAACAGATTTAGCTCTCCAAGACTGAAGGATGTGGTTTGCCCCTTTTCATTGCCTCCGTAAAGGCCGAAATCGCCAAATCCGCGGATGTTCAGCAGAGTCTTGCTGACATCCATTTTTTCGGGTTCCGGCGTCTCGGTTGGCTCGGCGAGGTGAGCGGTCGCTGGGGCGGTCGAGGTTGACGGGTTGGCCGTCGACGCTGGCTTCTGAGCGTTTTCCAGCTTTGCGACGCGATCCATGAGTGTTTTCTGGTCAGCTTCCAGCTGCTCAATCCGCTGAAGTAACATCTTCACAGTTTGCTGATCCTGCTCGTCACTCTGATTTGACGGATACGCCCACAACGTACTTGGGCTCAGCACGATCCAGAGGAAGAGCAGCGATAGCACGACATTCGCGGTTTGGCAAACGACAAACACTCGCGGACCGGACGGCGAAACACGACGCAACATTCCAACCTCCTCCAAATCAATCGCACAATGGCTCCGTTGAGCCCAATCTGGCAGTCCCGGCCCGACGAGCACGCCGTCGGAAACTCACAGCGGCCTTGCATCCAAAGTCTTTTTATTGTGCTGCTGCTGGATTAGAAACGGGGGAGATAAGTTCGAGAGTAGGAATTGTAAGAAGACCTTTACAACTGAGGCGTACAAGGCGCTAAGCATCGCCTCCCTGACATGATTTCTTCACAGCTTGCGCCTGCGGAAATGAACTGTCAATACCGTTCGGTTCACCTGGGTAAGGTGGCTGTTGCAAGGGCGCACCCCGAAGATCCGTTAGGTCGGAACCGTTCTCGAAGCAAGAACACGTAATAATGAGGAGAGAAGCGGCCTGAGAGCGGGCTGGACCGGTGTCTGCAAGCGGCTTTTCGACTAGCGAGTCGGGCTGTTTACTTTCAGGTTTCTGACTGCCACTCTGATGCCGCCGGATGGATATACCGCTCCCACGGTCCCGGGATTGTGAAGACGAGGGTATTCCACCTGAGAATCGTGATTTCAACTCGAATGGCGAAACTACGAACCGTGGCTCACTCCGCCACGGGACGCTCTCGGCAACGCCCTGTTCCGATATCGTAAGTAGACGACGAAGAACGATCCGAGTCTCAGTCGGCCTGCGGAGGCCAGAACTGCCGTTCGCGCTGCCTTTGCTTGCACGTAATTGCGATAAGCCTCCGGAACCGACGGCGATGTGGAGACTTCGGCAATTGCGACGTCCCACCACGACTCATAACCCGGCACGCGGTCGTTGAAATCCGTTTCGACGACCACGACCGAAGTTGTTTTCTGGTTACGGAATCCGCGAATTGCGCTCTTCAGTTCGTCATGGGTCGTGGCGCGCACGGCATGGGCGCCTAAACTGGCAGCGTTGGCAACGAAGTCAATAGCAATCTGTTTCCCGTTGTTGCGATAGCGGTACTCGGTACCAAATCCTCCGCTTCCGCAAGCGCGGCTTGGGCCGCCGATGCTGGAGAAGCCGTGGTTATCGAGCACCAGGATGTTGAGTTTGATGGACTCCTGCATTGCCGTAACGATTTCCTGCGCCATCATGAGATAGGAGCCGTCCCCGACAAGAACATAGACTTCACGGGTGGGATCAGCCATTTTGACACCGAGGCCACCCGCGATTTCGTACCCCATGCAGGAATACCCATACTCCATGTGATAGCCCTTGGGATCGCGCGTGCGCCAGAGTTTGTGCAGGTCACCCGGCAGGCTACCGGCCGCGTTGACAATCACGTCACGAGGTTGCAGTTCGGAGTTCAGAATTCCTACGACTTCGCCCTGGAACGGGACCTGACGCGGCCTACCATCACCGCCGTACTGGCCAGTGAATCCCTGGTACGTGTGCTTATCGGTGCCGCAGATGCCTGAGACCTGCATCCGGATCAACAAGCACCCAGACGCGGGCTCGGGCACAGGGTATTCCCTCAATTCGTAGCGCCCGGGTTCAATCAAGGTGGCGGCGAGCGTGCTCGGAGCTGACATAAGGGGACCCTTTTTCTACTTCTACTCTTGCGTCCGGGAGGCGGCGACCGGGCTAGAAGCGTTCGGGGACCGGGAAGTCCCCGAACATATTGTCGGGCGAGTTTTGATCCGCGATCAGAAGCTAAGCTTCAGTGACAACTGGCCAATCCGCGGTGCCTGCGCCTGGGTGATTTGGCCGAAAGAACTTTGTTGCGAGCGGTTCGAGACGCCTCCGCACAAGCCGATGCTACTCGGCGCAACGACCTGCGCGTGATTGAAGATGTTGAGCAACTCGGCGCGGAATTCAAGATTCACTCGCTCCGTGATCGGAGTCGCTTTGTGGAACGCCATGTTCCAGTTGTTGGTTCCGGGGCCATGAAAAATCTGCGACGAGATTGCCCTCTACGCCGATGGCAGACGGAACAAAAGAGCCCGGACTGAAATAGTAGCGACCGGGTTGCCTCTGATCCATAATCTTCACCGGGGCGATCTGATCAGGAGTATCCACCGGAAGTACAATCGGGCCATCAAACGCGGTACCGAGAAGCGAATGATCACCGGTCTCCACTAGCGTGATCGGAAGGCCGGTGGAGAAGGAGGTGATCCCGCTGATCGCTCACCCGCGAGTCGGTCGATTGGCTCTCAGCCATTTGTCGATCGGAAGCGAGTAGTTGTAGTTGACCGTGAAATTGTTAGTGGCATCGAATGCTGATAATCCTCGGCTGATACGCGGATTGATGGGGTTCATCTGCTCGCCGTACCCGGATGCATTATCCATCGCCTTGCTGTAGGTGTATGCGAGAAGCACCTGCAGGCGATCGGACGTGTGGCGATAGTCCTGCTGAAAACGCGAGGCTTTACGGAACGCGTGGAGATCGACTTCAGCGAGTCTTAGGAGTGTGCGCTGGCTTCCGCCTTTTGTTTCGACGCGAAGAGCGCGAACCCACAAGATTCACGAATTCTCAACTCGGGTTGGAGCTTTCGAACGGTGGCTCGGCCGGTTTCTCCACTGATGCGCGCGATCAACAGTTCGGCGGCCTCGCTGCCCAACTGGTGTTTCGGGAGTTCGACGGTAGTCAGCCGCGGCCGAAAGATGCTCAGCCACGGATAGTCGTCGAAGCTCACCAGCCCGAAGTCGTCGGGACACGACAAGCCCATTTCCTCGGCCGCTTGCAAGAGTCCGATCGTCATCAGATGATTCGCGACGTAAATCCCGTCCGGCCGGTGCGAGAGTAACGTATGTCCGGCGCGGAAACCGGATTCAATGCGGTAATCCCCCTCCACCACCAGTTCCTTTTCATAGCGGAGACCCTTTGCTTTGAGGGCGTCGCGAAAGCCCTGCGACCGCGCCAGGGCATTGCTGACCTTTAATGGGCCGCTAACGAGCCCGATCCGCTGCCGTCCTGCGCGCGCCAAATGGCAGACGGCGTTATATGCCCCCTGGTAGTCGTCGGTGATAACTGCGTCCCTCGTCAGCTTGGGGTAGGTTCGCATGACGAGGACAAAGGGAATGTTCATCTCTTTGATCATCTGGCGCAAAGCTGGATGGAAGTCTTCGGCTGCTTTCGTCAGCAATATTCCATCCACCCGTTTCGAAAGCAGCAACTCCACTGCGCGTTCTTCCTTATCGAGGCGATCGTCGCTGTTACAGAGAAGCAAGTTGTAACCATGCTTCTGGGCGGCATCTTCCGCGCCTCGAACCACCATGGGGAAAAATGGATTGGCAATGTCGGGCACAATCATGCCGATCGTATGAGTACGTTGGTTGGCCAGGCTTCGGGCGATCAGGTTGGGCCGGTAATTCAGCTTTTGAATAGCGGCCTCGACGCGTTCGCGGAGTTTCCGGCTAACATGGCTTTTCTTGTTCACCACCGCGGAAACGGTGAAGACAGAGACTTTCGATTCGCGGGCAACGTCGTAGATGCTCGCCGCCTTGCCTGACTTACCCGAATTGTGTTTCTTACGCTCAACCATGACAATCGTGACTACCGTGACTCTCCCGACACCTATGCCTCAATTCTGCGAAGCAATCAGTTATACCGGATCGGCACTGGTGTTGCTCTCTTCGCGGACTCGTACGCCCGTGTTCAAGATGATCGCATCCCGATGCCCTTGATCGCCATTGGGCTCGATCGGAGCGCCTTGTTGAATAGCTCCGGCAAAAGCATCCAGTTCCGGAGCAAACTCATCGACGACCGCGAATTTTCGCTGAATCCATTTGTCAGCGATTTTGCCGGTCAACTTCCGTTCCTCGTCGAACGTAAATGCCGGGGCAAGTGACAGCCAGCCCTTAGTTCCCTGAATGAAAAGATGGGACGAGAGAACCGCCCCACAACTCGACGTGGCCTGTGCAACCAAGCCGCTGGGGAAACGCAAAGTGAATGCGATGCCCTGCTCGACATCACGGAACGTTGTGGGATGTCGGCGCCAGCTTCTCACGTCGACTTCAATCGGGTCTTCATCGACGAGCCATCGCGTCGTGTTCACGCAATAGACTCCCAGATCCATGAGTGGCCCACCACCGGCGACATCCGAGTTTATCAACCATGGAAGCGAGACTCCCGGAACATAGAGCTCGCTGAAGGCACTCTGGATCACGTCAATGCTGCCAAGGCCGAAGTCCTGTATCAACCGCTTTATGTAGAGCGCACTGGCTTCGAAGTATTTTCGATAGGCGGTCATTAGAAGAACTCCGCTCTTGCGGCACGTCTCAACCATCCGGCGAGACTGCTCCACGCGCGCGGCCAGCGGTTTTTCACAAAGGAAGTGCTTGCCCGCGAGAGCTGCCTAGATGGTTGGGCTTTCGCGAATGCCACCGAGTGCTTGCCTGGGAACGGTTGCCCGCCCCATTTGGTGCTGGTCAGGACATCGTCCAGTGCCGTGGCTTCCTCTCGTGTCGACATCGGCCAAGCCGGAAACGGCTGCGTCCTGGAGCGGGGAACCACCTGTGATTGCCAGCTTTCCCACGAGCAAGTCCTCCAAGTGCGTTTCAGAAATCGTGTCGCGTAAGGCTGCGAAGCTTCAAGGGCGCGGACGCAGCCATTCTTCCGGAAACGGCCAAGCGCATTCCGGAAGTCAGGCTGTATCAGGATTGGGAAGCATAATGTCCCGCACGAGCGCGTCGAGATCATGGCACGCGGTAATGAACTGCCGCAGCGTTCGGCGAGTCGGGCCAAAGGTATCGAAGTCGTCGATCGTGAGGCCATCCTCGCTGAAGGCGCGCCGAAAGTCTGGAAATTTCCGCAATAGTTCCTCGACCACGTGCGGATCGACCGGTTGATCGATTCTCGACCGCACATCAATATCGCTGGCGTTGAAACGCAACTGCCATGAGTACGGAGGCGAGATGACAACATTTCCGCCGATCAATTCGCTCCAATGCATGTGGTTGCGAAATGCTGCGGAAAGCAGGCGAATCCGGTACCCGCGTTCGCGGAAGATATGATAGGCCTTTTTGAAGACCGCGACACCCGCCCACTCCAGATATCCCGGATCGATGGAGATATTGTCTTTCTCGATCAGAACTTTGAGCCAGTCGTCCAGGCGGCCAACCATAATGGTGCAGACCGGTCCCATGGTGCTGATGTCTTTCCCTTCGCGCTCGCGCCGTTTGAGGCCACGTTCGACTGCTTCGGCAACTGCGATGCACTGCGGCAATGTGAAACATACAGTCGCATTGATGCTCACCCCGTGGTACGTGGCCTCTTCAATGGCTGGGATTCCTGCTTTTACGACAGGGATCTTCACGATCATGTTGGGAGCAAGCTGGCTGAATTCGGAGGCCTGCTCCACAATGGCACGAGTGTCACGGTACAGCCTGGGGTCAGTCTGGATTGAAAGCCGGCCATTTCTGCCTTGCTGGGCATCAAAAATTGGCTTCAGAAGTCCGGCGCCTTTGATCGAGATTTCGCGCACCAGCCTCCAGGCGATCTCTTCCTCCCCCGCTGTCGGCGACTCGGCAATCAGGCTGGAGATGCGGTCCTTCCAGAGACTCATCTCCTTTTTCAATACGCCGAGCACGATGACAGGATTGCAGGTGGCTCCTACGGCGCCGTGCTCAATCGAATACGTCAACTCCTGGATCGAAGCCGAGTCGTTCCAGAGACACGTCGGCGTCGATTGGGTCATCTCGTGCAGAGGACTCTTGTAAGCAACCCCAGTTGTGCCACTCATCTCTACCTCCAAGGCAGCATCGGGTTCCCGGAATCCGGAGACGCCGCCTACTTAACCTCTTCGGGTACGGCTACCTTTGCCTCCAACTTCACCGCACAGGGTCGCCGCTGCATGAGCGAGTTCTCGGCAGCGACTGCAATTGCCAGCGCTCGCAGACCTTCTCTCCGGAAACCCGCGGGGGCGGTCGTGCAGCATGTTGTCAACAAAATCGCGCATTTCTGCAAGATAAGCGTCAGCAAACCTCGTCAGGAAATGCTCCGCCAAAGAGCGTGTCTCACCGGACGTAGAGAGAAAAATCGCCGGCGTCTGGTAAAGACTGCCAACAAAAACAGATCCCTTGGACCCCACGATCTCCGTACGCACGTCGTATGCATACACCGCCTGCACATAGGATTCGATATTGCCAATCGCTCGCTCGCGAGTAACTGAGGTTGACCAGGCTGGCGACGACATCACCGTACCGCGCGACTTCAGGCCGGATCGCAACTGTTCCGTATGTATGCACCTCGGTGATCTCGTCTCTCATAAGCCAACGCGCAAGATCGAAGTCGTGGATGGTATTGTTGTACAGAATCATCCCGTTCACGTTCGACTGGTAGGCAGCGATCGGAGGTGCTTCTTTGTCGCGTCCCACAGACTTGAACCGGACGGGTTCGCCAGTCTCGTGGGCCTCCACTCGTTTCAGCGCCGCCACGTAAGCTGGATCGTAACCTCGCATGAAACCGATCTGAAGCCGGACACCCGACTTGGCCACCGCCTGCAAAGCAGCATGCGCGTCGGCCAGCGTGATTGCGAGAGGTTTCTCATAAAGGATGCCTTTGCCGGCCTCGGCCGCGGCTATGATCGCCCCGGCATGAAACTTGTCGGGAGTGGCGATCACAACGCAATCGAGGTCCTTAAGTTCGACATCGCCTCAAGGCTGTTCTCAGAACGATCGACTTCGAGTTCAGCAGCAACCTGCCGAGCGCGCCCCCCGGCTACATCAGCGACAGCACCCAGACGGGCCTGCGGTACAAGGCGGTGAAGATTTTGAGCGTGTCGCTTGCCCATTTCACCAACGCCGAGCACCCCAACGTTTCTTCATCGAATAGCTATCCTTCAGTCTTAGCGCTTTGACTATATCGGTGCAACGATACCCGAGCGCGGCTGGCTTCTCGCCTTATCAATTCGCGCCGAATTGTATCAGGAAAATCTCGTTTCGTTTTCGCCTTAGATCCACAAACAATACTCCTTTAGGACAACGTAAGACTATATTCGGGACGGACGGTTGGCGGAAAGACCGTATCGTCATTGTGCGTAGGCAGAAGTCTGGGGTAGATCGGCTGGTTGAGGAGGATATGGCATTCTGATAAGCGATTAGATACAAAATGTGCTCGAAAGGCAACGCGGTTGAATGTCAGACTGCGACTGTCAGAACCTCGTTTCCAGGATGTGACTGCGCCGTTTTGGCCTTGAGGAGGATCGGCTTCAGTTCCTTGAACACCGCAGTACACGTTGGAGGGACTCAAGACCGTTCGCGGTCGGAACTCTCCGTACTTCCGTTCAAAGTAGAGGTCGTGAACCATACGTGCGAGATAGTTCCGCGTCCGCCAACTTGCCTTCCTACCCCTGCGCCAATAAGTTCCAGACATGCATGGAAGTCGCTTGCCGGTTTGACCACGCATGGTAAGGAATGAATGTCAGCAGAACGGAGCGCGCTTTCGATGATTCCCCAAGATAACGGGCGTAGAGTTGCTTCTCTGAAGTGCCGCCTCATAAGCCGGTATGGTGCAGCACCATCGTCCCACCGGCATGTCAGTCCTAAATTCGGGGTGAAATTGGTCCGCGGGATGACGTCCGGGATTAATCGCGACATCTGTCAAGGACACACCAGCAGGCTGATCGATCTCTTCCAGCCAGTAAATTAAGAGGTAGGCGCTGAAGCGCAACCCGCCCACTGTCGTCCGCTACCCGGGGATTCGCCGCAATCATCTGCGGCACCACCTCCAGGCTCAGGCGAATCACATCACCCTTCTTCGAGCGACGCCGAATGGGAACATACTCTCCGAAGGTCACACCTGCCACCGCCTTCCCATTCACAGACAGTTCCGCGGCTCGGCCCAGCCGGGAACCGCACATAGAAGGTAAACTCCGTGTCTTCGGCAGGGGCAACAGTCATTTCGAGGTCGCCTTCCCACGGATATCTGGTTTTCTGTGTAACCTTCAGTCCGATACCATTCTCCAGACGCCAGTCTAATTCCGAACTTTCGTAGAAATGTACGTAATTCCATCAGCACTGGTGCTGTAGAAATACGCCGGCAACGATCCAAACGTACGCTCGAGGTTCGGCGGACAACAGGTTACGTCGTACCACGGATTCCGTATCTTGTCTCAGTCGACGAATCAAAACGCAAGCGGATTGCGGTAGCAGTCCGACTCCGAGACAAAGGCCGACGACAAACACTCGGGAATACACCGGACAGTGATCAAAGTCGGGGTGGCCGACTTCAACAATTCCACCACACGGCAAGCGTCGATCAGATTGGAATCGCCTTAGCCAGCTTTCGAGACGGGCGCAGTATGAATCGCTTCCCGGGTCATCTGCCCGTCAAGCATGCGCCAAATGCTAAGCGGATTCGCGTCCTGCAACTCCTCGGGCAAGGCATAATCTGGGAAACTTTGATAGCAGACTGGCCGAGAGAAGCGAAAGATGGCTTGACTTCCCACCGAGGTGGAACGGCCATCGGACGTCGCCGGGTACGGTCCTCCGTGCACCATTGCGTGGGTGACCTCGACTCCTGTGGGAAATCCGTTCAGCACAAGGCGACCAACTTTCGATTCGAGAATCGCAATGAGATCCGCGTAATCGCGCAGATCGCCTTCTGTGGCATGAATGGTCGCGGTCAGATGCCCCTCGAGGTTGTGCGCAATTTTAAGCAACTCTTCGCGCTCGCAATGCTGCACCAGGAGCGTAGTCGGACCGAAGACTTCGTGCGCGAGATCGGGATTCCCAAGAAATGACGCAGCATCCGTCTCGAACAAAACGGCGCCGACGCCGAGTTCGGATCCTTGATTCGCGGCAGCCATCACAGACGTAACAGCGGTCTCATTTTTTCTTGCCGACACGGCGGAACGATACGAAGAGTGGATACCAGCAGTGAGAAGATGAAAATCCGCGGGCTCGTTGACCAGGTCGCGCAACTTCTGCACGAACGTGGTCTGATCCGCGACCTGCGGGAGGAAAACCATTCCAGGCTTGGTGCAAAACTGCCCAGCACCCAGCGTGAAGGACGCGTGCAGACCGGAAGCGATCTTCTCGCTCTGCTCGCGCAATGCGCCAGGAAGCAAGAAAACCGGGTTGGTGCTGCTCATTTCGCCGAAGAACGGAATGGGCTCTGGGCGCGAAGCCGCCAAGTCCATCAAAGCCCTTCCTGCATTACGCGAACCGGTGAAGCCCACGGCCTTGACGAGCGGGTGAGTCACTAGCGCGACGCCTATCTTCACGCCGCTGTCGAAAAGCAAAGAAAAAACGCCTTCGGGTAGACCGCTCTCCCGTACGGCGGCCCGAATCGCCAGTCCGGCAAGTTCGCTGGTCCCAGGATGTGCGGGATGGGCTTTCACGATGACGGGATTCCCGGCCGCCAGAGCCGAAGCCGTGTCTCCCCCAGCAACCGAGAACGCCAAAGGAAAATTGCTGGCGCCAAACACAGCTACCGGGCCGAGAGGGCGCAGCAGGGATCGAATGTCGGACTTTGGAAGCGGCTTGCGATCCGGATCCGCGCGGTCGATCCGGGCAGCAACCCAGGAACCTTCTTCCGCCACTTGTGCAAACAAACGCAGCTGGCCGCAAGTGCGCGCGGCCTCGCTCTGTAGGCGCGGTTTTGGCAAGGCCGTTTCAAGGTGAGCGCGCTCGACAAGCTCGCTAGTGCGCCCCTCGATGTTCCCCGCAATGCGCCGGAGAAATGCCCCGCGCTCGCGCCCCGAGGTTCGAGCATAGGTTAAAAACGATTCGGAAGCCAGATGAGCTGCCGATTCCACTTCGGCAGGCGTCGCCGGAGAGAAAGCCGGATCCAAACGTTCCCCCGTTGCGGGGTTGACGGCGTAGAAATTCTCGAGTGCTGCCATGCCTTCCCGGAAGCCGAGGAGCGATCGTCCGTTCAATGTAGCCATCATAAGAGACCTATTTTTGGTCAGGCAACGCATAGCTGACCACTGACTGGGGCCGATGCTGAAGGGCATCACGGATGATTTTGAGGGTCTGCTCGAGTTCGGCCCCTACCAATTCCAGGCGGGGCGGTCGCACACGTACATTGCCCATTCCGACCTCGGCTTGCACCAGCTTAATCAACTGCACGAAATTGGAGACGGTATCCATGCGTAGTAAAGGTAAAAACCAACGATACAGTTCGAAAGCTTTATCTGCTTCACCGTTGATACCGTAAGTGAGCAGATCAACGGATTCGCGCGGCAAGGCATTGGCCAGCCCGGCAATCCATCCGGTTGCCCCCACGCCAATCGCCTCCAGCACCGCATCGTCGACACCGACAGAAATCTCGAGACGCTGGTCGATGAGTGCGCGAATCGCAGAGACGCGCCGCACGTCGGTGCTCGATTCCTTGACGGCCTGAAAGTTCGGGTGCTCGGCGGCGAGCTCGCTGATGTGTTCGGGGAGGAAATCCGTGCCGTAGGCAATCGGGTTGTTATAGAGCATGCATGAGAGCGGGGTCGCACGGAAGACAACGGCGACATGAGTCTTCATCTCGCGCCAATCACCCTTGTAGAGGTAGGGAGGCAAGACCATGAGGCCGTCGCAGCCTTGATCCGCCGCAGCTTTGGCGAGAGCAACGGCTTCTGACGTGGTAAGCGCCGAGATGGAGGCCACGACAGGGCCACGGCTGCCCACTGCATCGACACAGGCGCGTAGGACCTCCAGCTTCTCGTCGAAAGACACCGTCGAGCCTTCTCCGAGCGAACCGAGCGCCACGATCCCCGAGCATCCGTTATCGAGTAACCAGCGGCAGTGTTCGGCCATGAAGGCACGGTCGACGTGCAATTCTTCGGTGAAGCAGGTAGTGATAGCGGGCATCACGCCCTTCCAGTTCATCAGTGGCCTCCTGGGACCAATTGTTCGTGGGCTCCGGGCAATTCGCGAACGCAGCCAGAGCTTCCAGGCGAGCGGGAAAGATGGGAGGTCGCACGGAATCCGGATTCCGGTTGAAGAGAAATTGGATTGCGGGACCGCGCCCCGGGCAGGTCTCTCCGGCTAGTCATCGGTTCTCACATCCATTCCGGGCTCACACAAGACCTGGCAGCTTCTGCGATGCCGAGTGCCGTTGATTGTCACGCGACACTCGAAGCAAATCCCCATTCCGCAGAGTGGACCGCGGGAAGTGCCGCTGACGGAAGTCCGGCATGGCATGGCCGCCAGCATCGCGGCCACCGCCACGCTCGTGCCGGCAGGGACTTCCATGGTCACGCCGTTCATCTTCAGAACCAGAAGATCAGACATGGACGTGCACCTGCTGGACCCTAGATGGAAGATACGGAGCAACGGGGATCTCCGGTTCCCGACCAGTCAGTTGATCGACAAGAATTCGAGCCGTTCCAAGTGAAGTGGTAATACCGAGCCCCTCGTGCCCAGTGGCCAGCCAGATGGAATCGTCAAGGTGCCACGGTCCAATCAATGGCAATTTGTCGGGGGTCGCGGCCCGAAAGCCGGTCCAGCAGCGCACCAGCGAGAGACGCCCGATGCCCGGCATGTAGGACTGCGCTCTCTGCAACATCCGGGCCAGCATTCCTGCATCCACTTCCGGGTGGTCGGCTCCATACTGACGCGACGATCCGATCAGCATCTGGCCAGTTCGGCGGGGCTGCACGTTGAAGGCGACTGAATCGCTGGTCATGGAATGAGCGCTCTTGAGATAACCGAGTTCCACAAGTTGATGGCGCACGTATCCGGGATAGCGATCGGTGATAGCCAGGTGGCCCTTGCGTTTTCGGATGTCGAGTTCCGGTGTCAGCTCGGGCGCCCATGCACCAAGGGCGTTCACAACCGTATTGGCGCGGACTTCTGAGCCGTCGTCGCAAGTTACGCGGCCGTGGCGAATCGCACGAACGGCACAACCCAAGCGAATCGTAGCTCCGCCAAGTTGAGCCCGCTCCATCAGAAACCGTGCCGCACAGGGCGGGTAAAGCACGGCGTCCCCGGGGACGAGCAAGCCGCCTTTCATACCTTCTCGCAAATTTGGTTCGAGAATGTGGAGGGTTTCGGCGTTCAGGATTTCCGTTACAACTCCTCGTTCACCATAATATTTGTGCTTGCGGTGGATTTCCTCCATCTCCTCATCGTCGACCGCGACCCAGATCGTGCCGCACTTGTCGTATTCCACGTCGGCGGGCAACTCAGGGCGCAGCGCCTGCCATAAGCGCTGCGAGAAGTGGGCCAACGCAAACTGGGCTTCGGAGTCGTCCATGACCACGATATGGCCCATCCCTGCTGCTGTGGCCCCCCCGCCCACTGTGTCGCGGTCGAGCAAAACAACTTTCAGTCCGCGCCGTGTACACTCGTCGGCACAGGCAGCGCCCACGATACCGGCTCCGACAATGGCTACGTCATAGCTTGTTGCGTTCACGCGCGGATGCCCATGCAAAGGGGATCGCGAGGATCAAGCACAAGATCGGCTTCGGCATTCACGAAAGCAGATCCTTTGATGCTTGGGTATACCTTTCCGTCCCGAACCGTGATTCGGCCTTCAAACACACTCCCCACGATGCTTTCCTGTTTCCAGACCTGCTCTTCATGGAGCTTGCCGTCAGCATAGAGGCAGGCCAATTTTGCGCTGGTGCCGGTCCCGCAGGGAGAACGGTCGTAGGCTTTGCCCGGACAGAGAACGAAATTCTTACTATCGACGCCCGGTTTCCGGGAGGGTCCATACAGTTCGATGTGGTCGATTTCCTGACGATCGTCCCCAGTGATTCCGGCATGGCGCAGGGCCTTGCGAATCTCCCATGTGAATTTCGTCAATTCGTCGATGTTGCTCAATTCCAGCTTCATAGGATGGTCGTGAACCAGAAAGAACCAGTTTCCACCCCACGCGATATCGCCCTGGATCGGCCCGTAACCGGGCACCTTGACGTTCACACCAGTCCGGCTCCGATAACTCGCGACGTTGTTCACAGTCACTTCGCCGGTGTCGTGCAGAATCGCGCCAACGATTCCAACGGGTGTTTCAATAGGGTGCTCGCCCGGTCGAATTTTACCCAGATAGTGCAGAGTGGCGACTAGGCCGATGGTGCCATGTCCGCACATGCCGAGATAACCCACATTATTGAAGAAGATCACGCCGGCGGCGGAGGAAGTCTCGGTTGGCTCGCAGAGCAGAGCACCGACAATCACATCAGATCCCCGGGGCTCGTTCACGACTGCCGAGCGAAAGTCATCATATTGAGCCCGAAAACACCCTAAGCGGTCGGCCAAAGATCCGCTGCCGAGGTCAGGGCCACCGCTTATGACCAGACGGGTCGGCTCGCCACCGGTGTGGGAGTCAACGACTCGAATCCGTCGGGGAGTCCGCGAGGTCATGCAGTGGTTTCACCTGTAGGTCAGAGGTCGTTGAAGTTCCAGCGTTAACGCCTTACCCTCGACGATTTCGCACGCGTGGCCGTATTTTATGGATACAATATGCAATCGTCAAATTCGCATCGGGGCGGCAGCCTGCTTGTTACACATCCCCGAAAACCTCACTCCCGAAGTGTGCACCGTCGATTGCGCGTCAAACAGCCCGAAGCACACCCCTCATTGGACGCCGGGATATTCAATGGTGCCGTCGTTGTACATTTTTGGTGGCCAGCGTCATTGAAGTGATCCTGTTTGCGTACCGGTTAGGAATTTCAATTTATGTTGGTCTGCGAGGCTGGGACCGCCGTAGGACAGACCCGCGCGTGGAGGTTGCCGATCTCCAGAGGGCTGAGTGAAGAATGAGGGTCCTAAGCTATTCCGACTGGGACGCCGCCGACTGGTTTCTTTGGAGAAATGCTCGAAAGAGTCGCGTAACGCGATTAGGGAACGCTTTCCTGCCTGTATACAATACAGACTGTAGTTTGCCCTAGCTGTTGTTGGGAACGGTTTCCATCAATACTTCCGATGAGCTTAGGAACGACACCCGAATCTGCCATTCCGCGTATGTCTCTGACATTGGCGGTCGCCGACAAGCTGCGCGATCAGATCATTCGAGGGGAGATTGCGGAGGGAACGCAGCTCCGCCAGGATGCGATCGCAACGCAGTACCGTGTAAGCCGAATTCCGGTTCGCGAGGCGCTTCGACAGCTGGATGCGGAAGGCCTCATTACGATTGTTCCCAACCACGGCGCAATTGTGCCGGCACTGTCGCCCGACGACATTGAGGAATTATTTTCCATTCGCGCCCTTCTGGAACCACAGGTCCTGAAGCGCTCGATCCCGCAGCTGACGGAGGAAGATTTTTCAGAGGCAGAAGAAATTCTGCGCACCTATATGAGCGAACTGCGGAGGGAGGATCACGTATCAGGCTGGGGCCGCCTCAACTGGCAGTTTCATTCCGCGCTGTACTCGCGCGCGAACCTGCCACGATCGATGGCCATCATTCGCAACGTCAACAACAGCGGCGAGCGATACACGCGTCTGCAGCTCTACCTGACGCACGGCATCAAGCGTGCCAACGAAGAGCACCACAAAATCCTGCACCTATGCCGCCAGCGCGATACTGCGGCGGCTTGCACACTTTTGCGCGAACATATCGAGAACGCAGGACAATCGTTGAAGCAGGCACTGCTGGAGCGCAGGGACTCAACGCAATCGTCGAAGGACAATCACCGTCCGCCAAAATCCTAGGTAACGCCGAATTTTCCGGCGGCATTAAACATCCCAAGAGCCAGGTACGCCTCAAGAGACCCTTCGTCTAGCTTGATGACTCGCGAGAAATGGGCGCTTGCGTACTCCCACCGCCCGGCCTGCCGCGCCGACTCCCCAAGCATGAATTCCGCCGGGCGCCCTCGGGATCGATCTTCAGCTCTTCCTCAAATTCCTTGTTGGCGCTGGCTTCGTCGGGGGGCGACGTCGCCAGAAAGATTCGCCCTAATCGATAATGAATTCCACGCGCGGCCGAGTTCTGCTCGAGTATCTTCCTTGTATTGCGCTGTTGCTTCGTCCCACTTGCCCTGCGATTCGAACCCCTCAGCCTCAACCTTTGCGCCTGTTGCGAAACCGGAGCTCGCGCCGCCAGCTCTTGCAATGCACGCGTCGCGAGTTCCGAGAAGAAGTGCGTCGTCGTGAACAGGACTTCGGGGTCTCCTTGAAAATCGCGTGCAGTCGGAACAACGCAGCCGCGGCAGCCTCAGAGTCGTCGAGGCTCATGGCACACGGAGCAGTAGCCATACTGACACGATATTCCGGGTCCTTGTCCGCGCGATGCGCAGCTCCGCCCTCTAAGCGTGGAAGAACTTCTCTACACCGTCCCCAACACGAAGAGTACTTAACCGCGTGGTGTCTGAAGATCGGGCCGCGCCCCGTGAGATGCTCCTGCACCGTCAGGCCTCTCGGTATTCAACCCTGAACTCGCGACAAGCGTTGATCTCCGAAAAGGACGCCAGACGCGTTCGTCAAATACTGTTCATCACTAAGCCTCTCCACCAGTTCGTCGGGAAATGGAGAGATTTCGCTCTGCAAATACGTGGCCAGCTCGCGATAGATTTCGCGCCGCGCGTAAGCGGCTAGTTCGTTGCGGCGGCGCAGTGCATCTTGAATTAGAGTTGCCAGTTCCGGCGTCGCGGCTCGGCGAAGCTTCATCGCGATTGCAGGATAATCCATGAAGGAGTTGTACTTTTGCCGCATCCAGAATTCGTCCGGGGGCGCAGCCAGCGGCGTTTGGCGTACGACGAGGGTTCCAGCTACGCGGTCACCGAAGCGCTGCATCAGCGGACTGGTTAGTACGGACAGTCCTCCGAACAAATAGGCGAACGGCAACGCATCAAAAACGCGCATCAGATTCCGTACCCACGCCTGTTCCATCTTAAGGGGAAGGCCGTCCTGGTCAATCACGCGCAAATGGAAGAGGCGCTTTCCAATCGTCTGCCCGTTCCAAAAGCCTTCGAGCAATGCACTATAGGCGAAACCGATCGCAAACTCCGCGAGCGTAATCACCATGAAGCCAAAACCGGGGGCTTTGGAGAAAATCCAGTAGATGAGCAGCCCAATCCCGTTCACCGTGCCCAATACGATCGCGGTATCGAGCAGCATGGCGTAAAGGCGGCTCGGGGGGCCGGCCAAAGGCAAACGAAAGAAGACGCCTTCCGGAGTCAAGATGGTCAGCTCGGCAGCTGTCGACGCACGCATTGACTGAGTATCTTTCATCTGTTCTCCGAGGGAACGGTCGAGCGCGCTGCCTCACCGATCTTTCTACGTCCGATCAACAGTAGGTAGATCGTCAGCAGCACGAGTTCTGCCGCGGCAACCGCAACTTTGAATGCATAGGGCAGGACGGGGGCGTGATGCTGGGAAAAGAAGGCTTCCATGAGTCCGGCCCAAACCAGCATCATCGCCAACCCGGCGACGAGCACCAGCCACTCGCGCATCGATTGACGGACATTGCGATCCTCACGCCGATGCAGCAGCAGGCGCGCCAGGTAAAAGCCCGCTTGGCCGGCGATCAGGATTGACGGAATCTCAAAGACGCCGTGAGGCAGCAGCCACGCGGACATGAACAGTCCGAAGCCCTGCTGCGTGTAATGAACCGCTACGGCTCCGAGCAGCACGCCATTTTCAAATAGAAGAAGCGCCGTCCCGATGCCAAACGTTACCCCGAGAGCCGCGGCGAGCAACGCTACCTGGATATTGTGCCTGATCAGTTGCGCCGAGAATGCTGCTTCGGTCTGTGCGGAGTGCAGGTGCCGCCCCTGTCCTTGCTCTTCTTCATGCACGCGCTGGCCGGGATCGCGGAGATAGTCGGCCGGAAGCAGCACATCGACCGAGGCAGGATCGTAGTGGACGGCGAGTCCGCCCAAGGCGCAGCCGAGCAGCGTGATGAGCATAGCCAGCGCGAAATAGCGGGAGTGCCGGCGGAATGTTTCCGGAAACGCCGTGAAAATCCTAAGCCAGCTGCGCGGCTGCCAGATCTCCGAGCGCGTCGGAGGAGCATAGTACAGCTCCGCATAGGCTCGCGCCACGAGCCGCTCGAGATACTGTCTGAGTTCGTGCGCCATGGTGCCGTGTGTGACGCGATTCAAATCCGCGGCAACCTGGGCGTAAAGCTCTTGCAGTTGTTCGGCCTCCGCTGGATTCAGCCGACGGTCCGGCCGGCTTTCTAGCGCGGCGAGCAGCGATTCGAGGTCGCGCCAACGTGGCCGCGCCTGCGCCTGAAATCGTTCGAGATCCAAGATCACAGCCGTTGCTCCCGCTTGCTTTGGAGATATCCTTCGACGGCGGTTCGCAGGAACTTCTCTGCAGGAATGTACCGGAGCTGCACGTCGAGTTGCCGCAGTTGCCGCGCCATCGCGGCGAGCCGCTGGTTTTCTCGATCGCCCGCCAGCGCCGCGTATACATCCTGATCCGTCTTCAAATGCTCGCCTGGCGAGAATGCCGGCCGCACATGAGCCGGCAAGATGCTGGTCATCAGGAGGGCATGGGACGAGCGGACGAGGCCAACGCCGCGCCGCAACGAGTCCGAAATCGAGCGCTCGGTCAGGTCGGCGAGCAATAAGAGGTAGGCGCGCCGCCGCAGGCGAACCCGAATGTCGGCGAACAACGCCTCGTAATCCGCCGTCGTCGGCGACGGCTCGACGTTCAGCAGGCGATCCCGAAACTGGTGCAACTGGGATTGGCCGCTCCCCGCGCGCAGCCAGGACTTGGCTCCATCCGCGTAAGTGACCAGACCAAATTCATCACCGAGTTCCAGCGCGACGGTCGCTCCCACCAACGCTGTTTCCACGGCGAGATCCAGCATGCGTCGCGGCGCGCGTTTTTGTGGAGCGGAGCTTTCGGAGTTCGTGGCTGGATCGAGGGTGGTCGCGGATGCCCGCGACTGGTCCACGACAAAATAGACTTCTTGCTTTTGCTCCCATTGGAAAAGCCGGGTGACCGGAGCGGCCCGGCGTGCCGTCGATTTCCAGGCGATCTCGGAATAGGTGTCGCCGGGCTGATATTCGCGCAAGCGCTCAAAGTCGCGGCCGTGCCCGGTCCAGGGCGTCTGCCGCGAGGCCACGAGCATGCGGTAAACCGGGCTGCGCAGAATCTCCTGTCGCCCGGGCCGCAAATTCGCCTCGATCCGTAAAGGCACGGGCACATCAAACCATCGCCGCAGACGCCAGAGCCGGAAGTTCGACTGGCGCTCGACGCCAATCCGCGGTCCGGGCCACAGGCCGCGACGAAGCAAAGCGATTTCCGCCGTCCATGGCCAGAGTTGAAGGTGCGTCGCTGGAGTTGATCCATCCGCGGGGGAATCGGGCCGCGCGAGCCTCAGGCGTTGCGGATCGTTTTTCACGCGGAAGGCGGTTTCGCTATCTGGTGTTGCCGGCATGATCGCGACGCGGATGTCGTTGCGCAGCGAGCTCCGCGCGGAGCCTGTGATCGCGAATGAAACCTGGATGGTCTGTCCTTCGCGCCCTCGGAGCCCTTTGTCGGGCTGCAGGAAAACCGGAGCCCATGCGTCGCGGGTGAGCCACAGGGCGATCGCGTCGTAACCCATGAGCAGCGCGACAGGAGTGGCGATCAGGGCGAACCACAACCATCCGCGCGCAAACCATGGCACGACGCACGCCGCAGCACCGAGCAGACCGATGATCCACACAAGCGATTCCTGAGGACTGAGGAGCGATCCCGCGGGGCGGAGGGCGATTCGCTGCAATGTGTTGGTACGCACGGGCGGATTCGGGTGTGCTGGTTCCGCAGTGAGTTCGAGCGTGGCCGTCATAGCTGCGCCCTGCGCACCAACGTCCGTTGAGGTTTTGATTCCAGCCGTCATGGATTCACTTGCTTCAATGTTTCGGCCGACCAAGTACTATTCATGCGGTCTACCGCGGTACTTCGACCAACTCCAGCACCGCGTTGATAACCTCGCGAATCGTGACGCCTTCCATCTCGAATTCCGGCCGCAGGAGCATGCGGTGCTCCAGTACAGGCGCAGCCAGGGTCTTTACGTCCTCGGGCGCGACGAAATCGCGCTCCTCGAGAATCGCGAGCGCCCGGGAGGCCGTCAACAGTGCGAGTGTGGCTCGCGGCCCAGCGCCAACCCAGACTGCGGCGTGCTGCCGGGTCTGTCGAGCCAGGCTGACGATGTAACCACTGATGGCGTCACTGACACGCACCTGCGCTGTCGCGGCTCGCAACTGTTCGAGTTCGCCGGATTGCAAAACCGGCACGCGCAAGTCCTCATCTAAGCGTCGCTCCGGCGCATCGCCTCCCGCGACGAGTCGGGCCAGTTCGTTTTCGTCTTCGGCAGCCGGATAGTCCATGCGAATTTTTACGAGAAAACGATCCTTCTGAGCCTCCGGGAGCGGGTACGTGCCTTGATGCTCAATCGGATTTTGCGTCGCAAAGACGACGAAGACCGGGGATAGGGCGCAGGTTTCGCGATCGATCGTCACCTGGCGCTCTTGCATGGCCTCGAGCAGCGCTGACTGTGTTTTCGCAGGTGCGCGATTGATTTCGTCCGCCAGCAGGAAGTTTGTGAAGATGGGTCCGCGAACGAGCCGGAATTCCTGCGTCCTCAAGTCGAAGACGCTTGTGCCGGTGACGTCCGCCGGCATCAAGTCGGGCGTGAATTGAATGCGCTGAAAGTCACCCGCCACGGCGCGCGCCAGTGCTTTCACCAGCAGCGTTTTCCCGACGCCGGGCACACCTTCGATGAGCGCGTGTCCGCCAGCAAGCAGCGTTACGAGAGCGAGATTGATCGCTTCGTTCTGGCCGACGATTACGCGGCCCAGGGCTTCTCGAACACGCCGCGCTCCGCTCGTGACCATCGCTAAGGCCTCGGGCGATTGCGTTGCTCCGCTTGCAGACTGTGCCTGGCCGTCCAAACCCAGTACCGGCTTCTCGTTCATGCGATCTGTGCCTCCAAGAAAATCATCATCGGTTCAGCGTGGAATTCTCAGGCGCACCACGGGCGACGTGAGTCAGGCCCATTGCGGATGCGTGGCGTTCGGCGATCAACTGGCTCAGTTCCTTATATCCGGCCAGAGGAGGCTGCGTGAGCGCGGTGCGCAGCCGCGGGCCCCAAAGTGGATCCGCAGAAATGGCCTGTGCATCCTGCGGCCGGGAGCGGCGGAACTGCTCCCAGCACTCAGCCACGACATTTTCTTTCGTGATGCTCCGCTGAAGCAGGCGGCGCGCCGCGACTCCGGCGACTTCGCCATGACGTACGATCTCGGTACTGGAGTTGTGCGCAGGCCGTCGCACCAGGTCGCCACTCATACTCCACAGCAACGCGAGCAAAGCCGCCCAGAAGAGCAGCAGGGCAGCTTGCAACCGGTATCGCTGCACCAACCAGAGCACACCCTGATCCTGATGCAATCCGTGTAGTGTTTCGTCGACCCAGATGACCGGCCGGCCGCCTGCAAGAAAATCCAGCAGCACCGGGTTGCGATGCGTCTTGATCACTTCGTTCAATAAGAACGACTTTTGACTCGCGGCGATGATTTCGCCCTTTCCCACTCGCCGCATTGCCATATAGACATGATCAGAAGTTTCAGCCTTGGAATCGGCTGTTGAAGCCCCGCCGTAGAGCGCAGTCCACTGCGCATCGGTCTGGAGCCACGGTGTATCGTCGGGGATATACATCGTCTCACTGTCCGCCGGCATGGCGGGGAGATCGGGCGGCAGCCAGGTTGTTGTGTGCTTGTGTGCAGTGCGGTCCCAATCCCACTTGTTCTGAACTTCCCAGCCTTGGGACTCGGATTTCAATTTGCCACGGAGGTCGATCAGAACGACGCGGCCGCCGCGCGCAAGGAAAGCTTCCAGGCGTTCGCGAAACTTAGCTTGCGCGCTTTTTCCATTGTTCCTTGCCCAATCGTAAGGGGAGTAGCCCCCGATAATGAACGCTGCCGTATTCGTCGCGTCCAGATCGGCGAGGGCGTCCTCATCCTGACCGCGCTTCACCTGGTACCCGGCGCGCGCATAGGAATCGAACAAGAGGCTGGCGCCGTAAGGGTCCTCGCGAAAGCTGGATCCCGCGTCGCTCGTGTTCGACTCATTCTGATGTGCCATGACCAACAGAACCGCGAACACCGCGGCAAAAATCGCAGCAGCCAGCAATGGACCCCGCCAATTAAGCACGATGCTCTTGCCCGGCTTACCGTCAGACATGGCTGAGTAGCTCCCATTGATCTTGGCGGTAGGCGGCGACTGCTTCTGGCGTCACCGTATAGGACCCGTACCAAACGCGATCGAACTGGCGCAAACTGCCGCGCAGTCGTTCAGGAATTTCTGCGCGCGACGAAACGGCTGCCTGCGGGCGTCTCCGCCATCGGCGCGTAAACTCATCGAGATATTCGCGATTGGTGCGATCGCGGCGGATCGTCAGCCACTCGCGGCGCGCCAATCCTGCAAGCAGGCCGAGGTATGCCGCGCGCAGGGCGAAACGCAACTCGCCCTTCCCTTCCAGCTGCTTTGCCAAGGCGAACCATTCGTCCTCGGAACGCTCGCTGGCTAACGCCGTCTCGCTCAAGTCGGGTAGCGGAGTGATTGCCTGAGGAATGGAGAGCGAGGCCGTCTCCTTTCGGCGACGCAACCACAAGAGCACGCCCCCTGCTCCGAGGGTCAGGATCCCGATGACCCACAGCCAAACGCGAAGGTCCTTTAACCGCCAGGGATTCTTCGCGTTTCCCGGCGAGAGATTCAGCCCGCTGGGCCACAGTTTGCGGAGGAAGTCGCGGAACGCTTTCCAAGCACGTTTGATCTGAAACTCGATCTTCTCCAGCAGCTTGTCAAACCAGGTGGGCGGACTCGGGTGTTCGGCGTCGTGCCAGCGATAAATCGCGCGCCGCGACTCGACATCCAAGGCCTGGCGTAATTGTTGAACCCGGACCTCGTGGGCGGAATCCGTGGGAGATTCTGCTCTGTTGGGCGGTGGCGTCGTCTGTTGTGCGGGCGCGGACCGCGGGATGCCAACAAGAAGTGCAGCCAGGACGACTAATGCACCGATCAGTCGGCTGCGGGCCGGGGTGGAAGCAATCATCTCGGCTTTCTTCTGTTGCTCGCGCGGCAGACTCGCCAGCAAGCCGCGCAAGTCGTCGCCTTCGCGCCTCGATCGCAGATGCTGATACACAATAATAAAGGAGCACTTGACGATTGGGTCCATTGCCAGCCATGCACCCGCGAACAACGCAAGCCAGAACGCGGAACTTTGGACGAGCGCGAATATCCCTGCTGGAGTAGACAGGAGTGTGTTTACGCCAAGAATCGAGTGCAGGAGCTGAGGAACCACCACCGCAATGATTAGAGCATTCAGCCAGACGGCGATCCAGATAGGAACGAGCATCAAGAACAGCAGGACGCTCCCGCCGAACCATTGACTGGCAATCGCCAGGCATCCGCGGAACGAATGCCTCTCGGCGCCGTCTTCGGTCGCTTCAAGACTGGCAAACTGACAAGCACTGTAAAACCACGATGCCCCGGCGAAGGTTGGCAGGGTGCTCAGGGCAGCGGCGCTCAGGACGATCTTCCACGCAAGCAATCGGCCCACGGCTGTGGCCCTCGCAGACGCGCCTACGGGCTTCAATGTCGGCGTGCCAAACGCTCGCTCGCGAACGCGCTGCATGTAACTGCCAACCATGCAAACGCGCAGAAGATAGGCTGCGGCGAGTAATGCCGCTTCCATGAGGATTACGCCATCGGATACCTGGATCTGGCCGTTCACGACCCAGATCGGAATGAAACAAAAGACCAGAGGCGCGCTGCCTAAGTAGTAGCGCCATGCCTCTTGCACAAACGTTGATCGAAATAATGCGAAGCCGCGTTCGAGTGCCTCAAGCGGATTCAGCCGGCTTCGCCGACCGCGCCCCGGGAGCGCGCGTGCCTGCAGCGAAGAGGCTGGACTCAATGCGGCTTCACTCATTGTTCTTGCTCGGGCAGTCGGTCAGCGGCGACCTGGCCGAAAATCAGATGCTCCTCCGGTGTATGCACTCGCCACTGCAGCATCGCGAAGAAGAGCGCCATCAGAGAGGCCAGCGCGGCGAGTCCGGCGACGACCTGCTGGAAGCGGCGCATCAAGGACGGCTTTGGCGCAGGCGGACGGGCCATCCGGCGGAGACACGGCGGACAGGCGAGCTTGCCCTCTTCGTCGGTTACGCATTCACGACAGAATGTTCCTCCGCAATGCGGACAACGCGCTGCCGCCTCACGTAGCGGATGAAACAAGCAGCGAGCATGGCGCAAACTTGTCGCGGTCGCGGCTGGAGTGTTAGAGGCCAATCGTCTGTGAGGCGTCTGCGATGGAAGGGGTCGCGGACGGCGCTTCGGAGTTCATTTGGACGGAGACGACAGCCGGCGGCACGCTGGGTACAGGAACGGCCTGTTGCACGGTGACGTCGCGAGAGGCGCGAACTGCCGCATCGATGGCTGCAAGGACCTTGCGAGCTCGACGCGTTCGCTTCACTAACGGCAGGTCAACAGTTACACCAGTGGCGTGAATCCGCGATGCTGCCGTCGGCCCGAGCGCGAGTTCCAGCAGCACCCAGGCGACAGCGATGCCAGTGAAAATCTCGCCCGCGGTGGAATCGGCCCACTGCCACAGGCCGGCGCCGAGAGCTCCAAACAGCACCCCCGGAATGATCAGCCGGGGCAGCCAGGAACGACTGGGCCAGACAACAATGGATTCCAGGTCGCGCAGATAGAATCGGCGATACTCGACCACATACATCGTGACCTTCGCGGCAAGCAAACAATCCTTGCTGAGGTACCACTTCGTCCCACCGGTGAGGCTGCCAACGCGCGATATTTTCCGGAAAGCGCTTTTCAATCAATGCCTCCCGGCCATACGTGTGACGTAGAACGAGAACGCGAATAAGAACGGAGCCCAGACGATCCCCGCGTAAGCCGCCCAGAAACGCCAGCCAGATCGAGGTATCAAGTAGGAGCGGGGCGCCTTCCGATACTTCACGTGCAAGAAGATCACGGCAGGAAACGCCACCACAAATACAGGCCAAACGAGAATCCAACCCCACCCAAGTGTCAATGCGATGGAATCATAGAGCACATCGCGATAACGCCATTCCGCCTTGCCGGCCTCGGAACCGGCGCGCCCGCGTTCGAAGCAAGCGGGGCAAACGTGCTCCGCTCCCAACTGCAGATCGCACAGAGCGCACACGAACCGGCCGCACCGTTGGCAGCAGGCCTGAAATACTTTGTCGGGATGAAAAAAGCAGGTCGCCTGGTCCGAAAGCGCTGTCGCTGCATTGCTATTCTGGCGAACAATCGGCCAGACGTGGATCTCGAGCCGCTTCTCGCAGTAGGGACAGGTTTGCGACCCAGTTTCCTCGAGTGCTATGTCCCCGGAACAACTAGGACAGGAGACAACGCCAGATCCACCCGGCGATAGCGCCGGTGTATTGCCTGTGGAAGAGCCGGTACCGTAGGGATTGATGCTAAGGCTCACGCTACGCTCTGCTGTATATCACCCTCGTGTCACACACCCGGTCATGTAAGGCTCGCTTCTCGTCATCCACCCCCAACATAATCGAGCTAACCAGCATGAGGACGGAATTCAAGTAAGGAATGCCGCTGGTAACCACATTCCACATGAAGAATCGCCCGAAGCATACCCCCCAACTCAAGCTGCGACCGTCGGGCCGGACGACTTTTAGCCCGCAGGCGATCTTTCCGACAGTAGCGCTGCGATACTTGAGCATCAGGACTTCGTAGCAACCTCCGGCGAGGAGAGCAAGCAAGAAGAAAGTCAAGCCAAAGGCTGCAAACGCAGGGTTAAGTGTCGCGGGTGATTGATTGGTCGTCCGGAATAGATTCGGTATCAGCATGGCGGCGATGATCAGGAAGGGAACCCCCAAAAGCAGGCCATCAATCATGCGGGCGCCGAAGCGGACCCAAAATCCGCCATAGCGCAAGGCGGATGGTGTTGCGCCACTCGCCATCATCCGACTCAGAAATGCCGGCTTGCAATCGGCACACACCCAGTTCCCGGCGATATGCACCAGTTCCGAGGGCGCGAGCGACCTTCCACATTGGGAACACGCCAAAACGGTTTGGACCGGGGTTTCTTGACTCATGGGGTATCTCCTTGGTGTGCCAAGTCGCACTAAGCCTAACCCAAGCGGTTCCCCTCGCCAAGTACCACTATCTAGCCCCGAAGGCCATGACCTTCGCGATGCCTCTGGATACCCTTTAAAAGTGGGATAGGTTTCCGGAAAGCTCGCGTTGAAGGCTAGTGGTTCAGGTAGTGTGCCTCAGTTGCGGACCTCGTACCGGATGCCGGACATTTGTTTCGTCATGGAATGTCCGCGCACAGTGAATCAGTGTATTGCCACGTTCCGGGGGCGATATTTGATCAGTTCCCCGAGCAACAATTCCGGCCCCACTTTTTCTGTGGTATTGTTCGGTTTGCTGGGAGTGCTGCCCTGGTCCGACGGAGCAAGACCTCCGCACGCATGCGCGATCTAGCAGTCACTCCTGTGTCCCGAGCATGAGCTATGCATCAAGGGAGCGGTGCTGATGGCTCCGATTCTTCTTTGGCTCATCCTCATTTTGTCCTTGGTGATTACCGTCGTGAAGTACTTGATGGGGATCATCATGCGGTTCTCTTTCCCCAGCACGAAGGCGAAGAAAGACTATAGCTACGAGCCGACCGTCAGCGTGCTCATGCCTTGCTACAACGAAGGCAAGACGGTCTACGAAACGATCGAGAGCATCGCGAATAGCAATTATCCGAATCACAAGTTTGAAGTGATCGCGCAAGACGACTGCTCCGCCGACGACAGTTACGAATGGATGCAGAAAGCGCAGCACCACTTTACCAACATTCGTATAAGAACGGGCCGAAATGAAGTTAACAGCGGAAAAGCGCGTTCGGTCTGCAACGCGCTGCAGCACTCTAAAGCCGAGATTATCATCTCGATCGACTCCGACTGCATCTTCCATCCCGACGCGATTCGCGAGCTGACGGCCTGCTTCGCTGAGCCAAAGATGGGTTCGGTCGGAGGCCGCGTCGGAGTCCGAAATCCCAAGGACAACATCATCACTGCCATTCAGACTCTGATTTATTACTCCGCATTTCAGCTCTACAAGATCCCTGAGAATTGGACCCGCAGCGTCTGCTGCATTAGCGGATGCTTGTTTGCCGTCCGCCGCGATTTGCTGCTCGAAATCGAACCTGCCATTCGTGCCCGAAACTGGTTCGGCATTCCGGTAAGCCAGGGCGAAGACCGATTCCTTACACATCAGACGCTGTTGCGAGGCTACGGCACGTACATCAACAACGATGCGCTCTGCTGGACGACCGTTCCGAACACGTTGTCAGTGCTCTTTAAGCAGCAGCTACGTTGGCGACGCAGCATTCTTCGCGACTTTTTCTTTACTCTCAAATCTCTGCCGCAGCATGTGTGGAAGCTTCATCCCAACACGGTGTTGACCCTTGTGCTGGTTCCTCTGGGGGCGTTGGTGGGAGTCCTGGTCGTGATCACGGCACTAACGCAAGATCCTCTTTCATGGACAGGCCCCTTGCCGCTGATCACCGCTCTTGGTATCGGCGCGATCCTCACCTGGATCATCAAGAGATACAGTGCGCGCGAAGCAGTAGCGCATCCCTTGGCTTTTGCAGCATACGTAGGCTGGTCGCTGGTCAGCAGTTTGTTCCTAACACCGTTAGCTCTGTGCACGATGGATTCCGCGGATTGGGGCACGCGAACCATCGATCCACGGAACGCTCAATCACGAGAGGTGCCCGTTGGCAACAACACCCGTTGATCCCATAGTCCCGGAATCAAGAAACTCTGCGCCTGCGGCAGAGGTCAAAAAAACGGCCGCGCAGACATTCCAATCCCTTCACTACAAGCTTGTGCTGACGCTCTATCGTATCTTCGCGATTACCGTGTTGTATCTGGTGTTGATCGGCATTCTCACCTACGCGTGGATCATGGGCTTTTACGCGGTAAACACTTCCTGGGCTGCACCGGTCATTCTCTCGGCTTCAGATGAGAAAAGCCTCGACTTCCGCGAAAAGCTGGTAACCAGCCAGCAGACGATCGAAGATCTAAAAGTCGATTCGAACAAGCTTGAAACCGGTGTGGCAGAGATGAAAGAGCATCGCACGGCGCTAACGGCGCTCGAGCCGCAACTGCGCGAAGCAATCGCCCGCGAAAAATCGCACAACAGCACTGCCGGTCCGGAACTGGCACAACTCGATCAGCAAAAGCTGGCCGACAACGCCAAAACGCAAAAGGTCCTTACCCAGCTCAAAGAAGTTCAAGATAGCATCAATAAAGACCTTGCCGCGGGACTGATCACAAAGGGCGATGCGGCCCAACAGTTATCCACGCTCAACCAGGCGCAAAACGCTTATACCGACAGCAAGATCGCAGAGATCCTGCTCACCGACAGCGTTCTCGACAAGACCACTACCGGTACGAACACGCTCAACGTCCTCGAAAAGCAAACTGAGTTGCAGTCAGAAGTTGCGCAGCTGGATATCGCCATCAGCGTAGGGGAAAAGCAACTCTACGAAGAGTCGCGACAGATCTCGCGTTTGCGAGAAGCTATCGCCACCGCCAAACAAAGTCCGTATTACCTAAATGCTTCTGGCGGACAGACCCTGTACTTTGCCTTCGTTCCTTACGACAACCAGGCGCACGCGGTTGTCGGCAGTTCCATTTACGATTGCTACCTCAACATGGTTTTATGCCGGCACGTGGGCACGCTGAAGACGATCTTCACGAGTGAGGAGCAGGCCATCCATCCCATCTTCAAGACGCAGATTCGCGGATTCATGATCCAGATGACTCTGGATCACGCCGATTCGGCGAAGTCGAAGACCGTATTCCTCGGGCGCAAACCATTGCTCTTCTAATCTGTGTTTTCGAAGGAGAACAGTATGTTCGGGAATCCCAGGATGTGGGTGGCGCCTGCAGTCCTATTCATCGCAATGCCCGCGCTTGGCCAGACTCAAAACGATCAACTGGCTTACTGCTCTTATGTAATGGAACAGGCTGAGGCGCAGCGCGATTTGCTGCGAACACCGCTCGCGTTCGGAGGGTTCACCCAGCCTGAGACTGGCTTGCCGATGCAAGTGGTCGGAGGCGCATCGCTCGGCCTCTCCGCCTTACGAAAAGCCGGCCTGACGATCTCAGTGGCGCGCAAGAACTGCGAACTCTACAAAGCTACGACCGCGGCGCAGCAGGATGTGCAATATGCGATCGCGAATCTTGAACGGGAAGCTCTCCGTAACAGACTGACGCTCACCGATCAGGCCTCGCAGTCTCTGGATGCCCTGATGGAAAAAACTGCAAAAATGGTGGAAGCACGGAATGCCACGCGCCAGATGCTGTTTAATCTGCGGACCACCAAGATCAAATTGGAAGCTGACCGGGCCGACACTCAGTCGAAGATTAGTGCGATCTACGCTCCACCGTTCAGTGATAAGCCTCTCAAAGAGTTAGTGGCAGAAAAGCAGAAACGCGAAACAATGGAGCAAAGGGCACTCGACAAACTAAACCGGCAGAACAGCTGGGACGTTGCGCTTTCCGTCGGCGTCCACCAACAGGTCAATCCGGTTGTGTACGGCGCGCAACCCTATGGCGCAGTCTCATTGAACTACAACCTGTCGAGCCATTGGATCAACAAACACCTGGATCGCGCCGTCGAAGCTTACGACGATTGGAAGAACGTGCAGGAAGGCGATGTGGTGCGCAACAACGAAGTGCTTCACCAGCAGTTGATCGATGGTGTCGCGGTACAGGAAGCGAAACTCAAGTCGCTTCGGGAAGAGATCAGCGACATCGACAAGAATTTGCGCGCCATAGGCGAACCTGACACTTCAGCGGCGTTGGATTTCCATAATCAACTGACTACAGCGCAACTGCTGTTGCAGGTCGAGATCGGCGATGCAACCTTTCGGCTGGACAGGTTGCGTGAGTACCTTGCGAAGAACTATTGAGTGCGGTCACGAGATCATTAACCACAAAACCCGTCTGGCTTGGAACAGAACGCCCCGTCGATCTGGAAACCATTCCGCTGTACGTGCGAGCAGGGTCCATCCTGCCGCTCGGACCGGTGAAACAGCATAGCCAGAACAGGCGAAGCTCGCCGGCGCGTGTTCGAAGGGAAGCCAATAGACGTGATGCTGTAGGTGATCTGTCCTGCGTCTAGGCGGGGGCATCATGGTGTCGCCGTACCAGATCATCCGGGAGCTTGACGCCGTCTATCGGACGGTAAACACAAAGAGTACCTAACTGGGCGGGATTCGTAGGATCGGGCCGTGCCCCGTGAGACGTGCAGTTCGTAAGGCAGTCATCTGAGACTCGCGCCACAATTACGATTTGCCGAAGTTACAATGTGCCGTTATGCAAGGAGAAGAACTTGATTCGTCAATCGCCGTCTACCTGCGTGTTTCTGATTTTCTGTCTCATCGTCACGCTTTCCCCGAGGCCGATGAACGCCGAGCCCACGGAGCAGGGCGAACCATCCTCCGCAGATGGTCGACAACAGCAACTGCGTTCTCTTTTCGACGAGGATTGGGATTATGAATTGCGCGCAGAGCCCGAGTTCGCAACTGCTCTCGGCGACAAGCGTTACAACGACCGCCTCAGCGACCGCTCCCCAGGGTTCTATCAGTCGGATATAGAACGCAAACGCGAGTTTTTGCGGCGCTTTGAAGCCATCGACGCCAAGGGCCTTCCCGAGCAGGACGTCCTGAGCTTGACGTTGATGATTCGCCAGCTCCGACAGGAGATCGAAGGCTCGCAATTCAAATCATGGGAGATGCCCGTGAATCAGATGGACGGGCTTCACCTCGGTCTTCCCTATCTCGTCACTCTGACTCCGTTCGATAACGTCACCGACTACGACAACTACATCGCACGTCTGCACCAGATTCCCCGTGCTTTCGAGCAAGTCACAGCAAATATGCGCCAAGGCATGAAAGATAAGCTCATGCCGCCAAAATATTTGCTCGAGAAAGTGGCAGCGGAAACCGACGAACTCGCTGGCAAAACCGGTGATGCCAGCCCGTTCGCGCAGCCAGTCAAGCAGTTTCCGGCCAGTATCTCCGCGACAGACCAGAAACGTATTCGCGACGCTGTCCTCTCCACGATCGAGACAGACGTGATCCCGGCGTATCGGCGCTTTGTTGTTTTCGTGCAGAAGGCGTATGCGCCCCAAGGGCGCACCGATCCGGGAGTGTGGGCGATCCCGGATGGAGCCGCCCGCTACCGCTACAACATTCGCCGCATCACCACCACAAATCTTTCGCCGGAGGAGATTCACCAGCTTGGCCTCAAGCAGATCGACGAAACCGAAGCCGAGATGATTGCCGTGGCGCGCAAGCTGGGCTTTAAGGATCTCGCCAGCCTGAACCAGCACATTAAAGAAGAGCGGAGCTTCTATGCGACGTCGGGACAGCAGGTTCTGGATCTGTACGCGAAATACGCGCGCGAGATGCAAGCACAACTTCCGAAACTCTTCGGCCACCTTCCCAAGGCGAAGTTGATTATCGTCCCCATGGAAGCAGCTCGTGCGAAGAACGCGGTGCCGGCTGACTATACGGAGGGCTCCGCCGACGGTTCGCGTCCGGGACGCATCAACGTGAATGAATGGGACCCTGAGCATCGTCTGCTGCTCAACATTGAGGCGATCGCCTACCACGAAGGAGTGCCCGGCCATCATCTGCAACTTTCGTTGGCACAGGAGATGCCTGATCTGCCCGCCTTCCGACGGCACGCGGGATACACCGCATTCGTCGAAGGCTGGGCTCTCTACTCGGAACGTCTCGGCCAGGAAGTCGGCCGCTACCAGGATCCCTATAGCGACTATGGGCGGCTCGAGAACGAGATGTGGCGCGCCATCCGCCTGGTCATCGATACCGGCGTTCACGAGAAGCGCTGGTCGCGCGATCAGATGGTGGACTATTTTCACCGTTACACAGCGATGGACGAACCCAACGTGCAGAGCGAAGTGGATCGTTATATCGCCTGGCCCGGTCAGGCCCTGGCCTACAAGCTCGGGCAACTGGAAATCCTGAAGCTGCGCGACGAGGCGCGCCAGAAGCACGGTCCAAACTTTGATCTACGCAGTTTTCATGATGAGGTGCTGGGCAATGGAGCGTTACCTCTCGACGTTTTGGATTCGCAAGTACGAAACTGGATCCAGCGCGGCGGAAAAAACTAAGGGGTCCATTGCAGATTCGCTAGCGGCATACCCTTACATGGGCGAGTTGCGCGACGCTGGTGGCTTTCCCTCATTAAGGACTCATTTCTCATGTTGCAGAAGAATCCGGAAAGCGATCTGGCAAAGATCTTGTTCAAATAGCGCACGGAATAACGGGGTACGGGGAAGCGTTCAATCTAGTTATGATCTCGGCAACCTAAACGATATCAGATCAGGTACTCAGATTTTGATCGATCGCCTCTTGCATATCAGCGCCTTTATTCTCCACGCTTCGATGCAAGATTCTGAATGCGCTTATATTCGGCCACTTCTCGAGCAGCTTCTTCCGTCTTCCCCTGTTTTCTATGAATGCTGGCCAGTAGCAGGTATGCTTGACCAGCCAGTGGGGTCTGTTTCTCTAGAGCGATAACTCGACCGAGCGGAACTTCCGCCGCTTCTGGTGCGCTGACCGCTAGAGTTCGACCGAGTGCATACAACGTCTCAGGCATATCCGGCCGCAGCGAGTCAGAGTGGCGCAGTTCCTCGGTTGCCTCTTTCACTTTGCCTTCTTCCAGAAGGGCCGATCCCAAGCGGTATGCTGCTTCTGAACTTCCCGGCTGTAGCTTTGCCTCGGCGCGAAATTGCTCCTCCGCTTTTGCCCAGTCTGAAGTGGCCGCATAAATCTCGCCGAGTTCCAGGTGTAGGCCGGGGAGATCCGGGCGCTGAGTTACGGCCAGTTCATATTCTTTCTCCGCTTCTGAAAACATCCTGGCAGCGTAGTAGCTCTGGCCGAGCACCTGATGTCCGCGCGCGGTGTGAGGAAACTCTGCAAGCAATTTGTCTTGCGATTGACTGGAAAGCGCGGACCCGGCGCGGCTGAGGTAATAGATAAGATCGATATCGTCCGGAGTTTTCGCGAGCGCATCCTTCAAACTGATTATTGCCTCAGCAGGTCGGTCGGCCTGAAGCTGTGCGATGCCCAGGGCGCCAGACTCGTGAGCGATCTCGAGATGTGGAATTGCCTCCGAAGCGTAGCCCTGCGAAAGAAGCGAGTAGCCTAGCAATCGATGGACTGCAACAACATCGGGACTCAGTTCAGCTGCACGCTTTAACGGGCGGATCGCCGCCCCGTAGTCATGCTTCCTCATGTAGGCGTCGCCCAACCGCAGGAGCGGAACCGGTGAAGCTGGTGCAAGATCGACTGCTTTTTGAAAATTCACGATGGCTTGGTCCAAGTCGCCGCGATCCTCCGCGGCGACGCCAGTTTCGAGGAGCGCAGTGACTTCTTGGGTAGGTGGACCCGATGCGACCTGCACCTGCGCAAGGAACTGCACCAGTAGAATGACGTTAATGATCACGGCCTCGCCTCCTCGATTGTGAGGAACTGGTCAGCTTTCACAGCACGCAAGATCTGACGGCCACCTGAAGGCCATCGGACCTCTACGTCGCCCATGTTAGCGTCTCCCAGGCCAAAATGTAATCGCTTGTCGCTTGAGCACAGATAACTTCCCGATGCTGTCGCGAATCTCACCTGACCATTCACCTGAACGCGGGCTCCATAGCCATCGCGGTTGCTGCGTTTCCCGCGAAGCGTGATGGTAAGCCAATGCGACTTGCCTCCCCGGTTTAAATAGACTTGCGGCCGCCGGCCAAGCGATGTTGTGATGACGTCGATCCAACCATCATTGTTCAAATCGCCGAACGCCGCGCCCCGCCCAGCGACCGCCATGTCCGACCCTGCGTCGCTTTTTTCGAAGTGCCCCCCGCGGTTCAGTGCAAACAGAGGAGGTTCGCGATAGCTGAGCGAACCGTCGTAGAGTTGGACGTTATCAAAAACATGTCCCTGGGCGACAAACAGATCTTTCCATCCGTCGTTGTCAAAATCTTCGAGGCCGACTCCCCAGCCCGAGACGTTGCCGGACAGCCTGCCGAGTCCGGCTTCCAACTCTTGAGCGCTGAAAGATCCCTTGCCATCATTGTGAAACAGAACATATGGCTCGTGCGGCAGTTGGGTCACGAGTAGATCGGGTAAGCCATCATTGTCATAGTCCTGAAAAACAACTCCCATGCCGGAGAGCTTCTTGCCCGTGCTGGAAAGAGCGGCGCCAGCATCCATGGCTATTTCGCTGAATGTGCCGTTTCCGTTGTTGTGCCAGAGAAACTGCTCGATGGCATCGTTGGCAACGAACACATCTGTGAAACCATCGCCGTCATAGTCGGCGAACGCCACTCCCAGTCCTCGACCTTCCTTCGTAGAGATCCCAGAAGCTGCGCTTACGTCCTCGAACGTTCCATTTCCACGATTCCGGTACAGGATGCTGGTCGTGGCAGCAAATTCGCCCGGGGGACAATACATAGGCTCAGCAATTCGGCCACAGGTTTTGCTTTTTTCCGGAGTCCAGTCGAGATAACGCGTAACGAACAGATCGAGATGCCCGTCGTTGTCGTAATCAAAAAATCCCGCTGACGTTGACCAACCACCGGCGCCTACGCCTGCTTTCGCCGTCACATCGGTGAAGGTTCCATCGCCGTTGTTGTGATAAAGAATGTTTCGGCCGAAATTGGTCACATAGATGTCAGGAAATCCGTCGTTATCGTAATCGCCGACAGCCACCCCCATGCCGTAATTTGTCGCGCCAGCATTTTGCAATCCGGCTTGCACCGTCACATCCGTGAAGGTACCGTCTTTATTTTGCCGATAGAGCCGGTTCCAATAGGTTGGGTTACTGCGATCAAAATTTGCCGCCGGGAGGAGAGGATCGGGAACATGGCCCGCATTTACGAGAAAAATATCAAGCAGTCCGTCGTTGTTGTAGTCAAGCAGCGCAACTCCGCCCGGCATGGTTTCGATGAGATATTTCCGGGGAGTGGGCGAATTGCGAAGGGTGAAATCCACGCCCTTCAGGGAAATTGCCTCGAATTGAGGTTCACGACTAAGCTTCGCAATTTGCGTAATCGTACAGAGTGACACGAACAACGACACTAGGAAGCTTCGCATAATACAGCTTAACGTGCCAGTTATGGCCTTTGCATTTTGCGTTGCTCGCCAGACGTTTCCCGCATGGATGCTCGTGGTCCCGTCTCGCTGATGTCCCCAATGTGTGCCATCGCGGTGTCGATGAGACGGTTGTATTTTGCCAGCCTCGGGTCCCGCTGACCTGGACTCGAATCGGGGTTGGATGTTGCGACCCCCGCGGAGTTCTTAGTCGTACGCATTGCGTCAATCACGCTTGGAAGCTCGGCGAGTTTCGGGCGCAACCCGCGCAGTTCGGCGAATGCAGTGTTGGGTTCATAGGTGATTCGATCTCCAGTCTGCATCGCAACAATCAAAGCATCCGGCGACCAGGCGAGGGGCCAATTTGCGTTCAAAATGTCATAGCTCTCTCGAAGTCGGCGCATCCTTCCAGCGAAGTCATCGAGCAGCGCACGATTGCGCGCCATTTCAAGACTGGTTTGCACTGCGATCGCCACCTTATCTGTCACATGAAACCGAGGTGTCGCGATGATGGTGGTTAAGGTATTGCCATCGAAGCGCCAGCCGGGGTCGGCTTCTTTTGTGGAATATGACAAAGGTACGCCGTTCACGCTTACCGAGGAAGGCGGCCAGCTTCCCGGAAGGCGAAGCTCATATGAGCGATCAGACTCCATTCCGTTATAGTGTCCTTCGATGGGAGAGATCACGATATTTAGGGAGGTTCCATCAGGGCTCAGAGAAGCGCGCGTTGGTGTCCAGGTAGCTTGCCCTGTCTGATAACCCGGGGAGTCACCGGAGTCGTCGTAAACGCGATATTCGGATTGCTGTCCATCATTTAACGGAAATACGGTCAAAACGAGAGGGTCGATGGGCTTTTCGCCTGTATAAAGTGTCGCCCGCTGCATAGGAACGATACTGCCCGCTTTCACGTACAAGGGAATTTGGCCCAGGGAAAAGTTGCGCTGTTCGGTGACAGGTCCCTTGACTCTTGCGCCGCTGTCCCATTCAATCCAATCACCGGGCGGAAGCCAGACAGAAATAGTTGCTAATTGCGAGTCCTGCGCGACAGGTTGGGTGATGGGGGCGGCAAGAATGGAGTCGCCAAACATGTACTCGTTCTTGGCGGCGTACGCTTCAGGCGCTTCGGGCCAGTCATAATAGAGTGGATGGAGGAATGCGAGTCCGGTATCATACGTTTTTCTTGCTTCCGTATAAATGTAAGGCTGCATAGCGTAACGTTGCGCAAAGCACTCCCGCATCAGGTCTGAGTACGGCTCCGGATACGCCCAAATCCTGCGCTCGGCATCGGGGTTTTTTGTAGTATGTGTGCGCAAGATCGGGCTGAAGATTCCCCATTGGATCCACCGCAAGTAAAGTTCAGGGTCGATGGCGCCCGGCATGTGCCCGCCGATGTCGTGACTCCAATACCCGTAGCCCACGTTGGCTGCCGTGGCCGTAAAGTACGGTTGAAAGGCGAGAGACTCCCAGACGGAGACAGTGTCGCCGGAAAATCCGATTTGGTATCGATGGTTTCCAAGTCCTCCCCAACGATGAAAAAGCAGAGGACGCTTCCCTTCACGCTGCTGATCGCTAAAGAAGATGTAGTTCAGCCACCAAGTGGGATTTAGACCCGGCACCTTCGTCGTATCTTCCTGTTGCCAGTCGAGCCAAAAGAAGTTGATCCCTTGGCGTTCGAGCGGATGGATCATGTACTTCATGTAACTTTTGGCGAAGTTCCGGTCTGCTATGTCGAAGGGAACATATTGCTTGGTCGACGGGTCAACACCTACCGCGCGGGCCATTTCCCCATACGCATCTTCCCATGGCTGCACACCACCGGCAGGATGGAGATTGACCGTAGCTTTAAGCCCCTGCTCGTGGACACGGCTCAGAAATCGATCAGGATTGGGAAATAAAAGCCTGTTCCAGGAATAGCCGGTCCAGCCGAGCTTGTGACCCGAAGCATCCAGCTGGTTATTGCCAGCAACCTCGTTGAACGTCGGATGCCAATCCATATCGATGACCAAGACGTCGAGTGGTGTCTGGTACGTGTGAAATTCCTGAATCAGCTTTTCAAATTCCTCGTCGGTATAGGACCAGTACCTCGACCACCAGGCTCCGAATGCGAAGCGGGGTGGCAACGGAATCTTTCCAGCCACGCTGGTGTAATCGTGCAAAGCACGTCTGTAGTCATGCCCGTAACCGAAAAAGTACCAATCCTGACGCTCACCCTCGGGGCGCAAAACGACCCATGGCCACGGCCCCTCCTCGCCATGAGTGAACGAAAAGTCGTCAGAGTCAAACAAGGGACGGGTACTGTCGTCTACAACAGTCCAGCCGTCACGCGAGATCAGACCTAGCTCGAGCTGGACATTCGAGCCGCGGACTCGATCAAGAGTTCGCGTTGTGCCCAGCAGATTTCCTGTGTCGGCCATTCCTGGCTTCCATACAATCTTCTTGTCGCCGAGAACCAAGGAAATTTTGAGAGTCTCAGCGGTGAAGCTACCATCCGATTTGCCCGGTGTGTAAACGGCTGTCAACGCGCCGGTCTTGATAACAGAGTTTCCTTCCGGCGTGGTCTCGTGTGTAAATGTGGGGACTGGCAGTCTTCGGTTTAGGAAGACCAGTGACGCGCGGTCTTCGAACTTTCGGTCAGCAGCCCATTCCATGCGAATGAGCTCCGGGGTCAGAACAGTGAAACGGACTGAGCCAATCGTCACAACTGCGCGCGGGTCGGCAACCGGTTCGTAGGAACCGGTCGAGTCGAGCCCGCTCGCAAACAAAATCTGCGGGAATAGACCCACTGACGCCAGGGTCAGCAGTGAGAAGATCAGCAGTGGGAAGATCACTCGCGAAAGTTTTGTGTGCATTGATCGACTGAGATGCTGGCTAACGAGTGGAGTTTGTGTCTCGTAATGCCTGGCAGGTTTGGGCCTGCCAGGCTTTTATGTTCAAAGAAGCCAGACGCGCAGCTACCAGTAGAATTTGAGACCGAATTGCACACTTCGCGCAGGATATGCCGAGGTGATTGTCCCGAAGTTACTGTCTCCGAGATTCGTGTCCGGCTCAAAGAAGCTCGGGTGATTCAGCGCATTGAACATCTCAAAGCGGAATTGCAGTCGCCGCGCCTCGCTAAAGTTCCACCATTTTTGTATGCCCATGTCCCAGTCAAAATACTTCGGTGCACGGAGGTTGGAGAGGAACCGAGGGGAATCACCAAAGGCGAAGGCTGCTGGTTGTGTAAACGCAGCGGGGTTGATCCAATGATTGATGTTCTGGTCTTGGGGAACCGGGCTTACACCAGGCACCAGGTCTGGACGCTGATTGAAACCGAAACCTCCGGTATTGTTTGTTGCTGGGTTGATGGACAGCGGCAATCCGGACTTCGCGGTCAGAATTCCACTCCATTGCCACCCGCCAAGAAAAGCGTTCACTACTTTATTCCAGTCCCGCCCGACAAGCTTCCCTGCTCCGAATGGCAGTTCGTAGTTGTAGTTCATGACAAGGCTATGCGGAGTGTCGCTGACATCCAGCGAGTGCTCGGCAGCCAGATTGTACGAATTGCGGACACTGCTTCCGCTGCCCGGAAACGCCCAACCGGAGTTGCCTTGCACATTGTCCATGAACCTCGAATATGTGTACGAGACGTTCAGGTCCAATCCGGAATGCCAGCGGTGAGTGTAGGTTGCTTGCAGTGCGTTGTAAGTCGAGTCGCCTGCGGCAGGTGGGGCCTCGGTCACACTGCAATATTCCGGGAATCGCCGTAACAATTGGGCAGCGGGAACAGTCGGCTGATCCAGACCACACCCACTGGCAGTGATATGTCCAAAGAACGGGTTCGGAACCTGATTGAATAGCTGATTTCCCAGTGCCAAGTCCGATGCCGGCATCTCGTCCCATTCCAGGTACTGCGAGAGGACGTGCGTCCCATGGTTGCCAACATAGCTGACATCGACCAGATCGTTGGGGGTCAGAGAATATTGAACGCCCGTCATCCACTGCTGCACGTATGGAGAATGACGAACGGGATTGATCACTGGATTCAGTCCGAAGCCCACATCCGTCAAGCCGCCCAACGAGTTTCCAGTTGGCAGCACTTGCCCATTTGGAAATGCACTCTGGCATGCCAGGGTTGTGGCACCGTTGCTACAAGTCAAGCTGGAGTTTCCGCTTAATGTGGTGAATGGATTTATGCCACTGTTGAGGCTCGTTACCCAGGGTGTACCCTGCGAGAATCCGATGTTTGGCCCCTGTCCATAGTAGTTCGGCACAAAAAATATGCCGTAGCCACCGCGCCAGACGAGCTTGTTGCGCAACTGATACGCCGCCCCAATCCGGGGAGCAAAGTTCTTGTAAGAGGTGTTGTACAAGCCACGGTTGCTGCTGGAGTTAAACACAAGCGCGCCCGGGAAGTTCGTCCCCACTGCGGCACTGATTGGGTTCGTCATGGTAAAGTCGAAATACTGCTGCGCGTTGTTCCTCTCGGTCGGCGCCCTCTGGATTTCATAACGGAGGCCCAGATTCACCGTGAGTTTGGGAGCGACCTTCCAGTCATCCTGCAAATACCAGCCGAGCAGGTGCTTGTCGGTTGCCGGGAATTTGTTGTATCCGGTCGAGTCGTTTCCGCTCCCAACACCAAGCAAGAACGAAGCAAAACCGTCGCCGGTGTTTGCGGTTGCATTCTGCGGGTCAGGACCGGCGGTTGAAGTGGTCTGAAATTGCAGCACCGTGTTGGCGTAGTGCCCACCATCGATTCGTGCCCAGACGTCCATAAAGCCGAATCCCAGCTGGTGTTTGCCGTGGATCTTTGTAAGGTCGACCGACCCCGTCCACATGGTTTGCGGAACGATGTAGTTGTCTAAGCCCGCTTGTGCTCCCAGCGGAGAGTAGCTCTGTGGCTGGATCTCGGGAAAGCTCGGAGCCGTTCCATCGATAAAACCGGGAAGTCCGAGGGTTGAGGATTTGAAGCCAAAGCTCTGCGTAGTCGACTGCTCCACGTGCCGATTTACGCCAAGGTTTGCGCTCAGTGCGAAGCTCGGACTGAAAACATGGCTGTAACCGATGTTCGCGCTGTATCGGTTGTTCGGAGCGACCACCCCCGGGCCGCCCGGATTGGAAGCGCCGTAGTAGGTTGGGAAGTTTATTTTTTGCTCGTATTTTTGCGACCAGCGTCCCCAGATGCGGTCGTTGTTTGAAAAATTGTAGTCAATGCGTACGGAGTACTCGTTCGAGTGCGCCGCCGCCGATGAAGCCGCCGTGAAATTGTTAAATAGAGACGAACTATTCGGAGTAGGCCAATAGCTCCCTCCTGCGATACTCGAGGAAATCGAATCCATGAGGCTGGCTGGAAGGATATTGGTTACACCAGTGCCGCTGGAGATATTGCCAGAGACCGGGTCTCGAAGGAATTCGGTGGTTGCACCAGCAGGGCAGTTGCTCACCGATCTTCCTGTGACGCTGTCGACGCCACCGCAGGTGACCTGGCGTGTGCTGAACGGATTGTAGATTTCGCCAGCAAAGATCGGCCTGCCCAGATAGTCAGTTCCTGCTTGTCCGCCAAGCAGCGCAGAGAAATTTCCTCCCCGTTCAGCGCTCGTTGGCATGCTGCCGAGGAAGGTTGCAGGGGTTGCTTGCCGTAGACCTTCGTAGTAAGCAAAGAAATAGAGTTTGTCTTTGATGATTGGGCCACCGATTGTGGCGCCAAACTGGTCGCGATGGAATGCCGGCTGATTGCCCCGGTTAAAGTAATACTGCGCATCATAGGCGCTATTGCGATAGAACATCCAGGCATCGCCATGGAACTGATTTGTGCCTGACTTGGTTACCACGTTGATGACATTGCCGCTGCTCCATCCATATTGCGAAGTGAAGGCATTTGTCTGAATCTTGAATTCCTGAACGTCGTCGGCCGACGGAACGTAAAGCACGCCTCCCCAGTCAACACGCGTGTCCCAACTTCCATCCAGCAGATATTCGGCGGTGCCGAAAAAAGTGCCACCAAAATTAAGGAACGAGACGTCTTGATCGGCGCTACCCGAGATTCCCGGTGCACCGACGATCTGCTCTTCGGCGGTGTTGCTGACCGAGGAATTCAACTCTGCCAAGCTGATTACATTCCGCAAGTTCAAAGGAAGGTCGACGACCTGGCGAGCGGACACGTCCGATGAAATATTGGCGTTCTCTACATTGAGGAGGGGGCTTTGAGCAGTGACTTCAATCGTCTCCGTAGTCGATCCGATCGTCAGTCGCACATTCTGTTGGATCGTCTGACCGGCACCCAAGGTAATGGCCGGCTGCTTGTAGTCCTTGAAGCCGCTGACGCTGACATCGAGGGAATAAACGGCAGGAGGCAGCAGCGTGAAGGCAAACAGTCCGCTGTTCTGCGTCGTGTAGGTGCGAACGACACCGTTTTGCGTGCTCTTGAGTGTGACTTTTGCGCCGGTGATCGGCAGACCGGTGGGGTCCGTGACGGTGCCGCTCAATGTGGCGGCGACTTCCTGGTTCTGACCGTACACCGGGGGGCAACCCAGCAGTGCAATAGCCACGCTGCCTGCCAAGGCCAAGGCATATCCCTTCCAGAGAAAGTTGCGCAACATAGTTTTCCTCCCGTGAGACGGTCAAAGAGACAGGCTGTGGAAAATCCGGACGCTCACCCACAAACGAGCGCATAGTAGTCGGGATTTGCGCTCTGGCAAGGATTTGCCGGTTAAAGCCGCGGGATAAAGCGGAAAAGAGTTTTGTTACAGGCTGTTACGTCGTGTTTTGAATGACTTGAACGGACGTAAAGAATAATGTTAAGACTTGCCGGAAACATTGTTTTACCATTGAAAATTCGTCTTGAGGCACAGTACTATCCTCGAGCCGGAGTTCCGAAGGGGTCTCTGTCGTCACAGCGTTGTGACAGCGTCCGTGGGGCATGGCAAATTTGTCATCCGAATCAGTAGCCGAGAGCTGGACACCGTCGACCGAATATGAAAGAGGTGCCGTTCAACAGCAGCTCGAGCATCTGCTGGCCTCTCCTTTGTTCCACTCAAGTAAAAGGTACGGGCAGTTTCTAAGATTTGTTGTCGTTCGTACGCTGGACGGCAAAGCCAGCCAACTGAAGGAACGCGTTCTCGGGATCGAAATCTTCGACCGCGCCGCCGACTACGACACAAATACGGACCCAATTGTGAGGGTCACGGCGGCCGAAATCCGTAAACGCATCGATCAGTATTATCAAGACCCCAATCACAGCCAGGAGATTCGCCTTTTCTTGCCCTCCGGATCTTACGTTCCCCAGTTTTCATGGCCGGGTCATCCAAATGGCTTTCCTGAGAAGGACTCCGGAGCACCTGTCAGTGCATCCCGCGCCCTCAAAGCGGCGAGCGTTCCGTCCTCGCAGGTTTCGGCATCCCGGCGATCATTAGACGCGGCTAAAACGGTCGTAGTTGGAATCGCCGTTGCTCTGGTTCTGATTGCAGGATGGATGGTTTGGCGCGGGTCCCGGCCGAGACTCGTGCAACAGTTCTGGGGGCCATTTACCACATCATCCGAGCCAACGCTTTTTTGTATCGCGGACCAAGTTCAGCATGACAACATTCGGTTGCGCGACGCCGCTGAGCCGCAACGTGAAATCACGCTTCCCGATTCCATGGTGATGGTCATCGTTGATGATTTGAACCCACTCGTTAACATCGCCGGTACTTTGCGAACCTATGGCAAGACCTATCGTGTGCTGCCAGAATCGACGACTACGTTGACTGATCTGCGGAGGGGGCCGTCAGTCTTCATCGGGGCGTTCGATAACGGCTGGACGTTACGCTTGACCGCTCCGCTGCGTTTCCACTTCGTCAATGAGCCTTCAATGGCGAAGCTATGGATAGAAGATCGGGATCACCCAGAAAAACGCGAATGGCTTCTCGACCGTCTACAACAGCAAACCGAAGACTACAAGGACTACGCGATCGTTGCGCGGTTCGTCGCTCCGGATTCGGATCAGTTGTCAGTAGTGGCTGCCGGTATCGGCCGTGGTGGGACAGTTGCGGCAGGCGAATTTCTGGTGGACGAGCATCGCATGGATGAGATGTCGAAGCAGCTCCCCGCTGATTGGCAGAAAAAGAACATCGAGGTCGTTCTCGAAACCCAGGTCATACAGGGCCGCTCCGGGCCGCCGCGAGTAAGGGCCGTCCACTTCTGGTAGTGAATGTGAAGCACGTTGGCGGGCGTCCTGCTTCACTGCTGGTGTCGCCTCACCAATAGATCGGAACATCTCACGCCGACAAAGAAATGGTCCACAGCCAGAATTGGTTCTTTCTCGGACAGATGCCGCTGAAATGACGCCCTCTTCTAGCAAAACGACCTCGTAGTCTCCTCCGGTCAGTTCCGTCCGCTTCAAATGCGCATTGCTGCACCGCAATAAGGCCTGGTTTGCAGTCCGCTTACGGTGTGCCCAGCCTCAGGCGAGGACTCGGCCTCCCCGTGGATCGGCGAACCACCAACTCCGGCTCGATGGAAATTTCAGGAATGTGTTTCACACGTCCCTCGATTCGGTCCAGCAGTGTGCGTGCCGCAATCTCCCCGATTCTGATCAGAGGCTGTCGCACTGTCGTAAGCGGTGGATTGATGTACGCAGCGCTCTGAATATCATCGAAGCCAACGACCGATAGGTCGTCAGGCACGCGCAGACCGACCTCCTGGAAAGCAGAGATTGCGCCAATCGCGGACATGTCGTTGTAAGCAAACAACGCCGTAAAAGGTTCCCTGCGCTCAAGCAATTGCTTGGCAAATGGATAGCCGAGGTAGGGTGTAGGGTCATCGCCCTTGAGTTCGACAATTAATTCCGGCCGCATGCGAACGCCTAATTTTGCCGCCACTTCGCAAATCGCGCTCCAGCGGTCCTCAGAATCGGCGCTCAGCTTCGAGCCTTTCATGAACGCGATTCTCTCGTGGCCCAGTTGTAGCAGGTGCGTTAGTGCCAACGTGGCGGCGCGGCGGTGGTCGAGAACGACGTTCGTCACGCCTTTGATATTGCGATGACCCGCCACTGCGACTGTTGGCAGCGGCGGCTCTTCTGTAAGCACGGTATCGACCGTGATGAAGCCTTCGACGCCCCGGTCGCGCAGCACTGTGGAGTAAGTTGTCAGCAATTTCTTGTCGTGGCGGTGAGCTACTGTGAGGAAGAACACATTTTGTGCCCTAAGATAACGTTCGATGCCGCTCATCACGAGAGAACCGTAGGCGTCCCCGATTTCCTCCAGGATGACTCCAATCATGTACGTGCCCTTTACGCGCAGAGAACGGGCGAAGAAGTTCGGTCGATAGTCGAGCGCACGGGCGGCATCAAGAATTCGTTTCTTGGTGTGTTTTGGGACGGAACGCGCAGCAGAAGAACTGTTGAGAACGGCGGAAACGGTGCTGGCGGTAAGCCCCACAAGCTCCGCCACTGATTTCAGGGTCACGGCCGGTTTCGTGTCCCGCCCCAATTTCTTCTTGGCCGGTCTCATCGGTCGATATCCTCACTCGGTTAACGGACTCGCCTTTGGCGGCCGTTTGTCTTGAATTGCCAGCGAATTGTATCTCATCGGAAGTGGCTCACTCAGGTGCGCTCCCATCAGGCGTCGCCTAAAAACCACTGACAATATCGTTATTTTCGACGTTCACAACCGTCTGATGCTTCTACTAAATGTAAGAATATCGATATTTTTTGATATTTTATCTTCCAACTCTCATATTATTGATCCATATACTAGAATATCGTTATTTTACCTTGACAAAGATAACGTTTTGGAGCTTAATCTTCACCGCGAAACCGGGTCTGCAGTCTCGCACTTGGGGCAGTGGTCGGCAGATAGCAATTCCTCTTTCGATTAACTCCGGCCTTCGGAGAGCACTAGCGAGATCGACACAACTGGGTAACCCCGTCCCCGATGATGGGATCGGCTTCAGCTTAGGAGAAGCTCCATGACGCGTTTCATCCGCTGGGCATTTCAGTTCTTGTTCGTCTTGTACATGGTCGCATCCGCACTTTCACAGAGCAGAAACACCGGTGAGATTCGCGGCACTGTGAGCGCTGCGGGAGCCGTCATACCGGGAGCGGCCGTAACCCTCACAAATATTGATACGGGGGAGACCAAGGAATTCGTCACCAACCAGGAAGGCATCTACGATACGGTTTCAACGCCCGCGGGCAACTACCGCATCAGTTTCAGCGCCAAGGGATTCAAAAAGCTCGTGCGCGGTCCCATCGTGCTGCAGGTGAATATCATCACCGAAGATGCCAGCCTCGAGGTGGGAGCGGTGACGGAAACGGTGAACGTGGAAGCGGAGGGCGTCCCGATCCTGCAGACCGAAACCTCGCATCTCGGCGCGATTATGGAGTCGAAAACGATCGGTCAGCTGCCTCAGATCGGCGCCGGGATTACGGGCAATGATTGGGCGAACTTCAACATATTTCTCCCCGGGGCATCCAGCTCTCCTACCATGCCCTCCTCCGAGGGCAGCGGTGCTTACAATGCAGGAGATGCCATCGCCATCAACGGGAACCTGCCGAATTACGCCAACTACCTCCAGGACGGCGGTGTAGTGCAATTGCCCGTGAGCAACAACGTCGACAACACGTTATTTGAGGCAGTCCAGGAAGTTCAGGTTACGACCTCTTCGTTCTCCGCGGAGTACGGAATTGGCGGCGCCGTGTTCAACCAGATTACCAAGAGCGGGACCAACCGCTTTCACGGATCGGGTTATGAATATTGGCAAAACAACATTCTGAACGCGTCTCCTAAGTTCGGGGTCCCCAACAGCAGTGGTGGGTTTACGCCACAACAGACACCTTATTTGCGCTACCACGAATATGGCGGCTCTATCGGCGGGCCAATCCTCAAGAACAAGTTGTTCTTCTTCTTCGTTGTCGACAAGATCTATAACAACGGCGCCGCCAGTGCTACTACAGGTACAACGCCGACGCTGGCCGAAAGAGGGATGGGTTCGCTTTACCCGGGTGCGTTCGACTTCAGCGCGCCTACCCTCCCCACGCTCTATGATCCAAGCAGCTGTTCAACGGTCGGCTGTACTCGAACTTCATTCGCGGCGGAAAATACAGGAGCGCTTGCGGGAGTGAACGCGATTCCGGCTAGCCGCATTGACCCGGTAGCGGCGAAGATTCTGAGCTACTACCCACTCCCGAATGCGGGTGCCTCGGGAGCCCTCACCAACAATTTCTCCACCATTCTTCCGACTCCTAACCCGAATCTGAGATTTTTTGGGCGCATTGACTACGCGCTCTCTCAGAACAATCAGATCTCGGGTTCCATCAGTCAGAAGGACAATCCTGGCGTTAATAAGTACGGACCCTTCCCTTGCCCAATCAACTGCTTTTCCGGGGACATCGACGGTTATAACGCACAGATCACCGATACCTGGACGATCAGCCCAACGATGGTGAACGAATTCCGCATGGCCTATACCAAGCAAGGCAACTGGTTCGTCCCTGACACCATCGGGTTCAATGCGGCAAGCCTGTTGGGTTTGCAATACGCCAAAGCGAACGTGTTCCCTCAAATCAATATCAACGGCGCGGGATTTTGTTGCAACGGTCTGGCCCCTGGCACCAACGCCATCTACATTGAGAACCTCTACGATCCGTCAGACGTCCTGACGCTAGTCCGTGGCAAACACATTCTCCACTTCGGCGTCGAGGTGTTGATGGGACAGGGCAACACCACACCGTGGGGAAACATTACCTCGGGAAATTTCACCTTCTCTGGAAACTACACCGCGCAAAATGGCGCTGCTGCCGGGACGACAGGCGCAGGCCTGGCGGACTTCCTGCTTGGTGAAGCGCAGAACTGGAGCGCGACGAATCAACAGACTTCCTATGCGCGGCTGAAGAGTCCGCAACTCTTTGTTCAGGATGCCTTCAAGGTTCGCCCCAACTTGACGTTGAACCTCGGGTTGCGCTACGTGGCGACCACTGGGTTCACCGAGATCCACAATAGCCTGGGTGGATTCGATCCCAATCTCCCGCTCGTCTGCAGCGTCGACAAAAACGGCAATCCCTGTGGGTCATTGAATGGCTCCTTAGGCTCGCTATGGTTTGCTCCCCAAAACGACCGAAGCTCATTGCAGAAACCCATCTACAATATTTTCCTGCCCCGCGTCGGCTTTGCCTGGTCGGTGAGGAACGACACAGTCGTAAGAGGCGGGTTTGGCATGTACTCGTACAACTTCAGCCAGGATGACTACGGCAATGGAATCGGTTTTGGAGCCCTCGGGACCAGTTCGGGTAATGCCTCGGACGTGAACCATGGAACCGGTCCCAATCCCCTGATCTTTCTCTCCTCGTCCGCCGCAACTGCTAATACCGTTCTGAATTACGTCACGGGTTCGCCGAATGCGAAGAATGTCTCGCAGTACCTTAACGTCACATCGCCTTCGAATCAGACCTATGTTCCATACGACGTTCCAGTAGGACGAATCAGTCAGTGGCAGTTGGGTGTGGAGCATGAATTCGCGCGCAACTACATGGCGTCGATCGCCTATGTGGGAAGCCACGCCGATCATTTGCAGTTCGGAACCGACGTCAATCAAATCACGAACCCGACGGCTCTGGCCGCAAGCGCGGCCGCCGGCAAAGCCATTCAACTGGATCGCCCCTATGCCGCTTGGGGATCGCTCACCGGCTACAACTACAACGCCATCTCCAACTACAACGCACTGCAAGTTACAGTCAACAAGCATTACTCCAACGGCCTGCTCTTCAGCGCTAACTATGTCTGGTCGCATTTCCTCGATGACCAGGATTCGGGTGGATGGGGTAGCCGGGGCGGTGTTCAGTATTGGCAAATTGGGAACAACCCGGCCGCGAATTACGGTGACTCCAACTTCGACATCCCGAACGCTTTCAAGGGATATGCTTCCTACGAATTGCCTTTTGGTAAAGGTAAGAGCTACCTGCACGGCAATTCGGTAATGGATGAGGTGGTGGGCGGTTGGAGGGTTGCTGGAACATTCATCACCCAAAGCGGCAATCCGTTCACTGTCGTGAATGCTACGAACCTAAACGCGACAATTACCGGATGCGGCAACGTAGGAGGGACCGCGTCGGGCGGTGACGTGTCCAACGGTTGCAACTGGTTTCCCAATGTTGTAGGCAGCACCCACGTCAGCAGTCCCGGCCCCAACGAATGGTTCAATACGGCAGCCTTTGCCAACGCGTCGCCGGCCGGCCAGTTCGCCTTCGGCAATGAGGTGAGGAACTCTCTGCGGGGACCACGGCTGACGGTCTTCGACTTGTCCATAGCTAAGGACTTCAGTTTTGGCGAACGGGTTCACCTGGAAATGAGATCGGATTGGGTCAACGCCTTCAACCATCCGAGCCTCAGCATTCCGGGCAACACGTTTGGTGGCAGTAACTTCGGGGAGATCAACAACGGGACGCTGGGGAACGGCGTCGCCGTTAAACCGCGGAGCGGTCAAATCAGCGCGCGCGTGACGTTCTAACTGAACTGAAACTTGCGCTAGACAAAGGGCGGTACCAAAGTGCCGTCCTTCGCCTCCGCGCGGTCATCAAGGTCCTAGTCAACCGCCATCCTCGTACAATTGTGCCCATGAGAATCAGAGAGGTCGTTGTCCTTTTCTGGGGTGTTTTGCTTCTTGGGCCCCTGTCCTCCTTTGCACAGTCGCAGCCGAGCCAGAAGCAGCAAATCGAATTCCATACCCGAAAGGCTGCAGAGTATTTACAGGGAAACAAACCCGATCTGGCCGCCTCGGAATTCCGGGCTATTCTAGCCATCGATGCGAACAACGTCGAGGCTCACGGCAACCTTGGGGCGATTTTGTTTTTTCAGGATGCGTACGCCGATGCGATTCCGCAGCTCCGGGCCGCGCTGAAGCTGCGCCCCACTCTGTGGAAGACGCGATCACTTCTGGGTATCAGCGAAAAGCGTACTGGTGATGCCGAGACGGCTCGTCTCGATCTAGAGAAAGCTTTTCCAAATGTGACCGACACCAAAGTCAGAATCGAGACTGGTATGGAATTGATCGAAATTTACTCCGCAGCAGGTGACTTAGGAGAAGCCGCTACAACGGTGAATATCCTCAGGAAGCTGGAGCCCACGGATGGCGGTATTCTCTATGCCGCGTATCGGATCTATAGCGATCTGGCCGACGAATCGCTGCTCAGCTTGTCTGTCGTAGATCCCATCTCTGCACGAATGCACCAGGCAATGGCGCATGAATTGGCGAAGCGGGGCGATACGGCGGGAGCGATCACGAACTACCGAGACGCCCTAAAGCTCGATCCCCAGCTTCCGGGAATCCATTTTGAACTGGCCGAAATGCTGAGCACGTTGGACACACCGGAGAGCTCGCGGGAAGCGGAACAGGAGTACCGGGCAGCTTTGGTCGCTAATCCACGTGACGAGCAATCGGAATGCCGGCTTGGTGATATTGCGATCCGCACAAATGATCTGCAAGTTGCTACCCAGCATTACAATCGAGCGCTGCAGCTGCGGCCGAACGATCCCGAAGCTAATATCGGTCTGGCGAAAGTTTTGATGTCGCGCGATCAACCTCAAAAGGCGGAGCCGCTTTTGCAACGTGCTTTACGGTCAGATCCTACCAGCGCCGTGGCCCACTACCGTCTGAGCGCGGTCTATAGACAAACGGGGCGGGTCGAGGATGCCAAACATGAAATCGAAGAATATCAAAAGTACCGCAAGATGAAGGATAAACTTCACGAGGTCTACGGTGATTTGCATCGGGATCAAATCAACAAAGAGGAAAGCGACGACGCAAACTCCAACAGATAGCTGCCTGATTGTTCACAGTTCGTTCATCCGCTCTGCCGCGTTGGGGGCAGAACTTAGACCCGCGACCGGAATGCGTCTATAACACTGGTTCTATTGAAGCGCCAAGGAATTGCTAGCCCACTTTTGGGCAGAAAAGCCCGCTCTAAACACTCTCCTTTTTCTGATTATTTTCTCGAAAAGAACAATAACTTGGGGAGTCTGCTTTTCGTTCAAAACAGATCTCCATTGGCTCCAACCCGAGGGATTTCTGACACTGTTTTGACACAGCCGGGTGAGCAGAGATCGACCTGCCTCGCGGCAACTCCCGTCTTGAGAAGTCGTGTCCCGCCCGAAGATGGCGGATGAGCACGCGTTTTTCTGCAAAAGGGAGCGGAGTCGAGCTGACGACCTCCCCCGTGCGAGAACACGGTTAACGACGAAGGCGCCAGCCAGATGAGGTGTTTAACGCAAAGACCGGGGTGGTGCCGCGAAACGCTGATGCTGATTCAGAATCGAAGTCAATTGTTGGTCATCGCTGTCAACGTCATTCGACACTTTCGACGCTTCAATACAAAAGATCCGCTCACTTCTCGAAGTCCCTCCGTGTTTCCAGTGAGTTAGGAGCTCAAGGGTGTTAAGTCCGGTTTGGCATATCAGTTGCCTCTCGCTCAGATGTTGGAGGTACGAAACAATGGCTCCGCAAATAATCCAACCGGCAGACAACCTCCAGGCCGAACTAGAGCGGCTTACCTATTCAGCCTACCTGCTGACACTCGACCCCGGTGTGGCCGTGTCAGTCGTGATTACGGCGATTGATAGATCGCTCGAGCACATCACCGTCGACTCTGATCTCATCGAACGCACCGTCGCACTCTCGTTACAGCAGTTGCCCAAGGAATCTATTACGGGCTGGGATCGGGAGTCTTCGGCTGTTGACGCTCTGTTCTACGGACATTTCACGGCGATCGACTCAAGAGCATTTCGATCGCTGAAGGAGCTAAGCGGTAATCCCATTCTTCGGCTCGATTCCGCTTCCCGGATAGCCTTCGTTCTGCATCACGTGCTTCGATACACGATTCATGATGCTGCCGGTAAGGCGCAGGTCAGCGAGAAGCAGTTTCGTACGCAGTTGCGGAACGCTTATCTCCAGTTGGCCGCAGTCCGGTTAGAGAACGAGTTTCGAACAAACCTTGAAGTCGGAGAGTCCGCGCTCGCCTAGGGAGAAACGATGAGCTGGGGGAATTGGATTTTGGCGTACCTGTTTGATTGCGTCCATCCACACACCACCTGGCCACGCCGTCACCGGGCTGGATTCACATACGTTTCGTGCCTGGATTGCGGCCGAGAGCTTCCCTATTCTCTAGAGCGGATGACGATCGTGACAAGAAAGGAACTAGTAGCAGATCGGCAACGAAATGTATGGAAACGCCCCTGGCCTTCGGAGAGATACACCCGCTAGGGAGGGACGTCGCTCCCATTCCCTAGAAGTGTGTTGGGGCGGTCATCGACTTCTTCAAGTTTTCGACAGGACGGCCCTCGCGATTCTGGTCAAGAGATTCACCGGGAAATTGAATATTTGAAGTCCACACCAATTGGGGAGGAGTAGGACCGATGGCCACTGCTGCCACTAAGTTTCGCATCGATGTAAGCATCCACAATCTGCTTCAGGGTTCGAATGGACAAAACCCGCGTCCGGTGGAGCCGAAAGGTCTCACTCTTCCTACGCCAGTGTTCCCGCAATATGCCCACAAACTGAATGATCCCGGGCCTGAACGGCCGCCTGAAGGAAATCGCAAATGGGGTGTGCGACCTATCTATCGCAGCATGCGAGGATGGCTGCTCCCCTACATGCGATCACGCGTGCTGCCCGGTGATTTCCATCCCATCACGTCATACCTCTTCGTCGAATATAAATGCAATCTGGATTGCTGGTACTGCTGGTCGTTTGACAATCGCGTGAAAGGAATGACGGAGGACGTCGCGCGCAGGTCGATTGATTGGCTTTATGACCACGGCTGCCGTGTTCTGGCGTGCATGGGCGGCGAACCGCTGTTGCGGCCCGACTTCATTCACAAGGTTGTCTATTACGCTGCGAAAAAGGGCTTCTGGGTTTATATCGCGACGAATGGGCGGTTGCTGCGACCAGAACTGGCTGACCGGCTTGGCGACGCTGGAGTCGCAGTATTCAATTTCGCGCTCGATTCTTGGGAGCTGAAGCCGAGCCTGCCAAAAGCCTTCGTGCCCGCCCAGAACAATCTCGAACACATCCTGCGCAAGCAGTATGTCTACGATTACCTCGTCTTCTTCAACATCAACATCTGCCGCAATAATCTCGAAGATGTGAAGCTGCTGACCGAGTACGCGCACGATCACCGCATCGCGACCGATTATCACATCAACGAGACGCCGATGCTCGAGCAAGACGAGCACTTCAAACACTTGAGTGAGAATCCGACCTACTTCCGACCCGAAGATTGGCACGACCTCGACAATCTGATCGACTGGATCATCCAGAAAAACAAGGCCGGCTATCAGATGGTGAATTCTGTGCAGCGACTGGAGGAGATGAAGACGTTTGTTCGCATGTCGTCTGGCCTCAACATCCGCGACGTTGGCTGGTATGGAGACGGCAAGGGTCCGCTACGGAAAGCTCTGAGATGCTGCAGAAAGCCGTCGGGATTACGCAAGACGAGGACGGAGAACTCAGTTTCGGTGAATGGAACTGCCGTGCCGGGCAGAACAACGTGATTATCCGAACCGACGGGACTGTGGCTCCGTGCTTCCCCATGTATTCCGCTTCGTTCGACTGGGGCAACATCGATCAGTTCACATTTGATCGGAGTCAGTTAAAGGAAATGAAGAAGACGTGCCAAAAGCATTGCTTCTCCACGCTGAATCATAATCTTGCCTACTGCTACAACGACGAGCGGGTGATCAAGTGGATGTGGGAAAACGTTAAACGCGGTTTCCGCGGTGGCATTCGCAGTTTTGAAGACTGAGATGCGGCACCGGTTTTGTCTAGAACCTCGCCGCACCGTCAAACAAATCGCTGCGTGAGTTCAGTACGTCCCGTTCTCTGCCGAATCAGCAAGGCGTTTCTCTTCGGTCGTAGTGTCACTGTCATAGAGCTTCGACACTCCCAACTGTCAACACTCCTGGCTGAATTCGTCTGATGAGATTCAGGCAGTTAAGGGGGTTCGCGTTTGGCATGTTCCTTGCAAACGTGTAATTGGACCAATTCAACTGTCATGTCGATACTCTCTCCCATCCGCCTCCTGACTGTGCTGGCTATGGCCCTGGCGTTCTCCTGTTCCATGTCTGGACAGAGCGTTCCAGGCACAGAAGCAAGGCTAGCAAACCTTGTAGGAACCGTTACCGATGTAAACGGTGATCCGGTACCCAACGCCACCGTGGTTCTCGAGACCCCAGCACACGACAATCCCCGTACAGTGATCACACCGGAAAACGGGTATTTCGAATTTCACGATGTGAAGCCCGACACTCCATATCAGATCAACATCACTGCGAAGGATTTTTCGGACTGGACATCGCCCACGATCACGCTTGAGGCGGGCCAGTTCAAGATTGTGACCGGCATTCAACTGCGAATTGAAGTTGAGCACACAACGGTTGACGTTCAGTACGATCCTGTGGAGGTAGCGACTGAGCAGTTCAAGGCGGAGGAACATCAGCGCGTTTTCGGAATCATTCCAAACTTCTATGTTTCTTACGAGAAGGATCCTGCACCACTCACCGCGAAGATGAAATTCAACCTCGCTCTCAAAGTTTCCACAGACCCGGTGACGGCAGTGGGAGTCTTTGTGGTGGCCGGTGCTAAGCAGGCCGGGAATACTCCGAATTACGGCCAAGGTTGGGGAGCATATGGAAAGCGGTTTAGTGCAACTGCCGCTGATGGTTTCTTTGACATCATGATCGGCGGGGCCATCTTGCCATCGCTGTTACATCAGGACCCGCGATACTTTTATCAGGGAACAGGCACAACCGGCTCCCGAGTCCGGCATGCGGTGTTCAGTCCTTTTGTTACGAGAGGGGACAACGGAAGGTGGCAGCCGAACTATTCCAGCATGGGCGGCGTTTTGGCGTCTTCTGCCCTCGCCAACCTGTATTACCCCAGATCCAATCGCGGCGCCGGGCTCGTGTTCGGCAACTTTGCGATCGGCACGGCTGAACGGATCGGTGCAAGCCTGGCCCAGGAGTTCCTTGTGGGCAAATTCACCCGAAGGGGCGGCCATATGAAGTGAAAACACGGGTATGAGATGTTTTCCATTTCGAGCATTCTGAACAGAAACATGTGCTCGCGGCCCTCCGTTGCACACCACTTCGGCAGCCGTCTACTCCTGCCACATCCCCGCCTGGGCTCCATGCCGGGGCTCCTGCCGCGGGTTATGGACTTTTGGCGTAGTCGAAGAGTTGAGTGACAAGCAAATCCCACCAACTCGCGACCAACCTGCTCGGTCCAATCCTTCTGATCCGCGCTGCGTTGCCTCATTTGCGCGAGCAGGGTGGCGCCCCGGATCATCGGCCTCATAGGGCCAAGCGGCTTTGCCTGGTGGGTCTCTATATCACGCTAGCAAGTGGGAGCTCGAACGCACGTCCTCTACGTCTTGAATCCATTGCAGGAAGTCGCCGTCAGTCCAAACAACAAGGGCAGGTAAACTATCGAACCTTGAGTTGATCTCCAGCAACGATGGCCTACGGTCTCAGAAGTGACTGTCCGTAGGATACGGGTATCGCGAAATTCGATCCGCCGAATTCGCGCACCATGGCAAAGTTAATTCCAATGACTTTGCCCTCGTTGTTGAAAAGCGGACCGCCGGAGCCTCCGGAGGTGGTTTGGGCATCATAGACAATCTTGTCCGGCAGTACTGCGCCAATGTGCCCCTGGGTCGTGGTAGGTCTGATCAGGTTACGGCGCGCGAGTTCTTCCATCACCTGCTTCGGATCACCTTTCGATGCGGTCGCGATGGATTGGAGCGTGTCTGTACCGGCCCGTGCCAGAATCGCATCGAGGGCAGTGGGATACCCGAGGAGAACAACTGGCCCCCCGCTGACCGCCGACCGACGGCTATCGGCGAGGGCGATCTGTTTGATTCTCAGGCCAGAAATATCTCCTTTTACGACAGCAACGTCCGCCGCAGATGAGATCTTTTCCGTATTGACCCCAATGCCATTCGGAACGCCCGGGAAATATGCCGTCATCTCCGCAATCACCGGCTCAACACCCTGATCGAGCATTTCCTTCAGATCGTCATTCTGCCACCACGGCTCGGCTACGTGATGATTGGTGAGAATTCGTCCAGTGTCAGAGACGAGAAAGCCGGTACCGAAAACGTCCAAGTGCACTTCGGGGCCACTCCCGGTAAGGCTGACGAGCGGGTTGTTATGCTCGTCAGTGGCAGGCTCTCCGCTGCTTGTTACCCCTGCGTAGCGCAGTCTCGATCCGGTAGTGTGCTCGCGAAAACCGAGCACGACATGGATGAGGCAAACACTGGGCTCATAGGCCTGGATGATTCTCTCGGCAAACTTGCCTCCGGTTTCGATCTTCGCGAGGCGGTTTTCTACCGCGGCTAATTGGGCCTGCAACGCACTAGCGTTTTCTGTATTGTCCTTCGCAATCTTGGCTCTCAGGTCTTCACTCTTTTTTTGCAGTTCGCGTTTTTGTGGATCACTATCGGGAACTGGAGCGTGATCCCGATCTTGAAGGGCACGGCGCGACCGCTCCATCAACTGTTGTTGTGTCAGCACGCCCGCCTGCAACCGAGTGATTGCCGCATACACGCGGGTATTCTGCTCCTGGGTCCGACGGTAGGAGAACAAGAAGGCCAGAGCAGCAACGAGGATCACCGCGACCGTCACCAGTCCGCCAACGCGAAGCGTCCTCCGTTCCTCATTGACTGCCGTTACCACCTGCTGGGTTTCGCTTCGATTCGACTCGGCAAGGCGCAACCGCTCCTGAGACTCATCCGCGATGGACTTATGCCGTAGTTGCGAACGCACGCGTGATCGCAATTCCTGTGGGTCGAATGGCAGTGACAGGGCATCATCGGCCCCGAGATCCAGGCCCCGAGTGCGCTCGGCGGGTCCACCCGGAGACAGCATCACTACCCGGATGTTCCGAGTGTGCTCTGAACCCTTGATTTCGGAAAGCAGGTCACAGCAGTCGAGTTGCGGCGGATCAGCACCCAGGATAACCACGTCGGGCTCGAAGGCAAGGACCGCCTTCATCCCTTCTCGATAGTCGGTCGAGATCTGATAGCCAGCCTCACTCAGCGCTGCGACAATGTGTTCCCTGAGACTATCCTCAGGTTCCACGATCAACACTTTCTCCGCTTTGTGGTTCATAAAGTTCGTTTTCTTACGATAGTACCGGACCGTAACAGGATTCAATTCGGGCGAAAATCGTCGGCCGTGATTCCGGAAGCGCGTATTTGCGGGGCAGGCTCAGAGCATCCGAAATCAGAAAATAGTCGAGAGCAGCTGTCACCCTCTGCACTTTGGAGTCCCCCGGGAGACGAGCAAGAGTCGCGTCGCAGGGGAACGATTGTTTTTAAAAGGCGGGACTGCAAAAAGCGACTCGTACCCGTTTTCTTATCTGTATGTACTTCTGATGCCGTCGCTCTGTATCGGTTGCGTTTTTTCTGTCGGATAGGTTGCTGATTTCAGTAGCGTCTCGTCGCAAGGCGGGGCGGAACGAACGAGAGACCTACTGCCGCCCCGTGTGAACGGAACCGGACCGTCAAACACCGTCTATTTGTAGTGTTGGATTCTTGGGCACCAAAATACTTCTGTCAGCACCGCCCGCAGCGCGATATGCCCCTGCCGCCTAAGCTGGTCTGCGCGGTGTCCAGCGAGTGGTCGGCATACAAGAAACTGATATGCCGTCGATGGCTTTCGGACGCCCGTGATCTATCGATGGACCCTAAAAAGGCCAGTGAGATCACGGGAAGTTTCAACTCGAGGCTACCGAGGCATTACGTCTTTCGGTCGTAACGCTAAGCTCAACCAGGCCCGCGTCGCTAGTCAAGAGACGGGCGCGCGGAGCCGCCGAGCAGTGACGAATTCATATTAAAGACGTTGTGATGTCCTTCCGTTCCACCCCAGGCAAACATCATCACAACCGCCAACTCTTCAGCGGGCAGTGTTTCGACGAGTTCATAGAAGTCGCTATTGGGTGCCGGTAGCGGTGCAGGCTTTCTGTCTTTTGCTGGGCTTGCCATTAAACCTCTCTTCTTTTTGTTCTTCTCTCGCTGCTCGCGATACTTCACTTAAAGCAAGCAGGCAGCCAAACGTATTTGGAAGTTACCTGCTGAAAAGAAGTGAGTTGCAGTTCTGAAGGGAGACGTTGATCAATAGACCGGTGTCATCAGTACATCAGTGTCAAATGGTGGTGACACAGACCGGATCTACTCGCGTATGAAGAGTCCAAGTATCGCCCCCGGTTCGCCTGTATCCGCAGAGCGGTTGGTTGTGGTGATTCGGTTGCTTCCTCTTCACAGGAAGGGAGACCAAGTTGTGACGAGTGCAGAGGTGGGCAGTTCACAAGTTCTTGATTCCGAAGTCTCGGAGACAATTGTTTCGTTACGAGAGCGTTTTGAGGTCGTGCGCCGCAGTGAAATTCATCGCCTGCGCGGACGCCTGGGCAATCTGAGCCCTGACCAAGAACACGTTGTGGAATCGCTTAGTCGTGGCGTTATAGAAAAGGTGCTCCAGGCGCCATTGGCAATGTTGTTGAACGCCAGTGCAGTCAATCAGTCTCCATTTGTTATCGAGATGGTGCGGAGGATTTTCAATCTGCGCAGGTAAGGTGCGATAGCTGAGGTTGAATACCGACTACGCCGATGTAAGACAGTTCCCACGCATGAGGTTCCAGAGGACGATGTTCCCGAGGAATACCTAGACAAAGAGTAGAAACGATCAGAAGAAACTCGGGCTGGTTCTTGGAATTCGCAAAGCATTTACGATCCAACGAAGGGCCCCTCTCCCGCCTACAATATGGGCATTTCCCGCATGAACTGCCACGCCGATTTCCCACACGTTTGCCAGTTTGGCGGCGGGAGAGAAGCGTTACTGGTGCTTTATGAACGTTCCGCTTTGCAGTTCTGTCATGGCCTGCCGCAACTCCTCCTGGGTGTTCATGACGATCGGACCGTACCACGCCACCGGCTCCTCAATCGGCTTGCCAGATACCAATAGAAAACGGATGCCTTCTTCGCCGGCTTGAACTGCAATCTCGTCACCGCGATCGAAGAGCACGAGCGAGTGATTCCTGGCGTCATACTTCGGGTTGGCGTTTGGGTCGACAGCAGATTCGGTCAGAACCGCGCGCGGATTTGATGAATCCCGGAAGATGCCTGAACCGGCAAAGACATAGGCAAAAGCGTTGCGCGTAGTCTCGACCTTCAGGCGCTTGCGTCGATTGGGAGCGACCGAGACATCAACGTAGCTAGGATCGGCAGCTACCCCTTCCACCGGTCCTCTCTTGCCCCAGAATTCTCCACAAATCACCCTGACTCGGGTTTCGTCGTCGTCGGTGATTTCGGGGATAGCAGTTGCCGGAATGTCCTGATAACGCGGATCGGTCATCTTCAGATTTGCGGGCAGATTCGCCCACAGTTGGAAGCCGTGCATCCGGCCTCGGCTATCGCCTTTCGGCATTTCCTGGTGGAGAATGCCGCTTCCCGCTGTCATCCATTGCACGTCACCAGCGGTCATTTTTCCTTTATTGCCCAGGCTGTCACCATGCTCGACCGACCCGGCGAGAACGTAGGTGATAGTTTCGATGCCGCGATGTGGATGCCAGGGAAATCCAGCCGCGTAATCGTTGGGGTTATCGTTGCGGAAATCGTCCAGCAAGAGAAATGGATCGAATTCCCTGGTTTTGCCGAAGCCAAAGGCGCGCTGCAACTTGACGCCCGCGCCTTCGATAGTCGGCTTCGGTTCGATAATCTGCTTCACTGCCCTCAGTGACATAGGACTCCTTCGTCGGCGGTACGACAGTTTGTACCCAACTGCCGTTGCTCCGATACTTCAAGCCTTCACAAACTCCACCTCGAGTGTGATAGTGATCTCCTCGCCAACCAAAATGCCGCCAGTTTCAAGGGCTGCATTCCAGGTCAAACCGTAATCTTTGCGGTTGATCTTGGTCGAACCCGAAACAGCCACACGAGTGTTGCCCCATGGATCTTTCGTAGGCGGCGTAGGTCCTTCTATCGTGAAGACGACCTTGCGGGTAACCCCGTGGATCGTCAGGTCACCTTCCACCGCCAGTTCGCCATCACGAACGATGCTGATGCGGTGGGATTTGAATGAGAGTGTCGGAAATTTCTCTACATCCAGGAAGTCAGCACTTCGCAGGTGAGCGTCTCGCTGGGCGTCGCGAGTTTCGATGGAGGCTGCATCGATCGAAGCCTCAATCTGCGATTTGTGGAGATCCGATTCATCCAAGGTTAAGGCGCCCGAAACTTTTGAAAAATGACCTTTTACGTTCGCGATCATCATGTGTTTGACCTTAAACTCGGCAACGGAATGAGCTGGGTCGATGTTCCAGGTGGTGGTGGTTGTGGCAGTTTGCGGAATGGCTGTTGTGCTCATGGGTGGTTTTCCCTTCATTTTCCTTAGATGTGTTATGACGATATTCGTTGCAACGAATATGTAAACCAAAAACAATTAAGCCACCCTGGCTCGGGCCGCAACTAGTAAGTCCTGTAATTTCTTCAGTCTTGCGCTGCCAAGGTGGCCAAGTTGTTTACGGTGCAACTCCTGCACGGGTTCGTCGAGACGGGACAAAAGCTTCAACCCTTGTGGGGTGATTCGCGCCAAAACCATGCGACGGTCCTTCGTTTCCCGACAGCGAGAGATGAGTTCCCGCTTTTCCAGACGGTCGAGTAGCCGTGTGATGTCAGGGTCTCGGGTAATCATCCGGTTCGCAATCTCTCCGCACGGCAGTCCTGCGGGCGGCGCTCCTCGTAGGATACGGAGCACATTGTATTGGGTTGACGATAAATCCTCGGATTTCAAAAACTGGGTAGGACCGCGAGAGAGCAGGTCACAGGTACGGAGTAGATCCAGGAACGCCGCTTCCTCCGGGCTGCCTAGCGCCTTCTTTGTTTCTTTCATGATGTTGTTGATCATATCTGTTATAACGACATTCGTCCAGACACATACCAAAGGACCCAAGCCGAACGGTTGCGAGATTCGGAGTGCGGGTTATCGACCATATAAGACCCAGCCCACTCTGTCGATAAACGGTCCAAGTCACCTCACCCGCCGGAGGGCACCTTGCGGAAAGTTTCTGTAAGGGATACGTCGCAACGGGAGTTGGTCGATCTAAACGAGATTGTTCGGGAGATAGTGCTTCTGTTTCGTAGCGAGGCAACTCAATACTCGATATTAATTCGGACGGAACTCGCTGCCGACGTTCCTCAGATCATGGGAGATCGCGTGGCACTGCAACAGGCGCTGATGAACCTCATGCTAAACAGCATCTACGCGATGAAAAATGTGGATGGGATGCGTGAGCTGACCATCCAGTCGCAACGTTCTGGGAATGATCAAGTGCGGATCTCGGTCATCGATACGGCATTGGGCTTCCACCGCAACAGGCAGACCAGATTTTTAATGCGTTCTTTACAACCAAGGCTCGGCAGCAATCAGACAATTCGCACAAACGTACGCATAATCGCGGCCACTCATCGTGATCTGCCCGCTGCCATCGAAGCCGGTACTTTTCGAAGCGATTTGTTCTACCGGATCAACGTATTTCCGCTCGAGGTGCCACCGCTGCGAGAGCGAAAAGAAGACATTCAGGTGCTCGTTCAGTATTTTGTCCAGCGTTACAGCAACAAAGGAGGCAAGAAACATAAAGCGCATCAGCAGAAACAGTTTGGAACGCTTGCAGTCCTATCCCTGGCCTGGCAATATTCGCGAGTTGCAGAATGTGATCGAACGCTCCGTCATCTTGTGCGAATCCGACACGTTTTCAATCGATGAGAGCTGGCTGTCCGCCACCGGTCCCGCGCGCCGGCCACTGTCGCAGGAAATGACTTCACAAGAAAAGGAACTTATCGAGGCAGCGCTCGCCGAATGCAAAGGCTGTGTCTCAGGTGCATCCGGAGCGGCCGCCAAGCTTGGAATGCCACCGTCGACCTTAGATTCCAAAATTCGATCCCTGAGAATTGACAAGCGCCGTTTCTACATCAACTAGGTTAGTTATCCCGCCTGCGCTACTCTATATGGTTGAACTTTAGCCAACGACAGGCTTCGTCAGCCTTCTGCCTGAGAGACAGGCACGCCAATCATCGTCAGAGTCGGCGGGGGGACCAACGTAAACGCATCAGCCTGTAGCAACTCTGGTGCTGCACCCGCGATCAAAAGGCAACTGAAGGATAGGGCTAAGGAAGTCTCCCTGAAGAATTGAGGTCCGAAACCGCCGCGATATAGTGACTTGGAAAATTTAGGACTACGCGGGTAGTCCCTCAAATCTGTAAGTGGTTGCGGGGAGTGGATTTGAACCACCGACCTTTGGGTTATGAGTGCGACTTGACACGTAATTTCAACGAGTTGCGCGGACAGGGCTGAGTTTCAAGGTACTTGGAAGAACTTATTGGAATCGCAATTCCCCCCTTAATCATCCCTCGAACTGAACGAGAAGCATTCCCACAGCCCCGCAGCCGGAGCTTCCTGCTACCACTTCCGCAGATCGCCTCTCAAAAGGAGATTGACAAAGCTGAGGCTCTCCGGCTCTAGGTCGATGGATCTTGGTTCTCCACAAAAGCTTAGTTCCCATTCCCGACCAGGGAATTGTCTGCATCTTCGTTCTTGCATTATCTGTGAAGCCTAGTCCTGCGCTGCGAGCTCCTTTGGCACCTCGGAACGAGGCAACTGCGAGTCGAGAATACTCATCAAAGGAGCGCTTTGAAGTCTGGAAGCGCTTCTCCGAATTCCGTTCAGACTTCTCTAGCGATTCGCCTTTCCCCCGAGGCTACTGGAGCTAACGCAAATCCTACGACCCGCCATGAAAACCCGACTCAAACTATCTCTCTCGGCAGCGAGTCTTCTACCATTACTCCTTCTCCTCGGTTGCGGAGGGTCATCGACAGGAAGCCCGCGTCCGCCACAATCGAACCAGCTAACGCTATCGCTAACCGGCTCCGGCAAAGGGATTGTGACAAGCGTCCCTGGGGGCATAAATTGCGGCTCTACCTGCCTGGCAAGTTTCGGCAGCGGAACAACGGTCCAGCTGATAGCCGCGGCGGACCCCGGCTCGACGTTTACCGGATGGACGGGCGCCTGTTCCGGCACAGGGGCCTGCCAAGTTGATATGAATTCGGTCGAATCAGTCGCCGCAGGCTTTGGTCTCGGCGGAGCAACCCTCACGGTGGCTGAAACCGGTACGGGAATTGGTATTGTCACCAGTAGCCCAAACGGGATAAATTGCGGCACGACCTGTACAGTAGATTTTAGCTTTGGAACTGTGGTGCAGCTGTCCGCGGTGGCAAATACTGGCTCCGCTTTTGCGGGCTGGACCGGCCCCTGCTCCGGTACGGGATCATGCCAGCTCACCATGAACTCCAACCAATCGGTGAGCGCGATTTTCAACCCCGCTCAGGGGGGAGTCCAGTCGATCAATCACATCATCTTCATGGCGCAGGAGAACCGCTCATTTGACCACTACTTCGGAGCGCTTCGCGAGTACTGGGCCCAGAACGGATACCAAGACCAACCTTTCGATGGTCTCTCGCAGTTTGCTTCCCCCGCGGGTCTTGCACCGAGCAATCCCGGTTGCGATCCCACTCTTCCCCCGCCCAATGATTGCAAGTTTGATCCAGCTCACCCAGTTACGTCCTACCACCTGCAGACAATGTGTCTCGAGAACACCAGTCCCACCTGGAACGAGGCGCATGTCGACGTGGACTACCACAACCCGACCACCAGTACTCGCACTTCTCCCATGGACGGATTCGTCTGGACCGCAGCTCACGACGGGAGGAATCTCGGATTTGTCCACGACGTGATAGGCGAACGCGCCATCGGCTACTACGACGGTAGCGATTTGAACTACTACTACTTCATGGCCTCGAATTTCGCGACCTCAGACCGCTGGTTCTCGCCTGTTATGTCACGGACCTCGCTAAATCGCATGTATTTGCTGGGCGGCACTTCGCAAGGACATGCCTATCCTCTGCAGATTCCCGAACCCCAGCTCAGTGGTCCAGTCATTTTCCAGTTGCTACAGCAAAAAGGCGTCAGCTGGAAGATTTACATCCATCCCGACGCCTCCGGATGTGCGACCGCCAGCTGCTTATACGCGATGAGCTATGTGCAGAATTTTATGTACGGCAATACGATTCTTCAGCAGTTTCCTCAGAACATAGTGCCGACTTCGCAGTTCATTACCGACGCTCAGAATGGCACCCTCCCGCAAGTAGCCATGATTGAGCCCCCTTCCAACGTGGGTCTGGACGAGCACCCCGCGGACGACGACTCAGTCCCTTGTTGCAGTGTTCAGGCAGGCGCTCACTTTGTTTCTTCCCTGGTCAATGCAGTCATGACCGGTCCCTCTTGGAAGGACTCCGCATTTATCCTCACCTGGGATGAGTATGGCGGTTTCTACGATCATGTGCCCCCGCAACCTACCGTTAGCCCAGATGGGATAAAGCCTTTGGATCTCATCCCGGGAGACGTCTGCACCATCGTGAACGGGCCAACGTGTGACTTCACTTACACAGGGATGCGCGTGCCGCTGATCGTCATTTCCCCATTCACGAAGAGGCATTACGTCTCCCATACCACCAGCGACTACACAGCAATACTAAAGTTCATCGAAACTCGTTTTGGTCTTTCAAATCTCTCAGCACGAGATGCGGCGCAGATGGATATGACGGAGTTCTTCGACTTCACCAACCCTCCTTGGATGACGCCTCCGGCTCCACAGGTCCAGGACACAAGCAAGCCTTGCTACCTGGATCATTTGCCCTAGTTGTGCTGCGCACAATTTAGCTTTGAGGGCCGAATGCGGGCATGAATGATTGACACCCGCGTCCCCTATGGCTAGAGATCGTCGTCGACTAGATATCGGCCGTGGTCGTTCTTTTCCAGCCAGTGATAAAGGTGAATCTGGTAAAGGTAGGAGGCGACGGCTTCTTCGCCCAACTCGTGAGTGTCCGAACAGAGGAAAGGCACTTCGAGTCCAGCCAGCAGGGCAATCAGCGACTGAAAGATCCGGTTGGGGTTTACCGCCGAGTGAGGGTATGGGGATTTGATCTGTCCCAGCGCTGTAGTGATCACGAGCAGGCGATGCGGGTAACTGCCCATCAGTCTTAGGCCCTCAACAAACACTGCCCGTTCGACAGTGAATGAATGAACGAGGTCGGGCAGATCTTTCCGTTCCACGACGCAGAGATCCTCGAGCCCGAAAACCGAATCGTCCCCGACTCTCAGGGCTTTCTTCTCGATGCCGGCAACCCAGTCCTCAAACCGCGAAAAGTCGAATCGCCGGAAACGGTCATTCCCATGCCGCTCCTACTCGGCCAAGTCTGCCTGTGCGCTTGAGCTATCAGTTTGAGGTCCAGCAGGGAGACATCGTTTACGTCGGCTATTGCCAAAGACGGGACTATAAAGCCGAGTGGCGCGTTGGTAATGATGTGCAGTTTCGTTTGAGGAAGGACAAGATGTGTCTAAAAACGCCCCAACGGGAAGGAGTTCATTCTGAACTTCTTGTTGCAGGCGAAGCTCGGGCCCAACGGGAAGCCGGTTACGATTCTTAGCTATAAAAAGCGATTAGTGATTGTAATAGAACGAACGATCGTGCTATTGTTGGGCCTCGTCATGAGGACAAGCCATTCACGAAGCGGAGCTTCCCAGCGACCCGCTGGCGCCGCGCCGAAGGGTCCGTTCCGACGGCCGCGAGGAGTGAAAACGCGCCGCGCGATCCTGCGGAAGGCCGTCAACTTGGCCTCGATCGAAGGGCTCGAAGGGTTGACGATCGGAAAGCTGGCTTCCAAGCTGCGAATCAGCAAGAGTGGTCTGTTCGCCCACTTCGGTTCCAAGGAAGATTTGCAATGCGCCGTCGTTGACGACGCTCGCGACATCTTCGTCGAAAAAGTAATCCGCCCTGCATTTCAGTTCCGTGGACTCGATCGTCTGCGAGCGCTTTGCAAGAATTGGCTGTCGTATGGCAAGAAGAAGGTTTTCCCCGGAGGCTGCTTCTTTTCCGCCGCATCGCTTGAATTCGACGATCGGCCTGGACGCGTTCGCGATCGGATCGTGGAGCTGATGAAGAGGTGGCTGGGAAATCTGGAGCAGGCAGCGCGCGACGCGCAGTCTGCCGGCGAAATCCGAAAGGAAGTGGATGTGCGCCAGCTGGCGTTCGAAATTCAGGCGCTCGCTATGGGAGCGAATTGGAGCTCGCGCTTGTTCCGCGATCCAGGCGCTTTCGATTCGGCCAGCGCTGCGATTTTGCAGCGAATCGACCAAGCCACAGAACCGATGCAATCGAGGAAATGATGCGTATTGGTCCGGGGTTGCTCGTCTGCTTCTTCGCGAGTTTGCTCGTCTTGCTCGCTGCCCGGAGCCCAGCAGCACAGACGCTCACCAAAGGAACCGAGATCCCTCTCCAGCGCTGCGATCGCCTGCCGGTTGCAATTCTCCAGGTAGATGGAGCCGACAAGCGCTTCCTGATTGATACGGCTGCTACATCCATACTCAATGAGAAGTCATTCACCAGTGGGCGCACGAAGGAGGTCCACGTCCAATCCTGGAATGAAACATCCGCGTTGAATGCACGCGAAGTTTCGATCGGCGAGTTCACATTGGGTGGCCATAGTCTGCGAGGCATCAGACTGCCGGCGATTGATTTGACCGCGATCGCCAAGGCGTGCGGCGGCCCACTCGACGGAATTCTCGGGGTGGACCTCCTCGAGCAGTTGAGCGTAACCATCGACCTGAAGCGTAGCGTGGCGCGCCTCGGCGGCGCGCCGCCCAGCGCTTCCGAAGCGTCTCTTATTGCAGATATGGAGCAAGCGGTACATTCCTGCTCGGAAGCATTCAACAATGCAGACGCTGACAAGCTGGCCTTCTGTTTCGACCCGGATTTCGTGCTGAGTTCTCCTAGCGGAGAACTACGTGGACGGGAGCAGGCCACAAATCATTTTCGTAAACAGTATTTCAGCCTGACCCCGCACGTCCATCTTTCCATGAGCATGAATGATCCACGCGCCGTGGGCGATCTGGTTTGGACCTTGTATGACTACACTATTGAATCCCCATCCGTTCACACCACAGGCCGGGGCATGATGCTCTGCCGCAAATCTGAGAATCACTGGTACATACTTAGCATGCATGAATCACCGATCGAATCCAGCTCAAACCGCACGCAATGAAGGATACGCAGTCCCCTGCTCCGAGTCCCAGCGGGGCTTTCGGACTTGCCCGCGTTGAGCCTTAAGGCGGGCTGGATCACGGCGTCGTGCTGGACTTTGCGGGCGGAGCGGTAATGCTTATATGAGCAGCGGGGATTGAATCGATCCAAGCAGCGGCCGCAGACTTGATCGTGTGGGCGTGTCGTTCCTGGTGATCGCGGCGGCATCGCCTTGTTTCGATTTCGCGTTTGCTGGCGACTGTATGATGGCGGAGCCGTAGCGGGCCAACATCTCTTCGGCTTCTTTGAATCGTCCCATCTGAACTAGAAATCGAGCGGACTCCGGAAGCAACGGACTGAGAGCAATGAGAATGATGCCCGTAGGAAATCCCAGGAGCCACATGATTCGCCAGCCGAAGAACGGTTGCAACAGTGCGGAAGACTCGCTGGTCGCGAAGTAACCGCCGATCGTCCCAATACCTCCGAGCAAAACCAGGCACCAGCCGCGATGTTTGGTTGGGAGTATTTCGGCGAGAAGCGCATTCGCAACCGGCAACATTCCGCCGGCCGGCAGCCCCATGAGGAAGCACATTACGATGTTCCAAAAAAACGACGGCATCGCACCACAAATGGAAGTACCCACGAACAAGACTGCCGCCAGCAGAATCGCGGCACGGCGGCCATAGATATCGGCCAGCGAGCCCCAGATCAAAGATCCCAGCGTTGTGCCCAACAACGCTACAAATGGCAGCACCGCCGCCCTCGAGAAGCTAAGGCCATACTCGGTCCGCATACCCGGAATCACAAAACCAAGGCTGGATGCTTTCATTACATCGATTACGAGCGCGACGGAGAGGAAGACAATTTGGATCCAATGTGCCTTTGTTAGCGGCGCATCTTCGGGCGGTGCAATGGTTACATGTCCCGTCGTACGTTGCTGGCTTGAAGGCAGCAGCCCATACGCAGCGGTTTAGCGGCGACGACTTTGCTTTTGCCCGGAACACCACTCGACCGTGCTTGGATTCTGAATCCGACGGCCTACAAGCAGCTCTCTCCTTTGGGAAGCAAGGTTGGCATTCTCTTCCTGCTCCTCGCTGTCCTCCTCGTCCTGTCGGGAGTCGGATGGTTCCGGCGTCGTCTCTGGGGATGGAGACTTGCCGTCGCTATTATCGCCGCACAAATGCTTGGAGACATCATCAAGCTAGTGAGGGGAGATTGGCTGCGTGGCGGCACGGGCGCAATAGTCGCGGGTGCGTTGTTGCTCTGCCTCTTAACCACAAGAGTCAGAGCTGCATTTCTAGAATGATTGTTTGAATACGAAGGCACGCCGCTCGCGCATGAGCGAGCGGTTGGGGACATAACGACGCCGCGGTGCTGTTGAATCGAGCTGGCAGCCTGAGTCCGGTTTGGCTGTATAAAAATCGTGCTGCGCTGTTTGTGAGGGCCAAATTAGTCGCGTCCGAGTGAAACTCTGAACGAAAGCTCACCCATTAATTTGGAGGCGAGATTTGCGGCCACCGTTTCGATCCAAACAGGAGTCATCACCAACGCGCCTTTGGAAGCCGTGTGCAGCATTCCATCATCACCTGCCCCGCAAACCATCGCGGTGCTTCCTTTTCATGACATTTCAGCGGCGAGTAGCGATAGTTGGGCGATAGGCATCACCGATGCGACCATCAGTCGCCTTACTTCCTTGCAAAACCTAGCGGTGCGACCGACGACATCAGTCTTGAAATACGCCAAGGAAACGCCGGAACCCACGGAAGTCGCAAAGACCTTGGGTGTCGAGAGCGTGCTGGAAGGCACGTACCAACGCGCTGCGGGCACGATCCGGGTCACCGTGCAACTGATCGATGGCAATACGGGAAACACGAAATGGTCGCAACGCTACGACCTGCGCAGTGCCGACATCCTCAGCTTCGAAGATGAGGTCGCTAACAAGGTGGTGGAAGGGCTTCGGGTAGAGACATCCCCCACAGAGCAGAAGTCGATTCAGCAACCCGCGACCGCAAACGTCGATGCCTACAACGATTACCTGCCTGTCATGCCTTAAATCGTATCGTAGGACGATGCAGTGTTCAACGGTGGGAGGATTAAGGAGACCCATCTCGCTCCCCAACGAGCTTGGGTCTCCCCTGGCACCATTGTGGCGTGGTCCGCCACGATACTGGTCTACAACGCTAATGTTACGAAACGAAGAAAACGAAAACCTGTGTCGTAGATGGCGGGAGCAAGTTCACGGGGCCGGTGCTCTTTTTGTACCGTGTGGCGACATTCTACGGAGGGTTTGCCCGTCTGCGCAAGCCCGAGAAAACCTACGACCGGGTATTGGAGAGCCTGATGGGCGCCATTAGAAATATGAATTGGACGCCATTCATGCCTACGGTTAGAAATCTCGGATCAAAAATGATCGTGCTTCCAGTCCATGGCTAGCAGGTAAGACCGGCAAACAGCACCATCAGCGTATGGCAAAGACTTTCACACTCTGGCCTTCTATTCTTCGATCCCTAGTCGGCTGTCTTGTGATCGGGCTGACCACTCTTGTTTGCTATCGCCTTCAACTGAATCTCACCATCACCAGTTTCATCTACTTGATTGTGGTTGTGTTCCAGTCCCTTGTAGGAAACTTTGCGTCATCCGCCGCAGTTTCCCTGGTGGCTGTACTGTGTCTGGACTTTTTCTTCACGACACCTCTTTTTTCTCTTGAGGTCACCAACCCGCTGGACATTCTGGCGCTGGTTTCGTTCTTAATCACAGGGTTGGTCATTACTCGGCTCACCACTCAAGTGCGCGAAGAGGCAGCGGTATCTGACCACCAGCGGCTGCAGGTGGATCGGCTGTACCAGCTGGCACAACAGCTACTGGCATTGGATCCTGAAAGGACCGCCTACACCAGGTCGATGGAACTGTTTCGGGATCATCTTCACATCAAGGCGGTGTGCCTATTCGATGCCGCCAAGGCAGAAGGTCACTGCGCGGGCAATCCAAGTGATGAACTTACTGAGCGGACAAGGGCCGGGTATTCCTCGGGCCAAGATACCGCTGATCCGGGACCAGGAATTCTGATCCGTTGTCTGATTGCCGGGGGCAACAGAATCGGCGCAATCGGCTTCGAAGGTCTAAGCGATCCGGAACTAACCGCAGGACCTCTCTCCGCGCTGGCTGCCGCTATGTTGGAACGTACGCACACATTCCGCAAAGCCAGCCATGCCGCTGCTGCCGCCCAAGCGGAATTGTTTCGCGGCGCGGTGCTCGATGCCCTCGCGCACGAGTTCAAAACGCCGCTTGCTACCATTCTCACGGCAGCCGGCGGTCTACGAGAGGTTGGCCCTTTGTGCTCGGGCCAGTCGGAACTCGCCGAGATCATAGAAGCAGAAGCTGTTCGGCTGGGTGGTCTCACGTCTCGCGTGCTTGGTACGAGCCGGCTGGACAGAGAAGACGTGAAGCCGCAGCTCGATCGGACCGACATCACCGAGCTGGTAGTGAATTTAGTCGAGCAGTACTCCCGCCAGTGCACAGAGCGGCGCTTCCTGGTCACCAAAGGAACCATCGCGACTGAAGTGCTGGCTGACAGCGACCTACTCCGACTTGCGCTTCGGCAGTTGCTCGACAATGCCTGCAAATATTCACCGCCGGGTTCGACAGTCGAGGTTAGCCTTCAACTGCAGAACGAGCAGGCAGCCGTCCGTGTGTTGAACAGCGGGGTGCCGATTCATGCGCACGAACGGACGCGGATTTTTGATCGTTTCTATCGCGGAGTGGAAGCGCAGCATCTGGCTCCCGGTTCCGGCCTGGGTTTGTATTTCGCAAACAAGATCGTGCAGGCCCACGGGGGCAGCATGGAGCTCGAAACCCAACCGGGCGCGACTGAGGAGGGCGCCGCCTTCCGTCTGACGCTGCCTCTCGCCCAATCTGCTCTCTGAGGATGTTTTCCGCATGCCTATTGAACAGCTAAATGCTTTGCTCGTTGACGATGAACCCTCATTCCGAAGAGCGTTACGGACTTCTCTGGCAGCTAGCGGGTTTTCGATCGAGGAGGCTCCCAGTGGTGAAGATGCAATCGCCATGCTGGCCCAGCGACCATTTGATCTCGTGCTGCTCGACATGAACATGCCGGGCGTTGGAGGAGCGGAGACCTGCCGCGAGGTCCGCTTGCTTTTCCCCAGTATTGGGATTGTTATGGTCACCGTGCGCGATGCGGAAAATGACATGGTGAAGGCACTGGAGGCGGGCGCGGACGATTATCTCACCAAACCCGTTCGCTTCCGCGAACTCGTGGCGCGCCTGCGTGCTGTATCGCGCAGGTTACATATTGAGGATGCCCCCGAACCGCACGTTCTCCGTGTGGGCGATCTTGAACTCGACGCGAACCGCCGTGTGCTGCACCGCAACGGTGAATTCATTCATCTCACACCGACCGAGTTCCACCTGCTGGCGCTGTTGATGCGCCATCAGGGGACTCTCGTAACTCACTCTCAGCTGTTGCGTTCGATCTGGGGGCCAGAGTATGGCACCGAGCTTGACTATCTGCGCTCTTATGTAAAGGCACTTCGGAAAAAAATCGAAGAAAACCCTTCGCAGCCGAAGTACCTCCTGACCGAGCCCTGGGTCGGGTACCGGCTGTGTGACCCGTCTCAGCAATATCGAGCCGCCTCGCACTGAGGAATTTTTTGTTGCGTCTCCCCTTTGTCTTCTTCTTGCGGATCATCATGCCCGCGGATGGAAACCCGCCCGCATTATAAGAAACGCTTATCCAATCCAAACAAATTATGAATCCGGGCCTTCACGGATTCTTCACGCCCTGCACTGTATTGTTCTCCAACCAGGAGAGTGGATTAGATGTGCAGTTGATTGGCTGACCGTGACATCGCAAAGATCCTTACCCTTTGTGGTATTGCGAGGCCGGGCCTTTATGCACTCTCTACGATTGTTTTACGCAATCTTTATGACTTTCTGGATGTAATTAGCTCTCCCCGGATTGCGAACGCTATGTGAACAGCGAGTTCAGATCGACGGACCTACAATCTTTGCTTCCACAAAATGCAAAGAACCAAAATCAATCAGCAGGAGTTTGGGTGTGATGACCATGAGAATTCATTTCTATCGGATGTTGACCCTTGCAACTCTGCTCTTTGCCCTGGGAAGTATGCTTGTCTTTGTTCCAATGCCGCGCTGTGAGGCGCAAGCGAAGGATGAGGCCGAGTCTGGTGCGCAGACGACAATAGCCGCTCTCCATGAGCCGCCAGCCAAGGGAACGCCCCACGACGAAGGCGCGGCCAGCAAGCCCGCACCCAGCGGGACCGCAGCCACCCCAGATCCAGATATATCTCCGGCGGTTGCGAAGCAGCTTGCCGCCATGCAGGCGGAGATCGAGCAGCTCAAGGCTGAGCTGAAAAGCCATGCTGCGCCCGATGCAGCGCCCGCCCCCCCGATCGCGCCGGCGGCGAAAGCACCCGAACCCGCCCCCGCAACCGCTGCCGCCGCTGCTCCGGTTGTCCCGGTGGAGCAGGAACCACGCACGGGGCTTCCACACCCGCCCGAAAAGCCGGCGCCCACAGAACCTTTTGCCTACGCCGACTGGACCTGGCTTAACGGCAACGCGCGTAACAAGGACGTGGTCTGGGATTCAAAATTCTTCACTCCAGAAATCCGTATGGACGTCCATTACGTTATGGATCTCAATCACCCCAAAGACGACACGATGGGAGGTTCGACTGAAATTTTCCGATCGAATGAGATCCAGGTGGAGCAAATCAGTTTTGGCGGCAACTTCCACTGGCAAAATGTTCAGGCTCGCATCCTGACCATGAATGGGATGTTCGGCGTCACCACGCCACGCAATGACGCCAGCGCTGGACGCGGTCAGTGGGACCTTCGCGGCGCGTACAAATACGTTTCGGAGGCCAACGCCGGTTATCACTTCAATGTGAATCACGGGCTGAACTTCGACGCGGGCATCTTCGTTTCATATATCGGTCTCTTCAGTTACTACAATTTCGATAACTGGACCTATCAGCCCTCCTATGTGTCATCCAACACCCCGTGGTTCTTCAACGGCGTGCGTATCCAATGGTTCCCCACCGACAAACTGAAAATTGAGCCATGGATCATCAACGGATGGCAATCCTACGGCAGATTAGGCAGCAAACCCGGTCTGGGCGGCCAAATTTTATATCGCCCGCTTCCGTGGCTGTCGTTCGTCTTCAATAACTACGGCATGGGCGAAGATACGCTGGGCAATGGCGACGGCCACTTTGGCCGGACGCGAATACACACCGACGATAGCGTTGAGGTTAAGTACTACGATCACCCCGAAAAGTTTTTGGACAAGATGGCCTTCTCCCTTACCGGCGATCTGGGCTGCGAGTACGGCGGAAGCGGATCGTTCGTCAGCGCGCAAGGTCGAACCATCAATAACAACGTGAATTGCCACCACAACACGGCCACGAGCAGCAAACAGACTTTCGCCGGTTGGATGCTCTACAACCGGTGGTGGTTCAAGAAAGACTTGTATGGCATCACTCTGGGTGGCGGGGCAATGGCCAACCCGGGCCGCTATCTGACGCTGCTTCCGCCGATCAATGGCGCTGACGCAATTACAGGATCGCCGTACTTCACGCAAAACCCGGGCGATCCCTACAAAGCGTGGGATGCTTCGCTCACCTTTGACTGGATGCCGAAACAGTACATCACTTTCCGTGCGGAGTACGGCTATCGCCACGCGAACGTGCCGTACTGGACAGGTCGCGGGGGGATCACACCCGGCGACAACCTGTTTCCCAGTACGGTTCCGAACCCCGGCGGTGGATCTTTGGTGGGAAACACTACGTTCGTGCCGGGTCCCTTCCTTTCCGCCACACCCGGCTACACATGCGTTGCTGGAAGCACGGGTTTCTGCCCCGATCTGCGGAACGATGAACCCAGCCTGAGGTACGCGATCATGGTGAAGTTCTAACTGGGTGACGAAGGAGACGAGACAGCTCCTATGCGCAACATGAACCGGAGCAGCGTTCGACAGTTATTGCCAACTGCGGCGTTGCTTCGTTTCCTCTTTGTTCTTTCCTTGCCTGCGCTGCTGGCAATGGCCGGTTGCAACGCGCACGCCGACCCAGCGGCCGAGGCGCCACCACCCGCCAACATCGTTCCGGGAGCGGACTCCAGCCTGTTCGCGGTGGACCATCCCGAGCAATTTCCTCTCACTGCGGCCGTCGAACGCCCTACCACGTCCGAGTTGGTGGTCACCGGGACAGTCACGCCAGACATTGCTCGCAACGTCCCAGTTGTCTCCCTCGCCTCTGGACGGGTCGTCGCAATTCATGCACGACTTGGCGACACCGTGAAAAAAGGCGAGGTGCTGCTGACCATTCGAAGCGACGACGTGGCGGGCGGCTTCGACGCTTATCGCAAGGCTGTTGCCGATGAACTTCTTGCAAGAAAACAGTTGAATCGAGCCACGGATCTATATGCCCACGGTGGCATCGCGCAGCAAGACCTCGAGGTCGCGCAAGACGCCGCCGATGACGCGAAGGTCACCCTTGAGACTGCGACGGAACATTTGCGTCTGATAGGCAACAATCCAGACAAACCCATGGGTATCGTGGACATTGTCGCGCCCACCACGGGGGTCATCACCGATCAGCAGGTGACCAACGCGGCGACCGTGCAAGCGTACTCATCGCCCAGCCCGTTTACGATTTCCGATATTTCGTCGGTCTGGATTGTCTGTGACGTCTACGAGAATGATCTGCCGAAGGTCCGCCTCGGCGACACCGCTGAGATCACCCTGAACGCGTATCCGGATCGGACGTTCAAAGGCAAGGTCAGCAACATCGGCGCTGTTCTTGATCCCAGCATTCGCACGGCCAAGGTACGCATCGAAGTTCAGAATCCCGGAATTTTGCGGCTAGGCATGTTCGCCAAGGCGACGTTCCGCGGCCAAGCCACCGAGATGCATACGATCGTCCCCGCATCCGCACTGCTACGCATGCATGATCGCGATTTTGTTTTCGTCCCCGCGCCTGACAAGAAGTTTCGCCGCGTGGAAGTCGTCAGCGGAGACGTGCTCACCGAGAACACGAGTTTGCAGGAAATCAGATCCGGGCTCAAGCCGGGGCAGCAGGTAGTTACGAACGCGCTGGTGTTGGACCACGTGCTCGCTCAATAACGGATGAAGCAGCGTACCGGCCTCGCGAGTACGGCAAATGACGGACATTCCGGAAGCAGCGGCCGTCAGGAGCAGTTGAGCCGGCGTATCCGGCAACAGGACAGAACAAGGAATGATTCGGGCCCTCGTAGACTTTGCACTTAACAACAAGTTTGTGGTGCTGGCCATTGCCGCCTTGCTGGCGGGCTGGGGAGCCATCGCGTTCCACAACCTTCCTGTCGAGGCCTATCCTGATATCGCAGACAACTATGTAACGGTCATTACGCAATGGCCAGGGCGCTCCGCGGAGGAGGTGGAACAGCAGGTCACCATCCCGATCGAAATTCAAATGTCGGGAATGCCGCACATGACTTTCCTGCGCTCCGAGTCAATCTTCGGCTTGTCGTACGTGATCATGATTTTCGATGACAGCTCGGTCAACGACTGGAATCGCCAGAAAGTGCTTGAGAGGTTAACTCAGGTTAATCTTCCGCCGGGGCAAAATCTTCAGCCGCAAATCGGTACCGATTGGAGCACCACCGGCCAGATCTACTGGTACACGTTGCGCAGCACCAATCCTCGTTACGACCTCATGGAACTCAGGTCGATCGAAGACTGGGTCCTGCTCAAACAATTCAAGTCTGTCCCGAATGTGGTCGACGTTTCCGACTTCGGTGGCACGGTACGCGAGTATCAGGTTCGTGTCGATCCCAACAGGCTCGTCTCCTACGGACTTAGCATCAGCCAGGTCGAGCAGCAACTGGCCAACAACAACATCAATGCCGGCGGTAGCTTTGTTGAGGTCGGCATGCAGCAGATGAATGTCCGCGCACTCGGCCTTTTTTCCAGCGTGCGGGACATTGAGGACACCGTTCTAAAAACCCAAACCGGAACCGCGCTGCGGGTGAAGGACATCGCCGAAGTCACGCAGGGTCCCAAAATTCGCCTCGGGCACATGGCGCGAGCCAATCACATGGAGGACGGCCGGATCATCGACGAGCCCGATGTCATTCAGGGTGCGGTGCTGATGCGCAAAGGCGCTGAGGAGCAACCCACGCTCGATGCCATCCACAAGAAAGTTGCCGAACTCAACAACGGCCTCCTGCCCCCAGGCGTGAAAATCGTTCCCATGCTCGACCGCAGTGATCTCCTCTATTTTACATTGCATACTGTCATGCACAATCTCGGCGAGGGGATGATCCTGGTCAGCGTGATCTTGTTCTTATTTCTTTTGAACGTTCGTGCCGCTCTCATTGTCGCGCTGACGATTCCATTCTCTCTGCTCTTCGCCTCGATCTGGCTGGACTTGAGCCACATTCCCGCGAATCTTCTCTCTCTGGGGGCGCTTGATTTCGGCATGGTGGTGGACGGTGCAGTCGTGATGGTGGAAAACATCGTCCGGCACATCAGCCGCCTGAACGGCAATGGACATGGATCAGCGAGTAAGAAGACACCGGCAGAGGCGATTCGCGAAGCGGCGCATGAGGTGCAACGGCCGGTCTTCTACGCGATCGCTATCATCATCACGGCTTACATGCCGATCTTCACGCTGCAACGCGTGGAAGGCCGACTCTTTCGGCCGATGGTCTGGACGGTCGCTCTCGCGCTCCTTGGCGCAATGACTTTTTCCGTTCTTGTTGCGCCCGTGCTTGCCGGCCTATTTTTCCGCAAAGGCGTCCGTGAACGCCGCAACAGGGTGATGGACTATCTGACGGAGCGCTACCGCGCGCGGCTGCGGTGGGCGGTCGAACATCGCTCGGTCGTGGCGTGCGTTGGCATCGCCGCCCTGGCGGGAACGCTTTATCTGGGTTTTGGTGGCGTCATTGGCGCCGAGTTCTTGCCTCATCTCGATGAAGGCGCCATTTGGGCGCGCGGCACGCTGGCCAATAGCACAAGTCTCTCGGAAGGCGAAAAGTTCACCACCAATGAGCGCTACGTATTCGCTTCTTTTCCAGAAGTGAAAACGGTGGTATCGGAGGTAGGCCGTCCCGACGATGGAACCGACACCGGCGGATTTGGTAACACTGAGTATTTCATCGACCTGAAACCGAAAGACCAGTGGCGCCGTGTGTTCCGTCGCAACAAGGAAGAATTAATCGCGGCTATGAGTCGCGCCGTGGAGAAATATCCGGGCGCGATCTGGAACTTCTCCCAGCCCATCGAAGACAACGTCGGCGAAACGATGACAGGCACGAAGGGTTCGCTCGCGCTCAAGATTTTTGGCGACGACCTGAAGACGCTCGAACAAAAGGGCGAGGAAGTCACTGCCGTCATGTCTAACATCCCCGGCATGCATGACGTCAAACTCCTACGCGATTTTGGCCAGCCGAATCTTGACCTGACGATCGATCGCCGCCAGGCGGCTCGTTTTGGAATCAATGTCACTGACATACAAGATGCTGTGCAAACCGCCGTAGGTGGGAACGCCGTAAGTCAAGTGCTGATCGGCGAGCAACGTTACGACGTGGTTGTTCGCTACCAGGCTCCCTACCGAAACACCCAGCAGGCCATTGAGAGAGTCCGCCTGCTTTCTCCCACCGGCGAACGGGTGTCTCTGGCACAGCTAACGAACGTCGAAGTCAAGGACGGCGCTTACGACATTTTTCGCGAGGGCAACACCCGCTACGTCGCGGTGACCTTCAACGTAAGAGGGCGCGATCTCGGCACCACCGTCGAAGACGCTATTAAGCAGATAGGCCAAAAAGTGAAGCTGCCATCGGGTTACGGTCTTGGGTGGTCGGGTGAGTACGAGAGCGAAAAACGTGCGGAAGCTCGTTTGGCGCTGATCGTACCGCTGACGATCCTAGTGATCTTCATCATTCTCTACACGATGTTTCGTTCTTACAAATGGGCATTGCTCATTCTGTTGAACGTTGGCCTGGCTCGTATCGGAGGCTTCCTGGCCCTGCTGATTACGGGAACCTACCTCAGCGTGTCGTCGGGCGTGGGCATGCTGGCGCTCTTTGGAGTTTCGGTGCAAACCGGCGTGATCATGCTTGAATACATCAACCAATTGCGGGCCCGCGGCTATTCGATCCAGGACGCCGCCGTTGAAGGCGCTGTTCTGAGGCTTCGCCCCATCATGATGACCATGCTGGTGGCGACACTAGGGCTGCTGCCCGCTGCGCTCTCGCATGACATAGGGTCCGATTCACAGAGGCCGTTCGCAATCGTAATCGTCGGCGGACTGATTTCCGATCTGCTCCTGAGCATTGTCCTGTTGCCCACCTTTTATGTCTGGATCGCGAGAGACGGCGATCAGCTTCCAGAACCGGAGGCCGCTCTTGAATAGTCTGGCACTGTTCCGGACGATCGTGATTGCGACGCTGGCGTGCACTCTGGCCGGTCCATTGTTCGCCCAAAGGACCGGACCGACCAGCATCACGCTTGAAGATGCCATCCAAATGGCGCTTCAGCACAATCACAATATGCTGGCAGCCCGAACCACGATTCAGCAGAGCGAAGCCGAAGAGACGACCGCAAACCTGCGCCCGAATCCGACGCTCTTTGCCGATTGGGAATACCTCCCGTTGACCCATTCAGCGCAAAATTCTCAATACCTGCACGACTCGACAGAAGCGGACATCGGCGTCAGCTATCTGCTGGAGCGCGGCAAGAAGCGCCAGCACCGCCTGCAGGCGGCCAAGGACGTTACCGCCCAGACGCGTTCCCTCGTGACCGACAACGAGCGGGCCCTCTCCTTCAACACCGCTTCGTTGTTCGTGAACGCACAGTTCGCGGAATCAGCACTCGAACTCGCCGACAAAGGTCTGAAGAGTTTCCAGAAAACAGTCGACCTCAGCCAGTTGCGTTACGACAAAGGTGCGATCAGCGAAGACGACTACCTCAAGATCAAACTGCAGTTGTTGCAATTCGAGACCGACTACCAGCAGGCAGAGCTGGCAAAGGTTCAAGCGCTTTCAGATCTCAGGCAATTGCTCGGCTACGAATCCGTTTCCGCCGATTACGACGTCGCGGGACCCTTCGACTACCATCCGCTGAAAGGCAATCTGGAAGATTTTCAGTTAAAGGCTCTACAGAACCGCCCTGATCTCCGGGCCGCCCAACAAGGTGTCACCGCGGCCCAGAGCCAGTACGAACTGCAACGAGCCATCGGGAAACAGGACGTCACTGTGCAGAGTAACTACTCGCACGTTAACGGGATCAATGCCGCTAGCGTCTACGGAAGCATCCCGCTCCCCATCTTCAATCGCAACCAGGGAGAAATCGCGCGGACCCGAATCGCAATCACGCAATCCCAGGAGCAGGAGAAGGCCACCAACGGCCAGGCCCTTACCGATGTGCGCGATGCTTATGAAGGACTGCGCGTGAGCGATCGTATCGTCATGCTCTATCGCTCGGGATATCTCGACGTCGCAGAAAAAGACCGTGACATCGCAGAGTACGCGTACCAGCGCGGCGCCGTGAGCCTGCTTGACTTTCTCGACGCTGAGCGTAACTATCGCGCGACTCAGCTTGCGTATCGTCAGGCACTAGCTTCGTACTTGCTCGCCCTGGAGCAGTTGCGGCAGGCAGTAGGTACGAGGGCGCTGCCGTGACCACGTAAGGTTTCATGCTTCAACTTATCGTCCACACGCGATACTTTGCCAGTTGCCAAGAGGAGCCGGGCGTTGAACAAGCAAGACGTACGGGACCGGATCGAACAACTCGGAATCATTCCCTCTATTCGGGTGTCCACCACCGAGGACGCGCTCTTCGCTGCCGAGGCTATCTCCCGTGGCGGGATCCCTATTCTCGAAGTCACGCTGACCGTTCCCGAGGCGATCAAAGTAATTTCTAACGTAGTGCAACGCGCACCCGAGGTAATTGTGGGCGCCGGCAGCGTCCACGACGTGGAGACCGCGCGACGCTGCCTGGATGTGGGCGCTCAATTCCTTTCCAGCGACGGCCTTGACCCCGACACGGTGAAATTCGCCGTTGAGGAGAACGTCGTCGTCATTCCCGGAACCCTTACACCTACCGGGGTCATTACTGCTTGGAAACTGAGTCCGGATTTCGTCAAAATTGTGCCGTGTGGCCACATCGGAGGTGACAGTTACATTAAAGACCTCAAAGCGATGTTTCCTTACGTTCCGATGATTGCCGCGGGCGGTGTAACTCAGAGGACTGCATTCAGCTTCATTGCTGCCGGTGCAATCGGACTGGGCGTGGGCGGCGAGTTGATCCCGCGAGAAGCAATTCGGCGGCGGCAGCCTGATCGTATCGCCGAACTCGCGCGCAGATTCCTCGAGTCTGTTAGCAACGCCCGTGACCGTTGAGCTTGGCGGTCGACGAAGAGCGGCGAGCCGCTAGCTTTTTTAGATGATCTCATTTTTCCGCCAAGTTGACGTAGAGCAGGGCTGGAGCCATGGTGTATCGATATCTCGGTGTGTTGTCTGCGAGCGTAGCAACCTTCGCGGCTACGAACATCGATGATGCCTTTCTCCTTGCTCTATTCTTTGCCCGACGGGTTCCCACTCGGCGCATCGTGGCAGGACAGTATGTCGGGTTTTCGGCCATCGTCGGCATCAGCCTGATCGGCGCCTGGTTCGCTTTGGCAATTCCCCATCGCTGGTTTCATCTTCTCGGAGTGCTACCCCTCGCGATGGGAATCTGGCGCTTGTGGCAGGCGCGCCGAACCGACGCGGACCGGCCTCGCGTCGCGACCGAGAGTGTCGCCGCAATCGCACTCCTGACTTTGTCTAACGGGGCTGACAACATCAGCGTGTATATGCCGTTCTTCGTCATCGGCCGACCGAATCTTTTGCTGATTCTGGTCGTGTACACAGCGCTGGTCGCGTTTTGGTGCTTCGTTGGCCGCTGGCTGGGGAAGCAGTTGCTCATGTTGCGCGCCTGGGAGCGGTACGGCCATTGGGTTGTGCCGTCGGTTTTCGTGGGGTTGGGAATTTATGTCCTGGCTTCATGAAACGCTCACAGTCAGAGCAGCGTGCAATTCCAATGGCGCAAATCTGAGAACCGGCAGAATGGCCGAGGTTTATCGCACCACGTGCAATATTCCCGAGGAGGTCAGATGAAGCTGGTTAGGTTTGAGGATATCAACGGTAGGGAAACATTCGTCAACCTTGACCGCGTGAACCACGTTAGCGACTACGGAAGCGGAACCACCGAGATCAATTTCGGCGACAAGGAAGCGAGCGTCATGGTTGCGATGGAGGTCTCAGCGGTGGCTGCAAGGCTCCTGAAAGCAGACAAGAGTTGATTTCAGATGTCGTTCCCGTGAGCACCTCCGAGCTCCAATTTGATAGGACGAAAAGCCCCTGAGCACAGCCTTCCGGGAATCGTTCTGGCATGTGCCTCTCTAGTGCGTCGCGATGATTACGAACAAAGGCCTGCCAGCGCCGGGCAAGTTCCGGGTCTCTGGGCGCTCGCTTCATCCAACGGGAAATGCTTCGCTCGGATACGTCGAAGCCCAGCATGAGCGGTTCGCCGTGGATGCGGGGAGCACCCCAGGTTGGGTTTTCTGCCACCATCCGGAAGATCAGATTCCGGATTTCCTTCGACAGTCTTTTTCTGCCGGCCTGTTTTTTCACCCTCGAGATCAAGCTCCAGTAGAGCCGAAATCCGGCACGATGCCGGCGCACCACAGTTTCGGGAGTGCCGACCAGGAGCGACTTTTTCCAGTCGGCCCAGAAGCGACGGGCCAGGACCCAGAAGATCTTGTCCATCGGGTGGAGTCTTGCTCGAGGATGTCTTCGTTTCAGTACTGCCAGTTGCTGCCGGAGTGCCAAGTTCTCCAAGAGCAATATGCGATGCGAACGAAAGCAACGGGCCAGTAGTCCGAACCACAGTCGGAAGAAGGGGAACATGGAGAACAGTCATAGCAAATTGGCGGGCTAAGGAAAGTGTGCAAGCTGTTGATTTCCCGGCTGGACAGAAATTTGGCGAATGACAGCTTTCGCGTGGGCGCATTCTGCGCATACTCTCAAATCACTCTTTGCGCCGCGAATAGAGGAGAAACTCTGTTGCGGCGAGACACGTACCAGTTCGGCTGGGTCGAAAGGCGGAAACGATCCAGAGGGCCTGCGGTTTGGGTTTGGCGGTTCCGTCAAAAACAATCCGATGGGCGAGACAAGAAACTTTCGGTATTGCTCGGCACTGCCCAGGAAATCAAGTCCGAAGCGGAAGCCTGGAGGAAGGCCGAAGCACATCACATACACGCCGATTCGAACCGGACGCCGCAAGGGCAGGTTTCTTTCGGCGCTCTTTGTAACCGTCACATCGCGGAAGCCGCTCCGAAGAGGCATTCAACCAGAAAGTCGTACATGACCATTCTCAACAAACATGTCATGCCAAGATGGGAGAACGTGCGCATCTCCCAGGTGCGACCCATGTACGTGCAGGATTGGCTCATCAACCTAAACCTAACCGCGACCACTAAGGGAAAATCAAAGCCCTGATGCATCGCCTTTTCGAACGCGCGATGTTCTGGGAACTAATTCCGCCGGAGCGGAACCCGATGGGCCTCGTCGAAATACCGGGATCGAGTCGGCGTGTGAAGAAGCCAGTAATCCTCACCGTCAATCAGTATTTCGCGATCCTGGAATTACTAGTCGAGCCATATCGCACTATGGTGGTCGTGGCACAGTGCCTGGGACTGCGGGTCAGTGAGATTCTGGCGCTGCAGTGGCCAGACATTAACTTTCCTGAACTCACGATGCAGGTGAGCCGCGCCGTGGTGGACGGCATTGTCGACGAGGTCAAGACGGAGTATTCCGAAGATGACCTTCCGCTCGATCCCGATCTCGCCACAGTGCTGTTCAACTGGAAAAACCAGTGCCCGGAATCGGAAGGCATTGGGTTTTTCCCAGCCCGATCACTGGACGTTGCTATCACGCTAGCCCGATTCAACAGGACTATATCCGTCCTGCCGGTCGAAAGCTCGGTCTCGGCGATATCGGCTGGCATACTTTTCGACACACCTACCGCTCCTGGCTGGACTCAGTCGGCACGCCGATAGGCGGTCAGCAGAAGCTCATGCGCCATGCGCAGATCGCCACTACCATGAATGTCTATGGGAACTCGATGATGAAGTCGAAGCGCGAGGCTAACAGCAAAGTTGTGCAGATGGCGTTGAAACCGGAGTCTAAGGGGAGGAAAGGCGACGGTCACTCAGGGCAGAAGCTGGCTAGGCTTGATCAACTGCCCCTTTCTGCCCCTGCGAGCGAAACATCCGACGCTCGTAACCCAATGAAAAGGTTGGTTGCGGGGGGTGGATTTGAACTCCAGTCCCGCATTGATTCTACTCAACTTGTTGATTCTACATTGCGCGAAATCGGCAAAAACGGCAACAACGGCGAATCCTTCGTACACTTTTCGTACACTTTTTGAAGAGTGCCATAGACTCGCTGTTATGCTGCGCCAATTGTGGCCCCGTTCTTCGAGCAAAACCAAGCTAAGGATACTAGATTTCCATAGAACCGGGTAATCCTGAAGGCTTGCGACGCAATTGTGGACCACCGTCGCCGCCCGTTCCAAATGGTTGTGGACCGTGCCCAGCCCCATCCCGCAACTACGCGCGATCTGCCGCTGCCCCAGCCCAAGCTCAAACCTTAACCGCAGGATTTCCTTTGCCTTCCGCATGGACTTTCTCCTGGCCGGCACCCTGATCTCCTTTATTTATGGAGTTTCAATGCCGGTTGATTGTCCAGCGTTCCTGCCCCTGCTGCGGTTCGTCTGTGGAAAACATTCCGCTCCAAGCTGAACGCCATTCCGGTGAACGACAAAAACTGTTCATCTTCCCACCGTGAATCGGTGTTCACCTTCAGACCGGAATGCTGTTCGGAATCACAACGGAATGGTGTTCAGCTTCAGACCGGAATCGCGTTCACCTTCGACCGGATTCCCCAGTACTCCGACTCATGTCCGAAAACTTCTCAAAAATTATCAAGTGTGGAACCAGAGTGCTGGAGCCAGCGTTCGAAAATCACATGTTTTGGAACGCTCTAAATGCTGGCTGGGCTCCACCTTCTGGATACTCGCTTTGTCTGTTCGTTACTCGTACAGGAGAGGTCGGTTGGAACCTGTTCCATTGGGCAATCGAAGACTTGTTAGAAGACCAGCCCACAGTCTGCCGCGAGGGCGGCTCTTTTGCGGACGTTAGCCGGCAGAAGCTGGGTCAGAGCTGCATTAATTCTCGAAATAGATTATCCATCCGTTCGGGACCAGGTTGCTGACGCCACTCGAGGTGCTTTGCGACCAAGTCACTTATTTTGCCCATAATTCTGACCAACTCCTCGGCTCCGGAGCAGAGCGCTTCGTTCTTCGTTTCATCTCCCCCAGTGCGTGTCCTTGACGACCTTCTACTTATCCTGTGCCCACAAACACGTTGCGGTTTCGACCGATTGTGCCTCATGAAGCAATCATAGTGATTGGCGAGATTAAGCGAGTAAATTCGGAGTTAAATCAAATGTTCAGATTACTTGCTTTGCTTGATTCCCGTTCGGACTCTACGCACTTACTCAATGTAGCTCTGCGTTTGACAACCCGATCTGGCCCCACTTTGATACTTACATTTGGCCCCACCTCATTAATAGGGATGCCTGTCCGGTTCGGCAAAGTTCTTGCGGTTCCAGCCAGGATGGGGTGCAGGGGAAGGAACGGCGTTTGAGTTTCTTCCCCTGCGCAGCGCTACAGAAGCAGCCGCCTACGATGCTTTCTTTTTCTGTCGCACCTCCAGGGTTCTGCGAAAGCGGTACGAGTCGGCGCCGGTTTCGATGATGTGCGCTCGGTCGGTGATTCGATCCAGCAACGCCTTGCACAAGCGCAGATTGGGAAACACCTGCGTCCACTCGGAAAACGGCAAGTTCGTGGTCACGATCAGGGCGGCTCGCTCGGTGCGTTCGGCGATCACTTGAAACAAGAACTCCGCTCCGATGTCGGCCAGAGGCACGTAACCCACTTCATCGAGCACGATCAGGTCATAGCGCAACCAGCGTGCCAGCACTCGCTTCACCGCGTTGTGTTGTCGCGCTTCCACCAACTCGTTGACCAGGTTTGCGGCCGTGGTGAATCGCGCTCTTCGTTTCTGTCGGCAAGCGGCCACGCATAGGCCCGTCGCCAGGTGGGTCTTGCCGGTACCGCATTCGCCCATCAACACCACCGGTTCGGCGCGTTCAATGTAGCCGCCTTCGGACAGTTCGCGAATCTTCGCCGCCGGAATCTGCCGCGCCTGATTGAAGTCGAACTCTTCCAGAGTCTTCAACCGCGGCAGCTTGGCATCGCGCAGCCGTTGCTGAATGGCGTGTCGGTCGCGTTCTTCCGACTCCATCGTCAACAGCGCTTCCAGATACCCGATGTGACTGCGCTGTTCTTTGCTGGCCTGCTCCGCCAGTTGCACGAAGTGGGCTCCGATCATGGGAATACGCAGCGCCTTGCAATATTGCTTTACGCTGGCATGTTCGAGAGCCTGGGTTTGCTCTTTCATCGCGCCACCTCCGCACTGCTGGCAGCGATGCGGAGTAACTGGTCATACTCGTTCATCTGCGGCAACGGTCGCTCGTAGCGTTCCAGCCCATTCCACTCCAGTAACTCGGTGCGCGGACGACCCAGTTCCGTTGCCGTTAGCAGATGCCGCACTGCGGCCGCATCCGTGCAACTCAAAGCCAGCGCCTTCTCCACTGCCTGCTGCAGCCGCTCCCAGCCATGCCCCTTGCCGAGCATGAGTAACTCGATCATCTCCCGCGTTCCCGAGTGTTTGCCGTGTCGTTCTTGCAAGCTCTGCCAGAGCCGGTCGAAACTTGCTGGCCACCGTCCGCGTTCTCGCCACTGCCGCAGTGGACGCGATCCCGCCAGCGCTCCCGGTTTCTTCTCCAGCACGTCGAGATAGTGCTCCAGATCGAGCACCTGCTCATAGCGACCGAAACTGCGCTCGTGCCGCGCCACGCACTCCCGTTCCTGCCAGATCTCGACATAGGCCGGCAGCAGTTTCGCTTGCGGGCGCGTCCCCGGCCTCAATGGCGTCGAATAGAAGTTAGTGCGCACCTTCACGCACCCCTTACTATCCACCGTCGGGAAACTGGTCTCCGCCAGCTCGAATCCTTCCGCGGACAGCGGCAGCAGATGCTCGCGTTCGATCCGCATCGCCTCCCCGACGGGCGTCGCTTTGCCTGCGATCCGGCGCTGTTCGTCTTGCTGGCAATAACTGCGCAACTGTTCGTTCAACTCTTCCAGGTTCTTCGCCTGCGGAACCGGTACCAGATGATTCCGGCGGAAGTAACCTACTTCGCCCTCCACTCCACCTTTCTCGTTGCCCCGCGCTGGATTGCAGAACTCCGTCTGGAATCCCCAGTGCGAGCGGAAGGCGATCAAGCGTGCCGTCTCCTCCCGCTGATGGCCGCGCAGAATCTTCTTCACCGCACTCTTCAGGTTGTCGTAGCGCAAGCACCGGAACACCCCACCGAAATAGCCAAACGCCAGTTCGTGTGCTTCCAGAAAAGCCTGCTGCGTGGCGTGATAGTAAGCCACGTGAAACGCTCCCCCACTCGCCATCGAGCGCATCGCGAAGTGATAAACCCACTGGCGCTCGCCCCCGATCTCGGCCAGGGCTTCGTACCAATCCACCTGCGCTTCGCCGCCCCAGTCGTAGACCTGAGGCACGAACGTCTCTCGCGTCGTGAGTCCTAACTCTTGCTTGCGCTCCCGCACGAAACAGCGCACCGTCGCTTCCGCCACAACGTCCGCCCGCTCTTGCCGGATCCGTTCCCAGATGCGATGCGCTGTGTGCCGCTGTTTGCGTGGAGCCGTCTGATCTGCGCGCAGAATCTCCTCAATGAACTCCATCACCGGACCCAACCTGGGCTTGTTCCGCACCGCCAGTTTGCGCTCCGGCGGAATCGCACTCGCCAGCGCTTGCCGTACCATACGCCGATGTACGCCCAGCTTTTTAGCTACCGCTCGAATCGTACCGGCTCCATGCGCATGTTCCCGCCTGATCTCTTCGAATAGCTCCACCTTGCGTCTCCTGTCCATCGCCCTCCCCGCCTGCTTCGCACACAGGGTAGGCCGATCTATCGGTTAGGGTGGGGCCAAATGTGATGATCGAAGTGGGGCCACTTCAGAGTAGCGAAATCAAGCTCGCGGCGTGAGCATCATCACGGAAATGAAGCAGTTGTTTGGGAATTGCCCTGCTTACTTAAATGTATCGAACGTCAGAGAACGGCTAACGGTGCCCTTCTATGCTTGGTCGTCGCCACGATGACCAATGGGGGAGAAAAGCAAATGGGGCAATACTGTGAGAGATTCTATAAGTAGAGCTGGACAAGGACTCTTGAGTCGGTGCAAGTCACATGTTCAGCTTAGAAGCGGGAGTCTTTAATAGCCTCCTCTTGGCACCGGTTGCTGCGGTTTTGTCTTCTCTCGCTCAGCAGAACGTCGAGCGACGATCTTCTTGCGCACTTCCGTTTGTTGCTCTGGTGTCAGTACAGCAAAGATCTGCTGCTGCTCCATACGGTGGTAGCCGTCGAGCATTGCCCCTTTTTGTTCTGGAGTCAGGTTCTTATCTTTCGCGACTGTATCCATTCGAGGCTTCATGTCGCCCTGGATTTGGGCGATCTTTGCCTTCTGCTCATCGGTGAACGTCAATCCCGCGAAGTCGTTTTGAGGGTTTGACGGAGCTGTGTGTTTGACACTATGTGTGCCCGAGGGTCCGGGCGCCAACGCTTGACCCGTTGTGAATCCTGGGTGCAAGAGAATAAGTGCGATCACTGTAAAGATGAACGGAGCTTGTTTCAACATCGATGGCGTGCCTGTTCTTAGGAAACGAATCACCATCCGAGGGCCCCTTTCTCTTCAGCGCCCTGGTTTCACCGGGCGTTTTGCCGCGGGTAACTTGCCTCTACTACCAGGTCTGGCGCCCGAAAAGTACCGATGACTACTGTGACACGATCCCCAGGAATTACACTTTTACCCTTGTTGGAAAAAGCCATCCAGTATTCGCGCCCGCTCTGCGGAATGGAGACTTGCCGCAATTGCCCCACCTGATCCACCGACGGAACCTGCAAGGCGAGACCGCGTTTCTCATCGACGAGATAGGGAGTGCTTCTCTTGTCGTTCAGGACCTTGGCCTTTTCAGCATCGACAACACGATAGCTGAATCGGATGAGTGAGCCCGATGCCACCGATCGGATGTGAACGTCTTCGATGCCCCAGAGTCTTCGTAACATCATAGCTTGGTGCTCGCTCGCAACTGTTGATCCGAATGGAACGTGAGGAACCGCCAGTGGACTCGTCACGTTTCCGGGAGCCACCGACTTTTCCTGGCCGTGCAGTAACTGCGTCAGCATGGTAACCGTGAGCGTGGAGAGGAAGAGTGACGAAATCGCGGCTCGCAAGAGATACTTTAATTTTCTAACCATTGCCTGCCCCGAAACTTACTGATTCATATTTGAAGACGGGATGCTGCTCCACGAAATGCAAGCAGCACCCCCATAAGCAGTCACTTTGCAGACCTTAATGTGCCTGCCCCTCCAGGACGGCGGTTTGCGGACTCCCAGCTGCGTTATCGGTGACCGAAATCGCGCCTAAACGATTGGTTCCATTTCTCGCTGCAAGAATATTCGTGAATCGCACGCCGACCGTACAGCTTCCCAGAGGTGCTAGGGTTTGCCCCGTGCAGTGGTCCTGCCCAAGGACTGCATTCCAAAGGTAGGTCAGTATGTTTCCGCCGGAGACAGATACACTGCTAATAACCAGTGAGTTAGTCGTGGAGTTGTTGGCGATCGTCACTGTCGATGTCGCGCTAGGAGTACCAGCGGGCAAGCTAATCAGCAACGGATTGGGCGAGATCGAGACCGCGCCCGGGCCCGCCCCTCCCCCGCCAGCCACGAATTCCACGGCTCCTATGTCAATCGGAGACCCTCTACCATTGTCAGGGCGTGGGTTGCCAAAGAAGTCGGTGGATGGCGCCAATGAGTAAGTTGGCGAGCTGGACGGGATGGCGTTGATGGCCGCCGATCCCGACGCAAGTGCATAGTTCCCTAGTGCTACACCGTATCCCGATGTCCCCGACTGGATCGTCGGATTCGTCAGCGACAGAGGACCGTAGAACATGTTGATCCAGTTGCTGCCCTCATCCACGGTAGCTGCCGGGGTAAGAGTGAAGGCGGGCAGGGGAGGAGGAACAGAATCCGGGACACCGCCCGGGACGGTCATGCCTAACCCCACGGTACCTGGTTGGATGCATCCGGGAGCATTTGCATTGCCGTTAGGTACGGTGCAGAGCTGAGGTGCGATTTCCGGCGGTACACGCGAACCATTGCAGTATTGGTTGACGACACCCGCACTGCCCGGCGAAATATTGCCGTTACTAGCATAGCCTTGGCCCGCGCTAAACATGGAATACTGGGGGTTAAGCGTCAGTCCCGAGGCATGATTGGTCGGTGCTGTATCGCTATAGACCCCAATGTCCCAATACGTCGCCCCACTCGGGCAGGTGCCGGTTGCGCTCTGGGTTAGCGCTGGAACGAGTTGGACCGGACCACTTGACGAGGGCGTCGTCCCAGAGATGGTGGGCGTAGCGATGTGGAAAGAGCGGTTCTGCCAGAACAGATCGTTATCGAGCAAGGGGACCGAGAACTTGACACAGGCATGTGTTGGGGGATTTGTGTCATGGCCTGGGAGGCAAGTCACGGTCGCATTCGTGAAAGAAGCCAGAAACGCTGCGGTGTGCGCCTCTGTCGCGAAGCCAGCCGGTTGGAAGGTGGATGTAGTGACCGACGTATTCGTGCATGCCGGCGGAGGTGGGGTCAGGGTCGGGTCACAGCCCGGAGGCGGTTGTGCGGCATTTGCAGCGCCGATTGTGTCGAACAGTATCCCGGCGGAGGCTGTACTATCGTTGGACGCCACCGTGTTATTGACGAAGTTAACATTGACGGCGTCGTGGAGCGAAACTCCGCCCCCGTCCCAACCAGCGACATTATTCGCGAAAATGTTGTTGGTGACAGTAATTTGGTACCACTGTGCCGGGTTGTTCGGGTTGCGTTGCACGTCAGTTCCGTTAACGTGCTGTAGTTCGAGACCACCGCCGCTGCCTTCTTCGGCAGTGTTGCCTTGGAACAGATTGGCGTTAACTACGATGCCGGGTCCGCTGCCATCGCTGAGCCCGGGAGCGCAATCAATGTCGTTTGTGGAACCGCATTCAGTCAGAACTCCTCCAGAATTGAGGAAGCCGTCGGGGAACATGCCCTCGATGATGGCTCCGCCGCCATAGGTGGTTAGCGTCGGATTTATGCTCTGATTAAAGACGAACGCGTTGTGTTCGATATCGCCATTCCAGCTGAACCCGAAATGAGCGAAGCCGCCACCGTTGCCGCTGCTCAGGTTGCCGCATACCCAGTTGTAGTTGAACTTATAATAGTCGGAGCCCGTGCAGAAGGTTACGCCTCCGGCCGAAGCTGGCGTGTTCGAGCCAAGTTCGTCGCCGTAGGACGCATTCAAGGTGACCGAGTTGTTGTGCACCTGAACGTTCTTGTTTATTAAATACGGTTGCTCGTTGCCATTTGCATCTATGAGTGAACTTCCGTCGACAGCCCCGTCAACCGCGTCCGGAACCTCCGGATAGCCCACAGTGATACCGCCCGACAGAGTTCCGCCGTTGTTGAAGACCCGGTTGTTGGAGATTTCCATGTAATGGGTCCAGCCATGGAGCCAAATACCGCCGCCACCTTGAGAACTGTTGGTAAAGGTGATTCCATCAATCCGCGATGGATTGCAGAGGAAGTTGCTGGGGAAGGCCGAGCAGTCTGTCGCGCTGTTCGTGAGCACAACGGTGCCGGCCGGGAAAAAGCCTTCTGTCCCAGTTCCGAAAGCATCGGTTCCTGCAGGGATGCGCACTCCTTTTGCCAGGACGGTGATGGCGGCGCCTTCGTACGCTCCCATAAGTGAGGGTTCCTGCAACAGCTCCGCTAGATTCCCGTTGAGGTCTGCCTGCCAACCGACAACGCCTTCGCCTGTTACCCGATCCACTTGTTCCTTCATCGTCGCCGGGCAGACGAACGGATTGCTTGGATTTGGATCGTAAGGGTTAGTGGAGCTGATGACACCACCGTTTAGCGACAACCCAAAGAGGCAGTTCACTTGCCTGCGCCAGGGTTCAAGCAGCGTGCCATTGGGGCTGACGTTCGCATTAACGGTGACAGAGGCCGCGCCGATGCCTTGCAGGCGGACTGGCTTCCACATAAGCAGCATTTCATTGTAGATGCCTGGGCCCACGATGATGAGGTCGCCAGGGGTGGCGGCATCGAGCGCCTTCTGGATGGCGTTGCCGGCGGCATTCTCGCCCACGATGTAACTTGGAGCTCTGCCGCCAATCGTGACGGTTACCGTGTCGATGGATTGCTTGCCGTTGCCTGCCGTGATCACGAGCTCACCGCACTGTGTAGGAGCAGATACTCCGTGTTGCTGAATCGTGCAGGCTGGCACTCCGGTAGGCGCCACGACTTTGATCTGCGCATCGCTCCAGGAGGTGACGGTGGCTTTTACGCCACCAATGGTTACGGTCGACAAGGTATTACAGGTCGTGCTGCTCGCAGTCGGGGAAGTGCATTGCGTCCCAAAGCCATAGTGGCGTGGGATGGTTTTCAGGTTGTACGGAGCACTGGTCGCCGCCGGTCCAGAGTATGCATTGTTAAGCACTGGAATTCCTGCGGTGCTAGACGGTGCCAACGCATTAATGGTCAAGGTATGGCCACCTGCGCTCACCCAAGGTCCGGCGCCACCGCCGCTCGTATCACCAGTCACACTCGCTATGGCCGGGGTCGCGTCCGGGTACGCACAATCTGGCGGGTTAAAGCCATCCGCGAACGCCGAGACCGGAACGACGGGAGTGTCCAAGTATTGTGTGTCAGCCGGCATGAATGGGTTCTCATAACAGAATATGCTATAAGCCGGGTTGTAACTGGGGTCGGTGATCATGGTGCCATTCGGACCTGCGATCGGTCCTGGATCGTTCATGCACGTGATCATCACGTTGGGAGAGTAACCTGTAATATTCGGCGGATCAACCTCCCAAGTGGAGTACACCAATCCATTGAAGTTCCCATACTGATCTGAATACACTCGGGAAACTTCGATTCCGTTGAAGTCTTTGATTGATACCGGCACGTTTGGAATGGCAAACTTCTCGCCAAACGTGGGTGACGCAGGGTCAAATTCGGAAGCGAAGTCGTCCGTGATGAACCCGGTAAAGTTTCCGGTTTTGGGCGTCTTTGTGAATATGAAGAACTCAGCCGTGCCTTGCATTTGGTCCTCGAGCACGACTTCTTTGCGGTCACAAAGGGTTCGCGAGGAACCTGCGAAAGGTGCAACCTCACCGGACTCTGGAGAGATACTCAAGTAATCCGGGACAATACGCATGAGCCCCACGCAGGGGTTACTCTGCACGATGAGTCCGCCTGGCCCAAAGCTTCCAAACGTCGTGCGTCCCCAGTCAGTACTCGGTGAGCCGTTGTTTGTTACGGATGGGGTAAATGAGTTTATCCCAGAAAATGGTTGGGAGTAGGGATTACTTGAGGTATACGGACCCGTATACGACGGATTGTAGTTGCCGATGGTTGCTTGATCCGGCACGATGAAAATTGCAGTATTCCCGGCAAATTGTTGCGTGATTGGTGCGATATATTGATCGCCAATGAGTAAGTTGAGATCTTCTTCCTTATTCAGCTCCCAGCCTGGTGGCAAAACTACCTCCGTCACGTACTTTCCAGGAGGTAGAACAGCAGGTTTTGCCCCTGTCTGCGGGATGACGGGGTTGGTGAGGGCAGGGTTCGTAACAGTATTACAATTGTACAGTGTTGGGTTTCCTGGAATCGAAAAAGTTGCGCCCGGCGTCATGCAAGTCGTACTGGGAAATTCATATAAGCCGTCATATGGCGCGGGCTGCACTTGATTTAGATTGTGATATCCGTCGTAACACTTATATTGCGAGTTGAAAGGCAAAGATGCGCTGCCAGTCGGAGCAAGGTAGTTCTGAGTTCCAGCCAACGTATACACGAAAAATGGATCATTGACGGGATCCTGACCAGGGCAGTTCATGTTTGGCATTCCTGTTGCCACGTTTACGCCCTGGACCCAGGAGTCCCAGCTCGTTGTCTTGGTGGTGTCCACAAGAGTCAAGCTTGTCGTCCCGTCCGGAGCGGTGCCCTCTTTATAGAGGTTCACGGTTACATTCGGAACTAGCGGCTCCCAAAGGTTCTGGAAAAGCATTCGAGGATCGTCGAAAGGCCGGGTCGTAGCGTTGACCACATGGCCCCGGATACCACCGTTTTCACCGGGCGCGTAGGGGATCTTGCCCCAGTCGAGCACATCGAACTGGCTGACGCCGCCCTGCCATCCTTCCACCTCGATGGTACCGGGGTCGATCCGTCCGGTTGATCCGCCTGTTCCCCCAGCAGGCGCTGCGCCAGCGATACCAAGACGCTCGGCGCAGTTGCCCGATGTGCAGTAGTACGCTCCCGGAACTCTTAGGTTGGAGGGCAACGGGAAGCTCTCAGTTGAGTTGAGTACTCCTGGATACGATGTGTTCCCATTTCCGCTCGGGGCAGGACCGTCGAGTTGACCACCAGCATCATTGACAGCATGCACGCCGGTCCCACGGAAACGTGTAGTGTCGGATTCTATGTTGTACCAGGCAAATGCAGGAAACGTCTCATCGAACTTAGAGACACCAGTGACGTCACTAAACAGCGTGTTGAGCAGTTTGCCGTTGGTTTGACGGATCCTCGTCGGTACCTGGATCAGTCCGGGCTCTCCTGGATCCTGGATGCCGTTCCCATTCGTGTCCATGTAGGCGTTGGACCAGATGTGAGTTTGCCAAGTAAATGTGGGAAATTCGAGATTCAGAGTCTGGCCGCCACTCACACTCGCGGGTCTGCTGGATCCGTCCAGGATGAAGTCATCCCATTGGTCGAAGATCACGACTCCGTAATTGCCGTCGGGAAGCCCGCTGAACGTAAAGTTCCCGTTCGGATCGCACCGCGCAAGTGCTATTGTGGCGCCATCAGTGTCGCCAATTGCGGCGATGCAATTGGTATACGCCAACATTGCATAGTTTCGAGCGTCGCCTTGTGGAAAGACACCGCTGCCGTAAAGGGTCTCGCTCGGTGAGCGTCCTTGGTGGAGGTTGGTGACCTGTCCCTGAATCGTATTTCGACAAGGCGGACCAAAAGGTATTGTGGTGTCCGTATTTGTTCCGCTGCATATCGCAGTTAGCCGCGCGTTGATGATGGCCGGGTTTGCTTCAGCAAAGAACACATGGTACCCGCCGGGCCCGTACTCCTGGAAATATGCGGGCTCACCCGACTTAATGAAGGAATCAAGAAATGGCGTCCCGTCCAAGGAGTTGGTCTGGAACCACTCTTCACCTCGTGCCTCGCGAGCAGCCCCGGGATGTGCGATTAGCGAGAACTTGCCTTGCATCAGATTCCTGACGACTACCTGGCCCGCGAGTGGTGATAGGGTTGCTCCATCGGATTCGTATAGTGGACACACGATGATTGTGCCAGCCGCAACACCACCGGTGTTCGAGATTGGGCAGGCGTTCAACCCTGAGTTAGGGTCGATTGTGCCGTTCAACGCGTTGGTGAGTGGCATGTTGAACATGTCATAAGTCATCTGCCCCGTGTTGTCACCGATGCCGCCCGCCGTGTCCCAGATTTCAATTTGAAAATCGCCCAGACCGGGCTCTTGGGTCGCCAAGACGTCGACTCCGCCCCCGGAATCGGGCTCACCATTCAGTGGATAGTCATCTTCGAAAACCCACGCCGTGACGGTGGCAGTCTTAAGCGGCTCCGGCTCCAGGTTGACGATTACAGGAGCAAATGTTGTGGTCGTTGACGGAATGGGAGCACCGCCCATTGTATGACCGCAGGCGGAAGATTCGGTTATACCCGTCGGTTCGCTCGTCGGATTACCATTCGACCCCGGTGTGCAATTGCCGGCGACGGAAGGATCCTTCAGGTTTCCATAAGACCACGCGTTTTGTGCGTCACCCGGCAGAATTGAAATGTAATAAGCAGCCGGTCGGCCAAACTGATCAATAACGGGCAAGTTCGCTTGACTGGGCAGGGATGCCGGAAGTTGCCTGAGGTTCGTGTTACAAATTCCATATCCATCACACGCAGCCTGAATGTGCTGTTGGTAGGTCGGAGAGGTGGGATTCCCGTCATAGACTGTCTGTCCCTGCTCGCAACTAATAGGACCCGTGCACCCTTCCGCGACCACTGGCATATAGCTGGTGTGGAAATTTGTGCCAAGTGTTGGCGGCACTCCGCTAGGGCATGTCACTGGCTTGGTACCGCCGGGGCCGTTTTGCTGGCAAGCTGGGTCAATTTGGAATGTGAGATCCTGCTCGATAATCCATTTGTAGTCGCTGATGGCCGCATGCGTTTGTGCATCCCGCACCGTTACACTGAGGCCGGAAGCAGGGAGGAAGTTTAATGTTACGGTCGCAATATTGCTGACTGAACCTTGGGAATTCTTCGCCCGGTAAGTAAATGTGCACCCCGCCGCGGGGCAAGATGATGCTGCTGGCTTAGTTGCGGTAAATGATCCATCCGGATTCAAATACACAGTCAAAAAGGCTTGCGCCTTGGTCACCAATGCGGCAGTCATAGAATAGCCGTTTGGATCAACGTCATTTGTCAATACGCCGGGTGCACCAGTCCGAATCAGAGATGCGACCGTGCTTGTATACATGTCGGGATTTGCCACGGGCCCGTGGCCAACCGTGCTTGAAATGTCCAATGTAACTGTCGCTGTGATGCCGGACGAACAAACACCAGCTGTCACACTGCCGTTCGCACAGTAGGCGAACGAATCGGTACCCACTCCAGTTGGCGTGTAAGAGAACGTTCCGTTGGGATTCAAGATAACGGTTCCCGCGGCAGGAGCAGTCAGAAGCTGAACGCCATACACGTTCACATCGTTGGCAACCACGCCCTTACTAGGGTCTGAGATCATCAGCGTGACGCCTGGCGCATAGGCGTAGGTGTCTGGATTGGCCATGGCCGTCGAATTTGCTGCTACGAGAGCGGCGGCGCCCGTGTCGTTTACATCCAAGATGGCCTGCATGCCACCATCTCGCTGGGCGTTATTTGACAGCTCCAGGGAGCGGTCGTAAGTGTAATATTCACCGCTGCTATATGTCCCTCCCGTAGCCTGCGGCGGACTCACAATTACATCGAATACCTTACCGGCAGCCTGAAACACTTCGTTTTGCAGTCTCAACCCCGTAGCCGCCGTGGACGGTACAAGTTGGTTCGGGTTCTTTGCAAATAGTGTTTTGCCTTGATTCAGGGCAAGCGCGATGTCGGGAAGCACATACGCATCCTCGGCGACCAGCAGCATATTCAGCTCATTCACGGTTGGAACGTGCATATGCGAACCAGCATTCACGTAACGCACCAGCACGTTTCCGGTTGGACCAGTCCTGGGAATCGTGAGTGCAGAAGCCTGCCGGGCATCCTTGCTGAAGGCGACTCCGTTAATCAGGAAGTACATCGGCGTGTAGTCCACAGCGGGTGGGTAGCATGTAGGCGCCACCCCAAGGCTCGTTACGTACTGTCCGAGGCTGTTGACGCTAACGGCGCCGCACTGGGGGGCCCATTTCGCTGTTTCACTAAATCCCGAATTCGAGGTTGGACTCCCCGCCGATAGGCCACCGGGAAAAAGAGCCTGAACAAAATTATTTTGCCGGGAATCAAGTTCGCTTTCCAACGCGACCACGTCAGCGTCATAGGTCACCGCATTTGCACCTGTCGTCGAAGATGGATAGGCGGTGCCCGGAGTTGTGCCGCTTGGCGCCACTGTAACCACCAAGACGCCATACAAACCCATCGGCCCTTGGATCGATGGGTACGTTCCGCTGCGCATGAGATATGTCCCAGGTTTAAGATTGGTCCACGTATAAGTTCCCAACACCGGCGTGGCACCGACTGTTCCGATGCCTGCCACTTCTGGTACGAGCGAGCGCGCTCGCTCACCCTGTGTTGGAGGAGTAAAGGAACCGGGAATGACCGTGGTCCACGTTGTTGAAGTTTGACCCGCATGTGCTCCATCCGTGCGTGGCCCCGCTTCTCGAACGGGTAGACCAGCGCCCCCGTTATTGGCTGGTGAGGAGGCCGCGCCTTGGCCGATAATCATTATTGAAGTCTCAACGGGTAGTTGGTTCGTAAGATTAATGGTCAGGCTTGTACCAGCGGCCACATATGGCACGGTGATCAACGGTGGCTGCCAAACTGCGCCTCCACTCTGAAGATTGTGGGTTCCAGCGGCTGCTGTTGTGTTGTAAGTGAGCGCTGTGCAGGTGGCCGCGGTGCCGGTCACGATCGCACCGCACTGCCAACCCCACATTGGCACGGTCGCGCCGTCGGGAAGCGTCGTGGTCTGCTGCAGGGCGGTAAGATTTATCGCCTGCTGGCCGAAAAGACCCGCCGCGAAGAGGAGAATAGTCACCACAACTGCGGTCACTTTGAAAGTTGGTGTCAGATAGTTGGATCGCATGGCTCTTCTTCTCCTCGCACCTACAGTGTTTCGTCGATATTCCAAACGTACGGATCAACCAGCATCATTTGCAGCATGCCGCCCGGAAAAACGTCGTTCGTGGTAATCTCCCGTTCGTTGTGGGAATGCCACATAAAAGCGATACCGGACTCAGCTGGTGGATTCTGCAGAGCGCTGCCCGGCGGTAAAGGTGTCGATCCTCGCGACCGAAGGACTGCGTCCGGGCCTAGATAGGGCGTGCCGTTATACCAAACACCGTTGGTTACGATGAGCGGGTCGGGAAGTGTCATCGGACCGCCACCGCCGACCTGTCCAACGGGGTTCGCTTCTAAAGGCACATCATGGTCTGCGCACCACTCGTAATAGTTTGGCGAGCCCCCAATGAACAATCCACTTGCCAGGTTATAGCTTGGCAGAGTGGCACCACTCTTCGTCGTATAGTACCCATTGGCGTCAGGGAGGCACGGGGGATTACCGCTGTTTGTCGGCGTGTGCGCGAAGATATCCCAACCTAGGCCTTTACCAGACCAGTAGAAGATGCCGTCGAATGCTTGGCCTGGAGTCGTATCAGTGTCAAATTCCATCCGCCCCGCGAGCAGGCTCGAATTGCTTTGGCTGACAAGCAAATTTCCATCGCGGCCCAAGATTCGCACGTGGTTGCCGTGTTCATGAAATGGATGTTGCCAATGTCCCTGCCCGATCACTCGTAACAGGACTAACTCGCCCGGATGCATATGGGGATTGGCGTTATACGGCTGACTTGGGTAGTTGGGTGCATAGTTAGCGTCCATGTTGTCAGGCATGGAGCGCCCATTAATCAGATAGTAGTTGGGGTGATAAGGCTCAGTTGTCACGTCGAGTGCTGTCGGGCACGAATATTGCGCCCCACCAGTTGAGGGGCATGACGCAATGGCAGCGAGCTGACTCTCCACCTGTTTGTGAATATTGGGATCTATTTCTGACCACTGAGTGAGGTATTCGCGGTCATAACAGGTCAGATTGTGATCGTATGCGTTGGTGGCAAGGCGATAATCATTACGGGTACCACCATAACCGATTGCTGTACAGGTGCCGTAATTCTGTGTCGCCGGAAGAACGATTACCGCTCCAAACAAACCCATCTCGATCTGGAGATCGGGTTGCGACCCACTGTAGTACTGGTGCGTACCTGCCGTTCCGACAGGAACAGAAAGGTTGTAAGTAACCGTCGCGCCGGGAACCGCCTCGCACGTTAGCAGACCGGCTGGCGTTGCACATCCACTTGTGCCTGTCAGGGTTAAGCCGGGGAACACAATAGATGTGTTGCCTGCCGGAACTGGCAAACTGTTCTTAAGCTTTACGGTGAACGTTGAGCCTTCCTTCACGATCAGGGTCGGTCCGGGGAGTTGCATTGCCGGACAAAAGCCGATGGGCTGAAATGCCGCGGGAGCATAGGTGGGCGTGTACCCAGCGGCGCAGCCGTAACCCCAGGAATAAATCATCATACCGTCTGGCTGACTGCTGTAACCCGGCGCCGCGTTTAGATTGAATGTTCCCCCGCTTGGGACTGTGATTCCTGGTGCGGCTGCGTGCGCTGACACAGGGAACAGTAAGCTTGCTGTGGCCACAACCATCAGTAGGCGATTCAGTACGCACCAGTAGTTTGTCGTCGAGTGCCTCATGATTGCCCTCTCCTACGGAGTTACTACTACTTCGGTCATCAGCCCGCCGAAGTTCTCGGCGTCGTTTGATAAATGGTCGAGTTGTGGCGTATAGAGGAAGTAAACGCCTGGTGGGATTCCAGTACTATCGAGTATTACATCAAGTGATTCGCCACCACCCAGGGTGATGGAATTCGATTTAATGTAAAGGTTGTTGCCTGCCTGGTCGCGTAGCAACTTAGCGTTGAAACCCACCAGGAGCATCGGGATATTGGGTGAAGAGAGCGTCTGATATTCCGTGACGTCGAGGTCATCAATACGGAGCAACGCGCGCTGTCCGCACGTGGCGGCACCACCACAGGTGCCTTTGGGACCGCCTGACGCACTCAGAGTGATTAAGGCAGGGGCAGGTTGCGATGGGCGGCTGAGGGTGTCTGATGCTGCAGTAGAAATGGCTTTTGTTGAGGGGCTCGGATTACTGGCGCCGGCAAGCTGACCCAGGGCATCTGCCGGCCCGCCTGCGACGCCTACTGTGTCGGGATAACTACGGCCGTTCAAAAGGAAGTATTTGTCTTTCATGTCAGAGAACCCCTCAGGGTTGAATGTCATTCCGACAAAATGAAAGTTGGGGTCGAAGCCGTGGATTTGTAGGGGCACGTCAATGTCATAGCGAGTGCTTCCGTCTCCATCGTTATACGCATATTTGAAGGTGTTGCCGCTAGGATCTATTCCTTGAGTAAAGTTATTGTTCGCGGCCGGCAGTGGGGCGGAGCAGAGGATCTCGGGGCCGGGTTGGCCCGGAGCTGTCGGTATACCGGGGAAACATGCGGTTCGGAGGTCTTGCTGCTGCTCCAGGGACACGTTATACAGCACTGTGCCTGCTGGAGCTCTGTTCTGTCGCGGACGCACGTAGAGCCAACCCACCATGCCCATCTGCAAATGTTCTGGAGGTGTGATGTGGCAATGCCAGAAGTATGTTCCCGCGTCCGGAGCCAGGTAGTAGTAAGTAAAGCTTCCACCAATGTTGATAGCGATGGTGGCGTCTGGCACGCCGTCGTAGAAGGACGACGCATTGGGATAACCGTGAAAATGAACGGTATGCTGCTCAAATAGGTCGGGCCGCATCAACATGCCAACGTTCGTGAGCGTGAGAAAGAACTCATCATCTTCGTCGAAAACCATTAGAGGTCCCGGAATGCTTCCGTTCATCACACCCGTATTCATAATTGCAGCAGGATCGGTGCCCACTTCATTGAGGCCATTAGCGTCGTTCAAAGGTGGGACATACCCCACTGCGCCGTTCGGATCAGTGCCCGGCTTGCAGGCACCCGTCGTGGTGTCATACCAGGGATTGGGTTGCCCGTTGTTGTAGGTTGGTCGCGCGGGATCGCAGTACGGCTTGGTGAATTCTGAGGCGAAGACAGTTCCCCCATTCAAACCGTTGTTCGTATAACCGTTTTCGATATTTTGCAGACCCGATAACGGACCGAAAGAGAACATGAAAGTCTGGTTGCCGTCCGCTTCAGTCATGTATCCATCGCCGCCAGAGATCTGCTGGCACTTAATTGCACCGCCATCATCGACAAAGGTTAATGCCGGACTGAACGTATGAGTACCGCTTGGATCTTTGATCGCCGTCCGCACCCGTGGGCCGGTGTATAAAGCTTCAGAACTCTCGGGGTGAGGGCTCACGACCGTTCCCACTCCACCCGTTGGTGTTTGGCCGGGGTGCCGGATCGTAGCAGCTGGGCATTGGACCCGAAATGATCCTCCACCTTGAAACACTTGAGCGCCTGCTGTAGCAGCCGCGAAACAGCAGAGAAGAGTGCACAACCAAACGCGGAAAGACATTCTCATGATGCAATCTCCTTCGTAGCGAACCGGCAATGACTGACAACCTTGCCGTGGTCGTCTCTAGCGAGTACTGATCCGTCAGTCGCTAACGTACGCCGACATCACGCAGCTGGAGAATCTTGGGGGAGCACCCTTGGGGAGGCACTGACATCACACACCAAGCACTGTTATTCCTACGTCGACACCCGGTGTTTCTGCGACTGTGAGAGTTAGGGGAGGAATGCAGAAGCGTTTGATCGCTACCATGATCAACTTCTCACTGCAAGCACGCGAAGCCTATGTTAGGCGCTTGAACAAGTCAATATGAGGAGCATGGTTTTACCAACATTTTAACTAGGTGCAGTTGGTAGACAGAGATATTAAACGGCATATTCGCTAGCTCTATACAGAACACACTCTGAGATAACTCTAGTATCAGCCTTCTGTTACACGGGTGTGGGTGCCGCGAGCGCGTTTCTCATCACACCGGCAACAAGACGGTGGAGGGCACGACCGTAGTTGGCACTAAATAGTGCGTGATGAGCCATGAGTTTACCTACATTTTAACCAGTTGTTGTTGGCAGGCAGGAGATATCAAGCCGGCATATTCGCTAGCTCTTTACAGAACACGCTCTGAGATAAGTCTGACATCAGCCGTCGACCATGCGGCTGTGGGGTGCGCGAGCGCGCTTTTTATCACGCTGGCACGAGACGATGGAGATCGCGAGGTTAGTTGGCGGGTAAATGGTTTATGTGGATTGTGTAATATACAGCAGCCGGTTACCTCTGAGGGATGATCACAGACCGCGAGAGCCCTCAAACCTGTAGCCAACACCTTTGACCGTAGTTATCAGTGCGGGGTAGTTCGGGTCTTCCTCAAGCTTCTTACGGAGGCTATAGATGTGAACATCGACGGTTTTGCTGAATGAGCTGGAGTCATACCCCCACACCTCTTGCAACAGTTCACCTCGTGTGATCGTTCGACCCGAACGCTCGATCAGAAAGCGAAGAAGATGAAACTCGCGCGCCGATAGACTAACGGATTCACCGGCTTTGGTGACTTGTCTGCGAGCTACATCAACGTGTAGCGAACCAATATCGTGAACCGCATGGCCCGCTTGGACCGGCGCTCGCCGCAAAAGCGCGTCGATGCGAACCATTAGCTCTGCCGGTTCGAAGGGTTTTGTCACGTAGTCGTCTCCACCGAGTGTAAAGCCAACGACCTTGTCGTAGACTTCGTTCCGGGCGGTAAGGAATAGGATCGGCGTTGCCATTCCAGCCTGACGAATGTCGCGACACATATCGAAGCCGCTCCGAAATGGCAGCATTACGTCGAGGATGAGCAAGTCGAACGGCGATGTCATCACTTTCTTCAAGCCCTCCTCGGCATCCACCGCGGTATCAAGAGTGTAGCCTTCTCCGCGCAGCCGATCGCTCAACGTGATCCTGAGGGCATCTTCATCCTCAACTAACAAAATACGTGCTTTCATCGTGACACCTGACCTTTCATCGCAACTCCGATCCTGCGCTGCCAAGCAGACTTGATCGCGTTGGAAGCTGCCATCGCGGCGTTTGGCTATTCCGATATTGCCTGATTCGAATGGGAATTGGCGGACATGTGACGTTCGACAGAGCTTTGACCCTCCAGGATGAACCCGAGCTGTTTCGCAAGAGATGGTAATGCTCGGGATTCGCAGTTCCGAAGGACGGTTTGCCCATGTGCACTGTATCCAGCGCCAGCTGTCTCGGGGAGGCAGCGCTACGTAACCCAAGATGCTTCGAGGTCTGAGGGAGAAAAACTGATACTTTCATACCGTGAATCCTGCGGAATGCAAGAGAACAGGGTTAGATTTTACAGAGTTTACGGAATTAACTTCTCATTACGTCGCACTCCAAATGCCGTGGAAACTGCGAATTGAGAAGAACGCAAAGGCAAGCGGGAAAGGCGCCCTCGGGGCAGCGCAGCAGGCGAACCAAATAGGAACTGAGGGATAGCGTAGCTTGTGTAACTCCGAAGCTCTGCAGGCATGGATCGTATCTGGTGGAAGTCCACTCGCAACACTGCGAAGAACGTACGTCTCATGAGATTACCCATGGCGATTGGAATGGGAGGTAAGTCTTAGGTCAAGTCCAAACACCTGGGGCAGGAGGGCACGGAACTCAGGATTCCGCGAGGTTTTGAGGAACTACAGGTAAAGTTACACAAACGGTTAATCGCGGACAACATTGCAAAGAACTCTGCGTTGTTGCGATTTGTTCGAACATGGTTTTGTTCAGCGTCTCTGGACACGTAGCAACAACAGCGAGAAATACGCGGTCGAAGTCAGCCGTTCGAAACGCCGGCTGGAGATAGACTTTCTTGTCCCACGCTCTAACCCCAAGCTGTGGCTGGTAGAAGCAAAAGGTCGCGAAGACTGTCCAACCGCCTATGGCATTTCCCGTGGCCTCTCTTCGACGTGCGCTGCAAAACGGGCGCAGAATTGAGCGTGGTCCATCGAAAATCCCGGCTACAAGTGTCTACAGCGGCAATCGCGAATGGTCGAGGCGCTCAACGTAGAGCAGTTCATCGGTGAGCTTCTACTGACAAATGAACTGTCTTTATAAGCAGCGAGTTCACTACGCGAGTATCCTCACAATCCAGATCATGGGCGTTCTCTTGTTGCAGAAAGGTGCTCTGGACCTTATTAGACATAAAAAACCGATCCTTTAATAACGTTGCGCCATATTAAAGGAATCTTGCACAACCGCGATCCTCTTCGTGATCCCTTCAATCGGTATCTCCTGGCTCGGTGCAGGCGGTTCGAACAAACCTGAAATAAAAACCGAACGGCATCGAAAGCTGCTCGATTTGGTGCGAATGACTTCCGATTCAGCTCGCGCGTACCGCAACGACCCAAGCCCAAGGCTTAGGGGTGTTGTCTTTCTCTTGTCAATTTTGAAACCAGCTGTGGTCAAAGCCAGAGTGATCGCAGCAGGGACTGAAAGGGACACTTCGGTTTTCACAACTTCCGATCTTCGCGCGCCACCGCACTGTGGAACCAAAGGTCGATCCCAAACAGCACGGGCCTGCTGAGTCACCGTGCCGCATCGGCATGGAGCTCACGCCGCTGGCAGCGATTTCATCTGCCGGATAGGATGGTATGGGTTGCAGTTCTTGCTGCAGCCCACTATGAGCAAATAGTCGCTATCCCGTTCAGCCTGGCAGCGGCACTGTAACCCTCAGCGGCCCTAGCGAGTATCAGCGAGTTTCTCTAGTTGCGGATGTTGCATTGGAGCACCGCTTTCGACCACTAACCCTTCAAGTCGGATGTTGCCTATCGACAGGTCAACGCTGTTTCCTGGCTTGACGTGGCGACCCTTGTTGGAGAAGGCCATCCAATATTCTTTTCCGTTTTGTAGCGTTGCTACTTGTCTCAATTGGCCAATCTTCTCCATTACCGGAACCTGCAGAGCAAGATTTGTCTTCTCATCGATCAGGAGCGGCGTGACTCGCTTGTCCGAGAAGATCTTAGCCTTCTCCCTGTCCACGACTCGATAACTGAATCGGATCAGCGAACCAGAGGCCGTGGAGCGCACATGAATATCGTCAATCCCCCAAAGCCTTCTATACCTTGCCGCGGCACGCCCATTTTTGATAGAGGCCGAGATCGACGGGACTGGCACGGCATTAGGGGTCGCCACTGCGGCCACTCCCGACACGGACACGTTGGAGTTCTCCTTGGCTTGAAAAGGCGGATTAAGTGCATTGGAGATAGCGACGCTGACCATTATGAACAGGGCGAGAATGGCCTTCTTACAGATTGCGTGTCTCAACTTCAAGTCTCCTTTAAGGTTGCCGTCCTAAAGACGTGACGTTAAGCCACCCACCAGAACCGCACGCGAGGTCAATCGCATGCGGTTCCTACCGAGTCGTTACTAGTTTGCGTGTCCGACGAGGGCTGCGGACTGGGGGCTCCCGGTAGCATTGTCTGTGAATGTGATCGTCCCGGGACGATTCACTCCCCTTGCCGCTAACACGTTGGTGAACCTAACCTGGACTGTGCAAGTAGCTCCTGGCGCAATGGTGACTCCAGTGCAGGTGTCCGGTCCCTTGTTGAAGAACCAGGTCAGCAGACCGGAGCCAGTTCCCGAGCTAACGGCAACGTTAGTGACCGTTACCGAAACCCCGCCTGCAGGCTGAGTATTCGTAAGCGTTACAATACCTGTCCCGCTAACAGTGCCAGTCGGTAGAGTGATGGTCAGAGGATTCGGCGCGATCGACACCGTTCCGGAACCCCCACCGCCGGTTCCAGACGCCCCTTGGAATTCGACAGCTCCAACATCAATCGCGGTGCGCCCAACATCCGGCCGCGGGTTTCCGAAGAAGTCGGTGCTTGGCGCCGACGCGTACGTCGAAGCCGTGGTAGGAATCGCGTCAATGGCGGGGGAGCCTGCCACAGGCGCGTAGTTGCCTAGCGGCGGCAATGCCGTATTCGAGGCCTTGTAGGCGGTCGCGTTCGACATGGAGAGCGGACCGTACAGCATGTTGATCCAGTTGCTGCCCTCGTCCACCGTTGCTGATGGGTTCAGGCTGAAGCCTGGACCTGCGTAGGTAGAGTCTGGGACGCCCGGAGGCACCTGTATCCCAACCGTCCCCGGCTGTATACATCCCGGAGCATTCGCAGTGCTCGTGCAGAGCTGAGAAACGATCTCCGGTGCGATACGCGAGCCATTGCAGTATTGCGCAGTGAAGCTCGGTGCCGCTCCGAAGTTGTGCCCGCTCGGGTAGTCCGCCGCATCGGTCAGGAACGACCATTGCGGATTGAGGGTAAACTTCGAGCCGTGGTTATTTGGACCTGTGTCGCCGAACACGCCAATGTCCCAGTAATTCGCGCCGCTGGGGCACGTCCCAGTAACGCTCTGAGACAGCTGGGGAACGAGTGTCACTGCGGTCTGCAGGCCGCCGGGCGTTCCCTGCGCTCCCGTTGTAATGCGGAACGATCGGTTCTGCCAGAACAGGTTGTTCGCGAGAATCGGGTTCGAGAACTTCGTGCAATTCGGGTGTCCTGTCGGACACACGACGCTCGGGTTGGTGAAGACGCTGCTCAACAGCAAGCCATGCGGCGACGTCTGGAGACCCGCAGGCAAGAACGGCGATTGTGTAACGGCGGTATTGGTGCAGTTGTTGGTCGCGCTGTTCGGCTGCGTTGGGTCACATCCCGGCGGAGGAACGTTGGCGTTCGGAGCCAGGGTCGTGTCGAACAACACGCCAGCGGTACCCGTCGTGTCGTTTGACACCACAGTATTGTTGACGAAGTTGACCAGCACCGCATCCTGCAGGGACACGCCGGCTCCGGCCCATCCCGCCACGTTATTGGCGAAGATGTTATTGGTCACCGTCACCGAGTGCCAGTTGCGCGGATTGCTGGGGTTGCGTTGAACATCGGTTCCGTTCACGTGCAGCAGCGCCAATCCGCCACCCGTACCACTCTCCGCCGTATTGCCCTGGAAGAGATTGGCATTGATGATCAGACCAGGACCGACACCATCTGAAAGCTCGGGCGGGCAGTCCATATCAATAGTGGTGCTGTTTTCACACAACGTACCATCCGGACCTACGCCTTCGATGGCGAGTCCGCCACCGTACGTGGTGAGCGTCGGGTTCGTGCTCTGGTTAAAGACAAAGACGTTGTGTTCGATGTCCCCATTTACGCTGAATCCGAAATGCGCCATGCCTCCGCCATCGCCCATACTCAGGTTGCCGCACACCCAGTTGTTATTGAACCGATAGTAGTCGGAACCATCGCAGAACGTGATACCACCCGAAGCGGCCGGCGTGTTGGAGTTCAATTCATCTCCGTAGGCCGTGTTGCCCGTAACGGAGTTGTTGTGCACATTGACGTGGTGGTTCAACATGAACGGAATTTCGTTGCCGGCGGCGTCGATTGTCGACGGCGGTGTTTCTGACTGACCGACGATGATGCCGCCACCGAGGGTTCCGCTATTGTTGTAAACCCGGTTGTTGGCCACCTCTGTGTAGTGGTTCCAGCCGTGCAGGAAGATACCGCCACCACCCTGAGAACTGTTGCTGAAGGTGATGCCGTCAATACGCGACGGATTGCACACGAAGTTAGACTGATAGAACGGCGACGAGACGTTGCAATCTCCGCCGCGACCCGTTCTGTTGTTAAGCGGAATGCAACCCACGTTGTTCAACGTATCGCAGTTCGCGGTGTTGTTGTTTTCCAGACCCTTGGCAAGCACCGTAATGGCTGCACCCTCATAGGCTCCCATCAGTGTTGGTTCCTGCAAGAGTTCTGCGATGTTCCCGTTCAGGCTAGCATCCCAACCGACGACCGGTTCGAGCGGGATCGGATCCACGAGCGTTTGCGTGGTGACCTGGCCGCTGGTGACATTGTTGTAGAAGTTACACGAGTAGGTCCCGCTTAGATCGTATGGGTGTGTCTTTTGCCCGCTGCCATTCAGAGCGTTGTTGATGAACCCACCGTCCAGCGCAAGGCCGAACAGGCAGTTCACCTTGCGTCGCCAGGGATCGAGTAGCTTGCCGGCGGGTTGAGTATTCGCGTTCACGTTGACCGACGCTGCTCCCACTCCCTGCAAGCGCACTGGCTTCCACATAAGCACCATTTCAGTGTAGGTACCCGGAGGCACGATGATCATGTCACCAGGAGAGGCGGCATCGATCGCAGATTGGATCGTAGTGTTCGCGGGAAGCACCGTCGGCTTCTTCCCGCCAACGGTCACCGTCACCGCGTCGATGGATTGCTTGCCATTGGCCGCCGTGATCACCAGTTCTCCGCAGCGCGCCGGCGTGGTTCCCGCCGGAACATTCAGTTGCTGGATCGAGCATGTCGAATTCCCGGACGGGATCACAGGCACGCTCACGGTGAGGCTTGTGTCGCTCCAGGAGCCCACAACAGTGGCATTCACGCCGCCGATAGTCACGGCGCCTGCTGTTGTTCCAAAGCCGTAGTGACGAGTGATGAACTTCTGGTTGTAGGGTGGTTGCGTCGCTGCCGGTCCCGAATATGCAGGATTCGGCACCAGCTGGTCACCCAATGCCGTAATCGTCAGAGTATGACCGGCTTGACTTACCCATGGTCCAGCGATATCCAAACTCGTGACACTCTTGACCGCAGGAGTCGTATCCGGGTAGGAGCAATCCGGGGGGGTGTAGGCATCAGCAAACGCAGCGGTCGGGACCACTGGCGTATCCAGATACGCCGTGTCTGCGGGCATGAATGACCACTCGTAGCAGAAATCGCTGTAATTCGGATTGTAGTTGGGGTCCGTGATCATCGTGCCGTTCGGGCCTGGAATCGGACCTGGATCGTTCATACACATGACCATGACGCCAGGTGCGTAGCCAGTCGGATTCGGCGGGTTCACTTCCCAGGTCGAAAAGACCAACCCGTTGAATGTGCCCCACTGATCCGAATAAACCCTGGAGATTTCGACTCCGTCATAATCACGTATTGAGATCGGCAGGTTGGGAATGGCGAACTTCTCGCCGAACGACGGATTGGTCGTATCGTATTCCGACGAGAAGTCGTCCGTCACGAAACCGGTGTAGTGAGAAGCGGCCGGAGTCTTGGTCCAGATGAAGAAGTCAGTCTGAGCCTGCATCTGGTCTTCCAGCGTAAGTTCCTTACGGTCACAAAGCGGACGAGAAGCCCCGGCAAACGGAGCGACCTGACCGGACTCCGGGGAGATGCTCATATAGTCGGGGACGATGCGCATCTTACCGACGCAGGGGACGTTCAAAGTCGTGATTCCGCCAGGCCCGAAACCGCTGTCCCCGGTACGTCCCATGTCCGTGGTCGGATTGGTGCACCCACCGCCCGTCCCATAGCAGGAGTTGTAAGAACTAATCGAAGCCTGGTCGGGAACGATGAAGATATTGCCCATCGCTCCGAACTGCTGCGTGACCGGAGCGATGAATGCGTCGCCGATGAGGATGTTCTTGTCCTCCTCCTTCACGATTTCGTACCCGTTCGGTGTCACCACCTCCACGACGTACTTACCTGGTGGCAAAATTGCAGGCACCGAACCCACTGAACCCGCCGCAGGATTGGGAGTTGTTGCACATTTGTAAGAGGTCGAGTTCCCCGGAACCGTGAAGGTCGCGCTGGGCGTCATGCACGTCTGGCTGGGGAACTGGTACATACCATCGTAGGGGGCAGGTTGCATCTGGTTCAGATTGTGGTAGCCATCGAAGCATTTGAATTGAGAGTTGTACGGAACGGTGATGTTCGGATTCAGATAGTTGGGAGTATTTGCAAGCGTGTAGCTGAAGAAAGGATCGTTGGCGTCCTCTCCAGGGCAGCTCATATTCGGGGTAACTCCATCGGCACGGAAGCCCTGAGCCCAAGCGTCCCAGCTACTGGTGGTTGTCGTATCGATAAGCTTGAGCGAAGTGGTCCCATCAGGGGCGGTGTTCTCCTGATAGAGGTTGACCCTCACGTTCGGAACCAGCGGCTCCCAGAGGTTCTGGAAGAGGATGCTCGGATCATCAAACGGTCGAGTGGAGTTATAGACGACGTGACCGCGGACACCACCATTCTCGCCCGTGGCGTACGGCTGTTTGCCCCACTCAACAATATCGATCTGGCTGAGACCTCCCTGCCATCCTTCGGCAAGGACGGTCCCCGGGTCGATGCGACCGGTCGATCCTCCCGGTCCGCCACCCGCCGGAGTGGTGGCAAGGTTTACGTCGCTGCAGTCAGCCTTGCCGCAGTAAACAGCCCCGGGCGTTCTCAGGTTGCTGGGCAACGGGAATGTTTCCGTGGAATTGAGGATAGCCTGGTAAGGGCCCTGGTTGCTGTTGCCCTTTGGGGCCGGACCATCCAGTTGGCCGCCTGCATCGTTCACTACGTGCACACCGGTTGCTTTGAAGCGGGTCGTATCCGATTCGGCTACGTACCAGTTAAACAAGGGGAAGGTTTCGTCGAAGTGGGCGTTTCCGTCGACATCAGTGAAGAGCGTGTTATTAAACTTTCCATTACGCATGCGGACACGGGAGGGTATCTGTACAAGACCGGGCTCGCCCTGATCTTGAATGCCGTTAGCGTTCACATCCAGGTACGTCTTTGTCCACAAGTGGGTCTGCCATGAAAAGGACCCATAGGTCATGTTAAGAGTCTGGCCGCCTTTGACGTTCACAGCTCGACTGGAGCCGTCAACGATCAGGTCATCCCACTGGTCCAGAACCACCAATCCCCAGTTTCCGTCAGGGATACTCGTGAACGTCAGGTTGCCGTTGGCGTCGCACTTTTGGAAGGAGAACGTAACTCCGTCGGTGTCGCCTAACGCCCCATAGCAGGTCGTGTAGTTCAGGGCTGCGTAGTTGCGCGCATCACCTTGCGGAAAAACGTCGCTGGTAAAGAGTCGCTCGTCCGGAGAACGCCCCTGATGAAGGTTGGCTACCTGAACGTTCACAGTGTTGTTACACGCCGGTGCCCCGGCGGAACCGCACATCGCTGCCAGCCGCTTGTTGATAATCGCCGGATTGGCTTCACCGAAGAACACGTGGTACCCGCCCGGTCCGTATTCCTGGAAATAAGCAGGTTCATGGACCTTGATGAATGCCTCCTGGAAGTGAGTTCCGTCCAGGGTGTTCGTCTGGAGCCACTCTTCGCCGCGGGCTTCTCGTGCTGCACCGGGGTGCGCGACGACATCGAACAAGCCAGGCATGAGATTCTTGACAACAACCTGACCGGTCAAGGGCGATAGCGTCACGCCGTCCGACTCGAATTTCGGGCACACAATGATTGTGCCCACAGCGGTCCCCGCAGTGTTCGAGATCGGGCAGGCATTCAGCCCGGTCAGGGGATCAATCGTGCCGTTCAACGCATTCGTCAAAGGCTCGTTGAACATGTCGTAGGTCATTTGCCCTGTTGGGTCGCCGGAAACACTCCCGGCGATGTCCCACAGCTCCATCTGAAAATCCTCCAGGCCTGCTTCCTCGGTTGGATACGTATCAACGCCACCACCGGTATCAGGTTCGCCGTTCAACGGAAAATCGTCCTCGAATACGAACGCGGTTATGGTGGCAGTATTCAGCGGGTTCGGCTCAACGTTCACGGTAACTGCCGTCTGTCCTGGCGCAATCGGAGCTCCGCCCATCGTGTGGCCACAGGAGGGAACCGTCTGTCCGGTAGCAGTCTGTTTCGGGGTGCAATTGCCGGGAGCGCTTGGGTCAGATGTGTTGCCAGTGTTGAACGCGTTGGCGGCGTCGCCAGGCAGCACCGAGATGTAGTAGTAAGCTCGGCGTCCAAACTGATCCGTGGGGGGCAGGTAAACCTGCGAGGGGAGCGTCGCGGGCAACTGGGCGAGACCTGGTGTGCAGTTTCCATAACCATCGCACGCAGCTACGACGTGCTGCCCGGAGCTTGGATCATAGACAGTCTGTCCACGTTCGCAACTCTGCGCTCCCGTGCAACCGGCAGCAATAACGGGCATGTAGCTCGTGTGTAAGTTTGTGCCCAGCGTCGGAACCGGACCGGTCGGACAGGTGGCCGGCTTGGTTCCGCCCGGACCGTTCTGCTGGCAGGCAGGGTCCACCTGGAAAGTAAGATCCTGCTCGATGATCCACTTGTAATCAGCGATTTTAGTTGCCGGAGTTTGCGCATCCTGCACGGTTACGCTGAGGCCACTTCCAGCGTGGAATGTCAGTGTCACCGTCGTAGGTACACTGGCGGTGCCCTGTGAGTTCACTGCAGTGTATTGGAAGGTATAGCTCGCAGTGCCCGTAGTTGGCAGAGTTTGGGGTCGTGCGGTGAATCCGCCATCCTTCGCCAGAGTCACGAACAGGCCAGTTTGCACTGTACCGATTGTCGCGGTGAGGGGGTATCCCGTTGGATCCGTGTCGTTCGCTAGAACGCCGGGGGCGTTCACCTTAAGCAATGCCGATACGTTGCTGCTGAATGAATCGGGATTGGCGATGGGAGCTGCACCCACGGCAGCGCCATTGAATGTCACTGTGGCTGAGAGAGCGGAGAGTCCGTCGCCACAGTAGGTGAATGTGTCGGGCGTCGTCAGAGCCCCGCCGACGGTCAGTGTGAAAGAGCCGTTCGGGTTTAGTACTACCGTCCTGCCGCCGGTTGTGGTAAATGTTTGCGGGACGGTCGAGAATGAACCAGAGCAGGTGCCTCCCTGGGCGGCATTGCTGATCCCGATGTCGTTGTTCAACACATTGCCCGTAAACGTCGCAGCGCCGACCTGAATGATGAAGTTATCCGCCACCGCAGTCTTCTGGGCCAACGGTGTAATTGTGCCAGTTGCGCTGTTGACCAGCACAATGGTCTGCATTCCTGTGTCGTGCTGGAAGCCGTTGCCTGACAGACTAAGTTGTCTGTCAAAGACGCTGAATTGGCCCGAGGTGTAACTTCCACTCGAAGCGGCCGGATTCACCACGACGTCGTAGACTTTTCCCGCTGGGAGGAATACCTCATTCTGCGTCTTCGCATTGTAACTAAAGCTGCTGGAACCACCCTTTGCCGCTTGCAGAGCAACATCCTGCACGATATTACCGTCCTCAGCAATGAGCGACATATTCAACCCATCGACAGAGGGAACGTGCATGTGCAGACCAGCGTTCACGAAGCGCAGCATGACGTTGCCCGTTTTAGCGGCGGCAGAAATTCCCGCTGCGGACGACACGGTTGAAGTCTTATCGAATGAGGTTCCGTTGACGAGGAAATAGGTAGGAGTGTAATTCACCGCCGGCGGATAGCAACCCGTGCCTACGGTTGTAGAGGCAGCGCAGGAGGGATTCCATTTTGCCGTTTCCACTGCGGGTTGAACAGCAGTGGTACAGGCTCCCGCGTTCACCGGGCAGGAGGACTGCACCTCGACGAGCTTCTCGACTGCTGCGTTTTGAACGGGATCGATTTCGCTCAACAACAGCGGAACATCAGCGTCATACTGAATCGCGTAATTTGTTTTGGTGCTGGGAGCAGCCGTCAGCACCGACCCTGAGTAGGCGGCGCCGGCTGTGGCTGTGACCGGCGCGGTTGTGACAACGAGTACTCCGTAGAGACCCATGGGCCCTTGAATAGAAGGATAGGTGCCGGTCTCGATCAGGTAGGTTCCAGGCTTCAGACCTTGTCCTGTCGCGGCGTTGTATCCAGCCCATGTGTAAGTCTGGGTCCCGGTGAGGGCAGCCGCTTCAGGCGCAAACGACCGAACGCGTGCCACTTGGCCAGGTGGTGTGAAAGGAACACCGGCAGGCGTCTGCGCAACCCAAGTCGTTGTAGTTTGGCCACCGTGAGCGCCATCAGTTCGTGGTCCCGCTTCGCGGACGGGCGTTCCCAGACTGCCCGCGCCCGCAGTGGACGAGCCAAACTGGCCAACAATCGCCAACGATGTTTCGACCGGTAGATTGTTGGTCAGCTGGATCGTCAAGCCCGTTCCAGTAGGAACCGTGATGACAGGCGGTTGCCAAACGGCTCCACCAGTCTGCACACTGCCGTTCGGTGCGCCGCATGTTCCGCCGCCGGGAACGCCTGTTGTGGTGGTCGCTCCGCTGACGACGTTGTTCGTGCAGCTCCGGGCCCGGCACATCGGCACTGTGGTGCCATAGGGCATCAGGGCAGTCTGCCGCGCAGCAGTG
>CAVQZP010000034.1:0-281158 GCA_963718505.1 uncultured Acidobacteriota bacterium | reverse complement strand
ATGTTGTCTCGGAGAAACACAGACTGGAGCGGGCAGCACGTTTCGGCTGCCCGCCCACCTTATCCCTACTGCACGATGTTCAGTGTGAGATTCAGTTGCTGCGCGCTGCTGTTTCCGGCACTACCCGTTGCTTTGACTTGGATAACCTTCGCCGTGCCCACGCTCGATGTGCCTGAGTTGCTGCAGCCTGTGGCGGCTAACATCGTGGCCAGGGAGATCACCGCAAGAATCGCACGCATCTTGCGGCGTCCCTGGGGCACCCCGCGCAGGGTTACCCATCCCAACATAGCGAGTGTCATCCCTGCGAGAGGGAAACTTCCGTTCATTGGACCCGGCGAATTCGCAGAAACTGCGGCGGCGGCAACCGTTATTGTCAAGGCCACTTGGGAAGGCGTGGATCCATTCAGTGTCACGCTCGTAGGACTGAACGAGCAGCTAACACCTTGCGGCAGCGAAGGACAGCTAAAGTTGATGGTTTCCGTATCACCGCCAATTGGAGTTGCCGTGATCGTAAACTGTGTCGACTGGCCGGGACTAAGAGTTGCACTGGACGGGACGCTGGAAGAGTGTACCTGGGTGTTCCCGTACCCTGAACTACATTCTGGACGAGCGCTGCTCCCGGACTGTGAATTAGGTTTTTGTTTCCAACAAAGTTCGCATCGCCGGAATACGCCGGGGGAAAGATTAGATGCGTTCCCTTTGCAATAAACTGAGTCGTGAGTGTCGCTATCCCACCGCTGATTGTCCCTGAGCCCAGTGATGTCGATCCGTCGTAGAACGTCACCGTACCGGTAACTGTGTGGGTCGCTTCGCCTGGCAGAGACAGCGCTGTCACCGTTGCCGTAAACGTAACGTTCTGGTTTACGTTGGCGGGATTATGGTTGGACGTGATCGTGACCTGGTTCGCACCTGTGTTAAGCATCGTGGTCACACCTGAATAGTTGTTGCCCCCGACAATCGCATCCAAAGCGCCATCGCCATTCACATCCGCCAATACGAGAGCTTGCGGATAGTCGCTTGCCGTGAACTCGACTGGTGAATAGAACGGGCTCGTACCAACGCCCGATTGGCCGGTCCCATAGAGAACACCGACGGTGCCGTCTCCGGCATTCGTAAAGATAATGTCAGGATTTCCATCTCCGTCCAGGTCCGCAACTCGCACTTCCTGCCGAAATGGAATGAGGAACCCTGTGATATCGCTGGTTGCTGGATATAGAACGGGTGTGCCAAATGTTCCATCGCCGTTGCCGGTCGCTACCGCGATTCCCATGCCAGCATTGGAATCGTCGATCGCAACAACCAAGTCCGGAGAACCGCCGGATGTCGTCGCTGCAAGTGTCAAACCAACCGGATACATACTCCCCGAATCGAAATCTGTTTGCGGAGTGAACGCACCGCTACCGTTGTTAAACAAGATTGAGACTGACGTTGATGACGCCTGAGTAATTGCAATGTCGGTCATCCCGCGCCCCAAATCGGCAGCCGCAATCCCAGAACCAGTGTTCGTCAGAGCGATGCTCGTCGGAGTACTGAATGAGACTGAGCCAGGGGCCGAGTTATTTAGCAGAATCCATACGTTGCCGATCGTGTCAAGCACTGCGATGTCCGGCTTGGAATCGCTATTGAAATCCACCGTGACGAGATGACCCGAATCCCGCACCCGATGCAACCCGAATACTCACAGGTGTGCTCTGGAACGTCCCATTTCCATTTCCGCGGAAAACAAGAATGTTGCCCTGCGTTGGATCGGCATTCGCCGCTACCAGGTCGAGCAAGCCGTCGCCATCAACATCCGCGAGCGACACATACTCCAGCATTCCGCCCGATCCGTAATTCGCGCTGTAGTTCAACTTCTTTGTCGTGCTGTTTGACAGAAATACGGTTACGCCAAGGCCTGTGTCGTTACTTAGGTTTCCAGCTACGAAGTCTGGGAGACCGTCACCGTTCAGATCTCCGGTGGCAATGCCATACGTATCGGCCGTTTGCCCACTTGATCCATTGGGATCAAGTAGTCATTGGGAGCAACCAACGAACCTGACGTGCCTCCCACATTCTTGAGGTAGACCAATTTTGCCCACTCATCCGGAATCACGCTCGGAATAACGGCATCGATGTTGGCGCTGAACTTTCCAACCAAAGGGGCCATCCAGATGTTGCCCCCGGCTGGATATCCCAAGTTTGGAGGTACGAAAGTGCCGTTGCCATTCCCGAGCAATATCATCACGTCCATCGAATAGAAATCTGAGATCGCAGCATCAATCTTGCCGTCACCATTTACGTCAGCTAACGTCACTGCACCCGGTTGGTGCCCTGCCGAGAACGTTGTTCCCGTGCCAAATGAACCGGTTCCATCCCCCAAGAACACAGTAATCGTCCCATTGCTGCAATCAGCGGTCACGATGTCCGGATGTCCGTTCCCCAAGTCCGCCACCGCCACCGAGCCGGTCAGCGGCGCACACGAAGTCGCCGTCGACAGCGCCGCCCCTGCTCCGAAATCGCCCGCCGAACCGAGGAATAGCTCGGATTGGCTGACCAGATCGAGGTGTCCATCCCCATTCACATCCACAAGTATTCCCGAGGGTACTGCCCCGGGATAATGCGTGGTCGTAGCCGCTCCAAACACACCCGTTCCGTCGCCCAGAAATGTCGCCACGGGACTGTTGCTCGTGCCATCTGGACTTGCGCTTGCCACGACGATGTCCATCTTGGAATCGCCGTTGGCATCGGCCAACGCTACTGCTGCGGGAATCGAGATCGTATCAGCGTAATTAACTGCCGCAGCAAAATTGCCAGTGCCGTCGCCGATCAACACGTCCACTGAGTTCGCAGGCACGAGCACAACATCACACTTCCCGTCCCCGTTTACGTCAGCCGCCGCCAACAAATCCGGACTGCCATTCGCGTTGAAGGTCACCGAGGTGAGGATCGGTGTCGCGAAGGTCCCGTCTCCATTGCTCAGGACCACCGAGAGCCAAAAGTTCGCCGATGGGTCTTGAACGATCGAAGCAACATCCTGTTTGCCGTCACCATTGAAGTCCCCTAACACCGAGACCAGGGAGCATCGTCTCCGAGGGAAATCTGGGTCACGGTTTGAAATCCCACATTCGTTGTAGCCGGAGGGAGGTTGTCTGTCGGCGCTACTGCCATCGGTCGAGCAGCATGTGGCGCAACGTTGTTGGACTTTGTGAACGTCCTTGTGGGATGTTCGAGCCGCCGCGTCAATCGGCTTGGCAGTGTGGGGGACACAGGTGTTGCCTGCGCGCGCACGCCGGATGTGGCGATGCACAAAAATAAGAATAGGAGAACTGCAAGACTCACTGCCTTGGCGCTTTTCATACCCGTGACTCCGGCGAAAAATTTCCGCAGAATACCGGGGGAGGGTTACCTCCAATCTTGCACGAACAGTGCCACAGATAAGTCCTGCTAAATCATCGGTGACATTGGCTGCTTGTCTGAACTGGGGACGTTATTCTGGTGGCTGGACGCTTCAAGCTAACCCACCCGGTGTTGGTCCATTTTCCCAACGCCCTGCGCCCGCATCTGGGATGTCGCTTCCTCGATCGCAGCCTCCAGTCGATCCAGTTGTTCCGTTACCGCTCCAAGCCGGCGCGACCGCCCCAACTCCTCGATCGTACGAGCAACTTGTGATGCGACCGAAATCTCCAAATAGCCCACTTCGCTTTTCAAACCGTGCGCAATCTGCTCTATAGAGTCGGCGTTTCCTTCCACAATCGCCCGCCGTAAGGCTTCCAGATGTTTGGGAGTTTCCTCCAGGAAAATGTCGACGATCTCATGCATCAGCACCTCGTCGCCACCTAGGCGAGCAAGCACTTTTTCCTGATCCCAAACGCTGGTCTCCGACTCCGCGCCCCGTGCAAATTCCGCGACACAATTTCGATCAGTCGACAACACTCTCGCGATAACTTCCTGCAGTTGTGCCGCGCTGAGAGGCTTTGAGATGTACGCATCCATGCCCACCTGCAAACATCCTTGTCGGTCAACCTCCAGGGCATGCGCAGTCATTGCGATGATCAGTAGATGTCCGCCGTCCTGCGCTTCATGCTCTCGCAGCCTGCGTGTCGCCGTGAGCCCATCCATGATCGGCATCTGGACATCCATGAGCACCAGGTCGAAATTCTTCATGCGAACCAGATCAAGCGCTTCAGCCCCATTCGAAGCAATCAGCGCGGTGTGCCCCATCTTGACCAGCATTCGGAGAACAGCTTTCTGATTTACCAGGTTGTCCTCCGCCACCAGAATTTCCAGCTTCCTTGGAATCCACCGGGTCGTCGGATCCTCATTCCCCGCGAGAACTGAGTCGCATCGCACTAGCTGCTGGTCCCCCGCCGTTTCCTCGGGGTCCCTGCTGGGCACGCTCAAAGGAATCGAAAAGTGGAAAGTGCTGCCACGACCCATCTCGCTCTCCACCCAAAGACGGCCCTTCATTAGTTGAGTCAGCTGCGACGCAATGGCAAGACCCAGCCCGGTTCCCCCGTAGTTTCGCGTCATGCTGGCATCAACCTGTGTGAACGGTTCAAAGATCACTTTGAGCTGGTCTGACGGAATACCGATTCCCGTATCGGAAACGAGGAAATGGGCCTCGAACCTGTCGTCGCTCTCTCCCATCTTCTTTACTTTGACGACAATTCCTCCTCGCTCAGTAAACTTGACCGCGTTCCCCACAAGATTGATGAGGATCTGGCGCAACCGAACGGCATCACCCAGCATTCGCACCGGAATGCGCTCATCAGTATCGAATTTGATCTCAAGTCCTTTTTGGCGAGCTCGCACTTCCAGTGCTCTGATCGTGTTTCCGACCAGTTCCCGCAAGTCGAACTCAATCGGACGGAGCTCGAGCTTCCCTGCCTCGACCTTCGAAAAGTCCAGAATGTCGTTGATTACTTCAAGTAGCGAGTCCGCCGAAAACTTGAGCGTTAGCAAGTACTCGCGCTGTTCGGCCGTGAGTTCCGTATCCAGCGCAAGTTCAGTCATTGCCAGGATGCCGTTCATCGGCGTTCGGACCTCATGGCTCACATTGGCCAGAAATTCGCTCTTCGCTCGATTGGCGGCATCGGCGGCCTTCTTCGAAAGCACCAGTTCAGTATTCGCGGACTGCAATTCGTCTGTACGCTCCAACAGCTCCATGGCGATCCGGTGGCGCTCGCTCACAGCCGCGCCCGATACTAGTCCCACCGCAGATAACACGAACATCAGCAGTCCCACCTTGATGAGAAGCTCCTGCGATGAAGGTGGATAAAAGTGAAGGGCTACGACCACGCCGAAGTTAAAGGCCAGTAAAACGGTTACGACCCTCCGAATCCCATGCCGCATCGCAACCCACATCACGGGAACGAAGCTGAGGTAATACACGCGCCAATGTCCGAATATTGGAGCAAACATCAGCCACAACACGCCGCACAAAAGCAGAGCCTGTGCACTCCCTTCAACGATGCCTGCCAAAGTGTGCACATTCGTGGTATCGCCATCGGCGCAGCTCAACTCAGTATTCGAGGTTAGCCACTTCTGAATTCCAGGGAGAACGTGAATCAGGAGAAATGGAGCAATGCCCAAAATCCCGATCTCATCTCCCAGGAACCAGGAAGCTGAGACTTTCCGAAAGTCGGTCCAGAGGATCGATCGGTCTGCCGCGAGGCACGCCACCCCAACGAGGGTCGATGCCACCGCGGCGCATGTCGTGACCGCGACGTATCGAACCACATCGTGCCGGCGCCGTAGGCTGACGTCAATTTGAAGCGAACCGCGCAATAAGTAAGCCGCGAATGCATAAGTGCCTCCGAAAGCGATCGCTCCCAGCGTGCCTCCGAATGTCAGCAATGGCTGCTGATAAAAGATTATTCCCGCAAACGCATCTCCTAAGCAGAAGAGCAATGCGAATCGGGGACTCACCCCTAACATGAGTGCCAGCGCCAAGCCTGTTGCCGGATACCAGGCAACATCTCCGAGCCTTGTGATGACCATCACTTCTGGCCGGTTAAGCACCAAAAAAACAACGAATACCCAGATGGACAGAAGAATCCGACGCGTAATCCAGCGGCTATCATGCATGGTCGTTACCTTTCCACTTCGACCGGAACATCGCGGGAGAGCGAAGTTTTGTTGCCGAAGGTTCATACGAGACAATGAAGGGGACTAGCACTCTTGGTGCAAGCACGGCTCCAACCGCAAGTTATTGTTTCCTCACGCGCTCTCTTCTCAATGCGTGTCTGGCATATGGAGGACTGTCTGGAGACCAGACGAGTCGTCATTCGCAAAGAAGGAGGAATGCAGAACTCAGAACCGCACGGGCCGCTAGCAGAGAAGGGTGTGGCCGAAGGAACGGTGCTTACGTGGGAAAGTCATCTGAGACACCTTGTGCAATTTGAGAGTCACCTCAGGTGAAAGGTCAATTCCAAGAATTTGTAAAGCTGCTCGGTCTGCTTCCATCCCAGGTCAAGGAATTCAATACCCATTCCAACCCCGGGGTACGTCGCCCGAACAATGCCGCTTGTTTGAAGTTTCTCTTTTCCCACGCACAAGAGCACTTTCAGTCGAGTGCCACCTTTTAACGGGGCGTTGGTCTCCACATAACATCCTCCAACGCCGACGTCGGACGTACTGGTTCCCATGACCAGATTTTCAGCTTCATCCAGTATTTGAATGCCGACCGAGATTTTGTAGCGATCCGCCTTTCGCCGCTGCGGAAAACGAAGAACCTTTTCACCGTGCGGAAGCGCGTTCTTCCAGGGGCAATGTTTCGGATCAAGCAAGAGAACGCCGGCTCGAAATGGCTCACCTGCACCGGACATAACCAGCCAGATTACCCGTGCCGCGACTACAACATCCTTGTAACATAGGTCGATTCTGGTACCTGGCGCGATCGCGTAAGTCAAACCCTCCAGCCGAGCTCCAACGTAATTCAGGTCGTGTGCAGTAGCCGTCTGCTGGCATGGTTTGCCGCTGGAATCGACGCCAGATATCAGCAGCCGAAGACATGACACCGGATTCGATTCGCTGAGTTCCATCACGTCAGATTCTCTGGCCAGCCACCACCTCTGCCCGTTGCACGAAGTTCGCCAAAGGACATCACTTCTTCAGGCGTGTAGGCGCTTGTTCTTCAATCACTTGTAACCGGGAACAATGTCTGCACAATCTAAGTTGAGTTCCACCTTACGAGAGCCAGAAACCTATCCGAATCTAGGACGGGCGGCGTAAGGATCCGCGGAGTGCTATTGGATGGGCGTCAGTGAGGTCTTCTTTCTGCCGCTTGGGAGTGATTATGGCCACCGGGCCTCGAAATGTTGAATTCCTTGATTTTCTGATACAACGAACTTCTTGGGATCCCGAGCGTCTTCGCCGCTGCATCCACTCGGCCGTTTGCGTGCTGCAGTACTTCTTCGATGTATTGGCGCTCCACCTGTTCGAGTGTCCTGGCGTGTCCACTCTGCTCAGTTTCGGGAGTCGTGTCGAACTTCAGATCCGGCTCTGTCAACAGACGGTTTCCGCTGAGTAGAACAGCTCGCTCTAAAACGTTACGGAGTTCCCGGATGTTGCCGGGCCAAGAATACGACTGCAAACTAGAAATCGCGGTCGGGCCCAGCTCCACTCGGTTCAAGCTCAGATCCGAACTCAGGCGCTCCAAAAGGTAGTTCGCCAAAATCGGGATGTCCTCAATCCGATCCCGCAGTGCAGGCGTCCCCAAGGGTATGGTGCTGATCCGGAAATACAAATCGCTGCGAAAAGTTTTTCCCCGAACCAGTCTTGCCATATCGTGGTGCGTGGCTGCGATCAACCGGATATCAACTCGGCGATCACGCACATCTCCCAGTCGGCGGAATTGCTTTTCTTCCAGGACTTTTAACAGCTTGGGCTGTACTTGCATATCCACGTCACCAATCTCGTCCAGGAAGACAGTGCCCTTATGGGCTATTTCGAGCAGCCCACTTTTGGCTTGAACTGCTCCGGTGAAGGCTCCCTTTTCATGACCAAATAGTTCCGTCTCCAAGAGATCGCGGGTAAATCCGCCGCAGTTCAAATCGACAAACGCCTCGGCCGCGCGCGAACCGTGATCGTGAAGCCATCTTGCTAGTACCCCTTTACCCGTTCCCGTCTCACCCAAAATCAGCACAGAGCTGTCAGTAGCGACGACTTTGTGGGCGACTTCCGACAGTTTGCGGATCGCGGAACTCGTTCCCAGGAAAGGATCCATCTGATTCCGTCCTCTGCGCGCTCGCTCCACATTTTGCTTCTGTCGAGTCCGCCGGTTCTCAATCAGGCGCTGAATCAGCACAGACAGGGTCGGTAAGTCCGGAGGTTTAGTGAGAAACTGCTCCGCTCCCTGCTTAACCGCCTGGACGGCCAGTTCGATGGACCCATACCCGGTGAGAATGATAACCGGTATCAACGAGTCCACCGCATGTAGACGCGACATTAGGTCGAGCGCATTCCCGTCAGGCAAGTTGTAGTCCAGAATTGCAATTTCCGGCTGGAAGGACCTTAAATAACGCTCTGCTTCCTCGCAGTTCTGACCGCCCACCGTCTCAAAGCCCTTGTGTTCAAGATAACCAACCATCGCTGAGCGAACCGCTTCATCGTCTTCCACAATCAGAACCCTGTCTTTGCCCATCACACTCCTCAGCAAACCAAATCGAACGCCAAACTCCGGTCGGTCACACCTTACTATGGGCGTCTTTGGTTGACGATTGAGCAGAAATACTCAACTGAAGGATGTCGTACAACTTTCCGAAGGCCTTACGGCTGGTAATCGCACGTCTCTACTCGATTTCGCCCTCGCTCTTTCGCTCGATATAGAGCAATATCTGCAAATCTCAGCAGTCGGCTCTGAACGATAGGAGTGTCTTCGCCCATTGCTGTTCCGCCAATGCTGGCTGTCACCGAAAGCTCATGTCCTTCGCACAGTATCGGGCGCTCCGCCACCATTTCGCAGACCCGACGTGCACGCCTCGTCAACTCCTCCAAAGAGGCGTTCGAGAGAAGCACAAGAAATTCTTCTCCACCGTATCGGCCGACACGGTCATAGCTGCGCACGGAAGCCACAAGCCGAGCCGCGACTTCGCGCAGGACAACGTCTCCCGCAGCGTGACCGAAGCGATCGTTGATGGACTTAAAATGATCCAAGTCAATCATCATCACTCCGAGTGGCTGATGATTCCGCCTTGCTCTCTCCAGTTCTTCCGCGAGCAGGTCCATGATTGCCCGACGATTCCACACTCCGGTAAGGGAGTCGTGGTTCGCCTGAAAACGAAGCTGCTCTCGCGCGCCAATGAGATCGCGCTGCAAGGTCAGTATGCGTGTCCCCGCGCGGAGCCTCGCACGCAATTCTTCCACGTGAAAGGGCTTGGTCAGATAATCGTCTGCTCCCGCCTCGAACGCCGTTACGAGGTCCTGCTTGGCGTCCCGTGCTGTGAGCAACACGATGTAGGGATAAACCGGCTTCTCGAGCGCACGGATCCGCCGGCACAGTTCGAGCCCATCCATCTCGGGCATCATCCAGTCGAGCAATAGCAACTCGGGGCCATCTCCCGCCCCCACTGACTCCAACGCCTGAACTCCATCGTGGACTGCGACTACCTTGAATCCCCAGCTATGAAGACTTCGCTGTAGAATTTGCCGGGACATGGGGTCGTCTTCAGCTACCAACACAGTCGTGAGACGATGCGGACCGCCTTGGTCGGCGGACAAATTCGTGAGTTCGACCGTGCTCATATCCAACTGTTTCACAAGGAGCAATCCGCCTTGACCAATCTGCTTGGCCGACGTCCTTTCTAAACGCAAACCGCTGGCTTCTTCACCTGGATTCTCTCCAGCAGCCAGTCGTGCAGAATCGCTAACTCAACCGGGGGCAGCTGCAAGAATTCGCATCCGGCCCTGCCGAACTGCCGTGTCCATAGCACTCTCGCCTGGATGTAGATCGCTTTCCGGGCGTTTGGTAACGAAAGATGGAACGATAGGACTTCCCCGATTTCTACTCGGTTCTTCAAATTCAATCCAATTCCACCGTACCCAATATCCATGACCGTTATCGGCACTGGACGATCACACTCACCAAACGCCGTCAGCGGGATGACCACCGAGAGCCGCGCATGTCGCCGATAGTCGTGCAACATCTTGGCGTAAGCGAGCTTCAATGACTTCGCGCACGACTCGCTGGCGAGCGGTCTCATTATCGTCACATGCGCTCCCGGTATCGACCGATCATCACTGGAAATTGCAACCACAGTCGGCTTCTGTTTCATTCCGAGCTTCCAGATGTCGCTCACCACTTCCGAGGTGACGTCATTCGAGGAATCGATCACCACCAGGTCGGCACTCCCATGTGATAGCTCGTCGAGGGCTTTCGACGTGTGAAAACAGATTTTTGTACTGATCGACAGTTCCTGTAACAAGCGGTTTAGGGTGCAGAGTGTCGCCGAATCCTGGGAGATGAGTAAACACTCGAATGCCATCTCTGGAGTCATCGTATGAACGCCCTCGATCCTCTAAGCTTCCGACTCACAAGGCATTTCATGTCCTTCACTCGCCTCCTCCAAAAATGACCTCACCATTTCAATGAAACTGTCCGAACCCTCGTCCAGTTTTGATTTCTCAAAGAAGCCGTCGGCTCCCTCAAGCATCAACTTGCTTTCGTTGGACTTGGCCAATCCGGTCATCACCACGATGGGAGTGGCCGTTGTCCTGGGATTCTTCCGAAGCGCCCGAAGTACTTCCACTCCGCCCATCTTCGGCAAGAGCATATCGAGCAGGATCAGATCTGGCGTGCCATCGGTTGCAACCCGCAATGCTTCTTCACCATCGTTGGCAGTGACTACGCGAAACCCGGCTTTGGCTAGCGCCCGCGAATTTGCCATTCGCAAGAACTTGCTGTCCTCAACCAGAAGAATCAGTTTCACAGAGAGCTCCTAACGCTACGACTGCAACTCGTGGACCGAAGCGGAGCGTCTCGAAAACATTGCTCCTCTATGAACTTACGAGCAATGGCAAGCATGCCTCGTTCTTGAATTCAGATATATTCTGTGTTCTGGACATTGCTTCTGCTGCGACTGCAAGAAGCGAGTACGCACTGGCTGGTAGCTATACCCGACAAAACGCGTTTCTTGCTTTGTGCGGGGTCAATTGAATGTTTAGGAACATGAACGTTCAGGAATAGAATTGAGTAGTTCTACCTAACTAACCTAAGGTGGAGAGGCAATTATCTTGCTTGGTCTTTATTTAGCCATTCATCTCGGCTGGCTAGGAAACACGATTCATGAGCTTTTCTTCACTGGCTTATTGCCTTTTGTTGCGATCGTGAGTAGATTTGAGGTCGAGATAGCTTTATGTTTCCCCTGGAAGAAGTTGACTGAGGGCCAGGGGAACCATCGGTTAAATTTTTCTCGCTGCCCGTTAAGAAGCGGAAGTCACTCGATCAGAAGATTGGAAGATCTGATCGAAGGCAGTTGACTTTGCGTACAGACACGGGTTCGCAAGGCGATGATCGTTCCCTCAGTTGTGACTCTCAAGTTCACGTCACCCCGTAGTTTCCCGCCGGTTTCGCGCATCCATCTGAATTCATTTGTTCTTCTGCGCCGCGGTTTGCCAATGGGTCTTGTGTCTTTGGCCGCGCACGGGATGACTCTAGGAGCCGGTCCTGCAAGCCAATACGATCGCAACCATCTGCGGACCGGCGTCTGTTCACCCACAATGCCACGAATACATTTCAGTCCCGTTCGGAATCTCACCGAGAAGAAGCCGATGCAAGAAGATAGATCTGACAAAGGGGAACGCCGCGAATCTGGCCGCTGGAGAAACGCCCAGCGAGCCACGATCGTCGTAGTAGACGATCATGTCGTCGTGCGCAGAGGGCTTCGAGCACTGTTTGAAGAGGAATCCAAATGGAATGTCATCGCGGAGGCGGGCGACGGGCGCGAAGCCATCGAAAAAGCCAGGGTTTTCCACCCAGATCTGATGATCCTCGATATCACCATGCCACAACTGAACGGCCTCGAGGCCATTCCTCGCATTCGAAAAGCATCGCCCTCCACTCACATCCTCGTGCTCAGCATGCACGATGAGGAGGAACTGATTCATCGAACACTCGAGGCTGGTGCTAGTGGCTACATCCTGAAATCCGATGCCGGACCAAGTCTGTTAAGAGCCGCGGACGCCGTACTGTCTGGCAGAAGATTTGTGAGTCCGTCCGTTACTCATGTTGTTCTCGATCGCTCACGTGAGTCGGAATCGCCAGACAAAGGCCGTTCACAGGAGTTCGGCTCGCTCACGAGACGGGAAAAAGAGGTGATCCAACTACTTGCCGAAGGAAAAAGTAACAAACAAGTTGCCACCACCTTATCGATCAGCGTTCGAACCGCGGAGAACCATCGAGCACGTTTGATGCGGAAGCTGGGAGTAGATTCCCTCAGTGCACTTGTCCGCTACGCTGTTCGCAACAAGATCATTCAGCCATGAGATCGAAATTCGAATATCAACGCGATTGCTCCCCCGAACAAACAACAAGCCTAAGGTCCCTCCCCCGAAGTCCCTTGGGCCTGTTTTGTCCGGCTCCTTCTGAGCCGGCCGAACCGTTCGCGCAACAGAGCGCGCCCAAGCTCAATGAATGGCAATGGCACAGGGAGCGAAGAGTGTGGCCTAGAAGTGGTAAGGCAACATCAGGCGCGGACATCTTGCCGTTTGTTGAGGTTGTCCAAGAATCGACTTCAGATTTCGTCAGCGCTTGCTCCCTCTTGAATCAGGGAGTTTTCAACGAAGTGCTGAACCTCCAGCATGAGGCGGGCGATGAGCAAACTCGCGATCTCATCGGCATCGAGATGTTGCATTTCACCACAGTTTAGCAGCGTCGATATTGGTAAACGAGCGTTGCTAATGCCCAAGATGACTCATAACCCCTTCCGTGCGCTTTAGTATTGAAATATCCCTATTACGATTATTTGCACAAACACATGACGATGAACGACTTTTCCACGCCCGCTATTTTGCTCAACGTCGAGGGTCTCGCTCGGCAGCCTCTTCATCGAGTAGGCGTTGAAATTCCAACGCCAGATTTTTCAGCGTATCGGGATCATCTTCGTTCGCGATAAGGGCTGGCAACTCGCGGAGGCGGGTTTGCTTCTCGGGCGTCATCTTGAGATAAGAGCAGGGCCGTCGTGGGATATGAGAAGAAACTGACGGCCCGCGCTGCGCGAGACCTTTGGTTGGCCTGGCATGGCCAAGAAGATGCTCGCACAAAATGGACCCGTTTATCGAGAGGTAAAAATACCCAATCGGGCCACTCGTTTTATAGTCCCAGAGTGATGAATGATTGGTAGCTGAGTGGATTTCGGGCGAGAAATCCGAAGCCTGAGCGTATCCGAACCAGGAGTTGTGCAACAGCTTGTTGCACTATTGCCCGAGGAACATCGACTCAGACTTCCCGCACCGGATTATTGACGGCTGGTGCGGTTCCTCAGCGGGAAGCCAACCCCGCAGATTGCAACTGCATGAACCTGCCGTGGAGAAACTACAGAAGCGATTAACCACAGACCAGCAGGGGGCGGAAAGCGACTCGGCGATCGAGATTTTTCAACAGACACAGGCGATTGCGCAAGCTTGCGCTTTTCATTCGCCTTTTTTCGTGTCAATAAGTGCCCTGGCGGAACACACTCGGGCCCACCGAACAACTCGGCGCCGGCGCACTTGTCGATAGGGTACTAAGATTTATCGCCAATTGACCACAGCGCATCGTCACTGACGCGGTTGTCGTTCAATTGGTAACATCATCTTGATGGAGATCATTTTTGGGCTACTCATCGCAGTCGGTTACTTCTTGACGCCTATTGCACTGATCTGGGGTTGGATCAGGTGGGGGCGCTACCTCCAGCGCGGCGGGCCGATCCGGAACGTGGTCACTCGCCTGCGCACCAAGTCTGGCGAGATCAAGCTCACAGCCTATTCAGCAGACAGGATCCAGTTCGACGGCCAATCCTGCATTCTCGCGGTGTCAGAAGATCTTCCCGATTACGACCGGCAGAAAGTGAACTGAAGCACCTCTGGATGTGGTCGTGCGCATCCGAATCATCTGGGTAGTTCAGATGAACGTTGCGTCGAACGTTTCACCATTGGTTCGGACGAACGCTTGGAGTGTAGAGGTGAAAGATCTCTCGGTACGGCTCCACTGGATAGTCCTTCGCTTTCCAAGCCGCCAATCCGCCTTTGGTGCCAGATTCCCAAGAGAGGTGGGAAGATTCACGCTGCGCAGTGGAGACCTAGTGCGATTTACAGATCCCCTTTCACTTCGAAACCCCAGATCTTAAGGAGATCGTCCGGAATGTATTTCTGGTCTTTATTCTTGCGCACCCACTCCTTGAGCCGGAGGGAGCCTTCGTAATCCGCTGGAGATAGCCGTAGTTTCCTGACGACTTCCTCAAAGGATGTTGGAACAACGGGCGCGGCCTGCATGTCCGGTTTGCCCCAATTCGGGTTGCCGCGCTTCTTTGCCATAGAAATCCTTTGAGTGCCAATTCGGGCGCTGTCTTACATCTCAGGCCTTGCTATTCACAATCAAGTTCTGCGGTACCTACGCCGCATTGGGACCAGATCCAAGTCTGCGACCGCCCTCTGTCCCGAAGAGAACGATCGTCAGCCATCAGGATAATTCAGAACGGAAGAAGTGCCGCCGCTCGAAAAGAAGCAACGGCAAATCGAACACGCGAGTCTCGCTCAACTCGAAGGCAAATTCCTTCCCGCACTCGGGCACGGGGCAGGTGGCGCGAAACTTCTCCTGGGTCTCTTCCATTCTGGAATGCTGTTTCACCACAATCCAAGCCCCATATTTCGGACAGGTGACGCAAGAGCACGCAATGCGAACGGCCATACGGAAGATTATATTGCGCGATCAAGCGGCCGGCTGCGGCCGAGTCGGCGCGAGCAGTTTGCTCGGTTGCGAATCTTCTCTTCTCCATACGCAATTTGGGTGGCGAACGTAATAGGTGCCTGGATGGTTTATCCCACCAAAGCTCATTGTGCTGTGCTGCAGTTGCTTGCGATGCCGCAGTTTTCGTCGACGTAGCCCTCAGTACCTCATTTGCGACGCTCGTTTGACCGACATCACATTCCGATCTACACAGTTGCGTGCGGACCAGACCCGCGGCCGATTCCTGACCTCCAACGCGCCCAAGCCGTCGAATACGCCGACCGCGGCCAATCGAAGTCCGGCAAGGAAACGACCATGGCCACACTACCCAGACCCGCGCAACCGGAGCCTTCTCCATTGCTCGAAGTCATCGAGCCCCTGCTCAGCGTTCCGCAGGCGGCGAAGATCCTCGGCATCTCCCAGTGCACGCTCAGAAACTGGATCCAGCGCAAGAAGATTGCGCGCGTCAAAGTAGGGGGCCGCGTGATGTTTCGTCCCGATACCATCCGGGAATTTATTGCGTACAACACTCGTCCGGCCTCGGGCTGAAAAGCCATGCGTGTCTTCAAGCGTCCCCGAAGTCCTTTCTATTATTTCGACTTCGATCTTGGCGGCCAGACCCACGTCAAATCAACCCGTCTCAAGAACGAACCCAGGCTCTCGATTACGCGGCCGCCTACCGGCTTAAGTTGATCAAGCAGCAGGTTGGAATCGTCGAGGAGGAGAAGCCCAAGGCACCGACGTTCCTCGAGTTTCAGGCGCAGTTTGACGTCTGGATCGACACTCAGCATGCCGGAAAGCCCGGAACCATCAAGTTCTATAAGAGCAACTACCAGAAGCTGCTCGAGTTTGAGCCGATGCGCGATCTCCCGCTCGATCGCATCGACGTGGCCGTCATCGAGCGCTTCAAGTTCTGGGCCCTGCGCAAGTCGGGCGGACTACGGTCAACCGCTGTCTCGCGACGTTAAGGAAGGGCCTGCGTTACGCCCTGGCGGAAGCTGAAGATCAACAAGGCGCCCCGGTGATCGACCAGTACCAGAACGAGCGCCAGGTGGAATACGTCTTCGACGAGGCCACCTATCAACTATGGATCTCGAACGCCGAAGAGCCTCTGCGCTCGGCGTCGATTCTGGCGCGCAACTCGGGCATCACGCGCGTCGAGATGCTGAATCTGGAAAAGGACTGCGTAGTCATCCGCAAGGAACCCGATGAAGACGGCAACTGGGGCGACCTCATCATTAAGCGCGAGCTCAAGCGCCGGGCTCGCAAGCGCGTGCTCAAAATCAATGAAGAATCAAAGTTAGTGCTCGAAAACCTCATCTCCCAATCCAAATGCCGCCATGTCTTCAGCCAGCCAAGGCACCCGGACCAGAAGCTCCGGCCCTGGGGTACTCGAATCGGAAATCGGTCGTCTCCGGGAAAAGCTTGCCCGTGGTAAGATTATGGTCGATCCGGACGCTGGACTTCACACTGTGCGCCACACGTTTCTGACCGAGGCGGGAGAGCACACGGACGCTTTTGCGCTGCAATACATCGCCGGGCACGACACCATCAAGACCACGATGCGTTATGTCCACCCTCGGGCGGAGTCGGTGAGCCGGGCGTTCGGGCGGATCAATCAGAAAAAGAAGCCAGTGGAGTCGGCGTAGCGGATCGGAGCTTTCGCAAAAGTAGTGGAAGAACTGCCGGAGGGTATGTTGCAAAGAGCGCATACAAAAACGCATACACTGAAAATTGCAAGAGCTTGAAGTTGTAGTTGCAAGTAATTGACAAGAAAGCAGTTTTTAATTTGCGGAAGTGGTGGAACTGGCAGACACACCATCTTGAGGGGGTGGCGCCGAAAGGCGTGGGGGTTCAAATCCCCCCTTCCGCACCAGTTCTTTTAGAATCATTGATTTACTGACAGTGATACCGTCCGTGATACCGCTTTTTGCTATAGTAGGCGTTCAAGGGAGTAACATTGAATGAACGCCACTGTCAACCTCACCAAGCGGGTCCCCACTTCTAAAGGCTGGCGCTTTTGCCCTGTTGTCTACGCTGCAAATGGGCGCGTGCGGCCTAACGTTGTTCAATTCGATGGCAAAGAACAACGCTTCAAGGAAGGCGCGTACTACATCGAATGGCGCGACCCACATCGCAAGCGTGAACGTGTCGGGACCGATGCCGCCGAAGCCGACGCACGGAAGCGTCAAAAGGAAGCGGAGCTAAAAGCCAAGCGGCACGGCGTCGCGATTGTGCCTATCACGAATGGCAACAGCCACCATCGACTGATTGCAGCCGCGATTCAAACCTGGCTGACGGACATCGAACTGCGCGACAAGATCAATAAGCCACAAAACTACGGTCGCCACTCTACGCACGGCTTGTACTCCACCGCGCTGCAATATTTTCAGGAATCGTTGTCCAAGACTTATCTCGAAGACCTTGAGCGCAACGACCTGTTGAAATACGCCGTTTACTTGCAGGAAGAAAAAGAGTACGCACCTCGCACCGTCGCCCATCGTTTCGACGTTGTAATGGCCTTTTTAAAGGCGCAGGGCATCACAAACCTGATCCAGAAAGGCGATCGCCCGAAGTTCACAGAGACAGAGCCGGAGATTTACGAGACCGAAGACCTTGTGCCTTTCTTCGCCGCTTGCAATGAAGAGGAACGCATGTGGTTTCATTTTTTTCTGCACACAGGCGAGCGCGAGCAGGAAGTGCGCTTCACGTTTAAGAGCGATGTGAACCTCAGCGCGCACACCGTTCGGGTAAGCCACAAAAAGAAACCGTGGAACTGGTCGCCGAAGCGGTATAGGGAACGAGAAATTCCGATTCCGGATGTGCTGGTCGAAATGCTTCGAAAATGGATAGCGGAGAGCGACAAAAGTTGTCCGCTCCTGTTTGCCACTTCGGGCTGCAAACCGAAGATGGATTTCTGGGATTGCGTAAAAGCAATCGCACGCCGCGCGCATCTGGATGAGGACAAGTACTGGCTGCACAAATTTCGTTCCACTTTCGCGACTCATGCGCTGGAAGCAACCAAGGGTAATTTCCCCACCGTGCAACTATGGCTTGGGCATAATGACATTGAAAGTACGATGCGCTACCTGAAACCGTCACGCAGTGCAGAGATGCACCAGCGAGTGAACGAGATGTTCCCAAAATTCCGCTAATTTATTTTCTTACCTTCCCACCAATCAGCGATTTTGGCGGGATCGAATCGCAGCTCGCCGCCCACCATGCGTGAAGGCAGCACCCCCGCCTTCACGCGCCGATAGATCGTGCCTTTCGTACAGTTAAGCACCCGCGCCAACTCTTCGACATTGAGGGCGTGGTTAAACGACGCCAAGATTTGCCTAACGCTACGAATCTCGGTGTTGCGAGTCAGATCATCATGTTTGTCGAGCGTGCCAATCATCGGTTGCTTCCGTTTCTCTCAGTCTGAGTTTGTAGTTGTCTCTTCGTGTTGCGTGTGTTGCGTGTGTCGCGTGTTTTGCGCTGCCCGTGCTGTGCTACTGTGCGCCTAACTCTGGTGCGTCAATAAGCTCGAATGAGGACTGCTCCGGGGCAGGTATCTTTGTTTCGCTCATAAATCATGTCTCTACGCTAAAGTGACATTGCACTTCGTTTAGGTCTTTCTAAAATGGCCAGTCACCCTCCAGCATCTTGCACGCACAGGCGAAGATGCCTACGGGGTCGCCATCTTCGTAATTCGCAGCTTCCCGAATGATTTCTCGTATGTGTTCGACACGTTGTTTTGGCGTTGAATAGATGCTCGTTCGTCTCCACACTGCTCGCAGCCTCCCTAAGTTCTGCTTGTCCGTGGAATCAATTCCCATTTCGTCCAGCATCTGCTTCAGCATTCTGAAACTCTCCAAAGGAACTATTTCTTCATCGGAAGAAGTGAAAGAGAGAAGCCTCTCTGCTGACGTGGTTTTTGTTTTTGCGTCAGCAGAGAGGCCTTGTTCTTGTTCTCGGTTCGTAGATTCTTCGGTTAGGTGGTCGGTCTGTATAGACGGTAAAGGACGGTTGTGTCCGGGATTCGCGCCAATCTCGGACCCCATCTTGGTCAATGCCGGACTATTGTTACGTGAATGCCGGACCTTTGAGCCGTCAATCTCGGACGTTTGGGACGGTGTTTCGACCGCTTTTAAAATAGCCGCAACGTTGAGCTTGCGTTTGCGCGTGCCTTTGAAGCCGGTCTTGCTTCCATCCTCCAAGAAGCCTAGAGAGCGTAAATCATCGAGCAGCACAAACACTGTGCTGCGGGACACTTCAAGCCGAGACATCATTCGTGCGACTCCTGTCGTGATGTTTGTGCCATCGGGATTGGCGAACGTAGCAAGGAAGTGGACAAGCTTTGCGCGAAGGCCAGATTGGTACCGCCACTTACGGCCATCGGAAGGTCGAACAAAGACTGAGTCTGGAACGTCGCGCAGATCGCGTGAGCACCGCAACGTATCTTTGTGCTTCTTGCTTCTGTGCCGTTTTGCCTTCATGTCGCGTGGCCGAGAATCGCTGAACCAGAGAGTCAACTCTGACGCCCTTGGTTGTTGTTCATCGGCTCCCCTCTCCAGTTGCCTCAATCACCCGACACGTCCCAGAGTTAATTACCCCGTTCATTCGTCCTCGCCTCGGTCACCAGCCGCCGCCCTCTTGAAGTCCGGTAATTGACTATTCATGGTCCGATCCCCGACCTTCCTCTGTCGGGCCAGCCTGTCCTCGACAGCAGCGCATTCAACCAACCACCTTCCGTTTGACTTGCGAGCTTTGAGCCGTCCCGCCCAGATCAGTGCGTAGACTGCATCCAGCCTCCGATTCAGCCGTAGGGCGGCGGCTCGCGGTGACATTGTTTCTTTCGTGCTTCGCATCTTGTTGCCTCCCAAGTTTTCTGGAATAGTAGTGTTCTGTTGTGACTGACTGGTAGGTCACATGGCAGTCACACACGAAAATCAAAATGGTTATGGACATCGAGGAGTTGTCGTCGCGCATACAACAGGAAATCGCAACCGCAGCGCGGCTGCACCCGCCACAAGTTATCGACGTTCCACTGTCGTTCCCATTCCTGATTCTCCCGGTTGTGAACAGGCTGAATGGGGGAATGATCCAGCAGCGTCCACGCAAGACGACTCACACTCTCCCCAGAGCGCTAGATGCGCGGCATATGCGGGAGGACTTCTTACGGCTAGAGCATCGTGAAACTGACCTGCTCGACTTCTTGGACCGATACGGATGCTGGAACAATCGGCGTGCCATTCCTGTCGATGACTTTTGGGAGTTTCAAGACTGGGTGCGTCGGGTTTTGCGGGGGTCTAAGAGTTTCCGGGCACTGCAACTGTCTCAACGTGGTCTAGGCGGGTTGCTACCGGGTTCTCTGGCGCAGAAGTTCGCCATCTCGTTCGACTGGAATATGGGAAAGCCATTGTTTACGGTGGAAACGAATTGCTGCGCGGATGCGATAACGGCAACCTTGATGATCGACGTGATTCGCGGCACTGAGTTCAAGCGATGCGAGTGCCGTGGATGCCCCCGAATGTTCGCCATTGAGAAGCACAACCAGCGCTTCTGTTGTCAGGCCCACCAGCATCGCGCACTGGTCCAGCGATCCCGGAAAGACAAGGAGTTGGGTATCAGGAGAAGCCGGAATTAGAAGAGCCGCCCAATCAAGCGGCTTCGGCATGGAGACGTTTCCAAGTTTCTGCCCGGTTGACCTATCGGGGACCCGCACGGAATGAGACGCAGGTGGCCACGTGCCGCTGTACGTCACGGTAGCGAAGTAGGCCACTGTGGACTGTTCCGGCCCAGTCACACTCGCCTACCTCATGCATTCATGCACGTAACGCGAGCAGCCGATCCTAGAATGGCGCGTCGCAATTTAGAGGGAGAGGTCACAAAGGGTATTTACCGAGGAAACGGCATTCATTACGATGTTGTGCGTGCTCGGATCGAGACGTAGAGAAGATGCACTCTGGCAGAACAAAGCCCGTCAGCCTAGGACGACACCGCCGAAGCTGTTCCATCTGTGCCCACCCACAAAGGATGGAAATCGAGACGGAGTTTATTGCTTGGCGCAGCCCTGTAGCTCTGGCTCAGCAGTACGGCCTATCTGACCGTGCCAGCTTATATCGACACGCCCATGCTCTCGGCCTTTTCGATAAGCGGCGTCGGAATTTGCGTACCGCGCTAGAGAGACTCATCGAACGGGTTGACGAAGTGGAAGTCACGGCGAGGGCCGTCGTCGGCGCGGTGGTAGCACTGGCAAGGATCAATGCCGAAGGAGCGTGGGTTGAGCCGTCGGTGCGTGTCAGTCTACATGAGCTTTTCGAGCGCATGAGTCGCGCAGAACTGCAAACTTACGCCGAAACAGGAAAATTGCCGGGCTGGTTCCCAGCTTCGGTCACCAATGAGGCTCTGACAGCGGGGGGCGAATAATGCGTAGGCGTTCACACAGAAAAGGTCAGCGAAAGTCTGCCGCGCAAGTTCAGGACATACGCCCCGGCGATTTTCCCCTTGGCAGCGTCGAATCACGTGCGGCGGCACGAGCAGCGATGCCAGCCTTAGTGGCATATACGGTGATTTGTGATTGTCCTGACCTGCCGCTCCATCTGGAATCGTCCACTTGTGAGCGCTTCTGGTGGCCCAACGGAACAATATGCGAAATGGTGTACCTCGACGGTCGCGCATCCGACATTAGCCAAGAAACGCTTGACAAGTTCATCGACAGTTTTCCCATCTTGCCGGACCGGGCTGAGCGCAACATCGACGAACAGTCGCGAGGCTCAAATGTTCAGACAAGTAAAGGGGAAACGAAATTCTAACCGCAACAAGATAGCGCTTGCAGACCCCCGAGCACTGCGGCTTGTCCATACAATGGACGGCTTCATTACCTGACGTTTGGAACATCCCCACGCACGCCCTTGTCCCGAGTTTAGCTACCAAAGCTGTCACCCGAAATCGTGACTCCTCGACTCGCCAAAAGGCGAAGAAAAAGCGCACAGTTGTGCAATCGCCTGATAACGTCAGCAGAGCGGCTGCTCAGCGTTTTTGCGGGACTGCTGTGGAGAACTGAGTTGCGGAACCCCACCTACTTTTCTAAGAATTCGCGAGTCGCTAAGGTTGCCATCATACTTTCTTCGGAACCGAACAGGGAGAACGCGTTCAGGTTGTGCTCGTCTAGCAACTTCAACACATTTGGGCGTTCGCTGGCCGGAATGGTGTACTTCCAGCAGAAGCCTTGTTGCGCATGGCCCTTAGCAAAAACAGCGTCATACTTCTCAAACCGCCATTCTCTATCACCCTTATCGAACATAAGACACAGCGTGTACTCGCTTTGTTGAAGGAAGTGACGGCGGTGAGTCGTCACGTATGGACCATAGCGGTACAACAGCGGTATGTCGTTTCCGCTCACCGTGAACGGGTGGTCGGTAAGTGCATAGATGGACACGAGTCCCTTAGCATCTCGCGCTTTCTCGAAGGCGAAGAAAGCAGCAACGTACGGGGATCGGGTCCAGTCCAGCAGTGGGGACGGGAAGCCGTGATGCCGCAGGTACACCATGTATGAGTAGGCAGGACAGCGACCGCTCCAGAGCATGTTGTGGAACTCTTCGTAGTTCTCTACTAATTTCTCAATTTCTGGATATTCGGGAATCTGCCATTGGCTCTCGGTTAGGCTTTCGATCTGAGGCTTGATCCGCGAGATGATGTGGTAGTAATCCTTAAACGGCATGCGAGGGCGCGTTCTCTCTAGAGTACTCTGCAAGGGCCAAGAGGCATTCTCTTGCCCCCTGAGTACGATCGGGGCTCCCGCTTTTTCCCGAAGTTCCCGAAAGTTCTCTACGAAATCTTCCCAATTTTTTACGGAGATTTCTTCGATTTCTTCGATTTCTTCCACGTCAACTCGCCGATGGCTGTGATTGTACGCTGATAGAGTACGACATCGCGGTACATCAACCTCGACGCGCGTCAGATGCTGAACAATCCCGATTTCACTCATTCAGGGTTCTGAGCGTAATTGCTGTGGCTGTTGAAAAAGGAACCAATACAGTAATTTCGTGGGATTCTCCACGATTTCGCGAACGAAGTTTCAGTCACTTACGAACAGATTTTTGCGCGATTTCTACTCAAAAATAGTTTTTCAGCCACGCCTGATTACAACAATTGGCCGGGTGGCGTCTTACTCACTCGGGTTTTGCCAGACCTCGAAGAATATCCAGCCGGTTGGAGGGCGCATTCGGAGACAGGAAATCAGGGATTGTCTTCGCCGTGCGTCGAGGGTATCGGAGAAATTCCACAGGCCATTCAGTGATGCGCACTTCCTTAACGTGCCTTTTGACCAGTAGTAGAGTGTTGAGCTTTTTTCGAGCCACTAAAAGGCATCGCATGGTCTCGTCAGCAACAAGCGCATCTTGGCTTTTGATTGTGAATTTGAAATCACCCGCAATGCCGCTTGCATCATCCTCGCCGGGATCGCAACTCGGCCACACACAATACCCAAATTTCAATTGCGGCCCCAGCAGCGTTACGCATTCTTCTGTGAAGGCTTCGCGAAATTCCCTGCGAAGCTCATCCCTTTGTTTGGCGTTAAGTTCGCGCTGCTCCTGCTCGCGAAGCTGCTCACCCGCTTTTTTCTTCTCCTCACGCCGAAGGCTGGCCGTCGTGACCAGCCCTTCGAACGTGGGAACAACTGTCTTGACTGGCATTGCTCAGTCCTTTCGTTTGTCGGGCAGCTTGACCATCTTGCGAAGCTCGCGCAGTTCACTGTCTCCCGCTTCGGCGGTTAGATTCTCAGTCCTATTTTGTTCTGGTTTAGGCTTGCGAATTTCACTGACAATGGCGTAGATCAGCGCTGAGAACACGAATATGCCAAGACCGATTAGGATTGCGATTATCACTAGTTTCGCAAACCCGTAATAAATGACCCCAGCGATCACGAGAAAGAACAAAACATACAAAATATACATCATGCTTTTTCGCTCGTCCTTTCCTTAGTTGTAGCTTTTGTCGTCCTCGGGGCAAAGCACCTTCCAGCAAGCCTCGCAGGTGCCACTAATCAATAGCTCGCATTCGGCTGGTGTCAGGTACACTCTGCCTGCTCGATCTACACAGAAGTCGCGTAACTCTTTCGTCCTGTCCGCGATGGCTCGCTCCACATCTTCCTTGTCCACGAAAAGCACCTTCGGCTTTCCGCAGATGTGACAGTTGATCGTTGCTTGTGTTTTTTTCTCTCCGTACACGCACCCTCCTTTCTTGAGGAATTAAGCCGTCCATACAATGGACGCCAGTTATTCATAGGGTCCACACCCATCCATAGCTGAACCCGTCTGATACCTCTACTTTTGTGAATCCCATTTCGCGAAGTTCAGCCGTATATGGACCAACGAATCCTTCTCCAAATTGGAAACGGAACGAGTCACCAGCCAAAGCGTACTGCAAATACAGTGTCGTCTCATGCGGACCTCTGGTCTGTACCTTGCACTCGATTCCACTTCTCCACAATTTCTCCTGAGTACTTTGAGCGTAGGCTCGCCGCACTGACTGTCTTACGAGCGACTCGAAGCGCTCTCTTGCCTTCTTGTCCGCTTCGCTCTCCGGTTTCGGCTTTCGCTCTTTAGCTTGTGCCGCTGCTGGAGCCACTTGTGTTGCTCTAGACTCGGGCTTGGTGATAATCACCTGATCCTTCGGATAATCCGTTGACTGGCCCCGATCCTTCGGTAGAAAAACTAGGACCAACACAACGGCTGTGCATAACGCTGCTAAAAATAACTTCATGTAGCTACCTGCTTTCCTTTTTGATCTCCATGCATACACCCTCCTCAAAGCATTAAGCTGTCCATACAATGGACGACTCCGTCTATTCGCAGCTTGTCCAGAAACGATGCTCGACGAATCCACCATTCTGTGCGTGCATGTGACGGTACTCGCAGCTTCGGCCTCCGTCTCGCTTCTCTCCGGTAAAGGCCGCTTGCTCGCCATCGTAAGGACAGGTTGCATACATGCTAACGGCCCATAGGCTAACTGCGAGTAGCGGAATTAGGATTAACTGCTGCTTCATTGATCATCTCCTTTTCGGTTCTTATTTTCTTTCGCTTTCTGAGTGCGGCGATAAGTGTCCGCCAGTCGATGCGTGATATAGCCATTTAAGTCGTTCAGAACTGCAAGCTGTTGAGCCTCGTAGACATGGGAAATCACTTCCGCGTAGGCAGCACTCTTTGCGCTGCAAACCTCTTTTTCCATTGTCGCTTGAAGTTCGCGATACTCTCTCAAGCTGAACTGCATTCGCGCACGCATCTCTGCTGATGTTTGCTTTGCTGTGGAGAGTTTCTCCACGTCTATCAGTTGTGGAGCTATCTTCTTGCCAGCCTGCACGACAGCAATGCACCATGCATCAATTTCCTTTTGCTCACCTACGGTCTGCCCGAATGCGACCGTGGTAAACAAAAATGTGCTAGCCAGCAAAAGAAGCACATGCGCAACTGCCCCTTTCGCTTCATTTGGGCGTAGTTGCATTAGCTTTCCTTTCTCCATGAGTACGACTCTCAATGATAAGTTGCGCCAGCGCATCCACAACGACCTCAGCACGGTCGTCGCCTACCAATGAATGTCGCTAACCTTGGCCTCGCGAAAAATCCGCTTGAACATTTCATCGACAAACACACGCTCATGATCGGTGAGCTTGTCGTAGTGCTCGTGTACATTCGGCATTGCTTTCTCCCCTCACATTTGTTGATTGACAACCACATTTCCAAGGCTAAATCGTCAGAGCCAGACGCCTCATCCGACGATTGCCTCTGGATTAGGCCACCGAGTGCTTCTGGCGAGTTGGGGATCGTAGCGAAAGCCGAAAACGTGAGCCTAAACGAGAACTTCGAGGTTACGATACGGCTTGACGAAAGATGAAATTGCGAATCTGGCACGAACCGCATTTGCTGAGGATTCTTTTGCAGAGGTTGTGGATGGCCGCTCTTTCTGGGGCGCTTCGTGTATATGCCCCTGAAATTCAGTTGCCTGTTGGCAATTCGTGTTTCGGACCGTGCACGAGGCGACTATTTCTCTTGCGGCTATCCAACGCACGGCAAAGCTGATCGACCAAAGCAATTACGCTGCGCCACTTTGCTCGTTTCAAGATGAAACAATCTAAAGCTTTACCGATTCTGCAGTCTGGTCAAGATTGCACACTGCCCGCCGCGACGGATCATCTCTTCGGGAGTGTCTCCTCCGCCGACAACAAGAACGCGAATTTTATCTGTTGGCGTGACTAGTTTCTGGATGACGCAAATTCTGAAGTAGTCTTGCTCGTGTGCAATATTGCTCAGATCGGCTTGCGGCTGCGGCGTAGCTTGAAGATTCCTAAAAACAGGAGATTTTCTATGGCTCCACAGTGCGAAGACTGGATTTCCATTGCGCAACAGGTCACCGCAGAAACAGACTCCGCGAAGCTTTGAAGCCGCAGAATTCTACCCCAATCGTTCTGCTAGCTGCGTGGTGGCTTCTTCGCCATCGCTCACGTTCGTGCCTTGCGCGCCCTGCTCTAACTGGCGTCGGTTCGGTAGTGGCGACCGCATTAACGGTAGGAATAGGGCTTATCCGCGCCCACTAGCTGCTGGCGCCCAAGGCCACCCTCGCTGGGCTACTGGACTGAGTCATTCAGGCTGCTTCGTTTTCGTCATCATCTTCAATGTTGCCACACGATTGGCTCCGAGGTCCGCAAGTCAATCGGCGTAAAATCGCGCTCATAACCGGGTCCTGAACCCACCCACTGTGCTGTCGACAATGGTGCTCGCCTGCCCCGCGAGCGCAGTCGTCGGTCTGGTGCTGTGGTTTTTCTGTCCATTGTATGGACGCCGTTCGTAAGGATCGAAAAGCCCAATTGTGATGTTCAAGAAACAGATGAATCTTGAACGCTCGATTTTGCAGAACAGCTAACGCAGGATCACCAGTTTACGGCGGTCCCTACAGCGGGGTTTAATGAACGCTGCGCGGTGCTTTAGGGTCAATGAATGTAATCGAGCTTTTTCGCTGTGTATTAGGAGGCAAGTAATGCCAAATTCAACGGTGCAAGAGACGCAAGCAATCCTTTTCAGTGCAGACCCGGACCTCGTCGTGCTCGATGATGCGATCAATCATTTAGCGGAACACGAGGAGCTTTACTGGGAGGTCGGTTTCCGAATTGTCAGGGAGAACTTCTCCTTCCCGATGTATGGCTTCATCCACATCAAAGGTGGAGAGGTGGAGTACAGGGTCACCATTCGTGATATTGTGCCGTTCTCGCCAGACCACTATGAAGGAGAATTAGCAGCGAAAGTGAAACCCAAAGCTTGGATAACGGAGTGGAGGGAAGGTTCGGACGAGTATCGCTCAAGGTGGACCAATGGGATGGCCCTTGTAATCACGGAAATCACGCCTTTCTCATACGAAACTTGCCTGTTTCAGAAATTTGATGGGACGGGAAGAGTCAAGCGGCCACCAGAGAGCTATGTCCGCGTCCTCTTGCCGGACCAAAAGGGCGCAGTGACTACCTTAGTACGTGAGGAGGCAACTTTTCTGCCCGGCAGTGTCCGAGAAGGTGCTCTGGAGGAACTGTTAGTCCTCAATCCTGAGAAAATCGAACCCGGACTAAAACTTGAGAAGAGTCAATTAAGCACTTCGGCAGGTCGGCTCGATCTATTGTGCAGGGATACTAATGGAAGCCTCGTCGTGGTAGAACTAAAGAGGATGCAAGGTACGGATCGAGTGGTGGGTCAAATCGCCCGCTACATGGGCTGGCTCAAGGAGACTTACCCGACAGAGAAAGTGCGAGGTATTATCGTTGTTGCGAAAAAGGACCAAGCACTGTCATATGCGATCAAAGCTGTTCCAGATGTGCAAGTGAAGGAGTTCAAGCTCCAGATCGTGGATGCTAAGGACTGACCCAACAAGCTGCTCAATCGGATTGCTGAGCACTAGCCGAAAATCTCGTTGACCTTTTCCCGTGTCTCCTGACTCCGGCTCGGCTTCAGACAGTTTATGGCGGACGCAAGAGGCCCGCCGCCGCAGCGCTTGCATTTCTCGCCGGAGCCGCACGGGTCGTTCCGGCCCGACCTGAGCAATCGCTTCACGATACCGCCACTCGTTGCCCTTCGGTCCTCAGGCTTGTGAGCAGACCCGAATACCGCCTGTGCGGGCGGTCATTCATTATGATCAGCGATACCCAGAGCCTTCTTCTGCCCGATCAGCACCACCAGCTTCTTGCCCCTCGTGATGCCTGTGTGGATCAAGTTCCTTTGCAGCAGCATGTAGTGTTGCGTGGCAAGCGGGATCACCACCGCTGGAAACTCCGATCCCTGCAACTTGTGGATGGTCACTGCGTAAGCCACGCGGAAACCGCTGTCATCGTTGTGAAAGGTGACGCGCTCTATGACACCGGAGATTTCCTCGGTCGCGGGTCTGCGTTCTGAGATCGCGGCGTTCATGCGTGGGGATTATTTTGACATGCGCTGAGTTCGAGCTAGGCTATATTTCGCTTGGCGAAATAGCTGACACCAAGAACGTGAGTGATGTCGGTCGGCTGGCACGAGCAAAGGGGAGGACCACATGCGGGAGGAATCTAAGAGGTTCACGATCTACGGGGTGAAAGAAGTCCACTCGCTTGACGAGTGGAGCAAGCTTACCCCAAACCATACCAACCAGAAGAGGTCTGCATACCTCGTGGGGAAAAGTTGGCTCGGAGGTAAGACATTTCCACCTCCAGTGGCTGCTGGCCTGCAAAAATCGACTATTGATTCGACCGAGTTGCTCCTGAAATTTGCGGTGGCGGAACACCTGACTGTGCTTGACACACTCAGGGCACCTTCACGGACGGATTTGATGGTCTACTGCTGCCTGAGAAAAACAGAGAAGGCAGTTTTTGCTGTCGAAGGCAAGATGACCGAACCGTTCGACGATGAAATTCTTCGCTGGATTCGTGACGCACCAAAAAGCTGTCATGATCCAATTAGATTGCCGATCAAGCAGGGAAGAAAGGCGCGATTGGACTTCCTTAATCGTCTCTTAGACCTGAACGTGGGAATGGACTCGCCTCTTCGCTATCAATTGCTTCACCGAACCGCCTGCGCACTCCTTGAAGCTCGGAACATCTTTGCGTCGACCGCCGTCATGCTGGTTCAGGCTTTTTGCAAGTGTCCGGATAACTGGAATGCTTATGTCGCTTTCGCGAAGGAGATCGGGTTTGGTCAAATTGAGGAAAATTCTTTCACCGAAGTCAAACAACTGCCAGCGTTTCACGATATCGACCTTCGCCTTGGGTGGGTCTACGATACCATCAGCTAGCTAAGCTCTGCCGGAACACGATTTGCTACAGCTTCCCTGATTTTTCTTTGTAACTTCAGCCAATCAGGATGTTGTGCAAGTTCGCCCTTTCGTCTCGGGTATTCGTAGGTGTAAAGCAAAGAATGCAGCAGTCGGTGGTCATCTTCTGCCCACTCAAAATCGTTCGGGAACTCTGACAAGCGGAAATCAAATTGCACAAGGCTTGGCTCCAGATTGATTGCGCTGAGTCCCTCATTGATCAGGTGGTGCAACCATTCGATGTGGAAGCGGAAGCGACCCAGTCGGGATTTATGAAAGTAGCAGTTCTGCGTCATCAATACTTCGAGATGGACTTTCTGTGCCGCTATGACCGGGTTCTTTCCTTTTTCTGGTATGTAGCCGAGAAGCTCGTAATGCTCCTTGGAATACCGAAAAATAAGGGCGTACTGGAGCAATTCCAAACAAGCAAACAACGGACTTTGCTCACCCTTACCTCTGTCTGCGCTTTTTCTCAGTGCCTTTAGTTCGACAAATCGCCACTCCTCATCCGATAACTGCTGCACCAGATCAATAGACCGTGCTGTTTCTTCACATTCGGTTAGGCCAGATGCGGTGGGAATAGCGTTGGCCCATTCGGGGTGCAGTAAAATAGCAATCGCCTTCTGCAACCTGATCTCGTATCGAACGCCGAGTTCGAAATCTGGTTGCACCTCGAAGCGCCAGTTTTCTCGTTCGCCTCGGCAGGGTGTGCGCTGCTCTGTCCGCAGACGCCTGTTGTCAGCTATGCGTTCTGAAATCAAGCGAATAAGCTCAGAACCTTCGATGCGTGTCCTACGCTGCTGTGACTGCTCGGAACAGAGCAGTACGCAAGCTGTCTTTTGCGAATATGTGTAGGTTCTCTTGCCAATCGTGTCCAACCCGAGAACTCGGTCGATGATGTTCGACACGCCATCCAAGATACAGGGCACGACCTATTCTCCTTGATCGACTTTGCTATCGACAAGCATCGTCACACTTGCATCCATTCAACCGGGCACGGTCCCGTGGACGTTCCGAACTCGCACGTCCACCGCGGACCCCCGAATAGTATTCGCTCGGTATCACCGTCTCCGGTCCCGCAATCAGTGCAGCGAAGAACCTATCCAGTTGCTCGACATTCATCGCCATGCCACCATTTGGGAATTCTCCGAGGCGGTCAATCTCGGCGTCGGTTTCGTCCGATTTGGTCGCCTGTGTCGCAGCAGTCTGGGAGAGAATAGTACCCATAGTACCCGCCAGAGCCATGATTGGCGAAGTCTTAAGCGCTCCGGCGTTCTACAATTCGCCGAAACCGCAGCTAATACCATGGCTCGATTCCCGGTTCAATCAGTGGTACCGTAAGTCTCGCTATGAACATCTACCAGATGCGCCACGTAATTCTTGCAACGCATAAAGGTGAGCGGCTTACTCCAACGCAACTCAAGGCCGAACTGTTGGCGAAGTTTCGCAGCGTCAAGCCCCAGAGTGTCAATGCGCCCGATTGTTTTTACTCCGACCGCAAACTGGCGGGTTGCACATGTCCGGAATGTACGAAGCTCGGCGGGTTTGCAGTGAACGGGTCTGGTGTAGTGGACATGGGTGCAAGTGGCTTTGGAGGTATTTCGCCCGTCTTTCAGCCCACGGGGAACACGCGCGGTAGCATTGCGCCGTCTGCTGTAATCATCATGTCCGACCCCTTGATAGGCTTTGATTGGAGAACACTGTACGCTCGATACGACGCGGCCTGCTGTGGCTTCGAACCGAATTCGAAACATCTACGGGGAGTCTATGCAGGCACACCCAATGATCACCTTCTGTACTACAAACTGTTGGCGGCAGCGGTCCCCGAGACGCGGTCCCACCTTGACGCAGATTGGTATGAAGCTTTGCTTTATTGGAAACTGTATTCTCAGTTCACTTCGGACTCCAACATAACAGAGTGGCAAAAAGGCTTTTCCTCTGCGCATCTCTGTCAGTTTCTGCCGAAAATCCCAGCAACCATCTCACGAAATGTTCCGGACGTTCTTGACCTTGTGGAACAGATCGGCAGACACCAGTTGCCCGGCATGAAATCGAACACGGCGCTGCCAGTTCGCACCACGTTCTTGCACATCCTCTACCCGAATATTGTTCCAATTTTCGATCAGATGGTACTCAAAGCCGTAGGAGCTTGGCGTGACCGCGCAAACCAAGACATCAGCGTCCTGCGCCACTATATTCCACGCGCATGGGCGCTGGCCGATAAATACACCCAACAGCTTTCCGCCTTTAAGGAATCCCCCGTCCGGCTTGTTGATATGGCGCTGTGGGTCAAGCGAAGCTAACCGTTCGGGGAAAAGGGGATGGATGACGTACACAGCAGGCGTCTAGGAATCGCTGATCCGCAGTCTAGCCAGCCCGTTAAGGATGGCTTATTCAAGCCGATTCGCTTAACTGACCTAACGTTGAAAAGGAATTCCCGTCTGTGTCTTTAGCGCCCCTTCGGAGCACGCCTCTTCTTTTTTGTTCGGGCATTCTTTTCCCTCCTGAGCCTCCATGACGTGCGCAGAGCGCCAACCAGCACGTCCCCGTTCGCTTGCGCGAGTCGAATGTGGGTCATCCTCCTTCTTCCCCAGCCGACTGCATGAAGGTCGCCGTGAATAACCCGACCATTGTTTGCAAGCAATAGTTCCGTTTGACGCGGGGAACCGTCTCTCAAGTTCTGTGGTGGATTAAGGTTCGATTCAGGCGGCTCGTTCGCGCAGAACTACGTGCAGCAGCGCAATATCGCGATACGCCTCGTGATTCTTTCGTGGCGCAACAGATCTCGCAGCGAATCTGGAGACCAAAAGTCTGTCGGGTCGAACGTAAAAGATCGGATACATAACTCGCAAGTACTGGCAGGCGAAGACGGTCTCCGCCTGCGGCGCACTGTGAATCAAGGAAGGGCAAATGGAAGAAATTTCGGTTCTATCGCTCATTGCTAGCGTGGCAGGACTGATTGTGTCCATCACGCTCATCGTGTTGTTTGTCAACGGGATTACTTCCGTTAGTCATCAGCCCCGATTGAAGGCTAGCCATCACGGACAGGGTCGATATAATGTTTCCCATTCCCGAGCCTCGTGAAGCCGTCAGAAAGTAACTCCGAGTGGCTAACCCGGAAGCGCCTCATAGACCCCAAGCTGAAAGCGGCGGGTTGGAGGGTCGTCCCATTTTTGCCGGGAATGTCCCTGAGCGCGCATTCGGGTTGTGCCATCGAGGAGTTTGAGACAACGAACGGCCCTGCGGACTACGCCCTCAGCGTCGATGGAGCGATTGTTGGCATTGTTGAAGCCAAGAAACTGACGTTGGGGCCGCAAAGCGTTCTGAGTCAGGCCGAAAGGTATTCCAAGGGACTTGCCGACGGCCCGTTCAACTTTCGTGGCTTTCGTGTTCCGTTCCTCTACTCGACCAATGGCGAAGGCATCTGGTATCACGACATCCGACATGAATTGTGTCGGTCTCATGTTGTCACGCAGTTTCACACGCCAGACGCCCTGACCGAGCGGCTCCATAAAGACTTCGATTCCTTGTGTGAGACGCTCCTACGAACACCCAACGACCACCCAAGGCTGCGCCCGTATCAAATCGAAGCAAACACGGCCATCGAAAAGGCTATTGCTGACCGCAAGCAACAGATGCTGGTGGCCATGGCTACGGGAACAGGCAAGACCTTCACGATGGTCAACGAAGTCTATCGACTGATGAAGTCAGGCATAGCGAAACGCATTCTGTTTTTGGTGGATCGTCGGGCACTCGCGGCACAAGCGGTGCTGGCCTTCGCTTCATTTGAGCCAGAGCCGGGGTATAGGTTCGACAAACTACATCAGGTCTTCAGCCAGCAGTTTCAGAGGGGAGATTTCGATGAGGATCAGAAGTTCGACCCCACAAAACTACCGGAATCTCATCTGGTTAAGCCGAATGCAAGCCACGATTTTGTCTATGTCTGCACGATTCAACGAATGTCGATATACGTTCAAGGGCGAGACGCCATCTTCGGTGCTGGCGACGAGGAACTAGACGAAGACGCCAAGAAACTCGACATTCCGATTCATGCCTTCGATCTGGTGATCGCGGACGAGTGTCACAGAGGATATACATCATCCGAAGCGGCAATCTGGCGCAAGACCCTTGACCACTTCGACGCAGTCAAGATCGGCCTGACCGCCACCCCTGCTGCCCACACGACTGCTTATTTCAAAGACATCGTGTACCGCTATGAATACGAAAGGGCTGTCCGCGAGGGTCATTTGGTGGATTATGACGTAATTGCGGTGAAGTCTGATGTTCGTGTAAACGGAATCTTCCTGAAGGAAGGCGAAAACGTCGCAGTAGTTAATCCAGAGTCGGGAGCGAAGCAACTCGATCTTCTTGAGGATGAACGGCAGTTCGATAGCACCAAGGTTGAGCGAGAGATTACATCCCCCGACTCGAATAAGAAAATCCTTCAAGAAGTGAAGAAGTGGGCAGAGGCTCACGAAAAAGAGTATGGGCGGTTTCCTAAGACCCTAATCTTCGCCGTCAATGATCTGCCGCACACGTCCCACGCGGATCAACTCGTGGAAATCGGACGAGATGTTTTTGGGCGTGGGGATTCTTTCGTTGACAAGATTACAGGGCGGGTGGATCGACCACTTCAACACATTCGCGAGTTTCGCAATCGTCCAGCGCCCAGCGTTGTTGTGACCGTTGATCTGCTGACGACAGGAGTGGACATCCCCGATTTGGAGGGCATCGTTTTCTTACGCCCTGTTAAGAGCCGCATCCTCTTTGAGCAAATGTTGGGCCGTGGCACCCGCAAGGGCTATCAGTTTCCCGACAAGTCACACTTCACAGTTTTCGACTGCTTCGATGGGACACTGCTCGAATACTTCAAGACCGTTACGGCAATCACCGCCGAGCCACCGGAACGAGAGACGCGCACGATAGCCGAAATCATCGAGGACATCTGGGCCAACCGGGATCGTGACTACAATGTCCGGCGCTTGGTGAAGCGTCTTCAGCGGATCGAAAAGGAGATGTCAGGTGAAGCGCGAGACATGTTTGCCGCCTACATTCCACAGGGCGACATGGCCAAGTACGCCAGCGACCTGCCGCGCACTCTGCAAGCCAATTTCACCGGAAGCATGGGCCTTCTCCGCGACAAGACCTTCCAAGACCTGCTTATCAACTATCCTCGACGTAAGCGAACTTTTCTTGTTGCCTACGACACGGAAGACACCGTTTCGTCCGCATGGCTCGTCCGTGGGAGTGATGGCAAGGAATACAAGCCTCAGGACTACTTGTCGGCTTTCGCTCAGTTCGTCCGCGAGAATCCCGCACCAGTGGAGGCGATTCGCATACTTCTCAATCGCCCTCGCGATTGGAGTATGAAGGCGCTAACGGAACTCCAACTCAAGCTGGCGGCGACTCCACAGCGGTTCACCCTCGATCACCTGCGGAAAGCCCACGAACTTCACTACAACAAGGCACTGATCGACATCATTTCCATGGTCAAACATGCTGCAAATGAGGAGCAACCTCTCTACACGGCAGGTGAAAGAGTGCGGCTGGCCATGGCGAAGATGACAACTGGCAGGGCTTTCACGCCTGAGCAAATTCGGTGGCTCGACCGTATTGAAGCCCATTTGGTCGAAAATCTAACAATTGAGCAAGACGACTTCGACACCCTCCCGGTATTCACGCTGGCTGGAGGCTGGGGTCGAGCAAACCGAGTGTTTGAAGGTAAACTGCCTCAAGTGATCTCCCAACTCAACGAGGCCATCGCAACATGAGTGATGTTGTCCAGACCCTTTGGGGTTTTTGCCATACCCTTCGCCACGACGGAATCGACTACGGCGACTACATTGAGCAGTTGACCTACCTGCTTTTTCTGAAAATGGCGGATGAGCGCGGGATTGAGTTGCCTAAGGGTTGCGACTGGCAAACGCTCATCAAGAAATCCGGCACTGACCTTCGCGATGACTACATTGACATTCTCCGCACGCTCGGCAAGCAGCAGGGGCTGTTGGGCGACATCTTCGCCGGAGCGCAGTCGCGGTTCAACAATCCGGTCAATCTAAAAAAGCTACTCGGAGTGATTGATGAGACCGAGTGGACAGCCCTCGACATCGACATCAAAGCAGCAGCTTTCGAGGGATTGCTGGAGAAAGCAGCTAGCGAGGGCAAGAAGGGTGCCGGACAATACTTCACACCTCGTCTCTTGATCAAAGCCATTGTTCGCTGCATGAAGCCCGATCCTCGCACTCACAAAGAGTTCACCATGTGCGATCCGGCTTGTGGGACTGGAGGATTCATTGTGTCCTCCTACGAGTGGTTGATCGAGCAAACAAAAGGCGCGGTGGAGCGTGATCTGGCGAAACGACTGAAGTCAAAGACCTACTTTGGACAGGAACTGGTTGAACGGCCTCGTCGTCTCACGTTGATGAACCTGTACCTGCACGGACTCGAACCACACATTGCCTTGGGGGATTCGATCTACACGATTCCTTCAGGGCAACATTTCGATGTGGTGATGACCAACCCGCCCTTCGGTACGAAAGGGGCGAACCAAGCGCCCACTCGAGACGACTTCACAATCTCGACCAGCAACAAACAACTCAACTTTATCCAGCATGTCATGACGATCCTAAAGCCGGGGGGCCGCGCTGCAGTCGTGGTGCCTGACAACTGCCTGTTTGCGGATCAGGCTGGCGACGTGTTCAAGATTCTGACAGAGGACTGCAATCTTCACACGGTGCTTCGCCTTCCGAATGGCACATTCACGCCATACAGTCCCGGCACTAAGACCAACGTGATCTTCTTCACCAAAGGCTACAAGACAGAAATCGTGTGGGTGTACGACGGACGCAGCAACGTTGCGCACATCACGAAAAAAGATCGACCGCTGACAGCCGCACAGTTTGTCGAGTTTGAGAAGTGCTACGGGCCTGACCCCAATGGCAAGGCGAAACGCAAAGCCACAGAGTCGAAAGAAGACCGCTGGCGGTGCTTTCACATCGACGAGGTAAGGAATCGTGACTATAAGATCGACAGCCTGAAGTGGCTCAGAGATGATGCACTCGATGATAGCAATGGACTGCTTGAACCAGAAGAGCTTGCTACGGACGCCATTGCCGAACTTCAAGCTGCCGTTGAGGGACTAACCGAGATAGTGGCTCTCCTCGAGAACGGCACTGAGACAGATGCCACTGGAGCACCGGAAGCCACGAAATCAGATTCGACTTAGAAAGCACTGTCCTTCATGACCGCAGATTTGCCGGAGGGTTGGGCAACAATCCGAGTTGGCGACTACTTTCATAGTTGGGGTGGGATGACACCCTCTACCAGCAATACCAGCTATTGGGGCGGGAACGTGCCATGGGTTTCGTCTAAGGACGTTAAAGCTTTGCGAATCGCGGGGGGAAAAGAGTTCATCACGCGGAGGGCGTTGAGAGAGACACGACTTCGTCTCTGCCCTGTAGGTTCCGTCCTCGTTGTTGTTCGCAGCGGTATTCTCGCCCATACGCTGCCAATTGCGGTCGCGGACGTGCCAATTTCGATCAATCAAGACCTTAAAGCGTTCTACTCGCCGGACCGCAACATTAATGAATGGCTGGCCCTTGTGTTCCGTGCGCTGGCTCCTGAAATCCTCACCAATAACCGGAAGGACGGCACAACGGTTCAGAGCGTCCGCTATGAAGAACTCTGTGATTTGGTCATCCCTGTACCCCCGACCACCGAACAGAGCAGGATCACGGCACGGCTTGCAGAGTTGCTACAAAAGGTTCGGGACACCCGAGAGCGACTTGCCCGAGTCCCCACGATCCTTAAACGCTTTCGCCAAGCTGTACTGGCGGCGGCGTGTTCGGGTAGGCTGACGGAGGAATGGAGAAGCAACAATCAGCATGGGGTGGCAGCGGATGAATGCCTTCCCAGTTCGCTCGAGATGAGGAAGAAATTATGGTTGGAGAGAGAATCCGACCGGCAGAAGCAAAGAACAAGTTCTAAGAACGCCAAACGACGAATGAGGCGATATGAAGAACCTTTCCAACCGAAAGTCTTGCCCTTGGAGGGCGAACTGCCTTCGACATGGGTGCCTGCAACTATCTCTCAACTAGCTCTACTGGACGTTGGTTTTGCATTTCCAAGCGCAGAGTTCGCCGAGAACGGCGTTCGACTGCTTCGAGGAGAAAACGTCGAGCCGGGATCACTACGGTGGCTAGATGTTGAATGGTGGCCACACGACAAACTTGCGGGATTCGAGCATCTCATGGTGCAAGAGGGCGAGTCCGTCCTAGCAATGGATCGCCCGGTGATTTCATCGGGCTTGAAACTTGCACGCACTAAACGCGACGATGTGCCGTGTCTTCTTGTGCAGCGAGTAATGAGGTTCAAAGTACCTCATACTCCGGTAGCAGATTTTCTTCATCTCCGCCTTCAGACCGCCGATTTCCTGAGACACGTTTCGGGAGGATTGACTGGCTGAGACCTTCCTCACATAACTGGCACTAACGTTGCGGAGTATAGTTTCGGCCTTCCACCCATCGCTGAACAAGAAGAGATTGTTCGCCGCGTTGATGCTCTGATGGCGCTTGCCGAAGCGATCTCCAAACGTACGGAACAAGCCCTAGCAAAGACGGACAAACTGACTCAATCCATCCTCGCCAAAGCCCTCCGTGGCGAACTCGTCCCCACCGAAGCTGAACTGGCTCGACTAGAAGACCGGAAGTATGAGCCTGCGTCCGTGTTGCTGGAGCGGATTAAGGCGGCAAGAGCGTCACTCGCCTCCGAAAAGGAAAAGCGGCCAAAACGGACAACTCATCGCGGCGGGATGCGCCGTGCGGTTTCAGTGTGACCGAGGTTGAGTCATGGCCGACATGAAGCTTTTTCGCTTAGACAAAGCGATGTCGCAGAGATCGCAGTTCGATCAATTGGCGTTGAGAAGACGCTCCAATCTCTAATCGAGCGGCATCTCGACAAGTTCTTGAGCGTCCGCTTCCTCGCTTCCGAATACTCCACAGGCAAAACGCACAAAGGGCGCATCGACACGCTGGGCATCGACGAAAACGGTTGCCCGGTTATCATCGAGTACAAATGATTTCGCTACTCTGAAGTGGCCCCACTTCGATCATCACATTTGGCCCCACCCTAACCGATAGATCGGCCTACCCTGTGTGCGAAGCAGGCGGGGAGGGCGATGGACAGGAGACGCAAGGTGGAGCTATTCGAAGAGATCAGGCGGGAACATGCGCATGGAGCCGGTACGATTCGAGCGGTAGCTAAAAAGCTGGGCGTACATCGGCGTATGGTACGGCAAGCGCTGGCGAGTGCGATTCCGCCGGAGCGCAAACTGGCGGTGCGGAACAAGCCCAGGTTGGGTCCGGTGGCGGAGTTCATTGAGGAGATTCTGCGCGCAGATCAGATGGCTCCACGCAAACAGCGGCACACAGCGCATCGCATCTGGGAACGGATCCGGCAAGAGCGGGCGGACGTTGTGGCGGAAGCGACGGTGCGCCGTTTCGTGCGGGAGCGCAAGCAAGAGTTAGGACTCAGGACCCGAGAGACGTTCGTGCCTCAGGTCTACGACTGGGGCGGCGAAGCGCAGGTGGATTGGTACGAAGCCCTGGCCGAGATCGGGGGCGAGCGCCAGTGGGTTTATCACTTCGCGATGCGCTCGATGGCGAGTGGGGGAGCGTTTCACGTGGCTTACTATCACGCCACGCAGCAGGCTTTTCTGGAAGCACACGAACTGGCGTTTGGCTATTTCGGTGGGGTGTTCCGGTGCTTGCGCTACGACAACCTGAAGAGTGCGGTGAAGAAGATTCTGCGCGGCCATCAGCGGGAGGAGACGGCACGCTTGATCGCCTTCCGCTCGCACTGGGGATTCCAGACGGAGTTCTGCAATCCAGCGCGGGGCAACGAGAAAGGTGGAGTGGAGGGCGAAGTAGGTTACTTCCGCCGGAATCATCTGGTACCGGTTCCGCAGGCGAAGAACCTGGAAGAGTTGAACGAACAGTTGCGCAGTTATTGCCAGCAAGACGAACAGCGCCGGATCGCAGGCAAAGCGACGCCCGTCGGGGAGGCGATGCGGATCGAACGCGAGCATCTGCTGCCGCTGTCCGCGGAAGGATTCGAGCTGGCGGAGACCAGTTTCCCGACGGTGGATAGTAAGGGGTGCGTGAAGGTGCGCACTAACTTCTATTCGACGCCATTGAGGCCGGGGACGCGCCCGCAAGCGAAACTGCTGCCGGCCTATGTCGAGATCTGGCAGGAACGGGAGTGCGTGGCGCGGCACGAGCGCAGTTTCGGTCGCTATGAGCAGGTGCTCGATCTGGAGCACTATCTCGACGTGCTGGAGAAGAAACCGGGAGCGCTGGCGGGATCGCGTCCACTGCGGCAGTGGCGAGAACGCGGACGGTGGCCAGCAAGTTTCGACCGGCTCTGGCAGAGCTTGCAAGAACGACACGGCAAACACTCGGGAACGCGGGAGATGATCGAGTTACTCATGCTCGGCAAGGGGCATGGCTGGGAGCGGCTGCAGCAGGCAGTGGAGAAGGCGCTGGCTTTGAGTTGCACGGATGCGGCCGCAGTGCGGCATCTGCTAACGGCAACGGAACTGGGTCGTCCGCGCACCGAGTTACTGGAGTGGAATGGGCTGGAACGCTACGAGCGACCGTTGCCGCAGATGAACGAGTATGACCAGTTACTCCGCATCGCTGCCAGCAGTGCGGAGGTGGCGCGATGAAAGAGCAAACCCAGGCTCTCGAACATGCCAGCGTAAAGCAATATTGCAAGGCGCTGCGTATTCCCATGATCGGAGCGCACTTCGTGCAACTGGCGGAGCAGGCCAGCAAAGAACAGCGCAGTCACATCGGGTATCTGGAAGCGCTGTTGACGATGGAGTCGGAAGAACGCGACCGACACGCCATTCAGCAACGGCTGCGCGATGCCAAGCTGCCGCGGTTGAAGACTCTGGAAGAGTTCGACTTCAATCAGGCGCGGCAGATTCCGGCGGCGAAGATTCGCGAACTGTCCGAAGGCGGCTACATTGAACGCGCCGAACCGGTGGTGTTGATGGGCGAATGCGGTACCGGCAAGACCCACCTGGCGACGGGCCTATGCGTGGCCGCTTGCCGACAGAAACGAAGAGCGCGATTCACCACGGCCGCAAACCTGGTCAACGAGTTGGTGGAAGCGCGACAACACAACGCGGTGAAGCGAGTGCTGGCACGCTGGTTGCGCTATGACCTGATCGTGCTCGATGAAGTGGGTTACGTGCCTCTGGCCGACATCGGAGCGGAGTTCTTGTTTCAAGTGATCGCCGAACGCGCCGAGCGAGCCGCCTTGATCGTGACCACGAACTTGCCGTTTTCCGAGTGGACGCAGGTGTTTCCCAATCTGCGCTTGTGCAAGGCGTTGCTGGATCGAATCACCGACCGAGCGCACATCATCGAAACCGGCGCCGACTCGTACCGCTTTCGCAGAACCCTGGAGGTGCGACAGAAAAAGAAAGCATCGTAGGCGGCTGCTTCTGTAGCGCTGGGCAGGGGAAGAAACTCAAACGCCGTTCCTTCCCCTGCACCCCATCCTGGCTGGAACCGCAAGAACTTTGCCGAACCGGACAGGCATCCTTATTAATGAGGTGGGGCCAAATGTAAGTATCAAAGTGGGGCCAGATCGGGTTGTCAAACGCAACAAACGCACCCTGAACGAGAACGTCATCAATCAGGGACTGTTCTACCTCGACTGGCTACTGCTTTCATTTCGCCTTTGTGGCGAACAAAAGGCACAAAGTTGGACTGTCGCCTTGGTAGCGTCACTCCGTTGAAGTGCTTTGGCTGTGCTACTGCGATTTTTAGCGGGGCCAACTCATGCCCATTCTGCATGAACATGGGTTGTATGTCCGTGGGACGGAGGTCCGATTACCTTAATCGCGCCCAATTCGCGGCAATCTTGCATGAACTCTCTGTATCGAAGGTGGCTAGTCCCAACTTGCACCCCGTCGATGCGGTTTACATCAAACGCGACCCCCCGATAGTGAGTCTTTGTCTCATGACAACCACCCGCAAACTCAGCGATTGACAATTTGTAATAGCGACTCAACTCAAGTACAGACCTCAGCATGCGCACGTCAAGCATTACTTCTCCGCCCGGTGCGGCTCGGTGTGTTCCATCCGCGTAGTGGCTTCGACCCGCCAGATAACCGAACATGTGCGAAAGAGCCTCTGCGCGTGCTGTTGCATGGTCGGCAATCTGAGAGACGTGCATTCCTGCCAGTGAAATATTCGGATTCGTCACGATCTGGAACGCCAGCATTCCCACGACATCTTTATCGCCTTGGCCCTCTGTGGTCGGCTTTCTAAGAACCCGGATTTGCTTGGGAAGTGCCATAATCAGTCACCTCAGACCAGAGTCCTCGACGACTGAGAATACAACGTTTACACAGCACACGTAGACTCTTTAGGATCGCGAAGTGCGTTTCAGCCTTCGTCGGTTGGCGACAAATCTTAGTACCCTATCGACAAGTGCGCCGGCGCCGAGTTGTTCGGTGGGCCCGAGTGTGTTCCGCCGGGGCACTTGCGATAGGGGGATTTGGAGGAAGCCGCTGGCGTTTGCGGCGGACGCGAAGGGCTATATAAATATTAAGGTATGGGGATTCAATGGCCGTTTCGCCATCTCATCGCCCTCAGGCCTTGCTAACTGTAAATTCTGTTGAAACGTAACTTCATGCACAGACGCATATTATCACCTGCAGTCGAGCTCTTGCATCATCCCACACAACCTGCCGCCCCCGAACACGCGATAGCGTCCGCCGCGCCAGCGGCTTCGTGCAAATCCCGATTGCGCTCATTAATCCGAGATGTCAGTGAGGACCAAGATGCGAGGGATAGGGCAATGTTTTCCGATCATCGCTGCATTAGGCCCGGCGTTAACTCGAAGTTCGTCCATTGTATGTACGGGACTGCAAGAAACGACCAAGCTGGGAATGCGTAGCAAGTGGTTGTGTTTTCATTGATTTATTGGTGTTCGTGTGTAATAATTTTCATAGCATCAGGAGCGCCCGAAAGGGCCACCAACCGACGTTGGAGACGCACGGTGGTTGAGCCGAAAGGCTCGATGTGGCAGAGAATCTGCAAACAGTCTCCGCGCGAGGAGCCGCCTGAATGCTGGGCGGCGTTTCTGTTTTCGGTGCCTGATGCCCAACTCAACTAGGAGATGGGCAAATGGACGCAAATCAACAAACAGCCGAAGCAGTTCTCAAGACTCGGCTGCTCAACAAACTCCACCCCGAAAATTTCACGCACATGACTGGAAAGATGGCCGCAGTGCTCGGCTATTTGCTCGATGTGTCTTTCGTGCAACCGAGGATCACAGATATCACAGTTACCGCCGATGGTTGCATTTTGGCTGACACGGACGAACCTCGATTCGGAGGCTTTCTCGGGAACTACCACGACCTGCTTAGAAACTGGCGATCCCTACTGCGAGTGGCGAACTTGAAGGCTGACGAACAGATGCTTGCTGAAACGCTGTTCGCCGCAAAGATCGGCTACTTCGACGGCACAGTCGCATAGGAGGGAGCCATGGACAAGAAACGAGTGGCTCTCTATGCGAGGGTCAGCACCCTGAACGGGCAGAATCCTGAAATGCAGCTTGGTGAATTGCGCGACTACTGTCAACGTAGGGGCTTCGTGATCGCAAACGAATACGTTGACAAAGGGGTCAGCGGCTCTCGTGAGCGACGGCCGGGTCTGGATAAGCTCATGGCCGACTGCCGGAAGCGTTTTGTGGATGCTGTCGTAGTTTACCGCTATGACCGTTTCGCTCGTAGCCTGCGGCAACTAGTAAACGCGCTGGACGAATTTCGTGCGCTCGGTATCGACTTCATCAGCCTGCACGAGGGGGTCGACACGAGCACCCCCAACGGGAGGTTGGTTTTCGGCATCTTTGCCTCGATTGCGGAGTTCGAGCGTGAGTTGATTCGGGACCGCGTCCGATCAGGTCTGGCGGCGGCGAAGGCCAAGGGTAAACGACTCGGACGACCTCGTGTCGATGTGGATGTTACGAGGATAGCCTCGCTGCGCAAGTCTGGGGCTTCGTGGCGCGTCGTCTCGCGAGAAATGGGGCTAGGTGTCGGCACCCTGCACAAGGCCTTCCAGAAGCGTTCATAAAACCTGCTTGCAGTGATCGCTGCAACTCGTTCAACCGACGCCTCCAGATTTCGATCTGGGGGCGTTCGCTTTCCATATGTTTGTCGAACGACAATTGGGACAACACCGCACGGGACAACCCGCGTATACGCATTTCCGTTATCAATTCACTCCCCTGGTTGGGGCTCGTCATGTGGTAAGTCCTGTTCCGGTCTCCGGTTGTTGCGCTCTTGCATAAGCTCTAAGAACGACCGCACCGACTCACGGTCTTGTTCGTGCCACAACTCATGGTTACGATTCTCCACCAACTCAAAAAGCTCATCGAGAGGGAACAGTCTCTCCAAGGTTAGGAGGGGGGCACCCTCGTAAGCCACTGTCGTCTTCGGAAGCGCCCAGCCCAAGAATCTCCCTACCTCCGTAGGATAACGTTCAAACCTGTCGCGAAAAAACGCGATCTCTTGCTGCTTGTCCCCGCCGCCAGCATGGACCCAGATGAAAAACGGACTTAGGTCATCTCGACGATAGAGAAACTCGTGTTCCGATCCAACCTGATATCTTGCCCTCAGCATCGACGACCAGTCGCGAGGCTCAAATGTTCAGACAAGGAAAAGGGGGAAACGAAATTCTAACAGCAACAAGATAGTGCTTGCAGACCCCCGAGCACTGCGGCTCGTCCATACAATGGACGGCTTCATTACTGACGTTTGGAACATCCCCACGCACGCCCTTGTCCCGAGTTTAGCTACCAAAGCTGTCAGTCGAAATCGTGACTCCTCGACTCGGCAAAAGGCGAAGAAAAAGCGCACAGTTGTGCAATCGCCTGATTACGACAGTCATCAGGGATACATTGTTTACACGGCCGTGGCGGTGTCTAATGCTTTGTGGTCGCCGCTGAGAACACGCCAGTAAGACAAAAACAGTCGTTTAAGATCTTTCGTTATGCAGTTGCAGCATCCCTCACCGTCGGGATTCTCGTCTGGCTGAACTACGGATGGATAGAGTCGAGTGCGAGGCAAGTAGGGAATTTTGCCCTCCACACTTCCGGAGACGCTTTGGACCGCCAGAGTCGAAAGTTAAGCGGTCCTCGTGCGACCGATTGTGGGCGGGTTGGGGACCGTGAAAATCGCACCGTCGCTAACGAATGCGCCCTCAACGCCTTCCGTGAGGGTAAGCCATTTCGAATACGGTACGATTTGCGCGGGTTTGATTCCGCCATTTCTGAGGGGCTGGTGTACACACCGGAAGGCAAGTTGTACACGTTGTTTCTCGATGGCGATCCCTCCGGCCGTGGGGGCACCTCTTGGTCAAGGCAGCGCCTTGGGCAAGTGGCATGTCCTCTACCCTTCCAGATAAACATCGACCGCGATGGCCACCTGCACTGCAAGTAAAAGAGGATCGTCGCTTCATCTCCCCTAACTCCGAGTTCTATTAATTTGGCGAAAAATCTCTATAGCGCTCATCATCACAGTTTTTGGCGAACAAAAAGCGCAAAGTTGCGAGAACGCCTGTTCTCAGCAGTTATGCAAAGAGCAGTGATACCCTTTCGTTCATGGCAGAGGAGAACCGCTTCGCAGTCATTCAGTTGGCCGAGTTGAAATGGCCCACATCGCTCCGGTGGTCGGGGAACCGATTTCGGCTGTTTGTCGCCGCAGACATCCGCGATGTTGGTGTTGATGCGGTTTCCGAGTTTGCATCAGCCGCCCTCAGCAGAGGAATGGTCTATTTCTGCGCTTGGGGGCGCGGCTGCGAGAAATTTCATGACATCGTGGACGAGGTCGTTGTCAACGACGAGCTTGGTGAGCGCAGATTCGCGGGGCCAACTGCAAATGACGGAGTTATGACAACATGGCACGAGCATGAAACCTTAGAACAAGCACTCGATTTCTTTGTCACTTCTGCTGTTCCAACGCAAGGGTTTGAGGTCGATAGCAGTTTTCGAGTGGTGATGTGTCTTGGCAATTCAGATTGGGCCGAGACCGCCACCCGCGTGCTTCAATCAAGCAGTTTTTGATTTAGCTGTTGAAACATCTCTATAGCACTCACTGACACGGATTGTTGAAACGTAACTTCATGCACAGTCGCATATTATCACCTGCAGTCGAGCTCTTGCATCTCCCACCAACCTGCCGCCCCCGGACACGCGATAGCGTCCGCCGCGCCCGTCTCCTTTTACTCCTGTCCTCCTTTCCCTACCCGTTCTCCAGCTCCCAGAAAGAATTGCTCGCCCTCGACTACTTCCACGTGGTCTTTACCTTGCCCACCAACTCTCTCCACTCATGCTGCAGAACAAGAAGCTCCTCTACGACCTGTTGTTTCGGGCAGCGCCGAAACTCTTCTGCAGATTGCCTCGACCCAAGCATCTTGGAGCCGAGATCGGTTTCCTGTCTGTGCTCCATACCTGGGGTCAGAACTTACGACATCACCCGCACATCCATTGCGTAATTCCATCCGGAGGGCTCGCACCCGATCGCCGCCGCTGGATTCATCCTCGCTACCACTTCTTCTTGCCACGCCACGTCCTCCGGCGTGTCTTCCGCGGCAAGTTCGTCGATGCTCTAAAAAGAAGCCACCGCCAACTCACTCTCTCCGGAGCCCTTCAACCCCTCCGTCAAGATCAAGCCTTTGCCTCCTTCTTGCGCACCCTGTTCCGACAAGACTGGGTGGTCTACCTCAAGCCGCCTTTCGGCGGTCCCCAACAGGTTCTGCGCTATCTAGCCGGCTACACCCACCGCGTCGCCATTTCCAATCATCGCTTAGTCGCCTTCGACCACGATCAGGTTACCTTTCGCTACAAGGACTATGCCCATGGCAACAAGAAACGCTTGATGACACTCTCCGCGCAAGAGTTCTTACGCCGTTTCCTGTTGCACGTTCTTCCCCGAGGGTTCGTCCGCATTCGTTTCTACGGCTTCCTGGCCAATCGACGCAGAGCCAACTTACTGCCGCTTTGTCAACAGCTACTGCTCCATCATCCCGACACCGACCCATCCCCGACACCTAACTCCACAGCCACTCCCCTCACTGGCTTCCGCTGTCCCCACTGCGCCACTATGATGCGAATCGTAGAAACATTCTCCGCCTCGACATTCGCGCCCACCGCACCCAGGAGCACTCCCCTTGATTCTTCCTAACCACAAAACCTATCTGTTCTACCCAGCGCGAACTTCGGCTCGTACCCCCGTCGTGTCTCTAGTCACTTTTCCTGCCACTCATCCGCCGCCTATAACCCGCGAAAATCTACCGCTTCCCACTAACCTTCGCCCTCCATCTTCGCCATCCGTTCTGTTTCCTCAAATCCTTTCCCCACCTACTACCCCAGACCATCGAGAAATCCCTATCGAATACCCATAGCCCACCGCGTCCGTCGCAAACACCAGCGACTTCGTTCAACAGACTTTATCGCAAGTCCCGCCACTGGCCTCGATCTGCGCCAGATTCCTGCTCAGCGGAACTTGCGATAAAGTGCTAACTGTTCTCAGCAGTTATGCAAAGAGCAGTGATACCCTTTCCGTTCATGGCAGCAGGAGAACCGCTTCGCAGTCATTCAGTTGGCCGAGTTGAAATGGCCCACATCGCTCCGGTGGTCGGGGAACCGATTTCGGCTGTTTGTCGCCGCAGACATCCGCGATGTTGGTGTTGATGCGGTTTCCGAGTTTGCATCAGCCGCCCTCAGCAGAGGAATGGTCTATTTCTGCGCTTGGGGGCGCGGCTGCGAGAAATTTCATGACATCGTGGACGAGGTCGTTGTCAACGACGAGCTTGGTGAGCGCAGATTCGCGGGGCCAACTGCAAATGACGGAGTTATGACAACATGGCACGAGCATGAAACCTTAGAACAAGCACTCGATTTCTTTGTCACTTCTGCTGTTCCAACGCAAGGGTTTGAGGTCGATAGCAGTTTTCGAGTGGTGATGTGTCTTGGCAATTCAGATTGGGCCGAGACCGCCACCCGGGTGCTTCAATCAAGCAGTTTTTGATTTAGCTGTTGAAACATCTCTATAGCACTCACTGACACGGATTGTTGAAACGTAACTTCATGCACAGACGCATATTATCACCTGCAGTCGAGCTCTTGCATCATCCCACACAACCTGCCGCCCCCGAACACGCGATAGCGTCCGCCGCGCCAGCGGCTTCGTGCAAATCACCATAACGCTCATTAACCCCCAAAAAGGCGAAGGGAAAGCGCAAGCTTGCGCTATCGCCTGTTGAACGAAGTCGCTGGTGCGACGGACGCTACGCGTGGGGCGGGGGGCAGAAGTTGTGGAAAGATTGAGAGATTGAGATAAGTGAGGTCACAGAACTTTAAGGGAGGTCACTGTGACCCGACTACGCAAAAGAATGCTGGAGGAACTCCAGCGTCGCGATTACTCACATTCTACCGTAAGAATCTACCTTCACATCATCAGCGATTTCGCCCGGTATTTTCGGCGGTCACCGGATACGCTCGGGCCGGAACACATCCGGCAGTATCAGCTTCATCTGTTTCAGGAGAAGTTGTCTCCCTACACGATCCGGCAACATACCGCCGCGCTACGTTTCTTTTTCTTCAAGACTCTCCACCGGAACTTCCGCGCCGAATATATTCCGTTCCCCAAGTTCCGCAAACGACTCCCGACCATACTCAGCCCCGAGGAAGTGGGTCGCTTGATTGACTCCGCCAGTAACCTCTTTCACCGCACCTTGATCATGACGCTGTATTCCACCGCCATGCGGCGCGCAGAACTGTGCCAACTCAAAGTCAGCGACATCGACAGCCAGCGCATGATGATTCGCATTGAACAAGGCAAAGGCGGCCGAGACCGTGAGGTGCCGCTCAGTCCAACCTTGCTCAAGACCCTGCGAGTCTACTGGCGCTGGATGAAGCCCAAAACCTATTTGTTCCCGGGAACCGTAAACGGATGGCGCGCTGACGTGCCCATCAGTGTCAACACCGTCTGGTTAGCCTGTCACCAGGCGGCTCAGGCCGCCGGCATCACCAAACGCTTTTCTCCTCACAGCCTGAGGCACTCCTGTGCGACTCACTGGCTCGAAGCCGGAACCGACCTCCGTACCATCCAGTTCTTACTCGGTCATTCCACCCTCGAACACACTCTCGTCTACCTGCATCTGTCGCACAAGCATCTGCAGACCGTACCCAATCCACTGGATCAGTTGCAGATCTCCGATCCCGACAACGTACAACGATCTCGGAGGTTACAGAAAAAATGAATCGGCCACACATCGAGGTGGCCGACATCGTACGGGCGCAAGGGGAACGATTCCTCGCCAATAACCGCAGCTGGATTCACTGGGCACACCAGAAAGTGCTCCGTGCCATCGCAAACTGCCGGACCGCGGTCCTGGGTGGACATCGCCATCAGTGTCCCAGTTGTGGCCATCGTGCTCTCGTTTTCCACTCCTGTCGCAATCGGCATTGCCCAAAATGTCAGGTGGCAGCCCGTCAGCGTTGGCTCGCAGCTCGCCAGAAAGAATTGCTCGCCCTCGACTACTTCCACGTGGTCTTTACCTTGCCCCACCAACTCTCTCCACTCATGCTGCAGAACAAGAAGCTCCTCTACGACCTGTTGTTTCGGGCGAGCGCCGAAACTCTTCTGCAGATTGCCCTCGACCCCAAGCATCTTGGAGCCGAGATCGGTTTCCTGTCTGTGCTCCATACCTGGGGTCAGAACTTACGACATCACCCGCACATCCATTGCGTAATTCCATCCGGAGGGCTCGCACCCGATCGCCGCCGCTGGATTCATCCTCGCTACCACTTCTTCTTGCCACGCCACGTCCTCCGGCGTGTCTTCCGCGGCAAGTTCGTCGATGCTCTAAAAAGAAGCCACCGCCAACTCACTCTCTCCGGAGCCCTTCAACCCCTCCGTCAAGATCAAGCCTTTGCCTCCTTCTTGCGCACCCTGTTCCGACAAGACTGGGTGGTCTACCTCAAGCCGCCTTTCGGCGGTCCCCAACAGGTTCTGCGCTATCTAGCCGGCTACACCCACCGCGTCGCCATTTCCAATCATCGCTTAGTCGCCTTCGACCACGATCAGGTTACCTTTCGCTACAAGGACTATGCCCATGGCAACAAGAAACGCTTGATGACACTCTCCGCGCAAGAGTTCTTACGCCGTTTCCTGTTGCACGTTCTTCCCCGAGGGTTCGTCCGCATTCGTTTCTACGGCTTCCTGGCCAATCGACGCAGAGCCAACTTACTGCCGCTTTGTCAACAGCTACTGCTCCATCATCCCGACACCGACCCATCCCCGACACCTAACTCCACAGCCACTCCCCTCACTGGCTTCCGCTGTCCCCACTGCGCCACTATGATGCGAATCGTAGAAACATTCTCCGCCTCGACATTCGCGCCCACCGCACCCAGGAGCACTCCCCTTGATTCTTCCTAACCACAAAACCTATCTGTTCTACCCAGCGCGAACTTCGGCTCGTACCCCCGTCGTGTCTCTAGTCACTTTTCCTGCCACTCATCCGCCGCCTATAACCCGCGAAAATCTACCGCTTCCCACTAACCTTCGCCCTCCATCTTCGCCATCCGTTCTGTTTCCTCAAATCCTTTCCCCACCTACTACCCCAGACCATCGAGAAATCCCTATCGAATACCCATAGCCCACCGCGTCCGTCGCAAACACCAGCGACTTCGTTCAACAGACTTTATCGCAAGTCCCGCCACTGGCCTCGATCTGCGCCAGATTCCTGCTCAGCGGAACTTGCGATAAAGTGCTAACTGTTCTCAGCAGTTATGATTGTGCAGCATGGGCTATCGCACCGTCTTTGACGTTACCAAAGTTGGTTTCCAGTGGTGGCTTCCACTTCTCATTTTCATTTTCGGAGCCTTGTTTGTAGGTATCGGCTGGGCCGTTAGAACGTCCGGTGACAAGGATTCCCTCGCTAAGGGCACAGTCTTCCAAATCGTCGGTGCGGTGGGCGTATTGGGGGCACTTGGGTTCTTCACCTCAATGTACGGGGAGTACCGCAACGGCCAAAAAGCTTTTGCTACTCATGCCTATTCAATCAGTGCGGGCGAGGTCAAGGATTTCGTACCGATGCCTCCCGGTGGTCACGCCACGGAAAGCTTCGTGGTAAGCGGTGTTCGTTTCGAGTACGGCAGCGGTTGGGGTTCGACAATGTTCAACTCCGAGTGGAACAAGGGTTTCATCCACAACGGAGTCGAAGCCCGAATCACGTATGTGGGCAAGGACATCATCAAGGTGGAAGTAAAGTAATGCCCTGTTTCCACGTTTGTTGTTGAAACATCTCTATAGCACTCACTGACCCGCATTTTGGCGAACAAAAGGCGCAAGCTTACGAGAAGGCCTGCTTTCGTCAACTACCTGATTCATACAGTCTTGCATTCCGTGCGTGGCAACCCAAGGCGAGACACAAGCACGTTTTCAGACGCGCTTTGCTCAACCTCCTTCATGATCGAACCTCGCGAAGGCTGCCATCCAAGTGAGCGTGCGAGATCGCCAGAAAGCGCGTGGCTCCGGATCAGCGCATCTGCGATTGGGCTAAATCGCCTAGCCTGCTCAAGGGACAAACTGGAAGGTTCGCCTTTGAAGCCCATGCTCCTGTGAATCGTCATCGCGAGTTCTTTCATGGAAAAGTTCTCACTGGCTCCGTGCAAGATCGTCCCCGCGCCCGCTCGCTTCAAGGCAACGCAATACAAATCAGCGAGATCGTCGAAGTGTACTGCGGAGTAACGATTCTCGCCTGATCCGATGTATTTTCCGCGCCTGAAGCGTCTCGCCAGTTTCATCCAGTTTCCAATGGCAATGGCCCCGCTTTGCGGGCGGCAGCCGTGCCGTTCCCAAGCCGGACGAATTACGATGCTTCGCACACCAGACGACTTCAGTACCTCCTTTTCCAGACGAGGCAACCAAGCGTAACCCGTTAGCGGGCGCAAGCGTGTGCCTTCGTCCACCGGTACAGGTCCGGTATCCCCTATGACGGCAGCACTGCTAGTGACAATCAAGGGCCGACTAGAGCCTTGAAGCACTCGCGCCAGAAGGTATGGACGAAGGCGAGCCACATGGACCTTCTGGAGTAACAGGGTGTTGGGGAGTTCAACGTCTATTACGGCGTCAGCTTTGGCCAGTTGCTGTTGCACGGATGCGTCCTCGACGTGCCCCAAGACTGGGTTCATCTGGTTCTTGGCCAGATTGGGTAGCAAGTCCTCAGATGTCGTCAGCATCGTGACCTTGTGACCTTCCGCCAATAGGCGTTGGCCCACAACAAATCCTAGCCCGAGTTCGTGTCCGCACAAGAAGATGCGCATCGTCGTCCCGGACAGAGTACACGAACGAATTCACCCATCCTAGTTGGCGAAACATCGCGATTACACTCATCAACCCGGATTTTGGCGAACAAAAAGCGCAAGCTTGCGAGAACGCCTGGTTTCAACAACTGTCGCGCTTCTGAGTCACAACCGCTTTAATGCAACACTAGCGAATCGAAGAACTTCTCGATGTTCTCACCGTCCCGTTTTCCGCTCACATCGAATACCAACAGTGTGTAGAGCCTGTTTCCGACAACCACAAGACGATTGTCATATGCTGCGTTGTCACGAGCGATGGCACGAATGTCTCGGGCGGGGTGCCCTTGAACTGTTAGCCGCTTTTCGCTGAGCAGCTTGCCACTGGTGGCAGACAAGCCACCGTCTCGGGCTGTGTCCAAAATCTGTTCTGCCGTGCGGTCTTTGAGACTACTTGGGTCTTCCCACCAACTGAACCCGTAGGCCGCGTCCTTAGATGCTCTGGCCTTGAAGCTGTGTGCGATGAAGGAGCCACCAGTCACGGACTTCGTCGGCGTATCCTCCTTGACAGCATCTCCAGGCAGGGATACTGAGAAGGTTCTGTCCGGCGCTTCGAGCGGGCGCCATTCATATACTGGCGTTCGATTGCAGGCCGTTGAAGTCAGTAGGGCCAAAATGATCGCGGTCAGGTAAGCCTTCGTCGCTAAACGCATGGGAAAGAATCGTATTTGAATACAGGGTGAAGCTCAAGAGAGTCAACTGTCGTAATATCGCGATTTCACTCATCGACACGAAAAGAGGCGAATAAAAAGCGCAAAGTTGTGAGAACGCCTGTTCTCGACAGGCATCCTGATTAGCAGCGTAAAATCAAATACATGTCGCACGAACGGCAAACGTTCAACCATGGATACTCAAAGGTCATCCGGTGACTCACATTGCAATTGCGATCATCTTTTGTTTGCTCTTCCTGCCGCGAGAAAGTTTGGCGCAGCAAAATGGTTCTCTCACCATCTTCACCGTACCAGATACTTGGTCGAAATATGTCGGACCGGGCAAGTACTGTGAGTCGAGTAAGCTGTCCGTCCGTATTGACAACGGTGACACCGTTCAATGGCCTCGAAAAGAGCGAGTACAAGTAAAAGATCTAGCTTTAAATCACTCGCATTTAGTGACAGCGCGGTGTGGCGGGAAACCACTTCAGGCGGCAAGGTTTCGGTTTTCGGACTACAAGAGTACCAACGTCTGCGTCAGCTACGACGTTTATGGCGGCATTTACCTCTTCGATTACACGACGCGGGGATGGGGATGTAAGGAGACATCTTCTGCCTCCGATCCAGACTGAAGTGAGACGGATGCGGCCTAGTTGTTGAAAAATCAATTACACTCATCGACCCTGATTTTGGCGAACAAAAAGCGCAAAGTTGCGAGAACGCCTGATTGCGATAGTTTAGGCGACGGGGAATCGCTCAGCCATTGCACGTTGCATGAACTGTGCGAATGATGGTGCAATTTCCTGAACGACGCGGATACGGCCCCCTTGCAAGATTTCTTCGTGATCCAGTTGAACAATTGGCGCATCATCGCGGTTCCGACGCTTCATATCGAAACAGACGGGATCATAGTTGGTTTCATGCGGCAGGCCAAATTGCAGAAAGCCATTCTTGTGCAGCGTGGGGAATATTCCCTTGTCTTTCAAAACTCGGTCCGACAACTCGTAAAAAAGCTGATGACCGCTATTCGCAAACAGCATCAGAGGACCAATCTCGAAATTACAAAAGCGGAATCGCTGAATAAGCGACCTGAAAGGTTTCGGCCAGCGCTGAGGAAGTTTTTCGTCCAGTCCCTCGACCCAAGCATTGAATGGTGCCGATCGAATCTGCCAATGAAATGTGTCGTACTCTGCGCCTGATGTGCGTAGCTCCTCTGGAACTGCATCTCGGAACTTCGGCTCAAATCCTGCCGCATTCAGATATGCAACGAACGCGTCTACCAGAGCATCGTCGTTTTCCGCACCCGCGCCCAAATGTCCTCCCTCCGACAAGAATAGCGGAACAACCTCCTCAGATCGAAGGTGTCTGTAAATGGCGAAACATCGCTATAGCACTCACCGACCCTGATTTTGGCGAACAAAAAGCGCAAGCTTGCGAGAACGCCTGTTTTCGTCAGTTGGCGTTCTGTCTGCTTACGGGGTAGAGTACGGGTTGCGATGGACAGCAAGATCGTCAGCCGAGAGTTGTGGAAAGTGGTTCGCCCTCTTCTGAGGAACGCAGATTGGACCTCATTTTCGAGCCGCACAGCTAGAAGGTTCAGTCGGTCTCGTATTGACGTGGTCAATTTTCAATCGTTCAACAGTTACTTAGCGTCCGCGATTGGCAGCACGACCTACTCGTTCTCCATCCGGCTCGGTTGTTTTTTCACCGACATACCGCACTCAGGGATCAAGATCAAAGATGGTTTGCTGATGCCCGAGGAGTATCACTGCCACCTGCGTTGCACGATCCGCAAGAAGTTCTCCCAGCCTGAATGTGCGAGAACAGATGTGTTCTATGTCGATCCTAAGGGCGACTACCTCCCGACCGTCATCGAGGCGACGCGACAAGGAATCGCAACCGAAGGTTTTGCGTGGTTTCAACGGTTCAGTGAGATGCACGAGGTACTCCGTACTCTCATGGAAGAAGCTGAGACGAACGACGGCACTTGGGGCTTCGGAGCCAAATCTAGCCCTGCCAGAAATTTATATACAGGCTACATAGCGCTATGTCTGGGCAAGACTCAGATTGCCACGGAACACCTGAAGCAAGCTGCCATTTCGCCCTCCTACGCCCACTTTCGTGAGCAGATCGAGGCACAACTTTCGAGTCTGAAATAGCGCACGCTCGGTCAATTGGCGAAACATCCCTATAGCGCTCATCGACACGAAAAAAGGCGAAAGAAAAGCGCAAGATTGCGAGAACAGTTAGCACTTTATCGCAAGTTCCGCTGAGCAGGAATCTGGCGCAGATCGAGGCCAGTGGCGGGACTTGCGATAAAGTGCTAACTGTTAACGTCAAGGTTAGTCCGGCGTGAGTATACTGGTCGCGTGCTGGGAACCCACCTCGATAGGGACGAACTGGAAAGACTTCGAGATACCAAACGTTGTCGCACCTGTTTGCGTCTGAATTCGCCCGAAACGGTTGAATACGAATTTCGAGCGTTCGAACCTCCGCGCTACGCGTACGTTCGATTTGAGTGTGCTCCCGCAAATGACCTCAGCTTCGAGGCACGTGCATTGTGGCCGCCGACGGTGTCGGATTCGTATGCTACGGAGGTTGAGTTGGCTGTCGCAGAAGGCGTTGCTGACGTTTTGCTAGAGGGTCTTTATCAGCATTCCGGCTGCCGGGTTGTACTTACGGATGTTCGGTACGACCAGATTGACAGCACCATAGCTGCGTTTATGAAGGCGGCCGAATCCGCGATGCGTGGCTTGCTTTCAAGGAAATGGACCCCAGTCGGTCCACCCGGAGCGACATCTGATCCCTGAGTCAATTGGTGAAAAATCTTGGTACCCTATCGACAAGTGCGCCGGCGCCGAGTTGTTCGGTGGGCCCGAGTGTGTTCCGCCGGGGCACTTGCGATAGGGGGATTTGGAGGAAGCCGCTGGCGTTTGCGGCGGACGCGGAGGGCTATATAAATATTAAGGTATGGGGATTCAATGGCCGTTTCGCCATCTCATCGCCCTCAGGCCTTGCTAACTGTAAATTCTGTTGAAACCTAACTTCATGCACAGACGCATATTATCACCTGCAGTCGAGCTCTTGCATCATCCCACACAACCTGCCGCCCCCGAACACGCGATAGCGTCCGCCGCGCCAGCGGCTTCGTGCAAAATCCCCATTTCGCTTATTGACACCAAAAAAGGCGAATGAAAAGCGCAAGCTTGTGCAAACGCCTGCTAACATCAACCATCCCGATGAAGAAACGAAGGCCACTCCTTTTCGGATTCGTGCTCCTCGTCGCAATACTCGTCTATTGGCTGTTTCCCGTTAGTTGGCTTGCCGCGCCCCAATAGGAAGTGGTCGTAGTTGACGAGCGAGGTAAGCCCGTTGCGGGACTGACGGTCAGGGAGACTTGGCAAAACTATTCGGTCGAAATGGAAGGACATGAATCAGACTGCCAAACCGACATGAACGGCCGCGCCACGTTCCCTGCTCAGAAGTCTAACTACTCCGTCCCACGACAGATCGCCGGAACGATGTCAGCTTTGGTGCATCTGAACGTACACTCCAGCTATGGCCCACACGCGACCGTCTTTGCATTTGGCAAGGGCCTTGAAGGGGCAGCGACGACGGGTGACTTTTTCACCGACTGGACGGGTTCTCCACGTTTCGTGCGATCGAAAATCGTTGTCAAACCCATGATTCTGCCGACTGAGGGCGGTTCTTCACAATAGCCTGAAACGGTTTGGCATCGACATTCGCGTGTGGAGCACTCATTACCGATAAAATGGCGGAATGGTGCAGGCAGGCTGGTGAGGACCATCGGGCGAAGAGCTGGAAGGTGTGCCACGGTTGCCCGATATTTTAATCACTTTTTCTTCGTCATGACAAATTTCAGTGGTGTACGCTCTTCTGCTGATATGGACTATTTCCTGTGCAGAGTGGTTCTGGTACGAGGTGTGCAGGACGAGCTGGGGATGGAGTGTGGCCGCTACGCAAAGACCTTGTGCTACGACTGCGGCACATCGCTCTGCTCAGCACATGCCGAACGATGCGAACTGTGCAATGAGACTTTCTGCCCTTCCTGCTTGTCGTTTCACCAGAGCGAGCATTCCAAACCTGCTCAGCGCGACCAGATCACCGAACTTCCGAAAAAGAAAACGGCATAGAAATCTTCACTCCACAGTCAAGGCTTGTTTTGGAAATGATTCATAGCGAGAAACGTGGCAGAAACCTCAGGAGAGATTCACAGCGATAAAACTCATCCGAAGTAATCCCGTACTTGCTCAGATGGTCGTCTGAAAGTAAAGACCGTACGAGTTCGTCCTCGGGGCCATCAGGACCGATATAAACGCCATCTGTATCTTGCCTGATACCACTACTCCTGAGTTCCGCCTCCGCATTGGACACTCCACGTTTGAGTCGTTCTCGTTCAGAGGCCAGAAATTCCCGATGACCTGATGTGTGTTTCAAGATGAAGTATCGTATCCCGAGCGGAGCATCGTGCCATTCAACCCCATCCTTAAGTTCTTCGACTTCGCCTACACCCAAGCTCTCCAATCTTTCGCCGTACCAATCCGCAATCCAGCTTGTGCCGACGACACCATCTCGGACTCGATAGAGCATGGGTTTCGTCCCAGATTCAATGGTGCTTTCGACCAATCGCATTGAGACTCTTTCCCCGTCAATCCTGTACTCATAGGCGCTGTGGTATTCAGTAGCATCGCTAAAAACGGCAAGGTCTCTCTTGAACAGGTGCTTTGCGGGCATAACCGTCCACATCAGGAGTACGTCATTTTTCGAGTCCTTGGCGGTTACGTTAATCGCGAACTGGCGGTCAGGTTTCCAGTGACCAGTTCTGTGCAAGACCGCGACAATGAGACCCCCAATGCCAATTAGAACCAGTGCTTGCCACGCCGTGAAGAAATAGAACAACAGCAAGGCAGCGACGATGGCAAGTGGCAATCTCATCGGACAATCTTAAAGCAGCGTATGTACTTCACGCGATGTTTCCAAATAGATGGTAGCCCCGGTTCATAACGAGGTGTTGGCATGGATGGTGCTCATCTAGCATTTCTGTTTCTGAAGTCCGAGACCCCACCGAGCAGTTCCATTTTGACACCCGCAGACGGCAGGGCTTCCACAAATCACGGCGGCGAACTAGGGTGGAGTATACGATGCGAATATAGGGTTTCGGTCGAAGTACCATGATCGAAGGTAATGTAGCGAGACCGCCAAGGAAGCAACACAATGTCAGCGGGAGGCGGTATGTCTAGAAACAAGATTCTATTGTCGATGTTGCTCGTCGCGAGTGTGGCTGCTGCTAAGGACAAGGGCAACGGGCGTCCGTTATGTGCCACGACCTATTCTGTCATCCAAGAGGACAAACTTGGAAACGTCCAACAGGGAATGTCCAATCCAAAGAATTTGAAGTGGGCGACCAAAGACCTTGAGAAGAAGTACCCTGATGTCTGCTATGCCGCTCCCGACCCCTTAGTGAAGACCGTGTTCGTCATCACTGTGGTGCCAGCGACATATCATGGGACACGGGTTGTCACAAACACCCAGACACACGAAACGCCTACGTCAGGAACGGTGACTGACACCACGCCCGGTTCTTCGACATACGGCCAACAAGTCGGGACGTACAACGGCACCGAGACTACCACAACGACATCTTCGACGGCTGTGCCATACAGTTTCGAATACGGCAGGTTCATGTTGACCGTCGAAACCTTCGAAGATGATGGCAAACCCATCGTACGTAGGCGGTTCGAACAGAACGGCCTTTATCGGACAATGTATGGCATACCGCTCGGCGGACGTGGACATCATCCTGCTAAGGCCCTCGTTGAAGATGCTGTCAAATGGATTCACGCAGGGGGCTTGGACGACCCAACGCAGAGCGTTCGCTAGGTAACCGGGTCTTCTGGCTATGCTCCGATTCTCGTAGCAGCATGCTTCATCAGGATTGCGAGCGTGGCTTTCAATGCCTCAAGCGTCAACGTCCCGGCGTTCTTCATGACCGTCGCCTTCGCTTTGCTCCATATCGTGTCGCTTCTCGCTGCGTCTAAGAATTCATGACCTTCATACGCGCCCAGACGTTGAGCCATAAAATCAGTCGTGCCGTGGTTTTGCTCCAAAACAGCGTCTAGTGCGGCACGGAGTATCTTTCACCTACAACGGTCGTGTATAGGAGCGTGAGTGTGGTGTACATTTCTCTGGTTCCCGGTAAAAGGCAAATAACTTTCCAGCCTACCGATTTTCTGCTCGAAGCAATAGAAGAGTTCCTCGAATCGGGAACTAAGACACCAAAGATAGGCAGCTGCGTAATTAAAATAGCCGTTGCAACAGAATTGCTCCTGAAAGAGAAACTAGAAAAGATTTGTCCAGCATTGGTATTGGAAAAGATTGATGAGGGTGCATTGCAAGTCGCAAAGCTGTATCAGTTGGGGAACAAAATGTTAAATCCGAAGGAACTAGACAACGTTGAAGTCAAAACCGTCTCCTTCACCAGACTTCTAGGCAGGGCGGGAAAGTTTTTCGACATTTCTGCAGCGATACCCCATCTCGTTGAGTTGCAAAATATCCGAAACGAACTCGTTCACCATCGAGGCAGAGTGGATGTAACAAGAGTTAATCTATTGCTGATAGAGAAGATTTTCCCATTTCTAGAAGAGTTCACCGAAGAACTTCGGCTGAAGGCTGGAACATGGAAGCGCCTCAAGAGCATCGCAAAATCCAATGCTGACGTGGCTTCCACTGAAATCGCGAAGAAGGTGGAGCATTTTGCAGTCCTTGCCGACCGCCTATCGACGAGGCGAATAAGTCTCCTTTTGGGAGCACCTTCCGAAACGAAGGAGCAGGAAGAGGTTGTCGTCGAAAGCCTCCAATGTCCTGCCTGCAAACAACCGTCAGCAACGGTTTTCAGTAGCTGGGATGTTGATGTAGACGAGAGCGGTCAACCCGTTGCTGGATGGATTGTCTTTACAATGCGCTGCAAGGTTTGCGGCCTAGAGTTGGAGCAAGGCGAAATTGAGCGAGTCATCGCCAATTTTGAAAACTTCTTTCCCAACGGGCACGAGGACGAGAGAGACAAATGGGAGGTTGCCATAGTCGAACCAGATTATTCGGACGTTGATTTCTGAGTTCCTGCAGGGGAAACTTGTGCCACCCTTTCTAACAAAGGAGAGGCGAAGCCGAATCCTCAGGTTTTACTGGACATCATCAGCGAAGTTGGAGCGCAAAAGCATCAAGCCGTCTATGTCGGTGATAACCGTGCCAGAGACGTGGCGACGGCGCAAGACGCGGGGGTAACTGATGTGTGGGCAAAGTATGGTGAGGCGCACTTGAGGCCGGAATATCAATTTCTCCGCCGAGTGACTCACTGGCCAAGATCAGCAGTGGAACGTGAGAGGACCTTGGAACCCAAGCAGGTTGTCCCGAGTTATGTACTGAACGGAGAATTTAGTGAGATTCGCGAGTTATTTGAGTTCTCCGCGTTCCGTCCCCACATTGTGAGTACGGCTTAGTCCACCACAATGGTTGTTCCTGCGCGAATCTCGTCGAAAAGTTCACGCAACTTGTCAGTATCGCCTCTTGAAACTCGGCGTGGCTCTGCCGGAAAGTCCTGCGAGTATCGGGGATCACGGCGAAGTTCATCGACATACGCATCCAGAGGCAATATGCGATTATCGTTGGCGCATACGCTGACCGACGAGACACCAACTGTGTTCCAGTCAATATTCGCTTCAATCAGGCTTCTGATCCGGCTGCTTGGTGACACTTGGTGTTCCGTCAATGCACGCTCGATCTCACGCGAAACGATTTGTTGGATGATTGGGATCACAGTTTTCTGACCTCCTCACAGAAATGAGGCTCACTGCTAGCAGAAGGTTAGCACGATGTTTTGATCGCGTTGAGCGGGGAAAGTATGGTGAAGTCGGCCCGTCAGGCGGCCTCGATTGCCTCATCAGTTTTCATTCGCCGCGCGGCGGCCCGATCCTCGATCAACACCCGTGATACCGTTTTGATACCCTTTTCGTCGAAACACTTGCTTTTGCTTGCTCACAGTTCAACACGGATGATTACTCTCCGTGACCGCGGAAACACTGCGCGAAACCGTGTTTTCTCGTGTAAACTATTGCAGGTGCGGAAAGTAGGGTTTTCGCGGTAAACGGCATCCCCCCTTCCGCACCAAAGCATACATTCCGGTAGACAGAGAAAGGCCGGCGTGAGAGCCGGTTGGGCAGTGATCGCATGCACATTGTTATTGGACTGATCTATTTCGTGCACATTCTGGTGTGCTTCTTTCTGATCGTGGTGGTGCTGTTGCAGAGCGGCAAGAGCGGCGACATTGCGGCCGCGTTCGGCGGCATGGGCAGCCAGACGGCATTCGGGCCGCGCGGCGCGGCGACCGCGCTTTCGAAAGCGACGACCTGGTCGGCGGTGCTGTTCATGGTCACGTCGATTACGCTGTCAATTTTTGCGGTGCGGCGGAGCGGAGCGCAGGGGTCGGGTTCGGTGCTGTCGAATGTGAAGGGATCGACGACGAACTCGCAGCCAGCGGCTCCGGCGAAGGCGCCCGCGAATCCGGCGTCGCAACCGGCACCGGCGAAGTAAGGTTTGGGTGTTTTGGGTGAAGTCCTCCGCGGAATGCGGAGGACTTTTTCTTTGAGGGTGATTTGGCACCCTCACTGAAAACAAAAGACGACTGTCGAAATAGAATGATTCTATGATTCACGAGATTCTTCCGGTGGGCCCGCTGCAGTGCAATTGCTCGATCGTGGGCGATGAGACCACGCATGAGGCGATGGTGATCGATCCTGGCGATGAGATCGAGGACATCCTTGCGCTGGTTCAGAAGCACAAACTACAGGTGAAGCAGATTGTCGTCACGCACGCGCACATTGATCACGTGGGCGGTGCAATGAAGTTGCGGGCGGCGACAGGCGCTCCGATCCTGTTAAACCAGAACGACTACGCGCTCCTGAAGATGCTCGATGTACAGGCAGCGTGGCTTGGGATGAAGAGTCCGGAGAAGGTCGAAATCGATCAGAGTTTGGGTCAGTCGGACGTAGTGAAAGCCGGGTCGCTGGTGGCGAATGTCATACACACCCCGGGGCATACGGAGGGGAGTATCTGCCTCTATTTCCCGGCGGAGAAGAAGTTGATTGCTGGCGATACTTTGTTTGCGGGAAGTATCGGGCGCACAGATCTGCCGGGCGGATCGTTTGAGAAAATCCTGCGGTCTTTGCACGGGCAGGTGCTGACGTTGCCGGATGAGACCGTGGTGATTCCGGGGCATGGACCGGAGACGACAATTGGCGAGGAGCGGGAGAGCAATCCGTTTTTGCAGAAGAGGTGAATTGCAGGTCGTCCCGACGGGACTTCGGTCGTTTTGCAGCACCCCCAGCGGTGAAGCGCTGGGCTAAGTTGGGCGCGCCTACGGCACGATGTTTGGCCCAGGAATCTGGATTGGGCCACCTCCTACAGAATTGCGCTCCGCGGGACAGCCGAGGCGGCTGTCCCGCGTGGTTCATTAGAGATCACGAATTCAGTATGTGGAGCACGCGGTGGATGCCTTCGCGAAAAGACGCGATCGGCGTGATGAGGCTCAGAACGAGATAGCCGTCGCTCGGGAAGTCATAGAAATGTCCGGGGTGGACAAGGACTCCGACTTTGCGAAGCAGATCGATGGCGAGGTCTTCGTCGGACTGCGTGGCGGGCACGCGCAGGATGGCATACCAGCCGCCCTCGACGTGGAGACGCGTGCAGGTTTTCTGGTGAGTCAGCTGGCGGTCGAGTTCGCCCAGGTTTGCGCGCACGCGGTCGAGCAGCAGCGGCTGGAGGCTTTTGCGCTGATCGAGCAGCGCAGGCGTGGCGAGTTGCAAGGGCGCGTTCATCGAGAGATAGGTATCGGCGATCACTTCCAGGCGAGCCAGGGCGGCATTCTTGCGTTCTTCCGGACCGCTGGTCACAACCCACGCGACTTTCATCTGAGGCAACCCTGAAATCTTCGACAAGCCACTGAGGGTGAAGGTCAGGGCACCGTTGTTCTGCGCGAAGCTGGGACGCGCGACGCCGTCGTACGCGTAGTCGAGGAAGACTTCATCCACGATCAGCGCCAGCGCATTCGCTTCGCAGAAATGATTCAAGTCGTTGATCTCATCCGCTTTCGTGTATGAGCCGGTCGGATTGTTGGGATGGACGAGCACAACAGCGCGGGTGCGCGAGGTGACTGCCTGGTAGAGAGACGGAAGGTCGATCTGCCAGCCGTGGTCGTAGAGCAGCGGGTAAGGGATGAGGTGGACGTCCTGGAGATCGGCAAGGAATTCGAACAAGGGATAGCTGGGCTTCGGAACGAGAATCTCGTCGCCGGGATTGCAAAGCAGGCGAAAGACGAAGGAATAGCCTTCGCTGGTGCTGGTGGTCAGGATGATGGATTCGGGGGCAAGGTCGTAAGCTTCGTGGTCGACGCGGTAATAACCGGTGACCGCTTGACGCGCGGAGAGAAGACCACGCGGTTGCGGATCGTAGTCGAGGGCCTCGGGACGGGCGAGAGAGCCCAGGATCACCTCGGCATCGTAGTGCAACTCGGCCCGCGTGGGATTGGAGACGCTGAGGTCGAGGATGTCAGCGCCGGTGTCGCGTAGGTCGGCCTGTGCTTGCGCGAAGCGGTTCGGTGTCAGCTTCCATGCGGTGCGATTCGAGAACATGGAGACGGTGTGGCTCAGGGCTGCAGATAGAAGCCGAGTTGTTGCGGCGGAGGCAGCGTCTTCTGCGTCCAGTATTGCCGTTGCGCTTCCCGTACGGAGACGATCTTCGCCTGGAAGCGCTCAGCCAGAAGATCGTAGCGCACGAGCACGTTGGGCAGCCAGTAGGGGCGGTTCTCGCGGAGCCAGGCTTTCTCGTACAAGCCGCGCAGGCGGGTGGTGGCGTCGCGCAGGTCTTCGAGGCGTGCGTTGATGGCGGTGATTTCTTCAAGATCGTGGTTGACGCGGTCGCCGTCGGAGAGGTTCTGATACGCGTCCCAATAATAGTGATTCATTTCGCTGGCGAACTGGATTTTCATGCCGAGCATGTCAAGACGCCAAGCGGCAAAGATCATGTCGTCGAGCGTGTCCGAGTTCGCACGGGCTGCGGCAGGATTGCGATAGAGCGATTCGAGTGCTTGCTCCGCGCCAAGCCGGATCTCTCTGGCGGCAGGCAGCGTTTTTTGCAAAAGCTGGGCGCCCTCCTGATCGAAGGGGTCGACCCAGAAGAGAGTGTCGTCGGCTTCGCCCCAGCCGGCAGATTTGAGAGCAGCGTGAGCGCGATCGAGATTCTCGAGAATGTTCTTGAAGGTTTCGTCCGAGTTGCGATAGAAGGCCCAGTCGTAGCTGCTCTTAAATTCGTCGATGTTGGACTCGCCGGCCTGCCAGGCTGCCGACGCTCCGAAGGCCATCGCGGGCCAGGTCATGTCGAAGAGGGACTCGCCGTCGTCATCCCAGGTGGTGTTGAGCATGCCGATGGCGCCGACTTTCTGGCCGTCGCGGACAAAGTTGCGGATGTTGACATAGGCGACGTCGAGATTCGGCCAGATGACGTTCCAGTCGCTCGCTCCGGGCGCGACGATGATTTGTAGGCCGGCACTTTTGTATGGCTCAAGTAGATTGTCGAAACTCGGCTTAGCGTCATATTCCCAAGGGACGGCGATGATGTCTTTGGGCAGTACGGTGAGCAGTTCTGGATACTTCACTGCGATGTCGCCCCAGAACATCAACTGCTTGTGATAGGGCTGAAGGATTTCGTGGACCTTCTGCAGGTGCTCCATGTAGACGCGGCCAAGGCCGACCTGGTCGACGCGCGCTTTGGTCTGGCCACTGCCGAGTTCGAAGGTCTCGTCGGCGCCAATGTGCAGGAAGGGGCCTGGGAAGAGCGGCACGAGTTCGGAGTAGAGGCTGCGAATAAAGTCGTACGATTTTTCGTTGGTGGGAGTGAGGACGTGGCCGTGCGGCGTTTCGGCGATGTCGGAGTAAATCTCGTATTTCAGTGCGTGATGCAGGTGGCCGAAGGTCTGCTGCTCAGGCAGGATGGTGACGTAGTATTTCTTGGCGTAGTCGACGATTTCGCGAATCTGGTCTGCGGTGAGCGCAGCTTCCTTGGGGGCCATAAGAGGTTGGCTCTTGAAGTCGAAGACGTGCTCCATGTAGAGGGCGAAGAGGTTGACCTTGTAGGCGGCCAGAGTGCGGATCTGCTTCTTGGTGTATTCGATGGTTGGAATCGGCCCGCGGCTGACGTCGTCGTGAACACCACGCCATTGCATACTCGGCCAGTCGCGAATGGAGACGGCCGGGCACTCGAGCATTGAACCCTTCGGATGAAGAAGCTGGCGAAGAGTCTGTACGCCGTAGAAGAGGCCTTGCCCGGTTTTTCCGGCGACGACGATGCGCGACTTGTCGGCGTAGAGAAGATAGCCCTGCTCGGAGAAATTGCTCTCCGCCTCGAGTCCTTTGCCAGCGAGGAAGGAGCGCACGCTGGACTCGGAGAGGCGCGCGAGCACGATCGCACCTTCTCCGTCCGGCGCGCGGCGGCTGGATTCGATCGGAACCTTCATGCCTGATTGCCGTGAGATCTCATCGGCCAGCGTTTCGGCACCATTGCGATCTTCGGCGGCGTTCTCGGCGTCAATGAGAATGCGGCTATGGGCGGGGAGATCAAATACGCCTTCTCCGACGCGAACCTCTTTCGGAATCGGCAGCAGCTTCAGCGAAGTCGGCGAAGGAGTTGTTTGAGAGGAAAGTGGAAGACAAAGAAAAGCTGATAGGAGTACGGAAAAAAGGAACGCTTTTCCAATCATTTTTCAAGACTTCCGTTGGGGATTTCGGCAGGCGCAGAGTAAAGCGCGCACGACCGTCTGTGTAAGTGTAGGACAGTCATGCTTAGAGGCACACGTTTCAAGAGACGTCATTCTTTCCTTGCGTGCCATTCTGGTAATCATGTTGTCATCAGTTCGCAAACGCTTCTTTGTTGACGACGTAGGGCATCTTGGTGATATCGCCGCCGTAGTTTCGTTCCAGCACATCGATCAGACCTTGAATGCAGCGGCCGGCCATACCTTTGTCGGGATCAGGCGAGAGCCGTGTGATTCGGGCGGCGCTGGCGAAATGCGGATAGAGGCGGCAGCGATCTTCGATGGAGGGATCACGCAGAGGGGAATCGGCGGGCAGCGGCTCTTTCTCGTAGACGTCGAGCGCCGCGCCGGCAATCCATTTCTGGCGGAGGGCTTTCGCGAGAGCGACCTCGTCGATTACCGGACCGCGCGAGGTGTTGACGAGATACGCGGTCGGTTTCATTTTTCGGAAATTTGTCTCGTTGAAGAGGTGGAACGTGGGAGTCGGAGACTCGCCTTCGCGCAGCAGCGGAACGTGAATGCTGACATAGTCGGCGCCAGCGAGCCCCTCATCGAAGCTTACGTACTTGATCCAGGTTCGTTCCTTAGAGATGCTGCGCGCGTGGCGCAGGTCGTTCACCGCCTGGATAGCCTTCACGTACTCATGATTCTGGTAGGCCGGATCGTAGCAGAGGATGTTCATGTCGAAGCCGGCGCATTTCTTGATCATGGCGAGGCCGATGCGCCCGGTCCCGATGATCGCGATAGTCTTGCCGGTAACTTCGTCGCCGAGGAACGGCAGGTAGGGATGCCAGAACCCCCATTTGTTTTCGCGGGTGAGGTGTTCTGCGCTCCAGAGACGGCGCGCGACGTCGGCCATGATGAAGAAGGCGAATTCGGCGGTGGCTTCAGTGAGGACGTCGGCGGTGTTGGTGAAAGGGATCTGGTAGCGGTTGGCGTTGGCTCGATTGATGTTATCGAAGCCGACTGCATACTGCGCGACGACCTTGAGGCTTCCCTTGCCTGCTTCGAAGAGCTCAGCGTCGACCTGATCGCGGAGGGTGGTGATGAGGCCGTCGATGCCCGATTTCAGTTTCTCGATGATGAATGACTTTGGCGGAGGCTCGGGATGCGGATAAACCTCGACGTCATAGCCGCGTTCGCGAAGAAGATTAAGGGCCTCGCCGATGTCGCAGGTAACAAATACGCGAAAGGTCTTAGGCATTTTCGGTCGGATCTTTCCGGACAAAGAATGGACAGTTTACTCCAGAGACAGCAGTCAGTGGCTAGTGCAAATGGCTAGTCGCCGGTCTTGAGTCGTCGGTCGCCAGGAAAACGTGATCATGCTGAAGACTGATGACTAACAGCTGTCGACAGGACTTGCGTGCGGGGAAGGTGCGCTCATCCTGAGCCTTTGACTCTTGGCTCTTGACGCGCTGCATCCTTCCCCGGGACCCGCTCGGAGGCCCAAGCTGATCACGAGCGGGGAATCTTATTTGTGACTTTCCGCGCGCGTAGTCACAGGGAGGCGTGATGCGTGCTCGCTCTTGGCGAACAGCGAAGAGCTGCTTTTACAAATTTTTCGCAGTCCACTGGTGCAAGCGGTCGAGGGCTTTGTTCAAGTTCTCGAGTGAGTTGGCCACGCTGAAGCGCAGGAAGCCTTCACCGTAATCACCGAACGCCGTGCCGGAAAGGCAGGCGACGCCCGCTTCTTCGAGAAGCGCGTTGGCGAGTTTCTTCGAGGGCCAACCGGTCTTGGTGATGTTCGGGAAGGCGTAGAAGGCGCCTTTCGGCATCCGGCAAGAAAAGCCCTTAACCTGATTCAGGCCGGCGACGAAGGCGTCGCGACGGCGCTTGAACTCGTCCCGCATGTGATCGACGGAAGACTGGTCGCCGCGCAAGGCCTCGACGCCCGCGATCTGCGTGAAGCTCGCTGTGCAGGAATTCGAGTTGGTCATCAGACGCGTCATCTGGGCAGCGAGGTCGGGGCGCATGACGCCGTACCCCATGCGCCATCCGGTCATCGCGTAAGTCTTCGAGAAGCCATCGAGCAGGATGGTGCGCTCCTTGAAGCCGGGGATCGACATGATCGAGAAATGCTCGCCTTCGAAGATGAGGCGACTATAAATCTCGTCGGAGAGGATCATCACGTTGCGGTCGCCGATGGCGTCGGCGATGTCGTAGATGGATTGCTTGCTCAGCACCCCGCCGGTAGGATTCTGTGGCGAATTAAGGATGATCAAGCGAGTGCGGTCGTTGAGGAGCGAGGCGAATTCGTCGACATCGAGCCCAAAGTCGCGCTCTTCGCGCAGTTGGATCGGGACGGCTCGACCGCCAACATAGTTAATCATCGACTCGTAAATCGGAAAGCCCGGATTGGGATAAATAACCTCGTCCCCTGCATCCACTAAGGACAGCACCGAAAAGAAAATAATCGGCTTGCCGCCGGGGACAACAACCACTTCGTCTGGGACTACCGAGACTCCACGGGTGCGGCTGACATATTCGGCGATGGCCTGACGCAGTTCCGGGAGGCCAGCCGAGGGACCGTAATGAGTCCATCCTTTGTGTAGGGCGTCGATGGCGGCTTCAACGACGTTGAGGGGTGTGTCGAAATCGGGTTCGCCGATTTCGAGGTGAACGATGTCTTTGCCCTGGCGCTCGAGGGCGCGAGCTTTGTTCAGAACTTCGAAGGCGGTTTCGGTACCGAGCCTCGCCATGCGGCTGGCGAGACGGAGTTCATACTGCGTCGCATTTTCCATGGTGGCAAACCGATGCATTATACCCCTCACGTGGGCGGGGTCGCCCGCAGCTATGATGCGCCGCGGGCAGAGGAAAAGTCGGAGAGAGAGGTCACAGCGTGATGTGACGCATCGTGAAAACGTGCAAAAAACCGGGCAGTCGGTTGGTGAGTGTCTGTGGAGCAGCGCGCGGAAAACATTCGCACGATGGTCAGAACTCTATTGGGGCAATCCGACCTGGCGCATGATCTGAGCGTAGCGCGGATCAGAGCGGATGGGGTCGAACGACGGGTAGCGGATGCAGAGAACCAGTTCGATCTCCCGCGCAGCAAGCGCCTTTTCGAGATAGTCCAGAGCTTTCTCCCGCTCGCCCGTGACGGAGAGAGCCGCAGCCGCCCATGTATTCTGCTCCGGCTTATCGAAGGCGTTGAGTGCTACGGCCCGATATCCTTTCGCGTCCGGACTCCACGATCCTGGTGTGGGAGCGAATTTCTGCAACTCGCTCAGCGCATTCCCGAAGTCTCCGGTCACCGCGTACAACTGCGCCAGCTTATGATGTGCCGGGAGGAACGTGGGATCGCGCTCCAAGGTCTTGTGAAACTGGGCGAGGGCCTCCGGATAGCGATGCGCGTCCATCAACATCGTGGCGTAGTTGGTATTCATGATGGGAGAGAGCGGGTCGAGCGACAAGGCTACCCGCATTTCGTCGAAAGCCTGATCGAACCGCTTCTCGGGAACGAGCAGCGTAAACGCGTAAAAGTAGTGCGCGCCGGCGCTGTTCGGGTTCAGGTCGATGGCGCGGCGAAACTCCTGCTCGGCTTCGGCCCAGCGCCAGGCGAACGTGAGCGCGTTGCCGCGCGCCGCATGAGCCTCAGGCAGCGAACTATCCAACTCGAGCGCCTTGCGCGTCGCCTCATCGGCAAGGGCTTGCGCTTGCCGCGAGCCGACGCCAGCGCGATAACTCGGAATCACATTGTAGGCGTCACCCAGCCCCATATACGCAAGCGCGTAATTGGGATCGGCGGCGATGGCCTCCTTGAACAAGTCGATGCTCTTCTTCAATCCGTCGGGTGTGCGCCCGTTCCACAGCAGCCGCCCTTCCAGATACAGACGATACGCCTCGGGATTGGAAGTTCCAGCGCTGCCGAAATGCTGCTTCTTGTCGTCGCTCAGCTGGGATCGCAGCCGTTTTGAGACGTCGCGGGCGATATCGCTTTGGACCTGGGTGATCTCGGCCGACTTCCGCTCATAATGCGAGCCCCACAGTTCAGTGCCGTCGGCAGTACTGACCAGATCTGCCTGGACGGCTAATTCATCTCCGTGTTGGGTGACGCGTCCCACCAAGAGCGCGCTGACGTCGAGGGCTTTTCCGATTTTCTGAGGTTCTTCCTGGTTTCCCTTGAAACGGAAGACCGTGCTTCTCGCCATGACTTTGAGATCGGGCAATTGCGAAAGCGAACTGATCAGGCTCTCCGTAAGTCCGTCGCTCAGATATTCATTGTTGGGATCGGCGGTGGCGTTGACAAACGGCAGAACGGCAATTGAGTCAATCTTTTTGGTTTCTGACCGTCCGCGTAGCCAGTACATGACTGCGCCCGCCGCAACAATGGCAACGACAGCAGCCGCGATGTAGAGGAGCATGCGTGACTGGCCTGGCGCGGCTGAATGGATTCCAGAAATTCTAGCGGCTGAGTCACCGACTACGGCTGCGTGCGCGCCTGAGGTACGTCCGGAATCGAGATCCCGCTTGAGACGCGCGAGGTCTGAGCGAAGATCCGCCGCACTCTGGTAGCGAAGATTCCGGTCTTTCTCGAGAGCCTTGTTGACGGTACGCTCCAGCTCCGGGGGCGCATCCGGATTGAGGCGAGTCAGCGGTGTCGGCGTCGCATCAAGAATGGCTTTGAATAACTCTGCAGTACTGTCGCCGCGAAACGGCAACGTGCCGGTCGCCATCTCGTAGAGCACGGCGCCGAAAGAGAATAAATCGCTGCGGGCATCCAATTCACGCGCCTTTGCCTGCTCTGGCGACATGTAAGCCACGGTTCCTAACGTGGAGCCTGGGCTGGTCAGATGATCGGTATCGAGGGTCTGACTGTTACCGGAACTGCTTGCAGAGCCGGGAGTCTGCACTTTCGCCAGACCGAAGTCCAATATCTTGGCGTGTCCGTGTTCGGTGATGAAAATGTTCGCCGACTTGATGTCGCGATGCACGATGCCTTTCGAGTGGGCCGCCTGGAGAGCACCTGCTATGTCGATTCCCAAGGAGAGGAGAGTCTCGTTGTCGAGCGGCTTTCCGGCGATCCGATGTTTCAGGGTTACGCCTTCGAGAAACTCCATCGCGATGTAGGAATGCCCGTCGGCGTTACCGACCTCATAGATCGTGCAGATGTTGGGATGGTTCAGGGCCGAGGCGGCGCGGGCTTCCCGGCGGAAGCGCTCCAGAGCCTGCGGATCGCGCGCCATGTCCTCGGGCAGGAACTTGAGGGCGACGAAGCGGCCAAGTTCAGTGTCCTCGGCCTTGTACACGACCCCCATTCCGCCACCCCCGATCTTTTCGACGATCCGGTAGCGCGAGATGGTCTGGCCGATCACTGGGCTGAGATATTAGGGCTGCCGAAAACGCAAGTCAATGAATGCCGCGGGTGAGGCGGGCTTCGTAACACCAACGCAAATGGAACGCGCGAAGAGCGACTACTTTTCGTCGCTGGCTTTTTCCTGACGACTTACTCCGAGATCGTGTGCTCTTCGCTCTGGGAGCGCAGGACGCGGTCCACCGAGTATGGCGCGCGCCGGGAAGGCTCATGATAGTGACGAACCTGCATCTCGCCGAGCAGGCCTACGGCCAGCATGTTGAGTCCCGCAAGGAAAAGGACGGCGGCGAAGATCATCAGTGGGCCGTGCTGGACGAGCAGATCGGAGTGGTAAAAGAGCTTTTTCTCGACCAGCCATCCGGCGATGCCGAATCCGCTCAGGATGCTGAACATCCCGACGGTCCCGAAGAAATGCAGCGGGCGCGAGAGGTAGCGCAGCAGGAAGCGAATGGTGATCAGGTCAAAGAAGACGCGGAAGGTGCGCGAGATGCCGTAGTGCGACGCACCGCGTTCGCGGTTCACGTTGCGGATAGGAACTTCGATGATCGAAGCCCCATACCACGAAGCGAGCGCAGGGATAAAGCGGTGCAGTTCTCCGTAGAGCGGAACCTGTTCGAGGACCTCGCGCCGGTAGGCCTTGAAGGTGGTGCCGAAGTCGTGAATGTCGACGCCGCTGAGTTTGGCCATCAGCCAGTTGGCGATGCGCGACGGGATTCTGCGGAGCCAGAAGTTGTCGATGCGGTTCTTGCGCCAGCCGCTGACGATATCGTAGCCCTCGCCGATCTTTTCGATGAACATCGGGATGTCGCCAGGGTCGTGCTGGAGATCGCCATCCATGGCGATGATGTACTCGCCGCGCGCATGGTCGAACCCGGCGGCGAGACCGGCGGTCTGACCGAAATTCCGGCGGAGCTTTACGACGGTGACACGGCTGTCGACGGCGGCGATTTCACGGAGAAGCTGGAAGGTACGATCGGAGGAGCCATCGTCAACGAGGACAATCTCAAAGCTGTCGCCGTTGGCCTCCATAACGTGCTTGAGGCGGTCGTAAAGGTCGGTGACATTCTCCTGCTCGTTATGCAGCGGGACCACAATCGAATACTTTGGCATGGAAGCTTCTATTATACGGGAAAGAGCGGGGAAAGTGGTTTCCTGTCAATCCTGTAGCGAAACTTAAGGGAGACCAACTTAGTAACGGGAACGAGGGGCGGGGATGACCGTTTGGACAGTCATAACCCCGCTTTCACTGGTGATGACGCGACCGCTGCTCGGCGTTGTTACATACCGGGGCCGTCAGGGTACGTAGGCAGATCGGGCGGCCGCTTGGGCAGCACTGGCGGGTTGGCCTGGATCTGCTTCATGACCTCCTGAATAGCGCGGTCGAGTTGCTGGTCCTGACCCTTGACCACCAAGTCCGGGCGATTGTCGACTTCGATATCAGGGGCGACACCGCGATTCTCGATCACCCACTTGCTGTTGAGGTCGTAGCGCGAAAATTCTGGGCGGGTGATGTAGCCGCCATCGAGCAAGGGGATCTGCCCGCGGATTCCGCGCACGCCACCCCAGGTTCGCTCGCCGATGAGTGGGCCGAGCTTATAGACCTTAAACATCTGGCTGAAGATGTCGCCGTCCGACGCGGCGTACTGGTTCGTGACACACGCCATGTATCCGTGGAAGACGACGGGCGGAACCGTTCCCGGCTCGAAGTTGCGGGCCGAGCCCATGCCAACCAGAATCCTCCGCAAGCGGTCGAAGATCAGTTGATCGACGAAGCCGCCGCCGTTGTAGCGGACGTCGATGATCATGCCCTGCTTGCGAATTTGCGGGAACCACTGCTTCACGAATTCGTTGAGTCCGGGGCCGCCCATGTCGGGCAGGTAGATGTAGCCGACTTTGCCGTTGGTGGCAGCATCGACTTTCTTGCGATTGCTCTCGACCCAGTCGCGCTCGCGGAGCTGGAATTCATCTGGGATAGGCTTGACCTGGACAGTGTGCGAGCCTTCTTCGCCAGGCTTGGAATTAATGGTGAGCGTGACCGTATCGCCGGCAGTGTTCGTCAGCAATTCGAACGGCGTTTGCGGCGCCCGTAGCGGGCGGCCGTTGACGGCAATCAGGTAGTCCCCCTCTTTGACTTTGACGCCGGGCTCTGTAAGCGGCGAGCGCAGAGCGCCGTCCCAGTTCTCACCGGGCAGAATGCGTTTGAAGCGGTACATGCCGCTGGCATTGTCGACTTCGTAGTCGGCGCCAAGCAGCCCCACATTGACAGGATGGAGTTCGGGATAGTCTCCACCACCGACGTAGGTGTGGGAGTTCGAGAGGTCGCCGATCATCTCGCCCATCAGGTAGGTGACATCGTAACGGCTGGCGGAGTAGGGCAGGAGGACCTCGTACTTCTCTTTTTCCTTGTCCCAGTCGACGCCATTCATAGCAGGCTCGAAGAAGTAGTCACGCTCCTGGCGCCAGACCTCGTTGAATATCTGCTTCCATTCCGCGACAGGGTCGACTTCCATGCGCAGTCCGGCGAGGTTGAGCGCTCCATCGCCGATTTTCTTGGGGGCGTCGCCTTTGACGTCGATGATGCCGTACGCGCGGGCGCCCGGTCCGGCTGGGCCATCGCTCTGATAAAGGAGCTTGGCGCCGTCAAAGGAGAGGGCGAAGCGGTCGACGTTCTCGATGACGACGCGGTCTTTGCGCTCTTTGAGATCGTAGGCATGAACGGCCGGCGTTTCCCCGGGCAGCGGGCCGGAGAGTCCCTGAACTGGAGTGGTCGAGTAGACGATTGTGTCTTTCGCAGCCGCCAGGGTCGTGATGTTGGTCGGCGGCATTGGCAGAGCGACGATGCGGTTCTGGATGCCGTCGAGGTCGATCTTGAAGTTCTTGGCGGCGTCGTTGGATTCGGCCTTGGACTTGTCCTCTTCTTTCTTGTCTTTGTCTTTGGCGGATTTTTCTTTCGTGTCGGATTTTTTCTCGTCCTTCTTCTCTTCTTCCTTAGGCCCGGGTTCCTCGTTCTTGACAGAGACCTCGTCACTCAGTGCGGGAAAGGGCGAGGGCTCATCGGCACGAAGGGTGGCGATGTACACACGCGCAGTTTTCGGATTCGCGAACTCAAAGTCGTAGTTGCCGAGGACCTCATTGAAGTCGCGATTGGAAATGAAGTAGAGGTACTTCCCTGCCGGATCGAAAACGGGACTGTTGCTGCCGGTGAAATCGGTCGTGACCGGCGTGATTTTCTTATCGACCAGCGAATACAGGAGAATGATGCTGTTGCCGTTTTCTTCGGGGCGATCGTAGGAGAGCCACTTCGAGTCAGGCGACCACGAATAGTTGGTGATCTCGCCGAACTTCGCGCGATCGACCTCAACCTGCTTCTTGTCGGAAATGTCGAGATACCAGAGGCGGAGATCTTTGTCGGCCCACGCGATCTTTTTGCTGTCGGGCGACCAGGCGGGCGGGAACTTGAATCCCTTGTAACCGCTGGTGATCTGCTGTTCCTTGCCCTGGCCGTCCTGCGGAGAGATGTAGATCTCGTCTTCTCCCGAGCGGTCGGAGAGGTACGCGATCCAGCGGCCGTCAGGAGACCATGCGGCTCCCCTCTCACGAATGCCGGGCGTCAGGGTCAGGTTGCGGGCGCTTCCCTCTTTGGCGGGAACGGTGAAGATGTCGCCGCGCGCAGCGAAGACGGCGCGCTTGCCGTCGGGCGCGATGTCGAAGTCGGTGACGAACTTGGTGACGCTGGCCCAGTGCTTCAGGGTTTCGTCCACTTCGCCCGGAACGGAGATGCTCAGTTTCTTCGCTTGCTTCGTGGCGAAGTCGAAGGTGTAAAGAAAGCCGCCGTTCTCGAAGATGATTGCGTCAGGGCCGAGGCTGGGCCACATCACGTCATAGTTATCGAACTTGGTGAGCTGCTCGATCTGCTTCGAACCGAGATCGAAGCTGTAGAGATTGAGGCGGTGTTCTGGTCCACGGTCAGACGAGAAGTAGATCGTGTTGCCGTGCCACATCGGAAATGTGTCGCTGTAGTCCGTGTGCGGGATCTGCTGCTCGAAGGCGTTGTTCTTGATGTCGTAGATGTAGATGTCCTGCGCGAGGCCGCCGGTGTAGCGCTTCCAGGTGCGGAAGTTGCGGAAGATGCGGTTGTAGGCGATCTTCGTGCCGTCGGGCGAGAAAGATGTTAGACCGCCTTGGTCCATAGGCAGAGGTTCGGGCAGGCCGCCATCGATGCTGACGCTATAGGGGCGCTTGATCCAGCCGTTGGTGGCATCGCGGCGCGACAGGAACAGGATGCGCTTGCTGTCCGGGAGCCAGGTGACGACTTCGTTGTGAATGCCCATACGGTCGCTGAGTGGCTGCGAGCTTCCCTGATAGAAGGTAAGTTGCTTGGGCTGTCCGCCTTCGGCAGGCATGACGTAGACATTGAAGTTGCCGTCGTATTGTCCGGTGAACGCGATCCACTTTCCGTCGGGTGAGAACTTGGGAAACAGCTCCCTGCCCGGATGCGCGGTGATGCGGCGTGCGACGCCGCCGCTGGTGGAGGCGAGCCAGATGTCTCCGCCGTAGACGAAGGCGACTTTGTCTTTGTAGATGTCGGGGAAGCGCAGCAAGCGGCCCTGGCGCGCTTCCTGCGCAAACGCGGGGAGGGCGAGAGAAATCAGGCAAAAGGCAAACCACTTCCTTACGAAGTGCATGAAGAACTCCTGCATAAGAGATGGAGTGCGAGGCGGTTGAGAGACGTGCATTGAAGAACGGTAATTGTACCTCTGGGCCCGTGCTACCGCGGCTTCCCGATGAATGGCTCCGAAAGGCCGGGTCCCAGAATGAGACGGATGAGCCATGAGAAGGAGAGCAACAGAGCCTGTCTTGCCCTCGAGAGTCGTGTAGGACGGGTTCCGCATCGTCTTCTTTTGTACGATGAGATGAGGCAAAAGGGGGTGAGGCATGGCACGTCTGCAGCGGAGCACGGTCGATCTTTCCGGCTATCCGGACCTCGTAGTGATTTACCTCGGCATGCGCGTGGAGAAGCTGCGCGGACTGGCGACATTGATGAAGTTCGGTCCGAAGATCAGCGCATCGGTCGAAGCCAAGCCGGACGGATTGTTGCTGCACGAGAACATCTTTTACTCATTTTTCCCCGTCCATGCAGGCATGCGCCAGTACTGGCGTGATTTTCAGTCGCTGGAAACATGGGCGCGTTCCCTGCCCCATCAGGAATGGTGGAAGGACTTCCTGAAAGATCCCGGCGGCACGGGCTTCTGGCATGAAACGTATTTCATGCGTGGAGGCATGGAGGCGATCTACGACGATGTAGGCGAGGCGTTCGGCTTTGCAAAGTTTGCTCCGGTCGTTTCTGCCAAGGGGCCGATGTTCAATGCGAGAAAGCGGCTCGGGCTGCAGGGGGAGGCGGCGGTTTCGGCGCCGGTGAGAGAAGAGGAAACATAAAGCGAGCAGTGAGGAGGTCCCAGGTTAGCGTCCAAAAAAGCGGACGCGAACCTGGGGCACCGTCCGCGAGATGCCTTATTCGTAGCGCAGGGCTTCGATGGGATCGAGGTTGGCGACGCGGATCGTGGGGAACATGCCGCTAACGATCCCGACGAATCCGAGGATCACAGTGGCGATCAGAAGAATCTTAGGGGCATCTGCTAGGCTGGCGGACCATGCCACGTCTTCTGGTAGTTGTTGCCATATTCGCCCTCGTGGGCGAAATGCCGTCATCCTCCCCGGTTGGATCGGAGGCTCGCGCGCAGGAGATCATTCGCGAGCTGAAACTGCAGGTCCTTCCGAAAGAGTCTGGGTATCTGGGGATTATTGGACGATCGGCTCAGATGGTGACTCTAAGTGGGCGACCGCTCGCTGTGCAGAGCCAAAACTACTACATGCTCACCAGTGACCGGCCGATCAATTACCTGCACTGGCTCGAACCGGATGACACCCACATCCTGATTGAGGGCGGGCCGGTGGATTACTTCATCTTCCATCCGGATGGGCGCGTGGAGAAGGTGACACTCGGGACGAACCTGGCTGCGGGCGAACGTCCGGTGGTGGCGATCCCAGGAGGATGCTGGAAAGCCCTGCGACTTCATGATGGCGTGAAGTACGCGCTGATGGCCAATACGCTCTCGCCCGAGTTCACGCCCGACCGGGTAAAGATCGGTGCTGGGGCGGACTGGGTGAAGCACTACGCTGGATCGGCTGCATGGGCTACGCCCGAGGCATTGCGCGACATGATCGGGCCGAACTGGCTGCAGTAAGCCCCCCTCTCCGCTGCCGCGCGTCCATTCAGTTGCGAAAACCATCCGTGCTATCCTTCGGCGCATGTTGCGGGTCAATCACTGTACGTCTCTGCTGGTTCTGGTAACGCTTGGCGTATTGCTGGCCGCGACACCTCTTCAAGCGCGCGTTGCGCGAGTTGAGATCACCACACGTGCTGACGTTCTCGGAGGAAGAGCCTTTGGCGACGCGGGCGCGTATGAGCGCATTACGGGCAAGGTCTCCTTCTCGCTTCCAGTCGCGAATCCTCACAATCAGCGCATCGTCGATCTGGCGAATGCGGTCAATCTGAAAAACGGAGAAGTCGAGTTCTCGGCGGATTTCGTGGCGGTGCGTCCGAAGGATCCGCGCAAGGGAAATGGATCGCTGCTTCTCGAGGTGCCGAACCGCGGGCGTGCGCGCATTTTGAGCCTGGTGGATGGCGGGGATCAGGACCTGGCAAAAGACGCTGGAGATGCCTGGCTACTGCGGCGCGGCTTTACCGTCGTGAGCCTGGGATGGCAATGGGACGCGGCGGGCGACGATGCGTTGCGGTTCTATGCGCGGATCGCTAAAGAGAACGGCAAGACGATCACGGGACTGCTGCGCGGCGACCTGATGCCGTCGAAACCCATGTCTGAGATTCCGCTGGGACATTTGATTCTTGGGATGATCGGTGGGAGCGAGTACCCGGTGGCGGCTCCCGATGATTCGCGCAATGGGCTCACGGTGCGCGATTCACGCGATGCGCCGCGAACGGTAATCCCGCGCAGCGAATGGCAGTTCGCACACACGGTCGACGGCAAACTGGTAGCGAGTGACCGGCATATCCATTTGAATGGTGGGTTCCAGCCGGGAAAGATTTACGAGTACGTGTACGTAGTGGCCGATCCGGTGGTGGCCGGTGGCGGGTTCGCGGCGATTCGCGACTTCGCGTCGTATGCGAAACATGCACTCGACACGATCACGCCCGCGAAGCGCGTGTATGGCGAAGGCATCTCGCAGAACGGGCGATTTCTGCGCGACATGATTTACCAGGGCTTCGACACCGACGAGGAAGGGCGGTTGGCTTTGGACGGCGTCCTCGCGCACGTGGCGGGTGCGGGACGCGGCAGTTTCAACTACCGGTTCGCGCAGCCGTCACGCGATGCGCAGCCGACGTCGTCGATATTTTTTCCGACCGATATCTTCCCTTTCACGGATGGGCCGGAGACAGACCCGGTCACGGGGGAAACCGGTGGACTGCTCGATCGCGCAGTCGCCGACCAGGCCGTGCCGAAGATTTTCTTCTCGAATACGTCGTATGAGTATTGGGGACGGGTGGCGGCGCTGATCCACGTAAGCGCGGACGGCAAGCAGGACGTGGCGATTTCCGATAACGTTCGCATCTATCACTTCACCGGGTTGCAGCATTTCTCCGGGCCGTTTCCGCCGGAAAAAGGCAAGGGTGACCTGTTGGGGCAGGAACCGCAGTCTCCGCTGCCGATCCGCTATTTCTGGCGGGCGATGATTATCAACATGGACGCGTGGGTGCGCGACAACACTCCCCCTCCACCGAGCAGCTATCCGAAGATTTCAGACGGCACGCTGGTGCCGCTGAGCAAGTATGCGTTTCCGGCAATCCCGAGTGTAGACAAGCCAACCGAGGCGAATGCGGCGTATCACGAGGATTTCGGCGCGGACTTAAAGAGCGGGATTCTGAGCGTGCAGCCGCCAAAGGTCGGCGAACCGTTCCCGGTCCTGGTTCCCCAGGTAGACGCTGACGGCAACGAGCGGGACGGGGTTCGGTTGCCGGAGTTCGCGGCTCCGCTGGCGACCTATACAGGCTGGAATTTGCGCGATCCCTCCATCGGGGCTCCTGATCAGCGGGTCTCGTTTGAGGTGTCGGAAATTGTATTCCCGAAAACGCAGGCGGTTCGGGAGAAGACCGGCGATCCGCGGAGGTCGATTGCGGAACGGTATGCAAGTCGCGAAGACTACCTGAAGAAGTACACCTTCGCGCTCGATGAACTCGTGAAACAGCGCTGGATTCTGGAGGAAGATCGCACGGCTGTGCTCGAACGCGCCGAGAAGGAGTGGGCGGAGGCGACGAAGTAGATTCAGCTTCGCGAGCATTGCTCGAAACTAACGCAGAAGTGGAAGGAATAATAGAGAGGACACTGGTTTCGGGGCCGACCGCTTGGCGCTCGATGGATACGGTCGCCATCTTATGGACAAGTTTGTGTTTTCAGAATGTCTTAGGGCAGAAAATGGAGGCCCCGGGCGGATTCGAACCGCCGACCTGCGGTTTAGGAAACCGTCGCTCTATCCATCTGAGCTACGGGGCCGGATAGGTTGTTTTCATTTTCTCACAGTTAGGGAGGGCAGACTGGCTATGCAGTTTGCGAAACCGCGTTCCGCCTGCCGGCTGTCCCCAGGCGAGTCAGACTACCCGCCAGATCCCTCATCGCGCGCCGAACGTCCGGAATAGGAACGTGCTGCGTGCGTCGCGCAGCAGAGGTTTGTCGTTGAAGGACGCGTCTCCGTTCTTGTAGCCACCGACAACGTACTTCCATCCCAGCGCGCCGTCACTGCCGCCCACCTCGACGCTGTAAGTCTGGCCAGGCAACACTTTCCATCCGCCCGTTGGGAGAGCAAACAAGAGGTGCTGACAGTCATCGACCGAAACATTTCTCGAGACGACGGAAAGAACGTCTCCTTTCGCATTTAACAGCTTCAGCTCGATCTCGGCACGGCTGGGGCCGGGATTGGCATTGACAAGTTCTACTTCGACTCCGGTCAGCCTCGACATCGACGGCGTGAACGACTGGCGCAAGACATTCGGTCCCAGAATCGTCCAGGCACCGGTCCATGGCGCAGTGTTTTGCTGGTCGGGCATTCGGAACGCATAAGCTCCGTGCGAAGCGCCGACACTCAGTTTCACATAGACGGTAGCGGTGAAAGTGCGTTCCTCGGACGAGTCAGGATTCGCACAATCGGCCAGAGGAATTCTGATTACGGCTTCACCTGGGGAAGCCGCGTCGAAAATGTATGTGTGGGTGGAGATGCCCGGCGTTGGCGGCCAGTCGAGGGCCACACTCTCGAGTCGGAGTGAGGGGGACGAAATCTGCGGGTCGCATGGTGCCATGGCGCCAAGTTTGATTTCGATCTGCTCGCCGACCGTAGCCTCGAAGCGTTGTCCATTCTGCTGCCATTCGAGAAACAGCACTTGGCGAACTGCGTTGGGAGAAGACAGAGTGTCTTGCGCGCCGGCACGAGCACAGCAGACATACGACAGTGCCAATGCGATTGCTAATACGGATCGCGAGGTCGCCATGGTCCCTCCGCACGGATCCTATGAATCATCCCACTATCCTTAGAACCAACCACCCGCTGCTTTCTTGCGTAAGGAATTATTGCCGCCTTTCCCGTGATGCGCGAACAGCTTCTTGTCCGCTTGCGACCCCTCTCGTATCTGCGGCATCCATAAATAGTCCGAGAATAGAACGGACACAGGAGCATAACAATGCCATTGGTGCGGATTTCCCTGCAGGCCGGAAAACCAGAGTCGTACCGGCGTGCGATCAGCCAGCAGGTCTACGAGGCGATGCGCGAAACCCTGAACATTCCCGACGGCGATCGCTTTCAGGTGATCACCGAGCACAGCGAAGGAACGCTTGTGGCCGATCCGAACTTCATGGGCGTGAAGCGGTCGGCAGATTTTGTGTTGATCCAGATCTTTCTTTCGTGCGGGCGGACGATCGAGACGAAGCAGGCTCTCTATCGCAGTATCGCTGACCGGTTGGCAACGTCGCCCGGAATTCGCCCCGACGATGTCATGACCGTGTTGACGGAGGTAGGGCTCGAGGATTGGTCGTTCGGGCGCGGAGAGGCGCAGTATGTCCTGAATCCTCCGGCGTGGGCGACGAAGAAAGAGAAGCTCTCAGCCTAATGTTTAAAGGTCAAAACATTTTGACGCCCGTACGTCACTTGCGGCAACTCCGTTCGTTCGCGAGTCTGAAGGAGTTACAAAACCCGTGATTGCGGTGTCGGCGTTACAAGCGCTTCGGCGATAGTTCCCGTCGATGTGACTTTGGTACATGCACCTTTAGTAACTTCTTCTCGCGCGCAAAAACGGCGACACTGACCTTCCACACTTGAGTATGCGGCCGGCAAGCCCTCCCCCAATGACTTGCTAGCTGCCGGGGGGAGACTCATGAAAACTTCTTTCATCATTGGGGTCGTGGTGTTGGCTACGATCGCCTACGCCAAGGACGCGAAACCGTTCCAGCATGGCAAGCTGCTGCAGATGGATTCAGTGGCTTGCGGGGTCGATGAAAACAGCGGCAAGAGTTTAGCAGGCGAAATGCTGGGCACCGACTCGGCTCATAAGAAGACCCATGAATTGCTTTGTCAGGAATACCTGCTGCAGACCGACAAGGTGATCTACCGCGTTCGTCCGCGCGACGACAAGCATCCAGTTTTGCTGCCGGTCGGAGCGGAGGCGCAGTTCCGCCTGCAGAAGGACAAGATGGTCCTGCGGGTCGAGGATCTCGACGACAAGGACCGTGACTATGTAGTCGTTTCGATGACTCCGCGCGAGGATGGCGCCACGTCAGAGAAGGCCGCGCTGAAATAGATTCGGCGGCGCAAAATCAACCCATAGACATTCCAGAAACGGGCCCTCCCCCAGGTTTTACTCACACACGGCCGTTCCTAGAATCAAATCGTACTGGCAGGAATAGCGGAATCCTGCCGCATCGTGACAGCCATAGCCCCATACCCGCAATTTCAGCGCTCTTCCTTCCACACTCGACGCTTCCACGAAAACGTGATCATTCTGCTCCAGATGGACCTGTTGCTCCTCCGGAAGCAGCGGGGTCAACTGCGCCTTGTCGACGACTAAGCCGTCACGATCGGGAGCCACAGGGAACACAATCGCTCTGGACGTCTTCTTGTTGACATAGTCGGTCACGATGATGAAGTCGTTGCCAGACCAGGCAACGGCGACACGTCCGACGTAGTCGTAGAGCTTGCGGACGCGGCCGGTGGAGACTTCCTCGACAATCAGCGTGCGAAAAACGCCTGCGAACTCCCCGGGCCGTGCGACATGGTCGACACTGCGCACGACATACTGACCGTCCGGGGAGCGCAGTTCTTTCCGATCCGGGAAGATGGTGAACTGCTCGCCACCTAGGGAGGAAGCGGCTAACGTCACGAGCAGTAGCGCGATACTACGAACGTAGACGTTCACGACGAACGCTCCATCTTTTATTCCAACGCTTTGGCGGCATCGGAGCGGTGAAGTGGCTCACATTCGGCGATTACCGCGGTGCTATGACGGGAAGTAACTAGGCGGTTTTCAATTCGGGAAAGTTTTTGGAGTGGAAGGTTAGCTTTTTACGTACTGCGTGGTACACTGCGCCTACCCCGAAGTGAACTTCGGGTGCCCGAATGGGCGCTTCCCCAGAAAGCCGCCAGGAGCAACCAGTCGTTGCTACATAACTTGGCGGCTTTAATCTTGTCCAGGACTCGTCGCGGCGGGCAGAAGGGTCTGATCCGCAAACCGGACGCCACACTCCGCAATTGACACCAGTCGTTCCGAAAAGTCTTAGTGCGCAATCGCCTCAGTCCGCCACCGAGGAGACCTGCAGTTTAACCAGCTGGGAGGCGGGCGGCTGCAGGATGGCGAACTGCGGCAGTTCGCCGCGGAACATGGCGACCTCATCGCAGTTATGCAGACGCGGGCAGCGCAGACAATCCTTGTATAGCTTGTCGGGGATGTCTTCGCGCACAGCAACGGCAAATCCCATCCGTGCGAAAAAACTCGGAATACGCGTGAACAGGCAAACGCATGTGACTTCCTGACGGTTGGCCTGCTCCATGAGGGCGTCGATCAACAGGCGTCCGGCTCCGTTCCCTTTCGCCTCAGGCCAGACCGCAATCGAGCGGACCTCGGCGAGATGCGGCCCATAGAGATGCAAGGCGCCGCAACCGGTGATGCGGTCTTCGTCTTCAACGACGACGAAGTCGCGGATGTTTTCGCAGATTTCGGGCAAGGTCCGGGGCAACAGGGTGCCATCACCTGAATAGCTGGCAATCAGGTCGTGGATCTGCTGCGCATCGCGCAACAAAGCTTCACGCGTGTGCATGGACGTCACCTCGAAGAAGAACGATGCGCTGTTCCGCACGTTGAATCGCCTGCTTGACCGACGCGCGCGCGGTACCGCCCTCGACGTTGTGGATCGAGAGCACGGCTTCGAGCGTCAGACACTTCGAAAAATCGTTGTTGAAGGCCGGGTTGATCTGCTGCAGATCGGCGAGCGGGAGATCTTGCAACTCACAACCGCGCTCGACGCACAGCTTGACGGCCTTGCCAACAGCCTCGTGAGCGAGGCGTGAAGGGACACCGCGATCGACGAGATAGGTGGCTGCCGCCCAGGCATTCATGAATCCGGACTGCGCGGCGTGCTTCATGCGGTCGTAATCGAACTCGACGGTCTTCATGAAGCCGGTTGCGAGCGGCAGGATCGAAAGGATCGTTTGTGTCGCGTCGAACAACGGCTCCTGCGTCTCCTGCATGTCCTTGTTGTAGGCGAGCGGCAGGCCTTTGACCGTAATGAGCAGCGACGTAGCTGCGCCGAGGATGCGTCCGGCTTTTCCGCGGACGAGTTCCAGCAAGTCGGGATTCTTCTTCTGCGGCATGGCACTGCTACCCGTAGAAAATGCTTCGGGAAGCGAGACAAATCCGTACTCTTGTGTCGAGAATAGGATCATTTCTTCGGCCCAGCGGCTAAGGTGCAGGGCCAGAAGAGAGAGCACCTGCACGAACTCGAGGACGAAGTCCCGGTCGCTCGTGGCATCGAGACTGTTCGCTGTTGGGGCGTCGAACTGAAGATCGGTCGCAATGGCGACGCGATCGAGTGGAACGGTTGCACCTGCCACCGCACCCGATCCCAGAGGACAGACATTCAGACGGCGGCGGCAATCGGCCAGCCGGTCAGAATCGCGCAGAAACATCTCCACGTATGCCAGCAGCCAGTGCGCGACCAGCACTGGCTCAGCCCGCTGTAGATGTGTGTAGGCGGGCATAGCGGCGTCGCCCGATTTCTCGGCGCGGGACAGGAGGGCTTGCATCCAGTCCGCGAGCAGCAAATGCAACTGATCGACAGCGCCGCGCACGTACAGGCGCAGATCCGTCGCGATTTGCTCGTTGCGGCTGCGGCCGCTGTGGAGCTTGTATCCCGTCTCGCCGATGAGCGCAACCAACTGCTTCTCGACGAAGTGATGAACATCTTCGGCTTCGTCGTCCTTCAGAAAAGACGGATCGGCCTTGGCTTTCTCACCGATCTGTTCGAGACCGCGAACGATATCGGCAGTCTCTTCCGACGACAAGATGCCCGCATGCTCGAGTGCCCGCGCGTGCGCACGGCTCGCCTCGAGTTCGAATGGGAGCAGAATCTGGTCAAAAGGAAAAGACCTTTGCCACCGTTCAAACGCGGGATCGAGGGGTTGCCGGAATCGGCCCGACCACATCTTCACTTCGTCACCTCCTGACGAAGCTGCGCGCGCGAGCGCGAGGGCAGGCCGAGAATCCGGATGAAACCTTCCGCGTCTTTCTGGTCGTAGCTGTCGCCCATGGTGAACGACGACAGGTCGGTGCGGTAAAGCGAGTGCTCCGATTTGCGGCTGGTGATGGCGATATTCCCCTTATAGAGCGAGAGCCCAACCGAACCCGTGATGTTCTTCTGCGTGCTTTCGACGAAGGCGTCGAGGGCTTCGCGCAGCGGCGTGAACCAGAGGCCGAAGTAGACAAGTTCGGCGTACTTCAGTCCGACGTGTTGCTTGTAGTGCAGCAGGTCGCGATCAAGGCAGAGTGCTTCGAGCTCGCGATGCGCTGTGAGCAGCAGGGTGCCACCGGGCGTCTCGTAGCAGCCCCGCGACTTGATGCCGACGAAGCGGTTCTCCACCAGATCAATCCGGCCGATGGCATTGCGGCCGCCGATCTCGTTAAGCAGTTCGACGAGCGAGACGGGATCCATCGGCAATCCGTTGACCGAAACCGGTACACCGTTTTCGAAGCCGATCTCGACTTCCTCTTCGCGATCAGGAGCTTCCTGCGGAGACTTGGTCAGCTGCCAGGTGCTCGGCAAGGGGGCGTTGCCGGCGTCCTCGAGTTCCCCGCCCTCGTGGCTGATGTGCCAGAGATTGCGGTCGCGGCTGTGAATCTTCTCGCGGCTCTGCGCAACGGGTATGCCGTGAGCTTCGGCGTAGTCGAGGCAGTCCTCGCGCGACTTCAAAGTCCATTCGCGCCAGGGAGCGATAACTTTCAATTCTGGAGCCAGCGCCTGGTAAGTCAGTTCGAAGCGCACCTGGTCATTGCCCTTGCCCGTGCAGCCATGCGCGACGGCTGTCGCGCCTTCACGCAATGCGACTTCCACCTGGTGTTTGGCAATCACGGGACGAGCCAGCGAAGTCCCAAGCAGGTACTTGTGCTCGTACACAGCCCCCGCCTTGAGCGCAGGAAATACATAACCGGTCAGAAATTCTTCGCGGAGGTCTTCGACGATGACCTTGCTGGCACCGGTGTTGTAGGCCTTCTTGACGACGGCTTCAATGTCGTCGCCCTGACCCACGTCGCCGACCATGGCGATCACGTCGTAGTCGTAGTGTTCCTTCAACCACGGAATGATGATGGAGGTATCGAGTCCGCCGGAATAAGCAAGAACGACTTTCTTAGGCATGAGCACTCCTCACAGGGAAACGGCTGGCGCCGCCCCAGAGTAATAACATTAAGATCGCTTTCTGTACGTGCAGCCGGCCTTCGGCCTGGTCGAAGATCACCGACTGGGGTGAGTCCATGACCGCGTTCGTGACTTCCTCCCCGCGATGCGCGGGCAGGCAATGCATGAATATGGCATGAGACGCCGCTTCTGCCATCAACTTTTCGTTCACCTGATAGGGCTGGAAGATCACGCGGCGGGCTTCGGCCTCGTGCTCCTGGCCCATGCTGGCCCAGGCATCGGTGTAGACGGCGTCGGCGCCCGCAACCGCCTCGTGAGGATCGTTCAGGATTTCGAGCGTCGCACCCGTACCGAGCGCAATTTCCTGCGCCGTACTGAGGATGTCAGCGTTTGGTTCGTAGCCCTTCGGGGTCGCCACGCGAACATTCGAGCCGAGCAGCGCTCCGGTGAGAAGGAGCGAGTGCGCGACGTTATTGCCGTCCCCGACATAGGCCAGCGTAATGTTCCTCAGATTGCCGAACCGCTCCTGCAGCACCGAATAGTCGGCGAGGGCCTGACACGGATGCTCCAGGTCGCTGAGCGCGTTGATCACCGGAATCGATGCGTGCATCGCCATATCTTCGACGGTCGAATGCGCGAAGGTACGCAGCACGATGACATCGACCCAGCGAGAAACGTTGTGCGCGATGTCGTGCAGGCTCTCACGCGCATCGATGCGGCCGCCTGTCTGATCCATGAAGAATGCGTTGCCGCCCAGGCTCGCCATGCCGGCTTCAAAGGTGAGCCGAGTGCGCAGTGAGGGCTTCTCGAAGAACATCACCAGTTGCTTGCCGTCGAGCGTCTTACGGAAATCCGCGGGACGTGCCTTGACGACGGCCGCCAAATCGAGGATTGACCGTACCTCGGACGTGCTGAGATCGCGGGTGGAAACCAGATCCCGCATGACGGGCTTGCCAATGCCCGGAACCGGCGTGATCGATGTTCTTTCTGCGGCGTGACTTCTCATCCTTCGTTGCTCTCCTCTTTCCTTGGACTCGCGTTCGAGCGCGACTGATTCGCAAACTCGAATTTGATTCGTAGATTTCAAATTTGATTCGCAGATTTCACGCCACGCAAACTTCCGTGCCATGCTGCAGCTTCGAAAAATAAAACTCGGGTAATTCATCCGCTTCCGAGGCAGGTAGAATCCGCACTCTGCCGACACCTTTGCGGAGCGCTTGCTTGCAAGCTTCCAGCTTCGGAAGCATTCCACCTTGGATGACCGAGCTCTCCACGAGCGTTGCCACCTGATTAAGATTGAGCCAACGAATTACAGTTCCGTCGGGTCCTTTTACGCCGGCGACGTCGGTGAGAAAAATTAATGCACTTGCCTGACACGCGATCGCGCAGGCGGCGGCCATCTGATCGGCATTCACGTTGTAGTACTCGCCGGTCGCACCGACGGCGAGGCTGGAGATCACGGGGATTCCATCCTGCGCCCAGATCGCTTCGATCCAGCGCGGCTCGACCGCGCAGATTTCGCCGACATAGCCAAGATCGTGACCATCCGAGGCGGGCTTTTTGCGCGCGCGGAAGCTGGTGCCGTCGCCGCCGCACAGACCCACCGCGGCCTTCCCAGCCGCTCCAATCGAGGCCACAAGTTTCTTGTTGATCATGCCCGCGAGGACCATGAGCGCCATATCGCGCGTCTCTGCGTCAGTCACGCGCAGACCGTTGATGAATTCGCTGGTCTTGCCGAGCTTCTGCATGGTTCGAGTGAGAGCGCCGCCGCCGCCGTGAACCACGGCGATGGAGTGGCCATCTCCCGCAAGGGCAACGATCGCATGCGCACATTTGCGCAGCACCGACTCGTCGTCCAACGCCGCACCGCCAATTTTCACGACGACTTTCAATTCAGTCCCTCCGCTTCATTCCAGCCGTACATCACGTTCATGTTCTGAACCGCCTGTCCAGCGGCACCCTTCAAAAGATTGTCGACGCAGGAGACGATCACCAGGCGCCGGCCGTCATCGGCGAGACAAAAGCCGATGTCGCAGTAGTTCGAGTACAGCGAGTACTGGATCTCGGGCAGCTTGGGTGGCGCGAAGACGCGTACCCAGTGACGGCCTGCATAAAAGCTTCGATAACACGACTCCACCTCGGCGGCCGTGATTGCGCGCGCGAGGTGGACGTAAATCGTCGACAGAATTCCGCGCGGAATCGGCAGCAAGTGCGGCGTGAAGATCAGCTCCTCCGATGACAGTCCCAGTTGCTCCAGCATTTCCCCGAAATGCCGATGCTTGAAGACGCCGTACGCCGACAAGTTGTCGGCAACTGAAACAAAATGCGTGCGGGATGTAGCTTCCTTGCCCGCGCCTGAGACACCCGACTTCGAGTCCGAGATCACGCCTTTGCTACGATCGATGAGTCCTGCCTTCGCAAGCGGCGCGAGGCCGAGGATGACCGAGGTCGCGTAACAACCGGGATTAGCGACAACGGACGCAGTGGCGACTTCGTTCGGGTGAAGCTCCGACAAGCCGTAGACTGCCTGCTTCATGATTTCATCGGCCGCAGCCGGATCGTGATCTTCGAACCCATAGACAGCCCGATGCTCGCCTTCACGCAGTCTCCAGGCGCCGCTCAGATCGATGACCCGAATGCCCTCCCTCACGATGTGCGGCACGAGGCTGCGCGAAAGTTCGTGCGGCGTCGCCAAAAACAAAAGGCTCACTCCTGCCTTCTTCAGCCGCTCGATGGAGAAAGGTTCCAGCGGATAGCCGCCGTTGCCGCTGAGCGCGGGAAAAGTCTCGGCGAGATCCTGCGTCTTCCCGCCTTCTTCCCTTCGCAGCAACAAGGGTTTCTGCAACCTGGGGTGGCGCAGAAGGATGCGCGTTAATTCAAAACCGGCGTAACCGGTTACGCCCAGAACAGCCGTTTTCACCTTCGACGTCATTACGCCAGCATCCCCTGGATCCGGCGCACCAGTTGTTGCGCGGTGCGATTGTCCGGGGAAATCACCAGAATGGTGTCGTCACCGGCCAAGGTCCCCACGACCTCAGGCCAGTCTTCGGCGTCCACGGCGGCCGCTACGGGCTGGGCGCTGCCCACGCTCGTCTTGAGAACGATCAGGTTCTGTGCCAGGCGGACGTCAACGACAAATTCCCGAACCAACCGCGACACAGACGGGAGGACCGGCTCAACGATGGTCGTACCTCTGCTGGCCGCGTACCCGTCGGGCGTTTTCACTAGCCCCAGTTCGCGGATATCCCGGGAAAGGGTCGCCTGCCCGGCTTCGAATCCGCGCTTGGCGAGGAAGCCTTGGAGTTCCTCCTGGCTCTCGACTGGACCGCGATGAAGCAGTTCGAGAATCGCCTTTTGTCTGGCCGCCTTGCTCATGAATATTTATTCAGTCACCTGAATAACTATGCACGTTTATTTCCTTTCCTGTCAACTAGATATTTCGTTATTTCCGTGATTCGGGCTCACTTTTTTCGATCGAAGAGATCGACGGAAATGGGCCGGTTTGTGGCGACGAGCTCGAACAGAGACCTCGACGGGCTGAAAAAGCATGATGATTCCGCTTTAACGCCGGCGTTCCTGTGCCCTACTCATAACAATTCCTGATGGCCACGATAAATAGTTTCGATTTCCGGGCTCTGGCGTCATCCGGTTAGATTGGGCAGTCACATTTCCCCACCGGAGTTGAACGGGTTTCAATGGCAAAACGGGCGCTACTCGGGGTCGTCGTGGTTTTGATTTTCTTCAGTGCTCAGCTGCCAGCCCAGCAAACAGGCACTCCGTCGGCCGCCGGGGCCAACGCGTCGGTCGAAACCCGGCTCACGAAACTTGAGCAGCACGTTGCCGAAGCCAAGAGTTCTGCCGATAACGCCTGGATGCTAACCAGTGCGGCTCTGGTCCTGATGATGACGGGACCCGGCCTGGCTCTGTTTTATGGCGGGCTCGTCCGCAAGAAGAACGTGCTCGCGACCATGATGCAGAGCTTTGCCATGATGGCGGTCGTCACGGTGCTCTGGGGGCTGGTGAGCTACAGCCTGGCGTTTGGGCTAGGAACAAGCTTCGTTGGGGGATTCCACAACCTCTTCCTGCGCGGAGTGGAGGCGGCTCCCGATCCGGACTACGCCGGCACGATTCCAGCGCAGACCTTCATGGTCTATCAGTTGATGTTTGCCATCATCACGCCGGGACTCATTGCGGGCGCATTCGCCGAGCGCATGAAGTTCAGCGCGATGCTGCTGTTCATGGTCCTGTGGTCATTCCTTGTCTACGACCCGATGGCGCATATGGTTTGGGGCAAAGGCGGCCTGCTCAATGCATCGCTCGGAGGACGATTCCCGTGCCTGGACTTTGCCGGCGGCACTGTCGTTCACGTTACATCGGGAGTGTCGGCCCTGGTTTGCGCGCTATATCTCGGGAAGAGGGTCGGCTATCCAAAGGAAAACATAACTCCGCATAGCGTTGTGCTCGGCTTCATCGGCGCCTGTCTCCTGTGGGTAGGATGGTTCGGGTTTAACGCTGGCAGCGCGCTGTCGGCCGGCAGTCTGGCCACGAGCGCCTTTGTCGCGACACATTTCGCAGCCGCTGCCGCCGCCATTGGCTGGAGCGCTGCCGAATGGGTTCGCAACGGCAAACCGAGCGTTCTGGGAGCGATCTCGGGTGCAGTCGCCGGACTCGTCGCCATAACGCCGGCGGCAGGTTTCGTTGGTCCGATGTCGGCCATCGTCATCGGGTTCGTCGCGGGAGCATTTTGTTTCTGGATGGTCGCGAAGGTGAAAGCGCGTTTCGGCTACGACGACAGCCTCGACGCCTTCGGCGTACACGGTGCTGGCGGCACGCTCGGCGCCCTGCTGACTGGAGTGTTCGCCGTTTCGAGCATCAACCCGATTTTCAAGGACGCGCAAGGGAACGCTCTGGCGTCGGGCCTGTTCGAAGGCAATGCTCATCAATTACTCAATCAGTGCGTGGGCGTTGTGATCGGATGGGTGATTGCGATCGTGGGTACGTTGGTCATTCTCAAGGTCGTGGACGTTGTCGTCGGATTGCGTGTGCCGGAAGACGAAGAGATCCAGGGTCTTGACCTGACCCAGCACGGCGAAGAGGGATATTCCTGGGAGGTAACGGCTTGAGTACAGCCGAGGCCTGTGGCATGCAAATTCGCTTGGGCGCCGCTGAATATTTGAAGTTTCGGACAAACCAATGACAAAAGTCGAAGCAATTATCCAGACCTCGAAGCTGGAAGCAGTCAAAGACGCCCTCCACGAAAGCGGCGTCGAGGGCATGACAGTGTTTGAAGTGCGCGGTCATGGCCGCCAGAAGGGACACACGGAGTTTTATCGCGGCCGCGAATATACCGTCGATCTCATCCCCAAGATTAAGCTCGAGCTTGTGCTTCCAGACGCGATCGTGGAGAAGGCCGTGCAGGCGATCGTCACCGCGGCCCGCACCGGCAAGATCGGCGACGGCAAGATTTTCCTGTCGAAAGTGGATGAAGCCATCCGAATTCGCAACGACGAGCGCGGCGAGGGCGCGCTCTAAGCTTTGGCGGTTGAAGTGCACCGGCGGATCATGATCCCGGATTCGTCCTTACACAGCCGGAATTACGAGTTGAACGGACCCGGTATGACGACAGCCTCCCTGAGCGGCGAACTGCGGGATCTCTATACCGGAGAGTCTGCCCGGATCCAACGACAATTCGCCGTCAGCGGCGACGGCACGTTGGCGGTGGGCGAACGCACCCGCCTGGTGGAAACCATTGCGCTGCGCCTCTGGCGTGAAATCATCTCTCGCGACGAAAATGGGCCGGCGGGATTCACGCTTGTCGCTCTCGGCGGATTCGGGCGCGGCTGGCTCTTTCCCCACTCCGATGTCGATATCCTTTTTCTGCACGCGGGCGGAGACACGGAGAGCTCCTGTAAGGATCCCATCCGGCGCTTTTCACAGGAGATGTGGGACCTGCACCTGAAGCTGAGCCCGGCCACGCGTGTCCTGTCTGAGTGCGACCGCTTCGACGCGGCTAACGTCGAATTCACCATTTCCCTTTTGGATTGCCGTTACCTGGCCGGAGACCGCGCGTTGTTCGATCGTCTCCACGACAAGGTGATTCCGAAGCTGGTGATGCGCGAAGCGCAATCGCTGGTGCAGAGCCTGGCCGAGGTCACGCGTTCCCGCCACGCCAAATACGGAAACACCGTTTTCCACCTGGAACCCAACGTCAAGGATGGACCGGGTGGCCTGCGGGATTACAACGTTGCCTGCTGGCTGTCGCTGATCTCCGCAATGGACAAGCTGCGCGACTGGCCGGATCCCAAAAGCTTGTTTCCGCTTTCCACGCGCAAGCAATTCGATTCCGCCCTCGATTTCCTGATGGCGGTCCGCTGCTTTCTCCACTTTCGCCAGGGCCGCGACGACAATCTTCTGCTCTGGGAGTCGCAAGACGAGGCAGCCGCTCGCAAGATCGGCACGCCGGACGCAGACGTCACCGATGCCGCGAGTTGGATGCGCATTTACTTCGGCCAGGCGCGGGCGGTGCATCGCGTGTGCACGCAGCTGCTCGAAGAAATTCCGGCGGCTTGGTCGTCCCTTTACCGCCAGTTTCAGCACTGGCGATCGCGGCTTTCGAATGCGGACTTCTCGGTCGTGGACGGATTGATTTTTCTGCAGCAGCCCAACGCCCTGCACGATCCCGAGATGCTGCTGCGGCTCTTCCATTTCATGGCGATGCACGGCCTGCGCCTGAGCACAACCACGGAATACCGCATCGAGCAGGTGCTGCCTTCGCTGGCGGCAACCCCTCCGCGGGGCGCGGAGCTTTGGCTTTACCTCGGCGAAATCCTGGCACAACCGAATGCTGCAGACGCACTGCGGGCCATGCACGCTCTCAAGCTTCTGACGCTCCTATTGCCAGAAATCAAAGCGATTGACGCGCTCGTCGTGCGGGACTTTTATCATCGCTTCACCGTCGACGAACACTCGTTCGTGGCCATTGAAAGCCTGCACCGGCTGAAGCAATCGCAATCCGAGTGGGACCGGCGATACGCGGAAATCCTTGGCGAATTGGAGCGCCCCGAATTACTCTATCTTTCCCTTCTGCTCCACGATGTCGGCAAGGGTATGTCGGGCACGAATCACGTGGACGCGAGTCTCGATGTGGCGCGCAGTTGCATGGAGCGCCTTGACCTGGATCCGACAGAGCGGGAATCGGTTCTGTTTCTTATCGCGAATCACTTGGAGATTTCTGCAACGCTGCGCCGCGACATCTTCGATCCGGAAACGATCCGCGTGTTCGCCGAGCGCATGGAAAATCCCGAGCGGTTGAAGATGCTCACGCTGCTCACATACGCCGACATCAAGGCCGTGAATCCGGATGCACTCACTCCCTGGAAGGCCGAGAACGTTTTTCAGCTCTACATCGCAGCCTTCAACTACCTCAACCACAGTGTGGATGAGCGCCTGCACGCCGACCAGGAAGATCAGCACCTGGCACACATTCGGACACTCGTTCCGACCGCGGGAAAAAAGCTCAAGAATTTCTTGGAAGGATTGCCGAAACGCTATCTCACGACATACTCGGCCACTGACGTTCTGGCGCACGTCGAAATGGCTGGCCGTCTGGGCGGGGACCCGATTCAGTTGTTGCTCGAGCGCGGCCGCCACTGGTTTGAGTTGACGCTGGTCATGCACGACCGGCCTTCGCTGTTCGCAACCGTGACGGGCGTGCTGGCAGCGTGGGGCATGAACATTGTCAAAGCGAACGCGTTCTCCAACCAGGCGGGAGTGGTGGTCGATACGTTCTATTTCACGGACCGCTTCCGCACGCTCGAACTCAACATGCAAGAGTGGGAGCGCTTTAAGCGCAGCCTGATCGGTGTTCTGGTTGGCGACACGGACCTGGAAAAGATGCTTCGCGAGCGCCTGCGGGCCGAGAGGCTGGGAGCTCCCAAGGTGAAGATCGACACGAAGGTCGAATTTGACGACAGCTGCTCGTCGCGCAGCACGCTGGCACAGGTGATTGCACAGGACCGGCCGGGCTTACTGCATCGCATCAGTTCCTGCCTGTCGCAGGAGCAATGCAATATCGAGATCGCGCTGATTGATACCGAAGGCCAGATGGCGATCGACGTCTTCTACCTCACGTCGAATGGCGAAAAGCTCAGTGCGGAGCACCAGCGCCGCATCCAGAAGGGATTGACGGAGGCGCTACAGGCCGAATCGTAGGCGTAGCGGCTAGCGTGAAAAGACCTCTCAGCGCGAACGAGCAGTGCAAACGATCAATCGGCGGCGCCGTATGAGCTGACTATACGGGTACGAGCCTGCATGCGGAGGTAGGCCATGTACAAAACGACCGCCAAGTTCACCAGGAAGATGATGAGGTGGATCCAATCGGGACGGCGCGCCAATTCGACAATCTCAAACGGCAAATAAATCGCCCCGGAAACCAGGGCGAGCCACTCGGCCCAGGCGCGCTCCGTCCACAGGCCGTAAGCTTCCGCGAAACGCAAGCTGGAGTACGCCAACGCGCCAATAGCAACGAACCAGAGCTTGGTGTCGGTTACCTGGTCGGCGAGATTCAGGAAGACCTGCGCATAGTGCGCGTCTGGACTGATGTGCAGCCATTCCAGAAAGTTTTCAGCAACATCCCAGACATCGCGATGGATCAGCCTTAAGACGCCGAAGCCGGCAAGGAGAACGACGAGTCCTTTGAAAAACTCCACTGACGCGACCGCGCGAAGAGCACGAAGCTGCCGCGTGTGTGGATCAGATTGGTGAGCAAACCGGCGCAGGCTGTCCCCCAAGTTCCCTCCTCCGATGATACCCGGCTGCTCTGGCCACGGCGAGAGAAAAACGAGACCTCGGGAAAATCTGTGTCTTGTCTACTCGTCCCACCGTATTCGAATCCAGCCGACGAGAAAATCAGGGCCATTCCCGCCAACATCGCGACAAATATACCGTTAACTCCAGCCATTTTGATCGATCTCCTCGCGCCATGCTATTGATCGCGGTACGGCACCTCAGTGATGGAAGCCGCAGTCCGGGCGTGATTGCTGTCACAAGCGGCGCAGCAGAGCCATCGCGACCGATTTGACAAGTACGCCGACTCGGCGTACTGTGTACGCTGATATGGCGTACAAGGCACTGACTGTCGAGGAACTCCTGGACTTGATGAAGAAGATCCAGGGAGAAAAGACCAACACGGCATTCGCCGCCGAACTGGGCATCTCCAAGCAGTACCTCAGCGACATGTACAACGGTCGCAAGGCACCGAGCGATTCTGTTTCGGCGACGTTCGGGTTCACCCAAAAAGTGGAAACGCGATACGTTCCGTCAGCAGCCGCCGCCAGAGAGGAAGCATCTCATGCAACAGAACCCCCCAAGCCAAAAGCAACGCGTGCTCGTAAACGTAATTCTGGATAAGTCAGGCTCCATGGCGAGCAAACTGAACGATGTGATCGAAGGCTTCAATGCCTACCTCGATGGTCTCGCCAAGGAAGACAAAGTTGAGTATCTGTTTTCACTCACCCTGTTCGACACGATGGTCGCCTATCGCGACGTCGCGATTCCGCTGGCCTCGGTGCGAAAGCTCAACAAGGAACTCTACGTCCCCGGCGGGAACACGGCGCTGAACGACGCGATCGGGATCACCGTGCGCAAACTGGAAGGGGACCGGCCGCAGGTCGACAAGGTCATCACTGTCATCATGACCGACGGCGAGGAGAATTCTTCCCGCGAGTGGACGCACGACGCCGTGAAGTCGCTCATTGAACAGAAAGAGAAAGAAGGTGTCTGGACGTTCGTATTCCTGGGCGCTGCTCCCGACGCCTGGGTGCAGGGCCGATCGCTCGGGATTCCGATGGCCAACGTTGCGCAGTACAGTACAAGCCAATATCGCGACGCTTTCGTGGCTACGGCGGAAGCGGTGAATGTCGCTGCGGCGAGCCCGAGGGGGCAGTCGCTCAGCTTCTTTTCGTCGCTCTCGAAGAAAGTGCTGGAGAAAGCTGGAATCCGCCAGGCGGAGAACAAAAGCGCGTAGACGTTGCTTCGAGGTCCGTTTGAGCGGCGATTTTCACATGTACATCACGATCCTGCGGCCCGCTGCCCGGGCCGCAGGATCAATTGTTCTGCGGGAGACATCACGCGCGTGCGCATCAGCAGAGTGCTCACCAGCGAGGTCAGGCCTGAGGCTGCAAAGATGATCGCCAGCACCACGAACTGGTAAATGGCTGCATAGACCGGCCTCGCTCCAGAAAGCAGCATTCCGGCCATCAGGCCGGGAATCCAGACAATCCCCAGCGAACGCAGCGAGTCGATCGCTGGAATAAGGCTCGCTTCGAACGCGCCCTGGACATATGGAGCGACGCTGCTTTTGCCGTCAGCGCCGAGCGCAAGGGCTGCTTCGATCTCGCCGACATGCGCCAGCACATCGGCGCGAAAACGATTAAGCGCGAGGCCGTTCGTGTTCATGGCATTCGCGATCAACATACTTCCCACGGGAACCAGAGCGGTGATCGGCGTATCGATAACGCCGAGCAACACCATCAAGGCGATAATGGACCCGGCGCCGCAGGCGATGGCCCAAGTGGAAACCTGGAAGGCTTGCGGCATGCCTTTCGCTCGCCGCGCCGAGGTGGCGCCCGCCGCGACGATCATGGCGATCAGAAGAAATCCGCTCGTCCAGCTGGGCCCGCGGAGAAGCAGCAGGAGGATCGAGCCGACGGCGACGATCTGAACCAAGCCGCGAATCATCGCGATGGCCAGTTCGCTGACCAGGTAAATACCGCGCTTGCGCGCAAGCAACACGACGACGAGCGCCGCCAGCGCAGCGACGGCCGCTTGTGCGAGGCCGAGTTGAAGCTGATTGGAGAGCAGGCTCTTAAGCACGGAGCACCTCCTGAATGTTTCCCGCACGCACGATTCGCCCGGCTTCCAGCACCAGGGCGCGTTGGGCCAGGCGCATGGCCTGAGCGGCGTCGTGCGTTACCAGAACACAGGGAATCCCCTGCTCCTGCCGGATCTGCAAAATGATCTTTTCGACGTCGCCCTTGGAATCCTCGTCGAGGGCCGAGGTCGGCTCGTCGAGCAACAACACTTCCGGAGAGTTCGCCAAGGTTCGCGCGAAGGAGACTCTCTGGCCCTCACCTCCAGAAAGGTTGGCAATGTCGCGCGAAGCGTATCCCGCAAGTCCGACTGCTGCCAGAAGTTCTTCGATGCGGGCGTCGCTGAGGACCTCCCCGCGCTGCTTCGGTCCAAAGCGCAGGTTGTCGGCCACAGTTCCCGGAAAGAGATACGGGCGTTGCATCACCATTCCGACGCGTCGGCGCAAGTCGCGCGGAGCGATCTGGCGATAATCGGAGCCATCAAGATAGACCGTCCCGTTGGTTGGTTCATCGAGACGGTTGAGCAAGCGAAGCAGCGACGTTTTGCCGGAACCACTCGGCCCAACAATGGCCAGCGTTTCGGCCCCGTAAAGTTCGAAATTCGCATCAGCGATCAGAATTTTAGCCGGAACGCTGCGACCGAGATTCTCTGCGTGGAGCACGACACGTTCGTCACCGTGGCTTGGTTGCGTGGTCATGAAGGCGCGAGATGTCTGGACAATTGCAAGAGGGGAAATGATCGAAAGGCGCCTTTTCGCATTTTGCCCGGTCCACTGAACATCGGGTCCCTGAACGAAGGACCATGAGCGAAATGTGTCCGCGTCCTGAAAGGCTAAGTTCCCTGCTGCCTTACGCTCGCCCGCAGCTCCGCAACGATCTCGAAGGCAGCACGGCGCGCTTCTTCGCTTTTGGTCACGTCGAATGAGATCGCACCGACGCGAGCATGCCCGCCGCCTCCATAACGTTCGCATACCTTGGCAAGATTCACGGTGGGCTCACTCGGCGCCCAAGGATTCGAGCCCACCGAGACCTTCACCCGGAAGCTGCTCTTACTTAAACCAACGCTATAGATACTCTCCGGATGTAAATAATACGGAACGAACTTGTTATAGCCCTCTAGCTCGTGGTCCATAATGTCAAAGAAAATCGTGGCGTCCTTGCACTCGGTACGTTCGCGAAGGATTCCGATCGACAGCTCGTGACGTTTTAGCAAAGGCGGCAAAAGCGGTGCGACGAACGGCTCCTCCAGAATCTCGGCCAGCGACTTGTTGGCGAGCAGCGGAATCAGCTGCGGAACGAAATTTGAATCGGGCGCCGACTCGATCACCATGGTCAGCTTCATCGCGGGCGCTTTCATCTCGACCGCCGTTTTTGCGTCTTCGTACATTGCGCCGTCGATAATGTCGGTCCAATGCACTAGGTCGGCCACAGGCTTGGCATTAAAACCGAAGCGCTGCTCGGCCACCATTGCGATAAAACTCGTACAGGACTTGAAGTCCGGATCATAGAACTTGCGGTTCCCCTGGTCCTGTTCGAAATGCGCCGCGTCCTCTGGAGTCAAAAAAGCGCTCTCGTGATGATCGAACCACCAGGTGATCTTTGGCGAACTGGAATATTTGAAGTCGACGATCGCGTTCTCGTCGCCATCGAATTGGCGTTCGTCGAAGAGCGCCCCGGCGCGGTGCAACAGCCCGGTGAACTGGAAGTCCACGTCGTTGCGAATACGCTCCCGGTAGAAGCGCGAAAACAGCGCCGCAGAAGAGGCGCCGTCGAAACACTTATCATGATAGAAGACCCGAACTTTCAAGCGGATTCCCTTCCCCCAAAAAATCATCGACTCGCCGGCAAACCGCGCACAGAGTCGGGCAAGCGAAAAGCGTATAGGATTACGTCCGCGGAGAGTTCTGTCAAGCGGCTGCACGCTTCTGCGGCTTCGTAGCAAATTGAAACTTCTGACGCCTTGCGAGTTCAGTAACGCAACTGCTCGCAGTGCGTCTAATTGCGTTTGGGAGGATTCATGTCGAAATCGCGCAGGCAGTTTCTGACCGCGTCGTCACTTGGAGTACTGGGCGCGGCTGCCATCTACCGTGGTTGGGCACAGAACCCGAGCGATCTGCCGCCGGGCGCACCCTCAGCTTTCGGAACAAGTCCGCCGGTCGGACCGGAGGTTTCCGAGGAAACATTCGCACAGGCGGAGAAGCTGGTGCAATTCGGGCTGACCAACGCCGAACGCGCGCAGGCTGCGGCCAGTTGGCGGCGCACGATGGCGTCGTTGTATGAGCGCCGCACGGGACCAAAGAAGTTGGCGCTGGAATCGAACCTGGCGCCAGCGACTGTTTGGAATCCGGCGCTGCCGGGGCTTAAGACGCAACCTGCGCAACATCGATTTATCCGCAGCAAGGCCGATCCCGGGCCGCTCCCCTCTCGCGAAGAGGATATTGCGTTCTCTCCTGTCACAAAACTCTCGCGCTGGATCGAAACGCGGAAGCTCACGTCCGAGCGCCTCATGCAGATTTATTTGAAGCGGCTGGAACACTTTGATCCACAGCTGCGCTGCGTAATCACCCTGACGCGCGATTCGGCGCTCGCGCAGGCGAAGAAAGCCGACCAGGAAATCACTGCCGGCAAATATCGCGGACCGTTGCATGGCATTCCGTGGGGAGCGAAGGATCTTGTGGACACTGCGGGCATCCCGACCACCTATGGTGCAGAGCCTTATCGCAATCGCGTGCCTGAGAAAAACGCTGCCGTTGTCGATCGCCTGAACGAAGCCGGCGCCGTGCTGGTGGCCAAGCTGAGCCTGGGCGCCCTCGCGCTCAACGACATATGGTTCGGCGGGCAAACGATGAATCCATGGTTGCTGGAAGAAGGAGCTTCCGGATCAAGCGCCGGGCCGGGAGCGGCGGTCGCGGCCGGACTGGTTGGATTCGCGATCGGCAGCGAGACCGGCGGCAGTATCGTGAGTCCAAGCATGCGCTGCGGAATCACGGGTCTGCGACCGACCTACGGACGTGTGCCGCGCACGGGAGCAATGACGCTGTGCTGGTCGCTCGACAAACTTGGACCGATGGCCCGGCATGTAGAAGACACGCTGCTTGTGCTACAAGCGATTTCCGGACCCGACGCCGGCGATGTCGCCAGCGTCCCTAGCCATCTCGACTACGACGCGGAAATGAGCGTCAAGGGTCTGCGCGTTGGATATTTCCCGCACTGGATGGACTCGGCAACCAACGTCGATCGCGCTGCTCTTGAGACTGCAAAGAAGATCGGAATGGTTCCAGTGGAAGTTTCGATTCCCGACTGGCCGTACGGATGTTTAGGGACAATTCTGTTTGCTGAGAGCGCGGCCTCTTTCGAAGAACTCACTTTGAGCGGTGGATTGCGCGAACTGAAAGCTCAGGTGCCCGACGCGTGGCCGAACATCTTTCGGATGTCACGATTCCTGTCAGCGGTGGATTTCGTCCAGGCGGACCGCATGCGCCGCAAGGTTGCCCAGGAAATGGCGCGCATCTTTTCTGAGGTCGATTTGTTGTTGGTTCCTTCCCTTCGCGACGAAATGCTCACCATTACCAATTTCACCGGACATCCCTCACTCACGCTCCGGGCAGGATTTGTGCAGATCTCCAAGGCGCGAAGCGACTGGGCACCCGATCCCGATCACCCGTTACCGACTTTTTCGCCGCCTCGGCGCGTGCCTCATGGTGTCACCTTGATCGGCAAGCTCTTTGAGGAAGGAACGTTGGGAAGCGCGGGGCTCGCGCTTGAAAGTGCGTTCAGTGTTGTGGACGAGCGTCCGCCAGGATTTTAGGAGAATCATTCAGGAGTGAACCGCCGAGAGTAGGATTGTAAGCAAGCGTGCCGCATCCACGCGGGAGGATGGTATGAGGTTCGTGGCAGCCGCTTTCCTTCTCTCAACCTCGCTTGCCTTGGGGCAAACCGCGATCCCAGCGGGCACCGTGCTTCCTGTGGGGCTCAACTCCTCGCTGAATTCTCGCAAGAGCGCCGCCGGCAAAATTGTCACGGCGCGCATCATGCAGGACGTTCCGCTCGCAGGTGGGACCAAGATCCATGCCGGTTCGAAGGTCGTCGGACGTGTGCTCACTGTTCAACCCGCAACCAAGGGGCAGGCTGCCGAGATCGCATTTGAATTCGATCACGTAAGGTTCGCCCACTCCGACGTCCCTATCCACGCGAACCTGCGGGCGCTGGCTTCCCTGATGGATGTCGAGGGCGCGCAGACTCCCACCACCGGTCCGGACCGCGGAACACCGTCAAACTGGATCACGCGCAACCTTGTCGGCGGAGAAGTGGCTTACGGAGACGGCGGCCCGGTTGCCCGTGGAACGGACATCGTCGGCACAGCCCTCGCAGACGGGGTGTTGGTCCCAGTCTCTGCAAACGTGCATGCCGGATGTCGTGGCGAAATCTCCGACAAGCATCGCCAACAGGCGCTATGGGTGTTCTCGTCCGATGCCTGCGGAATCTATGGATATCCCGATGTTCTAATTGCGCACTCGGGAAGAACAGAACCGTCGGGCAACATTCGGTTAACTTCGCCGAAGGACTTCATCATCCGCAGCGGAAGCGGGATGCTGTTGCGTGTGAACTAGTCGATGGGGCCGCCAGGTCGGCCTCCTACGCCAACTCCAACTCGATCTTCTTCGCAGCCGCATCCAGCTTTGCGATGCGGAATTTGCGAATCTCGCCCGCGCGCACTTCTTCGGCCTTACTGCTGACCACCGGCCCGCCGCTCTTCCAGCGCGCCTGCAGCATCGAGCCGAGCGAGGATAGGTCAGCTTTTCCTGAAGCCGTCCCCGTCGCGCCCTCCGCACTCACCGAAGTTTGCGCTGCCTTGGTCAGATCGCAGCCAGCCTGAATGCCTTCGCCCAGCTCCACGCGCGCGCTCCCGCCGGATACTTTCACGACGCGTCCGGAAACCACATCGCCTTCCTTGTGTTCCGCGACATACTCGTCCAGATCGCTAGGCACCAACTGCTTGATGCTGAGCCGAAGCTGGCGCTTTTCAGTATCGATGGCGAGAACCTGCGCTTTGACCACTTGCCCAAGTCGCAACACGTCGGACGGGTGATTGATTCGCTTTTCGGCGCTGATCTCGCTGATGTGAATCATTCCCTCGACACCCTCGGCTACCTGCACGAACGCACCGAACTTGGTCATGCTCGCAACCGGGCCTTCGACTACCGCACCCAGCGGCAGGTTCTTCTCAACATCGCGCCAGGGATCGCCCAGCGCTTGTTTCAGTCCGAGCGAGATGCGCCGTTCTCCAGCATTGATGCCCAGGATTACGGCCTCCACGTTCTCACCCGGCTTCACCACATCGCTGGTCCACTTGACCTTCTTGCCCCACGACATTTCCGAGATGTGAATGAGGCCTTCGATGCCGGGCTCGATCTCGACGAATGCTCCGAAGTCCATGAGCCGCGTCACCACGCCTCGCACGCGCTCGCCGACTTTGTATTTGGCGGCGACCGAGTCCCACGGATGCGGCTGAAGCTGCTTCATGCCAAGCGAAATCCGGCGCTTATCTGGGTCGATCTTGAGGACGCGCACTTCGAGTTCCTGGCCCTCAGCCAGCACGTCGGAGGGCTTGTTGATCCGTGTCCAGGAGATGTCGCTGACGTGCAATAGCCCGTCGATTCCGCCCAGGTCGACGAACGCGCCGTAATCGGCCAGGCTGCGCACCGCGCCGCGCACTGTGTCTCCTTCTTTCAGCTCGGAGTAGCGGCGTTCTTTCGCGCTGCGCTCTTCTTCTTCTGCGATGATGCGGCGATCCACAACCACATCTTCCTCGGTCGCATCGATCTTGGTGATGCGGCAACGGATTTCCTCTCCGACCAATTTCTCCATTTCTGCCGCATCGCGAGCACCACTGCGGGATGCCGGCATGAAGGCACGAACGCCTACGTCGACGCTCAACCCGCCCTTCACCACGCCGGTCACCGTGCCCATGATGGTCGCCTTCTCGTTGAATGCTTTCTCGAGCGCAGGCCAATCCGTAGGACGATCGATCTTTCCGCGCACCAGCTCGTAATAGCCTTCAGGATCGCGCCCTTTCACCGTGACCAGAAGCTTGTCCCCAGGCTTCACGGTCTGCGCATTCAGCTCCGCCGAAAGTGACAAAATGCCTTCAGTCTTGAATCCAATGTCAAGTACGATTGAGTCGCTGGTGACGGCGATCACCGTGCCTTCGCGGCCGCCACTGCCGGCTTGCGGCTTCCGCTGGCCACGCTCGTATTCCTTCAAAACATCTTGAAAGGATTCGGTTGTCTCAGCAACTGTTGGAGTTTCGGGTGTGTTGGGATCGGGCATGAAAAATTACGACCTCAAGGATCTTGGGAGGGTTTGATTAGGATAACACTGCATCGGCAGACGTCGAGTTACCAGTGGGCGGGCTTGTTCTATAAATCCGCTTGCTGCTCAGCCAATGCACCAAGCCACGGCAGTTCGAAATATTCGCCTTGCAATGCCTTAATCGACAGAACGGCCCATGTGAAGAACAATGCCAACAGGACCAGCGCTCCGATGACCAGCCACATCATGAGCCACCCGAAAGATGCAGTGAAGAAACCCAACCCCAACATCACAATCACCACACCCCAGAACAACACGCTCTGAAACGCGTGGAAGCGCACAAACTTTCGCTGCTGAAATTGCTTCAAGAAAATAAAGACCAACGCGGGGATAAACGTCAGGTAGGCGAGCGCCCCAACGTAGCGGTCGCTGGGCTCGACCGGCGGAAGATCGCGCCGCTTCTGCTCTTCCACCTCTTCGGTGCGCTCCGCTTCCACCAACTCCTCCGGGTCGGGAGCAAAGGACGTGCCTTCGCGCACCGGCCGCCCGCAACGCGGACAAAACTCCGAGATGTCCGGCATCTCCGTTCCGCAATATCCACACGAGATTGACATGAGGGTGTCCTAGACGATTCGCGGCGAACCATTCTTCTTGCGGCAGTCCTCGCAGACTCCGTAGATCTGAAAGCTGTGGCGCGTGGTCACATAGTGGTACTTGTGGCCGATCTCCTGCTCGAGCTTCTTCACTTCATTCGAGAAAAATTCCACTGAGCTGCCGCAACCGGTGCACACCATGTGATGGTGGCTGCGCCGATTGTATTGGTGCTCATAGCGCGCGATCCCGTCGTGGAAGGCGACCTCGCTCGCCAGCCCGCACTCGGCCAGCAGTTTCAGCGTCCGGTATACCGTCGTGTAACCGATCTTCGGATCTTTTTTCTGCACCAGCCGGTGCAGTTCGTCGGTGGAAAGATGCTCGCGTGTCTCCAGAAAGGCCCGCAGAATCGTGTCGCGCTGCGCGGTCTGCTTCAGGCCAACACTTTTCAAGTGCTGGTGGAGAATGCCCTGTGCCTCGCGCACCATCTCAGGCGAAATGGAGGGCTGATCATCGATACGTTTTTGCAGCATGGGCGGAATCGGCAGACACTCGGAAAGACCGCTTTCGGATGGTTGACTCCCGCAAGCCGGCCCTCAATAGGCACAGTTCGACTGCCTCAGGATACCATTCGCATCTTGAAAATGAAATTCAACTTCGGTGAGAGCCATGAACTGAAGGAGCTTGCCCTTTTCGAGCGCCAACGAGCCTAAGGCTCCTCGTCCGTCAGCCGCGAGTGTTTTCGCCCGTTGGCCTTTCCAATTCTCGACGAAAGCTGACAGCACCCCGCATTTCCCCCTACAATCAAGATTCCCCGATGGTCACCACGCCCGCCGACAATCTAGCTCTTGCACCGGCGGTACGCCGACGGCTTTGGCCGCGGCTCGTCTCAGGGCTGGCGCTCGCCATCGTCCTGATTCTGGCCGGCGCTGCCGCCTACTTCTATTCCGTCGCCCGCTCGGCCCTCCCGCAACTCGACGGCACGATCACCCTTGCGGGGCTATCCGCGCCAGTGCATGTGGTTCGCGATGCGCACGGGGTTCCGACCGTCGAGGCGGCGTCGCTCGAGGACCTTTTCTTCGCGCAAGGCTACGTGACCGCGCAGGACCGGCTCTGGCAGATGGATGTTATGCGGCGCTTTGCTGCCGGAGACATGGCCGAGATCGCCGGGCCGGCGCTCCTCAAACTCGACCGCGAACAGCGCATTCTGGGTCTGAGGGCTGCGGCGGGGAAGGCGGTTGCGGCACTTTCCGCCCGCGACCGGTCGTACTTCGAAGCCTACACGCGCGGCGTAAACGCGTTTATCGATTCGCGTCGCGACCGCCTCCCGATCGAATTCCGTCTCATGGGGTACAAGCCGCGCCGGTGGGTCGCGGAAGATTCCTTGGTGATTGGCGCGCGGCTAATCCAGGATCTCAACCACGGAACCTACGTCAGCGCCCTCGAGAGGGAGAAGATTCTCGCCAGGCTCGGCCCCGAACTCACGGCCGACCTTTACGTAAATACATCGTGGCACGACCGTGCGCCATCGGCGAAGACCCATCGCGTCGAGGAGCTGAAGCCGCAAAACGACGACGATGACGATGACGACGACATGGACTCCGGCTCCGACAGCAACATCGCTCGTCAGGGCGCCATGCCGACGTTCGGGAGTCAGATCCCCGCCCGCCCGGAACTCATCCCTGGCTCGAACAACTGGGTGGTTTCCGGCGAGCACACCGTAACGGGCAAACCGATGCTCTCGAACGATATGCACCTCAACCACCAGATGCCGAACCTCTGGTATGAGGCGCACCTCCACTGTGACAACTACGACGTCATCGGCGTCACGCTACCGGGATTGCCGTTTGTCATCGTGGGCCACAATCAGCGCATTGCCTGGGGATTTACCAACGTCGGTCCGACGGTCGAGGACTTGTTCATCGAACAGTTCAATGACAATGGACAATATGAAGCTCCGGGCGGCTCAGCAAAAAAGCCCATCCCCGAATGGCGTGATCCTGAGCATCGCGAGGAAGTCATCCACGTGAAGGGTCAGCCTGATGTGCGGCTCGACGTCGTCGTTACGCGGCACGGGCCAATCATCACCGACCTCATTCCCGGCGAGACTCGCAAAATTGCTTTGAAGTGGACGCTCTACGACTCTTTGCACAATCCGTTCTTCGACGTCGATTCCTCGCAGAACTGGGATGAGTTTCTGAAAGCGCTCGAAACCTGGGACTCGCCCGCCCAGAATGCGGTCTACGTCGACGTGGACGGTCACATCGGATACCACGCGAGTGCGCACGTGCCCATCCGCAAGTCGGGTGACGGCAGCTTGCCCGTCAGCGGCGCCGATGACGATCACGAGTGGACCGGCTACGTCCCATTCGACAAGCTGCCCGGCGTGTACGACCCGCCCGAAGGAATCCTCGCCACGGCGAACGGCCGCATCACTCCAAACAAATATCCGTATAGCGTGAGCACGGAGTGGGACGCGCCTTGGCGCACCGAGCGAATTTACCGCGTGCTTGAATCGGGCAAGAAGTTTTCCGCGGCCGACATGTTGTCGCTCCAGACCGACGTCTACTCGGCTTTCGACCGCTTCTGCGCGGAACGCTTCGTGTATGCGCTCGACCAGACGAAAAAGCTTTCCCCGCGTACACAGCAGGCGCGCGACCTGATGCGCGACTGGGATGGACGTCTGACGATCGATTCGGCCGCTGCCACGATCGCGAACCGCGCGCAAGCCGAACTGCGGCGCTTGCTGCTGGAACCAAAACTCGGCCCCGCGCCAAAAGAGAGTTCCGGCAAACCGAACGACGTGACCCTTACGGAAAAATCCGTTGGGTTGAGTTGGAAGGACTATCACTGGTTCATGTCGTCGGTTTGGTTGGAAAACATCCTGACCAAGCAGCCCAAGCGCTGGCTGCCTCCGCAGTACGCCGACTACGACGCGTTACTGGCAGCGGCAGTCGATGCCGCGGTCAATTCGCCGGAAGCTCCGAAGGATCTGGCGCAATGGCGCTGGGGACAATTCGCGCCGATCGAAATCGATCATCCCGTATTGAGCCGCCTCCCCCTTGTGGGACGCTGGACGGGCCCCGGCCTCCACGATCAATCCGGCGGCAGCTTCACAGTGAAGCAGGTGCACCGCGCCTTCGGCCCTTCCGAGCGCTACACCGCCGATCTCTCCAACCTCGATCAATCCACGCTTAACACCGTCACCGGTCAGGGCGGCAACTTTCTCAGCCCCTACTACATGGACCAGTGGCAGGCATGGTATGAAGGCACGACGTTCTTGCTTCCCTTCTCGAAGCAGGCCATCGCCGCGGCGAAACAGCATGAGTTGATTTTGAGGCCTTAGGCCTTAGGCCTTAGGTCTTGGGTCTTGGGTCTTAGGTCTTGGGTCTCCTGGACCCTGCGCCTTTGCGTCGACCACGGTGCCACGGAATCTCCATGCTCAATTCGAGAATCGACCCTCCGCGATGTGACAACTGTCACGAACCCTCAACTCGAACGCACTATGCTGCGATAGCGATGGCAAACAATTCTGAGGCGGGTTATCGGCAGTTAGTGGTCTGGCAAAAGTCGATGGATTTGGTAGTCGAAGTCTACCGATGCACCCAGGCCTTCCCCCGCGACGAGTTATTCGGACTCACTTCACAGATGCGACGGGCTTCCATCTCCGTTCCGAGCAACATTTCGGAAGGCAAGGGACGTTACACGAGAGGAGAGCTGGTTCAGTTCTTATTCAACGCTCGCGGTTCGTTGCTGGAGCTACAGACACAGATTACACTTGCGGGCAGACTTGGTTATCTGCATGAAATACAAATTGCGGATCTGGAACGGCGCTCTGCCGAGGTCGGCGGATGCTGAATGGACTGATCACCAGATTCAGAACCAGATCTGAACTTATCGAAGGTAAATAGAGATGGAACCCCACGTTTCAAGAACGGCGGCTGGGACCTAAGACCTAAGGCCCAAGACCTACGACCCGCCTTTAAAAGTCTGCCAGCTTCACATCCACCGCGTTCCCAATAATCGTGATCGAAGTCAGCGGAAAGATTTTGTCCGTGGTCGTGTCGTAAATGTTGAGAGCCCCTTTCTGGACCACGTACATAATTGTCCGGTTAGTGATGGGGGCGATGCCGGTGACGTCGCCATTGGCAGACGGGAAGATGACGTTGCCCTGCACCAGCGTCGTGGGCACTGTGTTCACGATCGTCAGGCAACCACGTTGTTCGCCGGTCGCGGGCAGGGGCGGCGGGACGATTTCCGTGCAATTCTTGGAGCCGATGAACAGCTGCCCGTTCTGAATATTCATCTGCGTGTGATAGCCGTCGGCGATCACCAGCGTATTGGTCAGCGTCATCGAAGGCAGGTCAACGACGTACAGGCGTCCGCACGAGGTCGCGGCCGTTGTAACGCCGGTGCAGGAATTGTCCGGCGCCGGCGGCGTACCGGTGACATACAAGGTCTGATTCACCATGAATGCCGTCTCGGCTGCACCCAGAGGCACGGCAGTCCCCGCCGTTCCATGCACCAGATCAAGCAGTTGCACGCTCGCTTGCGTGCCTCCGCACTGCGGGCCGCAATTCAGAACCCAGGCCTGGGTATTGTCGCTGCTGAAGAATCCGTAAATCGGATGATCGAACCCGGTAACGAATTGACAAACGGGCTGCTGTGGAGGCGTGGGCGGCGGTGATGCGGTCGGACACAACGCGTTTTGCAGCCCCGGAATCACGTTGAACGGCGAAACAATCGTGACTGTGTCGAGCAGGTCTTTGTTGTTGCTGAACACGAGAAAGCGGCTGCCGTCGCCGCTCTGCACCATGAACTGCGCTCCCGGCACCGGAACCTTGGTCGTGATCTGGACGCTTGTTCCCAGACTGATGCCGACCACGGCGCCCGGAGATCCGCCGGGAATCGCCACCGTCGGCGAGGCGGCATACGCCGTGCTCCCATCGGCAGAAATCACCGCGCTCTGCGTGTAGGCAGGTGACAGGTCCACGCAACCGGTAGCCGCTTCCGTCGAATTGCTGATCACCTGCAGCTGCGTGTTGTCGAGACTGATCGCCAGGGTCGTCGCACGATTGTTCGACTCAATCAAAGTCGTGGGAAGAAATAGGGAACCACCCAGGATGCTTGCTCCGCAACCAGTTCCCGCCCCAATTCTTCCGGCCAGCAAATCCCGATTCGCATCCGCGATAAGGATCCCGGCGGCGGCCGTTCCCGTCGAGTTGCTGACATCCTGCGAAATGAACGCGCGGAACTTGAGCCCGGTGCCCCCTCCCGATGGAGCGGAACTCTTTCCGCAGGAACTCAGCGTGAAACCAACCAGAAAAACGACCGACAAAGCGGCAACGGCTCTCTTCAAACGTGAAACTCCCAAGAGCATGATGAATAAAGATTTGTGTGCAAAACCCCGGATTATAACAGAGCCGGTTCGGCGCTCTCCCCGAGCTCTGTTACCTCCAAACTCGAATCCCCGCGCGCACATGCCGCACAAGCGCTCGCATAGGCAAAACCCGCAGTCATCTTGTATTCTCGAAAGCAGTTATGCCCTCGGACTTTCTCTCCCGGCTCAGCAAGTCTCCCATTTTGTGCGACGGCGCAATGGGAACGCTGTTGTACTCAAAAGGCATCTTTATCAACCGGTCCTACGACGAACTCAACCTGTCGCAGCCCGACCTGATCCGCACCGTGCATCAGGATTACTTGCACGCCGGTGCAGAAATTATTGAAACAAATACTTTTGGGGCAAACAGCTTCCGGTTGGGCCGGCATAGCCTGGCCGACAAGGTTCGCGACATCAACCTCGCCGGAGCCCATCTGGCCCGTGAAGCTGCCAAGAGCTTCGATGTCTATGTCGCAGGTTCGGTTGGCCCGCTGGGCATTCAGATTGAACCTCTGGGCAAAACATCGTTCGACGAAGCGCGCGCCGCGTTTCGTGAGCAGATCGCCGCGTTGAACGAGGGCGGCGTCAACCTTCTCATTCTGGAAACCTTCGGCTATCTCAAAGAACTTCAGCAGGCGATGCTGGCCGCGCGCGAGGTGAATCCGAAGCTGCCTATTATCGCGTCAGTAACGGTTGACGAGGACGCTAACTGCCTCGACGGCTCTGATCCCGAAACCTTCGCCGCCAAGCTTGCCGATTGGGGTGCCGACGTCGTGGGCGTCAACTGCAGCATCGGTCCGGTCGCGATGCTCGATGCGATTGAGCGCGTGCGCGCCGTCACGACCTTGCCCCTCGCCGCGCAACCCAACGCCGGAATGCCCCGTTCGGTGGAAGGCCGGAACATTTATCTCTGTTCGCCGGAGTACATGGCAAGTTACGCGCGCAAATTTGTTGCTACCGGAGTGCGCCTGGTCGGCGGGTGCTGCGGAACCACGCCTGATCACATTCACGTGATGAAGTCCGCGCTTCGCGCCGGTGAGGCCAAAACCGCGCGCGCACAGGTCACGGTTCCCCATCCGTCTCTCTCGGCGACGCCGGTCGAAACCATGGACAAGCGCTCCCAACTGGGCCGCAAGCTCGCCCACGGTGAGTTCGTCACCATGGTCGAGATCGTTCCGCCCAAAGGAATCGACATCCGCAAGGAAGTCGAGGGCGCGCGCTTCCTGAAGTCGGTGGGGGTGGACGCGATCAATATTCCTGACAGTCCGCGCGCGTCGGCGCGCATCTCAAACCAGGCACTGTCGGTGATCATCCAACGTGACGTGGGGATTGAGACGATCCTGCACTACACCTGCCGTGATCGAAACGTGCTCGGAATTCAGTCCGACCTGCTGGGCGCGGCGGCAACGGGGATCCGCAACCTCATCTGTATCACGGGCGACCCGCCGAAGATGGGCAACTATCCCGACGCGACCGCTGTGTTCGACGTCGATGCCATCGGCCTGGTGAACATTGTGCACAACCTGAACCGCGGCCTTGACATCGGCAGCAACGCGATCGGCTCAGGAACCGGTTTCGTGATTGGCGTGGGCGCGAATCCGGGCCTCCCCAACATCGACGAGGAAATTCGCCGCTTTGAATACAAGGTGGAAGCCGGTGCCGAGTATGCGGTCACGCAGCCGGTCTTCGATCTCGCGCTGCTGGAAAATTTTCTCAAACGGGTCGAGCATCACCGCATTCCAGTCGTCGCGGGTATCTGGCCGCTGGTAAGCGTGCGCAATGCCGAGTTCATGAAGAACGAGTTGCGTGTCTCGGTGCCCGATGCGATCGTCGAGCGCATGGCGAAGGCCGCCACGCCGGAAGCTGCGCGCCAGGAAGGCGTGGCCATCGCGCGCGAAATGCTGATTGCGGTTCGCGGCCTGGTACAGGGCGCACAGATCAGCGCACCCAACGGCAAGTATGCCGCAGCGGTGGATGTACTCGAGGCACTCGGCGGCAGTTCGGGCGCAAGCGCGACGGCGTAACCTCGAGCGCGATCAGTCTCGGAAAAACCTCGTGCCCGAGGCTCGCGTCCGTTCTTTGAAGGCTGACCTGGAACGAGATATTCCAGCCGCCGTCGATCGGGGCCACGGCATCTAGGAACTGGAAACTCGAAACTTGAAACTTCCCCACTACTGCAACCGCGCGTTCTCTGCCTTCGCTTCTTTCAGGATGGGCGTATCGGGATCCGCGTTCTTCCACAGATCGAGAAACTCGTGGTACGCGGCCTTGGCCTTCACACGGTCGCCGGACAACGCGTAGGCCCGCCCCAGCCCAAGATGCGCGAGGGCGCCAATCGGTTCGTTCCCCACCGCTCCACGATGGTCGAGGATCCTCTGGAACTCAGTGGCGGCGCGCTCGCCCTGCTTCGCCGCCAGATAAGCCATGCCCCGCAGATAAACGGGATAGAGCGCGAACGTGAAGGTGGTGTTGGTGTGCCCGAGTTCGTAGGGTTCGGCCACCGACAGCGCATCGACCGCAGCGGCCCCTTCGCCTTTGTGAAGCAGCGTTGCCGCCCGGATCATCGGCATGTAATCGGACAGCACAATCGTGTCGGCCGGAAATCTCTTCTGAAGTTCGGCGGACATGCGCGCGGCTTGCGCGGCGTCTCCGGCCAGCGCCAGAGCGATTGCAGAATAGGCATTGCCCTGCTTGCTGCTAGTCAGCGTCATCGCCGACCTGGCTTCCTGTCTTGCCCAGTCCATCTTGCCCACCAGCGCCTCACGCACGGAAGCGTGGCCCAGGTACTCTGACGCCGTTTCTTTCTCTTCGACTCTCCGCGCGGCATCGGCGGCGCTCCGTTGCAACTCGCGGCTCTGTCCCAGCTTGCCGTTGTAAACCGCTGTTTCCGACTCCAGAAAGAGAATCTGATCCTCCACACCCGGTTTCCCCATCGCGCCCGCGCTCTCGCGCTTCATGCCATCGGTGTCGTGAGAGAGGAAATACACGTTGTAAAGAACCAGCGGCAGCCAGGGCGAATCGAGATTATGCGCACGCGACTCTTGCGCGTTGGCCTTCGCCTGATCGAGTTGGTCAATCCACTGGTAGCTGTACGTGAGATTCACGTAGTTATTGCCGCTGTCCGGATTCAACTTCAGTGCTTGCAGGGCTGCGGCATTCGCTCGCGGGTAATCGCCCATTGAAGCGTAAATGAGCCAAAGATAGTCCTGCGGCTCATCATCGCGGGGATAGGTCTGCGTCCAAAGCTGAGAGGAGTTGCGCGCGGCCTCAAGGTTTCCCGTGACTACCATCTCGTAAAACGACGAGATCGCGAGTTTTTCACTGTCGCTCGTCCGATCGCGTAGTTCGTAGGCCTTGCGCGTGTTTTCGGCACACAGGTCCAACTCGCTCAGCGGCTGATAACTCTGGGCCAGGCGCAGGTACGCCATCGCGAAGTTCGGGTCGAGCGAGATAGCTCTCTGGAAGAGCGGGATGCCGGCGGCGTAGTCGTTCACCACGTTAATTGTGCGATTGCCGAGCGTGTACGCTTGCAGCGCCTCCAGGGACGGTGTAGTCACGCTGTCCTGGGGCGCAGCATATTTCTGCAGGGAGGCCAGCGACTCGCCCAGCCTGCCGCGCAGCTTGGCAGCCGCGTCGCCCAGTGCGGCCAGGACCTGCTCTTTCCCCTTGGCGGTTACCTGTTCCTGTGCGAGCAGATCGTCGGTGCGGCAATTCACTGCCTTTAGACCCAGCACGTATTGACTGCCTAGGTTAGAGATCGATCCTTCGATCGTGGCGGCGCTCGCCGTGCGCTGGCAGACCTCGCGCGCGAGTTCGGGCGTGAGTTTGGCTTGCTTGGGCTGGCTCATCAGGGTCAGAGTCTTTGCGATCCGCTGGTCGGAGACCAGACTCAGGAACGGCGACTGTTCCAGTTGTGCCGAGAGTCCTTGCCGGAGCGTGCCATCGAACACCACGTCTCCGGTCCGGTTGTTGAAATCCGCGAGGACGATCGTGTCTTTATCCGTCAGGGCCTTGGACGGACGGAATCGCAAGTAAATTCCGACCGCGCCGATCACGACGAGGGCGGCCATTCCGAGAACAATCGGAACAACCTTCGACCGCGGCCCGCGAGTTGCAGCGGCCGCAGCCACACGACCCGAACTCGGCGGGATGCGTCCGCTCTCCGAGTCCCGCCGCAGCCGCTGCAGGTCGGTGCGGATCTCGGCCGCGTGCTGGTAGCGCAGGTCGCGATCCTTCTCCAGCGCTTTTGCGATGATTTCTCCCAGCCGCGCCGGCATCTCCGGATTCAGCGTCTCAGGCGGGGCCGGTTCGCGGTTGAGGATGGCGTCGTAGATCAGCGCGGCGCTCTCGCCGAAAAACGGCTGGCGTCCGGTCGCCATCTCGTAGAGCACCGCGCCGAACGAGAACAGGTCCGTGCGGCTATCGAGATCTCTGGCCCGCGCCTGCTCCGGAGACATATACGCTATCGTCCCCACCGTGGCGCCCGGGCTCGTGAGATTCGGATCATCCTCGGGCATCGAGATCGTTTCCGCCTCGGCCATCTGGTGGGGCGAACTGGCCGAACGCGCAACCTTGGCCAGTCCAAAGTCGAGAACCTTCGCATGCCCGCGCGAAGTAACGAAAATGTTGGCCGGCTTGATGTCGCGGTGCACGATGCCGGCGCTGTGCGCCGCTTCGAGCGCGTCGGCGATCTCGATCGCCAGCGACAGCAGCAGATCCAACTCCAGCGGTTGGTGCGCGATCCGATGGCGCAGTGTCACCCCGTCCAGAAATTCCATCACGATGAACGCGCGGCCGCTCTGCTCATCGATCTCGTGAATGGTGCAGATGTTGGGATGGTTCAGCGCCGAGGTCGCCTTGGCTTCGCGCCGGAAGCGGGCCAGCGCTTGTGGGTCGTGCGCGACATCTTCAGGAAGGAATTTCAGCGCGACAAAGCGGCCTAGGATAAGGTCCTCGGCTTTGTAGACGACGCCCATGCCGCCCCCACCGATCCTTTCGACGATGCGGTAGTGCGAGATGGTCTGGCCGATCACTGGGCCGAAATCTTAGGGTGAGCCGCCGTGAGAGTCAACGAAAGTGACAGCGCGCTCGCCTTAACCCTCTGGTCCACATTCTTGCGAACAAAAGCACGAAGGCACCTGTGTTTGCGTGCGCGGTGCCCCAGGTTCGCGTCCGTCCTTTGGACGCTAACCTGGGCTTGATTCTGCCTTGCTCCGTCAACCGATCACGAAACCGGCATTACGCGGCCTCGGGCTCGGACGGCACCCGAACCCGTTCAACTTTCACCGGGGTGAGCGGTTCACGCAGCGCTTCCCTCTGCACCCTCTGAAATACCGCCGGAACTTGGCCCAACCGATGTCGATTGTTATAAAAATCAACGACTTCGGTAGTAATCATTGCAGGTGACCGAGGTACATTGCAGCACCCACGCGTTGGGTCTAATGTCCTCGGATCATGAACCGGAAACAGCTCACTCCCCACGCTGCATATCCTTTAACCCCCGTCGCAAGCGCTACCCGAAGTCAGGTCGCAAGGCGCCGCAGTAACCGAATATTTCTGCACGCGACCGTGGCAATATCCGGCGAAGATCGGCTGAAGTGTGCCTTTACGATGCCCGCGAAGGCCATCAATCTGAACAAGTGCGGAGCGGCCATTAAAATCAGCCGCGACCTTGTCGTTGGCTCCGTCGTGCTGGTGCGAAATCAACGCAATGTTCAGATTTCGGCGCGCATCGTCTCACAGCTGACTGCGACGCACGGTATCTCTACGTACGGGATTGAGTTTGTCGAGCAGCAGGACAACGCCGGCAACTTCTGGGGCATCTCGTTCCCTTCCAATGCTGACGAACGTCTCGCCTCAAATTCGCCGATAATGGCGCGCCCTGAGCCTGCGACACGGCGATCGAACTGATCATCTTCTTGGCGCGCACCGACTAAACCGAAAATCTATCCTGCACCTGACGCTGGCTTACGGGGCATCGACTCTCGTCGCTGCATTCCCAAGGTTTGCCAATCGAGGGCCCAACCCCGCTGCTTCATGAATCTCTGAGACTTTTCTCCCTGCCGCTCGTATATAGACGTTGGGGAGGAATCGCGATGAGAACCTCTCGAATCGTGTTCATACTTATTCTTCTGCTACTCGGCATCCTCGTGGCGTGTGCTCCGGGCGCGAATGCATCCAAGGGAACGGCCAACGATCACGGAGTCGCGGGCTTCTGGTTTGGACTCTGGCAAGGATTTATTGCGCCGTTCGTGTTTGTGGCGTCGTTGTTCAAGAGCAACCTGAACATCTATGAGATCCACAACAACGGAGCCTGGTACAACTTCGGCTACCTGTTCGGTCTCGCTTGCTTCTTCGGTGGCGGCGGCAACAAAAGCGCACGACGGCGCTGTTGACGGCACAATGGCGACGGCGACACGGAAAAGAACTCGAAACGAATTTTGGCAACCGTGTTCGCCGACCAATCGGACGACGTCAAAACGACCACCTCACAACAATGACTGCGCTGCCTTGTTGAATCCCGGCGACAATTTTCGTCAGAGCAATTCGCCAAATCGTTATGGCATGTCGATCGCTTGGACGTAATCGTTTGCATTTTGCTGTAAGCGTTCTCTCGTTGATCTTTACCATTCATTACAACGAATTTACTGGACAACTGCTCCGAACAGGAGCAGTACAATAGGAGCAGGAGCCCGATTCCTTGGCAAAATTTGAAGAGTGCCTCCAGCGTCTGGAGAAGATTGTCCATGAACTGGAGAAAGGCGACGCGCCGCTGGAGAAGTCCCTCACCCTCTTCGAGGAGGGGATGCAACTTTCCGCGTCGTGCCGCAAGGAACTGGAACAAGCCGAGGGCAAAGTGGAGATCCTGCTGAAGCAGAACGGGAAGCTCCAGGCAGTAACGTTCGAGCCCCAGACGGAACGGGCCACTGGCCGATAACCAGTCCCCGATCGTCGTTGCTCATATTTAAATCGTCTGCGGTTTCGCTGATGTGGGCGGCGCCGCAGCCTCCTCCACCGTGAACAACGGTTGATTCTGGGAGGCCTATGCAAGGCCTATCGATTGTTGTATTCCAAAGTGACCCGCGCCAGTCGCAGGCGCTCGCCGGAACTTTAAGCCTCCATTACCACTCCGTGCACGTCGCAAAGTCACCCGCCGAGTTGCGCACTGCGATCGCCCGTTACCGCGCCGAAGTCGCCGTGGTCGACGTCGAAGCATCGTGTCTCGCCGAGGTGACGCGGCTGCACCGCGAATTCCCCGGGGTGTCGATCGTGTGCACCCATCGCGTAGCCGACGAAGAGATGTGGACCGCCGCGCTCAATGCCGGCGCCAGCGATATGTGTCCAGCCTTCGATACGCAGGGCATCGTGCAATCTGCCGAGCGCAATGCCTTGCTCGAAAACGCTCACGCCTGATCCTTCGGGAACCAACTGTTCCCATCAAGCTTTCCAAATCGGAGGCGCTTTGCGGCGTCTCCGATTTGCTTTTGGCTCGCCACCGAGCGCTGACGGCGGAAAGCTGACAGCCGAAAGCCGCTTCCCCTATACTCAACTTCCATGCTCCAACAGACCCTGGAACAGGGCCGCCTTGCAGCCGATCACGCGCTGGAGCGCCTTCTCCCACCCGAAACGCAGCACCCGACTTCCATTCATAAAGCCATGCGGCATAGCGTTTTCGCTGGTGGCAAGCGCCTCCGTCCCATCCTGTGCATGGAAGCCGCCCGCATGGTTGAAGGCTGCCTTCCCAAAGGTATCGAGGAGCTCGGCGCTGCCCTCGAAATGCTGCACACGTATTCGTTGATCCACGACGATCTTCCGGCGCTCGACAATGACGACTTGCGACGCGGAAGGCCGACCTGTCATGTGGTCTTCGGTGAAGCCATCGCGATCCTGGCCGGCGACGCTTTGCAGACGCAGGCTTACGAAGTTCTCGCGCGCCTGCAGTGCGCCCCCGAGGCGCGTGTGCGCATCATCGAGGAAATCGCGCACGGCACCGGCACGATCGATGGGATGATCGGCGGACAGATCGTGGATCTCGAAGCGGAGCACTCCAAGCCTGACCTGAAAATGCTCGAGTACATTCACCGCGCGAAAACCGCAGCGCTGATCACAGCGAGCCTGGTGAGCGGCGGACTCTATGCCGGCGGCAACGGAGATCAAATTTCAAGCCTGCGTTCGTTTGGGCAGCAGATCGGATTGGCGTTCCAGATCGTTGACGATGTTCTGGACGTCACCCAGACATCGGAACAGCTGGGCAAGACCGCCGGAAAAGATACCGCTGCCGAGAAGGCGACGTATCCCGCCTTGTTTGGAATTGACGAATCGCTGAAGAAAGCCGATGCGCTGGTGCTCAGTGGGTTCGCGCAGCTTGATTCGTTCGGCGCGCGCGGCGAAACCTTGAAGGAACTGGCGCAGTATTTGGTGGAACGGAAGAAGTAGCGCCGGGCTTTGGGCTCTCGGCTCTGGGTGCAATGTCCCATCCGCGCTAATGATGCCGCAGGCCCCGTCTCAAGTTGATTCACTTGCAGCTAAGTTATTGAAAGTTCGTCGAGCCTCGTAAGTGATTGAAAATCACCTGAGCGAACCCGCGCAGAATGCCCTTTAATTGCGTTTAGAAGCCCGCAGGTGCGATTTGGAGATCGAAGTGGTGGTTCGGGTCGGGACGACTCTTCCGAACGCGCCATAAACGATCCTGGCGCAATATTTTCTATTAGCTATAGAGAAACAAGCGGTATCCGGAATTTCATAGAAAGAGCGCCTTTCACACCTCGATAGCGCCGATCTCGCGAAACAGGATATCAATCCGTGCCCAGCCCTACTTCAGGTCTGCATTCCAGTTGAGAACCAGTGCCATAGGCTGCCCGGAACCTTCGGGCTGGCTGAGCACCATGAAGCGGCCGTCGGGAGCCACATCGAACGGCGTTCCCAGTGGGTTGGTATATCGCATCTCGAACAGGACATCCGTTTTTCCCACGTCAAAGCTGTTCTCACGCGGTTCCACTTGAGTGGCGTTCAAATGGCCGTCGAGTGAAATATAGAAAATCTCTTTGCCGTCATGCCTCCAGACCGGGTATGTGCCGCCCGCGCGCGAAACCTGCCACCGTCCTTCTCCGCTTGGAAACGACGTGACATAAATCTCCTCGCGGTTGCCGTCGTTGAAACTGTAGGCAAGCCAGCGGCCATCCGGCGAGATGCGCAGGTAAACCACCGTGCCGATCGGGGACTCCGGTTTTACCACGGGCTGTGGCTTCGCGCCGGGGGCGTTTGGCAATGCCCAAATCGATGCGCCCGAGGGTCCCGACTGGAGTTTATAGATCAAGTAACGGTTATCCGGTGTCCACTGCGGCCAGGTGACACTGACCTGACCTGTGGAGAGGTCCTTGGAATCGAGCAGCATTTCATCTTGCCCGCTGCCGTCCGCGGGCTTCGCGTGCAGGCTCGTCCCCGCCATGATGAAGGCGCCCTTCTGTGACACGTACGCGATTCGCTTGCCGTCGGCCGACCATGCGGGCATCTGATGAAGCGCGTCGTCAAACGTCAGACGCATGCGCGAACCATGTTGCAGGTCGAGGATCCAGATGTCCGCTCTCGGTTCGCCGATGCCCATCGCCAGCCGTTTCCCATCCGGAGAGAGAACCCCTCCCTTGTAAGCGCCAGGTTCCGCAACCGGGCCGAGGACTTTGCCGTCGCGATTCATCCACAGCGCGAGTTTGTCGCCAACCGAATTGGCCCCAGGTTCGTACACTAGGGCACCGCTTTGAGCGACCGAAAAAACTGTGCGGAAGGTTCCACCATCGTATTGCACGTCGCTGGCAATGCTCATGGCCTCGCCCGAAAGTGTTCCGCGCGCTGGATCAAACTTCTGCGCCATCAACACATTCTGTTGGTGATAAAGCAGGTATCCGGACGAGGAGAGCGCTTGGGCGTCAGAGACGAGAACCAAATTGCTCGCCATGCTGTCAACCGAGCCCATGTAGACGCCGTTGTCTTCGCGCCGTCCACCAGAGTGATTGGTGGCGAGGAAGAGAAAATGCTTTCCGTCAGGCAGAAAAGTCGGCCAGCGGTGCGTACTGTGCTTCGCTGGGTCCAGTTGGGTCGCCCGGACGGCGTCGCCGCCACTAGCGTTGATTTTCCAGAGGGAGTCGCGATAGTCGGGTGCGTACACAATCACATCGTTAGGACTCCATGCGCCCCCGCGGGCGTTCGGAGCGTCGGCAAGAATGGTGACCGGGCCGCCAGAGGATGAGACTTTCCTCAATTTGCCGTCGGCGAAGAAACCAAGCCACTTCCCGTCAGGCGACCAGAATTGCCCGTAAGCTCCCTCAGTCCCCGCCAGTCTTTCGGCGGTCGTCATGTCAAGACGCCGGATCCAAATCGTGTTTCTTTCGTTGGCTCCATGTGCGGCGAAGGCGATCCTGGTTCCGTCCAGAGAGACGACAGGCGGCCCGGAGAAGTCTCCCATGAAGTCGAAGCCAGTGCCCGGGGGAGCCATGATCGAGGCGCGAACCACTCGCGGGTGCGGACGATTGAGGTAGCCGAACCACAGCAAGAGCCCGGCGAGTGCGACCGCCAGCAGCGCCCAGAGGATGCGCTCCTGACGATGCGGGTGCGGGGTCGCGATGCGAGCGGCACTGGCCGAAGAATCGGGAGAGCTCATCCAGCGCAGTTGCCGCGAGATATCGGCGGCGCTCTGCCAGCGCGACTCGGGATCTTTCATGAGCGCTGTCTGAATCACGTGCTGTAGCGCAGGAGGCGCGAGCGGCTGACTGACCGTCACCGGATCGGGTTCTTTTTCCAGGATCGCCGACGCCACCGTCACCTGGCTCTTGCCTTCAAAGGCGCGCTTGCCCGTCGTCATTTCGTACAGCACCGAACCGAAGCTGAAAATGTCGCTGCGCGCGTCGGCTTCCCTGCCCTCCACCTGCTCGGGCGACATGTATTGGAAGGTGCCGATCACGGTGCCTTCGGTGGTGAGGGGCTGGCTGATGTTGGGCGAGGTCAAGGTGAGGGACAGGCCCGACGATTGCTGCGAAGCCAGCGTCGCGGTCTTGGCGAGGCCGAAGTCCATCAGCTTCGCTCCAGACCGCGTGATCATGATGTTGCCCGGCTTCAGGTCGCGATGGACGACGCCCGCGCGATGCGCGGAGTCGAGGCCTTCCCCGATTTCGGCTCCATAGCGCAGCACCAGCTCGATCGGCAGGCGTCCGCGGGCAAGACGCGCAGCTAGCGTCTCGCCTTCGAGATACTCCATCACGATGTAGTGAATGCCGTCCTGCTCGCCCAGGTCGTAGAGCTGGCAGATGTTCGCGTGGCTCAGCTGGGAAATCGCCCGGGCTTCGCGCTCGAAGCGTTCGCGCGCTTCGGGTTTTTCGGAAAGATGCTTGGGAAGAATCTTGATCGCGACGGTGCGGTTCAGGCGCGTGTCGGTGGCGCGGTAGACCTCTCCCATGCCACCTGCGCCGAGTGGAGCTTGAATTTCGTAAGGACCGAATTTCGTGCCGGGATTCAGGGGCATGGATTCGGTGAGGATTATATCTCTGGGCTCAGAGTTCTCGGCCCTGGGTTCTCGGCTCTGGGCTCTGGGCTTTAGGCTCTGGGCTCTCTCGCAACAGAGTGGGATGGGGCTGGTGCAGATTTCGCCTCACAATTCACTTGTGCGTTTCTGAACGCGAGACTCGCCTGGGAAGCTGGAGGAGGGTGTAGCGGGACTGAAAGTCGACCGATTGAAGTTTTTCGAATCGTCCGGACCCCGAGAGCCCAGAGCCTAAAGCCCGCCGTCCGCGCCCACTCACTAAAGTGCCGAAATCAAGTATGACTGCCGCCACGTTCCTGTGATACAAACTACGGAAGGCGATGGAGTTCGCCATAACCGCCCGCAACGGCTGATAACTCCTACCAGAACATTTGCTGGGAGAAACTCCATCGTGCTCGACTTCCTCGCGATATCCCTGGGCGCCATCGCCGGCGCCAATCTTCGCTACTGTATGAGCCGTTACGCCGTTCGCCTGTTGGGCCCGGTCTTCCCGTACGGCACGCTTGCCATCAATGTGCTGGGCAGTTTCGTGCTCGGCTTCTTTCTTGTTTGGACAACCGAGCGGACCATCCTCGATCCGCGCTGGCGGCTGTTGATCGCGGTGGGCTTCTGCGGAGGCTTTACGACGTTCTCGAGCTACGCGTACGAGAGCATGGCTTTCTTTGAGCAGGGCCAGTGGGCGTTGTTGACCGCGAATTTCGTTTCCAACAATCTGCTGGCGTGTGTGGGCGTGCTGGCCGGCATGGCGCTGGCGAGGGTGCTGTAGAATGAGCGCCGCCATGGCAGTCCAGGTCACGATCTATCTCAACGAAGCCGATCAGTGGCACCATCGGCCGCTTCATATGGAAGTTCTCAACTACCTGCGGAAAGAAGGCGTGTATGCTGCGACCGCACTTCACGCAGTAGCTGGATTTCTGGGCCGGCACAAGGTCGAGACCGCGCACCTAGTGGACGCAGGTGGAAAACTGCCGGTGATCATCACCTTCGTCGACACCGATGAGCACGTGAACCGCGTGCTTCCGACGTTGAAGGAAATGGCGGCGCACCGGCTGATCGTTCGCGAGAATGTGGTGCTCGAGCAGGGGAGTCTGGAGTGAATTTTAGGCTCTCGGCTCTGGGCTCTGGGCTTTAGGCTCTGTGCTGCAGTTTGCTCGGGCTTTGTTCTTCGGAGCGGCGCTGCAACATCTCGTAAACACCGGGCAGCCCACATGGGAACTTCTCACAACTGAGAACTGAGAACAGACGACCAATGACCTCCCTCGACATTCTGGCCATTGCGGCTCATCGCGACGACGTGGAGCAGACCTGCGGCGGAACTCTGCTCAAAATGGCGCAGCGCGGATATCGCACCGGGATTCTCGACCTGACACGCGGCGAGATGGGCACGCGGGGGTCGGCGGAAGATCGCGAGCGCGAGGCGGCGGAGGCAGCGCGGATCCTCCAAGTGTCGTGGCGGGGCGCCCTCGATATCCCCGATGGACGGGTCGAGAACACTTTCGAGAACAAAGTGAAGGTCGCGCGGGTTCTGCGCGAGCAGAGGCCGCGGGTGGTCATTCTGCCGTATTGGAAGGGACGGCACCCGGATCACTACACGGCTTCGACCCTGGGATATGAGGCGTGTTTCCTGGCGGGGTTGGCGAAACTGGACGTCGGGCGTCAATCGTCCACTGACACCACGGCCATCAGCACTCAGCAATCAGCATTCAGCCATGCGGAAAGGGAAGAAGATTCTTTGATGGCGGGACGCCCCTTCGACAAGCTCAGGGCAGGCTCTCAGAACAGCCGGCGAGACGCCAGCGCTACGCCTCACCGTCCGTTCAAGATCATTTATGCGACGTTGTATTACGACGTGCGGCCGACGTTTGTGGTCGATATAACCGAGCAGTTCGAGGCTCGCTTCCAGTCTTTGATGGCGTACAAGACACAGTTTTCCGATCAGGAAGCGGGAAAGGATCTGTTCCCGGCGCAGAAGGAAATTCGTGCGCGCGTCGAGGCGATGGCGCGGTTCTGCGGCATGCTGGGCGGCGTCGAGATGGCCGAACCCTTTCTGCAGAAGGAAGTCGGCCTGATCGACGATCTGCTGATGGTGCCGGTGAAGTCTATTTAAGGGCAGGTGGCAGGTGTCAGGTCTTGGGTCTTGGGTCTTGGGTCTTGGGTGTTCGGTGTTCGGTGTTCGGCGTTCGGTCTTCGGTGTTCGGCTTTTGTTTCGGTTCATCATCGCGTGCGGATCGTCTGAGCAATTACAAGTGAGCCGGGCAAGGGTCGGAAGTTCTTTCTTCGTTTCCCTTGTAGATCTCAGCACTTAGACAGATCTCCTGAAGTTCTGGCACCGCTCTCTACTGCCCGCTTGAATCCTTTTCGGAAAATCACCGCTCCTTCCAAGCAGGGAGGATTTTGGTGAACGCAACCATCGGCGCAAAAAAGTTAAAGGAAGTCGGCAACGGCTCCGGACGCGGGCAGTGGATCGACGTGCGCTCGGCCTCGGAGTATGCCACGGGCCATCTGCCGGGCGCGATCAACATCCCGCTGGAACAGATCGAGCTGCGGGTCGGCGATCTCGCCGAAGACGCGCCAATAGTGCTGATTTGCCAGCGCGGCGCGCGCGCACAGATGGCGGCCAGCCAGTTGGCGCCATGCGGACGGGAGATCGTGGTGCTCGAGGGCGGGACGCAGGCCTGGATTCAGGCTGGCTATCCGGTGGTCGCAAGCGTTGAGGCGCGATGGTCGCTCGAGCGCCAGGTTCGGTTGGGAGCCGGGCTGCTCGTGGTGCTAGGAGTGGCGCTGGCTGCTCTGGCGAACACCCGCTGGATTTATCTGGCAGGCTTCATCGGCGTTGGGCTGAGTTTCGCCGGGCTCACAGATATCTGTCCCATGGGGCTTGGGTTGGCACGGCTGCCATGGAATCGGGGAACGCATTGTCCCAAGTCGGGAGAAATCGTCAAAGGGAACCATGCAGTTGCTCCGGAAGCTCGATCGATCCGCTAAGTACTTTGAAACAATGAGGCGTGGACAACTTCGAGAAGCTCGCCAACCAACACAAGGATGCGGTCTACCGCCAAATGGTGCGGGTGTGCGGAAACCGGGAAGATGCGGAGGACGTGCTGATCGAGGCGCTGTTGAAAGCCTACCGCAATCTTAACCAATTGCGGGACGTAGTTGCCTTCCGCGCGTGGCTCGGAAAGATCGCGCAACGCGTGTGCTGGCAGCTGAAACAAAAAGAGGCACTGATGCCGCTCTTACAGCTGTCCAAGCTTGAAGAAGAGGGACGGGAGATTTCGCAGGATGAGCCGTCGATGGAAGCAAAGATGGCGGCTCGCCAGACCAAGCAAATTTTGGATGAAGCCATTCGCGAGCTGCCGGAACTTTATGCCGAGGTGTATAGGCTGCGCGACATCGATGAACTCTCGGGCGGCGAAGTGGCTCGAAGGCTAGGGATTTCCGGCGCCGCGATGAAATCGCGCCTGCATCGCGCACGCGAGTTGCTCCGGCAACGACTGGATCGGGCGATGGCGGGTTCTGAAGCGAGGTCATAAAGGCAATTCATTAACGCAAGTTGAACAAGTTTTTCTATTTGTTGGAGGAACTCATGGAAGTATCCGTGGAACATTTGGGTTCGGTGCAGTTCGAGATTCGGGCGCGATCGCATGTCGTCGTCTGCGATCAGCCCGCCGAGAACTTCGGGCACGACGAGGGCATGACCCCGCCCGAATTATTCCTGGCGTCGCTGGGATCGTGCGCGGGCTTTTATGCGGCGCAATATCTGCGGAAGCATCGTCTGGCGAGCGCGGGAACCAGGGTTCGGGTGACGGCAGATAAAGTAAAAGACCCCGCGCGCATCGACAATTTTCGCATCGAGGTAGAAGTTTCAGGAGAACTGAGCGACGTACACCGGGCAGGTGTGGAAGAAGCTGTTCATCATTGCCTGATCCATAACACGCTGCTACATCCGCCGAAGATCACGATTGCCGTGGGGAGCCGCGAGGCGGCGGTCACGCGGTAGTTGCTGGCGTGGTAGTCGGCTCGGGGCCCGTGCAAAGGAGCCCGAGCCACGTCGTTTCGAAACGAGCGCCTATTTCTTTATCGCGACCGCGACCCCGTCGCGCAATGGCAAGATCGTCGGAAAAAAATCCTTCGACTTGTAGAGTTCGCGATTGAACTGCTGGATTGCCTTGGTGCTCGACTCTTTCGGGTTCTTCTCCACAACGCGAGCGCTCCACAAGACGTTGTCGGTCACGAACAGGCCGCCCTTCTTCAAGCGCGGCGGGACCAGGCGCAGTACTCGCGGGTATTCGTCTTTGTCGATGTCATTGAAGACGATGTCGAATTCCTGCTTCTGCTCGGATAGCAGTTCGATCGCGTCGCCGATGTGAACCGTGATGCGGTCGGCGACACCGGCGCGTTGGAAATAGCGTTTGGCCTGCTCGGCGTTCTTCTTGTCGCTATCCGTGTAATGCACTTTGCCGCCTTCGCCCACGGCGCGCGCCCACCAGATGGTGGAATACCCAATAGCCGACCCCATCTCGAAGACCGTCTTGGCGCCGGTCAGCATGACTAGCTGTTGGAAGAAGCGGCCAACGGCGGGCCCGACGATAGGTATTTTGCGGTGCGTGGCCTCGGCTTCGATTTCGGCCAGCACCTCGTCGCGGGCCGGGAGCAGGTCGTAGAGGTAGTTGTCGACGTCGGGCTGCGTGACGTATCCGTGGTGACGCCAGCTGGCTATATCAGGTGCGGTAGACAAGTTGACCCCCAAAAAATTCTCAGTGGATTCTAGATTGCAGATTCGATTACGGCTAGTTGCGTTTCAGAAAATTGCCACGAGAGAACGCGGGACTTCATCACGAGCGCCTAAAGGCGCTTTCCGAGAGAGACTAGTTACGGCGTGCCTGAAGGCACGCCCTGATACAACCCCACTTGCTCTAAAAGAAAAACAACCCAACTTATTCGACGTAGAACGCGTTGAAGCGAGTTGCGCGATTGACATTCGCGAACCGCAGACGCCCGCCACTCCATCCGGGAGCACACTTACGCCGTCTGACCCGGTTTCATTTCGAACACTTCGAATTCCGGAACCAGCTTGTGGAGGTCGCTTGGCCGGCCGGTGAGAACCGGAAACGTAGCAAAGTGCATTGGGATGATAGTTTTCGCCTGCAGTAACTTCGCGGCATAAGCGGCTTCGCGCGGCGACATTGTGAAGTGATCGCCGATCGGAAGCATGGCGATCTCCGGGTTGTAGAGGTCGTGAATGATCTTCATGTCGCCGAAGACGTTGGTGTCTCCGGCGTGATAGATCTTCACGCCGTTTTCGAATTCGATGACATAGCCCACGGCCTCACCGCCGTACAGGATCTGGTCGCCGTCCTGAATGCCACAGGAGTGGTCGGCGTGCACCATGGTGACCTTGATGTCGGCGACTTTCACGGTGCCGCCCTTGTTCATCATGATGAGATTCTCGAGGCCCTTTTTACCGAGCCAGCCGGCGAGTTCCGGGATGGCCACGGTGGTGGGCTGGTGTTTCTTGCCGATCTCAACTGCATCGCCGATATGGTCGCCATGCGCGTGGGTGCAGAGCATCACGTCGAGATGCTGGATGGTTTTTTCTTTCTCCGGCGTCATGGGATTGTTCATGACCCACGGGTCAATGAGGATGGTTTTGCCGCCGGGCGTTTGAATACGGAAGGTGGCGTGTCCAAGCCAGGTGAGTTTGATGCCTTTGAGGTTCATAGGATTGGTCGTCGGTCTTCGGCTATTAGTCGCTCGAGATGGCGTTTAGGTTTGTTCGCGAACACAGATTGTAGGGGATTTTTTGTGTGCATGCATGACGTGCGCCCGCGTTCTGGGTATTCGCTGCGGCGCGATACGGCTGCGCCGCCGGACAGACGAGGGCGTCTGTCCCCACGCGATTGGCGATGCCACGCGGCCCGTAGGAGATTTTTCTGAGTCGAACGCCACAATTTCTGTTACAAATTTTGCCGTGTCAGAACTGAAAGTACTCATCACGCGCGAGCAGATCGCCCAAAAGGTGAAAGAACTGGGCGCACAAATCACGAAAGATTTCGCCGGCCAGTCGGTCATCCTGGTGGGTGTTCTCAAAGGTGCGGCCGTCTTTCTGGGCGACCTTGCGCGGCACGTGGATCTCGACGCGACGTTCGACTTCATCGGCGTTTCGAGCTACGGCAACCGGCCCAGCCCCACGCACGAGTTGAAGCATGGATGGGATTCGACAGGCGAGGTGCGCGTCACCAAAGACGTGGACCAGTCGATGGAAGGCAAGAACGTCATCCTCGTGGAGGATATTCTCGATACCGGCCTGACGCTGACGTTCCTGAAGAAGCTGTTTCTCGCGCACAAGCCGAAGGCCTTCAAGATCGCCGCCCTGCTCGACAAGCCTTCGCGGCGCAAGATGCCGATCGAAGGGGACTATGTCGGCTTCAAGATCCCCGATGAATTTGTGGTCGGCTACGGGTTGGACTACGCCGAGCGCTATCGGAACCTGCCCGATGTGTGCGTGGTACCGCGAGAGTAGCAACGCCGCTAGAGGGAGCCCATTCCGAAAAAACCGATCTGCTTTCCCGACGGGCTACTTCGGCTTGCTCGAGGGCGCGATTTGCACTTGGACGGGCATCTTGTCAGACTTGGTCATGTCGACCGAAACCACTCTGAGGCGGCCGTCGGCATCGCGTGTTTCCACGGTATTCGTCGCGCTCGTTCCTGACGCCGCACTCTGCTCTGAGCCCGTCGAACCGACCGTGACCTGAAGACCGTCACTCGGGTTACCGGGATTCACCTGTTCCACCTGCTGGCGCGTCGTCTGGCTGCCGTTTGCGGAATTGCGAGACGCGGTGACACGCTGCACCAGATGCATGCTTCCGTCCGCTGACCCGCCGGGCACTTCCTTCGAGTACGTCTCGACGACGCTTTGGCTTTGACCGGCGGCGTCGCGCGATTCCCTGCTGACCGTTCGTGAGACTTCGCTCAAATTCCCGCTGCCATCCTGGCGCGCGACGTGCTCTTCAGAGGCGCGGTTCTTGCCATCGTCGGTAATCGTGCCGTCCTTGCTCTCGCCGACCTGCCAATTGCCATTGCCGTCGGAGAGCATGGTGGATTTCTGGAAGGTAGTAGTGTGATCGTCGATTTTCTCGCGGCGCTCCTGCACCTCCATGGTTGGGACAAGTCCGCCGTTGCCGCCAGGAAGGTAGGTCGTGGTTTTGATCACCTCTGCGTTTGCACCAACCTTGGCTGTGTCTTCCACCTGGCGCTGCACAATGGCGAGCCGCCCATTCGCGTCTGGATCCGACGTGGTGCGGGTAACCTTCGATCCTCCTCCAGGGGAATCGTGCTTCTCCTCGTCGGTGACCTGGATCAGGATGCGGTTTCCGTTGCTGTCACGACCATAAGTGCGAACCGTGGTGCGCGTAGTAGAGGCATCAACCTGCCTAGTTTCGCGCTCGGTCTCCTGGTACGGCTGGTAGGAACCGGAGCGCAGAATTTCCACGGTCTTCTTATCGACCGTGCTGTTACCGTTTTTCGTGTGGCTCTCGGATGTGCGCGTGGAGCTACCGATGTTCGAGTCGTGGTTTTCCGAGGTGGACGTCCAGGACTGATTCTGATTCGCGGAATTTGAGTCGGAGTTTTGCGCCCGCCCGGGGACGGACAACCCAACAACTGCCGTGATGAGCAGCCCCGCAAACATTCGGTAAGAACGAACGCAGAACACCGCGCTGGATTCGTTCGGAGCCGCTTCGCCGCCGCGCAGGTACCACATGCCGCTATTGTCTCTCTCCGGTGTGACGGTGTCCAACGCGGACGCGGGCTTTTGGGAGCATCTACGGTATTGCTTCTCTATGAACCGGCATTAGCCGCAGGCGGAACGAGGCCAGCTTCCCCGCTGCTATCATATTCACGGTGGATTCCGTCACAACCAAACCTGAACCACAGCTAAAGGTTGAGCCTTTATTGCTGGAAGTGGCCGACGTGGTCAACACCACGCTCGACCTCGATACCACGCTACGGCGCGTGGCAGAGTTGGTGCGTAAAGTCATCGATTACGAAATTTTCGCGATCCTGCTGCTCAACGAGCGCACGCAGGAGTTGCGCTTCCGCTTCCAGATCGGTTATCCGCGGGAGTATGCCGACCGCACCCGCGTAAGAGTGGGCCAGGGAGTAACGGGCCGGGCTGCGCAAACGCGGCAGGCGATCCTGGTTGCGGACGTTACCAAGGACCCCGATGCGGGCTATATCGAGGCGATCCCCAACGTGCGTTCCGAATTAGCGGTCCCTCTGATCGTCAAGAATCGACTGATTGGCGTGATCGATCTCGAAGCCCGCGAGCCAGGCTACTTTACCGAAGAACATTCACGGCTGCTGACCCTGATCGGCTCGCGCATGGCGGTGGGCATTGAGAATGCGCAGCTTTACACGCGCACCACGCGGCAGGCGCGCACACTGCTTCTGCTGAACGAGATCGCGCGCGAGTTGACGTCGATTCTGAATGTCGACGAACTGCTGAAGCGGATCGCCGAACTGCTCAACCGGATCATTGATTACCAGATGTTCAGCATCCTGCTGCTCGACGAGAGCGGCGAGAAGCTGAGGCACCGCTTCTCCCTACGCTTTCAAGAAAGCATTCACCTGAAACACGACATTCCGATAGGGAAAGGGATCGTGGGCGCGGCCGCGTCGGAGAAGGCTGCGATTCTCGTGCCGGACGTCAGCAAGGATCCGCGCTATGTGGCGGCGAATCCGGAGACCAAGTCAGAGCTGGCCGTACCGCTCATCTACAAAGACAAGGTCATTGGCGTACTCGACCTGGAGCACACTCGGCGCAGCTTCTTCACCGAAGATCACAAGCGGACGCTGACCACACTTGCCGCGCAAATCGCGATTGCGCTCGAAAATGCACGCCTCTACGAGCAGATTGCGCGCCAGGAGCGCCGGCTGGAGCGGGATTTGCAGGTCGCGCGGGAGCTGCAAATCCGGCTGCTGCCGGAGAACATGCCGAAAGTGGCGCACCTGGAAGTGGCGGCGAAGTTCTCGCCGGCGCGAACCATCGGCGGCGATCTGTATGACTTCATCCCCTACTCGCTCTCGCGGCTCGGCATCGTGATTGGTGACGTCAGCGGCAAAGGCGCGCCGGCTGCGATTTATGCCGCATTGGTCAGTGGGATTCTTCGCTCCCATGCGCCGATCGAGCCCGCACCGGCAGAGATGTTGTCGGCCGTAAACTTCTCACTCGGCGAGCGGCGGATTGAGGCACAGTACATCTGCCTGCTCTACGCTGTCTGGGACGATCAGAAGCGCACCCTTCAAGTGGCGAATTCCGGGCTTCCGCGTCCGTTATTTGTCCACGACGGAAAGATGGAGACGATCGAAGCGACGGGAATTCCGCTGGGGCTGTTCGACGAAGCGGAATACGACGAGTTCACCTTCAAGGCCAAGCCTGGCGATATGTTCGTCTTCTTCAGTGACGGAATTCTGGATGCCAGCAATCGAGCGGGCGAGATGTTCGGCCGCACCGGCGTCGAACGTGTCATCGCGAGTTGCGGGGATCAATCACCCGATTGCGTGGTGAACTCACTCTTTCAGGCGGTGGAGGAGCACGCCGCCGGCGAAGCTACATTCGACGATCAAACGGTTGTGGCGATCAAGGTCAAAGGGAGCGCCCCGAAGCGCAAGTGACCAGTCCAGCCACTTCCGGAGAGCGCCCGCCTGGATTCACCTATCGCACCGTCAGGAAGGGCTTGCTACGCCGCTCAACCGGCGCCGTTCTCTGCTGCGATGAAATTCCGGTCCCCAGGCTGGCCGAGCGTTACGGAACACCGCTTTACGTGTATTCGGCGACGACGATCCGCGAGCGTGCAGAGGCGTTTCAGCGCGCCTTTCGGAAGGCGCGGCACACGGTCTGCTATTCCGTGAAGGCGAACTCCAACCTCTCCATCTTGCGCATGCTCGCCGGAATGCGCTGCGGCTTTGATGTTGTCTCGGGCGGCGAACTGGTTCGGGTCTTGACAGTGGACCGGCGCGCGGCGAAGAACGTCGTCTTCTCGGGCGTGGGGAAAACACGGGAGGAGATGCGCGGGGCACTTAAGGCCGGTATTTTGCTCTTTAATGTCGAGAGCGAATCGGAGTTGTGGGTGCTGGCCGAGTGTGCCGCGCAGTTGCGTAAAACACCACGCATCGCATTGCGCGTGAACCCGGACGTCCCGGCCAACACGCATCCCTATATTTCCACGGGGCTGCACAAGCATAAATTTGGTATCCCGATCGGCGAGGCGCGCGAGTTATACGCGAAAGCATCGGGCACGCGGCACTTGAAGGTGGCAGGCGTGAGCGTGCATATCGGCTCACAGATTACTGACGTTGAACCATTCACGGCGACCATGGAGCGCGTGGCCTCGCTGGTTAGAATGCTTCGCGACGATGGGCACGAGATCGAATACATCGATGCGGGCGGCGGACTTGGAATTCCCTACGAGGGAGCGAACGGACGCGAGTATGAAGACTACGTGACCAGATACGCCGATGCGCTGCTAGGGCCGCTGCGCGGGCTGAAGGTGCATGTGCTGCTGGAGCCAGGCAGGGCCATTGTGGCTTCGGCGGGAGTCCTGCTCACGACGGTGTTGTTCCGCAAGACGAACAACCGCAAGAAATTCACGATCGTGGATGCGGCCATGAACGACCTGATCCGGCCGTCGCTGTACAACGCATTTCATGAGATTGTGCCGGTGACGATGAGCGATGGAGCGAACCGAGGCGAGACAGTCGACATCGTCGGGCCGGTTTGCGAATCGGGAGATTTTTTGGCGCGCGACCGCGAGCTTCCGGTTGTGGAGGAGGGCGGTTTGCTGGCGATCCTCGACGCGGGCGCCTATGGAATGTCGCTCGGATCAAACTACAACACCCGACCGAGAGCCGCGGAGGTGCTGGTCGATGGCAAATCCGCGCGCGTCATCCGGCGACGCGAGACGGTGAAAGGGTTGCTGGAGTTGGAAAGGTGAGGTTGGGCTCTGGGCTTTGGGCTTTCGGCTCTGGGCTCCCGGCTTTTTGTTCCGCGTTTCAGCGTTTTCAGGGCTTCACGTTTCTAGTTACGACCGGCTTCCCAGATCAGCTTGCCTCCAAGGAACGTCTTCAGCACCTTCGCGTCACGAATCTTCGCCGGATCGATTTCGAAAATGTCGTCGCTCAGAATAACGAAGTCGGCGAGCTTTCCGGATGTGATTGAGCCTTTCTCTTTCTCCTGGAATTCCGCATAGGCTGAACCCATCGTGTAGGCCTCCACTGCCTCGGCCATGGTGAGTTTCTGATCGGGGAACCATCCGTTGGGATTCTTGCCGTCGAGGGTGGCGCGAGTCACCGCCGCGTAAAGGCCAAGCATGGGATTCAGCGGCGCGACGGGCCAGTCTGTACCGAAGGCAAGGCGCACTTTGTGATCGAGAAACGTGCGAAAAGCGTAGGTACGGCTGGCGCGGTCGTGTCCGATGCGATCCTCGGCCCAGCGACCGTCGTCGATCGCATGGTAAGGCTGGACGGAGGCAATCACGCCGAACTGCGCAAAGCGGTCGAAATCCTTGGCGGCCATGTGCTGCGCGTGCTCGATCCGGAAGCGGCGGTCGCGCGCGCCGTTTTGTTTCACCGCGTCGGAGTAGAAATCAAGGATCATGGAAATCGCCTTATCTCCGATGGCGTGAATGCAAATCTGAAGACCGGCGGCGTCCGCCTTGATAATCCGCTCGCGCATGGCGGAGGGCGGCTGCATTTCGTGCGAAAGCAGGCCGTGATTGTCGGGCGCGTCGCTGAACGGCTCGAAGAAGTAGGCTGTGCGGGAACCCAGCGACCCGTCAGCGTAGCCTTTCAAAGCGCCGATGCGCAGATCCGACGAACCGAAGGAACGGCGCACGCCGATCTTCGCCTGATCCTCCCAGTCGACAATGCTTGGAGCGACGTAAAGTCGTGTCGTCAGCAACCTCTGGTCGTGCAACTCTGAAAAGATCTTGAGGTCGTTGTAAGTCTCGTTGTCGTCGTCATCCATGTACTGAGCGCTGGTCACTCCGAGCGAAGCCGCGTGCTCCATGGCCCGGCGAGTCGCGTGCAGCCGCTGCTCGTGGGTCATGGACGGAATGACTTTGAAGACGAGGTCCTGCGCTGCATCCTTAAGAGCGCCAGTGGGATTCCCGTGTGCGTCGTGAACGATGGTGCCGCCGGGCGGATCGGGAGTCTGTGCCGTGACACCGCCGGCGCGAAGAGCCGCCGAATTCGCGAGCGCCAGGTGGCCGTCGTAGCGATATACAAAGACGGGAGTCTCACCGGTCACAGGATCGATCAGCTCTTTCGTCGGCAGGTGCGGCGGATTCCACTTGGTTTCGTCCCATTCGCCGCCTGTGATCCACTCTCCCTTCGGCGTGATCTTTGCGCGCTCGGCGATGCGCCGGACGAATTCCTCTGCGCTGATCGCATCATTCAGCTGCACGCTGTCGAGTTGCGCTCCGCCACTCACGAAGTGCACATGTGCATCATTGAAGCCGGGCAAAACGAGTTTGCCGCCGGCATCGATAACGCGCGTTTGCCGGCCTCGCCACGCGCTGACTTCCTCCTCGGTGCCGACGTCGACGATGCGCTCTCCGATCACCGCGAGCGCCTGCGCGCTCGGTCTGGCTGGATCGACGGTCCAGATGTTGGCGTGAGTAATGATGAGGTCGGCGGCGGGCTGGGATTGAGCCGTCGACAAAGCGGAGAAGCCGACCATCAACAGCAGGACTGCTGCCAGCAAGTGGAGGGTAACTGTCTTCATGGTTGAGTAGTGTCGTGAGCAGTCCAAGCTTGACGCGCTTGAAACTCGAAACTCTGAAACCTCGAAACTTCGTTCTATCTCTGTCCCCACTTCAATTTTGTTCGAAGAACTTCAAAGAAGGCGCGTCGGATCCGCATCAACTGGACGTTATATTCCGCTTTTCTGCAAAGCACGCGATCTCCATCGCGAACGGGCATACCAACCTGCCCATCCACGCTGAGATAGGCCTCTTCGTCACCGGTCTTCACGACGATCTCGATTTCGGCCGAGTCGCGCACGACGAGCGGTCGGTGGGTCAGAGAATGCGGCGACACCGGCGTAATTACGAAGGCGTCCACCGACGGCATCAGGATGGGTCCTCCGGCCGCCATGGAGTAGGCAGTGGAGCCGGTGGGCGTCGAGATGATCAAGCCATCGGCCTTGTATTCGGTGACGAACGCCTTGTCGATGAAGAGATCGTAGTCGTTGAGGCGGGCGAGCGCGCTCTTGTTGACGATGACATCGTTCAACGCCGCATAACTCATAACCGACTTCCCCGCACGCAATAACTCGCACTGAACCAGCGAGCGGGATTCCACGGTCGCGCGCTTTTGATCCACTTCTTCCAGCGCCTCGTAGAGTTCGGCAAGCGGAACTTCCGTCAGGAAACCAAGCGTGCCAAGATTCACGCCGAGGATGGGAATGCCGGCCTTGGCGACCGCGCGCGACGTCGAGAGCAGCGTACCGTCGCCGCCTAGAACCACGACGAAGTCCAACGAGCGAGCACCGAGTTCGGGACGCGCCACGATTTGCGGTCCGTCTGCGTAGGACGCGGTTTCTTTGTCGATCAGAACCTTGTAGCCGTGCGAAGAAAACCAGTCGAACAATGCCGGCAGAATCTGCGCAAGCTCCGGTTTAGCCGGTTTCGAGATGATGGCGACAGACTTCGTGCGGCTGGAAGGCGCGGACCCGGTCGGCATGATGAAGGGAGCATTGTACTAGGGGTGGGCGTTGGGGCTCTAGGCTCTCGGCTCTGGGCTTGCGGCTCTGGGCTTTCGGCTCTCGGCACGCATTCTAGACGTTTCGTCTTACCTCCCGCTTTCTAACAGTGTTTTCTGGTGGTGGCGCCTGACAGAAATCCGGTGGCTGGCAGCGAGTCTGCTGCTACCTCATCAAGTCATCCTAGTGTGGGTGCAGGAATTGTCGCTGGTATGAGCGTCAGCGGTGCTTGGCTCTGATCGCGATGAACTTGCGGCACCTGCCGAGGAGACGAGAGCCTAAAGCCCAGAGCCGAGTTTAGTACGCCCACCTTAACAGCGTCGCGCCAACCGTGAATCCCGCGCCGACCGACGCCAGCAGCACGAGGCTTCCCTTTTTCAGCTTGCCTTCTTGTCTCGCGGTGTCCATGGCCAGCGGGATGGTGCCCGCAGTCGTGTTTCCGTAGCGATCGATATTCACGATGATGCTTTCGGGCTTCAGGCCGAGTCGGTCCGCAGTGGCCATGATGATGCGACGGTTCGCCTGGTGCGGAATGAAGGCGTCGATGTCGCTACCCTTCAGGCCATTCCGCTCCAGCAACTTCGCACACAATTCTGTCTGCTTCCTTACCGCGAACTTGAAGACGGCCTGTCCGTCCTGGTGAACGTAGTGCATCTTCTTGTCGACGGTCTCGCGCGTCGAAGGATTCAGGCTTCCGCCCCCGGGCATGTACAGCGAGCAAGCTCCCGAACCGTCCACCTCGTGAAGAAAGTCGATCAGCCCGACCGAGTCTTCCTCCGCGGCCTCGAGCAAGACGGCCCCTGCGCCATCGCCGAAAATCACACAGGTCGCGCGATCGGTGTAGTCGATGATCGATGACATCACGTCCGCTCCGATCACCAGAACCCGCTTGTGCATTCCAGTCGACACGTACTGCGCGCCCGTCTGCAACGCGTAGAGAAACGCAGAGCAGGCCGCCGACAGATCGAAGCCCCAGACTCCTTTCGCACCCAACTTGTGCTGGACCAGGCAGGCCGTCGAGGGGAAGAACATGTCCGGCGTGACGGTCGCCACGAGGATCGCCTCGATATCAGTCGGCTGCAGTCCGCGCTCAGCAAGCGCCCGTTTTGCGGCCTGGGCCGCCAGATCGCTCGTCGCTACCCCCTTATCCACCAGGTGCCGCTCGCGGATTCCCGTGCGCTCCAGGATCCATTCATTCGAGGTTTCCACCATCTTTTCGAGGTCGGCATTGCTCAGAATTCGGGGAGGGACATACGTACCGAGGGCGCTGATCTTGGCGCGCACAGGCTTGCTCACGCTTCCATATCTCCAGTTCGATGGAATGAGGACTGCTCATTTTGCGGCAGCGACGCCGCAATGTCCAACTCTATGTCTCGCATTCAGTTGCGAGCGTGGTGCGTGCGGAAGCGCGTTTGTGCTCGACCCGGCACTCGAGTTACCGGCGGACATGTACCGTCAAGACAAACATGGCCTTCTCAGAGTGGCCATTCGAATTTCGATCGGCCTCCATGCAGACAGCAAAACCCGTGCCAGATGCCGCATTTCGGGCGATACCCCTGAGACCTGTCGCCTCGCGATCCAACTCGACTAGTCTGCACCGAGCACAACTGGCTCTGACTCGCGGCGCCTGGAAAGGAGATCAGAGATGCTGAGGATGGCAGGAAGTCGATCGGCCCGCATCGCCAAAACTCTCATACTTCTGCTCGGGCTATCTCTGCTCTCCAGTTGTGCCGGGCTTGGAGGCGGCTCGAGTACGCCCTCCCCTGTCGAAATCTCCCCCGCTACTGCCAGCGTTCGTGCCGGGGACACGCTTCAATTCACTGCCAAGGTCATCGGAACGATGAATCAGTCCGTTGTTTGGTCGGTGAACGGAGTCGTGGGCGGCAATGCAACAGTTGGCAAAATCAGCACCACGGGGCTTTACAGCGCTCCCGCAGCTCTCCCCACGCCTGACTCGGTCAGCATCGAAGCCAGTTCCGCATCGGACAAAACGCTCTCCGGCAAGACGGAGATCTCGCTGGAGAATCCGATACCGACCGTGACCGCCATTTCCCCCACAGCGGTCCCGGTCGGTAGTTTTTCGATCACCATCAGCGGAGCGAAGTTTGTCAGCGGCGCGAAGGTAACACTGGCGGGACAAACACTCACCACCAAGTTTGTTTCGTCGACCGAGTTGACAGCCACCGGCACCACGATGGCGTCGCAGAAAGATACATCGGCACAGCTGATGGTAGAAAATCCCGATCCCGGCGCGGTGCCGTCGACCGCTCTGATGGTGCGGATCGGAGCACCGATCGTCGTGACCGTCACGCCGCCCGGCAGAAACGTGCTTCCTGGACAGACCTTGCAACTGAACGCTACGGTCTCTGGAACGACGAACCAGTCTGTCACCTGGATCATCAATGGCGTCGTCGGAGGGAACGCAACTGACGGCACTATCTCGACCAGCGGTCTCTACACCGCACCTAAGCCGTTTAACCCCGGCATCACGAACGTCAGAGTCTTCGCAACCAGTGTTGCGGATGGAAAGACCAACGGGTCCGTTGCGGTCAACTTGCTGAGCAATCTTCCGGCTTTGTCGGCGGTCCTCCCCACTCCCCTCCCCGTCGGAAACTTCACCCTGTCGGTGAGTGGAAACAATTTCCTGAATGGGGCACAGGTGCTGTTTAACGGCGCCATGCTCACCACGACGTTCATCTCGTCCACCAGCCTGAGTGCCTCTGGTACATCGACAGTCGCCGGCACCGCGACAGTCGAAGTGATCAATCCGGGCACCGGCAGCGCCACCTCGAATGTGTTGCAGGTGCAGGTGGGCAACGGCAACAGCAACGTGACCGCAGCGGCAGCCGCTCGGCTGCTCGAGCAGTCCACCTTCGGTCCCACGCCCGCGCTGATTCAGCATGTGCAACAAGTGGGCATGCAAGCCTTCCTGAACGAGCAGTTCGGCGCTACAGCTTCGACCTATCCGACGCCCACGAGCAGTCAGGACATCAGCGTCGTCAAGCAGCGCTTCTTCACCAACGCGTTGACCGGTCAGGACCAACTCAGGCAGCGAGTCGCTTGGGCGCTCGCACAGATCTTCGTAGTGTCGAATCAGAAGATCGGCGACCCCACGGCATTCAGTGCTTGGATGAACATGCTGCAGAAGGATGCCTTCGCGAACTATGCGACCTTGCTCAACGACGTCACGCTGAGTCCGACCATGGGCAACTATCTGGACATGGCGAACAACGACAAGCCCAATCCGAACTCAGGCACGCAGCCGAATGAAAACTACGCGCGCGAAGTGCTGCAGCTGTTCTCGATCGGCCTGGCGCAATTGAATCCCGACGGCACGCAGCAACTCGACACCAATGGCATGCCGATTCCGACCTATACCCAGGACACCATCATCGGCTTTGCCCACGTTTTCACGGGCTGGACCTATCCCGCGCAGCCCGGTAAAGCCGCACAGTTCTATGACGGGGCATACTACGGCGGCCCCATGGTGCCGTTCGACAGCCATCACGACACTGGCACGAAACTGTTGTTGAACGGAGTGACATTGCCCGCGGGCGGAACCACACAGGCTGACTTAACCGCGGCGCTGCAGAACATCTTCAACCATCCGAACGTCGGGCCGTTCATCTCGCAGCAACTGATTCAACATCTCGTTACCAGCAATCCGAGTCCCGCCTATGTCTCGCGAGTCACCGCGGTGTTCAACAACAACGGCAGCGGCGTTCGCGGAGATCTCAAGGCCGTGGTCAATGCGATCCTCATGGATGCGGAAGCTCGGCGCGGCGACGATCCCACGCAAGTACAGCCCAGCGACGGAAAGCTGAAGGAACCCGTTCTGTTCATGATGAATCTTCTGCGCGCCACGAACGCGACCTCCGACGGCGCAAACCTCAACAACTACGCCTCGGCCATGAAAGAAGAGCCGTTCGAGTCGCCTACGGTGTTCAATTTCTACCCGCCCGACAATCTCATTCCCAGCACGACCTTGCTGGGTCCGGAGTTCCGCATCTTCAACAGCACGACCAGCATTTCCCGGATCAACTTCGTTAACGACCTCGCCTTCGGAAACGTCGGCAGCACAACAACGACGAATCTTTCCGAGTACGTGGGACTCGCGCCCAACCCGGGAGAACTCGTGGACTCGCTCAGCGGCGTACTGACACACGGACCTCTCTCTGACGGCGCAAGAACCGCCGTCATCAACATGATCTCGACCATCTCCGACAACACACGGCGTACCCAGACCGCGCTTTACCTCATCGGCAGCTCGTCGCAATTCCAGGTTGAACGCTGAAAGGCAAACACTATGGGCAAATGGAATCGCAGGGCGTTCTTGAAGACCACGTGCTGTTCCGCCGCTGCTGGATTCGCGGCTGCCAGCTTCAGCCGGTTCGGCATGATGAACGCGCTGGCGCAGACGGCGACCGACTACAAGGCGCTGGTGTGCGTTTTCCTTTTCGGTGGCAACGACAGCAACAACATGGTCATTCCCTACGACAGCGCGGGCTTCGCCTCGTACAAGTCGGCCCGCGGCGGTCTAGCCCTCCCCCAGAATCAACTGCTGCCCATCAATCCGCCCAGCATCGGCTCGCCGTTCGCCTTTCATCCCCGCTTCGGGGCGCTGCAGTCGCTGTTCAGCAATCAGCATCTTGCCGTATTGGCTAACGTCGGAACGCTCATCCAGCCGACCACCCCGGCGCAGTTTCAGAACGGCGGCGCTCCTGTTCCGATCAACCTGTTCTCGCATTCCGACCAGGAAGCGCAGATGCAGACCGCGATCATGGACAAGGTGAGCGACACGGGATGGGCAGGCCGCATGGCCGACAAGATTCAGGCGGCGTACGGCGGCACCTTCCCGATCATCATCTCGCTGGCGGGCACCAACATCTTCTGCGAAGGTGTGATGGCGCAACCGATCCAGTCGAACGGGAATCCAACGCAGCTGTTGAACGGATACTACGGCGGCACGGAATCGAACGCCCGCTTTGCGGCATTGCAAAGCCTACTTACCTTTGACACCGGGTTGACGCTGATCCAGGCGGCCAGCAGCACGACGGGCGACGCGATACAAAATGGCCAAACCCTTGCCACGGCGCTCGCTGGGGGAACACCTCTCGCCACGCAGTTTCCGCAGAATTCTTACTTCGCCAGCCAGCTTCAGCAGGTTGCCAAGATCATCCAAGTGCGTTCGGCACTCGGCTTGGCACGGCAGATTTTCTTCGTCTCGATGGGTGGGTTCGACACGCACACAAATCAACTTCCTCAGCAGGATTCGCTTTTCAACGATCTCAACCAATCCTTGAGCGCCTTCTACCAAGCCACTGTGGAAATGGGAGTTGCTTCGAACGTGACCACGTTCACCTTGTCCGATTTTGGAAGGACCTATTCTCCCAATAGCACCGGCACCGACCATGCTTGGGGCAGCCATCACCTCATTATGGGCGGAGCAGTTAAGGGCGGAGACTTCTACGGGACGTTTCCGACGCTGGCCGTCAATGGGCCCGATGACGCTACTGGCCAGGGACGCTGGGTGCCGACGACTTCGCTCGATCAGTACGCGGCGACGCTCGCAAGCTGGTTCGGCGTCGCAGTCACGGACCTGCCTTCGATTTTCCCGAACCTGACGAACTTCGCCTCACCGACGCTTGGGATTATGGGGTAGGTGGCAGGCCTCGATTCTGAGGGCGATCCGCCAAAACCATCTGACTAGGCTAGAAATACAAAAGCCAGGCACCGGGAACCCACTGCACACGCAAGAGCCCGTTACCGTTGCTTCCTTCCGGACCTGGCGGGGTTGGCGAGAGTACGTCGCGTGGGACCGATACCTGACCCCCAGTAGTTTACCATCCGATTTCCAAACGAACGTACCCTTCCTTTCCGGCGGAACATGGCGAACAATAGTGAAATTGCATGCAACCGGCCGCTACACAGCCCAACGGAATCATTCCCCTTCCTGTAGCCATCGAGCGCTACTTCCAGGTATCGCTCTATCTGCTGGTCCTGACGGGATTCGGAACTCTGGCCAGCACAGGAACGCTCGACGCCCCGACGGTCTCGCTGGTAGGCATGGCTCTGCTGGTCCGCGGATACTTGCTTGCGAAACGCAGCGACGTACAGATTCCGACGCGCTGGGTCAACCGGCTCACGCTCAGCTACGTCGCCTTTTATGCGGCGGATTACTTCATCTTCTCGGGAAGCTTCCTGACAGCCACGGTTCATCTCGTGCTGTTCGGAATGGTGATCAGACTCTTCTCCGTGCAGAAGGATCGCGACCACTATATGCTCGCGGTCCTGTCATTCCTGATGGTGCTGGCCGCCGCCGTTCTGACCGTCGACAGCGTCTTTCTCTTCGCGTTTGCCGGATTCATGCTGATGGCCACCAGCACATTCGTGTTGATGGAGATGCGGCGCTCTTCGCACGCAGCGACTATCCCGGCCCGAGAACCGACGGACCCGGTTGCCTATCGGCGGATGGCCGTTTTTCTGGCGGGACTGTCGCCAGCGCTGGTCGCACTCATTCTGATCGGCGCGTTCGCGATCTTCTTCGTGCTGCCCCGCATGTCGGCGGGATACCTGGGCTCATTCGCCAGCGGCGGCGACATGGCTGTCGGCTTCAGCGACCGTGTGCAACTCGGACAGATCGGGCAAATCCAGCAATCGAGCGCAGTCGTGATGCATGTGCAGATCGATGGCGACAGTCAAGGAGCCTACGATCTGAAATGGCGAGGCGTGGCGCTCGGCATCTTCGACGGAAAAACCTGGTCGAACCGGTCGGAGCAGACTCCTCTTCCGGCCCTGGAAGAAGGCCGCTTCGTCTTGTGGCGTCCTTCAGCGCTCCTGGGAAACAGGGCAATTCGGCCTGTCCATTACCGCGTGCTGATGGAACCGATCGGCACCAATATCTTCTTTCTGGCCGGACGCCCACACTACCTCACCGGGAACTATCGATCCGTAGCGGTGGATCGAACAGGGTCGGTGTACGACCTCGATCCCGATCACCCGGTCACGCTCTATGAAGCGGACGCCGATCTCTCCTTGCCGAACCTGCAAGAGTTGCGTTCTGCTGCCGGAACGGTTCCGCCCGAGATCGAGATCGACTACCTTCAACTTCCGCACCTCGACCAGCGCATTCCGCAACTCGCGCAGCGCATCACGGCGAATGCGGACACGGATTACGATCGCGCCGTGGCGATCGAGCATTACCTGATGTCGAATTTCACCTACACGCTCCAGTTGCCGCGCACGCCTCCAAGCGATCCTCTGGCAGATTTTCTGTTCGTCCGCAAGCAGGGTCACTGCGAATACTTCGCCTCATCGATGGCGATCATGCTGCGCACCCTGCAGATCCCGTCGCGCGTGGTGAACGGGTTTCGCACGACGGAGTTTAACGATCTAACCTCGAATTACGTGATCCGCGCGAGCAGCGCGCACAGTTGGGTGGAAGCGTATTTTCCGGGGAACGGCTGGGTTACGTTCGATCCAACGCCGGGCGCCGGGCCCATGACGGGAGCGACGGGTTGGGATCGCATGCTGCTCTACGTGGACGCGATGGCTTCGTTCTGGCGGGAATGGGTCGTCAACTACGACGCCAGCCACCAGCGCTCGCTCGGCGAAGATGCCGTGCGCGGAAGCCGGTCGCTGCTTGATCGAATGAGACAGTGGGTCCTGAATCATTACAGGCGATGGCTAGAGCAAGCACGAGATGTGCAGACGAAGGTAACCCGGTCCCCGCACCGCTGGATTGCCCTAGGAATTTTGCTCGGAATGCTGCTGGTTGTGGCCTTAAACGCGCGACGGTTGATGCGCTGGTTCACCGAGTTGCGTCTAAAGGCGCATCCGGAGGAGTCACCGAGTCTGGCCGCGGCGCTCTGGTATGTGAGGATGACGCGCTGGCTGGGGAAACACGGCTGGGAAAAGACACCCATGCAGACGCCCAACGAGTTCCTCACGCGCATCGAAGACCCGGTGATGCGCGAGCGAGTTGAGAAGTTTACGCGTGCCTATGAGGCGGCCCGCTTCGGAGAATCCGCCGACAATGCCCGACGCTTGCCCGAACTCTATGAGGAAGTAACGACGCCTGAACAGCGTTGAGCACTGGCCGTCCTGAGATTCCACTGCCTGATTACGTGCTAACGCCCTCACCCTTCGTCATTTCACGCTGCAGCTCGCGCACAGGGAATACGCAACAAAAATGCTAAAATAACAAGATTGCATGCCTGATTCGAAAACATCCGAGGCCCTTCTCGACCGCGAAAATACTGCCTCTCCTGACGCAAGCCGCCCAAAGAAAGTCGGCTTTGTCAGCCTGGGCTGTCCCAAGAATCTGGTGGACAGCGAGGTCATGATGGGCATGCTGTCGCAGGCTGGAGCCGAACTGACTCCTCGCGCCCAGGACGCCGACGTGATCGTCGTCAACACGTGCTCATTCATCGACAGTGCCCAACAGGAATCCGTGAACACGATTCTCGAGATGGCGAAGCTGAAGAGCGAAGGGCGGCGCTTGGTCGTTGCCGGTTGCCTGGTCGAGCGCTTCCGCGACGAAATCCGGAAAAATATTCCTGAAGTAGACGCGGTCGTCGGCACCGGCGAACTGGACAAGATTCTGGCCGCCGCCGGGGTAGCCCCCGTGCAGGATCCGGCTTCGCCGTTCAAGATTCTGACGTCACGGCCTGAAGGCGATCTGCGCGTGACACAGGGACGCTTCTCACGCGAAGGTTGGGACGGCGCCATTGCCGATTTGCCCAACTACCTCTACGACGAGAACACACCTCGCGTGCTCGCGACGCCGCGGCACATGGCTTACATCAAGATCGCCGAGGGATGCGATCATCCCTGCACGTTCTGCATCATTCCGCAGTTGCGTGGCAAGTTTCGCTCGCGCCGATTCGAATCCGTGGTGGCAGAAGCCGAGCGGTTGGCGCGCAGCGGCGTTCGCGAAATTACCCTGATCGGCCAGGATACAACCTGCTATGGAGAGGATTTTGGCCTGAAGGATGGGCTGGCGCTCCTGCTTGAGAAGCTGGCGCACATTGAAGACCTGCGATGGATTCGTTTCCTCTACGCGTATCCAAACAAGATCACGGGTAAGCTGCTGGAGACAATCGCGGCTCACGACAAGATCTGTTCATACGTCGACGTCCCACTGCAACACGCCTCGCCCACTGCTTTGAAGAGAATGAAGCGCGGAGGCGGTGCCGACATCTTCCTTCGCATGATTGAAAAAATCCGTCGAACGATTCCCGGCGTGACGGTTCGCTCGTCGTTCATCGTTGGATTCCCCGGCGAGACGGAAAAAGAATTCGAGGAGCTTTGCGACTTCGTGCGCGAGGCCAAATTTGATTGGATGGGAGCCTTCGGCTATTCCGATCAGGACGGCGCCGCCGCCTTCTCGCTCGACAAGAAGGTTCCGCAGCGCGAGATCGAGCGCCGCCGCAAACGACTGATGCAGATCCAACGCCAGATCAGCAAGAAGCAGAAGAAAGCTCTGGTAGGGAAGGAATGCGATCTCTTACTGGAGGGCACTTCAGAGGAATCCGATCTGCTTCTCGAAGGTCGAACCGCGATGCACGCACCGGAAATCGACGGCAAAGTCTTCGTCAATGAATTTCCTGAGGGTTTGGATCCCCAGCCCGGACAGTTCTATCGCTGCGAGATCGTGGAGTCGCACGATTACGACCTTGTGGCGCGGATCCTCTAGCCGCTTCGTGACACGTTATGGAGAAGCGTACGGTCAATGTTCGATGCCCCATCTGCAAAAAGCCGGTCGCGGCTTCCGATCCCGAGTTTCCCTTCTGCAGCGAACGCTGCCGGACGATCGACCTGGGCAATTGGGCAAGCGGGCGGTATGTGATCTCGTCACCGGTTCGCGATACCGAAGACGAGTTCCAGTCCGACACCCCTCCGGCCGATCCCGATGACGAATAACCCCCCGCGGACCGGTGTTGCAGAAACGCCGCGTCCATCTCTTTCGTCAGCCCCGCTCTGGGCCACCATGCTGGCGACATTTTTCGGCGCGGGACGAATCAAACCCGGTCCCGGCACGTGGGGATCGCTAGCCACGCTGGTTGTCTGGATCGTGATTTCACACTTTCTTCCAGGCGGATGGATTGTCCCGGTCAATGTCCTTCTTGCGGCATTGGTGGTCGCGGTCGGGATTCCGGCGGCTACGCGGGTCGCTCGCGCTACGGGGATCAAAGATCCGCAGTTCGTCGTGATCGACGAAACAGCAGGGCAGTTAATTACGCTTATTGGCGCGCCGCTCGCTTGGAAATCTTTTTTGGCGGGCTTTATACTTTTTCGAGCGTTCGATATCGTGAAACCATATCCCGTACGGCAACTCGAAAGTCTGCCGGAAGGCACTGGGATCGTGGTGGATGATGTCGCGGCCGGACTCTACGGTCTGGTCGTCATGCAGCTTCTTCTGCATTTCGGCCTCTTCGGCCACTAGCCGAGCTGGGCATTGGCAAGGGAAGATGAAGAGCATGGGGATTTCGAATCGTCTCTTGGGCAAGAAAAACGTCAACGGCAAGCCGCACATCGACAGCCTGGCGCCCTCGGCTGCCCTGCCCGGCGGCGAGATTCGCATCAACGGCAGCAGTTTGCGTCCGGCCGAACTGAAGCGCCCGCGCGTGCAATTCAACGAAGTCGATGGGGCCATCGTGATCAGCTCCGACGACTTCCTGGTGGCCCGCGTACCCGATGGCGCCACCTCGGGACCCGTCAGCGTCACGGCGAATGGACACGTCAGCAATGCCCAGTCGATGAAGGTCGCTGTCCCGATTGCCGACAGTCTTCATCCGGTTACAAATCCCGCTCTCGACTCTGAAGGCAACATCTACGTCACGTTCTCCGGATCGCGCGGCCAGCAGGTTCCCGTCTCCCTTTTCAAGATCGACACGAATTACACGGTGAAGCCGTTCCTCACGAACATGATGAATGCGACCTCGATCGCCCTCGATCGTGAGGGGCAACTCTACGTTTCCTCGCGCCATGACGGCACGGTCTATCGGGTCGCGCAGAACGGCACTATGTCGTCGTATGCCGAAGGAATGGGCGTAGCCACCGGCATTGCATTCGATCGCGAACAGAACTTGTATGTCGGCGATCGCAGCGGAACCATCTTCAAGATCAGCCCGGATCGCCAGACGTTCGTCTTCGCGACTCTCGAGCCGAGCGTTTCCGCGTACCATCTCGCGTTTGGGCCAACGGGCGACTTGTTCGTTACCGGACCGACCACATCGAGTTTCGATTGTGTCTACCGCATCGACAGTCATGGCACAGTTACCAATTTCTTCCGCGGCCTGGGGCGACCGCAGGGACTCGCGTTCGATGCGGACGGCAACCTCTACGTCGCCGCCTCGCAAAACGGAAAGCGTGGCATCGTCAAAATCACGCCCGACGCGAAAGCGAGCCTCGAAGTTTCGGGGCACAACCTCGTGGGTCTTGCCTTCGCGCCCGGACGATCGGTAGTGCTCGCGACTACCGGAGCCGTCTATCATCTGTCGTGGAGTATCCAGGGATTGCCCCTGCTGCCGGAATAGCCTGAACCGCTGCTCTCGGCAGACTCTCCCATGACCCCCATCGAAATTCCTTACGCCACCACGCCGATCCGCTTGTTCATGGGGTTCGCGTGCCTGTTTATAGCGGCGTTCATTTTCGGATGGTTTACGCCGAAATTCGTCACGTTCCTCCGCCAATTCAGAACCGTGAAAGCCTCGATCGCCATTGCCGGCGCGTTCATTTATGCCGTGATGTTCGGCTTCGCGTTGATCCCTAGTGCGATCTTCATCGAATTGGTGGAAAATCCGAAGACCACAATCTCGGATGCGGGAATTTTCGAAGACGCGACCGTGCTTCACCGATCGACTCGCATCGGATGGAACGAGATTCAGAAGGTCAGCTGTCTTATATCGCGATCCGGACGCGTCACCAGCCTTACGATTCGCGCCAGCGACGGTAGAAAGATCAGCGTGGGGAATTCGGGAACGGCAGTGCTTGGGCCGACTTACGATTTGCTCCACGCTCGGCTGGGCGATGGCATCGTCGGACGCTGCTGGGTTCCCTTCCGCCAATAGCGGCGACCTCGCCCGCTCTCAACTCCCATCATTTAGACTTCTTCCGTGAACGCTGAGATCATCGCAGTGGGCTCGGAACTGCTGACACCGTTCCGCCAGGACACCAATTCCCTTTACATCACCGAGAAGTTGAATCAACTGGGCGTCGAGGTCGTACTCAAGACCATCGTTGGCGACAGCCGCGAGCGGCTTGTGTCCGTCGCGCAACATGCCTTGTTTCGCTCCGACATCGTGATCTTCATGGGCGGATTGGGCCCGACGGAAGATGACCTAACCCGCGAAGCGGTCGCGGAGGCTCTGGGCCTCGGACTCCATCGCGACGAAGAAATCCTCGAGGCGCTGAAGCACCGTTTCGCCTCCCGCGGCTACACGATGACGCCCAACAATCACAAGCAGGCCGATGTGATCGCGGGCGCGACTGTGCTGCCCAACCCGAACGGCACCGCACCGGGACAGTGGATCAGCGGCAAATATGAAGGCCGCGATCGCCTGATCATCCTTCTGCCCGGGCCGCCATTCGAACTGCGGGAGTTGTTCGATCACGAATGTTACGAGCGGCTGCACGCGAAGCTGCCGGTGGCATATATCGCAACGCGTGTGCTCAAGGTCGCCATGCTGGGCGAGTCCGCGGTCGACGCACGCGTTGCGCCGATCTATCAGAAATATGCGGATATCCAGACGACGATTCTTGCCGGAGCCGGGGATATCCAGTTCAATCTGCTCACGCGCGCCGATTCGAAGGAGGCAGCGGAGATACGCGTCGACGAGCTCGCCGGAAAAATTGAAGATGAACTCGAAGATGCAGTCTACTCGAGCAAGGGCGAATCCCTCGAGCAGATCGTCGGCTACTACCTGCAGATGCGCGGCGCGACGCTCGCGGCGGCCGAGTCGTGCACGGGCGGATTGTTTGCCGAGCGGCTGACGTCCATCAGCGGGAGCTCGCGATACTTTCTCGGCGGCGCGGTGGTGTATTCCAACGAATTGAAGACGGAGTTTGCCGGCGTTCCGGCGGATCTCATCGTCAAGCACGGAGCGGTCAGTCCCGAGGTTGCCACCGCCCTGGCAGAGGGAATCCGTGTGCGCTGCAAGGCGACGTTTGGCATCGGCATCACAGGTGTAGCCGGACCGATGGGCGGCACACCGGAGAAACCGGTGGGGCTTGTTTATCACGCGATCTCGGGTGAGAACGGCACGGAGGTCGTCGAGAAAAAATTCCCGGGAGATCGCAAACGCATCCGCTGGTTCGCATCGCAGCAGGCTTTGGATATGATCCGGCGAAAGCTGATGTGAAACGTCGGTTTTCGGTCTTCGGCTTTCGGCTCCTCAGCCTCTGGCCGCGGAGCCCACAACCGAGCGAGTTGCAGCGGCGTGACCTGAATCCGATCTAGCCAGATAAGACACTCTGCGCTCTCAGGTTGGCTGAAGACCGAAGACCGAGGACCGGGTTTTGTTTATGAGGCTCTTCATCGCGCTCGACATGGACGAGGAAATTCGGCAGAAAATTCGCACGTTCGTCGAGGGAGCACGAGGCTTCGCGCCCGATGCCCGCTGGGTGCGGCCCGAGTCTCTCCACGTCACGCTGAAATTCATCGGTGAGCAGCCGGAAGGATCACTCGATGCACTAGAACGCGCCCTCGCCCAAGTGTCGGGCTCGCCCTTCGAACTCAGCTTTCGCGGCTATGGATTCTTTCCCACCCCGAAATCCGCGCGCGTTTTCTGGATTGGCATCCAATCGGGACCTCAGCTCTCCGCCCTGGCAAGCGCCATCGACAACGCAACGGCAACTCTGGACATCCCCAAAGAAGACCGGCCCTTCAGCCCTCACCTTACACTTGCCCGTCGAGGCGGAGGATCGGGATCGCCTCGTCGTCAGAAAGGCGACGCGCCGAATAACGTCTTCCAGCGCTTGTCGGCGAAGCTCGCCGCCATGACGTCGCATGAGTTTGGTACGATGACTGCCCGCGAGTTCTTTCTCTATCAAAGTCAGCTGTCTCGCGACGGGTCGCACTACACCAAGCTGAAGCGCTTCCCGCTGGGCGACGAAACTCGCGCTGTAAATATCGATCCGAACAAACCGTGAACCCATATCTGCTCACCGGCGCGCTCAGCTATCTGTCCGGCTCCATCCCATTCGGCTTCATTCTCGTTCGCCTGGTCCGCGGAGAAGACATCCGCAAAAGCGGCAGCGGCAACATCGGAGCCACCAACGTCTCTCGCAAATCGCCCGCGCTCGGTATCCTGACCCTCGTCCTCGACGCCTTGAAAGGCCTCGTTCCGGTCCTGGTCGCGCGGATGTGGGCGACTCATCACTGGCAGGCGTCTCTTGGAATCGCGGACCTTCCGGATCCAGGCCTGGCCAAAATGATGGCTCACTCGGCGATGCAGCGAACATACCTGCTCGCTTCTCTTGCCGCGTTCATGGCGATCGTTGGCCACGTCTTTCCCATCTGGCTGAAATTTCGCGGCGGGAAGGGCGTTGCCACCGGCCTCGGCGCGTGGATCACTCTGGCTCCGCACGGAGTATTTGCCATGGTGATGATCTTCGGCGTGACTGTGGCCCTGTTTCGTTACATCTCACTCGGCTCCATCACCGCAGCGGCCATCTTCCCGCTGGCGACCTGGTTTCTGCGCGACTACCATCAAACCCCGGCCATGGTGTGGTTCATGGCTGCTTCTTCCGCGCTCATCATCGTGAAGCATCAGAAAAACATCCGCCGCCTGCTGACAGGAACCGAAGGCAAATTCAGGGAGAAGCGCGCGTGAGTGTTATCGCCATCATCGGAGCAGGGGCATGGGGCACCGCTCTCTCGATCGTCGCGGGGCGCAAAGGCATTCATGAAGTTCGGCTCTGGGCGCTTGAGGAGCAAGTTCGCGATTCGATCCGTGCCCATCATGAGAATGCTCTCTTCCTTCCGGGGCAGCCCATTCCTGACGCAATCCTCGTCACCAATGAACTCCAGGAAGCCCTGTCCGGCGCCGAGATCGTCATCAGCGTGATGCCATCGCATCATTGCCGCCGGCTGCTCGAACAGATGCGTCCCTTCCTCCAAGAAGACATGCTGTTTGTCAGCGCGACCAAGGGCATTGAAGACAAAACGTACTTGCGGATGACCGAAATCATTTGCCAGGTATTGGCCTCAAATGCGGGGTTTCGCCCTCGCATCGGCGCATTGAGCGGCCCGACTTTTGCCAGCGAGGTTGCTCGCGGCGATCCTACCGCGATTGCAATCGCGGCCAACGATCCCGAATGCGCGCAACAGGTGCAGCAAACGCTCAGTGACCCACGCTTCCGCCTTTATACCAACGACGATGTCATTGGTGTGGAACTCGGTGGATCGCTGAAGAACGTGATCGCGATCGCGGCCGGAGTTTGCGATGGGCTTGGCTTCGGCCACAACTCCGTCGCGGCTCTAATCACGCGCGGCCTCGCCGAAATCACGCGCCTCGTGGTCGCATGCGGCGGCCATCGCGAGACGATGGCTGGCCTCGCGGGCCTGGGCGACCTGGTGCTGACCTGCACCGGAAGTTTGTCGCGTAATCGCACAGTCGGCGTCGAACTCGGCCGAGGACGCCAACTTTCCGAAATCATTGCGGGCATGCATGGAATGGTCGCGGAAGGCGTGCTGACGACCCATGCTGCCGTCGGGCTGGCAAAAACACATTCCGTGGAAATGCCGATCGCCGAGCAGATGCTTGCGATCTTGCACGATGGGAAATCCCCGCGCGACGCGATGCACGAACTGATGACCCGCTCGGCCAAGAGCGAAACAGCTCTATAGTGATCATCGATCCAGTTTTTCAAACTGACCCACCTCCCGCTCGAATTCAGTCAGGCTTTCGCACTGAGCGTCAATTCTTGCGTAATCCGCAGATCGCTCCGCGCGAAATCGCTCGTAGGCTGATTGCGACTCCCAAAAGTCCAGGGTCAGATACATTCTCGCGTCCTTCGTATCCCGGCCGAGTTCCGTCGCCACGAATCCTTCGCCCTGCCGAAACAGCTGCGCCCAAATTCCCTCAGGGCCATAGGCCGCTTCAAAAAGAGGTTCCGCGCCGGCCTTCGGCCGAAACTCCCAAGCGACCACGAAACCCCACTTTCCCTTGTCGTTAGCAATCATGATCGTTAGTAACCATCGCCCCCATTTGTCTTTTCATGCCAAGCTGGGTCATGAGCGCTGCTTTTTCTCGTACTTTGGTAACTGCTTTCAGACATCGGTTTGGCTGTTCACCGCCGGAAGCACAGTAGAATTTCCAGAGATAGAGTCAGGATTTTCGCGCTGCCCCCACAGTGCCATGGGACCACTTTGTCGCTGAAACTGCCCATTCCCGCGCGCATTCCCATCCTTTACGTCATTCTTGGCGTGCTGGTTGCGATCGGTGTGGTTCCTATGTATTTCTATTCGGCGAAGGTTGAGTCCATCAACCGCGATCGCCTCATAACTAACGAAAGACTTTTGCAGAATACGGTAACGCGCTCGCTCGCCGACGACCTTTCCCAGCACGAAGCCTCACTTCGGATGATGTTGGGAAACTTGTCCTCAGCCATCCAGGTAGCCAGCGGCGGCGATATCGGAGGGGGTCACGTCGAAACTCCCGAACTGCGCGCCTTGCTCGAGAACTTCGTATCTTCCTCCGATGACATCGCGTACGCAACATTGTTAAACGCGCAGGCCAAAGGCATCTTTGCAGGGCAGGTCGCTCCGGACGCCTTCCTACGCCGCGAACTCGAACGCGGATTCGCGGCCGCCCGAGAAGGCCGCGCCTATAACGGACAAGCTCTGGTCGTTGACAGCGGCAAATCTTCCCGCACGGTTGTTGTCGTCAGCAAGCCCGTTCTCTCCAGCGGTCGTTTTCTGGGCATGATAGCAACCGTTGTGGATCTTCAATTCCTGATTCGGCGTTTGCAGGAGGTCAGCCGCACCGGTCTGACTCCCTACGTGGTGGACGCGCAAGGGCGCCTCGTGGCCGCCGACGGACATGAGTTCGTGACCGGCCAGGATATGAAGAATCTCGAAATCGTCCGCAACTTCGTCGATGAGGGCAGTAAAGCTCAGCTCGCAGCCACCGAGGAGTTCACCATGCTCGAGGGGCGCGAGCGCATCGAGATGCTGGGCACCTACAGCCCCGTTACCGCGCTTGACTGGGCCGTTGTCGTTCAGAAGCCGCTGCTCGAGGCCTACAGTGGCGTCTATGAGATGCAGCACACCGCGCGCCTTCTTGCGTTACTGGCGGTTTTGGCCAGCATGATGGTCTCGATCTACGCCGCGCGGCGGATCACCAACCCCCTCGAGGTACTTACCGAGTCCAGCCGCGCCATTGCTCGCGGCGACTTCTCGAAGCGCGTCGAGCTGAAGAGCCGCACCGAAATTGGGGAGCTGGCCGCAACCTTCAACACGATGTCGGAGGAACTGCAGCAATTCGTCGAAGACCTCAAGCGGGCCGCCGAAGAAAATCGGGCCCTGTTCATGGGCTCGATCCAGATGCTTTCCGGAGCGGTCGACGAAAAGGATCCCTACACCCGCGGCCACTCCGACCGCGTCACGCGATACTCGCTGCTCATCGCCCGCGAAATGAAGCTGGACGACGAGTTCCTCGAAATCCTCCGCATCTCGGCGCAACTGCACGACGTCGGCAAGATTGGAATCGAGGATCACATCCTCAAGAAGCCGGGTGCGCTGACTCCGGAAGAGTTCGAGATCATGAAAACCCACACCACCAAGGGCGCTAACATTCTGCGGCCGGTGAAGCAGCTCAAAGACATGTTGCCGGGCATCGAGCTTCATCATGAATCGCTCGATGGACGAGGGTACCCGTACGGCCTCAAAGACGACCAGATTCCGATGCTGGCTCGTGTCATCGCCGTCGGCGATACCTTCGATGCGCTGACCACCAATCGTCCTTACCAGCGCGCTCACGAGCCGAAAGAAGCGCTGCGGATTATTCACAACCTTGCCGGCAAACGTCTCGACCCTGTCGCCGTCGCTGCGCTTGACGCCGTCTACCAGCGGGGCGAGATCCGCATTCAGCGTTTCGTTCGCCCGTCTGCTGCGTTTCCACCTCCGCCGCCAGCGCCGAGTGTTCCCGAAATCGCAATTGCCGCGGCTGCAGGTGCCGCTCCTTCTCCCACCCCGCCGGCAGCGCCTACTCCCGAGTCCGCCGCGCCGGCCGTCGATCCTGTGATCGAAACCACTCGTTTTTAGTTTCCTATCTTCCTGAAAATACGCGGTGATCGCTTCTGCCGAGAGCAGTCCGCCCCACGCGTCGCTATAATTGAGGTTCGTTTCCCAAGGCTTGATATCCCATGATTCAAACGCTTTTTGGCAGCTTAGAAGAAGAACAGAAGAAGCCGAGTTTTCTCGATCGCATGAAAGAAGCAGTCTCGCGTACCCGCGAGAATCTGGCTGAGCGCATTGAGGAAGCCGTCTCCTTTAGCAAGGAGATCGATCGCAATACCCTCGACGATCTTGAAGCCACGCTGATCGGAGCGGACCTGGGTACCACAACCACCCACGAGGTTCTGGAAAAGCTCCGGGAGAAGGCCGACCGCAAGCAGATCAAAAACGTCGACGAACTCAAGCGATTGCTGAAAGAAGAGCTTCTGTCGATCCTGGCCTCGGCCAACTCGCGCCCCGTACAGAAAGTCGATGGAACCCCCGAGGTCATCCTCGTGGTCGGCGTCAACGGCACCGGCAAAACGACCACCATTGGCAAGCTCTCGCAGGTATTCCGGTCTCAGGGAAAGAACGTTCTCATGTGCGCTGCCGATACGTTTCGCGCGGCCGCCATCGAGCAATTGGAAATCTGGGGTCAGCGCACTGGCACCGAGGTTATCAAGACGAAGCCCGGAGGCGATCCTGCCGCGGTCCTGTTCGACGCCCTTCAGGCCGCGACCGCCCGCAAAACCGACTTCGTCATCGTCGACACTGCCGGACGCCTTCACACCAAGAGCAACCTGATGGCAGAACTCGACAAGATGCGGCGCACCGCGCAGCGCATCATCCCCGGCGCGCCCCACGAGACACTGCTCGTCATGGATGCCACCACCGGACAGAACGGATTGCAGCAGGCCCGGCAGTTCACCGATGCGGCCGGGGTTACCGGCATCGTCCTCACGAAACTGGATGGCACCGCCAAAGGCGGTGTCGTGGTGGCAATATCGCGCGAACTTGGGTTGCCGGTTCGCTATGTCGGCATCGGAGAAAAGGCTGGAGACCTTCTTCCGTTCGATCCGAAGGAGTTTGTAGATTCCCTGTTCGCCTGAGCTTCAGTCAATCGCTTTGCAGCACGGAGGAACACATGTCGAAGACCTCGCGACCTCGTAGGCTCCTTGACAAAGTGCGGCGCTGGTGGCGCCGCAAGCCAGAATTGCCGGGCGATCCTTATGCCTATCGCATGGCTCCCGTGCGGCGCGGGCCAAGAGGAAAGAGCGGCGCAGCCGCAGTGGCCGAACCTGAGGAATAAGGCGCATGCGCCTTCCAACAACCGGGAAGGCAACATTGTTTAGGAGCAGCAGACGGTACACTCGAGCTGAACCGGAACGCCTTTTTTGAAAATCGATCGAAGCCGAGCCGATCTCAGCGCTAGGCTCGAAAAAAAAACGTCTGTGCTCCGAATCCGTGCTCTTCATCTCTTGGGATGATGAGCAATTTTCTTGCTGTCATCAAAGCCGATGCCGAACCATCACACCGACGAACATTTTCTCCGCCAGGCACTGGACTTGGCTCGGCGTGGAATCGGTCTGACCTCGCCCAATCCAAACGTCGGCGCCGTGATCGTCGACGATCACGGCGAAGTTGTCGGCACGGGAACGCATACATATGAGGGCGTGAAGCATGCCGAAGTCCTGGCACTCGAGCAAGCCGGAAGCAAGGCTCGCGGCGCCACGCTTTACATCAATCTTGAGCCCTGCTCGCACCAGGGGCGTACCGGTCCCTGTGCCGATGCGCTGATCGCCGCAGGAATCCGAAGGGTCGTCGCCGGGATCGTCGACCCGAATCCGCTCGTCGCGGGGCAAGGTTTTGCTCGCTTGCGCAAAGCGGGCGTGATTGTCGCTTCCGGCCTTCTGGCCGAAGAATGCATGCGTCTCAACGACGCTTTCGCCAACTACATTCGTCGCCACAAGCCTCTCGTCACGCTGAAAACGGCGATGACTCTCGACGGAAAGATCGCGCCGCCACCGGGCGAATCCGAGAATCCGACCGCGCTTGGCGTTGCTTCGGTCAGTGGCGGCTGGATTACTAGCGATGTGGCCCGCGCGCACGTCCAGGAGCTACGCCATCAGAATGACGCCATCCTGGTCGGCGTCGGGACGATCATCGCCGACGACCCTTTGCTTACCGACCGCAGCGGCCTGCCGCGAAGGCGTCCCCTTCTGCGGGTCATCGTCGACTCCCGCTTACGGCTTCCCCTGGAATCGCGCCTCGTGCAGAGCGGCCAGAACGACATTCTCGTCATCTGTTCCCTCGCTGAAGAGAAACGCAAGCAGACTCTGCGCGAGCACGGCATTCGTGTCGAACAGATTCCCGCGGCTACTGCCGACGGCCGGCCGAACATGGTGAGCCTGGTCAACCTGCTCGGCGAGCTGGAGATGACCGGCCTGCTCATCGAGGGCGGCGCCATGATCAACTGGGCCGCGCTGCACTCCGACATCGTCGACAAGATTTTCTTTTATTACGCCCCGAAAATCCTGGCCGGCAGCGGATCGGTTCCGTTCGCCACGGCCAGCGGATTCAAGCGCATGAGCGATGCAGCTTACGTGAAATCGCTGCGCCTGCATCGCTTCGGCGAAGACTTCGCCGTGGAAGGCTTCCTGCGCGACCCCTACCGTGATTGAGCGACCCTCGTCACATCTTCATCGCCGCGCACGCTTTAATATGGAATGATGATTTCGGAGGTCTCATGTTTACCGGCATCGTCGAAGAAGTTGGCAAGGTCACCAGCATTCGGGAAGAGCGCGGCACGCGCCGCCTTACCGTTTCCGCCTCGCATCTCAACAAGGAACTGGAGAAGGGCGCGTCGATTGCGGTGAGCGGCGTCTGCCTGACCGCGGTCCACATCACGCCGAAGTCGGTCGCCTTCGATCTGGCTGAGGAAACCTGGAACCGCACATCGTTTTCGCGAATGCACGAGGGCGCGCTGGTCAACCTCGAACTGCCCATGCGGGCCGACGGCCGCTTCGGCGGGCACATCGTGCAGGGGCACGTGGACGGCACCGGAGAATTTCTCGCGCTCGATCGCATCCCCGGTGCCGAAGACTACTGGCTGCACATCCGCATCCCCGCAGACCTTGCGCGCTACGTGATCTTCAAGGGCTCGCTTTGCATTGAAGGCATCAGTTTGACGGTAGCTCGGATCGAAGGCCAGGAAGTCACCGTCGCCATCATCCCCCATACCTGGGAGATGACGAATCTGAAGTCTCTGAAGCACGGTGACCCAATCAACCTCGAGGTCGACATGATCGCGAAATATGTCGAGAAGATGATGAAAGGCGAGTCGGCCGGAAACAGCCCAATCACGCTGGAGAGATTGGTCAAACAGGGGTTCTGAAGGCAGGCTCTCGGCTCTAGCCTCTCGCCTAAGCGCTTGGCACGAGGTCTAGAGTATGAAAGCTAGAGCCCAGAGCCTAAAGCCCAGAGCCTGCCTCACGCCTCGATTTTCAGCTCATCCAGCTCCAGGAACTCCTGCACGATCGGTTCCTGGAATTTCTCCATCTCCGCGTACGTCCCAACAAAGATCGCTCTCGCATCGTTGAGGAACACGATGCGATCCGCCAGTTTCTTTGCGAGGCGCATGTCATGCGTGACCACGACGCTCGTCAGGTGCAATTGAATCTTCAGCCGTTTGATCAGATCGCCCAGCAGTTGCGCCATGAGCGGATCGACCATGGTCGTCGGCTCGTCGTAAAGAACGCACTCCGGCTGCGCGGCCAATGCGCGTGCAATCGCGACAGATCGTTTCATCCCCGTAGACAAATCCGATGGCAACAGGTCTCGCATGTGCCCAACGCCCACCATTTGCAACAGACCGTCCACGATCTGATAAATCTGGTCCTCGGTCAGATCGCGGCGTTCGCGTAGCGGAAACGCGATGTTCTCGCCGACGGTGAGCGAATCGAAAAGCGCACCATTCTGAAAGACCATCGTGACCTTTTTCCGGATGGGCTCCATCTGTTCGTCGGTGTAATCCGTGATGTCCTCGTGCGCGACAATGACGCGGCCTTCATCCGGCTTCAGGAAGCCCATGATGTGGTGCAGCGACACTGATTTCCCTACGCCGCTGCGTCCCAGGATGCAAATCGTTTCGCCCGCCCACACTTGGAAGCTCACGTCGTGCAGCACGCGCTTCTCGCCGAACGACTTGCTGACGTGCTCAAACCGGATATACGGGGTCGACTTTGGTTCTTCCGCCATGATTGTCTGGTGCTCGCAACTTCTTATTTCGACGGTTGGCTCCGCTTACAGCTAACCCAGCCGTGCGGCGCTCAACTCTTCCGGCGTATTTACATTCCGGAACATCTCTAACGCAAAACCATGCTCGGTAATTTCCGCCTCTTCGATCACTTGCAATGGAACTTGCCCGAACAGAGGATCAATCTTGTTCTTGCCGGCACGCAACGCGGGTTCCGCGACTTCCGCGAACTCCCGCCGATACGCGGCGCATAGCGGTTGCCAACGCCCTGCGACGCGCGGAATCGTCACCACCGCCGGTCCAGCCCTGGCGTGCTCGACGAGATACTCTAAAAAACTCGCTTCTACGAATGGCATGTCGACCGCCAGGATCAAATTCAGATCCTCATGAGACGCCCGCAGCGCGGCATGAATCCCCCCCAGTGGCCCGTGATCGGGAAGCTCATCTTCGATTACATCTCGAATCGCTCTAAACTTCTCGCGGTTTCCTACAATCCGCACCTCAGATACCACGGCAGACAGGGTTTGCAATGCTTGCTCGAGTAACGTATGACCGTTCAGCTCAACGAAAGCCTTGTCCGCTCCCATCCGAGTGCTCTGCCCGCCGGCCAGCACGAAACCGTTCACGCCTTCCATGGGGCCGATCATACACAACTCGATTTCCGGAAAGACATCCACAGGCCAAATGCTTGCAATTGTTCGCGTTGCGCGGACGCCCACCAACCCCCTACGACGAAAGTAACCTAGCGTAATCATCCGCGACATCAGATCATGAACGTGTCCGGCCGTAGTGTCCGGAAGTCCTTATGCCTCAAAAACTCATGGATGTCCTCATGCTTGGCCGTTGCTCCCACGAGTTCTCATGGCCTCGGCGTGCTGCCGACGGTCACTATTACCAGGTGTGTCTGCTGTGTGCCGCGGAATACAAGTACGACTGGGCGACCATGCGCCGCACGGAGCGGGTACAGGTCGCGGCCGAGCCCGGTACAGTGCGCCGACGCACCCGAGAGAAGAAACCCACCTGGGTTCCGCGTGCCCGCCGGCTGAAGCTCGACCTTCCGCTGCGCTACCGCGTCAAGAATCTCAGTCTATGGTCGGAAGGCACCATTGAGAACATCAGCCAGTCCGGCGTGCTCTTCCGCGGTGCCACCGCTCTACCCGTAAATGCCCTGGTGGAAATGGTGTTCGAGATGCCCGAGGAGATCTCCGGGCAGAAGAACAGCAATGTCCTCTGCCAGGGACGGATCATCCGCTCCCGGGAAGGCAAAAACACGGACGAGGGGTCAGGACTTGCCGCCTCGATCCTGGACTACAAGTTCCTGCATCAGAGCTAGACAACGGCCGTCCGTCACTAGCTCGATAGTTGTTTTCAAGGCCTCCGCCCGCAAAGGGACGATATTCTCTGGCGGTTTTTGGCTGGAGAAGACAACCTGCCTGCATCTAAACTACTATTAACTGACAACAATCATCCCAGGAGCAACCTTATGCGGTTAAGGGCTTCTCTATCCGTCATCCTGTTGGTTGCGATGATGGGCGCGAATATCGCCTGCAGCAAGGCGCCCAACGATTCGCAAATCAGTAGCCAGCTTCAAGACAAGCTGAACTCCGATTCAGGATTGCAAGGAAAACAGCTCAGTGTGCAGTCGTCTGATGGCAAGGTCACGCTTTCGGGCATCGTCGACAATGATGCCCAGCGCGACGCGGCAGCCCGTTACGCGTCGGGAATTGCTGGCGTGAAACAGGTCGTAAACAATCTCCAGGTCGGGCCGCCTCCTGCTCCGGTTGCGCAGGAAGCTCCGCCTGCCCCGGCTCCTCAACAGACGCCGAAACCGGCACCTGCGCCCAAGGTCGCCAGGAAGCGCGCAGTGGCCCGGGATACGACCATGGTCGCCGGTGGAACTACGGCCGCTGCTGATGCTGGTATGGCCATGGCGAACCAGGATTCGATGTCCACGCCACCACCGGCGCCTGCGGCTCCTGCTCCGCCGCCACCGCCTCCTCCGCCGCAGAAGGTCACGATCCCGGCCGGAACGACGCTAGCCATTCGTCTGGTGGACGCGCTCGATTCAGAGAAGAATCAACCCGGCGAAGGCTTCCATGCGACCTTGAATTCTCCGCTCTCGGTGGAAGGGGATGTCGCCATTCCCGCCGGCTACGACGTGGAAGGTCACGTGGTGGACGTGAAGAGTGCCGGCAAATTCGCGGGTCAATCACTGCTGGTGCTTCAACTCGACCGCATCTCTGTGAATGGCAAGTCGTACGCGGTACAGACCGATCAATACAAGCGTCAAGGCAGTTCCCGCGGCAAAAACACGGCTGAGAAGGTGGGCGCGGGTGCAGCTATCGGCGCCATCATCGGCGGGATTGCGGGTGGTGGCAAAGGAGCCGGCATCGGCGCTGCTGCCGGCGGCGGTCTCGGCGGTGGTGTGCAAGCGGCCACGAAGGGCCAGCAGATCAAGCTGCCCTCGGAAACAGTCCTGAACTTCACGCTGCAGAATCCGCTGACTGTGATTCCGGCACAGAGCCCGGACGCGCATCGTCACCGGATGGATTCGTCTGGCGACAGCACCAACCAGTAGAAACCGGGTCGACTTCATGAGGCACGGCGCTTGCCGTGCCTCTTTTGTTGTACATTGCAAGTCGCTCGGACTTCTTGGTTTTTTGTGCTCTCGCGCATGCCTCCGATTTCAGCCATCCTGCACACGCACAACGATGAGCTTCGCCTCGGGCGCGCGCTCGAAACACTGCATCCGTGCGATGAAATCCTCATCGTCGACCACGGCTCGAGCGATCTGACTCTGATCATTGCCCGTGAGTACGGCGCCCGTATTGTTCAACCCGAAGAATCCCCTTCCCGAGAGGCGCGACTCGCGCGGAACGACTGGTTGTTCTGCCTTCAGCCCAACGAAGCTCTGAGTGAAGGACTGGAAGCATCGCTCTTTGAGTGGCGGATCCGCCCATCTGCGGAGGTCCAATCAGTTCCGGCGGGGGCCATCTCGTCCCGCGCCCAAACCGCCTCCGGATGGTCACCCGCCGGCTCAGAAACTCGTCTGGTTCCGAAGACCTGGACGCGCTGGCAAGGTCGCCTGCCCACGCACGATCCGCAAGCGATTGTGCTGCAAGGCGATCTTCTGCGCTTTTCCCTCCCCTAAGCATTGGTTCTGCGTCACCGGTGTTTGTGACGAGCCGCACAGTAGGCCGTGGCATTCACCCCTACACTTGGCTGTTGGTTACAGCAGTTTGTCGTCTCGCAGTGATAGACAGGAGGAAGATTATGTCCGCTCGCAAGTTTGTTATGACTGTTGCCGTCCTCGTAGCTTCTGCCGTGCTTGTGATGGCGCAGGGCCAAACCCCGGTTGTGAAGCACGTTCCCATTAAACCCACCAACGCGGCCTCGGGCCAGGAGATGTTCAAGAGCTATTGCGCCGTGTGCCACGGCGAAGATGCGAAGGGCAACGGACCCGCTGCCAGTGCCATGAAGGTCCCTCCCATCGATCTCACCACTCTGGCCCAGAAGAATGGCGGCAAGTATCCCGCGATGCATGTATCCAGCGTCGTTCGCGGCGAAGCTGATCTTCCGGCGCATGGCAGCAAAGACATGCCGGTATGGGGACCGCTGTTCTTCCGGTTGAGCCAGGGACACGAAGCTGAGGTGCAGCAGCGCATCGCCAACCTCAACGAGTACATCGAGTCCATCCAGGCGAAGTAGTCCGCCGAAGCCAGTTGTCGTAAAACCTGCGATTCACCAAGAGTGCGCCGCAAGACGCACTCTTCTCTCTGCCCAGCACGTCCGTGTCATTGCGGTGCACGAAAGTGCCTGCTAGATTTGAAGTAGACAACGAACAGAATTTGGGCACCCGGGACATTCCAGCTCATTAACCTCCGCTTTCCTGGTACGCCGAACTCACATCCCATGGCTCGAGATAGCGAAAACACACCCAATGCCGTTCGTTCCGCGCGCCTCCTGTGGCCGCTGCGTTACGGCGGTTCTCTGGCGGCTGTGGCGGCCGCCGTAGGCCTGTGGTCGCTCTCTCCCTTCATGCATCACGAGCCGTTCGCCATCTTCGTGCTCGCGGTTGTCTTCACCGCGCGTTTCCTCGGATTCGGTCCGGCTGTATTTGCCACCATTCTGTCGGTGTGGGCAATTGACTACTTCGCCTTCGAGCCGCACTTTACTTTGTCCCTCCAAACCGCCGACGTCGCGCGGCTCGTTATCTTCATGGTGATTTCCCTGCTCGCCGCCAGCCTGGCCCGCCAGCGGTCACGAGCCGAAGTCCGCGCCGACCAGACCCTGGAGCAGGTGGCCGCCATCGTCGAATCTTCTGAAGACGCGATCTATTCCGCGACTCCCGAGGGCATATTGACCAGTTGGAATCACGGTGCCGAGGAACTCTATGGCTACCGCGCTGACGAAGTTCTCGGGCGATCCGTTCTCGTCACGGTTCCGCCAGAACTGGCTCACGAGACCCGGGCGCACTTCGAGATGCTGACGGCCGGCCAGAGGATCGAGAGTTACCGCACCGAGCGCCGCCGGAAGGATGGCTCGCTCGTCTCGGTGCTTCTTTCGATCTCGCCGCTCCGCAATCGACAGGGGACGGTGATCGGCACGTCCGCCATCGCGCGGGACATCACAACGCAGAATCGCGCGGAAGACGCACTGCGCCGGAACGAGAAGCTGGTGACCGCCGGCCGCCTCACAGCAGCCATTGCACACGAGATCAATAACCCTCTCGAAGCCTTGACGAACCTCCTCTACCTGGCCCGCCGCGATCCTGCCCGCGCCGACCAGCATCTGGAAATGGCGGAGGGCGAAATTCAACGTATCGCCGACATCGCGCAGCAGACGCTTGGCTTCGTGCGCGAGGTTTCCGATGCTCGCCCGGTAAATGTGGCTTCCACTCTGGAGGAGGTCCTGCAACTCTACTCGTTGAAGCTCACGGCCAAAAAAATCCAGACTACGCGCGAGTTCGATCAGCGCTGCGAGATTGTCGGATTCGCCGGGGAGTTGCGCCAGCTGTTCTCCAACCTGATCGTCAATGCAGTGGATGCTGTTTCCGACGGAGGCCAGCTGCGGTTGCGGGTCTGCCACGCCAGCGAGTGGTCAGCGTCACATCGGCTGGGAGTGCGCGTGATCTTCGCCGACAATGGCAGCGGAATTTCCCAGAAAGATATGGCTCGCGTTTTTGAGCCGTTCTACACGACGAAAGGCGACACCGGAACCGGCCTCGGCCTCTGGCTCTCCGAAGGCATTGTTCGCAAACACGGGGGACTGATCCGCGTTCGAAGCTGCACTCATCCGGGCCGCTCCGGAACGGTTTTCTCTGTGTTTCTGCCTGTCAGAGTTGCTGCCTGACACACCTTTCGCTTGCCGCCTCGAGGCGGGTATCTCAACAATCACACCTCTTTCTACATGGCATACAAGTTATTGCATTTAAACAACTTAAAAGCGGTTTTCGTCCGGAAGGACAGTGACTTCGGTACCCGCGGCTTGCCATCGATCAACCGTATAATCAAGGCTTAACTAGCAATCGAACGCGTTCTATTAGATAGGGCGGCAGTGGATCCATTTCTGGCATTCGCGAGTGTGTGCTTCGGGCTGATCTTCGGCAGCTTCTTGAACGTGTGTATCTACCGCCTGCCGCGGGACTTGTCCGTCTCCGAACCGAAACGTTCCGCCTGCCCTCACTGCCATCAGCAGATTGCCTTTTACGACAACATTCCAGTTCTTAGCTGGCTCGTTCTGCGCGGTCGTTGCCGCAAGTGCAACGCACCCATCTCGCCCCGCTATCTGGTCGTAGAGATTCTCACTGCTCTTTTGTTCCTGACCTGTGCCTGGCACTTTGGAGCGACGCTCGCGACGATCAAGTACGACGCGCTTTCGTTTCTGCTCCTTGGCCTGATTTTTACCGACGCCGAGACGAAGCTGCTCCCCGACAAGCTCACGCTGACCGGCCTCGCACTCGGCATCGCCTTCAGCGTGTTCGTGCCGGTCAACGATCTCGCTTCGCAATTTCTACCGGGTGTGGTTTCGTTGCCAGTAAGTTCTGAAATTTCCTGGCACATTCTTTCGCTGATCGACGCCTTGCTCGGTGCCGTCGTCGGCGCCTCGTTCATCTATGGCGCGGGCGCGATTTACCTGCGTGCTCGTGGTATCGAAGGCATGGGTTTCGGTGACGTCAAGCTGATGGCGATGATCGGGGCCTTTCTGGGCGTCAAGCTCACAGTGTTCACGATCTTCACCGCATCGATCGCGGGATCGCTGTTCGGAGTCGGCACGATTCTTTTGGTTTGGGTAAAGCGAACTCGCCGCTTCCTTCGCCGCCAGCACGCCACTCTGCAGCAGGCGCGACGCCGCGCCTGGCAATCGGCTCAAACTGTTTATCGCCACTACGAGATGCCCTTTGGCGTTTTTCTCGGCGGGATGGCGCTGATCGCCCTTTTCTTCGGCAACCGCTTCCTCGACTGGTACTGGAGGCTGTTGTGAAGCTCCTGACCAATCCGATCTTCGTGAAGATGATGATCGTGTTCGCCGCGTCGGCGTTCGCGTTTTTCGCCGCGGCGCTCCTGATGCGCAGCCTCCGCAAGAGCTTCGCCGAAGAGGCTTCCCTGCCCGAAACATCGGCAACGCCCGATCAGCTTCCGCTTCATACCTACCACGCTGTCATCCAGCAACTGAAACAACAGAAACACGAGTTGCTCGCCTTGCAACAGTCCGAACATCGCCGCGCGAAGACGTCCGAGAACATCAGTGCGGCCGTGCTCTCGAATCTGAGCTGCGGGGTCCTCTTCTTCAACGCGAACGGGTTGGTGCGCCAGGCCAATCAGGCCGCCAAAACGATCCTGGGGATCGCTTCCCCGGGCGGGATGGATGCCCACGCCATTTTTCGTGATTGCGACGCCCTGCACGGAGTCGAGATCACGCTGCAGAACGGAACTCCTCTCAAGCGGATGGAGGCCGAATATCGCACCCCCGCCGGAGAGACTCGCGTGATCGGTGTGACCGCTTCCAGCATCCCGGCAGCCGACGGCAGCACGCTCGGAGTCACCTGCCTGATCGAAGACCGCACCGAGATCGCCGAGATCCAGCGGCAGATTGAGCTACGCGGCGAACTTTCCGCTGAGATGGCGCTTGCCTTGCGTAGTTCTCTGGTAACGATTTCCGGTTACGCGCAACAGCTTGCTCAAAATCACGATCCGGAACTGGCGCAGCAACTGGCGGCCGATATTGCCGCCGAGGCCCAGCATCTGAATCAAACCATCGGCGGATTTCTTGCGGAAAGCAGGAAGTCGAAAAGCGCTGCGACCAGCGCTTAAACAATTTCGGCCGCTAGCACTTTTGCGGCCTTTGAGGAAATAGGACGGTGACCATGAAACGCGTTGCACTCTTCTTCACGACCGCGGTGTTCGTAGCGATCCTTTCGATCTCATGCGCCAGCGCGCAGGATGCGCCGCTCGGCGACCTGGCCCGCCAGGTGCGCAAGCAGAAACCGGCTCCCACGGCAAAGACCTTCGACAATGACAATCTGCCGAAAGACGATAAGGTCTCGGTCGTCGGCCAAGCTTCGGAGCAATCCTCCGACGGGAACCCGCCGGACGCGAACAACGCAACTGCACAGCCCACCGATCCAGCCGCACAATCCGGTGATGCTGCCAACGCGCCCAACGGTGAAACGAAGTCGTCCGCCGACGAGGAGCAGGCGAAAAAACAAGCCATGTGGAAGGAGTGGCAGAACAAGATCCAACACCAGCGCGAGGCCATCGATCTGGCTAATCGCGAACTCGACGTAGCCAATCGCGAGTATCGCCTCCGCGCCGCCGCTTTTTACGCTGATGCAGGAAACCGCCTCCGCAACTCAACTTCGTGGGACAAGGAAGACAGCCAGTACAAGGATCAGATCGCCGCCAAGCAGAAGACGCTGGACGATGCCAAGAAGACCCTCGACGACATGCAGGAAGAAGCCCGCAAGGCAGGCGTTCCCTCATCGATGCGCGACGGCGACTAGCGCTCGCTTTAGAAACGCTTACACGAACAATCATCAACGCCTCCCGGCGATCCAAAACCGGGAGGCGTTTATTTCCACCCATCATCCTCAATGACAGCTTCCCTCGATCAGCGAGTGATTCCGCACAATCTCTTCTTCGCCAACCCGCACAAGTTCTGCGCCATAAATCGCGTGCATGAGTTTTTTCAATTGGACTTCTGGCAGGGCATGCTGCACAGTAGGTGCATCTTGCCCGCACTGTGAGCGGGCGGATCTGAAAACTGTTTCTGTCGTATTTGCGCCGTGTCGTCTCTGCGTTGTTCCGCTTGTTCTTCCTGACCTCGTCGTCTCACCGACAACCCTGCGCGATGCCGCGAGCGAACGCTCGATTGCCTCGTGTCTCGACCTATTCAGGAGGATTTCGTTATGCAGTTCAGCAAGCACAGTCGTTTCGTCAAGGCGGCCTTTGCCGCTGTCACCTTCGCCAGTCTTCTCTCCGGCTCCGCGCGGGCTGAGGATGCTGCGGGAAAGTTCGTTCTCACCCATCCGGTTCGCTGGGGCGCCGCCGTGCTCGCTCCCGGCGAATACACCTACAGGCTCGAACACAAAGCCCAGGAACTGCTGGTGATTCGAGCAGCCAGCGGAGCGCCCGGCTTCATCGTGCTGTGCACCTCCGTCAGCTCCACCACCCCGGGCACGCCAAACTCGCTCAAGTTGCAGCGGATGGGGGATGAGTGGTTCGTGAGTTCCATGTCGCTGTCGGAACTGGAAGAGGAACTGCACTTCCAGCCTCCCGCGGCGCGGACCGAAGTTACGCGCACGGCGAGTGCCAGCAAGATGGCCTCGCTCTCGCACCCTTAGCAGTACGGCCCACGCGGGGGCAGCCAAACCTGGCTGTTCCCGCGCACGGCTTGCTCGTGGGTCCGCATGCAGCGCGATCAAAACGCTCGGAGGAAAGAGATGAAACGATGGAGAAAGTCGGCTTCTGAAAATGGCACTGCTACGCTTCGAACGGTCGCCGACCATGTCGGACTGGCACCGTGCTCGGTTTCGGCGATCCTGAACAACTCCCGGGCGGCTGACGCGATCCCTTCGCATACCAAAGAACGCGTGCTGCGCGCGGCAAAACAGCTGAATTACCGGCCGAATCTCGCCGCGCGGTCGTTGCGCACGCGACGCTCGTACCTTGTGGCGATCGTCGCCTCCGATCTCGGCAATGCCCGCACGGCGCGCATCCTCGCGGGCGTCGAAGGATTTCTCCGGGAAAAAGGCTATCTCCTGGTTGCGACCACATGCGATCGCACTGCTTCGAGTACCTGCGAAGAGGGCGCTCCTCAACTGCTGCAACGCGGAATCGAGGGCGTGATCAGTATCGATGCGACCCTGCCAAAATCACTCACTCTGCCTCTAGTATTCATCGATCTTCCCGCGAGCGATCTGCCCGAGCCGATCACACCGCTAAAGCGCGAACGCCTGCTCGCAATGGGAGAAACAGCGGCGCAATCGTTGCTCACCCAGATTGAGGAGAAGACCGGCCACCTGACTCGCGTTTCTCTCACGCCTGAGCCAAACATGGGACTGGTACCGCTCGGCATCGGAGTCGCTGTCCGCCGGATCGACTCGATGGAACACTTCGCAGATTAACGAAAAAGCGGATGCCGACACCTCATTCACGTGGGAGCAGACGCCTCGTCTGCTCAGGCCGAGCGAAGCTCGGCAGCGCATTCTCGCTCTTCACCTATGACGCAGTTGCGCGATCGACTCGCAACTGGATTTGGTACTCGCTGCTCGGCCTTCCCTTGTGTCCTTTGCGGCTTTTCTTTGTGAACTTTGCGGTTAAGAGCTTTCGACTTTAGGAAACTTTAGGGTTCTCAAATAAGAAGCCTTTCCTCCGGATTCCCAACGGAGTCAGTTCGCCTGCGAACCCTTCCGGATTTCTTCGCCGAGCACTACTGCCTCTGCAATCTCCCTCAGCGAACGCCGTTTCTGACGGCTCTGGCGCTGAAGCGCCAGATACGCCTGCTCTTCGTCGATCTTCAGATCGCGTTGCAGGATTCCTTTGGCGCGCTCCAGCAACTTGCGCGTCTCGAGTTGCTGCACCAACTGGGAGTTCTCGCTCTCCAGCCTCGCAACTTCAATCTCCGCGCCCACCAGAAATCCAATTGTCGAAATCGTGCGAATCTGCCGCCGCGTGTATGTATGCGGCTCGCGGTGCTGTACGTTGATCACGCCGACCGCGCGGGCGCGCGAAAGAATCGGTACCGACAAAAACGCCTCGTAACGGTCCTCGGGCAGCTCATTGAAGATCTTGAACCGGACATCCTGGTACGCATTGTTGGAAACAGCTACCGGTTCGCGGTGTTCCGCAACCCAGCCTGTGATGCCCTGCCCCATTTTCAACTTCAACCGGTCTACGACCTCGTTATGAGGGTTCTTCGAAGCCCGCAAAACCAGTTCATCTCCTTCGACTACGTACACGAAGCAGGAGTCGCACTTCACCAGTGCGGATGCGAACTCGACAATCTGGGCAAGAACTTCGTGAAGAGGATCGGACGCGGCAATCCGGCTGCTGATGTCGTGTAGAAAATCGATATCTACGTCGGCGTGAAATGAATTATTAGCACTCATGCTTTAACGTAGCCAGCACGAGCAGCTATGTCAAATTGCTCTTTTGAATATGAACGATCAGTAACAGCGAGTGCGCTGCCGACGACCGCCCAAAGAAAGTTTCATATCGCGAAATCGTGCGAGCGCTTAACTGTGTTTCCTCAACCTGCGGATCTGTTTGAGATGATGCTTTCCGTGCACCCAGTGAAACTTGCGCCACTCGTCGCCGCGCAAGGGACCGATGATGGGATGGTCCAGCAAGCGCGTCTCGGCTCCATATTTTTTTTCGGCCTCCGCGATCATCGCATCCATCTTTGCGATGACCGTCGCGATCTGCGCGCGCACCTGCTCGACCGGCATCCCCTTCGGCACCGTGTTCTTCGGCGCCTTTCTCCCTTCCGGCAGATGTTTGAGACCGATCACAACAAACTTCCGAAGATGATCCATCAGCTCGGGCGAGCGCGCCATCGGTTGTTCGCATTGCACGCAACGCTCGAAACCCTTGGTCGTGCCCGTGTACGTAAGGTACAGGTGCTCGAGGATCTCGGCCGTGCACCACTTCCCTTCTGGATGCCGCGCCAACTGCTCTGCGCTCAGGTCTTCCGTGGCGGAGGTGATGGCATCCTGGAGTCGCTGCAAATAGAAATCCATGGCGAGGCGTTTCCCTTCGTTTAAAATGTGCCCCGAGCAATCAAACGAAAAAACTTACTACAGGACGGAGCCCCATGCAGAAACTGCTGATGGCGATGTTTGCGCTGGCCCTCATGACCGCGTGCTCGTCAGAACCGGCAAAGCCCACCGAGAGCGCGAAGCCCCAACCAAAACCACCGGAACTCCTCACCGGCCGCTCCGCGTTTCAAAAGCTCTACATCTCCGCCCACGGCTGGGGAACCGATGCGCGTCCGTACCGCCTGGAATCCATGCCGAACACCGATTCGAAAGGCCTCGACGGAAAGTCCGCCATCTGGCACGCCGGCTTCGCCTCCGCTGTGCAGCGCGGCACGAAACCATACACATGGTCCGGTTCCGACCCTGAACGTGGCGTAAACCCGGGCACCGAGGACAGCTACAACCCGAACAACGCGTCCACCCAGGTTTTCGATATCGGCTTCCTCAAGACGGATTCAGACAAAGCCTTCGAGGTCGCGCAGCAGCACGGCGGCGACAAAATCCTGGCCAAAAGCCCCGACACGCCGGTGATTTATATCCTCGAATGGAATCACGTGACCAACGAACTCATCTGGCACGTGATCTATGGCGAGAGCCGCGACAACGCGAAGCTGAAAGTCGCAGTGAACGCAACGTCGGGCGATTTTCTGCGGATCGAAAAATCGTAGCCGCTCGGCAGATCTACTTCGGCTGCACCGGCTCCGTGTTCTGCATCGGACTCTTGCTCCATGGGCCGGAACTGCTCTGGGTTTTGAGACGCTCCAGTCCGCGGTGTGCCTCTTGCGCAAAGGGCCCGTCGGGAAGGATTTTCAAATATTTCTCATACGCGTTGCGCGCTTCGTCCATGTCCCCCAGCTTTTCCTGGCAAATGGCCAGCTTGAAGGTTGCGGTCGCATCGTTATCTTTGTAGTACAACGCCTCGCGATATCGATCGAGCGCCGCCCGGTAATTCTTCCGCTTGAAATAGAAGTCCCCGATCTCCACATCTTTCTCCGCCTTGTGCGGATTCCACGGCTTGAACTCCTGCACGCCCCCGATCTCATCGCCTTCATAAAGACCGGCCTGGTCTTCCGCATCCTTGACCGCCTCGGCGCTGCCCGGATGGCTCTTCTCGTCGTCTTTGGGCGGAGTCAGATCGACGGCATCGTCCTTACTTGAACTCGCTCCGGATCGATCGTGAGTAATCGAGTCGTCCGGTTTCGGGCCGGTCTCGGGCGTCGATCTGGGAGGAGTCTGGCTCGGCGGTAACGGCGGCTGCTTTGGACTCTGTGCGAAAACAGCGGCAGACGCCAGGAGAATGGACAAAAGAAAGGTTCTCGACATCGTTGCTATTTTACCGCCGGCGAACAGCCAATTGCACGGCCGCTCATTGCACGGCGAGGAGGGCCTCGCTTTGTATTTTGGCGGCAATCTCTCTTGCCAGCTCGGTCTCGACTGCCAGGACCCCGGCATCCTCGACCCCGTCGAACTCCTCGCCCCAAAGGCGCGCCTCATCGCGGGCCCGAATCAGCTCTGCGGTCACCCGCACGCGGGCACCGTCACGCCGAAGGTTCCCCTCCATCAGATAGTCGGCTCCGAGTTCTCTCCCGATCTGCGAGACCGGCTTCGTGGTGTTTCGGTAGGGCAAGACCTTGCTTCGCGCCGCCACCCAAAGCCGCGACGGATCGCTGTGCCCCAGCTGCATGATCACCTCTTGTGTGAGGCCGTCACACAGCGACTCCTGGGCAACATCTCCACTCGCATTTTCGAAGGGCAACACGGCCAGCAGGATTCGCCTCGCACCTCGAGCATCGGAGCCGCCGGGTCCGCGCAGCAGAATCGCGCCGATCCCGGCCAATATAACCGTCATCCCCACGGCTCCAAAAAACATCGGTTTCAACCGCGAGCTGGTACTGCCGGATAACACAACATTCGCAACAGGACTCGCCGATACATCTTGCTGCGCTTGTATGGGCGCGATAAAGCGATACCCGCGCTTCGGTACCGTTTCGATGTAGCGCGGCGTGGCGGCATCGTCGCCGATCGCGATACGAATTTTCTTGATGGCCGTGTTCAGCGCGTGATCGAACTCGACAAACGTTCGCTCGCCCCACACCTGCCGGCAAATGTCTTCGCGGCTTACCAACTGTCCGGGACGCTCTAACAAAACACTCAGCACATGAAAGGGCTGTTCTTGCAGATGAATGCGCGCGCCGTTTTTGCGCAGTTCCCCGGCGTCGAGATCTGCTTCGAAAATTCCAAAGCGCACCTTGCCTCGCAATCCAGAGCACTCCGCCATCGCCCACCACCTTCGACTATGGACGAAACGCGCCTGGTTTTGGTTCAACCTTTTTTCAATCGCGGACAGATTTTCATCGAACTCGCACTTCGGTCGCAAAATGCCGGGACATTCGGAGTTCAGCGACAGTTCAGACGCGCGTGACTTTCCAATCTCCGATTGATCCGTCCCTTACGCACATTCGGGCGTTGGGGGCTGGCAATGAAACACCGCACACTGTTCTCTCTTCTGTTTGCCTTGTTGATGTCTGGAAGTCTTGCGCACGCACAGCTGGCCATTGCACAGTCAACCGTTGTGCATGAGGTGATACCCGCCAAGCTTTATCACGGGTACTTGATGGTCGTACAAGGCACCATTGGTGATCTCGGGAAGCGCAACTTCGCCATCGACACCGGCGCCTTTCCGAGTGTCATCGATCGCAGTGTCGCGAAGAAATTGCACCTCGTATCAAATCGCGAAGAGCTGCGCGTGGTCGACCGCAACCTTAACAGCGAAGCCGCGTCTGTTCCGAGCGTTGAAATCGGCTCTCTGCGCGCAAGCGGGGTGCGCATGGTCGTGGAAGACCTGACATCAATCTCCGAAAACTTCCGCGTTCATCTCGACGCGATCATCGGCCTCGACGTATTGGCAGCGCGAAATTTTCGTATCGATTACAGCGCGAAAAAGTTGATCTTCGACCCGCCCGATGCCTTGCCCATGTCGGCGCCCTTGCACCGTATCGACTCGATGGCCTGCGTCGACCTCCAGGTCGACGAGCGGCCGGCGCGGCTGCTCTTGGATACCGGCGGGGCCAGTGTGCTTCTATTCGCGAATCGCCTCCCGTGGGCGGCCACTCTCGCCGGAGCCGCGCACAGCTATACCAACCTAGGCGGTACGTTCCGCTTGCGCGAGGTTCCCTTGAGCTCCCTGGCGCTGCACAAGACCAATCTCGGTTCCACGCCGGTCTACGTCTCCGACGCGCGCAACATGTCGGACTTTCACTTCGATGGACTTCTGGCGACTGGCACTCTCCCGGTGAGCCGGATCGACTTCGATTTCAAGCACCAACTTTTCGGATGGGAGCCGTCGACCTCGAAGAAAGACGTCTCGCGCATCCGTGAGGCTGCCGAAGCGAGACCAGCATTCTCTCTAACGCCAGCCGCGCCGTTGTCGGGCGTAGGTTTCTCCAGTCCGTGTGCCACGAGCGGGTTCTGTGGTACGCCGGGGCCTATTCGCATTATGTCCAACAAGTAGGGAGACGTAACCGAAATCAGACTGCCAAAAAAATCAGGCCACTCATGGGGGTGAGTGGCCTGTGTTGGCGAAGTCCTCCGGGGAGGAGGGAAAACTTGTTTAGAGGCTCGGCGGCGTCTGCGAGTTCGCCGTCGGGCTCGGGCTCGCCGGCTGTGCGTTGTCGCCCTGCGTGTTCGTCATCAAGCGAACATCCACGCGGCGATTCTTGGCGCGGCCTTCCGTTGTCTTATTCGAGTCGACCGGCTTGTCCTTGCCCAGACCAATCAAATAGATCTTGTGCGCGGGAATGTTGTGCTCCGACGCCAGGTACTGGATTACGGAATTCGCGCGGCGCTGGCTCAAATCGTAGTTGTAGTCGGAGGGTCCAACCGAATCCGTTCCGCCTTCCACGGTCACGATATAGCCCTTGGTATTCGGGACATCGGTCGCAAGCTGATCGAGCGCTTCTTTAGCCTGCTTTGTCAGGTTGTCCTTGTTGAAACCGAAGTGCACCGAGGTCTCGGCCACCGCCCGGTAGTTATCGAGATTCGCCACGGTGTTGGTCAGCACGTCCACCCGTTGGTTCGCGGTGGTAGCCACGGTCTGAGCCTGGTCGGCGGTCTGACCGGCGGCGAGCGCCTTCTGGTCGACTTCAGCAGCCTTAGCCTGCACCGCCTGGATGCCAGCCTGCGCGCGAGTGTCGACGTCCTTAATATCTTTCGTGTTCTTCGCCGTCAGATCGTCCAGCTCATTGGTCTTGTTGATGAGCGGGGTCGTTTGCTGCCGGACATAGTTCTTGCTGGCACATCCCACAGAAGCGACCATGCTGGTCGCTAAGAGAATCACTAACGAAGTGCGATTCATATCTTGGAGGGCTCCTTCCTCTCTATCCTTCCCGTTTGTAAACCCTTAACCTTTGAGTCCCTAGGGGACATGAACTTTCGCGTCCCGCACACGACTGATGCACGGGTCATGCCAAGTCGCAAAAGCTCGTTGACGGCCGGTAAACGATTGTACAGCAACAGCTTGCGAGAGATCGCAAATTGTTGTCATTCGCTTGGATGACGCAAAGGGAACACAGGGCCATAGAAATTTTATACGGTGAGGGCTGGCCAATGGCCTACCGCGACGATTGCCTCGAGTAACCTTTCCGCGAAGACAGATCAGGCGCACCAGAGATAACGCCAACATGTCTCATGAACGTCTGTTGTCCCTCCGTCGCCTTCACTTCTTCCAGTCGTTCACGAATCACCCGTGCCATGGGAATTCCCGTTCGCCGCGACGTTGCTTTAACCCAGTCCAAAAGCTCTTCCGTAAGACGTAGTGACAGTTTGCGACCCATGAGCCGCACCTTAACACATCGTTATTGAGACGTCGCGACCCGACGCGGCTTCGCGATGACTACCCTCATCTAAAATAGAGAAGCTCCCTGTGGATCTCCTCCAGAAAATTCGTACCCTCCCCACCGATCCCGGCGTGTACCTCTACAAGAACGCCGAAGGGGAGGTCATCTACGTCGGAAAGGCGAAAAATCTGCGAAGCCGCGTGGGATCTTACTTCCACGAGGACCGGCTTTACGACGCCAAGACAGGCACTCTGATCCGGGAGGCGGTCGACGTTGACTACATCGTCGTCGCCAACAACAAAGAGGCCCTCGCCCTCGAAAACAACCTCATCAAGCAGAAAAAGCCGCGCTTCAACATCTTGCTGCGCGACGACAAGACCTATCCATACGTAAAACTCACGCTGAGCGAACGCTTCCCGCGCGTCTATGTAACGCGCCGCCTGCGCAAGGACGGCAGCGAATATTACGGCCCCTACTTTCCGACCAGCCTCGCTTACCGGATTGTCGATCTGATTCACCGCCACTTTCTGGTGCCGTCGTGCAAGGTGGATCTCACGCGTTATCATCCGCGGCCCTGTCTGCAGTACTACATCCGCCGCTGCCTGGGACCGTGCGTCGAGAACCTGACCACGCCCGAGTCGTATCGGGAAGCAGTCCGCGACGTGAAGCTTTTCCTCGAAGGCCGTCAGACCGATCTGGTGCGCTCGCTGCGGGACCGCATGAATCAGGCCGCCGCCGCGGAGGAATTCGAACGGGCCGCCAAGTACCGCGATTTGATCTCGACCGTCGAACTCTTGCAGGAAAAGCAACGAATCGCCACCGTGGAAGGCGATGACGCGGATGTCTTTGGCTATCACTACGAAGGTGGCATGCTTGCCGTGAACCTCTTCCACATGCGCGGGGGCCGCGTCCTCGACCGCCGCGAGTTCTTCTGGGAAGACCTGCCTGAATTTGCCACAGACCACGTGGGGGCGGACACCTCGTTCGCCCAAGCCGAGCGCAGCTCGGCAGATCCTCAGCGCGAACAAAAGTCCGACTTCGACCCCGGCGAATTCTTTTCAGCCTTCCTGACCCAGCTTTATCTCGGGCAGCCTTACTTGCCACGCAACATCTACGTCCCCACCGACTTCGAAGACCGCCAGATGCTCGAAGAGGTCCTTTCCGACCAGCTTGCAGCCACCGGTTCCCGCGCCACCCGCGTGCACATCGAGGTCCCCAGCCGTGGCGAGAAGCGCTCGCTCATCGATCTCGCCGGCAACAACGCCAAGCAGTCCTACGATCAGCGCTTCCGCGTCATGCAGCCGAATACGCGCGCGATTCAGGATGCCCTGCAGGACGCGCTCACTCTCGCCGAACGCCCCGAGCGCATCGAGTGCTTCGACATCTCGCATATCCAGGGCGCGGAAACCGTCGCGTCCATGGTCGTGTGGGAAGACGGCCGCATGAAGAAGTCCGACTACAGGAAGTTCATCATCAAGACGGTGCAGGGCGTCGACGATTTCGCTTCCATGCGCGAGGTGGTCTCGCGCCGCTACAAGCGGCTGCAGGAAGAGAACAAGAAGATGCCGAGCCTGATCCTGATCGACGGCGGCCTGGGGCAGCTTCACGCCGCGGCGCAGGCGCTCGAATCGCTCGAGATCATCAACCAACCGCTCGCTTCAATCGCCAAGCGCGAAGAGATCATCTACGTCTACGGGCAGGAAGACGAACCGGTCGTTCTTGACCACCATAATCCCGTCCTGCACCTCGTGCAGCAGATCCGCGACGAAGCCCACCGCTTCGCAGTCACGTTCCACCGCAAGCGCCGCCAGATGCGCGACCGCTCGACCGAATTGCTGGAGATCCCCGGCGTCGGTGCAAGCACGACGCGAAGATTGCTGGAGCACTTCGGGAGCGTTCAGGCCGTGAAGCAGGCCGACGCGGCGGCGCTGTCGGCGGTCGTCACGCGCACTCAGGCGGAAGCCATCCTGGGACATTTTCGGAAGTGAAACGCAAGTTCTCAGCTGCGAGCTGACCGTGTCGGTTTGTTTACGGTTGCCGGAGTTTCCAAGATCGCCAATTCCCTCGCCCCCTCCGTGTCCTCTGTGGTTAACGCTTCTCCGTTGCGAACTTTGCGGCTTTTCTTTGCGTTCTTTACGTCAAAAGCTTTTCCAACCTTCCCTGTTAAACTACCCGCGATCACTCCCATGAGAAGAAATCTGTCGTTCCTAGCGCTTGCGTTGTGCGCCCTTGCGCTGCTCGCCGCCGCGCCACCGCAAAATGGCCCCGGTGCCTCCACATCAACGCCTACGCAGCCCGAAAAACATCTCCACAACATCAAGCAGCTCACTTTCGGGGGACAAAACGCCGAAGCCTATTTTTCCGCCGACAGCAAAAAGCTCATCTTCCAATCCACTCGTGAGCCCGTGAAGTGCGACCAGATTTTCATCATGAACACCGATGGCTCCGACCAGCACATGGTATCGACCGGTAAGGGCCGCACGACCTGCGCATTCTTCTATCCCGACGGCAAAAAGATCCTCTACGCCTCAACGCACCTCGGCAGCCTCGAGTGCCCGTCGCGCCCTGACTACTCCAAAGGTTACGTGTGGGGTGTTTATCCCAGCTACGACATCTTTACGGCAAACCCCGACGGCTCGGATCTGAAGCAACTCACCAACGCTCCCGGCTACGACGCCGAGGCCGTCATCTCCACCGACGGCAAGAAGATCGTCTTCACTTCTCTTCGCAACGGCGACCTTGACATCTACACCATGGACGCCGATGGCTCGAACGTGAAGCAACTCACGCATGAACTTGGCTACGACGGGGGCCCCACGTTTTCTCCGGACGGCAAGCTCATCGTCTACCGCGCCCACCATCCCAAGACCGAGCAGGAAATCAAAGACTACAAAGATTTGCTCGCGCAGAACCTGATCCGCCCGACCTACCTCGAAATCTGGCTCATGAATTCCGACGGCAGCAACAAACGCCAGATCACCGACCTCGGCGCTGCCAGCTTCGCTCCCGCCTTCTATCCCGACGGCAAGCGCATTATCTTTTCGTCGAATGTTGGATCAACCGGTGGGATGGGCAACTTCGAACTCTACGGCGTCGATCTCGACGGAAAAAATCTCGAGCGCCTGACCTACACCGACGGCTTCGACGGCTTCCCGATGTTCAGCCCCGACGGCAAGCAGTTGGCCTGGATCTCCGGCCGCAGTGCCAAAGTTCCGCATGAGACGAATGTGTTTATTGCAGATTGGGTACCCTAGGGAATGTCAGCGCTTCTCGTCAGTAACTGGAGACTTGCGTTCCTCTTTCTCCGCTTTTCGCTTCTTGGTTGCGAGCGTTAGATCCACCCAATCGTCTGCAGTTTTGAGATCGGCATCGCTGGCCTTACCATCTCCGCACTGAATGTCCGCGCGCTCCCGATACATCAGGTTCATATACGCCATGGCGTCGTCGTAATCGGGTCTAAGCTCCAGTGCCTTCTTTAACATCTCGATACCATCGGCAACGTGTTCTTGATTCAAATCTCGCACTTGCCAGCATTCCCGGTGGTAGATCATGCTCTGCTCCGGCTTGAGCTCTAACTTTGCTCTCGTTTCCATTCTCGACTGGAAGGTTTGTGTCCAGTCGATGACGCCCATCGAGTAATAGTTTTCCGGATCATTAGGATCGATTCCCGACGCTTTCCGGTAGTACTCCTTGGCGACGTCGAACTTCTTCATCTGTAAGTACAGATACGCCACCCCTTTGGCCGCATTCGCATTCGACGCATCAAGCGACAAAACGCGTTTGTACTGCGCAATGGCCGATTCTGCAAATTGAACATTTTCCGGCGCATCTACTCCGGGGATGAAATTTTGCGCATAGGTGGTCGCGAGGTACATGTGCGCCGTAACGTTAACGGGTTCGTTGGCGACCGCTTTTTCAAAGTGGTAGATCGCTTCTTCGTACCTGGCGTTCTTGTAAGCCTTGACGCCCAGATCGAGTTCGGGGTCCCGTTTCGGGGATTGCGCCTGCGCCACAAGCAAACCGGGGCCAAGCACTCCGATAATCAACAAGATCCGACACGGAGATCTCATGGAGTCCTCACTTCAGGAGATGTTAGGACATTAACTCACTTCTTCAGACACCGAACGATGAGGATTTGTTCTCTTGCCAGATTATTTTTGTTTGGAAGCAGTCTTTGCGCTCTTGGCAAGTTCTTGCCCTATTTGCGGTTAAGACCTCGGCGTGGTGAGCACAGCGCCGTCTGCGGTTCAAGGCTCTCTCGCAAAGGACGGTCTTTCAACTCCTCTTTCCCAGAAATGCCACAAACCTTCTTCCCTCTGCATCGAAACCCGTGCCCTCCGTGGGCTCCGCCTTCCACGCACTCCACACGAACCACACCACCACGCCGATCATCCCGCACCAGCCCAGAAAACGCACGAGCCCGGCGATCGTCGTGTCGTACTGCAGCACGCCAAGGCTGGTGAAGATTGCATTCCAATCGTGCTCGATGTAGTCGCCGTCGCCTCCGGCCGTCACCAGCGGCAACACCATCGCGCGCGCATCCGCCATATACGTTGCCGTATATAGCCAATTTTCAAAAAAGATGAACGTGCAGAACACGAACGCGGATTTCTGCCGCTGCACGTAGAAATAGGCCGCCAGCAGAAACGGTACCAGCCACTGCAGCAACGTTCCGCCCCATAGGCCCAGCGTCGGGCCAAACCATCCAAACAGCAGATGCCCGCCTTCATGCACCACCAGGTTCGCCAAGTCGATGAAAAGGAAACCACCGTGGCTGTGGAAAACATACAGCAGAAAGAGGGCGTAGAATGTTGCCCACGCAACCACGGCCCAGCGCTCTACCGGCTGCCATTTGATTTCGAGAAACGCGGCCCAGTCTTCGAGCATAAAACTCCCGACCGGTCCATCTTAGGCGCGGTCGGGCTGATGGTTTAAGTTACGGAAGTTTTTGTATGCAGTCTTCCGCCATCGCGCTTTCTCTCACCGCTCGCGCTTTTACCGCAAATTCACCTCGCCGAAACCTCGCCGCAACGTGGCCCGCGTATACCCCGTGCATCCCCGCCCAAGTGCCCACGGTGCGTCCGCGGGAAGTTTCCGTTCGGTTGAGGTCTCATATGCAAGGCTGCCTCCTCATCGATGAAACTGAGCGTTCGGTCGTGCTCACGCTGCACGACCTCGAGCAACTGCAGGAAAGCTCTTCGTTCCACTCGCTCTCATCCCACTCTTTTTCCCAGGAAGGTCCCGATGGAGCCCTTGCATCCCGAATCGCTGATGGAAGAAATTCGCCGGCGCGCCCACAAACTCTACGAAGAGCGTGGCCGTGAACCAGGTTACGCAGAACAGGATTGGCTGCGTGCGGAAGCCGAGATTCTGGCTAACCGCCGCGCCGATGATGAAGCCATTGCCGCTTAAATTTTTCGCAGCGGCTTGCGCCCACGACGTCACGCCACTTCCTCACTTCACGCAAAGGAGTCAATCATGGCTGACTTGAATCAACTTAAGCAGAAATATCAGCCCGTTCTCGATGTTCTTGCCAGAGAAGATGCGACCATCCAGGCGGTCGATCTCCAGGGCGACAAACTTCATCTCAAGGCAACAGTGGTTTCCGAAGCGAGCAAGAACCGCGTATGGGACGCGATCAAAGCCTGCGATCCCAACTTCTCCGATCTCGTCCATGAAATCACCGTCGCCCAAGGCGATCAAAGCTACACGGTGAAAGCGGGCGACAATCTCTCCAAGATCAGCAAGCTGTTCTACGGCGATGCGAACAAGTACCAAAAAATCGCCCAAGCGAACAATCTCTCCGATCCCGACAAGATTAAAGTCGGGCAGTCTCTCCGCATTCCAGCCGCGTAATACCACCCTCGGGCGCCTGTCTCTTTCTATTTGGGGCAGGCGCCTCACGCCTTCTCCGGATTCTGCAGAAGCCAGGTGGGGACAGCCGCCCTCGGCTGTCCGGCGGAGGGAAGCTCCGCAGCGCGTTTTTTTTAAATGCCACAAATCATCGATGCTCCAGGTTCGCATTCGCTGTTTGGACGCTAACCTGGGAAACACGCCAGGAACGATGTCCCTCTGGTGCTCCGACCATCGTCATCGCACAAGCGCCGTCATTCCTGTTACATTTCCGAAGAACTCTCTTGTCTCGCCTCCGGGCGAGCGCCAATCCATCGCATGAAGCTTCGCCAATGGATCACGATGGCCGCACTGCTGGCGCTGGTGGTCGCCACCATCGTCGGATTGTTTCTGACCGGTAGCGCTCCGCCCGTCCTCATTGAACGCCACGCCAAGAGCACGGCCCAGCCCGAGCCGGTTGTCGATCAGAAGCCGCTGCAGACCGCGCGCAAGCTGGCCGCGCTGGCCTCGACACCCGAAGAGCAGGATTACGTTCACCAGGCCCTGCGCCTCTCCGACTACGTAGTTGATCTCACATTCGCCGACGCTCTCCGCGAAGCAACCGAACATCCACCCGCCCCCACCCCGGAGCAGCGCGAACTGTCTGCTCGCGCGGCCAAAGCACAGGCCGTCGTGAAGGCCGATCAGGACCAGATCGCGCACCTCACCCATCAAGTCGCGGCCGCGCCCGAGAGCGCCAAGGAAGAGGCCCAGGATCAGCTCGATGTCGCTAAGGCCCAGATCGAACTCGATCAGGACGAACTCGACGACGCCAATGAAGACCTGCAGCGCGCCGGGGGCAATCCGCAAGGCAAAATCCAGCATCTTCTGCAGGAGCACGAGGCGGGACATGCGGATGCGATCCCCACGGGAACCTTGGGCGCCGACGCCGAATATCAGGCCCGCAACCTCTTTCCGCTCGTCCGCGCGTGGCTCGCACTGCACACCAAACTGAACCTGCTGGCGGAAGCGCGCCAGGACGCCCTCAACGACATTCCCGTCCTCACGCACGCGCACGACACCTTCGACCAGCGCGTGAAGGCGCAAGAAGAAAGCAAACAAGCGATCAAGCAGAAAGCTTCGGGATTGTCGAACGGCGAAGCGCCCGCGGATGGCGGCTCCAAGAAACAGGCTGCCAAAGACGCCCTCGCCGCCCTGCATCACCTGTCGCAGGATCAGAAGGCCGTTTCCGGTCTCGACAAGCGCATCGAAGATCAGCACGAACTGGCTGACATTTATCAGAACTGGAGCGCCTTGATCGCATCGCGACAGCGCATTGCCGTTCACGGCATGTTGCAGTCGGCGCTTTACATTCTTCTCATCGTGCTGGCCGTGTATTTCGTCGGCCGCATGATTGACCGCTATTTCGTGGAGCTTTCCGCCGACAAGCGGCGCCTCGTTACTCTGCGCGCGGTGGTGTGGTTCGCAGTACAGGCGGTCGGCGTGTTACTGATCGCCTTCGTGATCTTCGGCATGCCGAGCCAGACTCCGACTGTGCTCGGTCTCGCCGGTGCCGGCCTCACTGTCGCGCTGAAAGACTTCATCGTCGGCTTCGTGGGCTGGTTCGTTCTGATGGGCCGCAATGGAATTCGTGTTGGTGACTGGGTCGAGATCAACGGCGTGGGCGGTGAAGTGGTCGAGATCAGCCTGCTGCGTACCACGCTGCTCGAAACCGGTAACTGGACCGACTCGGGCCATCCCACCGGACGCAAAGTCACCTTCGTGAACAGCTTCGCCATCGAAGGCCACTACTTCAACTTCTCGACCTCGGGCCAGTGGCTGTGGGACGAACTGACCGTTTCAGTGCCCGGCGGACAGAACCCATATCCAGTGATTGAGGCCATTCAGAAATTGGTGGTGAAAGAAACCGAGAGCAACGCGCACATGGCCGAAGAAGAATGGCAGAAGGCTTCCACCCGCTACCGCGTCCAGAATTTCTCCGCGAAGCCTGCGATCAACCTGCGCCCCACCGGCGGAGGCGTCGAAGTCCACGTACGCTACATCACGCGCGCCCAGGAGCGCCAGGCCACCCGCGCTCAGCTGTATGAATCGATCGTGAAATTGCTCCACGGAAAAGAAGAACAACCCGCCGCCAGTGCTGCCTCCCGCAGTTAGTCGTGGAGAGACGGGCGTCTCGCCCGTCATCGACCATGCACCTTAAACTCCCACCCGTCATCCACTTGTCATCCTGAGCGAAGTGAGGCGACTGCCGAACGCAGTCGAAGGACCTCCTGTTCGCTAACGAACCCCCCGGCTCTAACGGGAATTCTCTGACGAAGTCTCACAGGATGATCGACTCGGGTGCTCCCGGCTCGCGTCCCTTATATGGACGCTAACCTGGGAAGATTCTTCTGGAAACTTGAAACCCGAAACTCGAAACTTGCTTTTACCCCGGCCGCTTCCCCGTCGCCCGCTTCTCCACATCCGCCAGCAAGCACGACTTCACATTCCCCGGCAATCGCGACCCCTGCAAAATCTCTTTCACTTGCACCGCTGGCATTCCGCGCGCGAACTCCACCGCCCGCGCCATCGGCGTCTTCTCATTCCGCAGCAATGCCACTCGCACCTCCCGCCGCAACGACCACTTCCCATGATGCGAAACAGCCTCCACAAAAGCCGCCGTCGCCTCCGGACGCATCAGCGCACGAACAATCAAGGCTTCCGTCAACCGCGCATTCTGCAATGCCGTCTGCATCACCCTCGAATCGCGGTCCAGCAACAACTCTCTCGCGACCCGTCCCGAAGCGCGGTGCGCCAACGTGAGCTTTTCTCCCGAAGAAATCGTCTCCATCCGATTGCATAGCGCTTCCTCCGCGGCCAGCTTGACGTCAGCCGGAACGACCGGCGTGAGAGCCACCTGCATAAGATCGAAGGTGTATAACTGGCGAACCAGCGGGAGAGAAACGTGTCGCGGTGTCTTGGGATGCTCAACCAGCGCCAGTTTCACCTTGCGATGCTTGAGGACGTTGCTATTCTTTCCCAATCGCTCAAGCACATCTGCGGGCAAGTCCGGTCGCCGCAGCAAAGCGAGAGCGGCGTCTTCCGATAAACCCGTATTGGCCGCACTGGCTGAGGGATCGTTAGGACTCTGAGCGAAATTGGCTGGATTCACGCCAGACGGTTTGTCCGACTCCAATACTCTCTTTGCGCCGACACTGTCCTCAGATGCCATTCACTCTTTCCATCGATCTGACGAGTAGCGGCGGCGACACACCACGGACCACGTGGGGACAGCCGCCCTCGGCTGTCCGGCGGAGCGAAGCTCCGCACCCATGGCTTACCAACGCACTCTCGAGCTTCGCGGCAACGATGGCTTCACATTCAGATACCGAGTCGCACCAGCGACGTCAGCTACTAGCCCCGGACGTAAGTCCGGGGGACCTCCGCCGAAATGATCCGAGTCCCCTTTCGGGGGGCGGCACGCGAACTAATGCCCAGGCAATCTCACACTCGCGCCTTGCGTGCCAGCGCCAGAGCCCCATCCACGGGATCGACCACCGCTGTCCGCACCCGAGCCTGCGGAAACTCTGCGACGACGCTATTGTAGAAAACCTCCCGCACCCGCTCCGACTGACGAAAGACTCCGCCCGACATGGCCACCGGGACGCTGCCCACCCCGCCGAACAGGCGATGGATCACGTTCCTGGCCAAGGCCGCCAACTCCACGCCTGCCCGATCAAGCACACCGGCCGCCAACGCAACCCCATGACCGCTCGCCTCCAGAACCAACGGGAAAAGGCTTGAAAAATCTGGCGTCGGCGACGCGTTCGCGTGGCGCACCAGTTCGTCGAGTGTCGACAACTTCCACGCTTGCAGAATCGACGCCAGCAGCGCAGGTTCATCCCCCGCGTCCGTTGCGCCTAGCACGGCACTGACCGTGGAACGCCCGATCCACTGTCCCGAGCCTTCGTCCGAGATCGCCAATCCCCAGCCTCCGGAACGCGCAGTGTGGCCTTGCGCGTCGCGTCCATAGGCGATCGAACCCGTTCCCGCGATCGTAATCACGCCCGGACCACCGCCGAACGCGGACTCTAGCGTGGTCTCGAGATCGCTCACAACCTGCACGCGCCCGCCGACAATTTCCGACATCATGCGCGAGACCGCATCGCGAACCTCGGGACGACCCGCACCCGACAAGCCGACACAGGTGCGGTCGATTCTCTTGGGATCGACTTTTGCCGCCGCGCATGCCGCCTTCACGCCGGCTTCGAGCGCCTCGCGCACGCGCGCTTCGCCCCATCGCGTAATATTGCTGCCGCCGCTGGTCGCCGAACCAAGCACAGCGTCTTCGTCGGCAACGACGCACGTCGTCTTCGTGCCCCCGCCATCGATGCCCAGATAGATCGCCACGGGGAAGTTTTAACACAGGGCAGCGCTGCACATCGCAACGCAAAAGAGCCATAAGCACTCAGCAGTCAGCACACAGCTTCGGAGCGCCGTAAGGACGGGAAGGAATAGAGTCGGCATCCTCCTGGCAGTCGCCACAGCTTCTCGCTCTCGGAAACGGGGGACGGAAACACCGCAGGACGGCAGCGCTACAAATGAGGACTGCGATCACGACACTTCCAATTCGCATTCTCCGTTCCGGACTACCTGTAAACTGCCTACTGGCTGAGTGCTGACGGCTGAATGCTAAGTGCTCTAGCGTCACTGCACTCTCACTCCCGCCAATGGCCCTGGAACGTGATAATGGTTGGCGGCTTTGCGAACGAATGGGCCTGAACCACCTCGATCTCGTCATCATCGCGGTTTACTTAGTCGGCATTACGCTGTTCGGGCTGCGCTTCCGCAAGCGCCAGCGCACGCTGCGTGACTACTTCCTCGCCGACCGAAACATCCCGTGGTGGGCCATTGCGCTCTCGATCGTGGCCGCGGAAACGAGCACGCTCACGATCATCAGCATCCCCGGCCTCGCCTACGATTCGAACCTTACGTTTCTGCAAGTTGTCCTCGGTTATATCGTCGGCCGGATCATCATCAGCGTCGTGTTGCTGCCTCACTACTTTCGAGGCGATCTCTACACGGCTTACGAATTGATTGAGCGCCGCTTCGGCAAACGACTGCGCTCGCTAACGGCTTCCCTGTTTCTGGTGACGCGGGCCGCGGCGGAGGGCGTACGCGTCTATGCCGTGTCGATTGTGGTGGGGATCGCCCTCGGAACCGGCGAGATCGCCTCGATCGCGATCATCACTGCGCTCACGCTGATCTACACATTCGAGGGCGGGCTCGCGGCCGTCATCTGGACCGATGTAGTGCAAACGGTGATCTATATCGGCGGAACACTGGTGGGGGTCAGCGTAATCCTGCATCTGGTTCCCGGCGGGTGGCCTGCAATCCATGATCTTGCCGCCAACGCCGGCAAGCTGCGCGTATTCGATTTCACCCCAACATGGCGGATGCCCTACACGTTTTGGGCCGGGCTGATCGGCGGGGCTTTCTTCACTCTGGCGAGTCACGGAACCGATCAGCTGATCGTGCAGCGACTGCTGGCAGCGCGCAATCAGCGGCAGTCGGCAAGGGCGCTGGTCTCAAGTGGGTTCGCAATCTTTTTCCAGTTCGCGATGTTCCTGATCGTGGGCGTGATGCTGTGGGCCTACTATCAACAGCCTTCGGCGGCCTTCGGCAAGGCGGACTACATCTATCCTAAGTTCATCGTGACTCATCTGCCGCACGGAATCTCCGGCCTGCTGATCGCCGCGATCCTTGCAGCGGCGATGTCGAATCTCAGCGCAGCGCTGAATTCGCTTTCTTCCAGTTCGATGATGGACTTCTACCTCAGCCGCCATCCGCACACTGACGAGCGCAGTCAGCTTCGCTTGTCGCGCGTGTCGACGTTTCTGTGGGCGATGCTGCTTTTTGCTTTAGCGGTGTTGTCGCTGCACAAAGTGGCGCGAGTGGTGGAAGTCGGGTTGTCGATCGCCTCCGTCGCGTATGGAGCTTTGCTGGGAGTGTTCTTGCTCGGCGTTCTCACGCGCCGCGCCAATCAGACGGGCGCCATGATCGGAATGCTCTTTGGTTTCTGCACGGAACTCTACCTATGGCTGGGCACCAGAATTCCGTGGACGTGGTATGTGGCCATCGGGATGCCTGTGACATTCGGGATCGGCTACGCCGCCAGCCTTATGTGGAAAGATTCCCGAGAGTCCGCTTCTGCCTCAGTCTCAAAGTGATTCACTTATAGCTAAGGTGTAGAAAAATGGTGATGGTCATTTTTAGGTCCGGAAACAGGGTCCGGGGCTCTGCCAGAATGGCCTTTAATAGCGATTAGGAGCGATATGGGCGGGCTTGGAGGGCGCACCGACGCTTGAGGTCATCCAGGCACCCGATCGGCGATCCTGGGGCTTCCTGTGGCATTTTGATAGCAATAAGCTATGCGGCACTTGAGCTTGTGCCGGTGGTGGACCGCGTATTCCTTCCTCGAAATGACCGAAGTCGAGCGAAGCAGCACTTACCAATTGGCATTTGGCACTTAGCCATTTGGGTCGACCGCGAGAGTGAAGGGCCAAATGCTAACGGCCAAGTGCTAAATGCTTCACCTCCCGTATACTGCCCACTCCGATGCCTGCCGCCACGACCACCGTCGAGCCCCAGCTTGCCCGCGATCTTGGCGTCACCCACGCCACGGCGATTGTGGTGGGGACGATTATCGGCAGTGGCATCTTTCTTGTCCCGTCGGAGATGATGCAGGCGGTCGGGTCCGCCAAACTTGTTTATCTCGCGTGGTTTGTCGGCGGGCTGCTTTCTTTCTTCGGCGCTCTCACCTACGCGGAACTGGGTGCGATGAAACCAGAAGCGGGCGGGGAATATGTTTACGTTCGCGATGCTTACGGGCCACTCGGCGGATTTCTTTATGCATGGACGACGGTCCTGATTTCGAAGCCCGCCTCGATTGCGACCATCACGACAGGTTTCGTTCGCATCCTTGGAACTTTCTCCGCTTTTGCGTTCCTGTCACGTCATGTGCTCACCACTCCCCTCTCCGTCACCTACGGACAATTGACCGCCGTGACCGCGTCGGCGTTAATCTCGTTCCTGAATTACATCGGAGTGAAGAAGGCGGGCGAGTTCCAACTCGTCTTCACGTTGCTGAAGATCGCGATCATCCTCGGAGTCGTTGTGGTTTGTTTTGGATCGCGCGCTGCGCCGGGATGGAGCAACTTCGCAACGACGTTTACGGGCGCGAAGGGCGGTATCACAGGATTCATGGCCGCGCTGGTTGCGGCCCTTTGGGCTTACGACGGATGGAACGATCTCAACATGGTCGCGGGCGAAATTCGCCAACCGGAACGAAATATTCCCATCGCGTTGATTGCGGGCGTTGCGATTGTAGGCGCCCTTTACATATTGGTAAACGCGGGCGTGCAGTTCGTATTGCCAGCGACGACGATCGCGGGCTCTCCGCGGCCAGCTTCGGACGCGGTGGCGTTTGTGGTGGGTGCATTGGGCGCGAGCGTCGTCTCGGCGGGCATGGCGCTCTCGATGCTTGTAACCCTCAACGGCACAACCATGAGCGGCGCGCGCGTGCCCTTCGCGGCGGCGCGCGACGGCAGCTTCTTCCCTTCCATCGCGCGCGTACATCCACGCTTTCTGACTCCATCGGCGGCGATCATTCTCCAATTCTGCCTGGCCGCAGCGCTGTTGCTCGCGGGTGGAAGCTTCCAGCAGTTCTTCACTCTGGCGATTTTTGCGGAGTGGCTGTTCTACATGATCACCGCCAGCACCGTGTTCGTCTTTCGGCGGCGCGAACCGAACGCCAACCGACCTTATCGGGTGTGGGGTTATCCGGCGGTTCCGATGTTGTTTGTTTTGGCCTCTGCGACCCTGCTTTACTACACATTCACCGAGAGTCTTAGGAGTTCCACCGGTGGATCGTCGGCGATTCTGGTGGATATGCCGGTAGTGATCCTGGCAGGCATCCCAGTGTTCTACTACTTTCGACGGAAGCAAGCGGTGAGAACACGCGTAAACCCCTGATCTGACGCCCATTTCGGGCCACCTTCCCACCTCGATTTCCACAGTGTTACCAAGGTACACCCACGCCGGACACGTTTACCCCTTGTCCGATTTCCCCTACCGTAAGGTTTCCGCCCGCGCTCTCTCCCCGGCCCGGGTTCCCTATCGGAGCACTTGCACATGGCTACGCCGTATCGCGGACCACAGTTTGGGCTTCTCCCGGATAAGCGGATCAGCTGGCAGACGCTGGCGACCAGCTACGGGATCGAGGTCATGTTCATCCTGCTCTTGGTGAACATCGGCTTGCTGTTTCCCGAGAAGATGCAGCTCAAACAGAACTATCACGTTACCGAGATCATTCCGCTGCCCGGCAATGAGCCAAAGCCGATGCCGAAACCGAAGATTGCGCCGGCCGTGCATGCAAAGCTGCTTCCAGCGGTTCCGATAGCCGTACCACATTTGGTCGTACCGCGTGAGATACGCGCTCCCGAGCCGAAGCCCGAGGTTGAGCCAGAGGCGCCGAAAGTCGCGATGAACAATTTCGCAGCGCCGCAGATCAAGATGACGGCGGGCGGCGCGCGTCCGCAGCTGATTCATACCGGCGAGTTTTCGACGGGAAGCTCGGCGACGCCAACCCTGAATGCCCCGGTGCAGAAGGTACAGACCGGAGGTTTCGGCGACCCCAACGGAATCAAGGGTGAAGGCAAGCCGGGAGCACATCTGGTTGCCGCAGCTACCGGCGCGTTCGACATGCCCGAGGGCGGCGGGAAGGGCAACGGCACCGGCGGCACGAAGGGCCTGCAAGGAACGGTGGCGAGCGCCGGGTTCGGCAATGGCGTAGCCACTGGCGGCAATGGCGACGGCCGCAGCAACGGCCGTGGCAGTGCGGTCGCAACCGGCGGATTCGGACAACAGGAGCTTTCGCACGGCGGGCCAAAAGTTCAGCAGGACGGCCCGGCGACGAATGCCGTCGAGATCACTTTCAAACCGAACCCGGTTTATACGGATGAAGCCCGCCAGCTGAAGCTGGAGGGAGAAGTTCTGCTCGAAGTCATGTTCGGGGCCAACGGACAGCTGCACGTGAATCGTGTCGTCCGCGGACTCGGTCATGGCCTGGATGAAGCCGCTATCGCCGCCGCTAACCGCATGCGGTTCAAGCCGGCGATGCGTACCGGTACACCGGTAGATTCAACCGCAATCGTGCACGTGGTTTTCCAGTTGGCGTACTGAAGCAATGGGTTTTAAGAACATGGAGATAAGAGTCATGCGTACCTTGAATTGGATGGTCCCTGCTACCCTGCTGCTTTCGCTGAGTGCGGTAGCGCAGAATGCGGCCGATACTCAGCCGACATCGCAGCCGGCCTCGGTCCAAACGTCTGCTTCGCCGACAATGACGGATCAGTCGCAACCTGCATCTTCGCAGCCCGCGGCTGCGCCGGCGCAGAACTCCGCGCCAGCCAACACAATGCCCGCACCGCCTCCGGCGGCCGTGCAGCCGACGACCATGGATCAGGTGGTCGACCGCTTCATCATGCGTGAGAAGGGCCTGATCAAGATGCTGCAGGCGCGTACGCCGGTGATCGAGACTTATCTCCAGAACCTCACTCTCGATCCGCAGCTTGGGCCGGTGCCTCAGAATGACAAGTACTTCCTGGGGCGCATGGATCTGAGCAGCTCAATCGACCGCAAGGAGTACATCCACGAAGACCAGAGCATGGAGAAGCACCTGCTCGGCGGCTTCAGCAAGCTGTTCAAGGTGCAGTATCAGCCGTTGGGTTTCTCATGGATGATCTTTGCCGATCGCAACGACTTCGACCGCCAGCACTATGATTTTCGCTACGTGCGGCGCGAATTTCTCGGCGACGTGCGCTGCCTGGTGTTTGATGTGACGCCCAAACCGAAGAGCGGACTGGGCCGCTTCCTGGGCCGCGTGTGGGTCGAAGACCAGGACTACAACATCGTGCGCCTGAACGGCACATACGCGCCGCGGCCGCGCAACGCGTACTTCTTCCACATGGACAGCTGGCGCCTGAACCTGATTCCGGGCTACTGGGTGCCGTCGTTCATCTACAGCGAGGAAGGCGACTTCAGCGCGGGAGCGAAGAACGCGATCGCGTTCAAGGCGCAGAGCCGCATCTGGGGCTATGACCTGAAAAAGGACGGCCAGTCAGACGAACTAACCAACATCCGCGTGGACAGCGTGCAGGACGACAGCCCGACCGCGCAGGATGCTTCGCCGCTCGCCGCTGAACGCCAGTGGCAGCAGCAGGCGGAAGACAACGTGATCGAGCGCCTTACCCGCGCCGGCTTGCTGGCTCCGGAAGGCGAACTCGACAAGATTCTGCAGACCGTCGTTAACAACATCGAAATCACGAACAACGTCGACCTTCCCCGCCCGGTCCGGACGCGCGTGCTTCTCACTTCGCCGCTCGAGACCTTCAGCGTGGGCAACACCATCGTGATCAGCCGCGGCCTGGTGGATGTGCTACCGGATGAGTCGAGCCTGGCGATGGCGCTCTCGCACGAACTGGCGCACATCGTGCTCGGCCACAACCTGGGCTCGAAGTACGCGTTCAACGACCGCATGCTGTTCTCCGACGAAGCCACGTATGAGAACCTCGGCTTCAGGCACATTCCGGAAGAGGAAGCTGCTGCCGACAAGAAAGCGATCGAGATGCTGAAGAACTCGCCCTACGCACAGAAACTCGACGGCGCGGGCCTGTTCCTGAAGGCTCTTAACTCACGCGCCGGAGCGCTGAGCGCTCTGCTCACCGCGCACCTCGGCAACAACATGAACGAAGGCGCTACCGTTACGCGCATGGCGCAGTTGGAGACTTCGGCTCCGCAGATCGACTGGAACAAGCTGGACCAGATTGCTGCACTGCCGCTGGGCGGACGCGTCAAGCTGAACCCGTGGGATGACAAGGTCGAACTGGTGAAGTCGCAGCCGGTCGCCATCACCTCGGCCCGCGACAAGATGCCGTTTGAAGTCACGCCGTTCTTCCCGCGCCTTACGCGACAGGGAGCGGCGGACAGCAACTCAACGAGTGGCAACGCGGCGAACACGGCGAACAGCGGTACGACCACCGCCGCCGACGCGAAGCCGGCAAACTAAGCAAAGCTGTCGCGGGAGACGTCGCCGCGACCGGACAGCCGAGGGCGGCTGTCCCTACGCAAGCAGAACGAAGTTGATGGAAGCGAAGGCCGGGACCGGAAGCAATTCCGGAATTCCCGGTCTTTGTTGTTTGGGGCTGCTGACGGCAAGTGGCTATACCCCTAGCAATCAATAGCAAGGTCTCTGGTTGGTGAGGACAGCCAACGCTCACGTCAGGGGTAGGCAATGGTCGATTTCCTAGGGCACGGGTTAAACTCAATTCCGATGAACCCGATTCGAAGCACCGGACGAGTCGAGATTCAAACGATTTCTGGCCAGCTGATCGTCTCGATTTCGCCTCGACCCCATTGGGCTGTGTTGGCTGCAGAGGCGGCCATGGTCGGAGTGTTCGCTTTATTTGCATCGCGGGCATGGAGTGGTTCTTCATGGTGGGTTCGGCTTTTTCTTGGTTGGGGAATCGTGGCGTCGATCATCGGTTGGCTTTACCAGTGGACGGGCTCGGAAACCATTGAAGTCGACGCGCGGCAGTTTGCAATCCGCAAGGAAGTCCTTGGCTGGACTCGGTATAAAACCTTCCCGATTGAACATTGCCGCGGCCTAGCGATTCATGAACGTCGCGAGGGCGATAGGTCGGCCCTCGAGGTAAAAGTCGGAAGGAGAACCGTTGGATTTGGCGATCACATCTCGGAGGACGAAGCGATTGAGATTCTCACCGCGCTTCGGAGGGATCTGCCGGAGGTCGCAGATCGCCTGATGGCGAGTCCGGCGGAAAAAAGTCACTTTACGACGTTGAAGTTAACCTAGCTGCACATTCTTGTGTCGCTGTCGCGGGAGACGTCGCCGCGACTGGACAGCCGAGGGCGGCTGTCCCTACGCAAGCAGAACGAGGTTGAAGACGCGAAGGCCGGGCACCGGAAGCAATTCCGGAATTCCGGCCTTTGTTTTATCGCGCCGTGAGCTATGAGCAGCGAGCCACGAGCACGCAATCGCGGAGCTTCGCTCCGCTGGGCAGACGAGGCGTCCGCCCCCACGTGCTCCGTTTATCAGGCGGCTTTGCGGATGGCTTCGCCGAGTCGTTCGTCCCCGGTCAGAATGCCGTTTTCGTTGCCGGGACCGGTGCCGCTGAACAGCAGCGAGACTTTCTTCTCGTTGCGCAGAATGTCGAGTACGCTGTCGAGGTCTTCGAGGTGGTAGTACAGGTTGACCTGTCCGCCGGTTTGATTGTCGGGCGGGAGGGCAGCGCCATCTGGCTCGAAGATGAGCTGGCCGATGAAGTTGCCCGAGTTCTTCAACCAGATGCGTGGGACGAACTGGTTCGAGGAATACATCACTTCGTAGCGGTCGATTTTCGTCAGTGCCATAGGAACTGCTCCTTTCAAATTTGACGTGTCGTCGCTGGTTGAGAAGGTCGGGCGGATAGTGTCCGCCGCACCGAGTTAGCGTTCGGCCCACACGATGGGAACTGCTGCGGACCGGAAACGATGGCCCTTTCAATCGATAGTGCGGCCGGCTGCCTCTGCGTTGCAGGTGATTTCAGAAGAAAACTTAAACGGGCATTCAGTCGATCTCACCGGGTGCTCCGGCCAAGGGATTCGAAAGCGCGGAGCTTCGCTCCGCCGGGGCAGACGAGGCGTCTGCCCCCACGTGGGTCGTGGTCGTTGGAAGAGGCGCTGCCGCGGCAGACGTCGCCGCGGCCGGACAGCCGAGGGCGGCTGTACCTACGCGAATCGTGCAGATTCCTGCGCTATTGCTACGGCGTACCCAACCCATCGTTCTTGTGATAGTTCGGGTACGCGGGGCGTTTGTAGTCGGGAGCGGGATGCTCTTTCATCAGCTGCAAGATGACTTCGACGGCCTTTTCCAGTTGGGGATCGTGGCCCTGGCGCACGAGCGCGGGGTCGTAGTCGACGTCGTAGTCGGGCTTGATGCCGTGGTTCTCGACCTCCCAGTCGCCGGTCAAGCCATAGAGAGCCCAGCGCGGTGCGGTGACGCGGCCTCCGTCGATCAACTCAGGATAGCCGCCTATTCCGATGAGGCCGCCCCAGGTGTTCTTGCCCACGAGTGGCCCCGTGTTGGCTTTCCGGAAATACCACGGCAGCGCATCCCCGCCGGAGCCAGCCTCTTCATTGATGATCATGACCTTGGGGCCGTAGATCGACTCGGACGGACTGGTCCAGTCGGCGCCTTCGCGCGTGGCCACGCGGCTGCGCATGGGGCGGTTCAGGAAGTCGACCACCCAGTCGGCGAGTTGGCCGCCTTCGTTGAAGCGCTCGTCGATGATGACGGCCTCCTTGCCGACTTGCGCGAAATAGTAGCGATTGAAGTTGTTGTAACCGGCGCCGGCGGTGTTGGGCAAGTAGACGTAGCCGACGCGGCCGCCGGTCATCTGGTCGACCTTGCGGCGGTTGCTTTCGATCCAGTCGAACCGGCGGAGATTTTCTTCGCTTTCTACGGGAACGACGGTGACGTCGCGCGAACCCTTGCCGTCGGGATTCGGACCGACTTTCAACACGATCTGCTTGCCCGCCGTTTCTTCGAAGAAGCTGTAGATGTTGTCGGAGGCGCGTAGCTCGCGCTCGTTTACGGCGAGGATGTAGTCGCCGGCTCTGACGTTGACTCCCGGCTGCGTGAGCGGGGCTTGCAGGCCGGGATTCCAGTTTTCGCCGTCGTACACCTTGGTGATGCGATAGCGGCCATTCTCCTGCGCGTAGTCGGCGCCGAGGAGGCCGCCTTTCACTTTCTTGGGCTGCGGACGTTCGCCCCCGCCAATGAACATGTGGCCGACCGTCATTTCGCCGAGGGCTTCTTCGAACAAGTACGTGAGTTCCGAACGGGAGGCGATGCCGTCGAGATAGGGCTCGTAGCGCTTGGAGACTTTGTTCAGGTCGAGGCCGTGGTAGTGCGGGTCGTAGAAGAAGTCGCGTTCGATGCGCCAGGTCTCGTTGTAGATCTGCTTCCACATTTCGCGCGGCTCGACGTAGACCTCCATCGAGTCGAGGTGCAGCGGGCCAAAACCGGGCTTGGGCGGACCGGCGGCCGTGGGAGGCTCTCCGGTGCCGGCCATCGCCCATTGCTCGCCCTTGCGGTAGAGGATCTTTTCGCCGTCGAAGGAGACGGTGAAGTCGTTAATCTCTTCGAGGAACTTATCGAATTTGCGTTTCTCCGCATCCCACTTGTAGACCGTTTGGGTCAGGTTCTGCTGATCGTCTTCGGTGATGACGACAGGGCCTTCAGAGACGAACAGATTGCCGGATTTGCCGGCCAGCATGTTGACGTAGTTCTTCGCAGGGATGGGCAGGGAGAGGACGCGCTGCGAGATACCGTCGAAGTCGATCTTCACGACGACGGGCTCGGCTTTCTTCTTGTCCTTGTCGTCAGAATCTTTGGATTTGTCTTTGTCCTTTTCTTTGCCGTCGGAGGATTTGTCTTTGGAGTCTTTGGTGGCGTCCTTGGATTTGTCTTTCTCGTCTTTCTTGTCGTCCTTTTTCTCGTCTTTGCCCTTTTCCTCGTCGCTCTCCGGGGCAAGGGGCGAGGCCTGATCTTTGGCGAGGACGGCCACGTAGACGCTACGCGTTACGCGGCGGTTGTTGCTCGACATGTCGAAGCCAACGGCGGCAGGCCCGAGATCGGTGCTGGCGGTGAAGTAGACGTACTTGCCGTTTTTGTCGAAGACGGGGTAGAGCGCATCGCTCATGCCATCGGTCAGTTGGAAGGCTTTGCCCTGATCGAGCGAGTAGACATAGACCGCATGGAAGTGACTGGGAAACTGCTTGGTGTAGACGATCCACTTGTTATCGGGCGACCAGGCCTGGTTGAACTGCGGGCCTTCGTAGTAGTCGGTATCGACTTTGACGGGCGTACCTTTGTCGAGGTCGACATACCAGAGGTTGAGGCGCTTGTCGCTGTAGGCGATTTTCTTGCTGTCAGGCGACCACACGGGCGAGTAGAAGAACGATGGTGGATTGCCGAGATTGATCTTCTTCACTTCGCCGAGGCCGTTCTGGTTGCGGATTTCGAGGTTGTACTCCCCCGAGGCGTCAGAGAAGTACGCGATGGACTTGCCATCAGGCGACCAGGCGGGGTCGCGTTCGGCGACAGCGGGGGTGCGGGTCAGGTTGCGGATATCGCCTTTGTCGGACGGAATGGTGAAGATTTCGCCCCAAGCCTCAACAACGGCACGCGCGCCGGTCGGCGAGATACCAAAGTTATGGATGCGTTTCGGATCGACCTTGACGAAGTGCGGGCGAACTTGCGGGAAGTCGCCTTCGACGCGCACGTTGATGGTTTTGAGTTCGTGGGTATTCAAGTCGTAGAGTTTGAGCGCGCCGAACTGTTCGATGACGATGGCGCCCGGTCCGGCGGAAGCTGATTTGAAATCGAAGCCATCGTTCTTGAAGACTTCGCTTACCTGCTTGCTTTTGGTGTCGTAAGCAAACAGGCTCACTGGACCGTTGCGGTCGGAGAGAAAGTAGACGGTATCCCCCACCCACATGGGGTTGAAGTCATTGGAATTTTCGCGGGGAACTTTTTCGATGTGCGAGTCTCTCAGGTCGGCGATCCAGATGGGCGTGGTCTGGCCGCCGCGATAGCGCTTCCAGGCGCGCTGCCACTGGCCATGCGGGACGTAGGCGACGTGCGTGCCGTCGGGAGAGAGCGAGGCGGCATCGACGACGGGGAGCGGGTATTCGTATGGAAAGCTGCCATCCACGGCAATCGAAAATAGCTTGGTGTTGAAGTGGTAGGAACTCGTGCGCGGCGAAAGAAACAAGACGCTTTTGCCGTCAGGGGTCCAGCCGCTCACCCAATCCAAGGCAGGGTGGTACGTCAAGCGTTTGGGCACGCCACCAGAAGCAGCGACAACGTAGATGTCGGGATTGCCGTCGTATTCGCCCATGAAGGCGACCCAATTGCCGTCGGGCGAAAAGGCCGGGGTGGTTTCGGTGCCAGTGCCCGACGTGAGCCGATGAGCATCGCCGCCCTCGCGGCTGACGATCCACAGGTTGTCCCCGTAGTTGAAAACGATCTGAGTCTTGCTCAGGGCCGGCTTACGAAGGAGCAGGGGCGGATTGCTCTGGGCGAGGCTATAAGACGCAAGAAGGCAGACGAAAGAGACGAGGAACGTACGCATCGGAGGGCTCCTGACAGAAACCCGAAATCTTAGTGTTTGAGTCGAGAATGGGTCAACTTGCCGTGACGAATGCTTTCCCAGGTTAGCGTCCAAAGAACGCACGCGAACCTGGGGCACCGACCGTTATGCGTGATTACCGTGGTTACCACACCGCAGTTTTCGAAGAATTCACGGAATATTGATCTTCCTGTAACGATGCCAGTGCACACTAAACAGTGCATCGCAATGTCGGCAATCGCGCCTCAAGCTGATCCATCGTAAAGGGAATTCGCTATGCGTAAGCTGACCATCGTGTTCTTCGACGCGGGCGGCGGGCATCGCAATGCCGCCGAGGCCCTCAAGGCGACGCTGGAATCTCAGGACCATCCTTGGGATGTTTCGCTGCTCAACCTGCAAGAACTGCTCGACTCGATTGATGTGATCCGGAGGACGACAGGTCTTCGCCTGCAGGATGGCTACAACCTCATCCTGCGCAGGGGCTGGACACGGCCGACGCCGCAATTGCTCGTTCTGGTGCGCGGGCTGGTCCGGCTGTATCACAAGCAGGTTGTGGGCGTGCTGGAGAAGCACTGGCGGAGTAATCCGACCGAGGTGGTGCTATCGGTGGTCCCGCTGTTCAATCGTGCGCTGGCGGAGAGCATCGATCGTGCGGCGCCGAGGACGGCATTTGCGACGCTGCTGACCGATCTGGCGGACTGTCCGCCACACTTCTGGATGGAACAGGAGTCGGAGTTCCTCATTTGTGGGACGGAGCGGGCTGAGCGGCAAGCGCTAGAGATGGGACATGCGCCGCATCGGGTCTTCCGCACGTCAGGGATGATTTTGAAGTCGAAGTTCTACGGAAAGCGCAGCGTGGATGTACCGGTTGAAAGGACGCGGATGGGTCTTGATCCGGAGATGGCAACGGGGATCGTCTTGTTTGGCGGACACGGCGCTCCGGTGATGAGCGAGATCGCGAAGAGGCTGAATGAAAGTCGTAATGCCGTGCAGTTGATCATGATCTGCGGGCATAACAAGGGTCTCTTTGAAGAATTGAAGGCCATGCAGACGAAACGGCCCATGCTGGTGGAGGGATTCACGCGCGAAGTGGCGTACTACATGTCGCTGGCGGACTTCTTCATCGGCAAGCCCGGGCCCGGCAGCATCAGCGAGGCGCTGCAGTTCGATCTTCCGGTGATCGTGGAGCGCAACACGCGCACGCTGCCGCAGGAGCGCTACAACACGGATTGGGTGGCGGAGAATCGGCTCGGCATCGTGCTGTCGAGCTTCAAGGATATCGCCGGCGGGGTGGAGCGATTGCTACAGCCCGCCACGTTCGCAGAGCTGCGTGCGAATGCGCGCGCGTATACAAACATGGCGATCTTCGAGATACCGGCGATTCTTGAGGAAGTGGCCGAGCGGCACGCGCCGTATTCGGTGCCGGTCTCGCCGGTCTTCCCGGGCGTGCACACAGTCGGCAGCGATGCGGCGTGGGCGGGTTTGACGTAGAGTCGGCAAAGCCTTTAACCGTAGAGAGTGCAGAGAAAGCCCGCGGAGGGCGCGAAAAAAGCCGATTGTCGATTCTTATCTTGGCTGGTTTGCCGTGACCGGCTCAGTCGCGTAGCGCTCGACCAAATCAGCCGAAAGACAGTTGCAGCGGATGATGTCACTGAAAAGGTGCCCGCTCGGACGCATTGTTCGTGCTTGCGTTTTGGGATCGAGTTCGATGAGTCCGAAACGGAGGTTCCAGCCTTCGGTCCACTCGAAGTTGTCGGTCAGCGTCCAGTGGAAGTAGCCGCGGATGTCGTGGCCTTCCGCGATCAGACTATGTAGTTCCTTCACGACGTTCACTAACAGCCATGGCCGGATGCGGTCCTGCGCGTCGGGGACGCCGTTTTCCAGGATGTAGATCGGCTTGCCGAGCTTGTGTGCCCGTTCCACGGCGACGCGCACTGCCTGCGGATAAGCCTCTCCATACGGGCGTTCCATGCCGGGATCGCCCTGGGGCGCGTGTTCGGGGACGAAAATGCGCCCGAACAGGTATTCGATATTGCGGAGGTCGAACGCGACGTGCAGGCGGTTGTAAACGTTCAGGCCAACGAAATCGCAGGCGCCCTTGACGTCGCGTGCGTTGCCGTCAAGCAGGCTGAGCGGAAATGGCAGTTCGCCGTTCTCCACCAGCCGCAGGAACGTCTCGTTGAAGGTTTCGTTGAGCAGGTGTGCCACCCAGCGATCGAACATGGTCGCGACCGGCTGGAAGACGACGTAGTGTTGCGCCCATCCGACTTCGGCTTCCGGCTGCAGTTCGTGGATGGCGCGGTAGGCACGAAGATGAGATTGCGCCAGCACGCTCGTCACGCGCAGGGCGGTCGTGACTTGTCCGATGCCGCCGGGCGGGAATTCTCCGAGCACGTAACCCGAAGCAGCGTAGACATTGGGCTCGTTGAACGTGACCCACGTCTGACAGAGATCGTGCAGTTCCTCGACGACGTAACGAGTGAATCGTTCAAAGCGCGCGACGGCGTCGGGATGCAAAAACGCACCCTGTTGCTCGAACCAGCAGGGATTGGTGAAATGATGCAGGCAAACGATGGGCTGGATGCCGCGCTGTCGTAAACCTTCGAGCATCTCTCGATAGCGCGCAAGCGCCTGGCGATTCCATTGCCCCGCTTCCGGTTCGATGCGGCTCCACTCGAGGGAAAGCCGAAGCGCATTGACACCCATGGACTGGGCTAAATCGAAATCGGTCTCCGCATCCGCCCACCAGTCACAGGCGCGCCCGCAGCGGTCGCCGGAGCGGATCCGTCCTTGCTTCTCCCAATCGGACCACTGGCAATTGTCGTTGTTGCCTTCGACCTGATAAGAGGCGGTGGAGACTCCCCAGAGGAAGCCTTCTGGAAAGACCAGGTCCGCGGCGCTCGAACTCCTCACAGTCAACCTTGCTTCCTCAAGCTCTGCTTCACCAAGATTTTCGGGGTCCCTTTCCCGGCAGTCCCACCGGATTTTCGTGCGTCTTCTCGCGGAAGCCGCCCTTCAGGCCACCGGCCAGGCCTACGCTGGATTCCCCAAACTTATCACGAAGCTTGTCGGCCGCGGCCAGAGCCTGCTTCCAGCGCTGCTGGCGGTCACCTTCGAGCAGATTAATCTGATCCGACACCTCCTCAAATGACGAAGCGTGCACCCCCAGCAAGCGCACCTCAGCACCCGCCTTCCAGTTCTTCCGGAAGAGCGTTCGAATCTGCTCGAAGATCTCGGTGTCGAGTTGTGTGGGCGCGGGAAGAGAGTGGGCTCGCGTAATGGTGGTGAAGTCCTTGTAGCGCAGCTTGAGTTGGAGCGTGCGCGCGTGAAAGCCGTGCTCGCGCAGTCGGCGGCCCACCATTTCCGACAGGCGCATGAGCGTGGCTTCGAGTTGCTCCATGCGCGCCGTATCTTCGTTGAAGGTGTGTTCGTGGCTGATCGACTTGGCGTCGGTCTCTTCGCCAACGTCGGTGTCGAACCATCCGCCGGCGTCTTCGCCACGCGCTTTTCCAGCGAGGGCGAGGCCCCACTTTCCGAATCGCTCTTCAAGGATGTTGCCTTCGAGACGGCCGAGATCTCCGACCTGGCGGATACCCATGGCGTGAAGGTTCTGCTCCATCTTTTTGCCGACGCCGGGGATGTCGCGCACGTCGAGCGGCGCAAGAAACTTGGGTTCCTGGCCGGGCACAACCCAGAAGACGCCGTTCGGCTTCGCCTTGGCCGAGCCGACCTTGGCGATGAGGCGCGAGGCCCCGACGCCGATGGAGCAATTCAGTTTCGTTTCGTCTTTGACCCTGGTGTGGAGGGCGTGGGCGGCGCGCATGGGCGGCCCATGCAGGCGCTCGGTGCCCGTCATGTCGAGATAGGCTTCGTCGATGGAGGCCATTTCGACGCGGGGCGAGAAGGTGTTCAACACTCCGTACACTTTGGCGGAGCATTCCCGGTAGCGCTCCGGGTGGCCGTTGACGAAGATCGCTTGCGGGCAGAGCTTGGCGGCCGTACGGAGGGGCATGGCGGAGTGCACACCGAAGGCGCGCGCCGCATAGGATGCTGCAGAAACGACTCCTCGCTCATCCCGTTGTCCGCCGACGACCACGGGCTTGCCTTTGAGCGACGGGTCAAAAAGCTCTTCCACCGACACGAAGAACGCATCCATGTCGACGTGGAAGATGGTTCTGGGAAAGGCGGACATAAGGATCAGGGGGGAGTTTTCCTAAAGAGATTTTAGCAGCGTCCCGGGTGAGGAGATGGATGATTGGTGCGGTGGGAATTAACAGCCTTCCAAACTCCAGGGCGCAGAGAAGATCAGCATAGGACCGAGAGGAACAACCGCCTTTCAGGACACTACGAACAGCGGGGAAATGCGCTTAACCGCAAAGAGCGCAAAGAAAAGCCGCGAAGGATGCAAAGAAAACCAGACCCCGCACGGCGGAAACTTTGCGCTTTGCAGAAGGGTGCTTACCCGGAACTGGCGGCCCTCGCTTGACGCGCGCGCTCATAGACCTTCACGTATTCCTTTGCTGACGCGCTCCAGGAAAAGTCGCGCGCCATGCCATTGTGCATCAGGACCTGCCAGGACCCGACATCGCGAAAAGCTTGCAGAGCTGCTTTGACGGTCAAGAGCAGCGACTCGCCGTTGTACTCATAGAACTTGAAGCCGGTACCCTTGCCGGTGCGGGCATCCCAAGGCTCAATGGTCTCATCAAGTCCGCCAGTGGCGCGCACGATGGGCACAGTTCCGTACTTCAGGCTGTAAATCTGGTTCAACCCACTGGGTTCGTAGCGCGACGGCATAAGGAACATGTCGGCCCCGGCTTCGATCTTGTGCGCGATGGCGTTGTCGTAGGCCACCTTCACGGCGATCTTCTGCGGGAACTGCTTCTGCAGACGCAGGAACATCTCTTCGTATTCCTTGTCGCCAGTTCCCAGGACGACCAGGATCATGTCTTCGCGGGCCAACCGGTCCATGACGTGAGCAATGAGGTCAAAACCCTTTTGCGCGGCGAACCGCGAGACGATACCGATGACGGGAAGCTTGGCGTCGGCGTTCGAGATGCCGAATGTCTGCAACAGGTCCTGCTTGTCTTTGGCCTTGCCGGCGAGGTCCTTCGGTGAAAACCTAGTGGTGACGTACTTGTCGGTCTCGGGACTCCACTCGTCGTAGTCGACACCGTTCAGGATGCCGGTGACGGTTGCGGCGCGGTTGCGCAGAACGCCCTCGAGGCCGAAGCCGTATTCAGTGGTCTGAATCTCCTGACTGTATTTCTTGCTGACGGTGGTGACGAAATCCGAATAAACCAATGCGCCCTTGAGAAAGTTCACCTGACCGAAGAACTCCATCTTTGTGATTGTGAACAGGTCCCAGGGCAGCATCAGCAGCGGCAGAATCTCGGCCGGGAAGAGGCCCTGGTAGCCCATGTTATGAATGGTGAAGACATTGGCGACATCTTTGAATGCAGGGTCTTCCGCATAGAACGTGCGCAACATTACGGGCACGAGCGCCGACTGCCAATCGTGGCAATGGAAGATCTGCGGTGCGCCGATAATCTTGGAAGCTTCGATCACGGCGCGCGAAAACATAGCAAAGCGCTCGGCGTTGTCGGGATAGTCGCCGGCGGGCGTCCCATAAAGTGCGTCACGATCGAAGTAGGGCGGATAGTCGATGAAGTAGTAGCTGACGCCGTTCGCGCTCGGCCCGGCGACGACTGAGCAGAAGCGGTACTTGTCGTCATAGGGAACGGTGATACTGCGTACCACGGTACGGGCATCGGTGAGCTTCGTCTGTCGGTAGCGGGGCAGATACACGGTGATCTGGTGGCCCTGGGCGGCGAGAGCATGGGGGAGGGCCCCGACCACGTCCGCCAATCCGCCTGTCTTGGAAAATGGAACGCCTTCAGAGGCCGCGAAAGCTACATGCATGAGAACGCATCCTCCCGATCCGCCGCGAATGCCCGCCGCAGGATATGATGAAAGAAAGAACCTGGCAGACTGACGCCCTGCACTCGAGTTCGCGGTATGAGCGCGGTCAGTCTAAACGGGGCTCCATCGAGGGTCAACGTGCCAAAGGTCGTAGCAGCGCGCGGCAAACGCGAGCACAAACCAAAACTCGGGCAACATTTCCTCGCCGACGACTCGGCCGCGCTGCGGATCGTTGAAGCATTGGGTGACATCGCCGAAAAGACCGTGCTGGAGATCGGCCCGGGACGGGGTGCGATCACTTCCCTGCTCGCCAGGCGGGCACGCCGACTGATTGGCATTGAATTCGACCGTGTGCTGGCGGCGCAATTACGCATGAAGTTCGCGCTGTATCCGAATGTAGAAATCATCGAAGGCGACGTGCTCGCGATTGATTTCGGGACTTTGTTTGGGCCGAAGCCCGGAGCATCTCGCCCGGGCCTCGTGCAGACACCGGAACCGGTGCGGGTCGTCGGGAACCTGCCGTATTACATCACCTCCGACATCCTGCTGCGCCTGTTCTCCTTCCGGCAGTGCTTCGACACGATTGTGATCATGGTGCAGAAGGAAGTGGCGGATCGGCTGTCGGCGTCACCGGGAAGCCGAGACTACGGGCTGCTTTCCGAAACTGCACAACTCTATGCGCGGATCGAGAAACTGTTCACGCTTCCGCCCGGTGCCTTCGTTCCGCCGCCGAAGGTGCATTCCTCCGTGGTGCGCCTTACGATGGAACCGAAACTGGAAGCGTTGCATGTTCCGGAGGAAGCTTTCATTCAGTTTTTGAAACTGTCGTTCGGACAGAAGCGCAAGACCCTGTGGAACAATTTAAAGTCTGAATATCCTGAGGCCTCGTTGCGCGCGGCGCTTCAACAGGCAGGCGTCAAGCCAGCGATGCGCGCGGAAGCCCTTCCGCTCGAGACGAAGGCCGAGATCTTCCGAGCCCTCGTCTCACGAAACGGCAATTTGTCACAATCCGGCAAATAGCCCAGCTTCCGAAAGGAGGTTTTCATGGGCACGATCACTCTTCGCCATCCTGCCGTCGCCGGACAGTTTTATCCTCGCAATCCGAAAGCGCTGCTCGCTGATGTGCAGTCGTATTTGAGTCCGCCTGCCGAACCGGTGCGCGCGCTGGGATGCGTGGTACCGCACGCAGGCTACATGTACTCCGGGCATGTAGCGGGCGCGGTTTACGCGCATCTGGACATCCCTGAGCGGTGTATCGTCATGTGCCCGAATCACACGGGCCTGGGCCATCCGCTGTCGATCATGAGCCATGGGGCATGGGAGACACCCCTGGGAGTGGCCACGATCGACTCGGAACTCGCGGAGGCATTGCTGGAGCGGTTCCCTCTCCTGATCGATGATTCGGATGCGCATCGGAAAGAGCACGCGATCGAGGTTCAGTTGCCATTCCTGCTGGCAAAGCAGCCGAACTTCCGCTTTGTACCGATTGCGATTGGAACCCGGCAGTATGAGGCGCTGGAGGGCCTAGGGCGAGCTATCGCGGACGTTGTAACTGCTTCGGGTGAGCGCGCTCTCGTCCTCGCATCGAGCGATATGAACCACTACGAGAGTGACGCGATCACACGTGTGAAAGATCAGAAGGCAATTGAAAAGATTCTCGCGCTCGATCCGGGCGGGCTGTACGAAGTCGTGACGAGTGAAAACATCAGCATGTGTGGTTATGGGCCGACGGTGGCGATGCTCACTGCGGCCAAACATCTGGGCGCGACGAAGGCGGAACTGGTGAAGTACGCGACTTCGGGCGACGTCTCGGGCGACCGGGAGATGGTTGTTGGGTATGCGGGGATGGTGGTGAGGTGAGGCAGGCCTTGGGTCTTGGGTCTTGGGTGTCGGGGTTGGCACTTAGCCGCTGGCACTTAGCAGTTGGCATTTCGGCCGTTATCACGACCGATCGAAATCAGAGACGGACGAGGACGCCCGTCCCTTCATTCTGCGGACGCAAACAGAAGGGTGCCCCGAAGATCGCCCTTTCACTTTCACGACAAGACGAAGGCTTAGCGGGAACGCCCCGGCGGCGAGCTGCTGTGCGATGATCCGCCACTGTGGCTGGAACTGCTGCTCACGTGTCCGCCACCGCTGGGTGCAGAGCCCCATGCACCCGACGATCCGCTGAAGCCGCGGGACGGAGGCGACGTCCGCACGCTCATCATCCCGTTGGACTGCACTTCGCGTGAAACCTTGTTGAGATTGTTGACCGTGCCTCGGGGTATACCGATGCCCGCCGTTCCATTGCGCACGAAAACACGTTGTGGGGCCGTCGTGCTGACTCCGGCGAAGGGACGGCCAACGGTTACGGTCGCTGTGCCACTCGCGGGAGGCTTTGGCACCGGAAATCGATTGGGAGGGTTCTTGACCGGAACGACTGGGTACCAAGTGTTGAATCCACCAGGTGCCCACATATATCCGTAGCCGGGCACGAAGGCCCAATTGCCGTAGCGGTACGGCATCCAGCCCCAAGGGTACGACGAGACCCACATGTAGCCCGCGCCGGGATAGAACATCCAGGCACCATCCATGAACGGATCCCAGCCCACGCCCGTGAAATAGGGCTGCCACATCATGCCGTAGCCAGGCACGTTGTAGTAGTTGCCGTAGTAGTTGAGATCGCTGACGCCGTATGAATACGGGTAGTTGCTATTGGAACCCTTGTTGGCGTAGGTCTGCTCGTACCTGGTCTGGGATTTATCCCAAGCATCAAGAGGAAGATCCTCGATTTCCTTCGAGAGGGTGTACTTGTTGTTCTCGGCGAGGTCGAAGATAGCGGATCTGTTCTTCTCGACCTCGACGTTGCCAGAAGACCCTTCGACTTGCAGATCGCCGTTGAAGGAGGCCAGCACAACCTGTGCAGCCTGAACGTCGACACGAAAGTGGGCCGCCGCCTTAGGATGGACCGTTTCGTTCTGGATGAGGACGGTGAATTCGTCGCCCTGGTGCTTATCGGTATAGTTCACGTAAGCGAGGCCGACTTCCACGATCACGGTCGAGAAGCGTGCGCCGGAGTCGCGCAGTCCGAGGGCACTGAATTCCAGCGTGCTCTTGGGACCGACCCGGACGGTGCTGCCGTCTTCAAATTCAATCTCAGCGCGGCCGTCGTCCTTGGTCGCGACTTTCATGCCCTGCACGATTGGCATGTTGAGGAATGCGTTTTCGTAACCCTGACCGGAGTTGCGGTCGACCACAACCGCGCCCTCCACGTTGCTGAGCCGGACAATGCGTGCCTGTGAATCGGCGAACGCGGGCATCCAAGCCAACGTCAGCCCCAACATAACAACCAGCGACGTGCCCAAGCCTCGCTTTGACATATGGGTCCCTCGAAACTGATTCCCACCGGTGTCCAATTAGATCATGGTTTGGGGCATTTTAGTTGCTAGGTTGTGCATGACCTCGGTTCGATAGTGGGAAGGGCGTCCCCGGGTCCGGTGGTAAAAACGTTGGGATTTCTGCGGGATTGGCGGTGCGCTCGCGACGCATTAAACCCCGCATTATGAGGTATTTGAGGACCTCATCCTTTGGATCGACTCATTTCGGTGCAGCCACACCGCTGATCGCCAGTAACCTCTGGGCGCGCGCCCGTGACACATTGATGACAGACTGATCGGTGGCGATCTGTTGGAGAATTGGAGCAACGGCCTGGATCTCGTCGAGATTCTTGTCGCGGGTCATCTCTTCCATGCGCTTGAGTTCGTCCTCGAGGGCCAGCTTCTGGTAGTGGTGGTAGTAGTCGAGCCGACGGCCGAATTCCAGAGTGGTGGAGATGTTCTGGAACAGCGTTGTGAGTTCCTGCACAGCTGGAACGGGCGAGTAGTTGTATTCAGCCTGCGTGCTGCGCGGGCCGTCGCGGTAAGCAAGAACCTTCTTGCCCGTGGAGGCGAGATTCCGCTTCCCCGAATCGACCTTGCCCTCGAAGTACTTGGCCTTGGCAGCGAGGTCGAAGATCTTCTGACGGGTCGACGGAGAGATCGTGAAGTCGAGATGGAAGGGATCGGGCGGCTCAGAATCGGGTGTGAGCTTGCCGGTGGAGTTGTACTCCGCATGACCGTCGGCCGAGACGCTGATGGAGTAGTGATCAGGAATGGACTGGGGAAAGTCGAGGGTGAAGCTGACGGTGGCAGTCTTCGTGTCCTGCGCAAAAGTGAAGGAGGCTAAGAGCACGCAGCTTAAAAGGAGCCAAGGTTCGCGAGCTTTCCATCCAGAATGAGGCCAAAGAACCGGAGTCATAGGGAAAGAAAGATTGTAATGCGGCGAGAGGTAGAACGCGGTCGTAGGACGGATGCTTTTTCTGCGGACCGCTAAGTGCGCGCGGCTCCCTGACGCACCAGCGTCGCTGCCGTATGCAGGTGGCAGATGGCGAGGGCGAGGGCGTCGGAGGCATCAGCGGGCTCCGGAGGCTCGGCTAAGTTGAGCAGGCGAGTAACCATGTGCTGCACCTGTTGCTTCTCGGCTTTCCCGTAACCGACAACGGCGGATTTGATCGAGAGCGGAGCGTACTCGGCGACTTCCAGGCCTGCGGCGGCGGCGGCCAGCATGGCGACACCGCGAACTTGTCCCAGCTTCAGCGCGGATTTGACGTTGACGGCGTAAAAGACATCTTCAATCGCGACCTGCTCGGGGCGGTGCGCAACGATCAGCTCTTCGAGACGAGAGTAGATTTGGCTCAAGCGAAGCGGGAGGGGCTCGCGGGGGGACAGCTTAATGGCTCCGCAACAGACGCAGGTGAGTTTTCCGGCGGAGGCGAGATCGACAATGCCGTAGCCGGTGTACTCGGTACCGCAGTCGATGCCAAGAACCCGCATGGGGACGAGTGTACCGTGGTTCGGAACCATTGCGGTGCTCGGTTTTCGGTAATCGGTAATCGGTATTCGGTTCAGCAACAACGTGGGCGGCGGATTCGTGCTGCCTCAGTCTCGCGGAGGAAGGCGGCATAGGCCTCGCGCGAGGATGCCAGGCCGCGGCGCTCGAGAAATCGAGCGTAGGCGGACTCTTCGAAGATTTCCTGCAGCGTAGCGCGGATAATCGCTAAGGATCGTGCGAGCAACTGGTGTAGCTGCCGGGGTGCTGCGTCGATTTTCATACCTGCTCCTCCGCGAAGCGGGTAGCCACAAACGGCGCCTCCCGCACCTGCGCTGCTTTCTCTCCGCGAAGAACGCGCGACCACTCCAATAGCGAGTCAACCAGAACGGTCGTGATCATCAGGATCAGAACGCCGGTGACTGCGGCATCGAGCCGGTCGTTGAAGATCAAGCGTGCCGTCGCGGGAGCACTCGCCGTCGCGCCGGTCGTTAACTGGCGCGCGTGGGCGAGGAAGCCGATCCGCGGGTCGGGATCCCAGATCTTGTGGTAGGACGCGGTGAACGTGACGGCCACCAGCCACGTCAAGGGAACAAGCGTGACAGGCGCGTAACGGGGACGGCCCATCTTGATGATGATGGTCGTCGCCAGGCAAAGGGCAACCGTCGCGAGCAACTGATTCGAAATGCCGAACAGCGGCCAGAGCGAGTTGATTCCGCCGAGGGGATCTTTCACACCTTGCCAGAGGAAATATCCCCAGGCGGCGACGATCAGCGCGCTGTTCGCCAGGATGCTGGGGTACCAACTGGTCCGGCCGAGCGGCTTCCAGACATGGCCAAGAGCATCCTGCACCATGAAACGGCCGACGCGCGTGCCGGCATCAAGAACGGTCAGGATGAAAAGCGCCTCGAACATGATCGCGAAGTGGTACCAGATGGCCATCAGAGCTTGACCGCCGATCGAGTGCGAGAAGATGTGCGCCATGCCGACCGCGAAAGCGGGAGCGCCGCCGGTGCGATTGAAGAGCGTCTGCTCGCCAACGGCTTGAGCGAGAGAGTGCATGTCGGCGGCGGTGACGGGGAATCCCCAGTTCGAGATGGTTGCCGTGGCCGCGTCTGCCGATTGGCCGACGATTCCGGCGGGGCTATTGATCGCGAAGTAAACGCCAGGCTGCAGTACGCACGCGGCAATCGTTGCCATGATGGCGACCGTGGATTCGGCGGCCATTGCGCCGTAACCGACCATGCGCGTTTCTGTTTCGCGCGAGATAAGCTTCGGCGTCGTTCCGCTCGAAATGAGCGAGTGAAAGCCGCTTATGGCCCCGCAGGCGATCGTTACAAATGCAAATGGAAAAACGTTTCCGGCAAACACGGGCCCAGTGCCGTCGATGAAACGAGTCAGTGACGGCATGTGGAGCGTTGGCCGGAGAGCGACGATGCCGAGGGCCAGCATCGTGATCGTACCCAGTTTCACGAAGGTGCTCAGGTAGTCGCGTGGCGCGAGCAGTAGCCAGACCGGTACGGCAGAAGCTGCAAAACCGTAGATGATGATGAAGATCGCAAGCGTTGGAGCGGTGAGCGTGAAGTACTTGCCGACGGAAGGCGTCTGTGAGGCCCACTGGCCGCCCCAGATCGCCAGCAGGACCAGCACGAAGCCAAGAGCGGAGCTCTCCAGCACTTTTCCGGGGCGAATGCGGCGGAGGTAGACGCCCATCAGAAGCGCAATCGGGATCGTCATCGCGATCGTGAACGTCCCCCATGGACTGCCCTTGAGCGCATTCACAACGATCAGCGCGCAGACACCGAGCAAGATGACGATGATGCTGATCACGGCGACATAGGCAACAAATCCGCCGACCCGGCCGATCTCGTCTTTCGCCATTTCGGTGAGAGACTTCCCATCGCGGCGTACCGAGAAAAGAAGGATGACGAAATCTTGCACGCAGCCGCCGAAGACAGCGCCGACCAGAATCCACAACGTGCCGGGGAGATAGCCGAATTGCGCCGCGAGCACTGGACCGACGAGCGGGCCGGGACCGGCAATGGCGGCGAAATGGTGGCCGAAGACGACCCACTTATTGGTGCGCACAAAGTCGCGGCCGTTCTCGAGACGCTCGGCAGGAGTAGCTCGCATAGCATCGAGGGCCAGAACTTTCGCCGCAATGAATTTGCTGTAGAAGCGGTAACCGAGCGCATAGCTGCAGACCGCCGCGACAACCAGCCACATCGCGTTGATCTGCTCGCCGCGGTGGAGAGCGATGGTTGCGACCGCAAGTGCGCCCAGCAAAGCGACGCCGATCCAGATCAAAATCCGTGCCGTTCGACTCATTCCAAGAGACTCCGCCGGTTCGAGACCTCAAAAGCTTCTGAGCAGAATACGCGATGAAGGCGGATGCTGAAAAATGCACGGAGGGTGGATCGAGAGGCGCAGGTCGACGCGCATGACTCTGTGATCGAAGAGTAGCGGTGCGGCCCACGCGAGGCCTGGGCAGACCGGACGCCCGGTTTGCCGCTTTCGCTAACGAGCGAACAATAACGATTTTTACGGGCGGCAAACCGACGCGCCCTTAATGGTACCCTTAAGGGCTCTGGGCAAGGTCAGGGGTCGGCCGTAGGTTCTGTGGGCATGGCAGGCGATCTTCCCGCGAGCGAATCCAAACAGTCCATCGGTACAGGAGCACGTCATGAAGATTGGCATGTTAACGGGAGGTGGGGATTGTCCCGGACTTAACGCGGTCATTCGCGCCGTGGTTCGCAAAGGAACCTTCCATCATCACGATGAGTTCGTGGGCTTCATGGAAGGCTGGCGCGGGCTCCTGGAAAACAAGACCATGACACTCGACCTGGAAACGGTGGGTGGCATCCTTCCGCGCGGCGGAACGATTCTGCGTACCTCGCGCACGAACCCGGCGAAACACGCAGACGGACTGCAGAGGTGCGCCGACAATTTGAAGGCCAACGGATGCGAGGCGCTGATCGCAATTGGAGGCGACGACACGCTGTCGGTCGCACAGAAACTGTTTCAGAACGGAGTGAAGGTGGTTGGCGTGCCGAAGACCATCGATAACGACCTGGCCGGCACCGATTTCACATTTGGATTCGATACAGCAGTGAACGTCGCGACCAGCGCAATCGACCGCGTACACACGACCGCCGAGGCGCATAACCGGGTGATCGTCGTCGAAGTGATGGGACGGGACTCAGGCTGGATCGCGATCTACAGCGGAGTTGCCGGGGGCGCCGATGTCATCCTGATTCCAGAGGTACCGTTCGACGTCGACAAGGTAGCCGAGCTCATCCGGCAGCGGCATGCGCGCGGGCGTTACTTCAGCATTGTGGTTGCGGCGGAAGGGGCGAAGTTTGCTGGCAACGTTCAGACGCACGATGGGGAGGTCGGTAAGGATGAGTTCGGGCATCTTCGCCTCGGCGGCATCGGGAATGCCCTGGCCCGCGAGATTGAGAAGCGGACGGGATTTGAGACGAGGTCCGTGGTACTCGGGCACATCCAGCGCGGCGGATCGCCGAGTTCCTTCGATCGCGTGCTGGCGACGCGGTATGGCCTAGGTGCGATCGACATGGTGCATCGTGGCGAATGGGGCCACATGGCGGCTCTGCGCGGAAACAAGATCGTTTCGGTCCCGCTGGCCGAAGCCATCGCCTCAAACCGCAAGGTGGATCCGGAGCTGATCGAGGTTGCCAACGGCATTCTCGACAAGCTGATGAAAGAGAACGAACCGGCCATGAAGAATTAGCTGAATTTTGGCGTAGAGACACAGGCGGGCAATGTCCGCCTGTTGCCTTTTGAGGCGCGTCATCGGCGACGGCGGCGAGTGTGCTTGACCTTACCTTCCTCAGCTGCAACACTGAGCGGCCCGGGAGAATGCAGTAGGAACCAAACCACTGACCGCATCCGCCTTAAGACCATCTGAAATGCGCGACTCCTCACAACAAATTGGCGCACGCGCGCGCCTGATTCCGATGCCGCTTGGACTGGTGGTCTGTTACGGACTACTCTTCGCTGCACTGCTCGTCTTCTGGAGCGCTTACATTGCGCATCAGCCTGGCTTGCTGGGCTATGCGTATCGCACGGATTTTCTCGGGGTCTATGTTGGAGCGCATTCGGTTGCGTCCGGCCACGGAGGTCAGATCTACGATCTTGACCGCCAACGCTCGGAGATGAATCAGGCGGTTCTTCCCTATCACCGGGCACCGCTGATGGCGTTTATCTATCCCGCCTACGTTGCTGTTCTACTGGGTCCACTCGGGCTCCTCCCTTTCGTTCAGGCTGTGATCGTAATGCTCATCGCCAATGCCCTGATCGCGACGAGGATCGCGTGGATCCTGGCCACCCGGTTTTCCCACTCACCGCGCGAGCGCCTGGCATTGTTGTTCGCATTCCTGGGATTCGTCCCGCTGCATCTGACCTTGCTGCAAAATCAACTTGGACTGTTTCCAGCGCTGGGGATACTGGAAGCGGCACTGGCTCTGCAGGATCGCAAGCCCGTAAAAGCCGGATGTTGGCTGTTGCTGGGAATTCTGAAGCCGCAATTGATCCTGTTTCCGCTGCTGGCGCTCGTTCTTTGGCAGTGTTGGAAGGTTCTTGTGCCTTTTGTTTTAGGATGCGCGGCGGTGCTGGGGGTTTCGGTATCGATTGTGGGCTGGTGGGTTCCGGATTATCTTTCGTTTCTGCGTGCTTACAATCGCGCCGGATCCCAGATGTCGCTCTACCCGCAAGCGATGCACAATTGGCGCGGGCTGGCGTGCGTGCTGTTCCAAATGGCACATCCGGCCGCATCACGAGCGCTGATTGTGGCGCTGACTCTGCTGTCGATTTTGGCGACGGTCATTTTGTGCAGATACATCGGTCGCGACGCGAGACCAGGCACAGGCAGCGAGGCTTGGGAAGCGCGATTTGCATTGGTGGTATTGCTGGGAATTCTCTCCTCACCGCATCTCTATTTGCACGACTGGGTTGTCTTCGTTTCGGCGGCGGTTTTCTTACAGCACTGGGCACGGTCTCTCGACTTGGCGAACGGAAGCGGTCCTCGTCGCGCGTTTTTCTGGTTTTTGGCCGGATCGCCCTTTGTCTTTACGTTCAGTCATTTCATCGGATGGTCTCCGGCGGGCCTGATTCAGTGGGTTCCGTGGTACATGGGCGCCTTGGCGTGCGTCGGTATGTGTCTGTTGAACGCAGCTGAGGCGAAACAGCCGACGGAGCTATCGGCGGCTACTGCGTAAGGAATCGGCACGTACGGGGTCGTCGACGAGGCCGAGGTCAGTTGTCCTGCGACACGACCTCGATCGCAGTTACGGTTGCATACCTGCGACTAGGAACGAACTCTAAAAGCAATTTTCCTTGCGGGTTTGCATCCAGGCCGGTCACTTTGCGAACCAGTGGACGATTTCCACCCGCTTCCTTGATGAGGTCCACGTCGCGCAGAATCACCTTGCCATTACAGAAGACGCTGAACAGGCGGCCTTCGTTAGCACGATCGCCGCTCAACGTTTCTCCAAAGCGATCGCGGTTTGCTGAATCGAAACGATGCTCAATGAAGTAGAACGTCGCGGCATACCGGCCGGGCACGACTGGGATGGCGTAGGAGAAGTGTCCCCAGCGCTCGGTTTCGTACATCTCGGGATCGTCGTCATCGATGGCCGGTTCGTCGGTCGAACTTAGCTGGCCACCCTTGAAGTAGTTGTCAGGTCCCCACCAGCGGCTGTCGTTCGAGTAGTACGGGATATCGCGCATGGAAATCCGAACGGGGCGCAAGCCGCGCCGCAAACCGGGAAGGATTTCGATCGCCGAAAGCATTGCGCTTCCTCCCCGCGAAGAGGAAAAGCTGAGATGCAGTTGCCCATCCTGATCGGGCGAGATGCCGGTAAAGACTTTCACGTCGGCGGTCCGGCTGCCTCCGGAGTCGAGCACCACATCGAAGTTATCCACGAGGATTTTGCCGTTTGCCCGAGCAGCCATCATGCGGCTGCCTTCCCCGCCGCCGCCGATCTCCTCAGGGCCGTAAAACGTCTCGGCAAAGTGGAGACGCAACTCGTACGTGCCCGGCTTGAGTGGGATGTCGTACCGAAATTCTCCCTGACGGCTGCTGCGGTAGATGCTCGGATCTTGCGTGCGCCATATGTGCTGGACGGAAGAGCGCATCGCCGCGCCGCCGGTAAAGTGCGTATCCGGAGACCATAGTTTTCCGGCGCGATCGACATAGCTTCGACTGGAACCGGCGAGGACTCGCACTTCATCTCCGACGGGCAAGCCGCTAGGTTGCTCGACAATCTGAGTCTGCGGTTGGGTGCGAGTCGATTGCACTTGAGGTCCCGGTCTCTCTCGAGGACGAACGAATAGAAATCCGACCATGGCGCAAAGAACGATGGCCGCAAAAACCAGCCACGCATACTGGCTTGGAATACGGGTCTTTCCGGTGATGATTCTGGGGGGCTGAACAGACACGGCGATTTCGGGAGGCGGGACTCTCTGGAAAACCGGAACGTATTGCCCGATTGGAATGGCGATTTGCAGCGTGTGTCCGGCGCCTTCGCTTCCGTAATACTCGGCCAGGCGCTTGCGCAGCCGGTTGGCTTGCACGCGCACAATGGAATCAGAGTCCTGATCAAAGGATGAAGGACGGCCGAATACCTCGAGTGCGATCGCATATTCCTTGATGCGATCGGCATCGCCGGAGAACTTCTTCTCGCAAAGATAGGAAAGGAAATGAGCAAGAGCGGGAGAACGAGCGAACCGCGGAGATGCCAGCACTGCCTCGAGTTCAGCGCGCTCGGCATCTGCGGAGACGGGTTCTGCAGCCGCTAACGGCATCCCACCCTCCTTCGCCCCTGAACGCCTTATACACCCGGTCGTCGGCACGACGCAGTGACGTGCCGTGACGTAACGGTGTATCGAGAAAATAGGAACAACGTGTAACGGCCGTGTAACTCCCGATCGCTTAGAAACACATCACTCCTAGGGCCCATCAGCGCGGACTGCAAGTTGTTCCAAGTTAGTCACATCGATGAACTGCCTCTGCGCGACGCATCCTGTAGCGCCCACGTAGCAGCCATAGCCTTGTCGGCGCAGGCAACTTTGCGAGATACCCACGGTGGATGCGGAGAGCAAATCGCCGACGGTCACGAGATGGCTTCACCGGAGATTCATGCCCTTCCGGAATGGAGGCACTATGCGCTATCTCACGTTGACAATCGTATTTTTGGCGATGCTGATCGGATTTGCAGGGTCATCGCTAGCCAGCTCTGAGCCGCAGCAGGCGACGCCTATAAGGGTCGACAACATGAGCGTGGCGGAACTGGAAAAGGCCGGGGACGCCGCGCGGGAGACGAAGGCCTACGATCAGGCCATCACTTACTTTGAAGCGGCGATTCTCAAGGACAAGAAGAACGCGACGCTCTACAACAAATTGGGCCTCGCGCAGCTGAAGGCGAACGAACCGGCATCGGCGCGCCTGAGCTTCGAGAAAGCCGTAAAACAAAACCCGAAGTATGCCGACGCGATGAACAATCTCGGCGCCGTTTACTTTGTTCAGAAGAATCACGGCACCGCTGCGCGGTACTTCAAGAAAGCCGTGGCCCTGGATGAAACCAGACCGGTGTTTCACGTGAATCTGGGCGCAGCCTGGTTCGGGCAAAACAAGCTGGATCGGGCGATGGCGGAATACAACCGAGCATTGCAACTCGATCCGACCATTCTTGACCAGAGGTATAGCGGCGGAATGACGGCGCAGGTGAGCACCGCCGAAGAGCGGGCCCGCTACAACTACATGCTGGCGAAACTCTACGCCCGGCTTGGCGACACCGAACAGTGCCTGCGCTGCCTGAAGAAGGCCAAAGAAGAGGGGTACCACAATCTGGCCAACGTCTACAAAGACGAGGAGTTCTCCAACATGCGGCAGGATCCACGCATGGCGGAGATTGCTCCTCCTCCGTCCCCGAAGTAAACACGGGACTTAGCTTGCCGGTGGTCTTGGCGCGACCAAGGCTGCCGGCATGTGCTTTGTAGATATATGACTTTGGTCTCGATGTGACGACTATCACAGGCCAGGGGCACGCAAAGAGCCATACTTTTCCCGTAGCCAGGCCCAAGGTTTACGGACCTGTGGGAAGGAGGGCGATATGAAATCCTGGCGCGTTCTGTTGTTGACTCTTGTGGCATTGCTGATCCCCTACCGCGCTGCCGCTCAAAAAACTTCTGGTGCGTCGGTACCGAAATACGACAAGTCGGCTGAGGCGGTCTTTAAAGGCACCGTCGATGAGGTGCACGATCGCCAATGCCCGGTTTCGGGTGGCATGGGATCGCACCTGGAGTTGAAGCAGGCGGATGGGTCGGTAATTGAGGTTCATCTCGCCCTGACAAAGTTCGTTCGGCAGTACGAACTGGTCTTCAAGAAGGGAGACGTGGTCGAGGTCACGGGCGTGAAGGTGAAATTCGAAGGCGTAGATACGATTTTCGCACGCAAGATTCAACGCGGCGATGATGAGTTTCTGTTTCGCGATAACGATGGGAAGCCGCTCTGGTAGCAGCTTGCCTGGCGAATACTTTTACGGCGTCAACGGATTTCGAAGCGAATAGACGAGACTGATTTCCAGCGGGTCACCCCTCAAATCCTGCCGTGTGCAGGTTGGGCGGGACGTTCAAGTCTGAGAGACTCTAACCGGAGTCTTCCTCGACTCGTCCCGCCCATCTTGTGTTTTGGGAAGGTCTCTTCCAGCCTTGTGTTTTCCTTGGGAGCCGGGCGTTTGTGGTGCAATCGCCTGCCTGGGCACTCATCCATTTAGAATCTCCCCTTCGATGGCCGCTACCGGTCGAATCTCGCGCTCGCCCCTTACCGCGCGCCGCGTCCGCGCGCACGGTATCGTACTGGCAGTCGTGATCTGGACGATTTATCTCTGGACACTTGCGACGCCCACACTGCACGACCGAAATGGACTGCTGAAGGGTACGGACTTTCTGCACTTCTATACGCTTGGCTCCCTCGCGCTGGAACACCGAGGCGCCGACCTTTACGACATGCCGGTACAATCTGTAATTTCGCAGGTGCGAGTTCCGGAAGCAGGACACCTGCTCTATGTGCCTCTGTACGGTCCGCAGGTCTCGCTGCTTTTTGCCCCCCTGGCGGCGCTTCCCTACTCGGTCGCGCTGGGAGTGTGGCTTGTTGCCAATGCGGTGATCTATGCGCTCTGTTGCTACGTCGTTTGGAAGACGTGTCCTCAACTGCAAGACAAAAAGCTGACGGTGTTCATCCTGGCGGCAGGCTATCCGGCAGTGATCCATCTGCTGTTATGGGGGCAGACGTCTGGCCTGGCGCTGGCGTGCTTCACGGCGGCTTATCTCGCGCTGCGATCTGGCCGTCTTTTTTTGGCTGGACTTGCCATTGGCTGCTTGGCGTTCAAGCCACAACTCGGGTTGGCGAGCGCAGTCGTGTTTGTGTTCGCCTGGGAATGGAAGGTGGGGGGGGGAGCCCTGACGACGGCCATTGCGCAGTTGGCAGCGGGATGGATCTACTACGGGCGTTCGGTGATGATGGACTACCTCGAGCACCTGCGTCATGTGGAAGAGATTTTCTTGTTGCTCGAGCCACGGCCCTACCAAATGCATTCGCTTCGGTCATTCTGGACGATGCTAGTGCCGTCGGACCGATGGGCGTTCGCTTTGTACATAGTCAGCGCGATTGCCGTGCTAGGTATCTCCGCGCGTTTTTGGAAAAGCAATTCTCCTCTCGGACTGCGCTTTTCGGCGTTATTGCTGGCGACGGTCCTCGTATCACCGCATCTCACGGTATATGACCTGGTCATCCTCGCGCCGGCTTTTCTCCTCATTTCCGACTGGGCCCTCGCGCACGAGTTCGAGCCGAAGATCCACGCAATAGGGCTTCTGCTTTATTTCTGTTACGTAGCGCCGCTAATCGGCCCGCTCTCGCAGTGGACGCGGTTCCAGATCACTGTGCCCGCATTCGTAGCGCTGCTTTGCATGGTGGCTGGCGTGCCTGGCGCGGCACGATCTAGAGCGCCGCAGAGCGTGGCTCCGGCCTAGTGGGTTCGTTCGGCCCGAAGAAAAACTGGAGTGCATCCGGAAAGCGGGCGGCCCAGGCTCCTTCGCTGTGTGTCGCCCCGTCCGCAATCTCAACTCTGAGCCGGCGCTCGTCCATGCCGTTGCGGCGCAGAATACGCTCCAACTCGCGAACGTTCTCGACGGTCTGCAGATCCTTATCGTCGCGTCCGACTTCGCGCGTGCCCACGCCAACGAACATTTTGTGGGGCCATTGGCGAAAGGCGCGGCAGTCGCGCAGGATCCGTCGATTGGCGACCCACAATGAAGCACTCTCAAGCAGAGCGTACCCAAAGACTCCCGGAGCAGCCAGAATCGTGTAAAGAGAAATCAATCCACCCAACGACGACCCACCGAGCGCCGTGTTTGCGGGCCCCTTCGCCACACGGTACCGGTTCGCCACGTAGGGCATGACTTCTCTAATTAGAAACTCGGGATAGCGTGCGCCCCTTGGCCGAAGCACAGGCGGATTCACGGACCGGTATGGCAGGTACTCTTTGATCCTTTCGAGCCGGGCGTTGTCGATACCGACGAAGATCATGGGGGGAATCAGCTTCTGCTCGATCAGCTGGCCCGCCGTCTCGCCCACGCGCCACTCGATCCCGGTAAACGACGTCGAACTCTCGAACAGGTTCTGACCGTCATTGAGATAGAACACCGGATAGCGGCGGCCCGAGTTTTCCGGAGTTTCGTACTCTGGCGGCGTCCAGATCCGCAGCATCCGTTTGTTCCGGAAAATTCGGCTGCTGAATTCGTGCAGGCGAAGCTCTCCGCCCCCCATTGGCCGCGAGAGTGCGGAGTCGGTAACAGCATTTTGTTCGAGTGAGGTTTCTTCCATGAATCAGCTTGTTCGGAAATCAGGAGCAGCGATCGCGGGAGTCCATTCTGCCGGTCACGATGTGGGAAGCCTCCGCATCGACCGCATCAGTAGCGTTACGGACAGAACCGTAATGGAGAAGATCACCGCCAACGACGTCAGGCACAAAATACACCAGGCGAACAGAACATACTTTTCGATATATGTCAGATAAAGTGCGAAGCCGAGTCCTCCGACAGAGCCGACGACCAGGATGCCCGGAGTCTCAGCCTTTTCCCGATAGAACGTGGCGAAAGCCAGCAATGCTGCGTATCCCATGATGCCGATGAGGGCCACGGGCACTCCCGCGACCGTGGAATATTCGCTGCGATTCACGATGTCGCAGTTGAAGGATTGCCCGAAGTCGCAATAGGTGGTTTTGGATTTGCGGAAATGATGGTCGAGAGAAACCGAGGAAACCGCAATTCCCAGCACGGCGAGAATCGCAATCGCTAGAAACAATTTCCGCGCCGCAGGACTCATTGCAGCGGACATCCCGTCTTCATGCTGAGATCCTCAAGCGGCATTTCGCCTTCGATACGCTCGCCAACGGGCGGAAACTGCCAGGTTGGAAAATGCTTGATGCCCGCATCGGTGCATACCGATTGTGTTTTCGACGTGTTTCCCGGCACTCCGCATTCGACATAGGGCACGTATTTGAACGATGCATCAAAGAGTTTCTTCTGATCGGCACAATGCGGGCACCAATACGCGCCATACATTTTGACGCCTTTCTCGGTCAGACAACGAGCAAACGCGTCGTAGCGATGCGCGCGGCGTTGGTATCCGAAATAGTACGCCGCCGCAAAAGCTGCAATGATCAACACGGCGGTGATCACTTTGCGCAGGAACGCCGGATCCCGCGGCGGCGGCTCTTGAGCCTGCTCTTCTCTTGCCCGTCGTTCTCTTCTCTGTTGCGACATGAAATTCCTTATACCACGACCCGCAGTGCAGAGGGCAGCACGTCGAGCTTCTCGAGGTGCAAAGTTAGAGCCTCCCCGTCGACCATAACGTCGACCGGGTGTTCCAGTTGGAATTCGATTTGTTTTACCGCTTTGCGCTCCGCCAGCGGATGTTTGACGTGCGTTCCGTCATAGAGAGTCGAGAGGTTTCGGATCAGCCCTAATCGGCCGATCGGGCCCCAGCGCACGTACTCGATGAGGCCGTCATCGACCCTCGCATCCGGCGCAATCATCATGGTGCCGCCGGTGAATTTGCTGTTGTTGAAGGTGAGAAAGAGGCATCGACGACGGTCGATCTCTGTCGTTCCTTCGGCGCGGAGGGGGAAGGGACGGCGGTCAAGGCGCGCGAGGCGCAAGAAAATCGCCAGGAAATATCCAAGTTCGCCCCAACCGGAGAACGTTCGCGAGCGGGTCATATTGACATCAGCCGCAAAGCCGACACTCAGAAGATTGATGTAGTGGATCACGCCTTCGCGATGCGCCATGCGCAACACATCGCAAGGTCGCGTACGCTGCGCCAGCAACGCTTCCATCGCGCCGTCGACACCGCGGTCGGTGAAGTCGCGCAAAAAAGAGTTACCAGTTCCAAGCGGGAGAAAACCAAGAGTTGGGGGTTGCCCTTCGAGGGCTTGTGGGAAGAGGCCGTTCACGATCTCGTAAGACGTCCCATCCCCGCCGACAGCGATAAATTTGCGGTAACCCTGCACGTAGGCGTCCCGTGCGATTCGCGTAGCGTCACCGATCGACGATGTTTCTTTCACGTCGAGCGCCAAGCCGCCTGCGCGCAATTTCTCAAGCGCCGGGCCGACGAGGCGCGCGCAACGGCCACCTCCTGCCGCAGGATTTACCACAACCAGGAAGTTGTCGTTCACAATTTAACGATGGACGCGCGGTCAGCGGTTTTGCCGATTTCTTCGGCGAGGACCGTACGCTTGATTTTCAAGGACGCTGTGCGAGGGAAGTCCTTTTCCCAGATCAGATATCCCGAAACGCGTTTGAAATCGGGCAGCTTTCGGTTGCGCGCATTCAGGTCTTCGAGGAGCGCTGCGTCGAACTGCTGATTCTGTTCGAGCCGCAGGGCAATAAAGAGAATCTCCCCACCAAGCTGCTTCGCGGGCCAGACGTAGTTCGCGGCGAACACGCAGTATTCTTTCACCGGCATGCCGTCGAAGACTTTCTCGATATCCTCGGGGAAGATGTTCTTGCCTCCCTCGGTCACGATCATGTTCTTTTTGCGTCCGAACAGTTGCAGATGACCGGTGTAGTCGAAACGGCCGAGGTCACCCGTCAGCAGCCACCCGTCCACGATTGTCTCCGCAGTCAGTTCCGGATCGTCGAGGTAGTGTGACATGACAGTTTTGCTATGCACCGCCACCTCCCCAACACCCTCCGCGTCGGGATTCAAGATTCGCAACTCAACGTCGGGAAGCGGGCGACCTACGGTATCGGCGCGAAACGGTTTGAAGTCGTTCAAGGTAAGCGCGGTGCCAGCCTCGGTCAGACCGTATCCGTTCGCGACAGGAATTCCGAGATCGTAGAAGAACTGGAGCGTGGAAGGCTCGACGAACGCGCCACCCGTAAAGAAGGCCAGCAACTGTCCACCAAACGCCTTGTGAACCTGGCCGAGCAATTTTCGGCTGAGCTTGATGTTGGGCCGACGCACTGTCAGTTTTTTGTTGAGGGCGATCATCTTGTCGAGCACGAGTCGCTTGGCTTTTGGCAGTTCGTCGAACTTGGCGCGCAGTCCTTTTTCAAGATTCTTGAGGACCATGGGCACCAAGCTCATGTAGGTGATTCGGTATCGGATGAACGCGTCGCGGACGTATTCCGGTCGCAGGGTTCGCAAGTGAACCACGCACGCACCGCAAACGAAGGGGCCGATAAATCCGACCATGAAGTCGATGGCGTGATTGGTGGGCAGGATGCTGAGGTATCGCACGCCCGGCCAGAATGGATACCACGCCGTGAGCGCTGTGCACTGCTCGAGATAGTTTTCGTGGGTCAGAACGCAGCCCTTGGGACGGCCACCGGTTCCGGAAGAATAGACGATGGAGGCGACGTCTTCCCGCTGGCGCTCGATGAAGATCGGCTCGCCTTTACGGTGAAAGTCCTCCCAGCGGTAGGCTCCGCCGAGATCGGCACGAAGCGGCGCCTCGGTTACTAGAACCGTCTTGACGCCATGATTCTTGAACTCCGGCGACTGCATGATGGCGCGCCATAGGTAGTACTCGACGATCAGAAACTTTGCCTTCGAGTGGGCCAACAGTGCGAGGTGCTCGTCGGCAGTGAGCTTGTAATCCAGAGGCACTAGAACCCCGCCGCAGAAGAAGATGGCGTATGCCGAGACCAGCCATTTCGACTGGTTGGTCATGATGATGGCCGCGCGGTCTGCCTCGCGGAAGTCCGCGTCTTGAAGAGCACGGATCAGAGGGGTCGCCAATTCCTTGAAGTCGGAGTATGTGAGCCGCGTCTTTTCGCGGTCGCGGTCGGCCTCGATCAGACAGGTTTCGTTGGGCCAATGATCGAGCGCATCACGCAGTGCGGCTCCCAACGACGGATATTGGCGTAAATCCAGCATGAAGTCTCTATTTCAACACGGAGAACATGAAAGGAGAGAGGTACACGTATTGATCAAGTCACCACCCGACCGGCCAAGTCTGTAGCCGAGTTGTCGCAATGGACAACGTTCACAGACAAAATCGGCAACCGTCTCCTTCACAACCTCGGCTGAATCCGCTCCGCCAACGTGCGGAAATCCGAGACTCCCTGCAACTCGTAATCTGGCAGTTCAACGTGAAAGTGATTCTCCAATCGCGTAAGCAGATCGAGCGCCTGCAGGCTGTCGATGCCCAGAGTCTTGAAGAAGTCATCGTCCGGACCGAGCTTTTCCCGGCTTACTTTGAAATGCTTGGCTGCCAGATCCAGAATTTCATCGAGTGTCTGTTCTTGCGTTCTCATAAATCGAACTTTCAAGCGCGCCGTTGAGTTTTACGGCAAGTATGGGAGCGCGTCAGTGCTCTCTACAAATTTCCGCAAACCTGCTTCGACCGCCGGTTCCACGAACAGCTGGCAGAACAGGTCGATCTCCTGTTTCAGCTCATGATACGGGATGGGCTTGATGAACTTCTTGGCGGCGATGGCGGTGCGACGATCGAATTTACCCAGTTGCCCCGCGGTCGCCCGCGCCACTCGAAGCGCTTCCCCTTCTGCGACAAGTTGACTCACCAGACCCACGGCCTGAGCCTTGGTTGCGTTAAAACTACGACCGGTGAGCAAAAGGTCCCGTACCACGCCGTTGCCGAGATCGCGCTTGAGGCGAGGAATGCCGCCAAAGCCGGGAACAAGTCCGAGCCGCAACTCAGGAAAGCAGAAACGGGCCATTTTATCGGCAATGATGAGATCGCAAACCAACGCGAGTTCAAAGCCTCCGCCGAAGGTGACGCCGTGTACAGCCGCAATGGTGGTCACTGGTGCAGCGTCGATCGTATTCAGAACCTTGTGAATCCGCTCCAGGAAATCGCGCACACCGGAGACGGCCTGAGATTTTTCCATCTCCTGGGAGCGGAGGTAAAGTTCGCGTAGATCGGCACCGGCGCAAAAGCCGGACTTCAGGGTGCTGTAGATGATGAGAGCATGCGAGTCACGAGCGAGACTATCCAGGGAGTTCGCAAGTTTCTCAAGCTCCTCAAGCGCCAACAAACCAATTTCATTGCAGGGATCGCGGTGCAGCGCGACCTCAATCACGCCGCCCTTGGCTTCCCACGAAAGATATCTGCCCTGAAATTGATTCATATTTCCTGAAGATTAGCTAGCTCGCCGCCAATGTCTGCCGTCCGATTGTCGCGGATTGGTCGTGACCCTTCCCCGCGTACATCTCTTCGATTTCGCGGCGCATTTGCTGGGCGATCAAGTCGCGCTTCAATTTTCCGTTCGCCGTCAGCAATCCATTCTCGATGCTGAAAGGCTCAGTGCGAACATGGAAGGCACGCACTTGCTTGTAATGGGGCAACTGCGGATTCACATGGTCGATCGCCGCCTGCACTTGTTCTGCAGTCACGTTGCCCGTAATGATCGCCGAGAGATAGCCCTTGCCATTTCCAAACAAGACAACCTGCGAGGCTCCCGAAAGTTGCGCCAGTATCTTTTCTTCGATTGGTTCCGGTGCAATGTTGTGCCCGGAACCGAGAATGATCAGATTCTTGATGCGACCGACGATCCGCCAATTCCCTTTCGCGTCCACTTCCCCCTGATCACCGGTGTGGAACCAGCCGTCGCGTAGAGCCTTGGCCGTTTCCTGAGGACGGTTCCAGTAGCCGGGAAAAATGTTGGGGCCGCGCACAATGATCTCATCGCTCTCTCCGAGCTTCATCTCGATGCCGGGGATGGCGGGGCCGACGCGGCCGGGTTCGTAGTCGCGTGGATCGTCGAGCGTGCATATTGCGGTCGTCTCGGTGAGGCCATAACTCTGGAGCACCGGAATTCCCAGCATCATGAAGAACAATTGCGTTTCGACACTTAGAGGTGCCGAACCGCAGATCAACGCGCGCAGATTCCGCCCGATCATCTTCTTGCGGATGGTTGGAAAGATTGCCGAATTTGCGAGCGATAGCCACATTCCGTCGAGAGCCTTCGACTTACCTTCATGCTTGCGCGTCCAGGCTGCTTTCGCCCGGGCGTAAATTCCCTGGACAAAACCACCGGCCTGCCAGAGCTGCTCGTCCACGGCACGCCGCATGCGCTCGAGCAGCGCAGGGACATTCAGGAAATAGTCAGGAGCGACCGTCCGCATGTCCTGCGCGATCTTGGTCAGGTCGGTGTTGATCGTCAGCAGGCTGCCGCGCAATAGTGAGGTCATCAGCAGCATCCACGAGCCTGCAAAGACGAACGGCAAATAGTGGAAGACGCGATCCTGACCTTCATTTCCGGCCATCAGGAGATCGAGACGCGCATTCACACACGCCAACATGTGCGCGACATTCCCTGCGGTAAGGACCACTCCTTTTGCCTCTCCTGAAGTTCCCGAGGTATAGATGATCGTGACCGGGTCGGAGTCGCTGACCGGAATCTTTCCTGCTGGCTGCTGAGCAGAATTCGATGGGTGGCTACCGCCAAAAATGTCGTCAAACAAGACTTGTGCCGGACCGTCGGCCCACTCCCGCACGATGCCATCGCGAAGCGCGGAATCTGCACAGCAGATCATCACAGGGGAACAGTCCTTCATTACGGCGACCAGCTCTGACGGGGCCTGCCGAGCGTACAACGGAACGACGATCAGACCTTCCGCCATCGCCGCCAAGTCCGCCGCGACCCACCGCGCACCGTTGTTCGCGTAGAGCGCCAAGCGGTCGCCTTTCCTTAATCCGCGGGTTGCAAGAAATGCGCGCGCACGGCCCACCTGATCGAGCAACTCGCGGCCGGTGGTTCTCACGGTCCGCCCGTCGCGAATCTCCTCGAGGACGGTCGTCTGCCCACTCCGCTCCAACGTCGTGAAGATATCGTCAAGAAAGCTCATTCAGATTTGCTGGCGATGGTTAGATTCGCTTGGCTCGTTGTACGCGCACCCATGTTCGTCAATCCACGAAGCCGGATCGATTCCTGCATGCGGCTTCGAGCAGCTAGATCCCTACCTTTTGCTCGGCTTGCGATTCGTACCTCTCCACCAGATCATGCAGATTCGAACTCATCGGCGGGAGATAGTCCTCCCAGCTCCACTCGCCCTTGCGCGTGGGGAACTGCGGATAGCGTTTCTGCACCTCTTCCTCGAAGTGGACACCCATCCGCGCCATCACCTTGAGATTCTTCACGACGGTGCGTCCGATTCCGTCGGCCACGGCATCGCCATCCGCGTAAAGCTTGTCCAAAGCCTGCAGGAGCCGCGGCTCCAGGTCCGGGTCGTCCACGTTCATGAGAAGATCCGCGTGCCCGCGCTCCTGCATCAGATTGCGGATGCGCTCGTCCATCGTGATGCCGGCCGAGGCTACAAGCGCCGGCATCGAGGTCACGATCCCGTGATAGCGCGACGATGCCATCATGTGACAGGCACGCAACACGCTGACCAGTTGATACATGTCGTAATCATCGGAACTCAGGACGGGGACGCCGCCGAGGCGCTCGGCGATTTTGCGAGCGGGACGCGCGTCGAGTCGTTCTGTCGCAACCATGATTACGAAGACGTCGCGTTTCTGACGAAACGCATTGACCGCGTTGGCGATCGCGCCCAGGTATTTCTCGTAGGCACGGTCAGCCTCCGGACCTGAATTGTGGAAATATACGGAGCGGTAATGACTGTCCTTGTAAGCGCCCGTCAACTTGCGGGCGACAAGCTTGCCTACGGAGGCCTTCACCGGCCACTCAAAGGGATTGATCGGACAGACTACGAGGACGCGCGATCGCCCGTCCCACCCGACGTCACGGAGAACTCTGCGGCCGTAGTCAGGCGGCAACGGCTCGAAGGTCCAGGCCGTATCTGTGCCCAGCTCCGTCGGCACGCCCAGCTCGCGCAGCAGGATGCGTGACTCCACGTTGCGGGTAATGATCAGCGAGTCCTTGCAATAGCGTCCACACATCTTCGCGAGCAGCGGATCCATGTGCCCGGCCTCTGCGCCGTATCCGACCGACAGTTTGTTCTGCGCGGCGGCAATGCCGAGCGAGCCAATCATCATGGTGGTAAGGGCGTTGGCGAACTTGCTTTTGAACATCGAGCCTTCACACGCGACCACACCGTGATGCCGCGGCACCTCTCGGGCAAGGAAGGGCGGGAAAATCTGAGGAAGCAAGACCTGCCTCGTACCATCGAAGTAATCTGCAGAGCGCTCGAACGTCTGCGTCATCACGGTGAATTCGACTTTGTCCGACCCCAGAATGTGGCGCAGTTGGCGCAGCATCTCCTCGACGCGCACATCCGATCCGGTGTTCCGCGTCCCGTTGTATCCGGCGAAGAGTAGCTTGAGTTTTTCCCCCGGCCGCCAAGGTTTGCCGGATCCCAGCATCCAGCCGAGCTTCTTCCGCTCGATGATGCCGCTCACCCACGTTTCCAGGACCAAATCCATCATGCGGCGGATCCTCCCGCGGCCGAGCCTCCCGCTCCCGCCGGCCAAGGACGGTACGGATAGGTGAAGTTGTGTTCGCGGCTGAATTTCAGAAGGGAGAAGCTATATTGCGAAAACGGAACCGGATTTTTCCCTAGCTCGGAGGTCACGCGCCGGTTATCGAAGACGGTGTTCCACACGAGGTAGGGCATGAAGACCTTCATCAAAGAAGCGCCGTAACCGAGAGATCCCTTGCGATGAGCCAGGGCATTCACAGTCTTCGCGAAGGGCTTCTCCATCGCCGGGACAAACAAGGGAGTCCGCTGCTCCTGTGCAGCGGCCAGCGCCCGGGTGATTTCGCGGAACGTCTGCGAACCGTTGCCCGACGACAGATGATAGATATCGAACTTGGTCTCCGACTTCTGGTGCAGGGTAGCGATCGCGTCGGCGACGAAGTCGACATTGACGATGTCGATCTTGTCGGTAGGCCGGAACGGCAGCACCTTGAGCCCCGCCAGGAACACGAACGCCTTCACCATGTCGAACTGCGTAGTGTCGGCGTAGCGACTGTCGCCGAGCACGATGCTCGGACGGAAGATGGTCAGCGGTACTTCCGGCAAAAGCTCGCGCACCATGTGTTCGCAGAATTTCTTGGTCCGCGCATAAGGATCGTAGTCCGACCGTTCCCAGTCGAGCGCGCGATCTTCGGTAACGATTTCGTTCTGCCGCTTCCCCGCCACCGCCACGGTACTCACGTTACTGAAGCGCCGCAACCCGTGGTAATAGTGCGAATGGCGCGCCAACTGCAGGACTTCAAGAGTTCCGCGCAGGTTCACATTCAGACAGCTCTTCTCTGATTTTCGATTCAGTGAGGCCGCACAGTGAACGACCGAGTCGGTGGTATGAATCAGGCGGTCATAATCGTCGCGATTCAGTCCGAATTGTGTAAAGGTAATGTCGCCTGGAAAAATACGAATCTTGGTCTGCAGATGCTCGTAGAAGCGAGGAAACTCCATGTGCAACTGCATCGCCTGCCATAGACGAAGGGCGGCTTCCTGAGGATCTTTGCCGCGCACCAGCACGTTCAACGACGCGCCGTGCTCATTGAGCAGGTTCGCCGCGACGTGCGCGCCAATGTAGCCCGTTGCCCCGGTCAGGAATATCGCCACGTTGCTCCGTTGGTCCCCGTCTTCAGAGTATCGCCGTTTGCGGGCTCGTCTGCCGGGGTGAAGAATTTGCGCGGCGCCCGAACTTCCAGCGGCCGCCCTTCGATCAGCGGGTAGGTCCAGCGCCGCAGCGCCGGGATGTGAATGTCGATCCAGTACTCCCACCAGTCAAGCGAGCGCGTGTCGTATCCGAACGTTTCGCGTTCTTCTGCGACAAGAGCGTGGGAGAGCTTCTCGACGTTGTCGGCTACAAAGTCGTGCTCGTTATTCAGGATGAACGGCTCGAACAATTCAATCAGCTTCTCAACGCGTTCGAGATTACGTTCTGCCTTGGCCAGCGGCATCTTTTTCAACGGCAGCGGCGCCATGATTCTCTGAATGGACTTGACTATCGCTCTTTGCGCAGGCGCGGACATCCGGTTGTAGCGCGTTTTCGACACCGGGATCGCATCCATATGGAGCCGCAACCACGATTCCAACCCTTCCTGAGCTCGGTAGTGTTTGCGATGTGCTAGCGACGTTAACTCAATCGATCGGCCCATGTCGCAGGGATTTGTGACCGAGGTTGCTAACTGGTATACGGCATCATTCCGGCGCTCCACCACCCCGGCCGCGATCAGAGTCATCCCCTGACAGACGGAGTCCACCGGGATTATGTCGAGACGCTTCTTTTCATTGGAGGGCAGCTGCCGGAAGGCAGTGCCAAGCAAGTAAGAGAGCGAGGCCGATGTGTTGATTCCCTCGTTCCAGCCGAGGAACGGCTTCCTGATCGACGTCTCGACAATCGCCGGTCGAACGATCGCGACCGGTAACCCCGCTGCGCGTTTGCCAATCAGCGACTCTGCAAGGCTCTTGGTCAACGTGTAGGTGTTCGGCCAACCGAGTTCGACCGCGCGCTTCATCCCGGCTTCGGTCAGGTAATTCTTGAGCCAGCGGATGCGATTCTTGCGAACCTGGTTCTCGAGCGCCGTTCCCTGTAAATCCTTGGCGGCGTGCTCCTTTCCTTGCGCCTGTTTCAGGAGTTCCGCGGTTACCTCGTCGCTTTCGGCCTTCCGCTCAGCTGCATTCACAAGCGAGTGAAGCACCTGCCATTCTTTTTCTGCATCGAAGTCTGCGATTCCGGCGGGAGTGTAATTGGGTCGTAGCTTCTCGCTGACCCGGCCGTCGCGTGCTCCGGCCACATAGCACGTGGAGAGATGCACGAGTCCGCAATGCGACGAATCGCGAACGAACTCCAGGACGTTTACCGCGGCGTCGACATTGGTCGCAAGCGCATCCCGTAGATCCGGATTAAAGTCGGTAAGTCCCGAGCTGTTGACGATGACATCGAGACCTCTGCGAAGGCGCTCGGATACCTCAGGAATCATTCCAAGACCGGGCTGAGTTACGTCTCCTTCGACGACTTCAACCTTTTCACTAATGAATCTTGCCAACTTCTCGCCATATTTATGGAAAAGCGGATCGAAAACGGGCGACTCCTCGATCATCTTCTCGAAGCGCTTGTCAGCGGGATTCGACTTCTGGCGGCGAATCAAAAGATAGATGCGGCCGATCTCCGGCAAATCCATCAAGGTATTCGCGAGCCAAACCTTGCCGATGAACCCGGTGACACCAATCAGCATCACGTGCTTGCCAGAGAGGGCGGACCTTACTGACAGGGCCGACTTCTGCAGATGATTGTCGAAGTAAACCACTGGACGCTCTGCTGGCGGCTTGGGGCGTTCGGCCGACACTGTGGCCGACTCCAATTCGTCCGTCCCTTTCAGGTTGAGTTCCCGGACCAGGCGATCCGGCTCGCGGCTGCCGTCCGGGCCAGTGCCCGTGATGCGCGCGAACAGCCCCCGAGGACGAATCACAGGCTCCAGCAATCGTCCTGTCGCGACACGATCGCGAAACTCAAGACGGTTCACGACCATCCACTTCACGCCCAGATATCGAGCCAATGGGCGCATCACGTGATCCAGGCCCTGACTCACGAGAACGACGTCCGCTCCCGAAGACTGGAGCCGCTTTAGCTCCGTGACACCATCCGGTTTCAGGTAAGGCTTCAACTTGTACTGGAAATATTCGTCGCCCAGGAGGTCGAGGCGGTCGCGGCTGACTCCGCGCAGAACGCTGTGCACCACCCGCGTTGCAAAGACTCGATTCGCCCCGTACAGGAACGGTCGCAATGCGGCCATGAGGAATACCAGACCGCGGCGCGCCATGCGGGCGCCGAATGTCTGTGCGTTCCAGGTGAAGAACGCCACCGGCTGGACCGTGGTCAGGTCGAGCAGACTTCCCTCGACGCGCCAATAAACCGCCCGCGCCGGACGGGGTCGATCAGAATTATTGATGAACGAGTCCAAGTTAGTAGTCAGCAACCACTTGTCGGCAGCCGCTCGGGCTATCAGCGATACCTGCCAAGGCAGGCCAAAGACTTCTATTGTATCGAATGAACGCGCGCGGACGAAGAGGTTCGTTGCGCGTTCAAGGATGAGGTTGGGACTGCTGCCCCTATTGGTTTCCGGGGGCCATGCCCTTGCCAGACAGATTGATCATCAACACGATTGCGCCAGCGACCGCCAAGCCTGCGGCCACCACCAGGATCCCACCCTGAAATGTCCCGGTTGCCTTCTTGATGGCCCCGATGACCCAAGGACCGGCAAGCCCGCCAAGATTGCCTACGGAATTAATCAGCGCAATCCCCACTGCGGCTGCCGTCCCAGTCAGGACGGCGGTAGGCATCGCCCAGAACGGTCCCATCGAGGAAAATGCGCACAGCAGCGCCACACTGATCGCGGCCACCGACAGGCCCACCGAGTTGGAATAAGCGACGACCACCAGGGCGGCGGCGCCAATGAACGCCGGGAGTGCTGTATGCCAGCGTCGCTCGCGAGTGTGGTCGGAATGCAAGCCCACTATCACCATCGAGATGGCGGCTGCGAGGTACGGGATAGCGGAGAGGAGGCCGATCCCGAAATTCCCCACTCCCGAAACACTATGGATCAACGTCGGCAGCCACAGGCCGATCCCATACATTACGGTCGTGAGACCAAAGTAAACCAAGGCGAGCATCCACATTCGAGGGTCTCGCAGAGCGACAAATGTATCCGTTGGTCCGCTGTCCCGGTTTGCTTGAGTCTTCGGTTCCAAGGCATCTAGTAACCAGGCCCGCTCTGGCTCTTCCAGCCATTGCGCTTCCTGGGCACGATCGGTGAGATAGATCCAGACGACAATTCCCAGAATGATTGCCGGGAGCCCTTCCATCAGAAACAACCACTGCCATCCCGAGAGTCCCCATCGTTGATGAAGGTTCAGCAGTGCGCCCGACACGGGGCTGCCGATGACACCCGCAATGGGCGCCGCGGTCATGAAACGTGCCACCGTCCGCGCGCGGGCCGAATCAGGAAACCAGTTCCTGAGGTACAGAATCACGCCGGGAAAGAACCCCGCCTCGGCGGCGCCTAGCAAAAACCGCAGGCCGTAAAATCCCATGACGGTATGGACCAGCAACATGGAGGTTGAGACGAAGCCCCAGACGATCATGAGCAATGCGATCCAGCGCCGCGCGCCCACACGCTGCAGAACTACGTTGCTGGGCACCTGAAAGAAAAAGTACCCGACGAAGAATAGGCCAGCACCGAACCCGTAGACGGCGTCGTTGAAGTGCAATTCGCGTTGCATTTGCAATGCGGCAAAGCTCACGTTGATGCGGTCGAGATAAGCGGCTACGTATAGCAGGAACAGAAAGGGGACCAGCCGCCACGTAAGCCTGCGGATGACCTTGGACTCTAGTTCGGTTTGGCGGATTTCTGACAAGTTCGTCGTGGGACGAGCCGAAGTGCGGGATTGATTTTACGGGAGTCCGAGTTGGACGCGAATTTGCTTGACCATGGTGGCCGGATCCTGGCCGACGTCGATCACATTGGCGTCTTCAGGTTCTTCCAGGTTGGCGAACTGATCTGCGAGGATCGACTCGGTTGCGAAGTGACCGTGTCGCGCACGCAACTGCCGCGCGATCGATTCATAGCTGCCGCGCAGGTAAACAAGGTGGACCTCAGGGCTGATCAGCAGTTCCTGGCGATAGGAACGCTTGAGCGCAGAACAGGCCAGCACTGCACTCTTCTTTTCGGAGATCCAGCGCTCGATGGTGGAACGCATGGCCGCCAGCCAGGGGGCACGATCCGCGTCGGTCAGCGGGATGCCGTGAGACATCTTCTCGACGTTCGAGGCGGGATGGAAGCTATCGGCGTCGGCGAATTCCCATCCCAACTGCGCAGCCAGCAAGCTGCCGACTGTCGTTTTGCCTGCGCCCGTCACTCCCATGACCACCACGATCAAGCGCGGCTCCCGCTATTTCCGATACGTCTTTTCGAAATTATTGCGAGTGTTTACGACGCTGAAGACGCCGTCCCATCCCGCGACCACGCGGAGGGAATAGCCTTTGTCCTGGTTGCCTTCTCCGGTGTTGGCGATGTAGTCGTCGGCAACGTTGTGCTCTTTTCCTCCCTCAACTGACGTATGGAGTTGCCACAGGTCCTCGAGGCCAGGGGAGTCATGAACAGTTTGCCACGCGTCCGGACTGCCGCCCTTGCGCGCACCATTGTCCATGATGGCGACGCGTGGGTGCACCGCATGTACGAGAGCCGGAGCGCTCGACTGATTCGAGCCGTGATGGCTGACGACCAGTAGATCGATCGTGCCGATCGGATTGTTGGGACACATCAGTTCAATTTCTTTTTTCTTTGTAAGGTCGCCGAGGTCGAGCACGCGGAAAATTCCAAATTTCACGAGCACACCGACCGAGCGAGCGTTTTCGGTGGGATCGTCTTCCAGCTTCGGTTCGGAGGTGCAGAATTCGTTGGGCTGTCCCCCTCCGTCTAATGGCACGGGAAGATGCTCGCCAGCTGCCGTGAGAACTTGAACCTGCATCCCTTCCACGGGGATTTTCTCTCCCGGCTTCACGACCATGCGTTTCGCGTGTTCTACAACTTTCTGGTAGGTCGCGAAGTCCTTCCGCGTGACGTCCGAGTCTTCCTGATTCGGGCCATGATCCACGAACGTGCCGATCTTGATCCGCTTCGCGAGCTCTTCAACTCCTCCCACGTGATCCGTGTGGTAGTGAGTGATCACGACGTAGTCGATCTTCTTCAGGCCGGCAGTCTTGGTTGCAGCGACGATGCGCTTGGCGTCCCGACCGTCGAAACCGGGCCAGCCGGTATCGATCAGCATCGACTGCCCCGCCGGAGTCACGAACAGGGTGGCCTGTCCGCCTTCCACGTCGATGAAGAAGATTTGCAGCGTCTGGTCAGATTGAGTTTTCGTCTTGCCGCTTGGCGGTGCGGCTGCAAGAGCCATGCCCGCAAGCAAAATGTAAAGGCAGAAGTAGATCGCAAAGCGATACAAATCGATCCCTTTGTCGGCTCGATTTTTCGTCTTCAACATGCCCTGCATGGTACGCCTGCTAGCCTGCACAAGAAAAGCCAGCATTGGCGCGGTCGCGGAAATTGTGAACAAACGACAGGCGTTTCTGGGATAACCCCAAGATTACTTTATCCAAGACACGACCTGCTCAATTAGCTCATTCCGGCCATGTTCCGAACGATCCAGAAAAACAAAGTGCGTGGCATCTTTGATGACAACGACTTTTACGCGAGGAGCGTGGACCAGATGCTTCTGGAGTAACTCTCGATCCTCGACGCGCGACCAGAAATCCCTTTCGGAGGCTAGCACCAGGGTGGGTGCGGTAATCAGTGAGGCATCCCAGAGCTGACGTCCGGTCGCGAGATAAAAACTGTCTTCCATCGCACCGCACGGCGAGCGAAAGCTCGGAGGGTGACGTTGCTGGCTGGTCGGATCGCTTTTCATCGCCGCCTCGGCGTAGGCCTTCGCCACCGCCGGATCGCGCCACATGTCCTTGTCCTCGGTCGGGATGCTACGGTCCCAGACTCCAAACAGAGAATTCTCCGTATTCAGCCGATAGGTCCCACATGCATCGCGATTGAATTGCCCGGGGTGGTTGGGGTCTTCCATGTCGGATCCATGTCCCATCAAAGAGTGACCAGAACTGCCGCCGTACAGGCTGTTCAGCATGATGAGAGCACGCACTTTTTCAGGAATTACGCTCGCGTAGTAGCCTGCCCATTGTCCGCCGGTCGCCCAGCCGAACAGCGCCACTTGCTGGACTCCACGGCGGTCGCGGATCCAGTCCACAACGACACCGATGTCGCGTGCAGCCTGGTTGCTGCGGACCAGGGCGTCCTTGCTGGTGGGTGGGATGTCCATTTCCTTCGGGCGCGTCGAAGCGCCATATCCGGAAACATCCATCACGTAAACGGCGAGACCTCTTTCTGCCAGATCGGCGGCAAGCGAGTCACCGGGCACGTCCAGATCAAACGAAGCGATACCCGGAACGCGCGCTCCGTGAATCAGGAGAATGGCGGGCGCAGTTTTGGCGAGATTCGGCGATCGCACTTCACGAACGAAAATCCTATTGTCGCCCGATTCGGGGACGAAGAAGTCTTCGCGGGCGAGTTGCGTCCGCTGACCGAATGCGACTACAGAAGAGAAGAAGAGGAAGGCGACAAGAAACCGGATCATGCCACCGTGATTTTCCTACATCCGGGCAGGGGAACACCACCCAGGTGAAACGGGTTCCCATTTCGCCAGCCGTTTAGTCTGTGAGAGGTCGGGCAAAGAGAGCGCTAGCAATTCTCGCCGAGCCTTTCGGCAATGGCTGACTCCACTCACGATCCAGAAATGCCCCGCTCCTTGCTTCACTTCGAAGTAAATGATGTTTTCGCTCCCCGATCTCGGGGTTCGCATGAAGCGATGCAGATTCACGAGATGCTTCCAGACCGCGGCAGGACGCGCTGATTCGCTCAAGATCGCGAGCGCCAGAGTCAGTTTTCTCCCGGTTGCGGTCGGTTGCCACCCGTTTCTGCAGCTCGGACACAATACACCGACCGACGTTCGGGTGATTGAAGGAGTAGGAGCAAACGCAAAATCCGCTGATGGCAGGACTCCGATATGAGTCCCAACACCAGCGGTCTTTGCGAAAGCTGAAAAGCAGCCCTGTCAGGCAGCTTTCTTTTGTGCTTTATACTTCGCCCAACGCGCGCGCTGCGCTGCTGCAATTCTGCGCCGGGCTGCCACAGAGAGGAATCTCTTGGGACGCAGCGAACCGCTTCTGCCATTGTGACTCACAATCCGCAGAGCACTGATCGCAGCCTCCACTTGTTTCAACTTATCCTGGAGATTCCTCTGTTCTGCTACTAATGCACTCACTGCATTGTCTAAGTTAGCCATGTAATTCCCCCTCGGGCCGAAATTCTAACAAAGTCCCCCGTCCTCTGTGCATCCAGAGTGTCACTTTCTCACATTAAATTGCGGCTGAAGGTTGAAATTGTTTTCACTCAATCGGGCGAGAGAAGGAAAGCTGTCCTGTTTCCGAGGTTCCGTCGCTAACTCACTCCCACGATCACCTCCGTATCACGACCACTATGAAACTAGCGGATCTAAGACTATCCGTCGAGGCTATCCATCGGTCACATTGAGGTTTTGGACGTCCATTGGCGGAGCCACAAATAGCTATGACCTGCCTTCTGCACGAACCTAGTCCTGTCGTCTGGCTATCCAAGCCCTTTCTTACAGAGGACGGTCAAACCCAGCAACTGTTCTGTCCACCAAAGAAATTGCTGCAATCCGATTTTGGAGTGGCGCCGTACTCCAAGTGCGTTCGCAAATTAGTCAGAAAGGATTTCGCAACATGAACCGCAAATTTGTTGGAATTGTTGCTTTGCTCGTGCTGGCGATCACCTATGCTGTCGCGGGAATGGACAACCCAGTGGTGGGCGGGAAGGAGATGTATCCGACCAAGAACATCATCGAAAACGCTGTAAATTCAGCGGATCACACAACTCTTGTCGCAGCGGTAAAAGCCGCAGGACTGGTGGAAACACTCGAGGGCCCGGGGCCGTTCACGGTCTTCGCACCAACGAATGAGGCGTTCGATAAGCTGCCTGCCGGAACCGTGGATACCTTATTGAAGCCTGAGAACAAACCCACCCTGACCAAAATCCTGACCTATCACGTGGTCGCGGGCCGGCTGAGCGCCACCGATCTGATGAAGAAAATCAAGGAAGGTAACGGCTCGGCGGAACTTACCACGGTCGAAGGTGGAAAGCTCTGGGTGATGCTGCATGACGGGAAGCACATCATGCTCAAGGACGAAAAAGGCGGCACGGCCCTGGTTACTATCGCTAACGTATTCCAATCCAACGGCGTTATCCATGTGATCGACAGCGTTGTAATGCCAAACTAGTCGAAAACGCTCGGCGTATTCTTTGTCGCTCGGGAGCCGGACGCAAGCGCGTCCGGCTTCGTGCTTGCTTTGTGCATCATCTCTAGGGCGGCCATCCGCATGCAGGGCAAGCTTGCCCACGTACAATGCGTCTATGACCGAGACCCAGACTGCACGTCGTTCGCTGCTGTTTGTCGGGATCCTCGCATGGGTTGGGTTGGTTCTTCAGTTCTATCTCAGCCTGCAACTGTCCCTGGCGAACGGTCGAACTGTTCCGGGGGCAATTGCCTTCTTCTTTAGTTTTTTTACAATCTGGACGAATTTCCTGATCGCGATCGGAACAATTTTTACTTTCGTTACCCCGAAATCATCAGCTGGAGAATTCTTCTCTCGTCCTGAAGTCCAAACGGGCACTGCGATCTATATTGCGGTCGTTGGCATCGTGTATTCCCTGGTTTTGCGGGAGCTTTGGAGTCCCGCGGGCGCGCAGAAGATCGCTGACCTCTTGCTTCATGATGTCGTCCCGCTGGCCTATTTCGTGTACTGGCTCCTCTTCGTCCCGAAGAGCAGTCTTCGATGGAAACATGCCTTGTGGTGGTTGGCGTATCCCTTCGCTTACCTGATCTATACGATGGTCAGGGGTCGAATCGTTGGGACCTACCCCTACCCTTTCCTCGATGTGACAGGTTTAGGCTACGGACGCGTGCTGGCGAATGCGTTGGTTTTACTAGTCGTCTTTCTCGGAATTGGGTTACTGATTATTGCACTCTCGCGCAGACGCGCCCGCTCCACGGACATGTCATCGAACTAAACTGGCCAGATCTCGAGAGCCGTGCCACTCAGAATTCTCTGCTGTACATGTTCCGATAAGGGGAGTGACCGGAACTCGCGAAGATTCTTGCCGACATCGGGCACCCCCGGTCCGGGCCAGTCGGTCCCGAAGAGCGTCTTGTGCGCAATTTCATCCAGGCGCGGAAAGTACGTGAGCAGCGTCTTCGGCGGGATTCCGCTGATATCAAGATAGACGTTTGGATGCCTGCGCAGGAGGAAGAACGCCGTGTGCATCCAGAGCGGCCGGCCGCCGTGCGCAAGTAAGATCTTCAGCTTCGGAAAGTCGACAGCCACATCGTCGAGATAGATTGGATCTCCGTATTTGTTTCTCGCTCCCGGAAAGATGGAGGTTCCCGTGTGAAACATAATGGGAATGCCGTTGGCTTCGGCGGCGCGGTAAATGATCTCCAGTTCAGTGACGCCGTTCAGATAGTCGTTTGGAAACAAAAGCTGGTGCGGAGGATGGATCTTGATCATGCGGATCTGAAGCCTCAGGAGATGCTCCACATCGGCCATGATGTTTTGCGTGTACTTCGGATGCAGGCTTCCGCAGGAGATTAGTCTCTCAGAATTCCCTTTCACGTACTCGGCGACGAATTGATTGACATCTATAGTAAAACCGATCACCTCCGGAGCAACATAGTTGATGAGAACGGCGCGGTCGATTCCACAATCGTCCATGTATTTGAGGAAGGACTTAGGGGATCGACAATATTCTTCAATCTCCGCATAGTTTGAGCGCTTCGACCGCATCAACTCGAGTGCGGCCGGCTTGAACATGTGGAGAGGGGAAATGTGGATGTGGCAGTCAGTGATCATAGTGGAGATTAGTCGCCGAATCTTGCCCAATCACGTGTCCCGACGTGAGAGCGTTCACCTCCCTGTCCAATGGACGTCGCGCTTTTCCAGAAAAGCCTGAATCCCCTCGCGGGCATCTTCGGTCCGCATCAACTCCTCGAGGTAGATCTTCTCGCCCCGAGCAAGCCCCTTGTCGAAGTGCATCGAGTCCCACGCGTAAAGGGCTTTCTTCGTCAAGGCGAGAGTTGACGGGCTGAGCTTCGCGAGATGCGCCAGCAACTCGTCCAGTTTCTCTTTTACCTGATGGTCGGGGACGGCATAATTTGCCAGCCCTAAGAAGCGCGCCTCCAGGCCATCGAACTTGCGCCCAGTGAGAATCAAATCTGCTGCTTGCTTTTGTCCGACAACAGCAGCCAATGCGACTGCGGCCACCGGCGGAAAACAGCCCAAAGAGATCTCAGGAAATCCCCACAACGCCGTTTCGGACGTAATCACGATGTCGCACATCATCGCCAATTCGGCGCCCCCTCCGAGGCAGTGGCCATGAATCGCCGCAACCAGCACTTTCCGCGAAGAGACTAATGCCCGAAAGATCGCGTGAAACTTGTGCAGCATCTCGTCAACTCTATCCGGGGTGTGCGCCGCAATATCCACGCCGCCGGAGAAAACCTTGTCACCACCGGTGAACACGATGGTGGCAATATCGGCGCGGGCCTCAGCTTCGGAGACGGCTTCTGAAAGCTGCTCCATCATCGGAATGTCGATGACATTGACGGGGGGATTGTGCAGGGTGATTCGCGCCACGGGTGGATTCACATGGGATGAGATGCGGGTGAAGGCTGCGGTGCTCACGCAGGAAGGATAACGCATGGGCAGACGACGCGTCCGTCCACTTCAACGCTGCTACAAGTTGATTGCCGATTTCCGTGGCTCGCCGATGGTCGAGAACGGATCGCGCGCGCCCTCCTTCTCGGCAATCCATTTGTTTTCGTTGGCGATGATTTCAAGCAACAACTTTTTGTCATCGGCACTCGGCATCACTTCCTGGAAGTGCTCCGTGTATTCCTTGTCGCTCAGCGGCTGGCCAGTCTTCGCATGGAACTTTTGTCCGGCGAACTGACCGATGGCGCGATTGAACCTGATATCCGGCGTATATAGTTCATCTTCGCCAGCTTTTCTAAAACCATTCAGCCGCTCGACCAGCCCGCCTACTTCATCGCGATACAGATGACGGTTGTAGTCGTTCAGTTCATCGAGCTTGGCCGGCTCGGCATTTTGGGGCTCGTCGTATCTTCCCTTGATACCCCAAACGTAGGCCCAGTGCGCTGACGACGAGTGATCGGTACCGAAAAGATCGTAGGAACAAGAGATCCATTTGTTCAGATATTTCTGGATCAGCCATCCGGGAATCACACCGGCCTGCACAATTCGGCGCAGGCCGTCGTTGCCCGTGCCCATGTGGAACGCTTCCTCGCGAAGCATGTACGACATCGAGCGGCCCAATGGGGCAAATGCCGAGTACTTCAGCATCTGAAGCTGAAACTTGCCGTCGCGGTCGACAAAATCGGTGTAGGTGAAAAAGTCCATCCAGTTGTCGACATCGACATTGAAAGCGCCGAGAAGCCGTTCGTTCTCGAAGGCACGGCGCTCCAGCATCTTTTGCGCCTCCACTTTCCCCGAATACCCGAAGTGGTCGAGGAGAAGCGCGCACATTTGCCAGCCATGGCGCATCTCTTCGATCATCACGCGCGTAAGCGCACGGCGGTCCCAATCGGTGGGCGCCGTTTCGAACAGATGACGCTGCTGCTCCACGCTGGCGAATTCCGTATCGCCCTGATAGACGATCATGTTCATGAGCGCGTCGCGCATCTGCTGGGTCGGGACTTGGCGCAGGTTCTCCCACTTACGCCGCCCCTTGTAGGAGCCAAACTGGATCTCCTCCGTCTCGATCGCACCGTAAAGCGTGTCGAATTTGAAGCTGGCGATCTCATCGCGATCGACGCCAATTTCCTTGCGCCATTGATCGAAGAGACCGACCCAATCACTGAAGGTCCCGATTTTTGCTACTTTGCCTGGCATGACTTTTTCCTTCTCAGCGCCTGATGCGCTTCAAAAGCTCTTGGCATTCAGCACTTTGCACCCAGCCACTCGAGGTTCCTGGGCATACAGCGTATGGATCTGTTGAGTGCTGATTCCTATCCAACATTCATCCACACGGTCTTGATCTCCGTGTAGTGATCGAGTGCTGCCTGTCCGAGCTCGCGCCCAAAGCCGGAGCTTTTGTATCCACCAAAGGGCAGAGCAGCATCCATCAGTCCGTATGTATTGATCCACACCGTTCCGGCGCGAAGCTGCCGTGAAATGCGATGCGCTCTCTTAACGTCGTTAGTCCACACCGCAGCCGCCAGACCATACGGATTGCGATTCGCCAATTCGACGACCTCGTCTTCGTTATCGAAACTCAAGGCGGCAAGCACGGGACCGAAGATTTCTTCCTGCGCGATCTTCATGTCGTTGTTTACGCCGTCAAAAACAGTCGGTTCGACAAAGAAGCCTTTCCCACCATCGACCGAAACACGATTCCCGCCAGAGATGAGCTTCGCACCCTCACTCTTGCCTGCTTCGATGTACCCGAGAACGGTCTTCATCTGCTCCTGGCTGACCAGGGCACCCATCCGCGTTTTTGGATCGAGTGGGTCGCCGGGCACCATCTTTTTAGCGCGCCCGACCAACTTCTCCAGAAACTCGTCATGGACCTTCCGTTCCACGAACAGCCGCGATCCAGCGTTGCAGACTTCGCCTTTGCCGTAAAAGATGCCGTTGATCGCTCCTTTCACAGCGTTGTCGAGGTCGGAGTCAGCGAAAACAATATTGGGCGACTTGCCTCCAAGTTCCAGAGTCACGCGCTTCAGCGTATCGGCGGCTCCGCGCATGATTTCCTTGCCAACGGCCGTTGATCCAGTGAACGCAATCTTGTCGATGCCCGGATGCCGTACGATTGCCTTGCCGGTTTCCGGGCCGCCGGTCACGATGTTCAATACGCCTGCGGGAATGCCTGCCTCGACCGCCAGTTCGCCCAACCGGAGGGTGGTCAGTGGTGTTTGCTCGGCGGGCTTCATCACGATGGTGTTACCGCACGCCAGCGCAGGACCAAGCTTCCAGGAAGCCAGCAACAACGGAAAGTTCCACGGGATGATCAGCCCAACTACCCCGACCGGCTCACTTAAGGTGTAGGTGAACGCCGAGTCAAGTGTGTTCACGGTCTCACCGTGAAGCTTGGTCGCCCACCCCGCGTAATAGCGCAGAACATCGACCACCATCGGCATGTCGACGTTCCGCGATTCGAAAATCGGCTTGCCGTTATCGAGGGTCTCGAGTTCGGCCAGTTCATCGATGTGCAGTGCGATGAGGTCCGCAAGTCGCCAGATCAATCGGCCACGCTCGCTGGCCGGCATCTTGCGCCAGGCTCCGCCTTTGCCGTCGAAAGCCCGACGAGCCGCCTCCACTGCGCGATCCACATCCGCTGGCGTCGCTTCGAACACCTGGGTAAGAACCTCACCCGTTGCGGGGTTGATCGTGTCGAAGGTCCTTGATCCGTCGACCCATTGCCCGTCGATCAACAACCGGCCGGGCGCGATTTTCGATTTGGTCGCTGTAATCATATTTCGCTACTCAACTATTAATAGCCGAGATACCTCGCTCCCACCCGGGACGAGCGCGCGTGGCTCCCGATTTGCTCACGCCACTCAGACGCTCTCACTTCGCAGTGAAGGTTGCTGGCCGCTTTTCGACGTATGCGGCAAGGCCTTCTTTCGCGTCATCGCTCTGGAACAGAATTTGTTGATTTTCGCGCTCTAAGGCGAGTGCGGATTCCATCGGGATCTCCCAGCCTGTCTGCACGGCACGCTTAATGCGTCCCACAGCTTTCGCTGCTTTGTTCGGCGGGCAGAACTGGCGCGCATACTCCATCACGTTCTCCATGAAGCCGTCGCGCTCATAGATGTCGTTGATGATGCCGAGTTCCTTGGCTTCTTCGAACGAGAAGGTATTGCCGGTAACCATCAGCTCAATCGCGCGACTCTTACCGACCAGTCGCGAAAGTCGCTGAGTGCCACCGGTTCCAGGCAGAACGCCCAGATTCACTTCCGGCAGACCGATTTTGCCGGCGTCCTTGCGGGCGATGCGGATGTCGGCGGCCATCGCGATCTCGAGGCCTCCGCCGACGCAGTGCCCATTGATTGCCGCGATGACCAACTTCGGCGTGTGTTCCAGGCGTAACAGCATTTCGTTAGCATGCAGGCAGAAGTAGTACTTGAATGTCGGGTCAACGCTGGCCAGCATCTTGATGTTCGCACCGGCCGAAAAGAACTTGTCGCCAGCTCCGGTCAGGACAATCACGTAAACATCGTTGTCCATCCGCGCAGCAAGAATGGCCTCGTCCAGTTGCCGGTTCATCTCATAGGTGTAGGTGTTCGCGGGAGGATCGAACATCTCGATCACTGCCACGCCGCCATCGTTGCGATAGTTGATTAGCTTTTTTGTGCTCTCGCCGGTTGCCGGCTGGGTCGTTGTGGCCATGTCAAATTCCTTTCCTCTTCGGCTTCGGATCTCAAATCAGTTTGTGATGCCAATCTTCTTCTTCGAAGTCCTTCCCATATCCGCGCACACACCCAGCAGAAAAATGTCGCTCATCTCTTCTGCCAAGGCTTCAGCATTTCCGTCGACGCGCGGTTTGTACCAGGTGTAAATCCAGTTCATCATGCCGAACAGACTCAGCGCGGCCGTGCGGCTCGAAAACTCCAGGTTATTGGCGCGCTTTAGCTCCTCCAGCAGGTCTACGCAGGTTCGGACATACTCTCGTTTGATCGCGGCAATCTCGGCACCATATCCGTTCTTCAGAACCTCGTCCTCGTGTGACAAGACTTTCATCGCCTTCTGGTTCGCCAGGAAATACGCGAGATGGTTCAGGATGAAGACGCGAATGCGTTGCTCTGGATCTGTCACGCCTTCCAAGCGATTGCGAAGGCCTTCCACGATGGTCGTGAAGGTATGGCGCTGGATCAGGTAGAGGAGCTTCTCTTTGGATTCGAAGTAGTAATAGAGGCCCGCCAGCGATGTGCCGCTGGCGCGGGACAAGTCTCGCATGGAGGCGCCTTCGTAGCCCTTTTCATCGAAAACGTCAGTGGCGTGCGAAAGAATTTCGGATAGGCGGCGGTCAAAGCGAGTTGCCGGGCGGACCGTGGAAGAACGGTCTTTAGTATTGCGGGATCTAGGGGATGCGAGCCGCATGATTTATCGAACGTTCGTTCGAATCCGTCTATGGAGATTATAGGCCGGAGTGATCCGGATCACAAGCACTTGTGACGAGGAAAATCCTGTAGGTCTAGGTGGCAGCCTCGTAGGCCCGGCGCAGCCAGGCGAGGGCATCGCGCAGGTCGTAATCGGCGGACATTTCAAAGACATACCAGCGGCGCGTCTTCAGGATGGTTGTCTGAATGCGGGGCTCGCGTTCGATTGCCGCCAGCACCCGCGGTTTCGGTTTCTCCAATTTGAACGCCAATGAACTCGCCGATCCCAATGCGCGTGTGCGCGGAAGGATCGCGAATATGTGCGTTCCATGATAGAGGGCCATCAGGCCGAACATCGGTTTTCGGGAGACGCGTGGCCAATCTGCTACTTCTGTTTCCAGCGCCGCGGACCATGCCTTCATCTCTTCGGAGACTACTGGCATCCGTGGACGAAAACGTTTCTTAGCAGCTGTCGGTGACGACTTTCGCGTGCCACCGCTCGTTTTCCTCTGTGATCCACCTGGCGATGCTGTCACGATTAGTTCCGGATATCTGCCATCAACTGCTCGACTTCGGCCTTAAGATCCGCCGTCAACGGCAATAGTGGCAAACGTACCGACCCCCCGAAGTAGCCATTCAGATCCATCGCGTGCTTCAGCCCGGAGATGCTGAGGCCACCAACCACTCGCTCTGCGGCTTTCGCGATGCGCTGCTGCTTGGTGCGAGCCAGTTCGAGGTCGCCCTCTTTCCAGGCAGCGTAGATTTCATAGCAGGCGGTAGGAGCTGCGTCGGCGAAGGCCAGGATTGCACCCACTGCGCCGGCTTGGAGCGAGGGCTCGAGTTTGTGCGCGGCGCCCACGAGCACCTGGAATCCGACTTCCTTCTGACGCGTTTTGAGACCTCCCACCACGCTGACCGCTGACGACGATGGCTTTGTCTCGCCTGCCAGAGCAGCAACCGGTACCAGTTCCCCCCCGGGTCCCGAGCCTTCGGTCGCTGCCTTGACCATTCGCGGCGTAACCGCCTCAAACGCCTCGGTCACGCTCGCACTGCGCTTGACGTGCCGCGTACCCTCGACCATTGTTCTGACTTTTTCCACGTCGCCGCTCGACTCTTTAATCCCCACGATATTCGGATGATCGGCCAGTTCGATCACGATCTCGGCAGCCATGTCGTATCCGGTGGCCTGCGGGAAGTTGTAGATGATGACCGGAAGCGGCGACCGGTCAGCCACCGTTCGGTAAAACGCCAGCATGTTGGCGGGCTTCATCTGGCCTTTGTAATAATGCGGCGTGCGCACCATGGCGATGTCGTAGCCAAGCTCTGCGGCATATTCCGTCAGACTAAGGGTCTCGACCGCTGATTCAATTCCCGTTCCAGCGATCAGCACCTTTTGATTGGCCGCGGCGTCCCGCGCGACCTTGAGCACAGCGCGCCGCTCCTCATCCGACAAAAGAATGGCTTCGCCGGTCGATCCCAGCACCACAATGCCAGCGACCGGTGTACGCGAATAGCGCTCCATGTTGGCTTCGAGCTTCTTGAAATAGATCTTGCTGTCGGGATAAAACGGCGTCGTGATGGGCGGAAAGATTCCAGAAAGAAGCATAGGGTAGCTCTCAGTCGTCAGTCTTCAGCGGTCAGTACACGTCACTAGATTACCAGCCTCAACGACGATTGTTCATCCGCAGGGGCTGTAGGTTTTCCCCGCGGGATCTACTTCCATCCGGAACTGATCTTCATTGCCGACAAAGAATTTCTGGGTTTTGCTCGACTTCTCGTCGTTGGCAACAACTTCTCCCCAGATCATTCCGCCCTTGCACCATCCCGCGTTGGAGAGTGCCTGGCGGGCAGCTCCAGAATAGTAGAAGAACTGGTCGTGGGCCCAACCTTCGGGCAAATCCGACGACGTTTGCAACGAGCCATTCTTATCGAGATGAACCAGCAAGTACTTCCCCTCACGAGGCAAGGGCGGCGCGCTGGCTACGCGATACTCAATGCGCGCCCACCCAACATATCCCGACGGAATCAGAAAACGAGAGGGCGGACGCCGGTGCAGGAACAGATCGAGCACAAACGGCCCGTAAAAGAAAATGCCCACCATGACAGGGAGGCTGAGGACTAACACCGCGATGGTTCCTGCGCGGACTTGTGCCACTAACGACGCTTTCCGGCCGTCCGCTCGGCGTGCAGATTCTGCAGAGCCTGCACGCGAACTTCCCCGCGCTGCAGGGCTGCGATCCCTTCGGCCGCCGCCCGAGCCGCGGAAAGCGTGGTGATTGTCGTGATGCGTGCCGTCACTGCCGCGCGACGAATGGCCTTCTCGTCGAACCAGGGGTCGGCGCCATGAGGCGTATTGATGATCAACTGGATCCGCTCGCCTTTGAGGAGGTCGACGACGTTGGGCCGGCCTTCTTTGACCTTGTAGACGTGTTCCACATTCAAGCCTGCGTCTTCCAGGATGTCGGCTGTGCCTGCGGTCGCCACCAGCTTGAAACCCATATCGACGAACCGACGCGCGACTTCCGCGACATGCGGCTTGTCATGATCGGTAACGCTGATGAAGACCGAACCTTGCGTCGGCAATTTTTGTCCCGCGGCGATCTGGGCCTTCGCGAAGGCTTCCCCGAAGTTGTCGGCGACGCCCATGACCTCGCCGGTCGAACGCATCTCGGGGCCAAGAACAGTGTCGACTCCCGGAAACTTGCTCCAGGGGAATACCGGGGACTTGACGTAGTAGTTGCGGCCCGTATCCAGATCGGTCCCGCGCTCGATATTTTGGGGCAGAAACTCGCGCAGCTTCCGCCCAGTCATTAATCGCGAAGCAATCTTCGCCAGTGGCACGCCTGTCGCCTTGGAGACATAAGGGACGGTGCGCGAGGCGCGCGGGTTCACTTCAAGAACGTAGACCTTCCCACCTTCAGAACCATTCTCTTTCGAACCTCCGTTTGCTGTGCGCGGGATCGCGAACTGGATGTTCATCAGCCCGACAACCTTGAGGGCACGCGCCAGCTTGAATGTGTAATCGCGCATCCGCTGAAGAAGCGGCTCCGGAATATCGACCGCCGGCAACACACAGGACGAATCGCCCGAGTGGATGCCGGCCTCTTCGATGTGCTGCATGATTCCGGCGATAACGACATCTTCGCCATCGGAGAGCGCATCGACATCGACTTCGATCGCGTCTTCGAGGAAGTGGTCGATAAGCACCGGGCGGTCTTGCGAGTATTCGACCGCCTCTTTCATGTAACGGACAACCGTGTCTTCGTCGTAAGCGATGACCATCGCCCGACCGCCAAGCACATACGAAGGGCGGACAAGCACGGGATAGCCGACGCGCTTGGCGCCTTCGACTGCCTCTTCGAGCGAAGTTGCCATCGCACCCGGGGCCTGAGGAATCTCCAGTTCGTCGAGCAACTTGCCAAAGCGCTTGCGATCTTCCGCTAGATCGATCGACTCGGGAGACGTTCCGATGATAGGGACACCTGCGGCCTTCAATGGCAGTGCCAGGTTCAGAGGCGTTTGTCCGCCGAACTGCACGATTACGCCGATCGACGCTCCTGACGCAGCCTCGTGCTCATACACGGCAAAGACGTCTTCAAGCGTGAGCGGCTCGAAGTACAGGCGATCGCTGGTGTCGTAGTCGGTCGAAACCGTTTCCGGATTGCAGTTGATCATCACCGTCTCGTATCCGTCTTCGTGCAAGGCGAAAGAGGCGTGGCAGCAGCAGTAGTCGAATTCGATTCCCTGCCCGATCCGGTTGGGACCACTGCCCAGGATGATTACTTTTTTGGTCTTCGTGGGTGTCGCTTCGTCCTCGTCTTCGTAGGTCGAATACAGATACGGCGTAAAGCTCTCGAACTCGGCCGAGCAGGTGTCGACACGCTTGTACACCGGCATTACGCCATGCTTCTTGCGGAGATGTCGAACTTTCTCGGCACTACCCTTGCCGCTGAGACGCCATACTGACGCAAGCCGTCCGTCGGAAAAGCCCATCCGCTTGGCATCGCGGAGCACCTCGGTCGGGATCGACTCCATCGGATGCTTCTCCAGCTCCAGCTGCATGTCGTTAATCTCTTTCAGCTGGTAGAGGAACCAAGGGTCCATCGACGTGACCTTGGCAAGCTGTTTCACTGTGTATCCCTGGCGCAGCGCATAGCGCAGATAGGACAGCCGCTCGGGATGAGGCGTGACGAGGCGCTGGGTGAGGATCTTCGGCTCAATCTTCTCCGATCCCACTCTGCGGCCGGTGTCGAGCGCGCGAACCCCCTTGAGAAGGGCTTCTTTGAAGGTGCGACCGATGGCCATCACCTCGCCGACCGACTTCATCTGCGGGCCCAAACTCTCGTCGGCACCAGGGAATTTCTCAAACTGCCACTTCGGAATTTTGACCACGACGTAATCGAGCGTTGGCTCGAACGATGCCGGAGTCTTGCGAGTAATGTCGTTCGGGATCTCGTCGAGCGTGTAGCCAACCGCCAGCTTGGCGGCGATTTTGGCGATCGGGAATCCGGTGGCCTTTGAGGCGAGCGCCGAAGACCGCGAGACACGCGGATTCATCTCGATCACCACCATGCGCCCGGTCTCCGGATTCACGCCGAACTGAATGTTGGAACCGCCGGTCTCCACACCGATCTCCCGGATCACGGCGATCGACGCATCGCGCATCGCTTGGTACTCGCGGTCCGTGAGCGTCTGCGCCGGCGCCACCGTGATCGAATCGCCGGTGTGCACACCCATCGGGTCAAAATTCTCGATCGAGCAGATGATGATGACGTTGTCTTTCAGGTCACGCATCACCTCCAGCTCGTATTCCTTCCAGCCGAGAACCGATTCTTCAATGAGCGCCTCGTGGACTGGCGACAAGTCGAGTCCACGTGCCAACACTTCCATCAGTTCTTCGCGATTGAAGGCGATGCCACCGCCGGTGCCGCCGAGTGTGAATGACGGACGGATGATGACCGGAAAGCCAATTTTGCCGGCGAACTCCAGGCCGTCTTTGAGATTGTTGACGAGCGCAGACTTCGGGACGTCGAGGCCGATCTTCTGCATCGCGTCTTTGAAGAACAGCCGGTCTTCGGCCTTCTTGATGGCCGCGATGTTCGCGCCGATCAATTGCGCGTTGTACTTGTCGAGAACACCGCCGTCGGAGAGCTCGACGGCCAAGTTCAGCGCCGTTTGCCCGCCGACGGTGGGTAGCACGGCGAAGCCGGCGCTGGGAGACATCTCGCGCTCAATGCGGATGATCTCTTCCAGGTACTCGCGGGTCAGCGGCTCGATGTAAGTCCGGTCGGCGATCTCCGGGTCGGTCATGATGGTCGCCGGGTTCGAATTGGCGAGCACCACTTCGTAGCCCTCGGACTTGAGCGCCTTGCAGGCTTGCGTTCCGGAGTAGTCGAACTCCGCCGACTGTCCGATGATGATGGGTCCGGAGCCGATGATCAGGATTTTCGAGATGTCGTTGCGTCTAGGCATGTGAAATCAGTTTTCGGTGGCCGGTGGTCAGTTACCAGTCCTTTAATCAAGAGTGATCGTCACCCACCAATCAGCGTTTCCGCTATCATCAAGACCAATTCCCTGCTTGGAGCAGGTCGCTGACGAATCCCTTTGCTGCTTATTTACAACGGCGACCTTGTATTCCTTTGCATTCCAATTCGTCGTTAGCCAGAAGTTGCCCGGCTTCTTGGTCTTAAATTCGAATCTGCCACCTCTTCCTGTCCTAGCCGTCTCGAGGGCAACCAAAGCGTCACAACAGGGCTCGCCATCCCGGCGCTCGAACAGCGATAGCATGAGATCTCGTAACCCTTGACGTCGTTCTGAAAACGTATCGCTAAATTTTCTGTCTCGAATTCTCTGTACATGCTCAACGCGCCCGCAAATGCGCTCGACCTCCCACTCCTTTTTTGGCTGTGCCATGATCTGGCAACCGCTCACGACGACGACAGCAACGAGTGGTAAATGCATGAAACTGACAACTGATCACTGGCCACTGCTCTTCCACTCCTCCATCATCTTCACGAAATCCTTGAACAGATAATGCGAATCGTGGGGTCCGGGCGCGGCCTCGGGATGATATTGCACGCTGAACAGCGGCAGATTCCGGTGCCGCAAGCCTTCCAGCGTGTTGTCGTTCAGATCGATGTGCGTCAGCTCTACTTCGCTCTGCGGCAGAGAATCCGGATCGACCGCGAAGTTGTGGTTGTGCGCGGTGATCTCGATCTTGCCGGTCGCCATCTGCTTCACCGGATGGTTCCCGCCGTGGTGCCCGAACTTCAGCTTGTAGGTCTTCCCACCCAGTGCGAGTCCGACCAACTGATGTCCCAGGCAGATTCCAAAGATCGGCTGCCGGCCCGCCAGTCGACGAATGTTATCGACCGCGTAAGAACACGGCTCGGGATCGCCCGGGCCGTTCGACAAGAAGACTCCATCCGGCTTCAGTGCCAGCACATCTTCGGCAGGCGTCTCCGCCGGGACCACCGTGACCTTGCAGCCTTCTCCCCGCAGTTTGCGAAGGATGTTCTGCTTAATGCCGTAGTCATACGCGACCACGTGGAAGCGCGGCGGTTCGTCTTTTACCCCGACGACCGCGACCGGCTCGTGCGAACGCTCGCCGACTTCCCAGACGTAAGGGCGTTTCGTACTCACAACTTTTGCGAGATCCGTCCCATCCATCTTCGGAATCGAGCGCGCTTTGGTCACCAGCTTCTCGGTGTCGCTCTCGATCGTCGAAATCACGCCGCGCATCACGCCGTGATCCCGCAGGTGGCGCACCAGGGCGCGCGTATCGATTTCGGCCAGCACCGGAATCTTGAACTGCTCCAGATACTCTTCGGCAACCTGCTGCGAGCGCCAGTTCGAACTCACCTTGGAGAACTCGCGCACGATCAGTCCCTCGATATAAGGGTGCGTGGCCTCGTTGTCTTCGGGATTGGTGCCGTAGTTGCCGATCTCGGGTGTGGTCAGAACGACAATCTGTCCCGAGTAAGAAGGGTCGGTGAAAATTTCCTGGTAACCGGTGATGGAAGTATTAAAAACGACTTCGCCGTAGCATTCGCCTTTGGCGCCGTAACCTTTGCCTCGAAAGATGCGGCCATCTTCGAGGGCAAGGATAGCTTGCATTCCTGCTCCCGGGTGTGGATTTTAGAGATTTTAGCAGGGATGTCCAGTTCCTCCAATGGCTTTAGCAGCCTAGTTTTCCACTGCTCGCAGAATGTAGTCGGCGAGTAGTTTCTCGGTCTGCTGATGCATGCCTTTGGTATTGAAATTGGTGCTTGTGAGCACCACGCTCATGTCGAGTCCTGGAAAAACCAGCACTTTGTTGCCGCCATTGCCGCTCATGAAGAATGCTGGGTAGCTCTTCTGGCCGGATTTGAACGTCTTTAACCACCACAGATAGCCGTATTCGGTATCGTCGTCGATTTTCGCGTGTGGCCGCGTGGAGGTGTTTACCCAAGCCTCGTCCACGATTCTGGTTCCTTGCCACACTCCACCCGAGCGATAGAGGTCCGCGATCTTCAAAAGTTCGCGGCTGGTTAGACGGAGGCCGCCGCCAGTCTGCGGGACATTCAGTGGTGAGTAAACCCAAACGGCATCTGTGATGCCGAGCGGGCCAAATAGCTTTCTTTGTGCGTAGCGGTCCGTTCTTTCTCCCGTCGCTTTCTCAAGCACTTCGCTGAGCGTGAACACTCCACCCGTGCAATAACTGAATTCCCTTCCATAAGGTGGCGACTCGACGTTCTCGCCAAGGTGCATCCTGCCGCGGATCGGCAGATCGAGGATGAACTGTGCCCAGTCCTCAACCACGTACATGCGCTCTTCGTTACCTCGGGAAGCATCGTTCCAGTCGTCGCACTCGAGTGGAGAGCTCATCGTGAGGAAGTCCTCCACCGTGATCTTGTCCTTGCGGGGATCGGGATTTTGGATTTTGCGAGCCCGCTCGGGAAGCAGAGCCAGCACGCGGGCGTCGACTCCGCTCAGCTTTTTTTCTTCGATTGCAATTCCGATCAGGATGTCGGAGATACTTTTGGTGGCCGAACGGGTATCGCGCAGTGTAGCTGCGTCGCCGTCGAAGTAAGCCTCGTACACGAGCTTTCCGTGGCGAGCCACTAAAACGCTTCCGATTTTCTTGAAATCACCCGCGCGGATCGCCTTTTCCATTGCCGCCAATGGCTCAGAGGAAAGCCCAACAGCAGCGGGAGTCGTCACGACCGAGTCTTCGCCTGTGGCTTTGCCGGCAGAAACGGTCTGAGAATGAACCTCGCCTAGTAGCATGGCCACTACGAGGCCAATGACAGCTATCCGATTCATCATGCCAACTCAGACGTGCGGACTGTGGGAAAGTTAGTTTTCGAAAGAAGCGTGGATGGCTTCAAACCCAGGGCCACGATGTGGAAGCGATCGCTTCTACTGAGAACTGCTCTAATGATCCCATGGGGCGCGGTCGCGTTTGCGCCGTGCTCCTTAAACTCGTCACCGCAACCGCCCCAACTTGTCCATCGGCCAGTAGCCGAACACAGCCTTGCCGAAGATGTAACCCTCTTTCACCGGACCGAAATCACGGCTGTCATTCGACATGCTCCGATGATCGCCAAGCATGAAGTAACTATGCGCCGGCACGATGGTCTCCGGGTACGACCGCTCGTCTGCATAGGCTGGAGGCACATAGTCTTCGTCGATCAGTTCGCTATTGACGTAAACCTGGCCTGAGTCGATGCGGATATGGTCTCCGGGGACGCCGATCACACGCTTGATGTAGCTCTTCGAAGGGTCGCGCGGGTACCGGAAAACGACGATGTCCCCGCGTTCGATGGGTTCCCAGCGATACACGAACTTGTTCACGAAGATCCGTTCCTGATCATCAAGCGACGGCATCATGCTGGTCCCTTCCACCTTTACCGGCTGGTAGAGAAAGACAATGATAAAAGCCGAAATCGCCAATGAAATGATCAGGTCGCGCAGCCAAACGGCCAGAACCGGCGCCGTGCGCGCTGGGATCTGGCGTGAGCTATCCAGTCTGTCCGTTGGCCGAGGCTGGAACCCCATATCGGGCATGTATTTGCAATTCTATACGGCTTCGTTCGATGTTCGGTACTCCGATTTCTTCACCTTCGGCTGGCCTGGGACTGAGTCGTGGTTTGCACCATCGGTCGGGCCGGCGGGATGCGTGTCTCGCACGCGTCGGGTACAATAAAACTTAACCGAACCGATCGAGGGATTCTTACATATGTTGAAGCGAGGATTGGTTTTGCTGTTTTTGTTCGCGGTGACGATGACGCTTTCGGCGCAGTGGGCCGCCCCCCAGGAGGATCAAGGTGTGCCGGCTTACAATGCCGCGCCACCTCCAAAAGGTAAGAAGCTACCCCCGATCCTGCCGAAAGAGAATCTTTGGGCTGAAAACGCGCAGTTCGCCTATCAGACTCACGCGTACGAATTGGCTGCCAAGATCCCGAATGTCATTCACCAGCAGCCTTGTTATTGCTACTGCGACCGTGGCATGGGCCACAACAGCCTGCACAGTTGCTTCGAGGGAACGCACGGAGCGCAGTGCGACGTGTGCTTGAAAGAGCTTTACTACTCGTACGCGCAAACGAAAAAAGGAAAGACTCCTGCCCAGATCCGCAAGGGCATCATCGGCGGCGAGTGGAAGCAGGTCGATCTCGAAACTGCATCCACAATGAATTGACCAGCCGGCGTTTGGCTGGCGATTTCGACGCGCTTTCGATGAGAGCGTACAACTCGGCTCGAACGCCGGATTCCCGGCTGGCATGCTGCCGCAAGAGCCGAGAATCTTCCTCCGGACTAAGGAAGCTGCCGTATCGGTCCGGTTTGAAGCTAGTAAAATGCTTGAGCTTATCCCGCCCAAGCCGAACCTTAGAGGTGTACTTACGAAAACCGAAAGCAAAACGACAGGAAGAGTCTTACAAATGACTCAGAAACCAACGGCAAAGAAGTCAATCGCTGACGACCCTCGGGTTGCCCAGGCAATCCAGAACTATGAGGTCGGTCTCCGCGCGCTGCAGGAGCACAAGTTCGACAAAGCCAAGGCCAGCCTGCAAAAAGTCCTTGGCGGACCGAGCAAGGAACTCTCGGATCGCGCTTCGGTCCACATCAACGCCTGCAATCAGCATCTTGAAAAAGTGACCGCGCAGTTCAAGAGTCCCGAGGAACACTTCGATTACGCGGTATCTCTCATGAACGTGGGCGATTATGTGCAGGCGCGCGAGCACCTCGAAAAACTGCTGAAGCAAGTACCGAAGGCCGACTACGTGATCTACGGAATAGCTGCGCTCGATTGCATGACGGGCCACGTCGAGGATTCTCTGCGCAACCTGGATGAAGCAATCCGTCTTAACTCGGCGCTGCGCTTTCAGGCTCGCAACGACTCGGATTTCCAGAACCTGGCGGAGGATCCACGTTTCACCGAGCTTCTCTATCCCGATCCGGGAGCCGAAACGACGGCCGAACCGGAAGCCGCGGAAGAGAACTACTAGAACCGCCCTGCGACGATGGAATCCCAGCGAACCGATCTTCGTCCCCTAGAGAAAGCCGCGCACCCGCCGCTCCGCGTCGTTGCCATCGGCGGCGGAACCGGTCTCTCTACTCTTCTGAAGGGGCTGAAGCATTTCGTTCCCGCGCTTGGAGAGCCCTTTAGTTCAGTGCAGGGTCGCCCCACGATCGGCGAGTTGAGCGCCGTGGTGACGGTCAGTGACGACGGCGGCTCCAGTGGCCGCCTTCGAAAAGAGCTCAACATGCTTCCGCCTGGTGACATCCGGAACTGCATCGTCGCCCTTTCTGAAGACGAAGCCTTGCTCTCACGGCTGTTCCGGCACCGCTTCGATAAGGGGTCGGGACTGGAGGGCCACAGCTTCGGCAACCTGTTCCTCGCTGCGCTGACCTCGATCACCAACGACTTTTCCGAAGCGGTGCGGCTTTCCTCCGAGATTCTGCTGACGCGTGGCCATATTTACCCAGCGACGAGTTCGAATATCGAGCTCGAGGCTCTGATGGAAGACGAGACCCGGGTTCGCGGAGAAACACAGATCACCTCGAGCAAGGGACGCATCAAGGAACTGTTCCTCATCCCCCCGGATGTCGAGCCGCTGCCCCAGACGCTCGAGGCGATCGCCAACGCCGATGTCATCACAATTGGTCCGGGATCGCTGTTCACCAGCCTGATTCCAAATTTGTTGGTACGGGGTATCGCGCAGGCCATCGTCAACTCGTCCGCCATCAAGGTTTACGTCTGCAATCTGATGACGCAGGCGAACGAGAGCCTGGGATTGACGGCGGCCGATCATATACGGGCCCTCAACCGGCATGCGCAGGCACCGCTATTTGATTACGCACTCATCAACCGCAAACCTGCCTCGGATGAAATGAAGGCTAAGTACGCGTTGGAGGGGGCTGCGCAGATCGTCTCAGACCTCGAGGCCGTGGAACAGTTGGGGTGCTGCCCCGTACTCGGGGACTATCTGGAAGAAGGCACAGTCGTGCGACACGCGACCCATGCTGTGGCGCGGGATCTGCTGGAGTTGGCACTCCAGGCGTCGGGATCACCGCGGAAAAGCTCTCTCGTCAGCGATACCGCTACGCGAGGCTAGGATCTCCTCGGCTCTGTTCTACCGAGCTATTGCAACCCGAGATTTATTCCTTCTCTGATTCCCGCTTCTTCTTCGTGGTTCGCGGTCTGTTAAGCCGCCCTTCTGCCATCGGCAACGTGGTAGACGAGGCTCGACGCTGTTCCCTCGCGGTATAGTGGGAACGAATGCCTACACCGAAGAGTCCTCGCACAGCGATCGCCATCATGGCCGCCGGCAAGGGAACGCGGCTCAAATCGAAATATCCGAAAGTTCTGCACGAAGTCGGGGGGAAGCCGCTTCTGGCGCACGTCATCACGGCCGCGACTGCAGTCGTGCCGGCGGCGGACGTGTACGCCATCATCGGACACGAAGCCGACCTCGTCCGTAAAGCAGTCGAGCACACAGGGATCAACTTCGTTATTCAAGCGGAGCAGCGTGGAACCGGCCATGCCCTGATGGTGGCGCAAGAGGCGCTTGCGCCCTATGACCTGGTGCTTGTGCTCTCTGGCGATGCGCCCCTGATCACACCTGAGACGGTCCGGCGGCTGCGCGATTTTCACTTGCAGAAGAAGGCGGCCATGACGCTGCTGTCGGCCGAACTGGCGAACCCGACTGGTTATGGCCGCGTGCTTCGCAAGGGCGCGAAAAGTGACGACGTGAAAGCGATCGTCGAGGAGAAGGCTGCGAGTGCGAGTCAGAAGAAACTGCGTGAGATCAACTCGGGCTTCTATGCGTTCGCAGTCAAGCCGCTTTATACGCAGATCGGAAAGCTGACGACCGACAACGCGCATCACGAGTACTACCTGACCGATATGGCAGCGGTCTTTACCAAGGCAACGGCAAAAGTCGTCGTGCTCAGAACTGCGAGGCCGGCTGAAATCCTGGGAAGCAATACGCGCGCCGAGATGATGGAGATCGACGCGATTTTCCGCATGGAAAAGTGCCGGCAGCTCATGGCAGCGGGGGCGAGTATCTTCTTCCCGCAGACGTGCGTGATCGATGCGGATGTAGAAGTCGGTCCGGATACGGTGATCGAGCCGTTCGTGCAACTGCTCGGCCGCACACGAATCGGAGGCGATTGCCGGATACGGTCGTACAGCGTCATTGCGAATTCGGAGATCGGGGAGCGCGTCACGGTCAGGCCGGGCTCGATTCTTGACGATGCGCGGGTGGGCGCGGGGGCCGTCATCGGGCCGTATTCCCATCTACGGCCGGGCAGTGACATCGGCGAGGGCGCGCACGTGGGGAGCTTTGTCGAGACGAAAAAAGTGAAGCTCGGTCAGGGTTCGAAAGCCCCGCACCTGACCTATCTCGGCGACGCCGAGATTGGCGCCGGCGTCAACGTTGGAGCAGGAACCATCACCTGCAACTACGACGGCGCCCACAAACACAAGACGGAAATCGGGGACAATGTCTTCGTTGGCAGCGACAGCACGCTGGTCGCTCCGGTGAAGATCGGGAAGGGCGCATATATTGGCGCCGCGTCGTGCATAACAGAGAATGTTCCCGAAGACTCGCTCGCTCTCGGCCGGTCGCGGCAGGTGACCAAGGAAGGGTGGGCGAAGGCAAAGCGAGAAGCTCGCTCGGCTGCGAAAGGCTAATCACGCGGCAGAGATCGCGATTCGTATCGTTCGCGCGATCAAAAGGAAAAGGCACGAAGCTCATCGCCCCGTGCCCTGATCCGCAACCCTTGCTTCTATTTCGAAACCGCTGCAAACAACTCCGACTTCATCAGCGCCTGGAACTGCTTGTCGTCCGTCTTGAAGTGCAGCAGGACCTTGGAGCTGTCGGAGTCCACGGTGAGTGCGTCGATGGCAACTTTTTCGACCGGTGTCGCGGTCATCTTCTTGTAAAGCATTCCCGCCTTCACCAGCGATGACATGGTTGCCGCCGTCATGGAGTCAGAGGTAATCACGTCAAGATTGAAGTTCACGCCACTCGAAAAATCCATCGTGTAGCGCGAACCGACGAGGCGCTTCTTAATGGTGTCGTAATCCGCCATCTTCGAAGCATCGCCCAACGCCGACCGCATCACGTTCTGGGTTCCCTGCTGATCGAGGATGCTCCACACCGGGGAGCCGTCAACGGCCGCCATCATGTCGGACATGGTCGGGTTCGAGTCGATGGTCGGCGCCTCGCCATCGCGCGCATCCAGCGCGCCCTTAACGGCGGTGTCATTGCCGAACAGCAGCGAGTTCTCATCGAGAAAAGTCATCATCATGCCGTTGCCCATCGCGTAGATGTCGGCGGTACGGTACTTCACCGGCATGATCTTTTTCAGCCGCATACGCTTGAGCACGACCTTGGCGGAAAAAGATCCCTGAGCCATCCCGACGACCTGTACGTTATTTTTACTCTTCCGATAGGACGCAAATGTGAGCTGATCGACGTCCTTCTCGGTGTCGATCCCGATGCCCTTCAACGCAGCCTCAAACTCCTTCAGGCTTTGGGGCAGCACCTGCTGTTTCAATTGCATTGCGGTCGGAGAATCGTGCATAGCGCGGTAATCGACCGAAATGATTTGCTGAATGTCAGAAGGAATGACGGCGCGCGACGAACTGCCCAGCGGCATTGCCCACGCAGCTGTGCCCATGAGGGCGAAAGTTGCAACTCGGATCAGATTCTTCATAAGACCTCTGGGAAATACACAAATTGGATGCCGAAACGGCCCCTTGCGTTAACCCGATGTGCATCAATTGTATGCCGACCAAGGTAAAAAAAGTGCAAACGAAAGTACAGGTGGTCCGTTGACGGATTGGACAACCGTTCTCGCCCGAAGCCGGCGATCCGCTGGCACCCGGAACCGGTAGGAATGCTCGACTCAACTGGAGAGCGCACTCACCTTGTTGCGGACGACGCCGACGAAGGCCTCATCTTTGATGGAAGCCAGATTGATCTCGACATTCGCCAGCGCGCCCTCGATCGCGGCCCGCGCCAAGGCTGAGGCCGTAGTCAGATCCGACTTCATGTTGGGATTTGTAATCGGACCGAGTGTTTCGGCGATTTTCCCGACCTCTCGCGCGCGCTCCGCCACGCCCAAAGGGACGCTGGTCGCTCCCTTCAGGGCGGCATCGATGATCGTGTCACCGTTGGACGCTTCCTTCGCCTGCTTGTAGGCTTTCATGACTGCGTTGTAGGACTCGGCATCGGCATCGACGGCCGCTTTCAGCTCTTCCCGCAAGGTGGACAGGCGCGCGATCGCCGCACTCAATTCCTTCTCGTATTGCAAATAGGCTTTCTTGCCGCGCGACATGGCAGCGACCATGTGCGCCAAGCCAGCCGCCATGGCCCCCGCTGCCGCGGCGGCGCTGCCGCCTCCAGGAGTTGCCGTTGGCGCGGCTAATTGCTCCACGAATGGCTCCACGCCCGCGCGCAGGCCGCCGACCGCCATCTTGCCGCCCATCACCGCGGCGAGACGATTCTCCAGAATCAGCGACGAATCGAAGTTCTCGACTTGCAGATACCATTCGGCAGCCTGCTCGAGTGCTTTTTTCGGAACCAGTCCGACGATTTCACTGGAAACAGGAGCGACCCCGTAGCGCGCGGCCTCGCGCTTCACAAAGTCGAAAACGCGGTGCATGGGAGTCTGCTCAAAGTCGGTCAGGTTCATCGAGACCTGCGCCATACCCCGCACCAGAAACCCAGCTCCCTTCACGAAACGAAATCCTCCGCTTGAAAACCGCACCCCCTTCGCGACTTTTTTCGCGACGTTGACGTCGGTGGTATTCAGGAAGACGTTATAGGCAATGAGAAACTTCCGCGCTCCCACGACGGTCGCGCCAGCCGTTGGATGCACGCGCGGCTCTCCGAAATCCGGCCGCCTCGCCGGATTCGTCGCGATCTCGTCGCGAATTCCCTCGAACTGCCCCCGCCGGATGTTTTCCAGATTGAGGCGCTCGGGCGATGTAGCAGCCGCTTCGTACAGGTAGACCGGAATCTGGTAGCGCTTCCAGATCTCCTCACCGACATGCTGGGCCATGGCCACACAGTCCTCGATGGTCACGCCGTCAATGGGAATGAAGGGCACGACGTCGGCCGCACCCATACGAGGGTGGGCTCCCTGATGTTTCGTCAGGTCGATCAACTCGGCAGCCGTGCCGACCCCACGAATCGCCGCTTCCTGGATCGGTTCGCGTTCGCCCACCAGCGTGATCACGCAACGGTTGTGGTCGGCGTCCATCTCGCTATCGAGCAGGTAGACGCCATTGACTTTCATGGCCTCAACGATGGCGTCGACCTTCGCCTTATCGCGGCCCTCTGAAAAATTCGGAACACATTCGACCAGAGTAGACATAACGGGGAAGGATATAGGCGTGAACGACGAGGCCGCAAGCATGGGCGCCTTGCACTTTCGCTCGCACCATACTCGCAATCATCATGCTGTTCGCAGGGCAGGATCCGGACTCGTTCAATATCCAGAATCCCGCCCCCACCAGCGGCGGACTTTATTTGAGTCCCGGAGGCTCGCGATTTCTCTACAGCATCGCCACGTCGTTCGACCTGATGATGTTCTGGGCGTTATTCCTGACGGCTCTGGGCCTGAGCATCATCAGCAAGAAGCTCAAGCTCTCGACTGCAATGATCGTTGTCTTCGGATGGTATGCGCTCTTTATGCTCGTCTCGGCCGGCCTGGCGGCTGCGTTCTCGTAAGGACGAGCCCACAATCGATCGCAAAGAATCAAGGGCGCCTTTTGAGGCGCCCTCTCTCGTTCCAAGATTTGAAGCAGATCCTACTGGGTCTTGTCTTCCACCTTCTGCGCGCCCTCGTCGGTCTTCTGAGCGGCCTTGTGAGTGGCTTTCTTGGTCGTATGCTTCACCTTGTGCCCCGTCTTCTTCGCGGTCGTCTTCGTCGCGTGGCCGGTGTCCTTCGCGGCCTGCTTGGTTTCATGACCAGCGTCTTTCATGTCCTGCTTCGCACTGTCCTGCGCAAGCATAGCTCCGGTCAAACCAATGCTGAGAACCAGCGGCAGCCCCAAACATTTTCCCAAATACTTCACGGTGTACTCTCCTGACTGTGCTGAGATGATTCGCGCTTCCGCAGTCGAGTTTAGGGAATAGAAACCGCGGCTCCCATCGAGTGAAGTCTGTAGGAGTGCATGGGAATCAGAGCCTCGGATGCCAAGGTGGAGGACAGCGTTCACTTTTTGCGAAGAAATCTCCCGATCCCAAGCCGTACCTGGAAAGTATTGATGCCGGGATTCGGAGTGGCGAGCCCCGCGTTCGATATATGCATGTAGCGCGCTTCAATGCTCCAGTTGTAACGGGCTCGCAGGAAATGCACGCCGAAAACGCCGCTGCTCATGAAGTTCACAGCGTTCGTGCCGGTCGGGACTGTGTGATTCGTGAACAGGGCGCCGCCGTCGATCTCAAGATAGGGTACGACGGGCGAGCGAGTCGCAAAATTCCATTTCAAATCGATCGGATCAAACCCGGCGCCATACGAGGTGTTGGCGGGCTGAAAGACCAGAAAAACCGGAATCGCGTCGACCGCGTATTCGAATCGGCCCTTGAGGAATCCCGGGCCGTGCGGACGGCTCAGGATCCAGCCATAACGCAGGCCCGCATTCCAGACACCTGTGTTCTTGGTGCCGCCTGGAACCGTGTATCCGCCGCCAGTCCACAGCTGGACTTCGTGGCCACCGTCCTCGGGACCGGATTGGGCAACGGATGTTCCCGAGAAAATCCAAACGCTGACCGCGACGACTGCCAGCCACCAGAGCCTGAGCCTGATCATAGTGTCTAGTTTGATTAGGCACGATACAGGAAGGGTGCTGCGAGCGGCAACGGCGTTGGAAGAACCTCAGGGCTTTAGCCGGCCTCTTGAGGTGAGCTTTGGAATTCGACCTCGGTCCCCAACTTCAGGAGCCCGACGAGGGCAGCGTGATTCTCCGCAGTGAGTTGTTGCTTGATACGTTGACCGCGGATGGGCACCAGCCTTCAATCCAAGGACAACCCGCCGTCGACCACCAGAATCTGGCCAGTAATAAAGTGAGGAGCGGTCGCAAAAAACCGAACGGCCTTGGCTACTTCTTCCCCCGTCCCGTTTCTCTTCATTGGAGTCACCCGGGCCATCTTCCGCATGAAGGGCTTTGCCGCTTTCTCCCCGAGATCGATCATTCCGGGAGCGACCGCGTTGACCGCGATCTCTGGCGCCAAAGCCTTCGCCATCACCTTGGTCAGCATGTGCAGCGCCGCCTTCGAGGAGCAGTAATGGGCGTGCGTGGCCCACGGAATCAGTCCGCCCAGAGACCCCATGTTGATGACCTTTCCCTTGCGAGCGCGGAGATGTTTGAGCGCCTCCCGGGTCACCAGAAAAGGACCGCGGGTGTTCGACGCGAAGATTGCATCCCACTGTGCGACAGTAATTTTCTCGAATTCCACAGTCTCGTAGTTGGCGGCGTTGTTCACCAGGATATCGATCGCGCCGAGTTCCTTTACGGCGTCTTTGATCATCGCCTTCACGCTTTTCTCGCTGGTGACGTCGCACTGAAAGGCAAACGCACGTACCCCGAGAGCAGTCAGATCGATCACCGTATGTTGCGCATCGCGAGCCGAATGATTAAAGGTGATCGCAACGTCGGCACCCGACCGTGCAAGCGCCACCGCCGATGCTCGGCCTAGGCGCTTGGCACCTCCAGTGATGAGGACGGTCTTTCCAAGTAACGGCGTGTCGCGGTCGCGTTTCATGATGGGAATTGTATCGTTCACTCTTCGGGGCAACTAGAAAGGCGGCGAGTTTCGAGAATACGTTTTCCGGCTGGTCTATAAATTGGACCACTTTGTTTGTACTTCTTTACACTTGTCTCGATTGAAAATTGCTTCGAAACTGCTACACTCCGGCCATGGCCGACCCCCGCCAAGTGCTTGTCTACACTCGCAAAGGCTGCCATCTCTGCGAGATCGTGAAAGAAAGCCTCGTCAAACTGGAACGCCGCGGTTTGTTCCGCTGGCAGGAAGTCGATGTGGATGGCGACGACCAATTGCGCCGCCAATTCACCGACGAAGTGCCAGTTGTGTTCATCGACGGCCGCAAAGCCTTCAAGTACCGCATGGACGAGCGCGAGTTCCTGCGGAAGCTCGCCAGTTAGCTCAAGCCCAACCTCCCAACTTCGCTCTTGCCGCTGACTTCGCTACAATCTGTCAGCCCATGTTGCGCACCGAGCTTTACGCCGACCCGTCCGGCCTTTTTCTGCACGACGTCGTACTGAATTCCTGCCGGAAATTCCCACAGAAAATCGCATTGATCGATTCCTCCTCGAACCGCCGATTTACGTACGGGGAATATGGAGACATCGTTGAGCAGCTCGCACGAAGCTTTGTCGCTGCGGGGTTGAAGCCAGGAGAAATCGTCGCGATCTTCCTGCCGAATTCGTGGGAGTTCGCGGCCACGTATCACGCGGCCACACTCGCCGGAGGAATTCCTACTCTGCTCAACCCGACGTACCGTGAGCGCGAGGTGCGCTACCAGTTGGAAAACTCGGACGCTGCGTTTCTGGTGACCGATGGAGTGGTGCTGGGCAATATCAACGTCGCCGGACTCGCCAACCTTCGCCGCGTATTCACCACACGGCAGATACTCGCAGGAACCGAGAGCTTCTCCGATCTGTTGCGTCCCTCGCAGGCTGTGCTTCCGACACCGCGTCAGGGTTCCGAAGACACGCTGGCGGCGCTTCCCTATTCCAGCGGTACAACCGGATTGCCAAAGGGCGTGATGCTCACGCATCACAACCTGGTCGCGAACATCTACCAACTGGTCGCTCCGAACGGTACGCCTCTCCAAACAAGTGATGTAATGCTGTGTTTCCTCCCGCTCTATCACATCTACGGGCTGAATGTGGCGCTCAATCCGATGCTTGCGCTGGGGGCCACGCTTGTGCTCATGCCACGCTTCAATGTCCCCCATCTTCTGGGACTGCTCGTTTCTGAAGGCGTCACGATGATGCCGCTCGTCCCACCAGCCTTGAACGCGTTGAACCAGGCGGCCGAGGCCGGACAGTTTCCCGCAAACCACAAGGTGGGATGGGTGAAGTCGGGCGCGGCCCCTCTCGCGCCCGAACTGGCAAGGCGCTTCACGGAACTCACGGGCATCCCCATCAACCAGGGATACGGCATGACGGAAGCTTCACCGGTCACGCACGTTGGATACATCGCGCCTCCGGAGATGAACAAGCTTGGGTCGATCGGGCAGCCCCTTGTACAAACGGAATGCCGTGTTCTTGATTTGACTGACCGCGAGGTCGGCCGAGAAGAACCTGGTGAACTCGTTATGCGCGGCCCCCAATTCATGAAGGGATATTGGAAAGACCCTCAGGCGACCGCGAACGTTCTCCGCGATGGTTGGTATTGGTCGGGCGACATCGTCAATCGCGACGTAGACGACTTTTACTACGTCCTCGACCGGCGGAAAGAGATGATCAAGTACAAGGGCTTCCCCGTCGCCCCGGCCGAGGTGGAAGCGGTATTGATGGAGCATCCCGCCGTGCGCGATTGCGGCGTGGTGGCTCGCCCCCACCCGGAAGCCGGAGAGATTCCTTGCGCATTTGTCGTCCTGCGCGAAGGTCACGCCTCCGACGAGTCCATGAAGCAGTCACTCTGCGGCTTTGTGGCCGACCGGCTCACGCACTACAAACAGCCCCGCGAGGTTCATTTCGTGGAAACCGTACCGCGTACCCCGTCCGGAAAAATCCTGCGGCGTGAATTGCGCAAGGTCCTCGTATGAGAGATCAAGAGCGGCCGAATGTACTTATCCCGCACGCTTGAAGTACTGCACGGCTTTCTCGTGCTTTTCAGCGGCCTGGCGTGATTTGAACGTTCCCAGATTCTTGCGCTTGTTGGTCTTCGGATCTTTCTTACCCGAATAAAGACGAAATTCACCCGACTTCAGTTTGCGAATCATGATGCCTGTCGGATGAACGCCGTGTGAGCAGCGGTTGCCAGCAAAAAAACAACGGCGCCTCCGTGCCAAACTGGCTACAGGATGCCCGGTAAGCTGAGTCCGGCAACGCCCCGGATGCTACACTCCCTCAGTCATGCGGACGGACATTCTGCCCCTCTGTGACAAACATTTCCGCACCATGGAAGCCTGCATCGCCCCTTACAGCCCCGATTACTCCATCGATTATTTCCGCTGCACCGAAAAATTCTGCGGCCGCTGCTTCGGAGAGCGCGTTGGCTACGTCAATCCCAAGCGCAACGACGCCCCCGAGATTACGCCCAACCAGCCCCGCTGTGATATGCACGGGCGGCCGATGTTCATCATCAGCCTCGACCGGCAGCAGAACCGCGTGACCTACGCTTGCACCGAACCCGGATGCTTGCAGCGCGTTTTGAAAACATAAGGCCGCGCATCTCGCACCGCGCTACTCTCCCGGTGTACGATTCCACCCATGCTTCTCACGCGTCGGACGTTTCTTGTTGCCTCCGCCACACTTCCATACGCCTTCGCCCATGCCGCTGCGAGCGCGCTCCCGGTGGGACTCGAACTCTATTCGGTGCGCAATGCGCTCAAGCAGGATCCGGAAGGAACGGTTCGCGCTGTCGCGCAAATGGGCTATCAGTGCGTCGAGTTCTATTCGCCCTACTACGACTGGACCGAACCCCAAGCCAAACAGATGCGAAAGCTTCTCGATGATCTTGGCATCCACTGTTATTCAACTCATAACAACGAGTCCTATCTCACGCACGAAGCGATTGGCCGGACGCGCGACCTCAACGGCATCCTCGGCTGCAAGTACGTCATTTGCGCTCATGCGGACCCGAAGCCCGGTCCAGACGGATGGAAGGCGATCGCGGACGAGCTTAACGCAGCCGCCGACCAGCTCGAGCCTGGAGGGCTGCACGTCGGCTATCACAATCACACAGCGGAATTCGTAAAGACCAACGGCCTGCGCCCGATGGACATCCTGGCGAAGAACACGAAGTCTTCCGTGGTTCTTCAGCTGGATGTGGGAACCTGCCTTGAGGCAGGCTCCGATCCGGTCGCGTGGATCAATGCCAACCCGGGGCGCATTCGCTCGATCCATTGCAAAGACTGGTCGTCCGACCCCGCGAAAGGCTACACGGTTTTATTTGGCGAAGGCGCCGCCGACTGGAAAAAGATCTTCGCCGCAGCGGAATCCGCGGGAGGTGTGGAGTATTACCTTTTGGAACAGGAAGGCAGCCGATTCCCCGAACTCGAAACGGCGCGCAAATGCCTTGCGACGTTTCGAACGGTGCATTCCGGCTAACTAAGAACTTCCGCTGCTTTTCAGCCAGTGAGGAAGTAGCCGGCAACCTTTTCGGGTTCGTGGGCGTATTCCTGCACATGTTGGATGAAGTAACTCCACGTACCCAGTTGCGCGCCGATGTAGGGAAACTGCGCGAGAACCGCGCAACAGAAGTGCGGAAAGTGCAGGAGGTGTGGAGCCATTCGATCGTTCCACTTGCGGACTCCGCGCACCACAGCGATGCGCCAATCCTCCATTAAGGTTTGTGGCCGGCGTCCATCTGTACGGCGTACAGCAGCGACGCGTGCGAAGGTAGGCTCACTGCGAGCTTTGCCGCCTGCCCGAGATCCTTGTGTTCCCAAAGATCGCGCAAACGATAGCTTGCCGAGCCCAGGCCTAAATCTTTCCAGGCGAACTCCCGCGACCTGCTGGATTCACTACGATTGAAAGCCGCCACGTAGTACTGCTTCGGGTTTTCTTTCGACTGGGCAACCCAGATCGTGATTTCCTCGTTCGAAACGGCCACTCGATTCCCGGTTGAGTGCTGATCAACGTCCAGCACCTCTCGGTTTGTGAGTAACGAAGTTGTCCAGGAGTCTGCTTTGGTGAGGTCGCCGCCGACCATCAAGGACGAAGGGAAAATACACCAGAGCGTCATCAAGGTGCGTTGCTCGTCGTGAGTGAGACGGGTCTGGCGCGGCTTTCCCCAACCTGGAGCGGGTCCGAGGAATCCGAGCGGCAGCATGTCGGCGTCCGGCCATGCGCCCGGACGTCCGATCCCGGCCCACTTCTGCGCATTGGGGAACTGATCACCAAGGCCCTGAGGATACGCAACCGTACTGTGCCAGAGATCCCAGATATCGTCGGAGATGCGCCACATCTGCGCGTAACGGCCCATCTCGTCGGCTTTGTCGAGCGGTGCGGCCCCGGGCGACAGGCTCAGCACAATCGGTCGCCCGGTCTTCCGCAATGCTTCGCTGAGCATGCGAATTTCTTCGCCCTTGTACGGATGACTCGCGATGCAGTCGACCTTGATCAGATCGACATCCCACTGGGCGTACAGGCGGGCGATGGAATCGTAGTAGGCCTGTCCGGCAGGTTTGCTCGGGTCAATTCCAAAATTGTCGAAATTCCATGGACAGGTATCCGATTGCAGTGCGGCGTCAGCCGCCCGAAATTGAGTCCCCTGCACGGGCAGGTTCTTCTCGACAGCCTGCTTCGGAATTCCCCGCAGGATGTGAATCCCGAACTTCAATCCAAGGGAGTGCACGTAGTCTGCAAGCGGCTTGAAGCCTGCAGAAGCGGCGGCGGACGGAAATCGATTCGGGGCCGGAACGTATCGGCCGTATTCGTCTAACTCGTATTGAGAGTTCTTGGAATTTCCTTCCGGAGTGGGGTTGGTCACGAACCACTCCATGTCGACCACCACGTACTGCCAGCCGTAATCCTTCAAGTGGGCCGCAAGCCAGTTCGCATTCGCCTTGGCGTCAGCTTCATTGACAGTAGTTCCGTAGCCGTCCCAACTGTTCCAACCCATGGGGGGCGTAGCCGCGAGCGCGGCGGCGCCTATGCCAGTCGAGCGCGCTGAGTCTTGCGCGACCGCACCGAGAGCAACCCATGCTGCGAACACCATCGCGAAGAAGAGCAGAGTCTGTGTCTTCCGCATAGCGGCGCGCCTACTTCCCAGCCCACTGCAGGACCGTGTACGACTTTGCCGGGACGTCGACGCGCGTGCGTCCTCCTGCTGTCGACGGCTTGTCAGCAGCGCGCGGTTTCACTCGGTCCGGAGCATCAAAGCCGTTGACTGCTTTCAAATCATCGCCCGTCAACACCCATGCGTTCTGCAGCGCACCCGGAACGCTTCCCTGCCATTCGATTTCAAACTGCCGTGCGCTCTGCAGATCGCGGTTCAGGATGAAAAGAGCCGTGGCGCCATTGCTGCTGTCGAACGTGCCCACGATGTCGAGGTGCGGAACAGCACCCATTCTCGCGACGTCGTAGGTGGACTGCGCCTCGACCAGAATGTCGAGAACAGCGCCGCGACCGTAGTGCAAACCCCACGAATAGGGATAATAGATCGTCTGCCGATACAGGCCGTCGGAGTTTGTCATGATCGGCGCGATCACATTCACCAACTGCGCAAGGCACGCGATCTTCACCCGGTCGGCGTGACGTAACAGCGTGTTGACCATCCCACCCACGACCAACGCGTCTTGCAGGTCGTAAATTTCCTCAAGAAGGTGCGGCGCCACTTTGCGATGCCCGTTCACTGCATCGCCGCGCCGAGCCCGGTACCATACGTTCCACTCATCAAACGACAACCAAAGCTTCTTCGGCGACCGCTTGTGCCCGCGCACGTAGTCGCAAACCGCAAGCGTCTCCTCGATCTGCTTGTCCATGGTGAGATTCACCGCGAGATATTTCGCGGTATCGCCCCCGCCTGTGTCCTCGGTGTTGCCGACGTAGCGGTGCAGCGACAGCGCATCGACGTATTCGTAACATTGCTCGAGCACTTCGCGATCCCAATCGAGGTAGGTGGGCATAAATGGCCCGCTCGAACCGCACGCGATCAGCGTGAGTGACGGATCCACGGCGCGCATCTGGCGAGCTGCATCGGCGGCCTTGTAGCCGTACTCTGTGGCCGTTATGTGCCCGATCTGCCACGGGCCGTCCATTTCGTTCCCGAGACACCAATGCCGCACGTTGTAAGGATCGGCCACCCCGTGCTTGCGCCTCAGTTCGCTCCAGCGTGTGCCTCTATCGACGTTGCAATACTCGACCAGCGCCGCCGCTTCTTCCGTCGTGCCCGTTCCCAAGTTCAGGCCCATGAGCGGCAAAGTTCCCGCCGCCTGGCACCATGCCATGAACTCGTTCGTGCCAACCTGATTGGAGTTGAGGGAATCCCACGCCTTATCGAGAACGACGGGCCGATCCTGCTTGGGCCCCACACCATCAAGCCAGTTGTACCCGGACACAAAGTTTCCGCCGGGATAGCGGATGATGGGTACTCCGAGTTCTTTAATCTCGGCAATGACATCCTTTCGAAATCCATTCGAGTCCGAGAGTCTCGAACCAGGATCGTAAATTCCCTCATAGATCGCCCGCCCCAAGTGCTCAAGGAAGGATCCGAAAAGATTTCTGTCGATGGGACCGAGCTGCCGTCGGGAGTCTATGTATAGCTTCGTGGTGCTCGCGCTGTTTGCGCTGGCTTGCTCCATTCCGGACCGCCCGAAAAGCGGGCTGGCGATCGAAGCAAGGGCTGCGGTGCCGGTTTGTTTCAGGAAACCCCGTCGAGACGAAGACATCGTTCTTGCTCCCTCGTACAGCCGTTTTCAACGTCGAGAAATCGTTTACTCACCGCGACGCAACAATCTACGCCAAGGCGTCTGTTCTATTCAATTGTCAGTTGGAATCAGTCCCACGAACGAGCCGGGCGCTCACTCCACATTCGGCACTTCAAAGCGAAACCCCGCGCTTCCACGGAATAAAGTCCTCTTGCCGGTTCTGCTCTGCCTTGGTGTGAAGATCGCCGCTGGCCACTCGAATGATCGTTTCCAGCAAGGCATCCCCGGTTTCCTCCACGGTGCGGTTTTCCGTAAGAATTCCTCCGCAATCCACGTCGATGATGTCGTGCATCCGAGAAGCCAGCGCTGAGTTGGTGGAAATCTTGACGACGGGCGCGATGGGATTACCCGTCGGCGTCCCGAGCCCAGTCGTAAACAGGACGACATTTGCTCCCGCTCCGACCTGGGCCGTCACCGCTTCCACGTCATTCCCCGGCGTGCACAGCAGGTTCAATCCAGCCGCGGTCACGTATTCCGGATAATCCAGCACCCCGCGTACCGGGGACCTGCCTCCTTTACGGGCGGCGCCCGCCGACTTCATTGCACCGGTCAGCAAGCCATCGCGTATGTTCCCCGGCGAGGGATTCTTGTCGAAGCCGGACCCGACCGCCTGGGCCGCATCGGCATAGGACTTCATCAGCTGCAAGAATCGATCGGCGGACTCGTCACTCTCGCAGCGATCCATCAGGTCCTGCTCAACACCGCATAACTCGGGAAACTCGCTCAGGATCGTCTTACCGCCGAGTTCGGAGAGCTGATCCGACACGTTTCCAAGGACCGGGTTGGCCGTGATGCCTGAAAAACCATCCGAGCCGCCGCATTTGAGACCAATCGTCAGCTTTGAGAGCGGCGTCGGGGTGCGGGCAATTTTGTTGGCGTTCACAAGCCCCGCAAACGTGGCGCGGATCGCGCGCGAGAGCATCACCGATTCCAGCTCGCTTCCCTGCTGGTCGAAAATCAGCAGTGGCTTCTCGAGCTTTGGGCTGCGCTTGAGAACTTCCTCGCGCAGCATGCCGACTTGAGCATTCTGACAGCCGAGACTCAGAACCGTCGCCCCCGCGACATTCGGATTGTACAGATATCCAGCGAGCAGCCCGCACAGCGAACGTGCGTCGTCGCGAGTGCCCCCGCACCCCATCTCGTGGGTTAGGAACCTTACGCCGTCCACATTCGGAAAGACGCGGCTACCCCCTGAGGGAGTGGTTTCCGGCGAAAATTCCCATCGTTCGATTTCGCCGATCCGCCCCGCGCGGTAGAGTTCGACCAGCTCCGCAACGTGGTTGCGGTATTTTGCGGGAGCGGCAATTCCTAGTTCTTGCTCAAAGGCTTCCTGCAGCACGCGAATGTTGCGGTTCTCGCAGAACACCAGAGGGATCACCAGCCAGTAGTTCCGCGTCCCCACCTGTCCGTCGGCGCGCGCGTATCCCGCGAATGTTCGATCTTTCCACCGGGATACATCCATCGGGCGCCAATCGTAGCTGGAAGCTCTTTTCGTGAGCACCGCGCGCTGATGAGAAACATTCGCCGTGCTGAGGGCCGCCCCCTCCGCAATGCCTTCTGTTGCCTCACCGACGACGACGCCGTACATCATCACAAGATCGTGCGGTCGCAGGTCACGAAGAGCAAACTTCTGCTTCGCGCCGACCGGAGTTTTCACGGTCCACTTATTTCCGCTGACCGAGACCGTTTCACCGGCTCGAAGGTCAACGAGTGCCACCGCAACGTTGTCCTCGGGGCTGATCTTCAATGCTTTGCGTTGGAATAGCTCCAGTTCTTTCATGATTCTGGCTCGGACGATTTGTTTGCGGTGACGACTCGTTGCTGTGAAGTTGCTTTGGCCGTTCCGTTATCGTTTACTTACTGAATTCACGCTAGGGCAAGCGTGCGTTGCTGTCAAACAGGTGGCGCGAGTTGACGCGTGCGAGCATACAGATTCGATTGGAAATGCATCGAAAGTCCTAGGTTGAGGATGACTATGGTCCGTTACGGCTCGGTACTTCGAGTAAAGCCAGAATCGAGCCAAACGTACAGGAATTATCACGCAAAGGTTTGGCCGGAGGTCCTAGCCACAATCCGGCGCTGCTATATTCGCAATTATTCCCTCTTTTTGAAAGAGGATCTCCTGTTCGGATACTACGAGTATCACGGCACGGATTATGGAGCCGACATGGCCCGGATGGCGGCGGATCCCAAGACCCAGGAATGGTGGTCCACCATGATGCCGATGCAACAGCCACTGGAAACGCGCGCATCAGGGGAATGGTGGGCCTCGATGGAAGAAGTATTCCACACGGACTAACGAGCTCGCGAATAACAAGGGCGGGCTTTCGTTTGCGATCTAACCCTTCCGCCGCCTCGCCGCGTTCCTCAGCTTCTTGCGAATCGGCCGGAATGTCCGGGGGACGTCCGGCGGCAGATCCAGAATCGTGCCGGTCTCCAGTCGCGCGCAGGAAGACGTTCGCGCTCTCTGGATCGCAGCCTCCAATACCGTCACTTCCAGGCCCAGCCACGAAATTGCCTCGAGGAGAGAGACGAACACTTCCATGTGCTCGCTGTCGACGATGGCCTGATACATCCGCGCCAATCCGTATCCGGCGCCACTCCGGGGAGCCACAATCGCGCGCCGACTCTCGCTTGAGAACGGATCGTAGATCTGCCGGATCCCGTAGAGATCCTTGAAGTCTAAGTCCAGCTTCAAGGCGCCCATCAGGTTAATCAACTGTCGGAAGTTGGGACGGAAGCCTGGGTCTTTGCGCAGGGTTGCAATGCTGTTCACCACATCATTGCGCGTCACGCACCCGGAACAGAGGGTGATCACAACACCATGCTCACGGTCGACGAAATTCTCGACGGAGACCATTACAAGCTACCCCAAGCCAAGTGTAACGAGCATCTCAGATTCGGAGAGCGACCTGAATTTTCGCAGTTGCGAAAACCGTACACCAATCCGAAAACAATTGATAGTTGGGAAATTTCGGCTCAGGGAAAACGAAAGCCCGGCTTTAACTCGCAGCGGTACACCTTTGTGTGATCTGGATTTGTACGAGAGTTGCAGCTCGCCCATCCGAGAAAGAGGTTGGGCCCGAGGGGAAAGATGATCGTCTCGCGATTCAAATCGGCTTCGATACAAATCCCCTCCGCATCGGCAGGCAGGGTGAAATTCAAGGTCGGGCCGAAAATGACGGGGTACGACTCGTGCACAATCTGGCTGGCCATGGGATGAAACACTTCCGCTTCCATCAAGAAGGTCGCGGTATCCGACCAGTTTCGCGCTGCAACGGAAATCAATTGCCCGCCTCGTGAGAAACTGTCCTGCTCGATTCTCGTAAATGGGCATGGTCCGGCGATGCACGAAACACGCGCGTTGCGAAACTCGTTCCCTGGTCCCGCATCCAGATTGGCTGCGCTGATCGCAGCCTTCCACTTGCCGTCCGGCGAACACGGATTCTTGCCTTGGCACGGCACGTTTCCCTTGTTTTCGACCTGGAACGTCCTCACGGCGCTTCCCACGCTGACCACCGTGAAGTTCTTCACCGAGTATCGCACTCGGATATTGCCAACCGGCGTCTCTGGTCCTGTCGCGGCGGTAACCGGGCGCGGACGGGGTGAGAGGTGCACCACGTAGAGGCGGTCGCTCACGTAGTCCGGTTGGTCGAGCGGCATGTAATCCGGATGACGGAACGTTAGCTTAATGGAATGCCCGCGTCGTATACGCAGAGGAAGCTTAATGTTGAAATATCCGGAAGCATCCGATTTGACTGAGCCAAGGGGAATATCGTCGGATACCGCAACTTCGACGTCGGCAATCGGAACTTCCTTTCGTGTGTCACCGCTGTTTACGGTCACCGCGCCCTTCAATACAAGCGGAGTCCGGTGGCGGAGCCAACTGACAATGCCGACGACGATGCCCACGATCAAAAGCGAGATGATCCATGGCAAGGTGATTTTGGCCCACGTTTTCATTTCTTCTGAACGATACCGTAACCGCGCGATTGTGATCCACCCCTTCGTTGCGCATTCGGCGTCAAAGGTTCGGTGGTTTGGATTTTCCCCATCCTAGGCGCAGGGATCATTTAAGATTACTTTTTCTATACGGGATGAAGCGGGCTACTACTCATCGACGCGCACGCCGGCAAGTGCTCAAGGGATTGGTGGGCAGCGGCTTGTGCGTGCCTCTGGCCGGAATATGGCCAAGCTTTGCCGCCAACAACGACCAGCGCGCGCAACCCGCGAATCCACCCGCGCCGTCGACGTTCTCCCAGGAAGACCATGACTTCCTCTACGAACTCGAATGCCTCACTTTCCGCTATTTCTGGGAGCAGGCCAGTCCCGCCACCGGCCTGGTGAAAGATCGTTGCAATGTCCGGGTTGGCACGGATGACGGCATTGTCGCCAGCATCGCCGCCACGGGCTTCGGCCTGACGGCGATCTGCATTGCCGACGAGGAAGGCTTCATCCTGCGTGATCAGGCCGTCGAGCGCGTCACCACGACTTTGCGCTCGCTCTGGAAAAAGCTTCCCAATCACCGCGGATTCTTTTACCACTGGGCGAACATCAATACGGGCGAACGTATCTGGGACTCCGAGATCTCCTCCGTCGACACGGCTATCCTGTTATGTGGCGTTCTAGCGTGTCGCGAGCATTTCAAAGAAAAAGAAATCACGCAGCTCTCTAATGACATTTTCAACCGCGTCGACTGGACATGGCTCTCGGAAGACACCTCCCTCCTTGCGCATGGATGGACCCCCGAGTTTGGCTTCCTGCCGGTCCGCTGGGATTACTACAGCGAGTTGATGATGATGTATCTGCTGGGCCTTGGGTCCGGCTCCCACCCCCTCCGGCCCGACGCCTGGAACGCCTGGAAGCGGCTCAAGTTCGAATATGACGGCCTGCGCTACATCGGCTCGTTCGCGCCGCTCTTCATCCACCAGTATTCGCAGGCCTGGTTCGATTTTCGAGGCAAGCGCGATCGTTTCACCGACTACTTTCAAAATTCTGTCATCGCCACGGACGCACACCGACGCTTCTGTCTCGAACTTTCCAGTCAGTTTCCCACCTACAGCGACGATCTGTGGGGGATCACCGCCTCGGATTCCGAGAGGGGATACGTGATCTGGGGAGGGCCTCCCGCGATGGGCCCCCTCGATGGGTCAGTCGTGCCAAGTGCGGCCGCGGGATCGCTTCCCTTTCTCCCCGAACCCACCATGCGGGTGCTGAAGAATATCCGGAACCGATACGATCGGGCATGGTGCCGCTACGGTTTCGTGAACGCCTTCAATCCGATCAAAAACTGGTATGACACCGATACAGTGGGGATCGACACCGGCATCACCATGCTCATGGCCGAGAATGCCCGAACCGGATTCGTCTGGAAAACGTTCATGAAAACGCCTGAAGCGACCCGGGGAATGGAGAGAGCTGGCTTCAATGCCACAACTTGACTGTCACCCTTTCCGGTGCGCACATCCACCCAACCGATCGGGCGGGCGGGGTCATCCAACTACGGCCTAATCATCAATAAAATCGCGGCGCTTGGTGACGAAGGCGGGCGGTCGTGGGCGAAATTAAGTGCCCCGGTTACACCCATGCAGTCGTAGACTAATGGCAATCTGCATGGGGGCTGCGCCGGGGTCTGTCTATATTCCCTGTTTTGAACCGGGCGTTGCGATCAGTCCAGACTGGCGGATGAGCGCTCGCCGTTCCTTTTGGTGGCGGGCTGGAGAGACCGGAGCATGAGCAAAACCGAGGGTCTGCTGTCGAGTTGGCAGGAGCGGCTCACGGCTCTCAAGAATATTCCACCAGTCTTGGGCATTGTCTGGCGGTCCGGCCCACTCGTCGTCACCGTCGGTCTGATCATCCGCCTGATCACGTCGTTGCTACCCATCGCTCTTCTTTGGGTCGCCAAGCTCATCATCGACACCATCGTCCAGACGGTAAATGCTCATGCCGCCATTCCCACAAGGCTGTGGTGGCTGGTCGGTTTTGAGTTCGGACTGGCGATCATCGGCGGCGTCCTCGCCCGCCTGATGGACTATTTCGACTCCCTGCTGGCCGATAAATACACCCACTATGTGAGCATCGAGGTCATGCGGCACGCCTCTCAACTTGACCTCATCGCTTACGAAGATCCCGTCTTTTACGACAGGTTGGAGAGGGCCCGCGTTCAGGCCACCGATCGTCTCGGAATGATCCAATCCATCGGGCGATTGGTTCAGCAGGTAATCACCACCGTCTCCCTGTCGATCTCGATCTTCATCTTCTCCCCGTGGCTCATGCTCTTACTGATCATTGGCGTCATCCCGGCCTTCGTCGGCGAGAGTCATTTCGCCTTCCTGGGATATGCGAAGAATTTTCGCCAGACGCCGATCCGGCGCCAACTGGACTACCTACGTGTTCTGGGTGGTAGCCGGGAGGCAGCCAAGGAACTCAAGCTGTTCGGCCTGCAGAAATTCCTGCTCGAACGTTTCCGGGGACTTTCCGACCAGATTTACGATGAAAACGTCGCTCTGGCCCGGCGCCGCCTGTTTGCAGGAGCCGCCCTTTCTATCGTTGGCACAGCCGGATATTACGGAGCGTACGTTCTTGTGGTTTGGAAAACCGTCACCGGGGCTCTGACCATCGGTAGTCTGACGTTTCTTTCGGGCGCCATTCTGCAGGCCAGCAGCAACATCCAGCAGATTTTCTCTACCCTCACCGGCATCGCCGATCAGGCACTGTTCCTTACGGATCTCCTGGCATTTTTCGACATGCAACCAACGATCCGCTCGAAACCAAACGCCCTTCCCGCTCCCCGGCCGATCCGGAAGGGCTTTGAGTTCCGCAACGTTTCTTTCCACTATCCCGGGAACTCTCGTCTTGTGCTGGAAAACCTCAACCTTGAGGTTCGCCCCGCCGAACGCGTCGCCCTGATCGGGGAGAACGGGCAAGGTAAAACCACGATTGTAAAGCTCTTGACTCGCCTGTACGATCCGGTGGAGGGGCAGATTCTGCTCGATGGAATCGATCTTCGCGAATACGACCTTGAGGACCTTTACCGCGAAATAGGCGTTATTTTTCAAGACTTTATGCGGTACGAGATGACCGCCCGCGAGAACATCGCCGTGGGCCGCATCGAGGCCGCCGCCGATGATCAGCAACTCGAGACCGCCGCTGAGAAATCGATGGCCGCGGACGTGATCCGAAGATTGCCGTCCACGTACGACCAGATGCTCGGTCGCCGCTTCGATGGCGGCGTGGATTTGTCGGGCGGAGAGTGGCAGAAGGTAGCACTGGCCCGAGCGTATCTGCGCGACGCGCAAGTCCTGATTCTGGATGAGCCGACGGCTGCTCTCGACGCCCGCAGCGAATTCGAGGTCTTTCGCCGCTTTGCGGACCTCACGGCTGGCAAGATGGCGCTTTTTATCTCACACCGGTTCTCCACTGTCCGGATGGCGGATCGAATTATTGTGCTGGACGACGGAAAAGTGGTGGAGGACGGCAGTCACGACGAGTTGTGCCGTCTCGGTGGACGCTACTCAGAAATGTTCGAGTTGCAGGCTGCCAGCTACCGCTAGGACGAATCATGGCTGAAAACTTACCCTTGGAAGTGGTTCGTGCGGATACCGATGCGAAAGCGGACTCCGGGGCCACCGTTGAAGATGCCGGGTTACCCATTCTCCAGGAAAAAGCGCGTGCGCTGACGGCGCGCCTCCATTGGCTTCCCAACACACCCTCTTCGCGAGTTTTCCGCGATCGCGCACGGGCTCTGCGTAGCTCGCTCCGTCCTGTATTCGCGCTCGCCTCGGCTGGGCCGCAGCCGTCGGCCTCGGCGGACTATCAATGGCTGGCGGATCACCTGCGTCTGTTTAACCTCGAGTCCCGCGGCCTGGAAACTGCTCCCCGGCTTCGCAAGCTTCCCCATGTCCGGGACGTGGACGGTGCGATCGTTCCACGGGCCATCGTCATCGCCCATAGCTATCTCGAAGCGGTCTCCTACAAGTTCACTCCAAAAACCTTCTCGGCCTTCGTGGAAGCTGTGCAGGAGGAAGATGTTTTGAACCTGCACGAGTTGTCGGCTCTGGTTGCCGGACTGAAGCTGATTCTTCTCGAGACGATCGCCCGCGAGGCTCCTGAACTCCTCGCCGCGCCCGCCCAGCCGAAACCGTTGATCGGTACCTGTGTGCGTAGTCTGACCTCGGTCGGCCACACCACTTGGCGAAACGCCCTCGAGCCTTTGATCGTTTTCGATCGTATCTTGCGCCAGGATCCCGCCGAGGCCTACGCGAAAATGGATTTTGAAAGCCGCGACTTTTATCGTCTTCGGCTTACCCGGCTGGCGGAGAACGCCGAATTCAGCGAGGTCGATGTGGCGCGCATGGCCATTAAACTGGCCGAGCAGGCGCGCAATAGAGCATATGCCGACGAGCGGGTCGCCCTCCGAGAGTCCCATGTTGGCTTTTATCTGATTGATGGCGGCCAAAAGGTCCTGCAGGAGAGGATCGGATTTCGGCACCCCTTCGGTTCGAGGATCCAGACCTGGATCCGTGACCACGCGGACGAGTTTTATTTCCCTGGCATCGAGGTCCTTACTTTCCTCATCTTCTCCGCAACTGCGCTGGTCCTGACGCCGCCGTCGTTCCAGCCTGCGCTTTTGTTACTTTCCTTCCTCGTTCTCTTGCTGCCCTGCTCTCAGAGCGCTGTGCAGTTGATGAACTACCTGACGACGTCGGTCCTGACCCCATCGATTCTGCCCAAGCTCGATTTCGCCCTGTCGATCCCCGAGAACTGTCTTACTCTCGTCGCGGTTCCGACTCTGCTACTGAACGAGAAGCAGGTTCACACGCTTGTCGAGGACCTCGAAGTACGTTTCCTCGGCAACCATGATCCAAACATCCACTTTGCCTTGTTAACGGATCTGCCAGACTCCCCCGAGCTCGCGCGTGAAGACAGCCCGCTGATCGATCTCTGCTCGAAACTGATCACCGATCTCAACGAAAAATACGCGCCCCTCAGTTCCGGGACGTTCTTCCACTTCCACCGTCATCGCATCTACAACCCGCGAGAACGGGTCTGGATGGGCTGGGAGCGGAAACGCGGAAAGCTGATGGACCTGAACCGCCTGCTGCGCGGTCAGTACGACAGCTTTCCAGTAAAAGTCGGCGATCTGAGCATTCTACCGAAGGTCCGCTACGTAATTACCCTCGACTCCGACACCGAACTCCCGCGTGGCACGGCTGCTCGGATGGTCGGTGCCATGGCGCACCCGTTGAATCAGGCCATCGTCGAGCCTGGTCGCAACATCGTCGTCTCTGGCTACGGCATCCTGCAGCCGCGAGTTGGTGTCAGCGTGCTCAGCACCGCCCGTTCGAGACTGGCTGCCTTATACGCTGGCGAAACCGGCTTCGACATTTACACCCGAGCCGTTTCAGACGCGTACCAGGACCTCTACGGAGAAGGAACATTCACCGGAAAAGGTATCTACGAGGTTGGAACCGTTCATCAGGTACTCGACCGCCGTTTCCCACGCAATGCTCTCCTCAGTCACGACTTGATTGAAGGCGCCTACGCGCGCGCCGGTCTGGTAAGCGACATTGAAATCATTGAAGACTACCCGTCACATTACAGCGCCTACAATCGCAGAAAACACCGCTGGCTGCGTGGCGATTGGCAGATCGCCAACTGGCTGTTTTCCCGCGTGCCCGATGAATCTGGAGCCAGTGTCCCCAATCCGATTTCGCTGATGTCCCGTTGGAAGATTCTGGATAATTTGCGGCGCAGCCTGGTCGAACCTGCCATCTTCGTGTTGCTGATATTCGGATGGCTGCTTGGCGAGTCGCCCGCGGCGTGGACGTTGGCCGTCATCTGTATTCTTCTACTGCCGCCAGTGTGCGAGTTCCTGCTCACGTTGATTCGCGCGGCAGTCACCAAAGACGGTCCCTTGGCCCGCAAAGCACCCGAAGCGCTTTATGCCTCGACGGCAAACATATTCCTGCAGCTGACGTTTCTGGCGCACCAGACTCTCGTTGCTCTCGACGCCGTGATTCGTGCCTACGTGCGGCGCACCATCACCCGTCGTGGCCTACTGGAGTGGGAAACGGCAGCCGAAGCCGAACACCGCAATCGGGCCAAGAGAACTCCCGTCGACGTCTACCTGAACTGGGTCCCGCTTTTGGCCGCATGCATCGGGCTGCTGGTTTGGCTCGTTCGTCCCGAGGCCTTCTGGTCCGCGTTCCCGATTCTCGCCCTTTGGGCTTGTAGCAAACTGGTTGCAGTCTGGCTCAATCAACCCTCGGTGCCGCCGGCCACAGAAGTGTCGCGGAAAGACAAGCTGTTTTTGCGGCAGGCCACACTTCGCACGTGGCATTACTTCGATGAATTCGATACTGCCGAGAATCACTGGCTGATTCCCGACAATGTGCAGCAAGAGCCTTTTTCCGTTGCGGCTCGACTCTCGCCCACCAACCTTGGCCTTCAATTGAACGCTCGCCAGGTCGCGAGTGAGTTCGGGTATCTGACGGTTCCTGAATTCGTCGAGAGGACTCTTCGAACTTTCGCCTCGATGCGCAAGCTCCAGCGCCACGGCGGGCATTTCTTGAACTGGTACGACACGCAAACGCTCGAGCCCTTGTCGCCGCGCTTTGTCTCTTCAGTAGACAGCGGCAACCTGGTGGCGTCTTTATGGACCCTGCATCAGGGATGCGTCGACCGTCTGCGCCAGCCACTTATGCAGCCCGTGCTGGTCGATGGGTTGCTGGATTTCCTGCGCATCCTTGCGGAAGCCCGCCTGTTTCCTCGCAAGCAAATCGCCATCTGTGAACGTGAACGCAAAACCGGTTCGTGGCTGAATGCCATTACAGGCATTCCGGAGTCGGCCTTTGACGATGCGCAACGGAGAGCCTCCGAGGCTCACCCCGAGTTGGCCTGGTTCGTGGAGCAGGCTCGTTTGCGCGTGGCCGCGGTGTCCGACGCCCTGAAGAACTACGCGCCCTGGTCGCTACCTGAATTTACTGAACTGCGCGACGACCCCGTCCTGAACCTGCGCGTACTCGACAATCTCGCGCTTGAACAGCTTCCTGGCTTTATCGAGGCCTTGACGCGCCGCCTTCGCGAACTCGACGATACGTCGTCGTGCAAGCCGCAGTACGCTGCCCTTCTGAACCTGCTCCCCCAGGCGCAAATCAACATTGCCAAGCTGGTGCAGGATCTATCCGGAGCCGCCAAGCAGGCTGCCAAGTTTGCCAACGAGATGGACTTCTCCATCCTGCTCGACGAGAATCGCAATCTGCTCTCCGTGGGCTTGGACGTCGAAACCGGCCAGCGCAACGAGGCGTGTTACGACCTGCTTGCAACCGAATCACGAACCGCCGTCTTTGTCGCAATCGCCAAGGAAGATATTCCGCAGGAAAGCTGGTTCCTCATGGGCCGTCCGCACACGCTGGACGACGGGCGCCCCGTCCTTCTCTCCTGGACCGGGACGATGTTCGAGTACTTGATGCCCAGCTTGTGGATGCACTCGCATCCGAACACTCTGCTGGAGCGCTCGCAGGCTGCCGCGGTGAAGTCGCAGCAGGCGTACGCCAATGACCTCGCTGTGCCGTGGGGCATCTCGGAATCCGCCTACAGCGAGATGAACGAGACACATCACTACAAGTACCATGCGTTCGGAGTTCCGCATCTCGCCCTGCGCAAGCCCGATTTCCGGGCACTCGTGATTTCGCCCTATTCCACGTTCCTCGCTCTGAATATCGACCCGCAGGAGAGTCTCGAGAATCTCCACCGCATGGAGAATCTCGGCTGGCTCGGGCCTTACGGATTTATTGAAGCTGCCGATTACACACCGGTGCTGCGCAAAGTGTTTCGCCGCCGGCCAACCCTGGTTCGCTGCTGGATGGCTCATCACCAGGGAATGACTCTGCTCGCATTAGCAAACTTCCTGCGCGATAACGTGGTCCAGCGCTGGTTCCACAAAGAGGGCCGCGTGCAGGCCACGGAACTCCTGCTTCACGAAAAGCCGGTGGCTCACGTCACCAGAACCGATCTGCCTCGTCGCCGTCATACTTTGGCGGCTTGATCGCGGCCAGACGTCGTCGAACTGCCATATCTGGTAGCTTTACCGTTTCGAAATCAAGCTGAGGTTCAAATCCTGGACATGCGCACCCATTCCAATCGGTTCGTTCTTGTTCTCGCGCTCATCTTGCTCTGCAGTTTGCCTCCCTGCTTTCCGCAGACCACAAGCCCGTCGCAGGAATTGACGGTCGATGCGAAGGCCGCATCGCATCCCTTTCCGCATTTTTGGGAGATGACGTTCGGTTCCGGACGCGCCATCCTGAGTCTGCGCGAGGATTACCGCCAGGACCTCCGCCACGTCAAGGAAATCACGGGCTTCCGGTATATCCGTTTCCACGACATTCTCGACGACGACGTCGGTCTCTACGATCAGGATGCGCAAGGCCTCCCCATCTACAACTTCATGTATGTGGACCAGATCTACGACGGCCTCCTTGCCAATGGTGTGAAGCCATTTGTCGAACTCAGCTTCATGCCGAAGAAACTTTCGGCGACGCCTTCCTTGCATGCTTTCTGGTACAAGCAAAACGTGGCACCTCCCGCCGACTACAGTCGCTGGGGTGCGTTGGTGGAGACCTTCACCCGTCACCTGATCGATCGCTATGGCGCGCAGGAAGTCGAGAGTTGGTATTTCGAAGTCTGGAACGAACCCAACATCGACTTCTGGACCGGAGACCCGAAACAGGCTACTTACTTCCAGCTCTATGACGCGGCCGCGCAAGTCATCAAGAAGGTCGATCCCAAATTACGCGTAGGTGGTCCCGCAACCGCGCAGGCCGCTTGGGCGACCGCATTTCTGAAGCATTGTGCCGACAACCATATCCCCGTCGACTTTGTCTCCACGCACGTTTACGGCAACGATCATTCCCAGGACGTCTTCGGCACCAACGAAGACATCCCGCGCAACGCGATGGTTTGTCGCGCTGTGAAAAAGGTTCACGACGAGATCGCCGCCTCGCCCACGCCGCACACGCCCCTCATCTGGAGCGAATTCAATGCGAGCTATGCGAACGAGCCCGCCGTAACAGATGCCCCCTACATGGGACCTTGGCTCGCCGACACCATCCGTCAATGCGACGGCCTTGTCGACATGATGTCCTATTGGTCGTTTTCCGACGTATTCGACGAGCAAGGGGTTCCCAAGACGCCCTTTTATGGCGGCTTTGGCTTGATTGCCCCGGACGGAATTCCCAAGGCGGCGTACTCAGTTTTTGCCCTGCTGCATAAAACGGGCGATCAGCGGCTCGCCATTGACTCCGATCGCGCATTCTTGACCCGCCGCGCCGACGGATCGCTCGTGTTGGTTGTCTGGAATTACGCGCCGCCCGAGAGAGGCGGAGAAAGCGAGACCTTCTCCATTCACTTCAAAAACGTTCAGCCCCGGCGTGCAACGATCTCCCGCGTCGACGGCGGGCATGGCGATCCGCGCGCGACTTTCCGGGAGCTTGGAAGTCCGGCTAGCCCCACGCCGGAGCAGATTCGCAAGATGCAGCAGGCAGCGCAACTGCCCGCGCCGGAAGTTCGCGATATCAAGAGTGGAATTCTTTCTCTAACCCTGCCAACCTACGGTCTGGCCGTGATTGAACTGAAATAGCCAGTTCAAGCGATCACCGGTGTATCGGCAACGCCGGCCATTCCGAATACGCGCCGATACCGCTCCACCTCTTTTGCCGGTCCCAGCGCCTTCTGGAAGTTGTCCGAGAGCTTCACGGCAGGGCGACCGTCCGCATCGTTGAGCTTGCACACGAGACTCAGCGGATCGAAGCCGCCCGTTCCTTGCGGATTGCAGTTTCGGAAATCGTTCGTCAGCAGCGTGCCCCAGCCCGCGCTGAACCGGATTCGCCGCTCCGGCATCCACTTCGCCGGATCGAGAAAATCGATCGCCTGGCGAAAGTCGGAAGGCTGCAATCCGGGCTTGGACCGCCCCGCGAAATAGGCGTGCAGTCCCAGGATCGCGTCCACGTCCAGTGCGTCCGACGCGATGAACAACTTCTGCCGAGGATCCCGCCCGCGCTCTTCCAGCCACGCGATGTATTCGTCTCCCGCTACGTAGGGGTCCTTGCTGTCGGCGCGCTGTCCCGTCCAGGATGCTACCCAATCGGGCGCGTCGCGCAGGAACTGTGATGTCCCGAAGGTGTCGGGCAGCAAGATCAGCAGCTCGCCTTGATACGTTTGCTGCCACAGTTCCAGCAGGCGATACTGCGACTCCATTAGCTCTTCGTCGTTTTTCGCCATCGCCGCCACCGCCATCGGCAACTCGTGTGCGTTGGTCCCGATCGCTTCCAGATCGTGCTTGTAGGCGAGATAGGTGTTCGACGTGCCCTTGAAGTTCTTGCCGACCACGTCGCTCATCGCCTTCACCACGTACTCCTGCCAGAGAAAGCTGTGCCGACGCCGCGTCCCAAAGTCGCTCAAGCTTAAGCCTGGAACTCCACGCAGCCGCGCCATCTTCTCCCACAACCTCGTCTTGGCTCGCGCGTACAGAATGTCCAATTCGAACTCGCTGAGCGCTTTCAGGCTTGCGCGCGTCTTCAGCTCACTGACGGTCGAAAGCGCGTATATCTCCCACATCGTCGTTTCGGTCCAGAGCCCGCGAAATGCCAGGGAAAATTGCCCGTCTTTTACCGAGAGTTCGTAATCCGATAGCCGAAAGTCCCGGTCCAGCCATTCCAGAAACTCCGGTTCGAAGATGCCGCGGTGCCCGTAGAACGTGTTCCCAGCCAACCAGATCAGCTCCGACTTGTGGAGCCGAAGTTTGCGCGTCTGCTCCAGCTGTTCGCGGAGTTCGTCAACGTGAATCATGTCCGCAAGACGCACGTCGCTCGATCGATTGATCAGGGAAAACGACGCTTCGGTCGTGGGAAAGCGCTTCCAGATGAACTGGAGCATCAGCAGCTTGTAGAAATCAGTATCCAGCAGGGACCGCGTGATCGGGTCCAGTTCCCAGTTGTGATTGTGGGCGCGCCGCGCCAGATTGATAATCACGATGGCAATACTTTACTAAACCGAGCGGAGTTGCGTCGAAGCGGGACGGCGGCAGGTTTTTTATTCACTGTGCCAACTTGCCCAGGCAGCCAACCCCGCCAACGTTACTTCCATTTGCCCTGACCCTCGACGATCGTGATGTACCGGTTCACGGGCAGGTCGGTAAAGCGCTCCACCAGCGTGCTGGGTTGCGGCCATTTAACTTCGAGTACATCGATCTTCGGCCTCTGCCCGAACCCAAGCACCATGCGCGGATCGTGCGACGACAAGTAACTGCCCCCGCCCACCTTCATGCGGCTCCTCTTCAGATCGCCCGCCTGATAGCTGACGCGCGCCCCAATCGCATCCCGATTGCACTTCGTCCCGATGAGGTTGAAGCCGAGCCAGTGGTTGCGATTGCC
>CAVQZP010000033.1:0-282679 GCA_963718505.1 uncultured Acidobacteriota bacterium | reverse complement strand
AAGGTTTCAATCACTTGCACGCCGTTCCTGAAAATCACTTTCAAGATCCTGCCTTTTTATTGGAACACTAACGGAACATTGGGAACAGACCGTTCGACGAAGGTGCGGAGTTGCTTGACGGCTTGCTTCTGGCCTTCGGGAACGAGCTGCGCATAAGTGTCCATGGTGGTCGAGATGCGCGAGTGGCGCATCTGTCCCTGCACCGATTTCGGATCGGCTCCGGCCTGAACCATCCAGGTCGCGCAAGAAGTTCGCAGCGAGCGCCAGTTGACTTTGCATGCAAGACGCTTCGCCGCGGGCTTGATAAACCGCTTCAACACATTCGCGTCATTCAGCGGGCGGCCGCGCCATACCGACTGAAAGACGAGATCGTTAGGCTCGGCCGATTTCACCAACTTGAAGTGACGGACTGCGCGACCGGCGCGCACGTCGACGGTGAGAGTTTTGAGGCGGTGGATGCGCTCGATCACTTCGGAATCGACTGCGATCGTTGCCGCGCTGCCCGGAGTCTTTGTGCAGGACCAATCGCCCCGGTAGTAGCGTTGTTCGACCGTTATCGACTCATTGTGAATCGAACGCCAGCGCAGTCCAGCCAATTCGCTCACCCGAAGCCCGGTCCACACCGCGACGTAAACCATCGTCGCGTAGGGCTCAGGCATCAGATCGAGCAGGGAAGTGAACTGCGCGGGAGTAATCCATGGTTTGGGTTGGACTCCGCGCTTGTCGGGCGGGAGTTGCACATTTTCGAGCGGGTTTTTGGAAAGGAACTCGTACTCCACCGCGGCGCGCAAAACACTCGACAATGCATCGCGCGTTTTGACGATGGTCGGGTAAGAAATTCCCTTCACGTGAAGGCCAGAGAAAAAGGCCTGCAGCGTGACTGGCGTAAGGTCGCGCAGACAGTATTTCTGAAAGACAGGACGAAGGTGCTTCCGGATGGCACCTTTGTACGTCTTCTGCACGCCCTTGGCCAGCAGTGGCAGTGCTGTTTTCTCGTAAGTGTCGGTAACAAAGTGCATGAAGTTGACTGCAGAACCGACGGTAATGACGCCCTGATTTAAGGGGCGCAATTTCTCGGCGGCGATTTTAGCGACCTCTCGCTCCGGCATGGATGCGGGCGCGAGCTGAATGCGTTGACGTTTACGGACCGCTCCGGGCGTGTTCTGCCAAACGAGCAGATACCAGAAGTTGCCCTGTTTGATCGGTTTCGGATCCTGAAACCGTCTTCTTCCCATGCGCTCCATTTCCTCCGTTGTGAACGGAGCGCGTAGGTTTGCCTCGGCTGCGATTGTAGTCGCATTTCGAGGGGTTTCGATCGGCGGATTTTGGCCCGTAATCTTCAAAGTTATCGAGAGCACGACTTCATCGCCCTGACAAAAACCTTTTGAACAGCATCGAAGACCAAGCCGCGGCTTTCTTCCCAAAGGCGATCGCGCCAGGCTGCGAACAAGCAAGCACGCTTCTTGCAACGACTCATGCGGAAATATCCCTTCCACCTTTGCAATCAGGGCAAGTAATAAGTCTCGGTCCGGGGATATTGGGAAGCTGGTGAAGCAACCCAACTCCATTACACCTCTCGCAGAAAGCCAGTCGCGGTTGAAGAGATGGGAAAATCAGAGCTCCGCGTTCTTTGTTCTGTTGTGGTTCTGGTTCTTCGTTCTTCCTTATTGCGTCGCTCTTCCTGAACCCCTTTTGGGCCGCTTTTGAACGAGTTTCTGCCTTTCCCTGAACCCTTTTTGGACCGCTTTTCGACGCAGAAAAAAGGGGTTCACAATGAACCCCTTTTTCGTCTTGCTCTCTGCCGTCTAGCGCCACAAACTCGTAAGCACAGACCCAACCGCGCCCCGTCTTTTGCGGACGCAACTTTCGAATCAGTCGATGCTCCTGGAGGTAGGCAAGGTCACGCTTCACCTGTGACAGCGACGTGAGCGTCTCACGCGCGAGCCGCAGCACCGAAGGCCACGCGGCCCTAATCTCCGGGTGGTGATAATCGCCGAGCGTGAACGCCAAAAGCTTTTGTCGTGGATTTAACGGTGCCCCATCTGGACACGCGAGAAGCTCCTTGACGTAGCCGACAGCTTCCAAGCTCATCCGAGATCCCTGTGGCGCAGAGGAGCATCGTCCGGGAAGAGTCGAAGCGCTTCGGGACGTTCTGTGACTTCTACGTTTTCCCCGTTCGATGGCTTGGCGATCGAAGCGGAGGGCTTAGTGAGACGAAACCAACTCTGATCGCCCTCCTGCTTACTCTCGATGCAGTGACCTAGCCGACGCAGCTCGTAGATTCGGGCGTTGTACTGGGCGATGCCCAGGCGAAGGATGTCCGGGAGTGGGACCCAGGACCCGGCCCCCCCTCGCAGAAGTGCGAGCATGCGATCCCGCTGAGTCGATTTCTGGCTAGAAGAAATCGTAAATGTCATCCGCGCACCTCTCGCGCGATTCGACTGATTGGAGCGCAAGCAAGGGACGCGGCTCGCGATAATCGCGCTAACCTTTGAGCGGTTCGATTGTCGGCCGACAGGATGCTGGCTTCACTGAAGAGATCGCCGGCGGCGACCAAGTGAACCTTGGCTTGTGCCAACAGCCGCTGCAGGGTTGCCCTGCTGCGATGGTGGTACAGCTTTGTTGATTTCCCAGTGGAAAGGCTGGATGATGTGCCCATCGATCTTTCTCCTCGAGCTGGGCTGCTGATGGACTCTTGGCAGAGCTTTCAGACGCCTTGGCTCGTGCTGTTTTTGCGAACAGCCACACTTGTAGCGCAGCCAGGAGAATCTTGCTGGTACGAAAAACATCCCGTTTAAACGGGACAAGATTGTCCCGCAGTCGGCAGTTGATTATGTTGGGCGGAAATTCATGCAGGGCAACAAACATTCGGCACTGCGGGACAAGATTTGTCCCGCAGTCGAGGAGGGTTACGCACGACCATTCTTGTGGCGGTTGTGGTAGCGTCGGACTGTCTCGATCGGATACTGTTTGGCGTCAGCTACAAACCAGCGAGCAGCCAGTACCGGCCGGTCTTCCTTGGCCTTGCGCCCCATGTAGGCATGGCGGGCGGCCAGGATTTCATCACACGTGAAATCCGGATGCTGCCAATTGCTCAAAAGCAGTTTCGGGTTACGCTCAATCTCGGGCGTCGAAAACAACAACTGGAATCGCGGGATGGCATCATCGACAGCTCTTGCAATCTCACCTTCTTGACCGTCGGCTAATTTCTTGGCCTCCGCAACTTGTGCTGTCAGATCAACTACGCGTTGCCTGGCTTGAGCCAGTTCCTTCTCTTTCTCGGCCAATGTTTTCGCGGCTTGATCGGCGAATCGAACCTTCTCGGTCCTGCGTTTCCCAGCCTCTTTGTCATATTCCTTCACTCGCTCTGGATGCGCCGCTTTCCAATTCCTCGAACCGTAGATATTTTTACAGCGCGTACTGCAAGTCTTGGAGTGGGGTCTCCGTCTGGCGTTAGGCCGAAATTCCACGCCATCGACCACGCACTTTCTCGGAGGCATCGGCGAGACATGAGTCCAATACGACCTGACCACCTTACGGGTGGACTTGTTCACACAGTTGTGGATTTCGAGCGTTCCCGCACAATCCGGATCTGGACAGCATCTGTTCTCGCACAGTAGCGTCGGATCCCCATATCTATCGCAAATGCTGTAGGGAACTGGCACGCGAACTTTACCGCAATGTGCACAGATCGGCAGTTCCGTCGGCGCACGGCTACGCAGATTTTGCTGCGCAGCTTCACTTGATGTTCTAGCCTCGTATCCTGCTACTCTGAGTCGATGGTAAATTGCACTCGTCAATTGACTTTTTTCATCCACGCTTAGCCTCGGTCCGAGCTGATCGGCGATTTTGGGCACGGAGAGCCCTTCTTCGTAAAGTTCGAGCAGTTGCTGAGTCGAAATCTGGGCTAGAACGGAGCTCGAAGTTGCCAGGGACTCTTGAGAGGTGTCAATCAGCGTGGTAACTTCCGATGTAGCCATGTCGCCTCCAGTCGGTGACAAGGTTTAAGCCGTCGCGTTCTGCGGAGAGCACGCCGGCATTATCTTTTGCGGGATACTATCGCAATTTGTTTTTCCCCGCACGGCCGAAGCGTCCGCCGACCACATCAACCCAAACAACTGAACGGCGCTACTCGCATACCCACATTGAAAAAGATGCGGCACGCCGACGCGTGCCTTGAGAATAAGCGAGCGCCTTCGACCAAAGAGTTGGAGCGAATCGGACAGGACCTGCACGCACTCCAGCGAGGGCCCGATCACAACTGATCAGGCATCCAAATCAATCCGAACCGTGTGCAGTTCTGTGCCGAAGAATCGGACCGCGGCGGCGTTGCTTGCGCTGCCAGGCCAAGATGCGCCCGGGCATCCGAGTGACCAGAGCCGATCACATTAAGCCACTTAGCCTCCGCTTCCAGGAGCTTTCATTGTCGAAACAGCGCTTCTCCCAGCGCGACATGTATGGGTGCGGCGTCCGCTATCGCTAGTCCCTTTGAAAGCGTATCGTGCGCCAGCTGGATTTCTTATGCTTTAGGTAGACGCGCGCGACTCATTGAAGCGCCCATTTCGGTAGGGCGTCACTGCTTCTGCAGGGTCAGACGCGCCAGGAATGTTGGGCGCTTTACCAGCATTTTCGATTGCAGATGCCGAGGTGTTTGGCTCGCTGGAGGACAATTCGTTTGCGCAAACAAATATCAGTTGATTGAGCAGGGTGACGATAAAAACACAGACTCCTATCCTACGCAACGATTTTACTTTCACAGTTAGCTCCCTCGCACCGAGCGAAAAAGTCTCGCGCCGCAGAAATCGGAGAGGAAGCCATTCAGCGCAGTTACTTTGGTAATCTGTGACGCTCAGAGGGACTTAAGCCAGACTCGACTGGGCCCATTTTGTTCCTCGGAGGCTTCAATGCGAAAGGTTCTTGCTGCGATTCTGCTCTGCACAACTCTTTCGCTGGCCGGCGATCTAGCTCAACGAACTCAGTGTTGCCACGGGTGTGGTAGTTACGGATGCAACGAGCACAACTGCGGGAATGCTTGCTCGTCTGGTCCGCACTGCCGCGGCTGCTGGAAGAGTTGTGACAGATGACGCCTTAAGGAATGTGAGCTTTGTCTAGCTTAGCTAGCCTGTTCATGGTCTTGGCGATGCTGGTTGTCCTCAGTACGGCTCACCTACTTCGGGAGCTATTGAGGCTCCACCGCGAGCAGCCTATGCGCCACCGATTCGAGAAAGCCCGTGCCTAAAAGTCTGAAGAAAGTTGTCAGGGACAATATCGAAAAATGTCGATCCTCGGCACTCGCGGCCGTGGACGCTTATAACCGGCCTGGTCCCCGATTCCGAACTGCGCAATACCTGGTGCTGATCATCATCTCGTGGACAGGGCTGTTTCACGCCATCTTTTACAAAAAAGGAAAGCGTCCCTGGTATCGAAAGGAAGGTACTGGCCCAGGTGTGCGTTACGTGAAGATCGATGGTGAACCGAAGCACTGGGACCTGTCAGAGTGCGTCAAACAATATTTCGGCGACAAGCACCCTGCGGAACGAAAAAACCTCGAGTTCTTGATAGGCCTGCGTAACAAGATCGAGCACAGACATTTGCCCGAGTTAGATCCGGCGCTTTACGGAGAGTGCCAGGCAGCGCTGTTGAACTTAGAGCAATTGCTGGTTCAAGAGTTTGGTCAGAAATGGGCTCTAGCGGAGCAGCTTGCTGTAGCGCTTCAATTTTCTCAGGTTGTACCGGAAGAAAGACTTAAAGCTGCTAAGGCATTGGCGTCGACCGCTGCCAGATCGGTAAGAGATTATGTTGAGAAATTCAGGGGTGGGCTCGGCAGTACGGTACTTGACAGCATGAAGTATTCCTTCACTGTGTTCTTGGTACCGAGGGTGGCGAACCGCGCCTCCGTCGCAGATGCCGCGGTCCAATTCGTGAAGGTTGATGAAGCAAGTCCGGAAGAACTCGAACGATTGGAAAAGTTGAATGTTCTGATCCGCGAGAAACACATCCCGATAGCGAATCTCGGGCTTTATAAGCCAGGTGAAGTGGTCCAGGAACTACAGTCGCGACTAACCGTTCTCGTGGACCAACACGTGCATACCAGGGCATGGAAGTACTATGAGGTTCGACCGTCAAAGGGAGTTGATCATCCGGAGCGGACCAGGCCGGAATATTGCGTCTACGACGCAACGCATGAAGACTATGTCTACACGAAGGCCTGGATCGAGAAGCTATCGAAAGCACTTGCGGACCCCGCAGAATATCAGCGGATCGTGGGACGAAGGCCTAAGGCCGCTTAAGACGGCGAAGCGTGAAAGCATTCTCAGTTCCAAAACCAAGTCTTTCCCGAACACTCGGAACGCTTAGCCTGTGGGCCGGAGAATCAATGCGCCTTGGCGAGCCGAGGTCGATGGGGTTTTTGGAACCGCATCTGGAAGCTTCTAGTTCGGATGGAATCTTAACTCAACAAACTCTTGGCTCTCCTCAGATGCTGTCACCCATTTCCATTTTGTGACAGCCTCTTGCGCAGCCTTTAGCAGTACTGGATTACCACCTACCGCTCGCACCGATTTCACGCTACCGTTGGTGCCACAGTCACGACAAGGTTGACGGTGCCCGTGAGGTTCATTGCATGCGCGAGTTCAGGATAACGGCGAGTCACCCTGTCTAGAACCCTGCGGAGGGCCTGCGGCTGCTGAGCGCGAGCGGGAGGGTTCGAAAATCCAGCCATAACACAGATGACTATGCGCGTGATGGCGGTCCTGCGTCCCAATCGATGACTGACTACTGGATAGCACTGCCAACGCTCGAGAACACAGAGTTTGCGCTTGAGCCCATCATACGGATCGCGCCAAGCGCGATAACCAACACACCAGCCAACAACACTGAATACTCTGCTATGTCTTGGCCATCATCGTGAGTCCACAATCGCCTGAGCGAATGAGGCATACATCTTTCCTAACGGGGATGCTCACCAGATTCCTCCAGGTTCGCCGGTACCACCATGGCTCGTCAGTGGCCGTTACCGTCGTAAGGGTACCGTGGTGAACTTGAAAGCGCCCACCCGTCTAATGAGGCGGTGATTGACGTAATCATCATCAAGTCGAACGATAATGAGGAGGGTATCAAGCGGATCATCGCCGCGTTATTGAACGCGCTGCATGCACTAATGAATCCTTGAGTGGGCCCTCGCGATGGGCAGAATAACCGCGATCCTTTTTACGCGCAATCGGGCCCACGTTTATCTAACCACACGCCCTCGCCTGGCTGGCACCGCAGTCTGTGAAGACTTTTGGTCGCTGACTTTCAGTAACAACTCGGCTGAGAGCGCCTGCAAGGACACGGGTGCAACTGCTCGCGGTCCAGAGTGATGCGTGATCGCCAGTCGCACAATGTAAGAATGTCGAATGGCTTGGCTCAAATGGTGTGCGGTCTCGGCATCCTGAAAGCGCCGCGGCGCTCCGCAGACAGCGAGCTCCTCGAGCCAGTCGGAGAGAACCAGGTCCCGATTCATGAGGCAGGTTTGGGGGATCGCAACGAGTATCGCATACACAAGTGGCTGTCCCAAAACGCCCCTGTGTCCAGACTGCAAATCGTGTTGTCAGCAAAAGGACCCCTTCGGCGATCGAAGCCCACGGAAAACACATGTTTCTGGAGCACTTCCGGAAGGCCCACGCGGATGCAATCTACACATGTTTAATAGGCGGCACCATGCCTTGCACGAGCCTCGGCCCGATGAACAGAAAGAGTTGTTCAAGCGATCGATTGAGGAAGGCAATGTGCCCTGTGCCCGCTCGACATACTCGAAGACCGGCTATACGCTTATCGGACGGCTTGCGAGGTCTGAGTGAGTTTGCCTGGCAGGAGGCAGCTTGTTTGTCATGGTGAGCACAGGACCAGTTCAAACTCGCCCTATTTGCGCCGCATCAAATTGAGCACTAAGAGAGCTTCGTCACCTAACGCTTTGAGTTCCATGATTGTCTTATCGGGGTAGGCTGCTTGAGCACTCAGCAGTGCCTCATGGAAGCCTTCGTCGCTGACAAGGCCTCGGCGCAGATAAATCGCGAGCATTGCCACGCGAATAGCTCGGTCATCCAACGATGGCAGAACTTCCAGCCTCCATCGCCTTTTGTACCGTGCAGTTTGACGCTCATGCGAGACCTCTTGCTGGCAAATCGGGCACATTGCATAGGGCTCCGCACCGAAGAAAAATTCCTCAATGCGATCCTGGAAGGAACGGTCTGGGTGATAGTGTTGCCCGCAGCAGGAACACTCAAGGGCGACTTGCTGTTCAACGAAATGGCGTGGGCGCGACACGGCCAATGTCTCGTAACCCGATCATATTACTGCGCTGTTCCGTTTTCGGAACAGACTCACTTTGGGTACGTGTCTTGGCTGCCCAAGTTAGGTATGCTCATAGGTCTTCAATCAAATCTGATGGAGTCATGCGAGAGTCCTCAATCGTCCTATGGTACTGGTGAAATTCGCAATCAAGTTGATCGCATCTGGGACGCATTTTTGGTCCGAGCGGGCGCCTGAGAGACGGGTTCGACGACAGCCGACTATGACAGTTGATGCGACGCATGGAGGGCAACCTGGCTAGTCAGTTGGCCAACCAGGTGTTTCCCGAGCGCTCTCCGAAAGTCGGTGAACTTGTACAGGTGCGTGCCCGGCGCTGGCTCGTAGAAGAGGTGACAAAACCGCCTGTTCCGGGTAACTCACCCATCGTGCGACTTGCCTGCGCCGACGACGACGCCCAGGGCCAGTCGCTGGACGTTTTCTGGGACTACGAACTCGACCGTCGCATTCTCGAGGAAGAGGGCTGGAAGGATCTTGCAAGCAAGGGCTTCGACACTCCGTCTCAATTCGCCGCTTTCCTCCACACGCTTCGCTGGAACTGCGTCACGGCGACTGATCCGAATCTCTTCCAGGCTCCGTTCCGAGCAGGAATCAAGATTGACGCATACCAGATGGAGCCGCTGCGCAAAGCCCTGCGCCTACCACGCATCAACCTCTTTATTGCCGACGATACTGGTCTCGGGAAGACCATCGAGGCCGGCCTGATTGCGCGCGAGCTGTTACTACGCAAGAAGGCGAAGACCATTGTTGTCGCGGCTCCCCCGTCTGTGCTCGAGCAGTGGAAGTCCGAACTCGAAGAGCGTTTTGGGCTGCTGTTCGAGATTCTCGATCGCGCCTATCTGGCGAGGATACGGCGCGAGCGAGGCTTCGGCGTGAACCCGTGGCGCACACATAGCCGGTTCCTGATCTCGCACAATCTCCTCATCGACTCCGCATATACAGATCCACTGCGAGAGTGGCTCGGTCCACTCCTTCCCGGCAGCCTTCTAATCCTCGACGAAGCGCACCATGCGGCGCCATCGAGTGGGGGGCGGTACGGCATCGAGACAAAGTTTACGCGCGCCGTGCGCGATCTCAGCGGGAGATTCGAACACCGGCTGTTCCTGTCAGCAACACCACATAACGGACACTCGAACAGTTTCTCTACGCTTTTAGAGCTGCTCGATCCCTATCGCTTCACTCGCGGCGTTCCTGTGCGGGGCAAGAAGGCGTTGGACGAAGTGATGGTCCGCCGACTTAAAGAGGACATCTGCGAGGTCCAGGGCGGTTTCCCAAAACGCAAAGTTGCCCGCGTGCCCATCGTAGGACTACCCGAGGATGCACCCGAGCTACTTCTGTCGCGTCTGCTCGACGAGTACCGAACCGCCCGTGAAGAGCGCTTTGCTAGTGCCACACGCCGCGCGCAGGCGGCTGCGGGGCTGCTCGTTGTTGGTCTCCAGCAGCGGCTGCTTTCGTCAATCGACGCGTTTGCTCGCAGCCTCAGGGTGCATCGGACTACCGTAGAGAAACAGTGGGAGAAAGGGCGAACGCCCACTGCCACCAGTACAAAAGTCAGAATCGGGGAAGTCAATCTCTTTACCGCTTCGCCCAACGCTGACGACGAACGGGGCGAGTGGACTCCCGAGGAGCTCGAAGCGGATGAGAAGACCCAGATCGAAGCTGCGACGGTAATGGCGGAAGCCGACTTCCCGCGAGATGCAAGAGCAGAAACGTTGTGGCGACGCGAACAGGCAGTCCTGGACCAAATGCAGGCGATCGCCGAGAGAACACGTCACCTGCCTGATGCCAAGACTCGACGATTGATCGACTGGATCCGCGAGAATCTGTGTGCAGAGCTGCCGCCCTTTGGCGAGAAACCGAAAGGCGCATCTCCGAAATGGAACAACCGACGGGTCTTGATCTTTACTGAAAACCGCGAAGGTACAAAACGCTATCTGAAGACCATCCTCGAACAGGCCATTGAAGGCACCGACGGTGCTGACAAACGCATCGAGGTGATCGACGGCCTCACGAGTGGAGCACAGCGAAAGGAAATCCAGCGGCGCTTTAACATCGATCCAGCCAAGGACCCGTTGCGCATCCTGCTTGCAACCGACGCTGCACGCGAAGGTTTGAATTTCCAGGCCCACTGCACGGATCTCTTCCACTTCGATTTGCCCTGGAACCCTGGCCGTATCGAGCAGCGAAATGGTCGCATCGACCGGAAGCTCCAGCCTGCCTCAGAGGTTCGTTGCCACTACTTTGTCTTGCCCCAGCGCGTCGAGGATCGCGTACTCGAAGTGCTTGTCAGAAAGACGGAAACGATCAAGAAAGAGCTCGGCAGCCTATCGAAAGTTATCGACGACGACATCGAGCGTCGGTTAGGGCAAGGCATACGACACCGCGATATCGACCAGTTGGTGCGCGAGATCGAAGAGGCAGACATTGACGCCGACAAGAAACGCTTCGTCACCGAAGAGCTCGAGACCGCGCGTGAACGTCAGGAAGCACTAAAAGCGCAGATCGAGCGGTGCCGGGGGCTGCTCGAGGTGTCTCGAACCTGGACTGGCTTCGAACCAGCGCCGTTCCGTGACGCGCTTTCTTGCTCGCTAAACCTCTTGGGCGCCGAGCCACTCATCGAGACGAGGGACGAAGACGGCCGAAGAGTATGGACCTTCCCACCGCTCGACCGGCGCGCGAAAGCCGATGCGAGCTGGATCGCAACTCTGGACACTCTCCGGGTTCCGCGCAAACAGAACCAGAAGATCGCTGACTGGCGTCGCGAAGCTCCCATCCGGCCTGTCGTCTTTGAGGACGTCGGCGTACTCACCCAGGACACGGTCCACCTGCACCTGGAGCAACGGGTGGCTCAACGACTGCTGGCCCGCTTTCGTTCTCAGGGGTTCATATATCACGACCTGTCGCGTGCCTGCCTTGCGCAAGCCGCGGACTCAATCCCCCGCGTGATTCTGCTCGGCCGTCTCTCTCTCTACGGCCGAGGCGCAGAGCGGCTTCACGAAGAACTGGTTCCGGTGGCCGCCCGCTGGCTGGAACCCTCCCAACGCAAGGAGCCGCTCACTACCTATGCGGCGAAAGCAGAAGAGAAGACTCTCGAACTCCTCGAGCGTTCGCTCGCGGAATTACGCCGCGTGCCAGGGGAGGCGATTCAACGAAAACTCCTTGCCTCGGCTCCGCGCGACATCGAAGAACTTCTGCCCCAGCTTGAACCGCGTGCCGGAGAGTTGGCGGAGGTCGCCATCGACAAACTCGAGACGCGCGGAGAGCGGGAGGCGAAGGACCTACGGGACATCCTGACTCACCAGCGAGAGCGGGTTTTGGAGGAGCTTGGGAAAAGCGACAGGGGTGAGCTTGAAGACGCGACGCGGTTGGACCGGGAGGAACAGAAGCTCAAACAAGAATTGTTGTTCGAGGAAGACAAACCGCGGCGAGCAGAGGTAAAACAGCGCCTCGAAGTGGCGAAACGAGAAGTGGAGGAGGCCAAACGACAGCTTGAAATGAACGTGCGTTCCTGGCGCGCCCGCCTCGAGCAATTCGACCGCGATCTCGAGCGAGAGCCGCAGCGGATTCGCCGGTTCTATGAAGTTCGCGCGAGGCGCGTCGAACCGATCGGGATCGTGTACCTTTGGCCGGAGACCAACTAAGTATGGCCAAGCGCGACCCAGAAATCTTGGCGCATCTTGAGTGGATCGGCTTCGTCCGACCAACAGGACTCGTGGTCTCAGCACCAGCTTTGGTACGCGCGGGGGCTATTCTTGACCGGCGTGACACGGATGGGCAACGGTTGTTGCGCGAGTGTATTCAGGAACGAATATTCGAGCCGAAGGAAGGTCCGGTCCCGCACGTACCTGACTTTCGAGTGTTCGCGGAATCCGTTCTCGGCTGGAATTTCTCGCCCAAGGGCTACGCGGGCACCGCCGAGAACTTTATCCCGTCGGAACTTGAGGTTCCTGTACCGAACTACGAAGATACGCTCCGTCCTGACCTAGCTGTGCGCGAGCTTGAGCCGAAGGACGGTGCACCTGGGTGGCAACTGTTAGTACAAATTCTGGAGCCCGGCCAAGACCTCGACCGTGTAGTTGGTGGGCGCGGTGGGCTTGAGGCATCGCCCCACAGCCGCATGGAAAGGCTCCTTCGCCAAACTCAGGTTCCTGCGGGGCTGCTCTTCAACGGACGCACCTTGCGCCTAATATCGGCGCCGCGCGGCGAGAGCTCTGGCTGGCTCGACTTCCGTGTCGCGGACATGGCCGAGACAGCAGGACGGCCTATTTCGACCGCGCTGCGCTTGCTTCTCGGCCAGGCACGTCTCTTGAGCCTGCCGCAAGCGCAGAGACTCGCCGCTCTTCTTGAGGACAGTCGCAAGTTCCAGAATGAGGTCAGCGAACGCCTGGCCGAGCAGGTGTTGCATGCGCTCTATGAACTGTTGCGCGGATTCCAGGCGGCTCACGATGCTTCGAAAGGCGAGTTGCTACACCAACCACTTGCCGAGCATCCTGACGAGGTCTATCGTGCGTTGCTTACCGTCATCCTTCGCCTGGTCTTCCTTCTTTACGCCGAAGAGCGGGATATGCTGCCCGAGGATGAAACCTTCCTCCGCTATTACTCGCTCGCCGGCCTCTATGAGCGCTTACGGGAAGATGCCGCCCTGTTCCCGGACACCATGGATCAGCGTTTCGGCGCGTGGGCGCAACTTCTAGTCCTTTTCCGTATGATCCATGACGGGGCAGAGTCCGGCTCAATGCGACTTCCGAAACGCCACGGAGCCCTGTTCGACCCTGACCGCTTTACGTTCCTTGAAGGTCGCCGCTCTGGCGACGCAAGTCGTCTGAACGAGAGGATCGTTCCCCCTTTGGTTCCTGATGGCACGATTTACCGTGCGCTCGAAAAACTTCTAGTCCTCGACGGTGAACGCATCTCGTATCGCGCACTAGACGTAGAACAAGTCGGCTCGGTCTACGAAACGATGATGGGCTTCCGTCTTGAGACTACGAGTGGCCGGTCCGTAGCGATTAGAGCTGACAAGAAGCAAGGTGCGCCGACTGCAATAGACTTGGAATTGCTCCTGGCAGAGCCCGGCGCTAAACGCGACAAGTGGATTCAGGAACGTGCCGACAGGAAATTGTCGGACACAGTGAAAAAGGCAACGGCTGAGGCCAAATCAATCGAAGATCTACACGCGGCTCTACTGTCAATAGTCGACCTCGCCGCCACACCTGACATCGTTCCAAAGGGCGCGATGGTATTACAGCCTAGCGAAGAGCGGCGTCGATCGGGCTCGCATTACACACCTCGCGCACTTACAGAACCGATCGTGCGCACGACACTCGAACCAATCCTTGCCCGCCTGCGCGGGAAAGATGGACAACCGCCCCTGCCTGCGCAGATCCTAGACCTCAAGGTTTGCGATCCCGCAATGGGTTCGGGGGCATTCTTGGTCGAAGCCTGTCGTCAGCTCGGGGACGCACTGGTCGAGGCTTGGCACGCTCACGGTGGTGCTCCCTCCATTCCGCCTGATGAAGATGAAGTAATCTTCGCGCGAAGACTCATTGGGCAACGCTGCCTGTACGGCATTGAGAAGAACCCTGTCGCGGTAGACCTAGCCAAGGTCTCGCTTTGGCTTGTAACACTGGCTAAGGATCATGCTCTGACCTTTCTGGACCATGCGTTGCGACACGGCGACTCCCTCGTGGGTCTTTCCATCGCCCAGATTCAAGGGCTCAACTGGCACCCACAGGCTGTCATAGAGGCCGTCAGGGCTAAGGATCACATCGCAAACGTAACGGAGCTGCGCCAGCGGATCCGCGAAGCAGACGAGAGTGTATCGGATCAGCAGAGAGCTACCCTGTGGGATAAGGCACAGTTCGAGTTAAGTAAGGTGCGACTCCTCGGTGACCTTGTTGTGGCAGCGTTCTTCTCCAGTGACAAGCCTAACGAGCGAGAAGCTAAACGAAGCGAATACGCGAGCACGGTCCTGAGTGATCAGGTTGAACGCTATCGGGGATGGTTGTACGAACGACGACACGCGGAGAACTCGTTCGTGCCGTTTCACTGGGAAATCGAGTTCCCAGAGGTGTTCGAGAGGACAGAGCCCGGGTTCGATGCGATCGTGGGCAATCCTCCTTTCATGAAGGGTGCGAAGATCTCGTCAAACCTCGGGTATCCCTACCTACACTGGCTTGTTCACCAGCACGAAGAGACGCACGGCAACGGGGATTTGGTCGCGCATTTTTTCCGCCGCGGCTTCGATTTGCTGCGCAAGGGTGGGACCTTCGGCCTTATAGCCACTAACACTATTGGGCAAGGCGACACCCGTACAACAGGTCTACGCTGGATCTGCCAGCACGGTGGCGAGATTTTCGCCGCACGGAAGCGCGTAAAATGGCCCGGCCTCGCCGCCGTAGTCGTAAGTGTTGTGCACGTGACTAAGGGAAAATTCTCCGGACCGAAGCGCCTAGATGACCTGAGGACGGGGGCTATCACCGCCTTCCTCTTCCATCGCGGTGGTCACGAAAACCCTGCCGTGTTACGAGTAAATAGCGGTCTTAGCTTTCTCGGAACGAAGGTCTTACGGCCAAGGTTTTACCTTCGATGATACAGACCCTAAAGGTATTGCCACGTCACTTTCTCGAATGCGACAACTCATTGAGAAAAACCCCCGGAACCAAGAGGTGATTTTTCCCTATATCGGCGGCGAGGAGATTAACACCAGCCCCACCCATGCTTACCATCGGTACGTAATCAACTTCGGCGAAAGAAGTGAAGCGGAGGCACGTTCTTGGGGCGATCTGATGGAAATCGTTGAGGAAAAGGTCAAGCCGGAGCGGATAAAGCTCGCTAACAACCCGGACGGTAGAAGGCGCAAGGAGTATTGGTGGCAGTTCGGGCGTTACACACCGGCTCTCTTCGCAGCGATCGCCGGTCGGAAGCAGGTGTTGATGATTGCCCGAACGAGTAATAGCTTCGGATTCACCTTCCTGCCAGCAAACCGTGTCTTCAGTGAGAATATAGTCGCTTTCGCACTTAGCACCTTTAGCGCCTATGCACTGTTGCAGAGTCGCATTCACGAAATCTGGGTGAGGTTTCTTAGCAACACACTAAAGGACGATCTGCAGTACTCCCCGTCGAGTTGTTTCGAGACCTTTCCTTTCGCGCAAGGCTGGACGACGGAACCTGCACTCGAAGCCAGCGGGAAGACCTACTTCGACTTTCGGGCAGCACTCATGGTTCGCAACAACGAAGGCCTAACTAAGACATACAATCGCTTTCACAATCCCGACGAACGCGATCCTGAAATCCTGAAGCTCCGCAATCTGCACGCGACCATGGACCGTTGTGTGCTCGACGCATACGGCTGGAGCGACATCACGCCCGACTGCGAGTTCCTCCTCGATTACGAAATCGACGAAGAGGAATGGGCGGACAAGAAGAAGCCCTGGCGCTACCGTTGGCCCGACGAGGTCCGCGATGAGGTGCTGGCGCGGCTCCTCGAGCTCAACGCCGAGCGCGCGGAGGAGGAGAAGCATTCCGGCGGCGCCGCCTCGAAGAAGCGTGAAAAGGCGGGGAAAAAGCCCTCGACCAAAACGGCGGAGGCAGGAGGTCTCTTCTGATGACCACACCGATGATGACTCCAGTCGATAGCGTTACACCTGTAAGCCCGCTGGAGGTGCGCACCAGGCTCGTTGAGGCCCTGAAGCTCGACTTGGTTGGGCCCTGGAAAGATCATGCGCTCACCGAAGAGCGACTGCCGGGCTGGGTGCGTCCGTCAAACTGGTATCTGGCCGGCTTTCTGATCCCGTCGGGCACGCCACCTGAGAAGAGCGCGGACGCGGACGAAGACGAAGACTTTGAGCTGGTCCCCGAGTCAGCAGCTCTCCCCGAAGAGTCCAACGATGAGCGCAAGGCGGCCAAGAAAGGTTTCTTTCCGTCTTCGATGGGATTGAGCTTCCTTGTGCCAGTTGATGCACACACGATTTCTGTGACCGTGAGCTGGGGTGACTACACTCAGGTAGAAATCGAAGCCACTGAGGGCAAGCCCTTATCTGTCTGGCAACGACATCCGAACGATGAGACAGTAGTCGTGCCGCTAAACAGGGAGAGCAACCCGACGGTGCACGATGTCCCCAGTTCCAGTGGCCTTCAGCTTCACATCTCGGAGCGGCAGATTGCCGGTGGCGATCTGGTTGGGCACATTCCCCAGGGGACACGCTCCGTGTCAGTCTTTCTCGTGAACCATCGTGCACCGATCGTGCCAGGACAGGGAGAACCAGACCTCGCCTACGTGTTCCAGCCTGAGGTCGAGGTGCGAGGTGACCGTCCTTTCGTACCGCGACCGGACCTGCGCGGCGCGTGGGCGGCTGAGTGGGACGAGCAGGTGGCGGATCTACACTATGCAGACACGCCTGAATACGCGACTGGCCATGGTGTCTCGGTTGAGTGGGAGCTGGTTGATGACGCTTGCCATCTGCTCCGCACTGCGTGGATCCCTAGCGCTGAGGTCGAAAAGACGATCACGGTCGACGTGCCGGGAGTCGAGCTCTCAATGGAGACTCTCGGAGCGCTGACCGACGGTGCCACGGCTGAATCGTCTCTGCAAGCTTTGGTATCGCAATACCGCGAATGGATTGAAGTACAAAGAAAAGAAATTGTAGCTCTCAAAGGTACGCGACGCGAAACGGCCGAGGAATTGTTACGCTTTGCCGGTATAGCCGCAGGGCGGATCGAGCGTGGCGTTGCCGTACTGGCGAAGGACGCGGACGCGCTCGACGCTTTTCGCGTAGCGAACCGAGCTGTTGCACGCGCGCTTAAGAAACGGCTGAAGATCGAAAAGCCTCGTTGGCGCGCATTCCAGCTCGCGTTCATCCTACTGAACCTCTCAGGTCTAGCTGATCCTCGCGATCCAAATCGCGAGACAGTTGACCTGCTCTTTTTCCCAACCGGTGGCGGTAAGACAGAAGCGTACTTAGGACTTGCGGCTTTTGCGATGGTGCTGCGGAGGCTGCGGCACCCTGGTGAGAAAGGTTTAGCGGGTGCAGGCGTGAGCGTGATCATGCGGTACACGTTGCGCCTTTTGACGTTAGATCAGCTTGCGCGAGCCGCTGGCCTGGTGTGCGCGTTAGAGCTCGAGCGCGAGAATAACCACGGCCGTTATGGTGAGTGGCCCTTTGAGATCGGTCTTTGGGTTGGAAAGGCCGCGACGCCGAACATTCTCGGTTCAAAAGGGGATGGGCGCTCGGATTCGGCTCGATCCAAAGTACGCCAGTTCAAAGCCGACCCAAAGAGCAAACCGTCTCCCATACCGCTCGAGAATTGCCCGTGGTGCGGAACGGGCTTTGGACCCGATTCCTTTGCGCTCCTCCCAAACGACGACCACCCGACCGAGTTGCGCATCGTCTGTACCAATTTTGAATGTGACTTTACGCGCGATAGAGCGCTCCCCATTGTTGCTGTGGACGAACCACTCTATCGGCGCCTTCCGGCATTCCTCATTGCGACGGTAGATAAATTCGCGGCGCTCCCATGGGTAGGTCAGGCTGGATCGCTCCTCGGCTGCGCAGAGCGGCATGACAAGATGGGATTCTATGGGCCTGCAGAACCGGGTAAAGGAACACGGTTCGCGGCCTCTCTTCCTCCGCCCGATCTCGTGATTCAGGACGAGTTGCACCTAATCTCGGGTCCCCTCGGCACCATGGCGGGGCTGTATGAGACCGCGATCGAGGCGCTCTGTTTGCGTGAGATGGATGGTCGAAAGGTACGGCCCAAGATTGTGGCCTCGACCGCGACCGTCCGCAGGGCACACGACCAGATTCAGGCTCTCTTTGCGCGCCCACTGACGCAGGTTTTCCCGCCGCCAGGAGCTGACCGTAGAAATTCGTTCTTCGCGCGAACCGCCCCAGCATCCGAGATTCCGGCCCGCTTATATGTGGGTGTCGCGCCTCAGGGGCGGAGCCCAAAGATGGTGATGCGGAAGGCATGGCTCGCGCTCATGGGTGCTGCCGAGTCCGCCTACCGTGACGCGGACGGTCAGAAGAACGTGAACAATCCTGCCGACCCATACATGACGGTGCTGGGCTACTTCAATGCTCTGCGTGAACTGGGTGGGGCACGTCGAATCCTGGAAGAGGAGGTACAGAATACGGTCAAGGGTTACGGAGCCCGGAAGAGAATCGGGGAAGAACGGGGGTTATTCCGCGACCGCAAAACTTTCAGTGAAGTGCTTGAACTCACATCGCGTGTCTCGACGGACAAAGTTGCTGATGCAAGGCGAAGGCTGGAGTGCAAGTTTTACGAACCGCAACGTGTAGACTGCGCGATCGCCACAAACATGATCTCCGTTGGATTGGACATCCCACGGCTCGGCCTAATGGTCGTTCTCGGCCAACCAAAGACGCATGCTGAATATATCCAAGCAACCAGCCGCGTGGGTCGTGATGACACCAAGCCCGGGCTCGTGGTCACGCTTCTTAACATCCACAAACCGCGTGACCGATCTCATTACGAGCGCTTCCGACACTACCACGAAACTTTCTACCGGTCCGTAGAGGTTTCGAGTATCACCCCATTTTCCGCGCGAGCACTGGACCGAGGCTTTGCCGGCGCCCTGGTGGCTCTGGCACGTCACGCCCAACCCGATCTCACTCCACCATTGGGTGTGGAGGCGCTTGCTAAGGTCCGCGCGACGCTCGAACGTCAGCTTCTTGATGCCTTTCTTAATCGTATCCGCCAGCAACCACTTGCAAGTGAAGATGAGCGCGAAGAGCGGCTGCGCAGTGTGCAGAATCGGATCGTGGATCTGCTGGATTCGTGGCAAAAGATTTTCGATGACTACCACAAGGCTGGAGTCGCTGTGCAATATCAGAGGTACGAACTAAAACAGCCTCGGCCTCTGCTACGAGAGATTCTCGACGAGGATTTCGAGACTGAGCATCATCGCAAATTCCGTGCTAACCGTTCTCTAAGGGACGTAGAACCAGAGGTGAACCTCTTTCTCAAGGACTTGAGCGGCGCTGGGGTGGAGGACCGTTGATGGGCCACAAGGCGCAAGGGCAGATCCGTCGTAGCCAGGTCATAAACACTTATGGGCCTGGAGCGCTCATTGATCTTCCAAAGCACTCGGCGATCGTTGGCGGGCTTGATACGTGGCCGAAGACGAGCAACCTGGACCAGATCATTGAACCTCGGCTCACAAACAAGCTCCAGATCATGACGGGCGTTGTGACACCTAGGCTGTTTGCGCCCCCTCCTGATTCGGACGATCCGAGCAAACCGATCCTGGGAATTGGTGCCTGGCGCTTCCCTGAATGGTTCGTCGTGCAGGAGCTGAGTGGCAGTGAAGGGCGCGAGAGATCCCGTCGCTTGGTCCATCGCAAGGCCCTCGACGACAGGGGGCGGTTTGACGGGCGTCCTGTGGTAGCTACCCGATTCGTAAGAGCCTGTCCGAGGGGCCACGTTGATGATCTCGATTGGCAGACTTATATTCATGGTATTACCGACAGCTGCCGCCGGCAGCTCTGGCTCGACGAGCGTGGGACGAGCGGCGACCTTGCCGACCTTGTCGCGCGGTGTGAGTGCGGGAAGTCGCGTAGCCTCTATGACGCCACACAGCGTGAGCTCAATCTATTGGGCACGTGCCGAGGAACGCGGCCTTGGCTAGGTAAGAACACGAGCGAGGATTGCAAGATTCCTAGCCGTCTACTGATTCGTACTGCGTCGAATGCCTACTTCCCCCAGGTAGTGAGCGTATTGTCACTACCAGATCGCGGGACAACCGTGGAAAAAGTTGTGGCGGATCTCTGGGATGACTTGCAGATTGTGGATGGTGTAACTGACCTTGCGTTTCTTAAGAAGAAGCCAAAAATAGCAGAAAAGCTGGCAGCCTTCTCAGATGAAGAGGTCATTGAAGCCACCCGAGCTATGAAAGATGGAAGAGCGGACGAAAAGCCTGTGAAGCAGGTGGAACTTGATGCGCTGCTCGCTGCTCCCGAAGGCTTTGGTGACGACGTACCCGTCGATCCGAATTTTCATGCGCGTAAGTTGCCAGAGAAGATTTGGCGACGCTCCAAGCGGTTTGACGGAATCGAGTCCGTTATCCAACTCCACCGCTTGCGCGAAGTCCTTGCCTTGGTCGGTTTCACGCGGCTGGAGGCTATCACACCAGACATTAACGGGGAATTTGAAACCGACGTAGAACGGGCGCAGATAGCTTTGGAGCCCTCGTGGTTTCCAGCGGTGGAGAACTGGGGCGAAGGGCTGTTCATCCAACTTCGTGCGAGCGCAGTGAAGAACTGGTTATCGCGAGTGGGGGTCCAGCGCCGTCTCGACGACCTCATCAAGGGTCACCAGCGCTGGATGAATTACCGCAAGATGCAGCGTCCGTTCCCAGGTGGACCGTTCGTCTTATTACACACACTCTCGCATGTCCTAATCCAGTCGCTAGCCATGCGCTGCGGGTATCCAGCGAGTTCAATCCGGGAACGGGTATACGCCGACGACGAAACGAAGCGATTCGGGGTGCTGCTCTACACGGGGAGCCCTGATGCAGAAGGCACGCTCGGCGGTCTCGTACAGGAAGCACGCCATCTAGAGGACCACCTCAGTTATGCGTTGAGGATGAGCGCACTGTGCTCCAACGATCCGATCTGTGCCCAACATGCGCCGGGAGCGAGCATGGATGAGCGTTGGCTTCACGGCGCCGCGTGCCATGGCTGCGCGCTGGTTGCTGAGAACTCGTGCGAAATCCACAACGACTACCTGGACCGGACACTATTGGTGCCCGTGCTGGGCCTCGCGAACGCGGCATTCTTCCAGGGGCACCCATGATCAATAGCATCTTCGAGCTTCCGGCTCACGAGCGCACGCGCCTCGCAAGTGCCCTCGAGTCCGGGCTTCTGCCGACGCCATGTACCGCAACTTCACTGCGGTCGATCCTAGGACTTGGAGAAAGCAATGACAAAGTTGTCCGCGGCCTGTCCGAACTTGAGCGGACAGGAATCTCTGGGCCGGCAGCCGCCGCGTGGATTCGTGGGGTCGAAGAGGCGATGTGCCATGCGCTGAAGCCAGATCTCGTCTGGTCGGGACCAGAAGTCCCAGGGTTGCACGCTCGCGACACGCGGCGGGTGTACGAAGAACTACTTAGCTCTGCCGAGCACTCGCTCTTTGCAAGCACATACGCTTATTTCGATGGACCGAGAGCGTTCCAGGTTCTGGCGCGCCGCATGGACGAGAGGGCCGACCTCCGAGTCACGCTGTTGCTGAACATCCAACGCAAGCGGGGCGACACCACGGCGGCGGACCAGGTCGTGCGTAGGTTCGCAGACCGATTCTGGTCTGAGGATTGGCCGGGGTTATGTCGACCAAGCGTGTTCTATGACCCCCGTGCGCTGGAGCCGGAAGGGCCAATAGGTGTCCTACACGCCAAGGCTGTGGTTGTCGACGATGAGGTAGTTTTCGTGACCTCTGCGAACCTGACTGAGTCTGCGCTCGACCGGAACATCGAAATTGGCTTGCTCGTTCGCGACCGTGCGATGGCCGCGAGCGTGTCGAGTCACTTTCGGGTACTGATCGACCATGGGCTGTTGCGTCCCTTGCCTGCAGATTGACATCCAGCGGGCGATGGCCGGACCGCGCGCCCAGCTTCGAGACTCAGAACAATCCGCTCTCGACTTTGTGCCACCAACCATAGTCACATCGTCGGAGGAGGCGTCTTGCGCTCGCGCGGACAGGAAAGCAGTTTCATCAGATCATCCATGCCATTGTCGGGACATTCCAGTGATAAGCGCTGGCGGGATACTACCGAGAGTCCCAACTCGGAGCAAAATGAGCGCACTTGCGACCAACATGTGTTGGACACCGCCGTCGCCGGATGATTTTTCAGCCGATGCCCGACGATTTTTCCGGTCGAGCGGTTGCGAATGGGCTCTTTGATCTGCGCGCAGCGCCGCAAGGTCACATCTGCCGCGACCGCTCGCGCATAATTCACGCATGCGCCTTCGAGTACCGCGGCGTCAGCGTGGTAATCCGCTCCCATCAGCTCCAGATCACGCTTCCAGATCTTCCACTGCTCGCGCGCGACTCGGCTCAGATGTCGAGGCGGATCCGGCAAGCCACGTTGCGCGTTAGGCAAGGCCTTGAGCTGCTCATCGAGCTTCCTGACTCCACGCTTCGAGGCATCACCTTCGATGATCTTTCGCTGAATCGGGTTAGGCTTTCTGCCCCTCATGTCGTTTGCTCCTCCAATGTCAGTTTCCCACTTTCTTTCAAAAAGGCCGGCGCATTTTCCACCAAATCGGCCCGCTAAATATGCACTTAGCGAATAGTTTTAACAAATTCTACTGCTATACCTTATTGAAAACGCACGATGTCACATCGGGGTAACATCGCTTTTGATTTTCCCGGGTTTTCGCAGCCAAGGCCGGTGGCCTCCGATGCCCAAGATCTGCAGAGATCCGGCACCCCTACCGTGCTTTAATAAAGCTTTGTGCAAGAACGTCGCAAAGTGGTAAAAAGCCGTTGCTTGTATCCGGCGGTCGGCCAAGACGCAAGCAGGAACGCAATTCTCGTGCTGATCGGCTGCGAGCGGCGATAGCGCAGAAAGCCTGCAATGCCGAGCAGCATCAGCAAATCCATCTGCCCTAACACAATCTCCATTAAGACGGGAACGAAGGCGAACAGAATCCAGCCTGCCCATTTCGGCTTTGCCCGGCCTTGCCCGTAGATTTCCCAAAGCCATTTCAGAGACAGGGCGAACAACCCAGAGCATCTCGGCAAACTTCAAACGCAGCGCACCAAATGGCGCAAGGGGCGCTAGAATCCACGGCGGCGCGAGCATGATTAAGCCCATAACCCTATCGGGCTGGTAGGGGGTTTTGCCCGGCAATAAACCTCACCGCCTCTCCGACGCCGCAGTTCTCCGCTTAATGCGGCCTTGGCGAACTCGTACACTTCCCATCGACTCGATTAGACCAGCTTTGTCGACGATGCTTGTCATGATTCTCGAGCGGCGTTCTCAGAACGCGAAATCTACCCCGTACTTGTTCCATTCAATAGCACGGGTTTCCCGCTTGATAAGTTCAGGCAAGGTCGCCGTCGTTATGTCGTCAGACAGCCAACAGACAATGAGCTTTGAGCCGTCGTAATAGCAAAGGTCTGGGAACTTTGAATGGCGAAGGTCTGAAATGGGCTTGGAGATCAAGTACACCATGAACACGAAGGTAGGCAAAGGTTCCCCTTCAGGCAGAGGTTTAATATAAAAATAATCCGCATCAGGAGACGAATTTACCCATATCACCCTTGCTGCTTCGTCCATCGTTGCGCCACTACATTTCGCTGGGAAGCCAAATTGGTGGTGAATCCTCTCTGGGAGGTTTTCAATGACACGACGTATAACGCGTGGATTTTCTGGGCTACCCGCCAGGAATCCCAGCATGGATGTGCTGATATAGCACTCCTCTACCGTTACCCACCGCCCGCAATCTAGTTGATACCTGATGTCGCAACTTTCGTCTGCTGTTGCCATATTCAACCCTCCATCGCAGCCCCGCTGTCACCGCCCGAGCCGACGCCGCAGTTCGGCGTTTAATGCGTCCCTGACGACCAAGTACAACTCCGCTCGGGTCGATACACCAAGTTTGTCGAAGATGCTGAACATGTCTACCTTTACAGTGTCTTCGCCAATCCCGCACTGCTCGGCTATATGCGTATTCCGCAAGCCCCACATACTGCGAAAATGATTCGAAATTCCTGCTCAGTGAAACTCTCGGTGGATTCTTCCGGTGTCATTGCTCAACCCTCCATCGCAGCCCCGCTGTCACCGGGGCTGAGTCGAAGGTTGGTATGGTTTACTCGGTGGTGGCGTTTATGGCTTTTATCATTTCTTTACTCTTGCCGATACGCGTGAAACCTTGCTTTGACCAAAACCTTCGGGCGGGTGCATTCATTCCGTCAAAAGTGACGTCGCTCAAATTTCGACGATCGGGATCTGCCCGCACGAGGACCGCCCAGGCTTTCATCTTCTACGACAGTTTCTATCGGATGAGATGGGTTAATAGCCATGTGAGATAGTGATCCCGAATCGTGATCTCCAGTCGTGAACCCTCTCCGCGATGCGATTCGATCGTGAGATCGCCGTTAATTAAACGGACGCACTCCCTGATTACCCGCGGGCCCTTCCTCTCCGCTTCCAGTTGCGCTAGGGAGAAGTGCCCTGAGAACGGGAAGCCTCGACCATCGTCCTCGATGGTGAGTCGCACATAGCCATCCCTGCGATCGAACCGGACCACGACGTTGCGTGCGTGGCTGTGTTTCCGCACATTCATCAGCCCTTCCTGAACAATACGGGCCAGTGCGCCGCAGACCCTCGGCCTCATATATGCCACAGGGGAGTCGCAGACAAATCGGGCGGCAATGCCGGTTTCGTTCTTGGATCTCTCTACAAGCTCCGTAAGCTGAGCGCACAGATTCTTGAAATCTACCTCCACCGGTCTCATCCGCTGCATCAGTTCGCGGAGCTTCTGTGCTTCATCCTCCAGGAAGTCTTGGATTTGGCGCAGGCCCTCCGCAACGGTAACCACCTTTGAAGCCGATTGGTTGCGAAGCGCCTTGAGATTTATCGCCGCCGCGTACATCGACTGCAACGCGCCATCGTGCAATGCGTCTGCGAAACGTGCGCGTTCTACTTCTGCTCGTAACAGCTTTTGCTGTTCCGCTAGGTAGCCCAGCAACCATCCCATCACCAGCAGATACACGGAGTGCATAAACAGATGTTTGGGTTCAAGTTCGACCACATCAATTCCCAGCTTGGGCCAACGGTGGCGGAGGAGGAAGCCTTCGACTGACGAAAAGAATCCCTGGTGTGCGGCAACGCTCTCCAGCCAGAGCAGCATCACGGAGGCAGCGGCTGTACCCACTGTCTCCCACAGACCCCATCGGTAGGCGGCAGCGGCCAGCACGAATACAAAGAAAAGAAAGAACGGATGTCGTGCCCCAATGGCGAAGACGGAGATCAAGGCTGGCCAGACCAAATCCGCAGCGTGGACAAGAGATCGAAACGCCGGGGTAGAGTGTTTGCGAAAACGGAGCAGGAGCATGACCACGGTGCCATGGATGACATAGACGCCCAGTAGCCAATGCGCCCACCAAGAAATCTGGCTGGGATCCATCCAGATGGCAAACAGTGCAGAAATTGCAAGGGTAAGTCGAGCGGTGGCCAACCATCGCTCAATGCGGCGAACTTCGCCCGGACCCATTGGGGCCCCAAGTTGCGGCAAGAACAGGTTCTGAGGCGCTATAGAATGCGCGGCATTCGCAGGGGGGTGCGCCTGTATCTTTCGTGGTTTTTCAACCGAAATGAAGGATCGCATATTCAATTCCATATCCGTAATGCTGCTACCGAGTGCAGTGTCCCCGAGTTCAGGTCGTGCATGAAACACTTGTTGGCAGTCTCAAATGCCAGTGCAAAGACTCAATGCGGTATCGTCTGCTGCGGACGGCGGCGCACGGTTTCACGGAAGCGTCCAATTGCGACATGAACGTCCCAGCCGGTTTCTGTATCTGCCAGGAGTGCAAGGTAGAAGTTTTGCCGAGCTACGGCGGCGAGGTCGAATGTCCAAAGGAGACTCATGAGGGGGTTGATAAACAGCGTGCTGCCACGCGTCCACCGGTTGCGGTGATAATCACCGAAGCGTCCTTCGATCGCAGACACGATACTTCCGTTAACGATGCTGGGGTGCGAGGTTGTCATCTCTGCGGCCTTGACGGCTTCGAGGTACAAACGAACTTCGGGCATGCGCTCGAGCAAAGTTGTAGCCCCGAGAAACGCACCTTCGGAGTTCAAAGCTGCCACATTCTCCAACCAGTTCGCGTGGCAGACCCCGTGGTACGCGTCGATACCGAACCCGACGCAGGCGACAATTCGTGTCGGCACATTCATCGCTGCAACTGCGGCAAGACTCGCCATATCCTCGGCTGGTGTGCCAAGACCTTCTTCGTCGCCACGGAGAAGGATGTCCGTGCCGCCATCGACGAGTACAATCGCGTCTAGGCCAAGCGATTGCACTAGGTGTGCGTATCCTTCTCGGATGGGTGCAACGCCTAGCTGTTCGAAGGCATAAACCCTGACGTTCTCTCCTCGCCGAGAAAGGAACTGAGCCAAGCTGCGCTCAGGAAAATACAACTCTTGCCCGGTCGTGGTCGGCTCTACCGCGTATAGTGCTCGTGTCAATGCTTGTGCGCTGGTATTTTCGAGGGAGACAAACGACAGATTAGCGAGAAACACCATCTTGCCCAGTGACCTTAGGCGTTCGTAGATGGGCAGTCCGGCGTATACGTCGAAGCCGCCACCCGCACCCGCCACAAGCACGCATTGACTGTTTTCGATAGCCGATGGTAACCGTAGTTCATCCATGGTGAATGGTGCCCCTAAGGATCAGACAATATCCTTTAAGGGAAGCTTCTGGTTGAAAGCGAAAAGAGCGAGCTCAAGACGCGTTGACACTCCAAGCTTGTCAAATATATTAGTCATGTGGTGCTTGACGGTATCGTCGGCAATTTTCAACGTCTGAGCGATTTCTTTGTTCGACAATCCGGCTGCAACAACCGAGACGATTTCAATCTCTCTTGGAGTCAACCCAAACTTCCTCCTGTCCGCCTCAAGGATCTTGCTCTGCAGATATGGCACAAGATTCTGGACACTGTGCGTCCCCACCCAATAGCCTCCGGCCATCACTGTCCTGATGCTCTCAATCAGCAGCTGCGTTGCCGCGCTCTTAAGCAAGACGCCGCGCGCTCCTTGCTGTATCGCCTCGACGATCTCCGGGGCCTCTACCTCAGCGGTGAACAGAATCGTCTTGGTTTTTGGCGTTGCAACATTCAGATCGCGCAAGGCATCCAGGCCGCCCCGCCGAGAGACCTGCATTCCATCCCGCGGCGGCATCGCAACATCCAGCAGCAGAATGTCTGGTTTCAATTCGAGCACCCTATGCACGACATCCTCTCCGTTGGACGCTTCCCCGATGACTTGAAGGTCGGGTTCCGCTTCGAGCAAACGCCGCAGGCCACCCCGAAACGTCGGATGATCGTCCGCTATTGCGATTTTGAGATTAGAGGGCACCTTTCCTCCTGACCAACAACCGGCCGGGGCGCCGGCAGCGCATTTGGATAATCGCCCAGCTTTTTCGCGCACAGCCTGACGGCTCTTGGCCTTCTACGAATCTGGAATCGTCCAGTTAAGTTTCTGCGGAATAGCTAGGACCCGTCTTGCACTCTAAATCCAATGCTCATAGTTAACCTCTCGGCCTGCTAGGGTGCGCCTCACTTTCGAGAAGGAAGCCAACCCCAGCAGTAAGTCTAGAGCCAATCGGCTAGACGATGACCGTCAATGGCATCTTATGGTTCACGGCCAACAGCGCGAGCTCCACCCTCGTAGAAACTCCAGTCTTATCGAAAATATTGCTGAGATGGTGCTTCACCGTGTCTTGGCTGATTTTGAGATGCTCAGCAATCTCTTTATTCGAATAGCCTGCCACGACCGCCGAGACGATTTCTAACTCGCGCGGTGTTAGGCCATACCTTTTCCTCCGCACCTCCTCGCCTGAGCTCTGCATAAGATCGCGCAAATATTGCAACAGATTGGCGACCTTCTCTCGCCCAACCCAATACCCGCCGGCCATGACGGTCTGAATGGCTTTGAGTAAGATCTCAGTGGGAGAGCCCTTGAGCACGACCCCCCGCGCCCCCAGTTGCAGAGCCTCAACGATCTGGCGCTTCGACACCTCCCCCGATAGCAGGATTACCCGTGTTTCATTTGGCTGGTCGGAGCCGAGGTCTTTGAGGGCTTCAAAGCCCGGGTGATTCGGCATAGACAGGTCCAGCAGAAGAATGTCCGGCTTGAGCCGGCGCGCCCGTTCCACAGCTTCAGCACCATCACGTGCTTCATCGATGACCTTCAGTCCAGGCTCAGCTTCCAGCAAGAGCCGCAAGCCGGCCCTGAACATTTCGTGGTCATCCGCAATCAGGATGCCGATGGGAAAAACCGATTGCGCGCTCGCCGGACCCCATTGCACAACTGCGCCCCCCTTCTCGACGGGAAGGGGTGCAGGAGCCCGGAACCGAAATTGTCGCAAGAACTGCTCGAAATTCTTCTCGTCAGTTTCGTTCATCTGCCACCTCTAAAGGTCTGAGCAATTCTCGGAGTTTGGAGAGGGCATAACGGTATCTGGACGCCGCCGTGTCAGACGGGATTCGAATCAGAGCAGCAATTTCACCAAACGTCATTTCACTCCAGAGATGTAACACCACTACTTCTCGCTGTTCGCTCGGGAGAGCGCGCAGAGCTTCTTGGACTGCCAAGGCGACTTCGCTCATTAAGCTTATGGGTTCGAACCAAGCTGCTTCGTCCTCCAACGGTATCAGGCGGGATTCTTGCCGTTGGACATTGAGGGCGGTGTTTCGTAGTGCCCGGTAGACATACGGCACCGGATCAGAAATGGTCTCTTTCTCGTTCATGAGCTTGAGGAAGACTGTGTGCAGAACGTCTTGAGCAGATGCCCGAACGCCAAGGAGAGCACACGCATAGCCCAGAAAAGCTGGACCCTGTTCTTCGTAAAGGCGGCGCACCTCTTCGTGGTTCATTTCCCGTCTACAAGAAACTGCTTTGTCTGCTCATATCACACGGCAGAAGGCAAAATTTGTCTAAGCTCGATGATTTTTTTCCTTAATTGCTGCTCAACTGCCAGCGAACTCCGCGCTTGGGCCAGCCGACTGCTCGTCCATCACCTTTTTGTTTCCTAAATGTCGCGCCAACCGTCGTGCGAACCTAACCTACGGCTTGTTGTCGCCTTCCCGCGCGATTCGCTCGAAGTCCTCATACCACGAGTCGGTTTGGCGCACCGCCGCCCTTACAAGATCGGCGACGTAGCTTGGCGGGCCTTGTGACTGGGAGCCGTACAAAAATATGAAGCCGCCTGAAGTACCGTCCTTGAATTGGAATCTTACGTCCAGCTTGCAGGGGGCGCCACGCGGATTCTCGTGTTCGAAGGTCTGTCCCAGTAGGCGCTCCAGCATCGCCTCCGTCAAACGCGCCCTGACCGCCTTGAAGATGGCCGGGTCGGTTACGCCAATGAAGAGATCGGGATTCCTGTTCCCCAGGGTGCCACTACCCTGCCGGTTTACTGATCCGTCTTCGGAAAGCAACAGGAAGAGTAACTTTTTTGCGTCGACTTCGAGGGTGACGACGATGAGGCAAACGTCGGAAACCTTCATGGCCGTCCCCCTAATCTTCATCGCTTAACTGAACTTACAGATGCCCGAGCGCCAAGGAGAGCACAGGCAATAGCCCAGAAGAGCTGGACCCTGTTCTTCGTAAAGGCGGCGCCCCTCGTGGTTCATTTTCCATCTACAAGAAACTACCTTGCCTACCCACATCACACGGCAGATGGCAAAATTTGTCTAAGCTCGATGATTTTCTTCCTTAATTGCTGCTCAACTGCCCAGCGGCCTTCCACGCTTGAGGCAGCCGACTGCACCGTCCATCGCCGTTTTGTTTTTAATTGAAGCTTCCCGCAGCTTAATATGGTCCACTTCTATGGGCGCGGGTTCTCGCTTCGATCTTCGCGGTTTCCTCGCGGAAGGCCTCGGCCAGTGAGGGATGCTTGCGGATCAGCGCCATGCCTTTCTTCGACTGGGTCACGCTGTAGCCGGCCTTTACCAGAGCCGCTCCGATTTTCATCTTGTGCCGCAATACATCGCGGGCGACCTGGCGATGCTTGGCGACGACGGAGTTGTATTAGCAGTCAATACCGAAACCTGCGAGTGACGACTGTAAGCCGCGGCGGCCTTCAGGTCGCCCTCGGCTTTCACGAAGTGTCTCTCGAGCGACTGATGTTCCTCGGCCAGCTTGTCGATCTCAGGCTGGGTCGGAACCGTCAGCAATTGGGGTGCCCTGCAGTCATAGGCTCCTTACTCTCCGCAACGTCCACGTCTTTTGTGAGGCAAACCTGACGCGCTGTCGTTGAATTTATTGGAACACTAATGGAACAGGCATGCTCTTAAGCGATTGAATCCAAAGTGGCCGGGATGGCTGCTCGCCTCGTTCGCAACGAGGAGGCCACCGGTTCGATCCCGGTCAGCTCCACCATGTTTCCAAAAACTTACGGGAAATCCGGCAAGGGAAATGTCCGACCTCATCTCGCGGGCCGCGATTGGCTTGACGCTGTCGCGGGGCTGTTTGACTATTTTTCCTGAGTGCCCCTTACTGAGTGTTCACAGTTGCGAAGGTCACGCCTTCCCTGAGGAGAAATGGATATGCCCGCTCTTCCGCCGCAGAGTCTCGCCACTCACCGCCGTTTCGATCCATTGTTTCATTTCTTTGCGCTGCCCGTGGTCGGGCTTAGCGTCATCGCCGCCATCGTTCACGCGGCGCAGCGACCCAATTGGTTCTCCGCATGGCTTGTGCTGCTGAGCCTTGCCCTGGTGATCGTCACGCTGAGGGCGCGCATGTACGCACTACGTGTGCAGGACCGGCTGATTCGGCTGGAAGAGCGGCTGCGCCTCAATGAGCTGATCGCCGAGCCGTTGCGTTCGCGGATCTGCGAGTTGAGCGAGGGGCAGCTGATCGCTTTGCGGTTCGCCTCCGATGCCGAGGTGCCGGGGCTGGTGCAGGCCGCTTTGGCGAAACAGCTCTCCAAGGCGGACATCAAGAAGTCCATCACGAGCTGGCGTGGGGACTTTTTCCGGGTCTGAGAGCCGCCGAATTCGGATTCGGACAATCCATCACGAGGCGACGGACTTCAGCACCTCTTCGCGCGCAGCGCTCAGGCTTGTCACGGGGTCGCCGGTCGGCAGGAACTCCATCGCGACGTATCGATCGTACTTAAGCTGGGCGAGCTTCCGGTAAATGTTGGGGTAGTGGATTTCACCGGTCCCGGGCTCGTGGCGGCCCGGGACGTCGGCGATGTGCACGAGCCCGACGAAGTCGATGTTCTTCTCCAACTTCTCGATCAGGTTGCCCTCCGAGATCTGCTCGTGAAAGAAGTCGTAGAGAAACCTCACGTGCGGAGAGTTGATTTCGCGAACGATCTCAAACCCCTCCGCGACCGAAGTCAGAAAATATTTCGGGTTCTCCTCCGGGTCGATGTTCTCGAGCAGTATCTGCACATTTTTGGCGGCCGCCAAATCAGCGGCTTTCTTCAATCCTTCCACGCAGCTCGCATGGTGCTCCTGAGGCGAGAGGCCCGGGATCTTGTTTCCAGTCAGAACAATCAGCCTGTTGCACTGCAACTTTTCCATGACGGGCAGGATCGCGCGCACTTCGGAGAGAAACTCATCTCGCTTCGAGGGATCGCAGAGGCTGGCGTGAAGGCCGGAGGTGGCGTCGAAGGTCAGGCTGAGTTCGCGCTTCTTGCGGTCGACATTGCGGAAGTCCTGATCAGACCAGTCTTTGAATTCGCCCACCAACTCGACCGCGTGGTAGCCAGCCTGGGCGACTTTTTCCAGGCGTTGTTCGAAGGGAAGATCGCGATAGATGGTCCAGAGCATCACGGAGAGCGGAAACGGCTCGGTTGCGGGAGGGATCGGCGCTGACGTCCCGTCCGCAGCCGCAAGAATGGTTCCGGCCGCAACGCCAGCCACGGTGCGCGCAAATTCACGACGGCTTAACGACATGACTTTGCCTCGATGAGGGCAGAATTATACGCCGTGGTACAGGGACCGACGGTCGGAACAATTTCGGGAGCACCGGGTTAGTATTTCGTGAACGGTCAAAACAGTATGCGAACACTTTATCTGCGAGCAGTATTGGCATCGCTCGTGTGTTTGGTTCTGCTCTCTGCGGCCTGGGCGCAGCCGGCTTCTGCGGGCGCGGAGCGAGTTTTGTTGGACTCAGTGAATCATAAGCGCCGGGCGCAAGGTTTACCGGCGCTGCGTTGGAATGAGGCGCTCGCCGATGCGGCTCAGCGGCACGCGCAGGAGATGGCGCGGCAGGATTCGGTCTCACACACGTTGCCGGGCGAGCCGTCGCTGGCGTCGCGCGCGACCAAGGCGGGCGCGCGGTTCAGCTGGATCTCAGAGAACATTGTGCAATCGACGAGTGCGGCAGGCGCGCACGAACAGTTTATGAAGTCGCCCAATCATCGGGCGAATATCCTTGATGGCGACATGGATTCGGTCGGCATTGGAATCGCCGAGCGTCATGGACAGGTGTTCGTGGTCGAGGACTTCGCGAAGATCAAGTAGAGAGAGCTTGGCGGTTCAGAAATGCCGGCAAGATGCCGGCGCTACGCAAGCCCTATACACGCGCTTCCATCACCCAGCGATCGCGACGATAACGAATAACGGGCGCGGCTCCTGCGCCGGGCCATTTCCGCAGCGCGCCGATCACCAGCTTGCTCCAGAGCTTCTCTAACGCGGGTGTGCGCAACATGCGCTTGCCGAGGGCCCGAAACGCGCGAATCGCGTCGACGTCTTTCATCGTCGCCAACTCGTTTTCGATAATCTCGTCCTGGATGCTATGGCATTCTTCCAGATTCTGCAGGCCGAGTGAGTCGGGATGCGAGCGGAAGCCGCCGATCAGGGCGTCGACCGGATAAAGCTTCGCGTAACGGAAGAAGCGCACCCAGAGTTCGAAGTCGCTGGCGCTGCGCCGTGAGTCGTCGACTCTGCCACCGGCGCGATCCCACAAACTACGCCGCCAGAACGTCGACTCCTGCTGGATATAACGATTCGCTCCCGCAAGGAAGGGGAAGCGGGACCACTGCCGCAGCTTCAGGAATTCCACCGCCATGCCGTCGTCATTGAATCCGGTGGGGCGTCCGGTAATCCACTCAACCTCGGGGAACGTTCGAAAGACGCCGCCCACAACAAACAATGATCCGGCATGCAGCAGATCGGTCGCGCTGATCCAGCCCATACATTCGCCGGAGGAGCGGGCGAAACCTTTGTTGATGGCGTCGTACATGCCGTGATCGGGCTCGCTGATCCAGGCATGGAGATTAGATTCGTAGCCACGGATGATGTCGACGCTGCCGTCGGTCGATCCGCCGTCGACAATGATGTACTCAAGATTTGGGTAATTCTGGCTAAGGACCGAGCGAATGGTCGTGTCGAGGTAGCGGGCCGAGTTGAAGACGGGCGTGACGAGGGAAATGGTCGGCCACGCTTGACTGTCAGGGCCGGAATTAGCGGCGGATTGGGAAGAAGGCGTGCTCGCCACGGGAAAGAGTGTACCGCGCCGCTACTCGGCCAACAGCGAAACCAGTTTAGGGTTGTGGAGTTCCTTGCGCGAAGCGACAAACATGCAGCGCAGATTGTGACCGTCGCGGGAGCAGTCGAGATTGTTCTTCCATTCGAAGCGGAAGTCTTCGTGAACCGGCGGAGTGATAGGCGCGTAGACGTACGGGAAACCGACGCGACTCAGGCCGACACGACATAATGTGGCGACGGGCGGCAAGCGATCCCCGCCAGCGCCTGATTGAAGTCTTTGCTTTCGTCGTCGATGCGGACGATGGGCAGGTTGTGGTCACAGATGATCGTCTCGAGGAGCAGCATGTCGCTGCCGGCAGCGGCCATGTTGCGCAGAGACTGCAAGGGATTCTCGAGATGGTAAAGCAAGCCGTAGGAGAAGACGACGTCTACTTGGCCGGTGCGTGAGCGGCTCCGCTTGCACGTTTCCGACGTGCGCCTCAAATTGCGGATACCGTTGGCGCAGGCTCTCTACGTTTTCCGGGCGACCCTCGACGCAGACGACCGAGCAGCCCATCTTTTCCAGGCGCACGGCGAGGTGGCCAACTCCGGCGCCGACATCAAGAACGCGTTTGCCCGCCAGGCCGAGGCCGAGCGATTCGAGATGCGTCATGCGCGCGTCGTTCAGCGCGAGGGCTTCCGGCGTATCGAACACTTGGAGTCCGCCGCGCTTGCGGACGCGTTCCTCCTCATAGACTCGGCGCCGGACCTGCACAGGGTAGGGAAGTCCTTCGGCCAGAGGCGTCGGCGCTTGGGATTTCTTCTTTCCGCCGAGCTTGCCGAAAAGACGCTGCACGCTGCCCATCTACGAATTCCTCGGAACAGCGTTTTTGGGCGTTGCGGGGCGAGGCGTGGCAGAGAGGGCACGTCGAGCTAACTTCACCATCCCGAGCGGCCGCGAAGAGTAACGCTTGAATTGCTTCCACAGGCGGCGAGGATTGGTGCGAATTCCGTCGGGTGTCAGCTTGTAGGTCGCATCGTCGATCGTATACGCGTAACGCCAGAAGAAGCCTTCGTCGTAATCACCGGGGTTCTGTTCGCAGGTGAGGCGGGCGTTCAGGATGCATTCTTCGCTGGCCATCATCTCTTCTTTGCTGGGGCCGTAGGCCGTGTGCGAGTAGTCGTGATTCTGATGGATCACCATTACGGCCTTGGAGGCATCGACCACCCTGGCGCCGAGCGAACGCGCTTTCCAAAGGAGCCAGTTGTCCCACCAGAATCGGCCGATGGCGAGGGCCGGCATCTCCGGATACAGTCCGCGAGAAAACGCGAAGTAGTCGACGCTGCGCGCGATCTGAAGCTTGCCCTCGCTCTGAGCGCGCCTGCGGATCTGCGTGTCCCAATCCCCGGCGAAATCGACCGGCCCGGTAATGTCAACATCGGTGCGGCGTCCCACCATCAGGAAATGATCGCTCCAGGCCGAGACGCGAGCGATTGCCTGCGGAAAGTCGTCGAATAAAAGGATGTCAGCGTTCACGTAGCAGAGAGCCGAGCCGCTGCTGACCGCCTCGGCCTGTCCGAACAGGTCGCTGACGAGCGGTGTTCCCCACTGGTTGGTCTTCACGCTGGGTACGTACCGAAGGCCGAGTGCGCGGGCGATTTCGGCAGTGCCCTCTTCCGTCCCGAAGAGAATAATCTCTGGCCTGGGATTGAGCCGCGTCCAACTCGTGATTGCGTTGCGCTGGATGGTGCCGATGTGGCCTTGAAAGCGCTTGGGCGTTGCAAAGAGCGTGAGCGTTGCGCTTGATGACGCCGTGCTCATACAAAGCCCTCGCCCAGTCCGAGGCCGAGATAGTGCACGCCGGGCTCGTCGTGCAGGAATTTCAAGGTGCGCCAGCAGTCGATGATAGTTCGCGGTCGATGATTGCTGCTCAGCCATTGCTGGCGGGGGATCGAGTCGAACTCCGGCCAGGACGTGGCGAGAACCACGACGTCCGAGGACTCGATACACTCGGCGGCGTTCTTGGCGAAGCGCAGGTTTTCATGAGACACCGGCGGTGAATTCTTGCCGTATGCAGGATCGAATGCGACGACCTGCACACCGCGCGAGGCGAGCTCTTTCGCCAGAAGAAAACCAGCGGCCTGTTCCACCACATCTGTTCCAGCTTTGTAGGTGAGGCCCAGGATTCCGGCGGTCTTTTCGGTTCGGTGCTGCACCAGATCGGCGAGCCACAAGATCTGCGAGCGGTTGAAACGATCGACGGTCTGCGCGAGATCGGGTGGAACGCCCAGTTGCTGCGCCAGCTGCGCCAGGGCGAGATTATCGCGCGGAAAGCAGGGACCGCCGTAGCTCACGGCACCCTTGAGGTACTTCGGGCCAATTCTGGTGTCGAGTCCGAGCGCCGAGGTTATGACGTCCACGTTCGCTCCGGGCAGCCGCTCGCAGATGCGCGCCAGCATGTTCGCGTAGCTGATCTTGGTGGTGACGTAGGTGTTCACCGCGAGCTTGGTGACCTCGGCGTTCACGAACGCCATGCGCGCCACCGCCGGCTTGTTTTGGCAGACCTGCGCGTACAGGGACGCGAGCGTGTCGCCAGCCCGCGTGTCGGACTCGCCAATCAACAGCATGTCAGGATTCAGGAAGTCGCGAATCACGCTGCCGAGCGCGATGAATTCCGGCGAGTAGCAGAGGCCGAAATCCGCGCCCACGCGCTTGCCGCTCGCCTTCTCGAGCATCTCGCGAACCGGACCGCCCGTTGTTCCGGGCATGACCGTGCTGGTCAGGCACACGAGATGATAGTCAGCTTTCTTCGCCAGCGTCCGCGCAATGGCCTGACAAACCGGCTCCACGTAGCGAAGAGAAAATCCACCGGCCGGATCGCTCGGTGTAGAAACGACGATGAACGTAATGTCGGTCTGCGCGACGGCCTGCTGTATGTCGGAGGTGGCCGTCAGCCGCCCCTGCGCCTGGCCGATCATCTCGCCGAGGCCCGGTTCATTCACCGGTGCTTTGCCTTGGTTGATCGCTTCAATCTTTCGCGGATCGCTATCGACGCCGACGACAGTAAGGCCCTTGGCAGCCAGACACGCAGCGAGCGGCGAGCCCAGTTTGCCCAGGCCAATCACGCAAGCCTTGATGCTCATTGGCGGGCCTCAGCGGTCAGGCACAAGTGCCAGCCAAAGTGCCGCTCCATCCAGTGGAACGCGGGGTTGGGAGTCCAGCTCCACGGCCAATCTTTGACGTACTCATACTTCACGTACTGGGGAATACGGTAGGGGAAAATGTGGTCCACAAAAATGTCGGTGGCCTTGAAGCCGGAGGATTCGATCAACTTGCGTCCTTCTTCGCGTGTGTAGATATAAGTGACGGGGCAGCCGGTTTGCGCCTCGGAGTGTTCGGCGACGAGTTCCTTGAGGCGCCAGAATTGTCCTTTGCCGTAGCCCATCAGGATCCAAAAGACCTTCCAGGAATGCCGATAGTAGACCATCAGCTTGACGGTTGTGCCGGGCTTGGCATAGTGACGCATCTGGTCCACCACGCGCTCGGGATGCGGCGTGTGATGGATTACGCCGAAGGAATAAATCAAGTCGTAGGGTTCGACCGGAACGAGTGAACTCAGCTCTTCGGCACTGCCGGAATAGAAGCGGACCTGGTCCTGCAACCCATAAACCTCCACGCGCTTGCGAGCGAGTTCCAGCGATTGCGGAGACAGGTCGACCGCCGTGACTTGCGCGCCATTGCGGGCGAAGTTCACGGTGTCGGTGCCGATGCCACAGCCAATCTCGAGAACTTTCTTTCCGCGCCAGCGTTCGAATTGCGCGAAGCGCGGAATGTGCGGTTCCACGAGATACTTCCGCGCCTCGACTTCGTCGAAGTACTCGCGCGTGCCGACGGGCTTCGTCGAGTGGCGGATGTTGCAGGGACGGCGGTCCCAGTAATTGCGAACCTCGTCGACCGTGATTTGGGAAAAATCCGACATTGCTCAGGAATCTATGGGCGCTCCTCGAACGCATTTCGGTCGTTGACTGCCGATCATGAACTGAAGGGAATCAATCGACTGCCGAGAACTCCACTGCAGCATAACTGCTCGATGGCGAGACTTGACGCTTCAACCTGCCATCTGCCTGGCTTCCACGGCCGGAAGCCGCCCGGCTTTCCGCAACTCACTTTCGATCCACTTATATGTGATGCCGAGTCCTTCCTCGAGATCGATAGCGGGTTCCCATCCCAGCACCTGGTTTAACAATGTATTGTCGCTATTACGGCCGCGGACGCCCTGCGGCTTGGAAGGGTCGTGACGCTTTTTCAACTTCTTGCCGGCGATCGCCGAGACCAGATCGATCAATTCGTTGATGGTCACCAGGCGGTCAGTTCCGAGATTCAACGGCTGGGAAAAGTCGCTGGCCATCAGGCGGATCAAGCCTTCGACGCAGTCGTCCACATACATAAACGAACGGGTCTGCTGGCCGTCGCCCCAGACTTCGATCTCGCCACCGTCTTCGGCCAGCGCGACCTTGCGCGAAATCGCGGCGGGCGCTTTCTCCTTGCCGCCCTCGTAGGTTCCGAGGGGTCCGTAAACGTTATGAAACCGGACGATGCGCGTCTCGAAGCCGTAATCTTTTTTGTAATAACGACAGAGTTCTTCGGCAAAGAGCTTCTCCCAGCCATAGCCGGGCTCGGGATCGGCGGGAATCGCGTCGAGTTCCTTCAAGGGCGTGACATCTGGATCCTTCTGCCGATACTGGGGATAGACGCAAGCGGATGACGAAAACAGGAAACGTGACGCGCCATTCAACCGGCTGGCGTCGATCATATGAGTGTTAATCAGAATGTTATTGCGCGCGATGTCGGCGTGGTTGGCAGTGATGTAGCCGATGCCGCCCATGTCAGCCGCAAGGTTATAGACCTGGTTAATGTCCTTGGTGGCCTTCAGGCAATTCTCCCACAGGCGCAGGTCGAGAAGGACGAACTCGTCCGCAGGACTTGCCTCGTAGTCGGCGGGTTTGAGATCCACCCCGCGCACCCAAAATCCATCATTTTTCAAACGCTTGACCAGATGGTGACCGATGAATCCACCCGCGCCGGTCACAAGAATCCGCGGCTTTGCCTTCACGTGAACTCCAGTTTGTGCTGCTGAGTTAAAGGAAACGATATTTTATCGGGGCTATGGCATTGACTGCAAGCTAAGAGCTTGGTTCGAAACGGGAAACCGACCAAAGAATGTCCCATCCGCGGTGCAATTGCCTTCACTGTTGTGATATGGTGTTCGGCACTTACGAGCCATTCCCTTGTATTTTCAGTCCCATTAAGCTGAGACGAGTGGAATCGTAACTGCACTGAAGCAGGTGGAGCTATTCCCCCGGCTTCGAAACCCAGCAGACCCTAAAGTTGTAGGTAGGAGTGGTTGTGAACGACCCTAATGCCCCCCGTGTGCACGTACGGCGCCGCCGTTCCACGCGCCGCCACCGCCGCAATCGTTTGCTCCGTCGCATGTTGCTTGCGACGGTCTTCGTGCTTGGCGGAATAGCCGGGGCCGCTCTGCTTCCGTTCGACTTCAGTTCGTACCTTCGTTCGTCGCTGATTTTGCATCCGCCGGCCCAGTGGAAGAGTGCCGACGTTCGCCGCGACCTGGCACTGGCCGCGACTCTCGACACCGATTCCCGCGAGCTGCCCGCGAAGCCCATGCGCCCGGTGTATCCGTACTCGCTCGTTCCTGGAGGCGTACACGATCCCAAGGAGCTCGAGCAGGCTTTCGAGCGCGATCCGGTGCTGGCATCGCACTATCGCGGATTCGATTTTCGCCGCGCGCGCGTGGTGGAACTGGCCGCCGACCGCACTGTTTATGTCTCGTATCGCATCGCCGGCCACGTTTACTGGACCACCAAGAAGGTGATGCTCCATCGCGGCGAAAAAGTAATTACCGACGGCAAGATGACGGTGCGCACGCGCTGCGGCAACCAGGTTTCGGAAACGGCCAAGCAGGAAACGTCGCCGCACGAGCCATCGATCGCGAAGATGGAAGAGCCGATGAAAGTGAATGGCGGCATGGCGATTCCGGATCCGGTAAATTTCGATTCATCGCTGACACATCCGAGCTTGCCCTACATCGGGCCTACCGTGCCTGCATACGGACTCATTGCCAACAACGGCGGTCTGCTCTCGCTGTATCCGCCCCCGCTGCCCACTTGCGAGCCGGGGAAGACGAAAAAGGGAAGCGGCACTGGCGGGATCTCAAGCACGGGCACCGGATCTTCTGGCAACAAGAAGAAGGGAAGCGGCGCGGAGTGCGGTGGACCGCCTGCTGAAGTCCCGGAGCCAAGCACCATCATTCTGTTCGCGACTGGTTTGGCCGGCGCGCTGGTTCGGTATCGCCACAAGCTTTCTCGCACATAACATTTCTCGATCCGACACATGAAGAACCGGCGAGCGCGCCCTTGCCCGTCATGGCGCGTCTCCTTTAAGCTCTCGGCTTGCTTTTCCGGAGAGCCTCTATCGTGCGCCGATCTGTTTTGTTGTGCCTTTTTCTTTCCGCCGCTTGCTTCGCCGCCGATCCCAACAGTGCGATTCACCTTTCGGTCGACCTGACCGACGCGCCCCGCAATCTGTTTCACGCGGTCATGACGATTCCTGTCTCCCCAGGCGACGCCGTGTTTGCGTATCCAAAGTGGATTCCCGGCAATCATCGGCCAAGTGGCCCGATCGCAAACGTGGCCGGATTGCACTTTCGGGCTGGTGGGCAGGAGCTGGCCTGGCACCGTGATCCAGTGGAGATGTATTCCTTCCACGTCACCGTGCCGGCCGGTGTCAGCGAGGTGGAAGCCAGCTTCGATCTGATCTCTGCCGACAGCGCCGGCGGCGGAGGGCCGGCCGCCTCAAGCAATCTTCTCGATCTCAACTGGAACCAGGTGGTGCTGTATCCGGCCGGGCAGGCCTCCGACGCCGTCCGAGTCGCGGCTTCGGCGCGCTTGCCAGACGGATGGAAGTACGGAACTGCGCTGACTGCGGCACGATCAAGCGGCAATGAAGTAGAGTTCAATCCCGTTTCGATGACTACGCTGGTGGATTCCCCGCTGATCGCCGGTGTTCACTACAAGGAGATTGAGTTGGTCCCCGCGGGCGAAATGCCCGCGCATTACCTGGACCTGGCGGGCGACGCCGAATCTGATATCGCGATGTCGCCACAAGATATTGCCGCATACCGCAAGCTTGTGGCGGAGGCAGACGCGCTGTTCGGTGCGCATCATTACCGGCAGTACCACTTCCTCTACACACTCAGCGATCAAGTCGGGCATCACGGACTGGAGCACCACGAGTCCAGCGACAACAGCACGGGCGAGCGCACGCTGCTCGATCCGGAGGATCATTTGCTCGACGCGGGACTGCTCCCCCACGAATTCACGCACTCGTGGAATGGGAAATACCGGCGTCCCGCCGGACTCGCGACGAAGAACTACCAGGAGCCGATGATCGGCGACCTGTTGTGGGTCTACGAAGGATTGACTGAGTATCTTGGCGACGTCCTCACCGCGCGCTCCGGTCTGTGGACGCCGGAGCAATATCGTGATGCGCTCGCCGCGACGGCGGCGATGCTTGATCACCGCGCGGGACGCACCTGGCGGCCGCTGGAAGACACAGCCGTCTCGGTCCAGACACTGCGCATGCTGGGATCGCAATGGCAGAACTGGCGGCGCTCGCTCGACTACTATCCCGAGGGCGAAGTGATCTGGCTGGAGGTCGACAGCACGATCCGGCAACTGACCAAGGGCCAGCGCTCCATGGACGATTTCTGCCGCCGGTTTCATGGTGGCGAAAGTGGCCCGCCGAAAGTCGTTCCGTACACATTCGATGACGTTGTTCGGACGCTGAACGATGTTGCACCCTATGACTGGGCCACGCTCTTGAAAGAAAGGGTACAGCGAACCAGCACGCACGCGCCGCTGGGCGGGATCGAGAAAGGCGGATGGAAGCTCGTCTACAGCGACAAGCCGAACTCATTCATCAGTGCATATGAAAAGAAAGGCAAGTTTGCCGACCTGACCGATTCTATCGGGGTGTCGATCGGCAGAGAAGGAGAACTCGACGACGTGATCCACGGTTCGCCCGCATTTGCGGCTGGGTTGGGGCCGGGAATGAAAGTGATCGCGGTGAACGGCCGCAAGTACTCGGTGGATCGTCTGCGAGAGGCGCTCAAATTCGCGCACGATACCCACCAACCGATCGAACTCATTGTGGAGGCGAGCCAGTTCTACAAAACATATTCTGTTCCTTACTACGACGGCGAAAAGATCCCGCATCTGGAGCGGGTGGAGGGTCAGCCGGATATTTTGGCGAATATTTTGAAGGCGAAGACAGGCGCGAACTAACGTTTTTGGCGATGGGGTGCGATGAGTGAATGTTGGGAGCTTAGACTGCGCAGATTTCCAGTTGGAGTATGGGCAGTAATCTTCTCTGTCTCCTTTCATGTTTGGGTGCAAGGATAGTGTGGAGTCACATTACGAGTCCGTGGCAGTGGCGGCACACGCCGGAATGTTTGATCACGGCTGGATCCCACAAATCCTGAAGCCAGATGTGCGGGACATGGTGGTGTGGTACGACGTATCTTCGAACGAGGTGCGCGGGAAGTTTGCCCTGAATCCCGGTGTGACGGAGCGAATACAGTCTCTTTGCAAACCGGCGAGCGACAGGCCACGCAGAACTTGGTGGATGCCCGGATGGTTCCCGGCCCCGATCAATCAAGGCGGCGCAAGCGAACACGGCTTGCAGATGTTTCGCTGTGAGGATTACTTCGTTGCAACCGAGCCAGCCACTGGCAATGGCTATTTCTGGGAAATGGAGATACAGTATCCGCGCTCGAAGAGATAGCTTCTTTTACGGGCCCCCCAGAATCCGTCTGTGCCCAGTGACTGTCCGATGGTTCCGTAAAGCACTCGTCCACAGCATTCGTGATTCTTATCACATCGAACTAAGCCGTCCCCGGCCACCATCTCAGTCCTGATGAAAGCTGCCGTCTACACGAAGACGAAAGCGGGCAAGGTCCTCGAGATCCAGGACCTCGAACAGCCTGTTCCGAAAGATGACCAGGTTCTCCTGCGAGTTCGCGCCGCATCGGTCAATCCGCTGGACTGGCGCATGAAGAAGCCTCGACCGGGCGTGGATGTCGCAGGCGAAGTCGTCGGTGTTGGCCGAGCGGTGACACAACTCAAACCGGGCGATGCCGTCTTCGGCGCCTGCCGAGGTGCTTTTGCCGAATACGCCTGTGCCTCGGAAACGAAGTTAGTTCTGAAACCAGAAAGCCTGAGCTTCGAGCAGGCGGCGGCCGTGCCGATCGCGGGACTTACCGCTTTGCAGGGACTTCGCGACAAGGGCCACCTTCAGCCGGGACAGAAAATCCTGATCAACGGTGCGGCGGGAGGGATCGGCACGTTTGCTGTGCAGATTGCGAAATCATTTGGCGCAAACGTGACCGCCGTTTGCAGCACGAAGAATGTTGAACTCGTGCGCTCGCTGGGCGCCGACCGCGTCATTGACTACACGAAGGAAGACTTCACGCGGAACAGCGAACTCTACGACCTGATTCTCGATAACGTGGGCAACCGTTCAGTGTCGGAGATGCGCCGCGTTCTGACTCCGAAAGGCAAGTGCGTCATGGCAGGGGCGCCGAAGGAGATGGGAGCGGTGATCGTGCGGTTGGTGAAAGCGTTCTCGTGGTCCTTGTTCGCGAGGCAGAAGTTCAAATTCTTCATTGCGGATCTGGATAAGAACGACCTGACCGCGCTTTCCGCGCTCACGAAGGACGGCAAAGTAACACCCGCGATCGACCGTCGCTACCCGCTGGCGGAGGCTGCCAATGCGATCGCTTATGTCGAGGAAGGACACGCGCGGGCGAAGGTCGTCATCACGTTCGAATAGGTCGTCTCACCGACGAGAGAGGGGAAGGTCGCGACCCTGCCACTCACGCGGCTTATCAGCCAAACTACAGTCTCTCGCCGATAGCCACGCGAAGCGGGGCGCGTTACGTTCAAAACATGCTTCCCCGTACTGCCTACGATACGTCTTTCGATCTTCGCCAGATTCCTGATCCTTCACCCGCTCCGATCAAGGAGCCGCCCGATGGGCCGGAGAATCCCGACGTTCCTGTGCGCGAACCCGATCCGGTCGAGCCGTCCCAGATCTGACGGACAAGTCGGCGAGGCGCATGCCGGCATCGCGCCGCGCTCGCGACATGAGTAGAGCACCCGCCCAACATCTGCATCGTCCTTGGTGCGCAATCCTGCACGCTTTCAATTCCCCGACCACGGCGGCACGATGCCGTTCATGCGCGCGTAGGCAACCAGCTGCCCCATGTGTTCGTTCGCATGTACGATGATGCGAAGATACATGCCGTCGACTGTCGCATCCCTGTCGGCGATGTGAACCTTGCGTTCGAGGTCCTTGGGAGTCTCCGCGAGGTGCGCTTGTTTGACGGCCTCGAAGGAGCGCTTCAACCAACTGATCACGTCCGCCTTCGAGGTAATGGTCTTTGCGGAATCCTCTTTAAGTTCGGCAGGCATCTTCGGCCCGGTGACGCTCAGAAGATAGAAATTGGCGATGGCGATGTGCATGTAGACCTCGCTGGTTGAGCGCACTCCCGGCGCGGGCCGCCATGCGAACTTCTCCTGCGGCGTTGCCTCAGCCAGCGCAACCAGCTGCTGGGAGACGTGCTTCCATTCTCCGTCGTAACCTTCCCAGATCCCCTCGGGCATCTTCTGCGCGAGCAAGGGTGCGGTCAGGTATCCAAGAACGAGCGCGATTACCAGTTTTCGATACATGCTCGGTTTCCTTTCGGTGCTTGCGATCTCGGCATTTTACGAGGACAGCGACGGCGTCGCGACTTCTAATCAAAAGTGCAGCGACTCATGCCTTGACGCGGCAGAACCCAGCATGTACTGTGCCGGAATTGCGTGGGGGTTTCTATGTCCAAAACATTCAAGGTCGCCGATTTCCTCGTAACCGCCAAGGATACGTTGAAACCCGAAGAGGAGGAGGCCATAGTCTACGGCGTCTGCAAGGCGCGTGCTTTCGTCGACGCGGCTTTCCTGCAGACAATCGAGGCTCTCCAGGTCGAAACAAAATGTGCCCACCGGCAACAGGCGGCTGCGCACCTGCCCCCGGATTTCGCAATTCACGTCGAGGCGAATTTCCGCACACAGGGATCCAATGAACTCTTTCAGGTACTACACAGGCTTCACGGCCTGCTGCTCAAGTTATCGGGCTGCCTGCGCTCGCCGGACTTGCACTTCAAGCAATACGGACTCGAATATTTCGAGCCAAAGAGTTCTGCCGGAGGTGCTCCCAGGGGCTACGTAGACAAAACGCTTGCCGAAAAGGTTCAGTTAGCCGTCAGCGTACTCAAGGGCGGGGAAGGCAAGTGCCTGAATGTTGATCACGCTACTTACAAGAACGACAACAAAATCTATCTTGATTTCGAGCAACTCAAGACGCACAACCTTGAAGGCGCCACGGATACGATCATTCACGAGTCGACCCACAAGTTCCTCGCTACCCTCGACAACACCCTCGATTGTCCGTGGAAGCACGCGGGAGAATATTACCGGCAATGGCGTGCACTGAATACTGATCCCCCCGTCAACGACTCGTGGAAGAGCCTCGGTACGGAAGAGGCGCTGCAAAATGCGTACGGTCTGACCAACTACATCCACTACATGCCGAATGTGGATATCGGGGCTTTCCATCAGCGTGAAGTCACGGCAGACGGCTCCTTTGGGGGGTTCGGGAACCGGGCGGTCTTTGAGTCCGTTGGGAACGACGATCTTTAACCTGAACGTGGAACGCCCCTTGCTGATCGACTTGTCTGCAAGGATGAAGCAGTGCGTCAGCACATCATGGATGGCAGGGAATCGCTTTTTGGGCAGGCGTCACATTCCGGGTACAGACGGGCGCCCCTAGTGAATTGGCCCACCCACTTCCCGGAAGGAAAATGAGGCGGGCCACGTCTGTTCTAGTTGCAGCCGTCGGCCGCGGTACATAAGACTGGCGCTCCGTACCTTCTTGCACCTTGTTGATACAACGTGACGCTCAGAACGAGGTCGGGCGGAACCGGTTGCGGGAAGAACACGGAAACCAACATTCCGGGAACTCCGCCAAAAGCGGCTGGCTCTCGCTCGCCGCAAAATGCCACCATGCCGGGGACGGCATTATTCGATTCGTTGAAGGTCACTAAACAGTTCACACTTTTGCTTCCGGTCGGCACAAAGGCACGGATGTTCTGATTGTTCGTGTCTGGATCCACTTGGGCGTTGGTGAAGTTAAGAGAAACGGTGTTAAGGGTGCCTTCTGATTCGACAGCATACGTCGGTTGACGAAGGGTGAGCAGCAAAGCGGCCGAGAGAACGAGCGCCGCACACGCCACGGTAGTCGTGGTCCTCATACTCGATCCTCCTTAAAGTTTAGAGAATTCGGAGTGAACCCCGAGGCCCGGAAAAACGGCAATACTTTGCTCTTGGGAAGCAACGGTGTCAACCGCAATCGCAATGGCCAGAGATGTGAATAAGCCGTCGGACGCGCGATTCGGCGTGACCCGGGTCAGCAGGTGCGGTTTTCCTGATGATTTCCTGATTGGCAACGGTGCTACGACTATCGTGTAATTTTCCACTGGCCTTCGCTGTTACAATTCCGTTAACCCTAGGTATCCGTAAGGTGTAAGGAATGACTCTCTCCCCCAAGATTGTCTGTGTGTCCGTCCTGGCGGCCGTTTCGGCCGTAACGCTCCCGACAAATGTTGCCGCGCAGAACGCGCAGATACGCCACGTCGGCGTAGCCAGTTCCGGCGGCGTCACGGAAATCAGAATTGAAACCAGCAAGCGCGTCATGCCGCTGACGCAGGTGCTCACCGACCCGGATCGCCTGGTCATCGATTTTCCCGACGCGCTGCCAGTGGCCGAGCTTCATAGCGTCGCCGCGCATCAGGGCGAAGTGAAGGGAGTCCGGACCTCGCTTTTGACGGCGAAGCCGCCGATGACGCGCGTGGTGATCGATTTGAGAGCAGCACAGGATTTCCGGCTTGTGCCCGCGGCGACGTCGGTGACGGTGCGGCTGTTGGGCAATGCGCCGCCCCTGATCAACCCGACGGATGTGGCGACCGCGGAAGCAAAGCCCGCGCCTGCGCACGAGGTAGTGACTGCGCCGGCTTCCGTGACTCCAGCGCCGGGTGCAGCCGCAGTTGCTCCGGCGCCAGCCCCAGTGGCTGCGGCACCGACGCCCGCTACGCAGGCGAGTGCCGCTCCCGCACCTCCGCCTGTTGCCTCGAAGCCTGCACTGGTCGCCACGGCTAAGCGCCCGACCATCACGATCGAGCGCACATCGACCGAAATGGCCCGTCCGAGTCTAAACACTGCGACCGTGGTCAAGCCGGCCATGGAAGCGGTTGACAGTGTCCCCGCCCCTCCTCCTGCTCCGGCGCCTTCCGGTCCCGCGCAGATCCGCAAAGTGGCCCTGCTCAAATCGGGCGGAGCGATGGAAATCGAGATTGAAACCAGCCAGCGCGTCGTGCCCGCCACGCAACTCATTGCGGGTCCCGACCGCCTCGTGCTCGACTTTCCGGGATCGTTTCCCGGACCGCAGTTGCGTGCCCTGAGCGTCAACCAGGGCGAGGTGAAAGGAGTTCGCGCGGCGCTGTTGAGCAACAATCCGCCAGTGACCCGCGTCGTTCTCGACCTGAAGTCCCCGCAGGAGTTCCAGGTCTTTCCTTCCACCAAGTCGGTGGTTGTGAAACTGCCCGGATCCGTCGCGCCCGCGCATGCCCCCGCGCCGAATCAGCCGGAGATCGAGGTTGCTTCCGCTCCGCCCCCTGCGCCTGAGCCGCCGCCGAAAAAGGTGACGGTCACGCTTGAAAACGGACAGTTACGCATTGTTTCGGAAAAAGGATCGTTGGCCGATATATTGAACGAGGTTCGTGCGCAGACTGGCGCTGAGATCGCGATCCCGTCCGGCGCCGAGCAGGAGCAGGTGGTCACCACGATCGGCCCTGCGACCCCGCGCGCAGCGTTGTCGGAGCTTCTGAACGGTTCCCGCTACAACTTCATCATCGTCGGAACCGACGTCGATCCCAACCAACTCGAGCGCGTGGTCTTGACTCCGAAGGGCGTAATGGACGCGAATGATGCGCCGCCTCCCGCTCCCGATCCGGTACCCGTCGCGCAAGCCGCGCCTCCCAGGACCAGCATGAGGTCGGCGCGTAGAAGTGCAATGCCCACGCCGCCGCCTCCACCACCCACGCAGGTGCCGCCGACGGATGACGCGCAGCCGCAGGGCGACTCCAATCCTCCGCCGGACACGACGCCGCAGCCGGGGGATCCGCAACCCGCACCAAACTAGACTGCTTCTCTATTGATGAATCAGCCTCACCGGAACGGCAGAGGGACTGCCGGTGAATACCGGTGTGCCCGTGGCGCCGCTTCCGCAGCCGGAGACGTTGACGACCGTGACACGGAAGTGCCCTGCGTTGGCACCGCCGCCGGGAGCGGCGTGGTCGATGAAGACCTGCAGGAAACCGATGATGTTGACCGGGACGTTCGGAATGACTCCGCCGGTTGCATCGTAAACTGGCACAGTCACGAGGGAATCGCTGGTCGTGACGTAATCACCCGCCGACAGCGTCGGCGTGCCCGCCAGAGGATGATTGTCCCCAACCTGAATCTGTAGAGGGTAGTTCAAGGCAGCACCAGGCGGTGTCATACCGATACCGGTTGAGCCATTTAAGAGGTCTTGACCGTTTCCCGGTCTTTGATGGATCAGGCACTCGACACCACTCTGCGCCGGTCCCCCGTTGCCTTCCGGGAAGACGGTGCTGTCCAGTTGAAGCTGATACGTGACGGGAGGTGTCGCCGTGGTGCCGCAGGTCAGAGGGCTCGGGTTGCAGCATTCAATTTCCCCTTCGAACCCGGCCCCGCTGCCACACGTGGATGGGCACGCATTCCCGGACGCCGCAGTCGGCATCAGCGCGGGATAGTACGAGCCAGCGCTAGGCGGATTCGGGGTACATCCCGGACCCGGGCTTGTACAACTGGATTTGACCGTGAACGTTTCTCCGATCACCCCCGCGGGATACTGACCGGGTCGGGTGATGGTTCCCGTCGTCGGATCGAAAAAAGTGGCGGTTGTGCCGCAGGCCGTGCCCACGCCTGCGGGATCGCAATTGGGCAGCAAAAACGGCTTCACGCAGCGCGAAATCACCGGAACTCCAGCCGCGCCCGTGATGCCTGACGAATTCGATGGATTGAAGCCCTCCGCCGTTGCGGTGGCCGAAACACTCAGCGCCGCGCGGCTCCAGATGCGCGAGAAGAACGTCGGCAGGTTCGGCCGGTTGACCGTGACGGCGACCGTGGGGTTCACTCCGAAACTCGGCTGTGCGTTGTTCGGGTAGGTGACGGTCACATCTGCGGACTGCACCTGCCGCCCTGAGATGGCGACCTGAGTGGCGACGTCCGTCGCGACCTTGGTTGCTGCAGTCTGCGCGGTTGTTTGCAGCGCGCCGTTGCTGGGATCGGCGGTGACGCCCATATCCACCAGCATCTTCGCCGCAGCGAGCGCGGCCGAATCCGCACCCCTCTGCGCCTCACTGCGCGCGGCGTAGAGCGTAATTACGTCAATCGCCAGCGCCACCATGGCCAGCATGCTGAGCATGGCAATCACGACGATGATCATCGTGACACCGCGTTCGCCGCTACGCGCGCGCTTTCTGCCGTGGTTCCGCATCATCGCATTAAGTCTCGTTGGCCATCGTCGAGTTCACCACGATGGCGGTGGTTGCCGGATAGCTGGCGCCCGAAACGAGAAGCCCGATCACCCGGTTAAACTGCCAGCTGTATGGGTAGCTGATCGAAACGTTGGTGTTGATCACCTTGATAGAATTTCCGCCCGTCGTCACGCTGCTGATGAACACGGAGCCGCGGTCCACCGTCAACACGAAGCTGCCGCCGTTGGGGCAGGTTGCGGTGAAGGTCCACTTCCAGGGAGTGGACGCTCCCACGGGCGTAGCAGCCGCACTGCCGATCCCGCAGTCGTTGATCTTGGAAGTCTGCAAATAGTTCGACACCAGGTCGCGAATCGCCAGAACGGAGTTTGGCGGCGAGTTCGTCAGATCGCCGGTGGATTGACTTGCTCCCAGTCGCGCCGCTTCGCGCGCGCCATTGGTGAGCTTCTGCTTCAGGTTGAAGGCGTTGCCGAAATCGAAGATTCCCACCACGAGGACGAGCAACAGCGGAAGGGACACCGCAAACTCGACGATCTGCGAGCCACCCCCATCCGATAAAAGGGAACGCAGACGAGACAACGAAGCGCGCATGAATCCGCCGATGATCACTGCTGGTTCTCGAACTGCATCTCCGCCGACGCTTTCATGTTCAATGTAAACGCCTGGAAGGGGAGGTTGAAGTTGTACGGATACTGGAACGACACGGCCGTGCCGCAAGCCTGCGTCGCACCCGCCGTCTGGGTGAGAATCACATTCTGCTGAACGCAAATTGAGGGAGTCGCGCCAGTTCCAGCCGGATCGCATGCCACCGTCGTGCCGCACGCCACCGAACCGCATTGGCACGCCGTGGGGTTGCCGGGCGTGACAGCTGCTGGATTCAGGTGAGAAGCGTGCAGCGTGGGCGCAACGTAAGTGGTCGCGATGATGTCAGCGGTTGGCGTGGTGTTGGTACAAGTTGCGCAGGTGGGAACAACGGCCGCTCGGGCTCCCTGCATGGCCGCCTGCGCGATGGTTCCGTAGATGTTATAGGCGCGCCCGAAAAAGAAAATTGCCAGCACCACCGCGAAGAGCACCGGCAATACGGCGGCGGTCTCGGCGATCTCCGCTCCCGACGTTTCCCGCAGCATGAATCGAACCAGTCGCATATCTCTAAACCACTCCCAACGCCCGCCGGATTCCGAACAGAAGCACCGTCACCGCAACCGCCACGCCAAAAGGAATCTTCGCCGCTTGCGGGTTGTCGAGCGAAACCTCGCTTCCCGGCAGATGCAATGTCAGAAACGAGCCCACCATGTGCGCGATGTTGCGCGCGCTCTCACGAACCCGCCGCTTGTACACAATCAGCACGATCGCCATGATCCCGGCGACGAACATCGACCCAACCAACACAACCACCAGGCGCATCGGGCCCAGGCACGCTCCCAAGGCCCCGGTCAGCTTCCAGTCACCGGCGCCAAGCGCGCGGATCAGCACAAACGGAAGCAGGACCAGCAAGCCCAATCCGGCTCCCAGCAGGGAACTCTTGGCTCCCGCCCAGCCCCCGGTCACGGTGTTGACCACAATTCCTGCGATCAGTCCGGGCAAGGTCAGCCAGTTGGGAATGCGCCGGTAGCGCAGATCCAGGCCACCCGCCCACAACGCCAAAAATCCGGCCAACAGCCAGCTACTTTCTTTGATCATGCCCGCGAACTCGCCGGAACCCTAGCGAACCGGATTTGCGATCGAGAAATCATGATAGCTGGTTCCGGCTGGCGGCTTTTCTGGCCTTTCCGAAAAGCGTCCAAAATGCCTGCTAATGCGCGGATTTTCACATGTTCAGAGAGGCAAGTCAATGAAGAGAAAGGACAGGGGTAGGGGCAGTCGAGGAATTTGGCGATTTGGCTAATTCGCGGCAATTGAGTAATTGAGCAAATGACGCATCAATTTCGCAGTCAACAGGCCAACGGTGTCGCATCACTCGCATTTCTGTCGTGCGCTCACTTCCAGTATTGAGAATTGGTTGTCAAATTCCCTGTCCAGAAGTTCGTCTCAAGGCCGGCCCTGCCTGGGTAAGTCACAAACTCATCCCGATAAATCGCAACTTTTCGGATCATGAAAAAAATCGTGAAGGCAAAAGTGGGGAAGCTATTCGCAAGAACCCGAGCGACGGATCGAGGAAATGGATAGAACTGTGCACCACGGAACTGAACAAGTTCATAACCGCCGGGGAAGCATGCATTCAGAAATGCAAGTGTATCCCCTTTTGAGAATGGCCGTACATGTGCGGAGCACACCTTATGCTGCGTGGGTTGTCTCCCGATAATCAGGAGAAACCGATTGTGGAGGGAACAAATATTAGGGACACCGAATAGGAAATGGCCGCCGACCTTCAATGAGCGAGTCACTTGATGGAAGATCCAGAAGACTTCCTTTGTGTGTTCGAGCACTTGGTTCGCCATGATCAGGTCGGCTTCACCATCGGCGAGTGGAAGAGGTTCGCGCTCAATATCGGCGATTTTAATGTCATCGGCTTTCCCGGCTAGGGCACTTGCGTAGTCCTTTCCACCTTCGACGGCGATGAGGTGTGCTTGCGGGTGGTGCTTTCTGACGAATCCGAGGTCCCGTCCAGTTCCCGCTCCCAGATCTACAACGGTTCGCAAATCCTTCAAATCGCTCACAAGATCTTCTACGACGTGAGGACCGTAGGTTTCACTTTGATCCGTGAACCGTCCCAACCAGTGTGATCCGCCGACGCTACCGTACAAAGGCTTAGTTTCTTCGGCTTTTTCCAACTATGACCTCCGACGCCATCTATTCCCGGTTCAAAAAACGAGGCCCGGACCTGGTCCGGGCCTCGTTCCTAACTCGCTCGTTGATCGCTTACTGGTTCAGCGTCCGCGAGGCATTGTGCTCGGCGATCACCTGCTTGGCGTGATCTTCAAGCGCCCGTGCCTGGGGCAGAAGCTCCAGCGCCTTCACGATCTGTGGATCGTTTTCCGCGCGGATCTTCAGGCCTTCGTCCTGTCCGAACTGGTCCACGAAGATTTCGCTCTTGATGCTGTAGCGCAGCCAGTCGTTGTTCTCCACGAGATCGGACTCGGTGTAGGGAATCTTCTCTTCGTCGAGGAACTTCCGGAACTCCTGCATGATGGTTTCGTCGATCGCGAAGTTCTTGCTGACGTTGTTCTTCACGACGTACCGCTTGGCGAAGTTGAAGAACGCGTAGTGCTGGAGCAGGGTGTCCTGGAAGTGATTCGACTTCACCGGGGGCACATTGACGTCGGGCGTGATGCCGCCACCGCCGTACACGGTGCGGCCGCCGTCGGTGAGCTTCACTTCCTTGTTCGCGTTATTCGAATCGATGTCGCGGTTGTAGTAGTAGTCGTACAGCGAGATGTTGGAATAATCACGCTGGATCAAGCGGCCGCTCGGCGTGTAGTAACGCGCCGTGGTCAGTGCCAGTCCAGTGTTCTCGGCCAGCGGATAGACCGTCTGGACCAGGCCCTTGCCGAACGTCGTTTCGCCAACGATCAGGCCGCGGTCATGATCCTGGATCGCGCCGGCAACAATCTCCGCCGCCGAGGCCGTGCCCTTGTTCACCAGCACCACCATCGGATATTCATGCCCGCCGTTCCCGTGCGTCGCGGTATAGCGCTTCTCGGGTGAAGATCGGCCGTGATGCGAGACGATCAGCTGTCCCTTCTTCAGGAACTTGTCGGCAACGCCCACACCTTCGCTGAGCAGTCCACCGGGATTCTGGCGAAGATCGAGAACCAGTCCCTTCACATCGCCGAACTTGTCGAGTGCATCGGCAACTTCACGCTCGGTCGTTTCCTGGAAACCGGTGATGTGAACGTATCCCACGCCCGGTTTGATCAGGAACGCGAGGTCGACGCTGTTGCGCGGAATCTCATCGCGCACCAGGCTGAACTCCATCGGCTTGTCGACAGCTTCGCGCAGAATCGTGATGTGAACCGTCGTGCCCTTGGGCCCCTTGAGCAAGTCAGCCACGTCGGAAGTGCTCATGTTGTCGGTCGACTTGCCGTCGACCGCGATGATGACGTCTCCGGGATGGATGCCGGCTTTGTATGCGGGCGTGCCCACGAACGGGAAGATGACGATAACCTTGTTATTGCGCGGGCCGACCGTCATGCCGACGCCGTAGTACTTGCCGCGCTGTTCTTCGCGCAGCAGCGAATACGACTTCGGATCGAAGAAATTGGAGTGCGGATCGAGCGCGTGCAGCATGCCCGGAATCGCACCGTTGTAGATGGCCTTGTCGGCGTTGACTGGCTCCGCGTAGTTATCCTCGACCACCTGATACACCTGGGTGAACTGCTTCAGGCTGTCCTTGATATCGGAGTCGCCACTCGGCGGGGTGTAGGGGCTTCGCTGCGCGAAGACCAGACCCAAACAGCCGCATATGACGAGGATGACTACAACGAGGAAGAGAGAACGACGAGAACTACCAGCCATCTTGTGATTCCTTGAATTTGGGGCACAACGAGGCCCCGAATGCCGCACAATTCGCGCAGTATAGCACGCAAAACTGTGTCTTTCTGAGACAGATTGTACGCCAGCAGGTTACCAAAGCGGCTATCTGACCCTAACATTTGTTGAGATGACGAAACACGGGGCCGCGATGCGTCTGCGACAGAGGAATCGTGTCGAAGCGCCACGCTTCGATAGCTCCGACGAACGTAGTAAACCTGAAGCAAACGGTCGATAGATGTCTTCGAAAATTATGATAACAGGAAGCTTAACAACCGTTTGTTCGGTTTGCACCATTTATGAGGCAGTGCCTTTACGTTCCCGTCGCCAGTGGGGTTCCGGGATAAGTATCGGCTTTGGGCAGGTTTGGAACTGAGTTTGGAATGTGCGGCCACATTCTGCCCGGCATGTAGCGCGGTCCGCTCATCGTCGAGACGTGAAAGTTCCCCTGCGAGTCTGTCAACGAGAGTTCCAGGCTGCTGGCCTTGAACTCCGACGCCGTCATATGCACGCGGAAATGCAACCAGCCCTTTCGCGGGACGCCGCAATCGAGCGGGTCGAGCGTGTCGAATTCCGAGATGTTCTCTTGCGCCGCGCGTAGTACGAGCAGATCGCTGCTGGCATCCAGTTCCTGGTTCAGCTTCCCGAGCCGCCACCGGCCGAGATCGCCGGCCACGCGTTCGCCATTCACGAAGGGAGCAGCGGGCCGCGTCAAGGTGAGCTCCGGACCTTCGGAGATGCGGAATGGCAGTTCCGTTTCGTTCACGAACCAGCAAAGCAGAAATACCTCGAAATCGAAATGAACCTCGTCCTGCTCGACCACTTCCCGGAACTTGCCGCCAATCTGCGGACGTACGTGGATTTCTTTGATCAGAAACACGACTTCGGTTTTCTGATGCGCGGGGCGCGTCGCCTGCGCGCCGACCGAGCGCGTTCTCCGTGCCTGGGATTCCATCAGGAATACCAGCCCGAGCACGAGACAGATGGCCGCCAGTGCAAGGCCGATCGCTCCCCCAATAAACAGGCCAATGACCGCCCCGACAACGAGAACGGCCAGTCCTACAAGATAACGTTTCGGCATTTCGCACGCCCTCACGCACGACGAGAACTGTTTGGTCGGACCCGAACCGGAGAGAGGAGGGAACTTACATCCGACAGGGTCGTCCTAGGGCCCCAAGACTTCCTGTCGCGTATTGTATGAAAAATTCGGCGCGCGGGGTTAATAAGTTTTTGTGCGAGAGACGGTCGTCCCCCACGTCAGGCCTATACAAGTCGGGCGGGGACGCCCGACACTCCACCGATTTCAACGAACCGAGACGGTCGCCGTGCTGCGCCCATATTGGTTGGTCGCATACAGCGTGTAAGTGGTCGCAGCACTTGGATGCACCACAACGCTCGTCCCGCGAACCACGCCCGCTCCCGGCGAAACTACGATGTAAGAAGCGTTGCTGACCGACCATGCGAGCGTCACAGCTACTCCGCTCGAATAGGTGGATGGAGTCGCCGTGAAGCTCGTGATCATGGGAGCTGATCCTGTAGGAACGTTGGCGGCTGTGTAGACCGGACTCATCTGGACGACTTCGAAAGCAGTAGCAGGCACGGTCTTCAAGGAGTCAAGATCGCTGCCCCAGCGTGGATCCGACGCCCCCGTGACGTACAGAGCGCTGCCGTTGTCAGCGAGGATGAGCCCGTATTTCTTCATGGCGGTGAGGATGGCTTGCATCTGCACCGAGAAACCCGAGATGTTGTAGCTGGCCTTCAGTCGCAGCCGCATACCCATGGGCGGAGCATTGACGTCGCTGGTATTTCCAGCCCAATGGGAAGCGGGCGGCGTGAACGCGGCGCGCGTGTGCGGGATCGTGAATCTAAACGCGTGCTGAATATTGCCCGCGGCGGCTTCGTCGTAGCGTATGAGTCCGGGAAAGATCGGCAGGCCTGCGGCATCGGCCGAAGTCCACGTGTAGGGCCGCTGTTCATTGCCAAGCAGGTCCCACACTGCGGTCGAGTCGGCGTTCCAGCTACCGTCGCTGTTCGGCGAGGCGTTGTACAACTCGTAGAGGAAGCAGTTGTCCTTGTTCAACACCAGCACGTGCCGGTCACCCGTGCTCGACGATCCGCCCTCGACCGGTGCATTCGCTGGAACCGGCATCGGCCCCGGATCGCTTTCGTCGCTGTACGCTCCCAAATTGATGCTGATCAGGTTCTGCGTGCCATCGACCACGACGAAGGGAATCCCGTACGTCGGATCGTTCCCGAAATCGGGATGCATGTTCGTGCTGTTGCCGATGTAGTTGGTGATGATCGACGTCGAATTCGGATCGACGAGAGCCGCCGAGATATCGGTGTTCCAGAGACTGCTCGAAGAGAAGGGCAGAAATCCGCCCAAGCTCGCGACTTGCCCTGTAGTCATCTGCTGACAGCTGCTCGAGGAATTTCCGGTTCCGCCCGATCCGCCTGAACTCCCCGAGCCACCGGAACCGCTTCCTCCGGAACCGGAGCCCGATCCCGATCCCGACCCGCTCGAGCCAGATCCGCCGCCCGAGCTTCCGGCGGCATTGGTCCCACTGGTGCACGCGGCGAGGGTGACGGTGAGGCATAGCAAAAGCGCGCAGAGAACGTCCGTGCAGGGTGAGGTTTGCTTCGCTGCCATAGTGCTTCTATTTTTCCGGATAGAAAGCGGCCGAGGAACAGAATGTCGGCCAATGCGGCCGCGGAATTGGGACAGGACCGGGAGTAATGACAAAAATGGAACCAGCCACAACCGGCAACCCCGCGTTGCTGCCGGTCTGACTCCGGCAGTATGATGGCAACATGTTTGGTTTTAGCGAAATGGCCTTCCTGTTCGTGCTGGCCCTGCTGGTCTTCGGACCCAAGAAGCTGCCCGAAATCGCCCGGCAGATCGGGAAGGCAATGAACGAGTTCAAGAAGGCGTCGAACGAGTTCCGGTCGCAGATCGAGTCGGAAATCGCGAACCTGGAGCGCGAGACGCGACCTCAGATCCTGCCTCCGTCAGAGCCTCCGCGCGGCGCCATCGCCAGCGGGACGCTCGTGGATGTGCCTCCGCCGGAACATGTTCCCGCTCAACTGACATCCCAGACCGAACCGATCGCCAAGGCTCCCGATGCCTGAGCTTGCAGCCGGTGTCTCCCCGCAGGGCGACGAAAAAGAAAGCATGACGGCGATGGGCTTCCTCGAGCATCTCGAGGAGCTGCGGCGGCGAATTTTCTACTCCCTTATCGCCGTTACGATTGGCTTTTTTGCGTGCTGGGCCTACGTGGAGAAAATCTACGACGTTGTCCAGGCGCCCATCATGATGGCGCTCAAGAATAACGGCCTGGCGCAGAAGCTTGTTTATTTGAATCCCACCGACGGCTTCAATCTGTATCTGAAAACGGCTTTCGTCGCCGGTCTGTTCGTGACCTCTCCGTTCGTGCTGTACCAGGTGTGGGCATTCATCGCCCCCGGCCTTTACCGGCGCGAGAAGCGTTACGTAGTGCCGTTCATCATCTCGACGGTTTTGTTGTTTTGTTCGGGTGGAATCTTCGGCTACAAGATCGTGTTTCCCGCGGCGCTCGATTTCCTGATCAGCTATTCGAAGCAATTTCAACCGATGATCACGATCAGCGAGTACACGAATCTGTTTCTCGCGATCATTGTCGGCATGGGCTTGATCTTCGAGATGCCCATCCTCGTCTTCTTCCTTTCGCTGATGGGCATTGTGAGTGCGGGCTGGATGTGGCGCAACCTGCGCTATTCCATTCTGGTGATCTTCATCATTGCGGCGATCGTCACGCCCACCACCGACATCCTGAACATGTGCATATTCGCTGCGCCCATGGTCGCGCTTTATGTCATCAGTATCGCGATCGCGTGGGCATTCCATCCGCGGCAGCGCAAGGCACGGCGCGAGAAGCAGGCAAAATGAAAGGGCGTTTGAGCGGGCTGGGTAGCGCGGCTGCTCTGATGGCAGTTTGTGTTCTCGCCGCGACCGTTGCATGCAACCAAAGCAAGAACGACGCGCCGGCCTCGGCCGCAGCCAACGAGTCGAATCCAGTCACGTCAACGACGAGCGCGCCTGCTCCAGTACCCGAAGCGCCCAGCGCACCCAGGATCAATGCCGCGCGCGCCATGCAATACACAAAAGAGATCACCGCCTTCGGCGCGCGGCCCATCGGCAGTCCGAATCACAAGAAGCTCGAGGACTACATCGTGGCGCATCTCAAGGGCGACCAGGTCGAAGACGACAGCTTCACCGCTGAGACAGTGGAAGGGAAGTTTCCCGTCCGCAACATCATTGCCAAGTACCCCGGCAACAAAGACGGCATCATCGTGATCGCCGGCCACTACGACACGGTCTATTCGCTGCGCAACACCAGGTTCGTCGGAGCCAACGATGGAGGATCGTCGACTGCGATCCTGCTCGAAATCGCGAATCAATTGCGCGGCAAAAAGCGCGACGGCTACAGCGTCTGGCTGGTCTGGACCGACGCGGAAGAAGCGGTAAGGCAGTGGAGCGACACCGACAGCCTCTATGGCACGAAGCATCTTGCGGCCAAGTGGCAGCAGGACGGCACAATCAAGAAGATCAAGGCCTTTCTCCTGGCCGACATGATCGGCGACGCCGATCTCAACATTGAGCGCGAGACGAACTCCACTCCGTGGCTGGAGGATCTCGTCTATCAAGGCGCCACCAACCTCGGTTATCAATCCCACTTCTACGCGCGCACGCTCGAAATTGAAGACGATCACCTGCCGTTTGTAAAACTCGGCGTGTCCTGCGCCGACATCATCGACCTCGACTACGGCTACAACAACGTGTTCCACCATTCCGTCGAGGACACGATGGACAAGCTCAGTCCCAAAAGTTTGCAGATTGCCGGAGATGTAATTCTCCAAACGGTCTGGATGCTCGACGCGCGCTGATATCTGATTTCAGCTTCCAACGCCTTCGCTCTTCAATGGCTTTCGCGATGGCAACGGTGTCATCCGAGCGCAGTCAGGCGTGCCGAACGGAGCCGAGGGACCTTGTGTTTCTTCCGATGACGTCAGGTGCTACCCCTCGCAAGAATCGGTGATCAAAAATCCACCGTGCGCCTCACCGCCTCTTCCCGTTTCCCGCCATTTGATTTCTAATGACCCATCGTATGCATACCCCTCGGACGCTGGCAGCTGCAGTTGTTTTGTCTCTATCCCTCCCTCCTCTAGCCCCAGCACAGTCCCGCTCCGATGCCGAACTCCTCATCGAACTCGCGCAGAAGCCTTCGCCCATCGAGCAGAATCTGCGTCATCTGACCGACGAGGTTGGCGGCCGTGTTCCGGGTACTCCCGCGATGGACAAAGCCGTTGCCTGGGGCGTCGCTGCCTTCAAGGCAGCCGGTGCGGACAGCGTGCACACTGAAGAGTTCAAGCTGCCGGCGTCCTGGGCCGAGGGCGAGACCGAAGTTCGCGTCTCCGCGATCGGAACCTCGCTCGATCCCCGCATGGCGACCGGTCCGCAGGTGGAGTTTAAAGTTCGCGCCGTCTCGATTGCGTGGGCGCCTGCGCTCTCGGCGAAGCACGTGCCGGTGGTCGACGTTGGCTCGGGCACCGATGCCGACTTTAAGAGAGCAGGCGATGTCTCAGGGAAATTGATTCTGGTCCACTCCGACGTACTCAAGACCTGGCTCGATTTGTTCAATGAGTACATGAAAGCTCCGCCGGTTATCGACCGGGCCGTCAAAGGAAAGGCCAAGGCGATTGCCTTCATGGCGACCCGCGAGCACGACATCCTGTATCGCCACACAAATTCAGTCGCCGGAGAAATCGACAAGCTTCCCATGGTGGTTGTGGCGCGCGAAGATGGCGAGCGGATCGGCCGCCTGGTGACCTCCGGCCATCCGGTATGGGCCGACCTCTCCATTCCTAACAAGATCGGCGGGCCGATCAAGGCATCCAACGTAGTCGCTGAAATCAGGGGCAGCGAGAAGCCCAACGAGTTCGTTATCCTCGGCGCCCACCTGGATTCCTGGGAGCTCGGGACCGGCGCCCTCGACAACGGATGCAACTCAGCGCTGGTCATCGATGCATTGCGCACGATTAAAGAGTCGGGCCTGAAACCGCGGCGATCCATCCGTTTCATCCTATTCTCCGGAGAAGAGCAAGGCATGATCGGATCGCGCGCCTACGCGACCGCGCATCGGAGTGAACTCGATAATCTCGCCGGAGTTGCGGTCATCGACGCCGGCATCGGCCGCATTACGGGATTCACACTTGGCGGGCGCAAGGACATCGCCTCCGGGGTCGCCGCCATCGTCGAAGCGCTGAAGCAGTTCAACGCCACGGCGCTCACCACCGACGACATCGAGTGGGGAACCGACAACTTCGACTTCCTTCTGGAAGGTGCGCCTACTCTTGTCGCCAATCAGGAAGAAGGAAACTACCTGGTCAACTACCACGCCGTTTCCGATACGTTCGACAAAGTCGACATCCCGCAACTGAAGAAGCACACGGCAGAGATGACCGTCGTCGCCTTTGGCCTGGCGAACACGAAAGAGCGCGTCGGTCCGCGGTTAACGCGTCCGCAGATCCAGAAGACCCTCGTCGATACCCACGTCGATGAGCAGTTGAAGCCGCTTGGCATCTGGAACGAGTGGGAGCAGAAAAAGAGAGGACGCCAGTAGTCGTCCGGTGGTCAGCCGGGCTGGCCTCGCGCATGAGAGACAAGTTACATGCTTGCCTTCGTCGTTCCTCAACTCGCGACGCCGCGCCCTGCGGTGCTGAGATGACCGCTGCTATTCAGCTGCGCGAGGCCCGGGGCACCCATTGATCCTGTTCTGGATCCTTTTCAACTTGTTTGTGCTGGCGATGCTCGCCCTCGACCTCGGCGTCTTGAACCGGCGTCCGCACAGCATAGGATTCCGCGAAGCCCTGGGCTGGAGCGTGATGTGGGTCGCACTGGCCATTGCCTTCGCCGTCGTCGTCTACTTCTGGCATGGACGCACGGCCAGTCTTGAGTTTGCCACCGGCTACCTGATCGAACTTTCGCTCAGCATCGACAATCTTTTTGTCTTTCTCGTGATCTTCCGCTACTTCCGCGTGCCCGGCGAACTGCAGCACCGGGTTCTGTTCTGGGGGATTCTGGGCGCGCTGATCACGCGCGGCGCGTTCATCCTGGTGGGCGTTGGCCTGATCCGGCAGTTCGATTGGATCATCTACATCTTTGGCGCACTGCTGGTATGGAGCGGTTTCAAGTTGCTGCGGCAAGGGGACACGGAGATCGATCCCGAAAAGAATCCGGTCCTGAAGTTGTTTCGGCGCTGGATGCCAGTGACCGACGAATATGTTGGCAACAAGTTCTGGGTCCGCCAGCCGGGCTTGTACGCAACGCCTCTAGTGGTTGTGCTGCTGGTCGTCGAGACCACCGACATTCTCTTCGCGGTGGATTCCATTCCGGCGGTGCTGGCGATCACGCTGAACGCGTTCATCGTCTACACCTCGAACGTTTTCGCCATCATGGGCCTGCGCTCCATGTATTTCGCTGTCGCCGGCATGATGGACTACTTCGAATACCTGCACTACGGATTGTCGGCAGTGCTGGTATTCATCGGCGGCAAAATGCTGCTGTCGCATTATTACAAGCTTCCCACGCACATTGCGCTGGCGACAGTGCTTGGAGTGCTGTTGATCTCGGTACTGGCCTCGGTTGTATTTCCCAGGAAAAAGAATGGTTCCGACTGACTTTTGCGAATGGGACAGGCCCTGTCACAGACAGCGTTCCCTCGACCGCGCAAAATCGGAAGTTTTGACGGGTTTGTCTCACCCGTGTGACCAGTGACCTTTCACCGCTGCGCTATGATGAAAATGAGATGACAAGCGTCCGCGTAGAAGTCCAGCCGCGCCCTTACGAGGCGCGCATCGAGAGCGGTCTCCTGGGCAAAGCAGGGCCGGTCCTGTGCGAATTGCTGCCTGAGCACAGCAGGTTATTCGTCGTCACCGTGCCCGCTGTTCGCCGCAAGTGGGCGAAGAAGCTGACGGAATCGCTGACCGGATCCGGTTTCGAGACGAAGCTGATCGAGATGCCCGAGGGTGAACGCTTCAAGCGGCTCGCAACCGTCGAAGAGTTGGCCGAGAAACTCGTCAGGCTGGGAGCCGACCGTAACGGGGTCGTCCTCGCCTTTGGCGGCGGAGTCGCGGGGGACGTGGGTGGCTTCCTGGCATCGCTGTTCATGCGCGGCGTCGACGTCGTGCAGATCCCCACGACCGTACTGGCGCAGGTGGACGCGTCCATTGGAGGCAAGACCGGCGTGAACCTCAAAGCCGGAAAGAACCTGATCGGGACGTTTCACCAGCCGCGCGTGGTTCTGATCGATCCGCAAGTCTTGTCCACACTTCCGGAGCGTGAATATCGCGCCGGACTCTACGAGGCTCTGAAGTGCGGCGTGATCGGCAATCCGGAACTGTTCGCCGCCTTCGAGAACCAGCGTGACAAGATTGATGCCCGCGATCCCGCGATGGTCGAGTACCTGATCACTGAGTCGGTGCGATTGAAGGCGCACGTGGTTTCCGTGGACGAGAAGGAGCACGGCCTGCGCCGCATCCTGAATTTCGGCCACACCGTCGGCCACGCGCTTGAAGCGGAAACCAACTACAAGGCCTTGCTGCACGGTGAAGCTGTGGCGTGGGGCATGGTGGCCGCGGCGCGCATCGCAGCCATGGTGGGCGCGCTCGACGATAAGTCGACATCGCGCATCACGAGTGCCACGCTCGGTCTCGCACGCCTGCCGAAGCTGGACGTGCGCGGCCAGAATATCGTCCGCAGGCTGCAATCCGACAAGAAAACGAAGAATGGAAAAGTGCATTTCGTGCTGCCGACCGAGATTGGAAAGGTCGACATCGTCAACAATGTCCCAGGCGAAGTCGTGCTGGCTGCGGTCGACGAAATTCGGCGCCTTTCGCGCGCGTAATGCTGGTTTTATTTGGAAGTCGCGTGGCGGATCGAGAGCAACACGACGCGCACGCCAATCTTTTCTAATCATCTCCGAAGCCGATAGCGGACAGCTTACGTGCTGAAGGCTAGGGGCTGGGAAGCCAGGAGCGAACTTACTTCATGCGTCCGAAACCACTCGTCCTCATCATCCTCGACGGATGGGGTTATAGCCCCAAGACGGAAGCCAATGCCATCGCGCTTGCCCGCAAGCCCACGTACGACCGGCTGTTGCGCGAATATCCCAACACGCTGATTCATACCAGCGGACCGTTCGTCGGCCTGCCCGAGGGCCAGATGGGCAACAGCGAAGTCGGCCACCTTAACATCGGCGCCGGCCGCATCGTGCACATGGACATCACCCGCATCGACCTGATGATCCAGAATGGCGACTTTTTTTCCGATCCCACACTCGTTGCCGCCATGAAGCACGCGCGTACCGGCGGCAGGCGGTTGCACCTGTTTGGTCTTGTTTCCGATGGTGGTGTCCACTCTCAGCAAGCCCACCTCTGTGCGCTGCTAAAGATGGCCAAGCAACAAGGCGTGGATCGCGTCTTCGTGCATGCTTTCATGGATGGCCGCGACACGCTGCCCACCAACGGCGCCGGCTATCTCGAGCAGCTGCAGCAGAAGATGCGCGAATACAACTCGGGCAAGATCGCCACGGTCGACGGCCGCTATTACGCGATGGACCGCGACCGCCGCTGGGAACGCATCGCAAAAGCCTATAACGCAATGGTCTTCGGCCAGGGCGAGGGAGGGAATTACGTCGACCCCGTGCAGGGCATGAAGGATTCGTACAACAAGGGCGTCACCGACGAATTCGTCGTGCCCTTCGTCTGCGTCGATAACAGAGGCGAGCCGCTCGCCACGATTCGCGACGACGATTCCTGCATCTGCTTCAATTTCCGCGCCGACCGCGTCCGCCAGATCACGCGCGCTCTCGCGCGCAACAGCGGACTGAGCCCGCAGGAAGGCCGCGATCTTCCCGGCGCCGAGGATCTCGATAACACGATTCCGCGCGATCGTGTGCCGAAGAACCTGCATTACGTCTGCATGACGCAATACGACAAGAACTTCACGCTGCCGGTGGTGATTCCGCCGGAATCCATGGCGAACATTCTTGCGAACGTCATGGGCCAAAGCAGCCTGCGCAACCTGCGCGTGGCCGAAACCGAAAAGTACGCGCACGTTACCTATTTCTTTAATGGCGGAGTCGAAAAGCCCTTCCCGGGCGAAGATCGCGTGCTGGTCGCATCGCCAAAGGTCGCCACCTACGACTTGAAGCCCGAGATGTCGGCCGCCGGGATCGCTGAGGCGGTAGTTAAAGCGGTGAACGATGGGACCTTCGACGTGATGATCGTGAACTTCGCCAACGCCGACATGGTCGGCCACTCCGGCAAGATCGAGCCTACGGTCAAAGCGGTCGAGACCGTCGATGCCTGCCTGGGCGAGATCGAGAAGGCCGTGCGCGCGAAAGGCGGCGCGATGCTGATCACCGCCGACCACGGGAACGCCGAGATGATGGTCGACCCCGCCACCGGCGGCCCGCACACCGCGCATACCACCAACCCCGTGCCGTTCATCGTGCTCAGCGAGAACGCGAACCAGTTCACGCTGAGACCAAATGGCTCGTTGCGCGACATTTCCCCGACCATCCTTGGCATGCTGAACCTGCCCGAGCCGAAGGAGATGACGGGGCAGGACCTGCGCGTTGCCAAGAATCGGTGATCGCGGATCGGACCGTAGGGCGATTTGTTCAACGACAAGCGTCACCTGTAGCGCCGGCATCCTGCCGGCTGTCGCGAGGGCATCGTGCCCTCGCGGCGGTGGGCGAGGACGCCCACCGGACAGCCGCCGAGACGGCGGCGCTACGATCGAGATTGCCTGACGAGTCAACGGGGTCGTCGTGCGGAATGCATTACACCTGCTGCAGTCTCAAATTGATTCGCTGCGAGCTAAGTTATTTAAAGTTCGTGAACGCTCGCAAGTGATTGAAAATCGCCGGAAGCGAATCCGCGTAGGATGCCGCTTAATCGCGTTTGCGGGCCCGTAGGCGCGATCCCCAAGCTGTCAGTATGGTTTGGGTCATCCGGCATTTTTGCAGAGTCTCATATCGCGTTTAAACGCAAAGTTATCTATAAGCTAAGATTATACAAGCGAAGTGCCGACCCGTCGCCACCCGGTTGGAAATTGGCCAACGACGCGCTTGGCGGATACCCCGACTCGCCGCAAACCTGGGGAGCGGAAGCCAAGGTCTAGGCTTTCCAGCGAACGGGAACCTTACATCCCTCATTGGTGAGGCACCTTGCGATACACTTTCCCACGCTACCAGCAGGAGTGCCCATGCGATTTCTTTTCTCCCTGACGCTGGTGCTCGTGATGATGACCAGCTTCATGACTCCATCGAGCCCAAGTTCCGATTCCGCGACTTCGTGGTTGCTGGTCGCCAACAAAGGCGACCACACCGTCAGCCTGGTCGATCCATCCGCAGGCAAACAGATCGCGACGGTCGACGTGAAGGGCGTCACCGGCCACGAACTGGTGGCCTCACCGGACGGAAAACTGGCGTTTGTGCCCATCTACGGCGACTCCGGCGTGGGTTTGCCGGGCAGCGATGGCAGCAACCTCGTGGTCATCGATCTGGCTGCACGCAAACTTACGGGCAACGTGGATTTCGGCAAGGGCGTGCGCCCGCACTGCGCGGTGATCGGCGCGAAGGACGGCCTACTCTATGTCACGACGGAGCTCGATCAATCGATCACGGTGATCGATCCGAAAACGTTGAAGATCGTCGGCAAGGTTCCGACCGGGCAACCCGAATCGCACATGCTGGCGATCAGTCGCGACGGCCGTCGCGGATATACGGCAAACGTCGGGCCGGGTACAGTTTCGGTGCTCGATCTGGAAGGCCGCAAGACGATTACCGTGATTCCGGTCGCGCCCAAGGTGCAGCGCATCGCGCTTTCCGTGGACGATCGCTATGTATTTACCTCCGACCAGACCAAGCCGCAGCTTGCGGTGATCGACACGGCGACGAACAAAGTGAAGACCTGGATTCCGATGCCGGCGATGGGCTATGGCAGTGCGCCTACTGCCGATGGCCGCTGGCTGGTGATCGCGCTCAGTTCTGCGAATCAGGTTGCCGTGATCGATCTGAAAGCCATGAAAGTCGCGCACACGGTGGATGTTCCAGCCGCTCCGCAGGAAGTGCTCGTATCGCCAGACGCCAAGATGGCCTATGTTTCCTGCGACGCGAGCAAGAAGGTCGCAGCGATCCGCACGTCGGACTGGAAAGTCGACAAGCTGATCGAAACAGGACCGGCCACGGACGGGTTGGCATGGGCAGGGAAGTAGTCGAGTAAGGTTCGAGCGCCGTTCGGGTTCACCAATGAATTCGTGGTTGGTCTGCTGCGACTTTCGATCAATGCTCGGCAACCTCAGGTGCCGATCACAGATAGCTTAGCCAAGTTCGATCTCGGCGCCGGATGTTTGATGTGGCCAAATTGGCGCACCGGTATCCCACGCCATTCCCATTGACCCAATTACGCGTTCGTTGTGGATCTCCCAAAGCACTAGGGGCAGGCTGACGATGCCCATCACTGACGGCAGGATAATGCGGGCCGCGCGCGCATGCCTTTTTAGACACCGCCGCCCCTGCATTCTGCATCGTGCAATCGTTGCATTTGTTAACCGGCGCAAACATGCGTTTCTCGCAATCTTGCGGTTTTTGTTCGCCAACATTCTGGTCGGTGAGCGCCATGGCGATTTATCGCCACTAGCCAGTTGCTCCTGGTTGGCTGCCCAATAATTAATGTTGCAATAGCAACATAAGTATGTTGTTATGGCAACATAAAGGAGGCAAGCCATGAATCAGACCCTGGACGCGATCTTCCAAAGGCGAGCGGTTAAGATCTTTGAACCCGTTGAAATTTCCGAAGGACTGCGCGAGCAAATTCTCAATGCGGCCCGCCATGCCCCCTCAAGCTTTAACAGCCAGCCTTACAAGTTTTATTGGGCGGGGTCCGGGGCAAAGAAGGCCACGGTGGCGAAACTGTGCCTTGGACAGAAGCCCGCGGAAACCGCCTCCGCGTTGGTGGTGGCAGTTGCCGACCTCGGATCGCTATCTACCACGGCGCAAGGCCAGCTGGAGTGGATGCGCAGAAGCAACTTCACCGAAGAGAAAATTCGCGACTACACGCGGAAAGCAAAGATCGGCCGGATCCTGTTCATGCCTGGGCCATTCGGAATGTTTGCTGCGATCAAACGGGCCTTGTTCCGGCTGCTAAATCTGGGGATGGTGATCGGGATGCCGCCGCTCTCCCGGCAGGACTTGTTCAAATGGGCGACGAAGAGTACATCGTTGGCTTGCCAGAATCTGATGATCGCTGCCGAGGCGCTGGGAATGAACACTTGTCCGATGGAAGGCTTTGACGGCCGCAGGCTCTCTCAATATCTGGGGTTGTCCGGCCGGCACCACGAGATTGTGATGGTGATTGCGATCGGAAAGAAATCGCGTACCCACAATGAGCCACCGCAGTGGCGAAGACCTCTGGATGCAACGGTGACCATCCTATGAACATCCTCCCCAGGAAAGAGGTTCCCGACGACATTCTGAAAGACTCCGTACTCGCCCATATCGCAGCGGCGTATTTCTCGGTGGGGAAGAGACTGGAGCAAAAAACCCAGTGCTCGGCGACGCGCGGTTTTATCCTGTCGACATTGCGCGGGGGAGCAGCGCTGAATTCGAATCAGATCGCCATGCTTCTGGGCTTCGACCGGACCGTCGTGCATCGGGCTATCAAGACAATGGCCCAGGAAGGACTCGTATCGGAGCACAGAGCAAAATCGGGCCGAGCCATTCGAGTCCAGCTGACGGCCAAAGGAAGCAAGTACCGAGAACGGCTCATCGAAGCGCGGAAGACCGCCGATGAGAGTGTCCGGCGGCTAATGACCTCGGAGGAGCGCGAGACGCTTCTTCGGCTTTTGAAGCGAGTTGCGGAATGTGAGTTCTGATGGACGGTTTGCCTTAGGCCCACATGGACCAGAGCGGCAAGGGCAAGTTGACGTAATCAGATTGCACTCACAACCCTCTTTGTCCGATCAACCCCCGAATAGAATAAGCTGGCTTTCATGCCTCGCACGGCATTCGCGACACTTGCGTCAGTCTTGTTTTTGGTGGTTGCCCTCACCGCTGGACAGCTGACGCAACAATCGTCTACCCCGCCCACCTTCTATCGCGACGTGCTGCCCGTCTTTCAGGATCACTGCCAGCGCTGCCATCGGCTGGGCGAGATCGGGCCGATGCCGCTGGTCGCCTACAAGCAAGTTCGGTTTCAAGCACGCAATATTGCCAACAAAGTTCGAACGAAACAGATGCCGCCGTGGTTTGCCGATCCGTGTTGTGGGCATTTTTCCGATGATCCGTCACTGACCGAGCAGGAGATTGCCACCCTCGTTGCGTGGGCCGGAGCGGGCGCGCCGGAGGGCGATCCGCGCGACGCGCCTCCGCCGCCGAACTACACCGAGGGCTGGAACATTCCGAAGCCGGATCAGGTTCTGACGATGCCGAAGGCTGTCACCATTCCCGACGCAGGCGATGTGGAGTACACGTACGAAATCGTTCCCACCAATTTCAACCAGGACAAGTGGGTGCAGATGTCGGAGGTACGGCCCTCGAGCCGCGCGCATGTGCATCACGCCGTGGTCTACATCCGGCCTCCGGATTCGAAGTGGCTGCGCGGAGCGCCGGTAGCCGCGCCGTTCACGGCGTCGAGCCTGGCAGATCCGGCGCTGCGTCACCAGGCGCACGAGACCGACAGCGACATGCTTCTGGTCTATGCGCCGGGCAGTTCGCCCGATCATTGGCCAGACGACATGGCGAAGTTCGTTCCGGCACACTCCGATCTCGTGTTCCAGATGCACTACACCACGAACGGGCACTCTGCGGAAGATCAGACGAGCGTGGGACTTGTGTTTTCGAAGGAGCCGCCGAAGCAGCGCGTTCTGACGTTGCAGCTTGCGAATGACCACGATCGGGTGCCGATTCCGCCGAACGCCGACAACTATCGAGTCGAGGTGCACGGCACGTTTCCGAACGATGCGCTGCTGCTCAGCTTCTTTCCGCACATGCACTTGCGGGGAAAGAAGTTCGAGTACAACATCGTGCACTCTGATCACACGGTGGAGACGTTGTTGCGCGTGAATTACGATTTCTATTGGCAACTGAGTTATCGGCTGGCGGAGCCGCGCATGATTAAGGCGGGAACGGAGCTGCAAGCCGTTGCGTGGTATAACAATTCGGCGAAGAACCTGCACAATCCCGATCCGGAAAGTGCGGTGACGTGGGGGGATCAGACCTACAACGAGATGATGGTGGGATTTTTTGATGTGGCCGTGCCGGCTGGGGTGGATAAGAAGGAGTTTTTTGTTCGACATGGGGGACAGTAAATGAGCGTCCCTACGGGACTTAGGCTGGCTCTTCGCGCGTGTTCCCAGCGCTGAAGCGCTGGGCTAATATCGAATGCCCCTCCGGGGCTGCGCGCGGACTGTGTCGCGCCTTGCAGCCGACTCTGTTGTTACAACCCGCTACCTAAACGAGACACTTGAAATCGGTTTTGTTTCGTGTTGATTACCATGATTTCAAGGTGGCCGTGAACAACGACGGAAGAAGCCAAAACTGCCGTTCGGCCGATTTCTCGGATATACTTAGGCCCCGTTCGAACGGGCCCGTGTTCAGGCCAGTCTGAGGCCATGGATGGCATTGATTCCCGAGGCAAGCTGGGCTTCCACAGCGGTTGCGTTTCGCGTTGTTCGGTGGGCTCTCCTGCTTTTCTTTCTATCCGGTTCTCTCATCGCGCAAAGTTCGGATTCCGCGAACACTTCACAGAATACTGCGCAATCCGGGTCGCAGGGATCTGGGCAAACCCCGGCGCAACCTCCGGCGGGGGCGACGTCGCCACCCCCGCAAGGCGCCAATACAACTCCGTCCACGCCGCCGCAACCTACTCAGACCTTGCCATCCACTCAGAGCGCGAGTGCGCCCGCTTCCACCCCGGCGCAGGAAATCAGCTCACGCGATGAAGTCACGACGTTCAAGGTCAAGGTCAACCTGGTCTTGGTGCGGGCGGTGGTGCGGGACGCGAAAGGGAAAGCGGTCGGCAACCTTCGCAAAGAAGACTTCGAGCTCCTCGACAACAAGAAGCCGCAAACGATCACGGAATTCGTGATGGAGCAGCCTGGCTCAAAGGCCGCAGAGGCCCAGCAAAAAGCCGAAACGGAAGCGTCGGAGTCGGGCTCGCCGCTGCCTCCTCCGGTAGCGCCGGATCATTACGTGGCGTATGTGTTTGACGACATTCATCTCGTATTCGGTGATTTGGCGCGCGTCCGCGATGCCGCCGAACGGCATATGAACACACTGAAGCCGACCGATCGCGCGGCAATTTTCACCACTTCCGGACAGGGCACCCTGGATTTCACTGACGATCGGGCAAAGCTACATGAGACGTTGCAGCGTCTGACTCCCCGGCCCGTGACGCGCACTGGGTCTGCCGGTTGTCCCGATGTGACGCTGTATATGGCCGATCTGATTCAGAATCAGAACGATCCGAACGCATTGCAGGTGGCAACGCTGGATGCGCTGCACTGCATGTACAACGACGACACGCGATTTTTGGCCACCGCGACGGCCACGGCGCAGAGCACCGCTGCCCAGGTGTTGGCCGAGGGCGAACAGGAAACGCGGGTGACGCTGTCGGTGCTGAAGGACACGATCCGACACATCGCGACGATGCCTGGGGTGCGGACCGTACTTTTACTGTCGCCGGGTTTCCTGGCTCCGCGCATGGACTTCGATTATGGCGAAATCATCGATCACGCGTTGAGGTCCCAAGTGATCATCAGCGCGCTGGACGCACGCGGGTTGTACGTGGTGGACCCGGCCGGAGATATCAGTGATCCGCATTCAGTTCCGCCGGAGGTAGCGGGCCAAAAAGTGATTTACCTGACCGATGGTGCGCGTGCGGACGACGACGTCCTTGCGGACCTGGCTTACGGCACGGGCGGATCGTTCGTAAAAAACAACAACGATCTCGACGCTGGACTGCAACGCATTGCGGCAGAGCCGGAGTACTGGTATGTGCTGGGTTTCGCTCCGCAAAACCTGAAGCTGGACGGGCGCTTTCATACGATCAGGGTCATTGTGAAGAATCCACCGAAACTCGACGTGCAGGCTCGCAAAGGCTATTACGCGCCCAAGCATGCCGCCGATCCGAATGAAGAAGCGAAGCAGGAGATCGAGGACGCGCTCTTCTCGCAGGAAGAACTGCATGACCTGCCTGTCGATCTACACACGCAGTTCTTCAAAGCGAGCGACCTCGATGCGAAGCTGGCTGTGCTGTGCCATGTGGATGTAACCAGGATGCATTTCCAGCACGCGGCCGGGCGAAACGCAAACAATCTGACCATCGTTTCGGGGTTGTTCGACCGCAATGGCAAGTTCATTACCGGAAATCAGAAAATCCTCGAAATGCATTTGAAAGACGATACACTCGCCAACAAATTGCACTCGGGGATCACGATTCGATCGAGTTTCGATGTGAAACCTGGCAGTTACCTGGTGCGATTGGTGGTGCGGGACGCCGATGGGCAACTGTCGGCGGCGAATGGGGCGATAGAGATTCCGTAGTTGAAGAGGTGGATTATGCGGTTACGACGGTTGCTTTGGGTCGCCGTTCTCCTTCTGATTGCTCTTTATGCGGGCTGGAAACTGGGGGTTTCCGAACCTGTGGCGTACGCGCAAGAGAAGCAGGCACAGCCTGTTTCTGCGCAAGACACGTCGATCCCGGTCATCAAAGCCGAGACGCGATTGGTGCTGGTGGACACGATCGTCACCGATAAGAAGGGCAATTACATCGGAGACCTGGGGCAGAAGGATTTCCGCGTGTGGGAGGACAACAAGGAGCAGGAGATCAAAAGCTTCTCCTACGAAGCGTCCGCCGGACCGAACGGGTCGGACCAGAAACACTACCTGGTGCTGTTCTTTGACAACTCCACCATGGACATGAGCGACCAGGCGCGAGCGCGAGAGGCGGCGGGGAAGTTCATCGCGTCGAACGCGGGCCCAAACCGGCTGATGGCGATCGCGGAGTTCACGGGAATCACGCGCGTGGCGCAGAACTTCACGGCAGACGCGGACCGGCTGAAGAAGGTGGTGGCCAGCATAAAGTCATCGAGCGTTGATCCCAACGCGCAAGGCACGGTCGAGGTGGCCTCGCTGGGGATGCCGAATCTGTTCAACGCGGAAGCCGACTTCGGACAGCGGAGCGTGCTGGTGGCGCTGCGCACGATGGCCAAGAATCTCTCGAATGTGCCGGGACGCAAGAGCCTGATTTTCCTGACTTCGGGATTTCCGCTGGATCCAGAGCTTCAGTCGGAGCTGACGGCGACAGTCGACAGTTGCAATAAGGCGAACGTGGCGGTGTATCCGATCGACGTGCGTGGACTCGTGGTTCTGTCGCCAACTGCGGCGACCTCAGGACCGGGCGCTCGGCTGCGTGCGCCGGTACTGCATCATTCCGCTCAATTGCAGGCAGCCACCTGGAAGGCGCGCACTTCGGACGGGAGAACGCACCATGCGCGACTGGTAAGAGTGCAGCGTGGCGGGGGCGGTGGTGGAGCTGGTGGCGGAGGAGGTGGGGGCGGACATCCCGGCGGCGGCGGAGGCGGGATTGGGGGTGGAGGCGGCACAACGGGAGGAGGCGGGAAAGGCGGCGGTACGGGTGGAACGGGAGCGACCGGCGGGAGCGGCGGCCGCGGAGGAACTGGAGGAACCGGGGCAACCGGAGGTACGGGCGGCAGCCGGGGAGGTGGCGGAGGCGTGAGCAACTTCAACAACGCCAGCTTCTACAACAATCCCTATAACCAGCCGCGGATGATCGTTCCGCAATTTCCGCCGAGTGCGTCGACGAACCAGCAGATTCTCTACCAACTGGCCGATGGAACTGGCGGGTTTGTGATCCTGAACACGAATGACCTGCTGGCGGGGCTGGAAAAGATCGGACGGGAACAGACTCAGTATTACAGCCTGGGCTACACGCCCACGGTCTCCGCCGAGGGCAGCTGTCACACGCTGAAGGTGAAAGTCGATCGCGGAGGAACGATCGTGCGGTCGCGCAGCGGGTACTGCAACGTGCGCGCGGTCGATCTGCTGGCGGGCAAGCCAGTGGAGAAAGATCTGGAGAACCGCGTGAAGGGGTCGCAGGCGGGAAACGTGTCGGCTACGATGGCGGCGCCATTTTTCTACACTTCGGCGAACACGGCTCGCGTGAATCTGGCGATCGAGATTCCGTCGACATCCATCAAGTTCGACAAGGTGAAGGGCAAGCAGCACGCAGAGGTCAACGTGCTGGGAATCGCCTATAAGGCGGATGGATCGGTGGCTGCACGTTTCAGCGATAACGTGAACCTCGATCTCGACGGCAAGAAAGAAGTGCAGGAATTCCAGAAGAAGCCGCTCCACTACGAGAATCAGTTCGAGGTGGCGTCGGGCCAGTACACGCTGAAAGTTGCGTTCAGTTCGAGCGGCGACGCTTTCGGCAAGGTCGATGTTCCGCTCACTGTCGATCCGTACGACGGAAAGCAGTTCAGCTTGAGCGGAATTGCGCTGAGCCGCGACGTGCACCGCGTTTCCGACTTGTCGAGCGGGCTGGATGATGTCCTGCTTTCGGATCACACGCCGCTCGTGGTGCAGGGGATGCAGGTCGTGCCCACCGGCGGCACGCATTTCGATAAGACGGATACGGCAGTTCTGTACTTCGAGGTTTACGAGCCGTTGATGGTGAATACCCCGACGACGCCGCTGAAGGTGGGTGTCGCCTACGTGGTAACGGATCGGAAGAGTGGCGAAAAGAAAGTCGACAATTCCGGACTGATCGATTTGCAGGCCTCTGCCAAAACCGGCAATCCCGTGATTCCGCTCGGTTTCAGAATTCCCGTGGATAAGCTGCCGCCCGGGGCGTATCGGGCCGAATTGAAGGCGATGGACTCGGCGGGTAACACATCGAAGCCGCGTGTTGTCGAGTTCGATGTAGATTAGGCGGGGGCGCAGATTGCGCCCTCAGCAATTTCAAGGCGGTTGATCGCGGGCATCTTCTGTGCCCGAGACGAGCATCCATCCCCCTGAGCGTTTTCCTCGGGAGTTGTGTCCCGTGAACCGGCCGGAAACCGGTTCATGCGGACCGGTGTCAGTAATGGTCAGGTCGAAGTATGCAGCGCATCCTTCCAAAGAAGCTTATGCGAGTGTGGCTGGTCGCATGTCTGCTTCTGACAGGTGTGCTGGTTTCCGCGCAAAGTGATTCGGAATCGAGCGGCGGCCCGGGCTTCACCGTGGGTGGCGTCGTTGTGAATTCGGTGACGGGCGATCCGGTGCGGCGCGCCCTGGTGCAGATTACCAATCTCTCGGGAGGCCCGTCTTCGAGCTTTACAGACTCCGAAGGAAAATTTCAGTTCACCCACGTACCCGTCGCTGACGTTGTTCTGGCCGCGCGGAAGCCTGGATTCTTCAGCGAGCAGGAACTTAATCCCGATAGCGGGCTCCCGCCGGGATTTCTTCACATCGACGGAAATCCAAATTCCGCGGTAATCAAACTGTTTCCGGAGGGAATAGTGTCGGGGCGGGTGGCGACGGTGAGGGGAGAGCCGATCGAGGACGCACCGGTACGCGTCTTTCAGCAGCGCATCATGGACGGGCGCAAGCGGTGGGTGCAGCGCAGCCAGTCAACGACCGATGAGGAAGGGCAGTTCCGGATCGCGAATCTGCAACCGGGGCAATACCTGCTTTCGACGGGGCCGATGTTTGGAATTGGTCGAAGGCGCGTGCGCGGCAAAGGCACGTCGCGGCAGGAGCAGATCAGCAATACATTCTATCCGGGCGTGCCTGAAATGGACGCGGCGACGCCCATCACGGTTGTGTCCGGCCAGCAGGCGGAGGCGGACTTTCTGCTGAAGCCGGAGTCGGTGTTCAAAGTGTCCGGCGCGGTGTCGGGATTTTTGCCGGCGACGCCGAATGCACCGCAGGTCACCACGCGCTCGGGAGAACCGCTGGCGGCTCCGGTCAGGTTCGATCCGCAAACGGCGAAGTTCGATGTTGATCTGCCCGCTGGAAATTATGTACTGATGATCCGCACGCCCGACGGCGAGGGCAACCTGCTGAGCGGGGATATTCCCTTGGCGGTAAATTCTGATATCGAGAACGTGACGCTGACTGCGGGTGTGCCGATGGTGATGCCGATCCGGGTGGAGACCCGGGCGACGTCGGGGGGAGGGGCTGCATCGCCCGACCGAGGCCCGATGATATATGACGGAAACTCCGCGACTCAGTTTCATTTTGAGGGGTCGGCTGCAGATCAGTTTCGCAGGCACCAGTTGCGCCTTCCTATCGTTCAAGTGCGCCTGATCTCGACGGAGAATCGTATCGAGGAGACGGAATTCCAAGCCGACGTCGGAACAAACGGATCGTTCGTGATCCGGAACTTTGTTCCGGGACGGTATACCGTGGATGTGCAACCGAATCCGCCGTGGTACGTGCAATCGGCCACAAGCGGCACGGTCGATGTGCTGCGTGAGGAGTTGGTGCTGACACCAGGGAGACGGCCCGATCCGCTGGAGATCGTGTTGCGCGATGACGGCGCCATGGTATCAGGGACGATCCGCGCCGATGGCCAGCCGGCCGTGGGATCGGTGCTGCTCATTCCGGAACAGCAATCGGCGGCTCAGATTCGCGTCACGGCGGCGGCGCCTGGCGGAGATTTTATATTCGACCGGGTTCCACCCGGCGATTACAAGATGCTCGCACTCGATACTGTGTCGGACATCGAATTCCGGAACCCGGAGGCGCTGGGGCCGTATTTATCGAAGGCGGCGCGAATCACGCTCGACCCAGGGCAGCAGGCGAGTGTCTCGGTGGAGCGGGTGACCGTCGGGAAATGACGATGCAATGGTTGCGGGCGGTGGCGGCTGTAGTTTTTCTGTGTGAGATGTCGCTTGCGCAGAGTGCAGCACCGCCGGCGCAGAAGCCCGTAGCCGAAACCTACCGCATCAGTGGAACGATGGTGAACGCCGTCGACCGCCAGCCGCTCGCGGATGTGGAGGTCAGCATCGCCGCTGCGGAGCAGCGGGACGATACACGAGAATTTGTGACAGGCGAGGATGGCCGCTTTGTTTTCCAGAATGTGCCGCGAGGGAAGTTCAGCCTGACGGGCATGCGGCACGGTTTTTCGCTGCAGGCTTACCAGCAGCACGACGAGTTCTCGACGGCCGTGGCTGTTGGGCCGGGTTTAGCGTCGGAAGGCCTTGTTTTCCTCATGACGCCCGATGGCTCGATTTCGGGCAATGTGCTTGACGAGGAAAACGAGCCGGTGCGCTCGGGGGAAGCCATCCTTTTCAGCCGCATTACGGAAAATGGCGGAAGGGCGCGGCTCGTTGCTCGGAACGGTCTGGATGAAGAAGGGCACTACCGGTTCGGGCATCTGAAGGCGGGGAGCTACTACGTCGCGATCTCGGCGCAGCCGTGGTACGCGCAAGATCCCTCAGAGGCGGCTGGAGTGCAAGCGCGTTGGCTGGGCGATGCGAATGCGTCTGAATCGCCGACGGGGGCGCTGCGGTCGCCCGTACGCGGCAACGATTCGGCGTCGCTCGATGTCGTCTATCCGATTACGTACTATCCGAATGCTACCGATGTGGAGAGTGCGTCTCCGATTCAGATTCGCCCTGGAGAACATGCGACCGCTGAGATCACGCTGCATGCCATCCCTGCACTGCATGTGCGGATTCTGAATGGATCGAAGGATCCATCGATGCCGCTGACAGCGGTCATCCAGCAGCGCATCTTCGACCTGCCTATGCCGGTTCCTTCGCATCAGGTGGCTTCAGGCGGCAACGTGACGATCACGGGGATTCCTCCCGGGCACCTGGTTTTCAGCGTTCGGCACTTCACCGGGAAGAACTGGGTCAGCCTGAACAAGGAAGTGAATGTGTCGAGCGATATGGACCTCGACGCGTCGGAGAATAGTGCGAGTCCGCTCCTGATTAAGGGTGTCCTGCGCCGGCCCGGAGGGACGGCGTTTCCGGGAGGGACCTACGTTCGCTTCTGGAGCCGCGAGACGGCCGAATCGTTTGGCTCGGCGGTCACGGAACAAGGCGAATTCAACATCGAGCAGCCGGTGACAGAGTCGACGGGCTTCACGGTCAGCGTGCTGAACGCACAGGGGCTGCTGGTGCAGAACATTTCTTCGACCGGCGCGAAGGTTCGCGGGCATACCGTGTATTTCCCGCGGACCGGATCCGTCGAATTGAACATCGGACTGTCGGAGGGAGCAGGACGCGTCGACGGCACGGTGCTTCAAGAAGGAAAACCGGTGGCGGAGACCATGGTCCTGCTGGTGCCGCCGAATCCTGCGGAAGAACCGATGCTGTTCCGCCGCGATCAAAGCGACAGCGACGGAACATTTACGCTGCGCGAAATTCTGCCGGGGCGCTACACGGTGGTTGCGATCGAGAGAGGGTGGGACCTCGACTGGCAGGATCCGGCAGTGCTCAAGCCTTACCTTGCGCACGGGGAAATCGTGGACGTAGTGGCGAACAAAACCTACAAGCTCTCCCTGAACCTGCAAGCGCTGGAGGCGACCGCCGCCAGCGCAACTTCGGCCATACAATAACAGCGACTAAATTGGTTTTGCATGGGGACGTCCATGGCATTGATGCCGGCCATTTTCTTCGGTCACGGAAATCCGATGAATGCCTTGCTGAACAACGCGTACACGGAACGCTGGTCGGCGATTGGAAAGGCCATAGATCGGCCGAAGGCGATTCTGTGCATCTCGGCGCACTGGTACCTTCCCGGAGCGGCTGTCACCATAAATACCGCGCCGCGCACCATCCATGACTTTGGCGGATTTCCGCGGGAGTTGTATGAGGTGCAATACCCGGCACCGGGAGATCCGGAACTCGCTCGTCGGGTGCAGAAGATGCTTGCGCCGATCCCGGTGGAGTTTGATGAGCGCTGGGGCCTGGATCATGGGACATGGTCGGTCTTGCGCCACGTTTATCCGAAGGCAGACATTCCGATTGTGCAGTTGAGTATCGATGAAACAAAACCGGCGAGCTTCCATTATGAGATCGGACAGCGACTGGCGGCGCTGCGGGAGGAAGGGATTCTGCTTGTCGGGAGCGGAAATCTCGTCCACAACCTTCACGCGTACGCGTGGGGACGTCACGCAGTGGACCCGTTCGAATGGGCGGTGCGCTTCGAGCAGGAGGCGCGGGGATGGTTGCAGTCGGGAGATCATCGTCCGCTGGTTCACTACGAGACACTCGGCCGCGAGGCGCAGCTTTCGATCCCGACTCCCGATCATTATCTGCCGCTGCTCTATGTAATCGGGGCGAGCGGCGCGAAGGATCGACTGAGTTTTCCGGTGGAAGGAGTCGACGGGGGATCGATCTCGATGCTGAGCGTGCAGCTGGGTTGAGCCGAGCCGGGTGAACCGTGGGTTGGCCGTTGCTTCATGTTCCGGGCACGTCACTTGGTAATTTTCCGATAGTGATGGTACGAGCGAGGTGAGGATGCGCAAATTGCAAGAAAAACGTGTGCGAGTCTTTGTCAGGACATTGGCAGTCTGTCTGCTGACGGTGTGGCTGGTTTCAGCAGGAGCAGCTCAGCAGTCGACTCTGCCTGCCGACGTTCGTGCGCGCATGGAGGACGCGGTCGCGAAGTTCATGGCGGCGACGAAGGCTCCGGGTGTGGCAACGTCTGTCGTATTAAATGGGCAGGAAGTCTGGTCAGAAGGCTTCGGGATGGCGGATCTCGAGAACAATGTCCCGGTCACTCCGCAGACTCTGTTTCGGCTGGCTTCGGTGTCGAAACCGATTACGGCCGTCGCGGCGATGGAGTTATGGGAACGGCATCAGCTCGATCTGGATGCTCCCGTGCAAAAGTACTGTCCGGCGTTCCCGCAAAAGAAGTTTTCCATCTCCACTCGACAGGTGCTCGGACACCTCGGTGGGATTCGGCACTATCGCTCCGATTCGGACGACGATGTCGAAGTCAGCAACACGAGGCATTTCGAAGATCCGATCGCGGGCGGGCTGCAGTTTTTCGCCAACGATCCGCTCGTCGCGAAGCCTGGAACGAAGTTCCAGTATTCGACGCACGGGTTCACTCTGGTAGGTTGCGCGATTGAAGGCGCGTCATCACGTAAGTATGTCGACTTTGTGCGTGACAACGTGTTTGTGCCAGCCGGAATGACGCACACACGGTGGGACGACCATTTCGCAATCATCCCGTACCGCACGCAGTTCTATTCGAAGTCCAAGTCCGGCGAGGTGCGGAACGCGGGATTTCTGGACGCCAGCTACAAAATTCCCGGCGGCGGATGCCTGTCATCGGCGGATGACATGGCGAAGTTCGAGATCGCCGTGCTGTCGGACCGGCTGATACAACGCGCAACACGCGACGTGATGTGGACGGCACAGACTCCTGCGCCTGAGGGTTCCGAGAAAGATCACAGCGGTTACGGTCTTGGATGGGGAACGGGCACGGTGAATGGCGTGGCAGTGTACGCGCATTCCGGCGGACAGCAGGGGACCTCGACGTTCATCATGCTCGCGCCCGAACGGAATGCGGGCGTCGTCGTTCTTATCAACATGGACGAGGTGGACGCACCACAGCTGGGAACGGATCTGATGAAGATCTTGCTGGCGCGGACGCCGACTGGCCCATAGCGTTTTAATTGAAGAAGAACTTTGATCGAAGGCAATCCGCTCTAGGCGGGGAGGGCTTTTGCCACTGCTTTCAGTTCCGCCAGCGCGGGTTTCTTCGGCGCTGACGCCGACAGTGCCAGTTGCTCGAGGATCGCATTTCCGCTGGGATCGACGGTCACGCGCATCTTTGCCGAACAATTCCCGCACAGCCAGAAGTACTCCATGTCGCGACCGTGCCTGGTCGCCGTGCCGTTTGCCTTGAAGTCGATCAGGAAGATCTTCCCGCTGCGGAAATAACGGAAGGGCGTGCCACATTCTGAGTTGGCGCAATGTGTCGTCATGGGTTCACTCCGGAATAACGTCCCAAAGGCCGGGGCTAGGCTGCGAGGCAGCTGCGAATTTTCGAAGTCACTTCGCCGTGCTCCCATTTGCAGAGAGTGGGATGGCCAGGCGCGTGCAGCCGGCTCGCGCTTTTGCGAGAGAGCAACAGGAACCGGAACGCGTGCGGTTGATGTTGTTGCAGGGCTTCCCACAAAGTGGCGGCCTCGACATCGCCGAGGTGTTCGTCCACAAGCAGCAGATCGAATTTCGATGCTTGTGACAATGCCAGAGCTTCTTTTCCGCTCCAGGCAGTTGCGGTCGCGTAGCCTTCGCCTTCGAGCAAACGTTCCAAGGCGATGAGGACATCCTCGTCGTCATCCACGATCAAGATTCTGATAGGATCACTGGCCATACCGGCCTCCGTTGTTTTCCCGGGGATCGCTACCACCCCACTCGAGCGCTCGGTTGAACGATGGGAGGAACGGACTCGGCCGCCGATTGCGTGGGTGAACGGTATAAAAAACCTCGTTACACGGTTTTTGCGGCCGAGTCGTCCTCATCTTCGAGGCGAATGTTGCATGCGTCTGTGACGATTGTCACAGGATCGGAAAAATTGTAAAGAGGCGCTGTTAAAAAAATCGCGTTTTCACAACTAAGTGACGGTATATAGTCGTCGCCCATTATTGACTTGCGTGGTGTACTTATACGGATTGAGGCCTTCCCCCATGAGAACTGATCGCCAAAACGATTTTCCTTTCATTCCTTATGGCAGCATGAGCCTCGAGAAAATCCAGGAAGGCGTAAGCGCGGAGGCGGTGAGCTACGCCGCAGGATTACTGGTCGAGGCGATCCGGAATTTTGAATCGGATGCCGTCAGTGCGCGAAAGTTGAAATTGTCACTTACCGAGGCGCAGATGATTGCGGCGAACCTGATTGCACGCACATCGGCGGAGCTGGATGCCCAGACGATGGAAGAACAAGTTGCGCGAGTGCGAAAGGCGATCCGGGAGGTTGCGCAACCGTAAGGGCCCATTCATGCAGACCGAAACAACAGTAGCCAATCCCGCCGGATTTTCCTGAATCACGAGACCGGGAATCCCCGATTGACTGTCGAATTTGCCCTGTGTCACGGTAACGAAATCTGCGTTTAATGGCTGCGAGTACGAGCCCCAGACGTCGGTAAGAGCCGTAATCCCTGAAACGGCACAGCAACTTGCTCACGACTTGGCTTGGTTGACGCCGCGTTCCATTGAGATCAAAGAAAGGAAGTTTAGTCCTCGGGTGTGGGCGTGTAGTCGAGGCTTGCCACCGATCGTTGCATGGCAAATCGTGCTGCTCCACTCATCCACTACACGCTCGACGCCAGTGCCAGCCAGCTCACTGCGCAAATCACGGGTCCCCGTGCAGGAAAGTTGTCGACTCCCGCGCGGCGGTTCTCGATCGACGACTTTACGGGCTATGCAGTACTCGGACGCGAAGTGTCCGAAGGCTCGAAGATCCAGATGTCGATCAATCCGCGTTCCCTCAATCACGTCGCAGCGAGGGAGCGGGAGTCGAACGGCGCCGGCGCATTCGACGACATCCTCGAAATCGAGAAGCACCCAATGATTATCTTCGAAGGCGCTCAGGCCAGTGCGAGCGGCAATGGTGAAGGGCGTTATCGTCTGGCGATCGACGGAAATCTTACCGTGCGTGGCTTAACGCGGCCTTTGGCGATCGAGACTCACATTCTGTATGGCGAGGACAGCTTTCGAGCCTACGGAGATTTTCAGCTTCGCCCCGCTGATTTCGGGGTGAATGGTGACCTTTACTCGAAGCTGCTGGCGCAAGCGGCAGACCACGTAACGTTCGTGTACTTCATTACAGGCCGAAAGGAAAATTGAAGCGGCCGGATTCGGCGGTTCGCTGAGTGAGTCAACGGGCCACACTTGGCTACTTGGTAGGCGGGACCTGAAAGGTGACACCGCGATCGGAGTTGGCGTTCTTGGTGGCGGTCACATCCAGATCGGAGAGCGGAACGCGCTTGGAATCCTGCTCGGTGTAAATCCACAGCGACTGGCCCACGATGGCGTAATTGGTCGCTTCCACTTTGTGACCGTCCTTAAATACCAACAGGGTCTTGGTCACACGCTCATCGACTTCGGGCGCGATGGACGGGGTGCCGGCAGCATCCGCCACGGTGGCAGATTTCTTCTTCGCGTTGGATTTAGCGGCGGGCTTCGCAGGAGCGGGCTGGATGGGGGTACGCTCGCTCTCAATCTGCTCGATCAGGTTGGTCAGGTAGCTCACCTGGCGCTGCAGGCGATCGAGATCGGTGCGCAGCCGCTGCACCTCGGTGGCGAGTTCCGAGTCGTCCGCGCTCGGATTGGTGGGCCCAGCGCTGGGCTGTCCCGTTGGTGCCGGGGTGTCGGGCGCATCTTGTCCGAAAGCCAGGGCCGCCGTCGCCACGACCGCCGCAAAAAGCAACCCGCGCCAAATCTGCTTGATTTCGACCATTGTGACCGTCCCGTTCGGAAATCCGTACGGCTAAACCTCTACCCCAATCCCTGATGCGACTCTATTTCTACCGAAAGCGAAGGTCAAGGCGGAATGGCCCATCCGGGCGGTCAAGACCGTTGGTTCATGAGGTTCGGCGCTGGGAGTGCCCTTGACCGAACCGGTGTGACGGATTGCACTTACAAAATCGATTCGCTTCGAGACCATGGCCGGTTATGCCCCGCACGGTGCATGCGGTAGAGCGTACCGTGCAGAAGGGGGAATCCCGGTGTTTCCGTCGCGATTGAGCGAAAGGCAGACCAGGACAGGGTTCATCGTGCTGCTCGCCGTGCTGGCCTTCCAACTTGCCTGGACGGCGAGGCGCAACTCCATCACGTGGGATGAGGACGATCACATTTATGCCGGCTATATGTCGCTGCGGCACGGAGATTTTGGATTGAATCCGGAACATCCGCCGCTGGTGAAACAGTTGGCGGCGGTTCCGCTGCTGCCCATGACCCTGAAGATGCCGCCGCTGGAAGGGCGCGAATTCAAGCATGAGGCTTTCCTGGGCGGGCAGGACTTCATCTTCCGAAACGATGCCGAGACGGTCCTCTTTCGGGCGCGGATGGCGGCGGCTCTGCTGACGATTTTATTGGCGACACTCATCTTCTTTGCGGCCCGCGAGATGTTCGGCGCAGGGGCGGGGCTTGTTGCGCTGGCATTGTTTGTTTTCGATCCGAACGTGCTTGCGCACGGAGCGGTGGTCGGTACGGACATGGGGCTTTCCTGCTTCATGTTTGCGACCATCTATGGGCTCTACCGATATGTGAAGGCGCCGTCGCTCGGCCGCTTGCCATTGCTTGGCATTGCTTTGGGACTGACGTTCGGTTCGAAGCACACCGGGATTCTTCTGGTTCCCATGCTGGTGCTGCTGTCGTTAACAGAGATATTTCGCAAGGGCGAGACGGAGGAGGGAACAGACTCCGCAGGGAAGCGCGCTGGGCAACTCGCCATCGCATTCGTGGTCATCAGTGCGATCGCGCTGACGACGCTGTGGGCGGTTTACGGCTTTCGTTATGCAGCACGGGGAGACGGCCTCGAGATGAATCCTCCGCTCGCGGAGTCGATTCATCACATGTCGCGTGCACGCGATATTCGGCTTCTCGAAACGGTGGCACGCTATCACCTGCTGCCGGAGTCGTACATCTACGGACTGGCCGACGTCCGCATCATGTCCGATTACTACACCAGTTACCTGTTCGGCAAAATCTACCCGCATGGGATCTGGTTTTACTTTCCCGCGGCGTTTGCGATCAAGTCGACATTGCCACTTCTGCTTTTGCTTGGCCTGGCGGCGGGGATGATTGCGACCGGGCGGCTGCGTCGTTGGCGTGAGGTGTTATTTCTCACGATCCCCCCAGCCGTTCACCTGGCTGTTGCGATGAGCGCGGGGATGAACATCGGGCTGCGACATATCCTGCCGATGTATCCCTTTCTCTATGTCCTGGCTGGAGGGGCGGCAGCGAAGTTGATGGAAAACAGCCGCAAGTGGATCTATGCCGTGGCAGCGCTGATCTTGTTCCAGGTGATCACGACAATGCGGGTGTTTCCTGCGTACATGGCGTACACGAATGAACTCTGGGGCGGGCCGTCGCAGACCTACAAGTACCTGAGCGATTCGAATGTGGACTGGGGCCAACAGTTGAAATCAACGAAGACCTACCTCGAGCGGAAGGGAATCCAGGAGTGCTGGTTCATCTACTTCGCCGAGGGGCCTGTCCGCATGAAGGACTATGGCATACCGTGCAAGCCGCTCGTGACAATTGGCACGCTCTGGTTGGATGAGGAACTGGATGTTCCGCCTAGCGTCGATGGGCGCGTGCTGATCAGCGCGGGAACGCTGTCGGGTTTCGAGTTCGGCCCGGGCCCGCTGAATCCTTATGAAGTGTTCAAGCACCAGCAACCGACGGACGTTATTGACAACGGTGTGTTTGTTTTCAACGGACACTTCGAGATTCCATTGGCTGCGTCGTACAGCCATGCGCAAAAAGCGCAGTTTCTTTTGCGAGAGAAGCGTCCGGAAGAGGCGCTGGCGGAGGCGCAGCAGGCACTCGCTCTGGCTCCAGATGCCGTCAAGCCGAATGTTCTCGTAGGAGATGTGCTTGTGGCGCTGAAACGACCTGACGAAGCTCGGCCGTATTACGAAAAAGCGCTCACGCTGGCGAAGACGGTAGAACCTGACTTCCAGTTGGGATGGGTGGACGCGCTGCAGGCAAAGCTGAATACAAAATAACGGGCGACCGCCGGCTGGCTGATCGCCCGAGAGTCTCGCCTCGATGCCAAATCGCAACGTTCTAGAAAAACTTCAGAAGTGAAACACAACTCCCGTAGCGAGCCTGAAATCGTTCTGCTTGGTACTGAAGAAGCGAGTCTGCACCAGGTCGGCCTGTAGGCGCCAGCCGAGTCCCGGAATGAGTTTGTAGTCGACACCGCCGCCGATGGCATCGCCGAAAGAGGTATCGGACGTGGAGGACGAGAATGCTGTGGATCCGACGTTGATGTGCGAGACGCCGCCGAGGATGTGAGCGAATGGTGTGATCTTGCCAACCGAGACTGAGACCTGTGGTCCAAACAAGACGTTCAGATAATGTTGGCTGGGCTTCACAGTGGTTGAACCGATGGTGACGGATTGCGATCCGTATTGTCCGTTGAGGTCCGCGACGATTCCGACCCAGGGGAGAAACTTACCCTCCAACGAACCTTCCCAGCCGTTCAGATTAGGGCGCGAGTTCGAATTTGTGTCGGCACTCATATACGAGTATCCAAGAAAGACATTGGCCTTCGGAATCTGAGCGCTAGCGGCGAGTGAGATCAGGCAAACCGCCGCGACCGTAAGAAGACGACCACGCATGAAAATCCTCCAGGTATGTGGTGATTTGGGACTAAGGCTTTGATGCCAAAACCGCACACTCAGTCACGCACTGTGGAATCATTCCTGTCACCGGTGCGTAAAGCGAATCGTCCCCATAAACACCAACTGGAACCAGGCGCTCGAAGTCTATGTGGTGCAGACACTTAAGTTGGCGATGCAGATCTCGGCTGTTTTAGGGTCCAGAGTGCAACGATTTTCAACTCACGGGAAATTGACGGCAAAAAAGCAAGCCGCGCTTGCCGGCGGCTTGCTCATGTGTGAAAGCGGTCCGGTCACAGCCCCTTGTTGAGCGCGAGGTTCCAGCCGAACTTCGTCCCGGTGACCATATCGGTGATGGTGATCTTGGAGTAGCTGAACGTGGCCTGCTCGGTCGGCACTTCGTGCGCCTCGTCACCACTGAGCTGGTAGCTGGAGATGGTCACTTCCTCCAAGGTCAGCTGAAACACATCGTCTTTATTTCCGTCCTGTTGCAGGATCGTGACCTTCTTGATATGCGCGCCCCGCACGACATCGCCGAACAACAGCGGGCTGCAGGAGTCGGTGCGCTTGGTGATGGTGACGTCGCTGAGAGTTGCCTTGCCGGCCTGGGCTCCCCCGCCGCCAGTCGATGTGCTTGCGGCAAAACTCGCTCCAAATCCCCACGTGAGTGCGGAAAACATTCCGGTGCCTGCCGGAGTGGTACAGCTGAGTCCGTCGACCGTGACTGTAATGGTGGAGTGCCGTCCGTTCTGAGCCCATGAACTTGCTGCCAACAAAAATGTACACACGACCAGCATGCTGATCTTCTTCATCGTTCGCTCCCTCGGATGGATTGCGGAACCGCAGTGCCTTCGGAGCGACGACGAGTCACTGAGCTCGGAAGGTTCTGGCTGGCTTGCTAAACGGGAAGTTCCGGCCAGATGGTTCGCAGGGGGGACTCGACCGCAGCACTCTCTGGCGGGTTGTAGTCTCTAACAAGTCAGCAACTTGAGAAAGTTACGAACGGCCACGCAGTTGTCGGACGCCTGCCTGAGACCAGGTACTGCGCGGGAGCGTTTCAACGGAGGTCAGCGTGTTCCCGTCAGAACGCGCATTCCCCACAAGGCGGCGTATCCGAATCCGAGGAGAAAAATGGTGCTCGTCATACGTCCGCTGAGCGTGCTTTTGCTCCCGCCCTGGAGCACGGCGACCAGTCAAAGCAGGAAGAGGAACACTGCTAGAGCGGCCAGACCTTTGATCCACATAACGCGGCCTCTGAAAAAGCCTCGCACCGGTACATTTCGGGCGGAAAGGACGCGTGTCACGTCGGGAGGTGATGCGGAACAACGAGGGCGGAGAAGGATCGTGTGTTCGTTCCTGCGGCGTCCTCATACCGTGATTTCAGTTTGCGGAACTGGGCTATAATTCCGCGATCCTTGCAGCTGACACTTCTCAGTGTCCCCCCATTGACCTGGTCGGCAGCGCCTGAGTCCGATCCAACCACGAAAACGGCCCCGGTCCCAACCCAAGATGTGGGAGTTTGAAATGTTCAAGCTGATTTGTACGGCCCTGGTGCTCAGTGTTGTTGCGGGCAGTTCTCCCGCAGGAGCGGGTACTCCTCGTTTTCAATCGGATCCGACACCTAAGCAGGAAGTAGCGAGCGCACCACAGTCCCCTGCTGCCGCAAAAGAGCCGGTCGAGATTCCAGAGGAGGACGCGCCGGAAGGGGAACTTGAGCCGGCGGCGCTGAACCTGGATGTTTCCAACTCATCCACGCTGATTGAGGAACTCTATCGAGCGACACGGGAGACCAAGGAGAAGGAGATCCTCGCGCACATCGAACAGGCGAAGCAGCTGGTCGATAAGTCGGACCTCAAGGCAGTGGATTCGCATGGCCGGACGGCATTGCATTGGGCGGTGTTCGGCTCGAGCTACAACATCAAGCCAAGCGTTCTGGTGGCGTATGAGGAGATCGCCGACACGCTGATCCAGCGAGGAGTCGACATCAATAAAGAGGATGTGTACCAGGACACGGCGCTGGATTACCTGCTCTACTCGCCGAGCTTCGAGATGCAAACGCTGCTGATCGAGCATGGGGCGACCAGCGGGTTCCTGGTGACATCGACACATTACGTTACCGAGGCGATGGCCGACGAAGAGGTGAAAGTGAGAGCGGCGGCATTGTCTCGCAAAGTCGATCTGATGCCGGGCCTGACGCTCAGTCTACGGCTCAGCGGCTCGGTGTACAGTGATCGCTCGCGCACCGGCGATCCCATCGAGGCGACAGTAACGTATCCACTTTGCAAAAACGGGGAAAACATCGCCTGCAACGAAGGAGAGTTGCTGGTGCCGCCCGGAACGAAAGTGAACGGCACAATCCTGTTCGCAGCCAAAGCGCCCGATAAATATTCCCGGCCGCGGTTGATTCTCGATTTCTCCAATGTTCTCCACAAGAACAATCAGAAATCTCCGCTGTACGCGCGCGTGATTGACGTCGACAACGCACGCGAGACAGTTCGCAACAACGAAATCCTCGGGATTATTCAGCCGCATGCCTCGACCAAGGTGTCGCTGGCGATGGCCGCGCTGGGCGCATCGAATCCGATCGCGGGCTACACCATCAAGGGCGTGCAAACCATATACGGATTGTCGATCCGGCGCGAAATTATGTTCCCCGCTGGTACCGATCTGCAGGTGCAGATTGTGCGGCCTTCGATCCTCAAACAAAAGGAGCCCTGGGATGGGTACCGCGCGCTCCCGATCGATGCCACCCTGCAGCACCTGGTATCGAGCGCCCCGATGCGCACGGCATCGAAGAGCAAGGTGCTCTCGGATCCGACGAACCTGATGTTTCTGGGAAACAGGAAGCAGATTATCGCCGCCTTTCAGGAGTCCGGCTGGCTCCAGGCGAGCGACCTCGGCGTGAAGTCAGCGATCAAGGCGGCGCAGGCGACGGTGCGGCAGACGGGGTACTCCGACGCGCCAGTGTCGGCCCTTCTGTTGCAGGATCGCTTGCCCGACCTGGTCTTTCAGAAATCGCTGGATACCTTTGCGAAGCGGCATCACCTGCGCATCTGGAAGTTGACAGACACGTATCTCGGGCGCGAGGTATGGGTGGCCGCGGCCACCCATGACATTGCGACTACGAACAGTCGCGCCGCCACGAAATGGTCGCATCGCATCGATCCGCATATTGACCGCGAGCGGGACTGGGTGGAATCGGACTTGTTATTTTCCGGGACCGCGGAAGCCTACGCCGATGTTGATCGTCCGAAAGCGCCCCGCAAATTGGAAAATGCCACCGGCGACGACATTGTGACGGACGGAAAGATGTCGGTTGTGCTCCTCGCCGGGAAGGCGACGGATGAAAAGCGGCCATCTCCGATGCTGACGGCGCGACCGACGCAGTAGATGGACTTCGAAGCGTAGCGCTCGGCTAGAAATCGGGTTGGTGCAAGAGCGTTACGCCAAGGTGACTTTGTGGCCAAATCGAAATCGAGAAGCACGACAAAATCGGGATCGAAGAAGACGGTCGCAAAGAAAGCGGTTCCGGAAACAAAGAACGTGAAGGTCGGCCTTCCGCATGTACCCCCCGGTTACGGACTGAAGCCCCGCAAGGAGTATCTCCCGTGGAGTCATGCACAGGAGCGCCTGGAGCGATCGCGCAGTTATTGGATTTGCACTTCTCGTCCTGACGGGCGGCCACACTCGATTCCCGTCTGGGGATTCTTTCTGGATGATGTTCTCTATTTTGGGACGATGAGGTCGTCGCGGAAGGCGAAGAATCTCGACAAAAATCCTTCCGTGTCGATTCATCTGGATTCCGGAGACGATGTGGTGATTCTTGAGGGGGAAGTGCGAGAGATCCCGCAATCTGACAAGCAGGTCTTATCGAAACTCGATGCGGCTTCGAAAACCAAGTACAAGATGCCGCTGGTGATCGAGCCCGGCTCGGTGCTGTATGCGGTGCGCCCGCGCGTGGTCCTGAGTTGGACGGAGAAGGACTTTCCCAACAACGCGACGCGGTGGGAGTTCCCGAAAACCTAATCCTTTACCGACAACATTTGTGCGCACACACGCTGTCGAAGGCACCACGAACCACGTGGGGACAGCCGCCCTCGGCTGTCCGGCGGAGCACAACTCCGCAGTAAGACGCGCGCGCGCTGGCCCAACCAGATTTGGGCTAGTACTTCACGATCGCTGAAAACGATTTTGGATCGAGGCTGGCGCCGCCGACGAGCGCGCCGTCGATCTCCTCTTCGGCCATAAGTGCCTTCGCGTTCTCGGGCTTCACCGACCCGCCATAAAGAATGCGCAATTTGTTGGCATGTTCTTCGCCGAAAACTTTTGCGGCTTCCGCACGGATCAAGGCATGCGCATCGGCGGCCATTTGCGGGGTCGCTGTTTTGCCGGTGCCAATCGCCCAGACCGGTTCGTACGCGACGATCAACTTGGCCGCTTTTTTGTTCGAGATGGCGTGGAAGGCGCGCAGGCACTGGCGGCGCAGAACATCTTCGGTGAGGTGCGCTTCCCGCTCTTCCAGCACTTCACCCACGCAGCAGATCGGGATCAATCCTGCTTCCAGCGCGGCTTTCAACTTGAGATTGACGACGTCGTCGGTCTCGCCGAAGTATTGCCTGCGTTCGGAGTGGCCAATGATAACGTGCGTCGCACCCGCCGCGAGCAACATGCCAGTGCTGATCTCTCCCGTGTAGGCGCCCTCTTTTTCCCAATGAACATCCTGTGCGCCGACCGCAACGTTCGAGCCCTTGGCGGCGTCAACCGCGACATGGAGGTCGACGAAGGGCGGGCAGACGACGATTTCGTCGCGATCGTGTCCCGAGACGAGGGGAAGGAAGTCGCGGAAGAAATCGCGGCTTTGGTCGGGAGTCTTGTACATCTTCCAATTGGCGGCGATGACTTTTTTTCTCATGAAGAAGCCTTTTCTATCTTGATCGGAGAGATTGTTCCTGCTTTGTGAAGCCTTTCTGCGGCAGTGGTGTAAGCGCGAACCGTACCCGTATCGAACAATGCGAAGCGCGCATGCTTCAAGTGCGTCGAGGATTCGAGCGCCTTGGCCACGGCTTCCACGGCCACCAGGGCTGCGTCGTGAACTGGATACCCGAAGGCGCCCGTCGAGATAGAAGGAAAAGCGACGGATGCGATCGCGTGATCGTCGGCAAGGGTTATGGATTCCCGATAGCAACTCGCCAGCGTTTGGGCCTCTCCTCGATCGCCGCGATCGTAGACCGGGCCGACGGTGTGAATTACGTATTTGGCGGGAAGCCGTCCGCCTGTGGTCAGAACTGCCTTGCCGGCGGGCAGGCGGCCAATTTTCGCAACAATCGATTTGCACTCAGCGAGGATGGAAGGTCCGCCGGCGCGATGGATCGCACCGTCGACACCACCGCCGCCGAGCAGGGAAGAGTTGGCGGCGTTCACAATGGCTTCGGTCGTTTCCTTGGTGATGTCGGCGGGACCGGCGAGGTCGAGAATCCTTCCACCCGCAAACGACAGGCGAACCACGAATTCGTACACTTTGCAATCCTTCGTCTAGCGCTTGTCTGTCAGCGCTTCTACGCCGGGCAACTTCTTGCCTTCGAGGAATTCCAACGAAGCGCCGCCGCCGGTGGAGATGTGCGTGATTTTGTCGGCGACTCCCGCAGAGCGCACCGCCGAGACGGAATCGCCGCCGCCCACGATCGAGGTGGAGCCGGCATTGTCGGCGACTGCACGCGCGACTTGGAACGTCCCGCGCGAGAATGGCGAGACCTCGAATACTCCCATCGGCCCGTTCCAGACGATGGTGCGGGCCCGCGAAATTTCCTCGGAGAACAGATCGATCGTCTTGGGGCCTATGTCGAGGGCCATCAGGTTTGCAGGAATCGGCTGGCCTTGATCGACTTTTGTCACGTGAGCGTTCGCGTCGATCTTGTCAGCGGCAAGATGGTCGACCGGCAACAGGAATTTCAGCTTGCGCGTCTTGGCTTCTTGCAAGAGTTGCTTGGCGAGTTCGACCTTGTCTTCCTCGACCAGCGACTTGCCGACCTGCTCGCCCAGCGCCTTCAGGAACGTGTAGGCCATGCCCCCGCCGATGATGAGCGAGTCGACCTTATCCATCAGATTCTTGATGACGGGGATTTTGTCGCTGACCTTCGCGCCGCCAAGGATGGCTATGAAAGGCTTCTCCGGGTGCTCCAACGCCTTGCCCAGGTATTTCAGTTCCTTTTCCATGAGCAAGCCTGCGGCAGATTTCTGCATGAACTTCGTCATGCCCACGGTGGAAGCGTGAGCGCGATGGGCCGTTCCGAACGCGTCATTCACGTAGAAGTCGGCAAGATGCGCCAGCTTCTTTGAGAAAGCTTCGTCATTGGCTTCCTCCTCGGCGTAAAAGCGCAGGTTCTCGAGCAACAGCGTCTGACCCTTCTCGAGCTTACCCGCCATTTCCTCGGCTTCGGGGCCAACAGAATCGGGACAGAAGCCGACGTTTTCGCCGCGCGCCAGTTCCTTATCAAGCAACATGCGCAGCCGTTCGGCTACAGGCTTAAGGCTCATCTTCGGATTGCGCTTGCCCTTGGGACGTCCCAGGTGCGAGGCAAGAATCAGGCGCGCCCCATGCCGCAGTGCGTATTCAACGGTGGGAAGAGTTTCACGAATGCGCGTGTCGTCCATGACGCGGCCGTCTTCGAGCGGAACGTTGAAATCGACACGCATGAACACACGATGATCGTTGAGTGGAAGATCACGAATCGATAGCTTGGACATTGACTGGTCCTCGATGAAGTGCAGCGCTGTGGTCCGGCGGAAATCGCTCGTCCCGCGGTTCGGCTGGGGCGGTAGGAAAATCCCGCCCAGCAGTACCACAGCGCTACCGGTGGCCGATGGTTACAGTCCCTTGGACCCGATGTAGTTGATAAGGTCGCGGACACGGCACGAGTATCCCCACTCGTTGTCGTACCACGAGATCACCTTTACGCAATTGCCACCGACCGCGAGCGTCATGGGCGCGTCGACGATCGAGGAGCGCGAGTCTCCTTTGAAGTCGCTGGAGACGAGTTCGTTCTCCTCGTAGCCGAGATAGCCCTTGAGCGGTCCGGCTTCGGACGCTTTCTTCAGGGCCGCGTTGACTTCATCCTTAGAGGTCTTGTTTTCGACCAGGGCGACCAGATCGACGACGGAGACGTTCGGAGTCGGAACGCGCATCGCGAATCCGTCGAGCTTGCCCGCCAGCTCCGGAATGACCAGCTTCAGCGCTTTGGCGGCGCCGGTCGAGGTCGGGATCATATTGATTGCCGCTGCACGGGCGCGGCGCAGATCCTTGTGCGGGAAGTCCAGGATCACCTGATCGTTGGTATAGGAGTGAATCGTAGTCATGGTGCCGCTGACGATCTTGAAGTGGTCGTTCACGACCTTGGCAATCGGCGCCAGGCAGTTCGTGGTGCAAGAGGCGTTCGAGATGATGTGATGCTTGGCCGGATCGTACTTCTCGTGATTCACGCCGAGCACGAGGGTGACGTCTTCATTTTTCGCCGGAGCCGAGATGATGACCTTTTTCACCGGTCCGCGCAGATGCTTCTTGGCGTCTTCGGCGTTGGTGAAGCGGCCGGTCGATTCAATGACGACCTGCGCGCCGACCGAATCCCAGGGCAGCTTGGCCGGATCTTTTTCAGCGAAAACCTTAATGGTCTTTCCCTCGATCGAGATGCTGTCTGCGCCTGCCGTGATCTTGTGGGGAAGGTTGCCGAGAATCGAGTCGTACTTCAGCAGATGGGCCAGCGTCTTCGGATCCGTCAGATCGTTGACGGCCACAAACTCAAGGTTGGAATCGTTGAGAGAGGCGCGCAACACGTTGCGCCCGATGCGTCCGAAGCCGTTGATACCGACTTTTATTGCCATGTCTCCTCCATAAAGTTATGAAGACCGCCCCAGACGGTGCTCGGGGGCCATCAGTAAACCTTTGATGGTAACAGGCAAGGCGAGTTACCGTAAATGATGGACCGCACACTCCGCTTGTGATCTACGAACGCGAGAGTGTGTCGAGCACCAATGGATTTTCAAAACGAGATTTCAACGTATACGTTCTTCGGACCGGCCATGAAGGGCAAGCGGGCCACCCAGTATTTCGCGCGGATCAGGTTGCGCGCGTGCGGCCAGTCTTGCTCGGGAAGAATGCGGGCGCGGCCGGGAAACTCGTGACCAGTAACCTTGCCGCGTATCGTCGAGGGCGCCACCTTCACTACAGGATTCGCACGGATGCGCTTAATCTTGCCGGAATCGCCGCGGGTCATTACGTAAAGTCTGTCATTTTCGTCAGCAAACCACACTGGTGTGTGAACCGCCACACCGTTCTTCCGGAAGGTGGCAAGGCTGATGTATTTCTGGTCGCGCAATTCCGCGGGCAGTGTGGTTGTCATAATCGTAATTCTATCGAAGCCAGTGCACTGCTGATGAGCCGGATTCCCCGTCGGGTTGCGAATTGCTCCCGGCGCTCCCCTTGTGTTACAAGCCCTACATGCGCAAATGGATGCGCGAGCGCCTGAAGCGCCGCAAAAAGAGTGACGCACCGCAACCTGCCGAGCCAGCGCAGGCTCCTCTGCAGCCCGCCTACTTTGACGCACAGGAAGCGCCCGCGGCGGAGCCGGCGCAGGACACCGAACCGGAAGTCGCAGCGGCTGAGGAAGCCGAGCCTAGTGCTGAGGCCGCTCCTGTAAGTGGGGATCGTGAGCCTACGGCGGAAACCGCCGCCCCGCGCCGGCGCAGACGCGGGAGAGGAGGACGCGGTCGCGGGGGCAGGTCGAGCCGAGGTGTGGCGCAGCCAGCTGCGGCTCCGGTACCGTTGCCATCCGCGGAAGGCGTAGTAACGCCAGCACCGCAGGAACAAGAGGCAGTACCGCTCGAGATTCCGGTAGCGCCGCCGCGTCCGCCGAAGGGAGCCGTTATCCTGGCAATCGGGCTGCCTGGCTCGGGAAAAAGTTCGTGGTTCAAGCGCAACAACATCACACCGCTGTCGAGCGATATGCTGCGCATGCTCCTGTTCGATGATGCACAAGAACAGCGCTTCCAGGATCTAGTGTTTTCGAATCTGCGGTCGATGCTGAAGGCGCGCCTGATCGCGCGGCGACCACTGAACTACGTGGATGCGACCAACCTCACTCCGCATGAGCGGCACAACTGGATCAAGCTGGCGAAGGATTACGGCTACGAAGTGCAGGCCGTCTACTTTGACGTGCCCGTTGAGGTTTGCCTGGAGCGCAACCGACGGCGGGACAGGATGGTGGACGAAGACATCATGCGGAAGATGGCGGCCAAGATGAAGGCGCCGACATTCGAGGAAGGCTTCTCGAAAGTCACGGTCGTGCGCGTAAAGAAGAAAGAGGCAGAAGCCAGCTAGCGTGGAGTGGTTGGGCTGGGCAAATCAGATATGAAAAAGGAACGTATGAAAAAGGAACGCCGCCCTTGCGGGCGGCGTTTTCCGTTGATAGATCCGACAGGTTAGCGATGACCGCCGCCGGAGTGGCCTCCGCCACCTCCGCCGTGCGATCCACCACCACCGCCTCCACCGTGGGAGCTGCCACCTCCGCCGCCTCCGCCTCCGTGTGACGAGGGTGCGCTGCTAGCATGGTAGCCACCACCGCCGCCGTACGAGGGCGAACCGCCTCCGTGGTACGACGGCATCGAACTGCCGCGGCTATACGACGGTGCACTCGAGCGCGATCCGCCGCCGTAAGGCGACCCGCCGTAGCCTCCACGATTGCTGGGCGAAGCACCATAGCTGCCGCGGGAGGACGGCGCACTATATCCACCGCGATAGCTCGGCGAGCTGCCGTAGTTTCCACGCGACGCGGAAGAACCGGATCCGCCGTATTGATTGCTGCTCATCCGGCTGTAGTTGCTCGCCGGACGAACCGGACCCGTGGGCCGCGGAACGCTTGTGCTCGGGAAATTGCGCGGAGCGCTCATCCCGGCACTGCCTCGGGAGCCGACGTTGGGGCTGTTGCCCCCGCCGAAGTTCGTCGGCGGTCGCGGGACGGAGCGCTGCGCATTTCCGAAAGACGGAGCCTGATGTGCCGGCGTGGAAGAGAATCCGCCACGCGCTTCACCGGTGCTGCCACCCATCGGCGGACGCGGTACGTTGCGCGCGATTTGCGTATTGCCCATTCCATTACCCGTCATCGGGCGCTGAGACATACCCGCAGAGGGCCGGGCAACTTCACGGTTGCCCATCGAGCTGTTCATCGGGCCGCGAGCCGTTCCGTTCGCCTCGCCGACTCTGCCGGCGAAAGGCTTGTTCCCTGCGTTAGCCTGACCCTGATTGAAGCCCCGAGACGCGGGCGACTGGCTGAAGCCGTGCGTCGCGGTGTTGAACGTTGGCCGCATCGCGGAATGCGGAGGCATGGATGCGGTCCGGCCAGCATTCGCGCCGGCGATTGCACCGCGGGCTGGTGAAACATTCATGTGGCCCATCGGAGCGTTCGCCAGTTCGCGGCCGGTCACGCGGATCGGGCTTCCGTGAATCGGAACGCCATTGGCCAGCGTGTGGCTCGAAACCGCGGTGAATCCCCGCATGTTCGCGTAGTGATATCCGCCCTCGCCGAAGCGATTCGGGGGATGTCCCCAGAAGCGGTTGATGTTATTGATCCGCGTGTTGTAGATGTTCACGCTGCGGAAGTATCCAAAGCCGGTGTGATACCACGGAAAGAACGGTTCACCCCAGCCCAGCGGGCACCATCCAAAACCGCCGCCGAAACCGAAGCCGAAGTTCACGCCCCATCCCGGGCCGCCAAACCAGGCCACGAGCGCCGGAGCGTAGAACGGGCGAGCATAGATTGGTCCAGGCGACCAGCCCCAGTATCCACCGGTGTAAACCCAGCGTCCGTAGTGGAACGGTGCATAACCCCAAGGCGCGTCATCGACCCAGGTCCAGCCCCACGGCTCAACAAACGCCCAGTGTCCATATTGATAAGGAGCCCATCCAGGCGCAACCGTAGTGGGAACCCACACCGGACCGTAAGGCGGGATTTCGCGCCACGTGCCGTTGTCGTCGAGATCTTCGTAGCCCGGGGTGCCCGGCGCCACGTAGCGGGCGGAGACCGACGTATCTTCGCGCTTGTCGCGAACCGCGCACCATCCATCGAAGCCGTCATAAGGCGGCGCTTCGGCAACGGTGTGGGTTAGCGATACGCCGTCGGTGAATCGAACCTGCTGATCGGATTTCACGCGAACTGCAGGACCCTGACCAGTGGCATCGCCTTCGCCTTTGCGTATGGTCACGACAGTTGCGTCACCATTGGGATCGACGTCGAAGCGATAATCGCCAGACTTCTGCACAGTGAACGCCGTGTTAGGCGTGTCGATCTCGTAAATCTCGCCCTCGAACAGGTGACGGATGTGCAAATTCAACGTGCCCTGGTGAAGTTCGACCTGGACTGAGTTGTCGGAGACGTTGGTCAGCGTCAGGCTTACTTCGCTGCCCATGCGGAACACACCAGTCCCGGCGTTCAACTCAGCGCGGGAATCTTTGTCGGTCCAGATATTGTCTGTGTTCGTCAGCGGACGATTCAGAGAGCCGGCAACCCAGTCGCCGTTGCCCTGCGGCTGAAACGAAACGGAACCCGACATGTACTGCAGACGAACCGCGCGCCCCGGAGGATCCTTGCGCGTGGGACCGTTCTGAGACGGGATACCGTTCTGCGGCGGAATATCGTTCTGCTGCAGAGTCGGCTGATCTGAGTCGTCGGCGGGCGCGTATGGTCCGGCGTCCTGGTCCTGCGCCCAGGCGAAAGCCGCCGTAAGCGTCAGCAGTACGAAAACTGCGAGTATTGCGCGCCTCATATTTTTCATGGCCTGCACTCCTCGAGAGATTCGGAACTGCGTCTCGTATCTCTCAGGGGCTTCACGTCAGAAGCGGTAGCGGGAGCCCCAATCTTTTGCTGCCAGACATGTAAACCCGGCATTGCTCTCTAAGTTGCGCGAATTTATGGAGTTGGGGGAGATGCGGGAGTAGGGAGACGGGTTGCCCGAGCGCCAATCCCGGGGGTGGTTACTGCCTTCAAGTTAACTACTTTAGATGCTTTAACATATCCTTGAATTCCGAAGTCCCGGATGACCCTAGTGCTTCATAGATGACCATCTCGGTGGAGGAGATGACGGCCCCGGCCGCCCGCATGCGGTCCAAGCCGATTTGCCAATTCAACTCCGTGCGGGAGCTGACGGCATCGGCCGCTACGTGCACCAGATACCCTTCCCGAAGCGCAGCGAGGGCGGTCTGGGCCACGCAGATGTGGGTCTCCATGCCGCACAACAGCACCGTGTTGCGATTGCCGGGAACCCGCTTCAGGGCAGAGCAGAAAACGTCGCTGCCAAAACAGGAGAACGCGACCTTTTCCAGAGGCTGGACGTCCGGAAGAAGAGACGCGATTTCCGGGACGGTGTTCCCGAGACCCTTCGAGTACTGTGTGCTCATGAGCGTGGGGATTTTAAGGATGCCGGCGAGGCGAATCAGCAGTTGCGCATTTCGCACCAGCTGCTCTTTTCTGAAAATCGGGGGCAGCAGCTTTTCCTGAATGTCGATCACAATCAGAGCGCATTGATTCGGATCGAGAGGACGGCGCGCGATCTCGGCGTAGTCGGTGGACTCGGGTGCGACGCTGCTGATCAAGCTCACGGAAAACTCCTTGCGAAGGGTCTGGTTACGATTTTAGCTCTGGCGGGCAGCGCAGCGCTCAGGGACGGCGTCGCTCCAGGACCTGCGGCCATAAAACGGGAGTCATGATTGAGAAGCCATCTCGCCATCTCATGAATCGGTTTTGTAAGGGCTCGCCTTCAGCCGAACCGCTGAGGGCCATTTAAGAAATGCGGGCTTCAGCCCCTGAAGGAAAGCCAGTCTTATTTGGTTGATTCACGATGAGATGGATTGATCGTTTCTGATGACCCGGAAACTCCAGTAATTTTCAGGAACCGAAGTTCCCAGTTTTCGTAACGCTTCGCCGCCGTCGCAATGATTGACCGAAAGCAGCCAGCGCCCATAAAATCAAACTGCAAGACCGCTTCACGTTTCCCACTCGCTGCCCCCTCGTTCAACGGCAGGACAGCTGACTCTGGATCAGCATATCGGGGTTCGAATCCCTGGGGGGCAGCCAATCTTTTACTAACAAGTCAGACTGGCGAAGCGTCCGGGTCCAGTTTACCGACCATCCCGATATCCACTTCGGTATCCGTCGATTCGAAGCGGATGCGAGGAAAGGCTTCCAGCCGTCAGCAATTCCCACTCCGCGTGACTTGCGCGCGCTCTAGAGAATGTTTACAGCCCGGGCAGCGAGAAGGACGAGAATCGAGAGGGAAATGAGCGATTGCACCATAGTCGCCACCTTCGCCCATCGCGAGAGGACGGCGGTGTCGGTCGGCGAAAAGGCGGTGCTCGTGTTGAATGCAACAAATAAGTAGTCGAGAAACTGCGGCGACCAGCCGTCGTAGTGCTCGCGGTCGCTCGAAAGCTGCGGGAAGAGAAACGCGCTGGCGATCTTGCAGCGAGAATGATCGCGGCCCAAGGGACCGCCCGCGTCCAGCTTCCAGTACCACAAGGCGAAGACCAGGATGTTGGTGATCCACAGATCCGAGGCTGAGCGCAAGAGCGCCTTAGGCATTTCGCGATGTGAGGGAATACCCTGAACCAGGAAGATGAGCGAGGCGATCATCGCCACGGTGATCAGGCCGAGCGCGGCGAAGGTCAACATCCGTGTGATCTTGAAGTAGCCGCGCCTGTTCGTGATCACGATGGGAATCATGAGTACGAAAATCACCGCCAGTAGCAGCCAGCCTGGTCCCAGCGAAAGGGGCTCGGGTAGGGCCCAGAAGACCCCAGCAGCTGACAGCATGGCGACAAAAGCCGGCCATCGTGGTTCGCGCGTCGAAAGGCTCATAGCGACGAAGTGTTGAGTAGTCTAAATCCAGCTTTAGGATGCCGCCAAGGTCCTACGACCGTTAAGTAAGAAGGTTAGCAACGCAACGATGCGCGAACCCCACTTCTGCCGTTCTTTCATCCATGCCGAGGAGTGTCGATTTCGAGTCGCGGATCCCCATCAACCACACGTCGCGGTCGGCAACCTCGCGATGGCTTGAGGCGGCCGCGAAGCGGCGAGTGCAGGCTACCTCCGGCCTGTTCCCGGCGCGGCGTCGAAGCCATATCGTCTTAAGAGGTCCTGGATGGGTTTCGACTGAATGAAGATCAGCAACTGTCTGGCAACCGCCTTGTTCTTGGACGATCGCAAAATCACACACGCCTGTTCAATAGGAGGATAGTCGCTGGCGGGAATCTCGGCGTATTTTCCCTTGTCCCTCATATTCGGCGACAGCGCCAGTGCGAGCGCAACGATGCCCGCGTCGGCGGCTCCGGCGGTGACAAATGAGGCGGCCTGCGAGATGTTCTCGCCGAGCACAAGTTTTTCTTTGACTCTTTCGTATAGATGCTCCGACTGCAGGGCGGCTACCGCGGCTTTGCCATAGGGCGCGTGCTCGGGGTTGGCGATCGCGATTTTCTTCACCGTCGGCTGGAGAAGGGAAAGAAGTCCGGCGCTGGGATTAAGTGATGAGCCGTTCAGCACCCAGAGTACGATCTTGCCGCGAGCATAGATATAAGTGCTTCCGGGCTCAATGAGTCCATCTTCTTCCAATCCGCGCGGGTAGTCGAGATTTGCGGAGAAGAACACATCGAAGGGTGCGCCGCTGCGGAGTTGCTGCGCGAAGTTGCCCGACGATCCATAAACGACCTGCACCTTCTTGCCGGTTTGTTGCTGGAATCGGGCGGTGATGTCCTGCATGGCAAATTGAAGGTCGGCAGCGGCGGCGATGCTGAGATCCTGGGCGATGGCGGCAACTGGCAGGAACGTGAGGGCAGCGAAAAGGACATACCTGGTCAAGCGGAGGAAGAATGCGGGTTGCGTATTTCGAATCGACCTGAATCGCATACTAGAGACGCTATGAAATGTATGGAGTGTATGGCTGCGGATAAGCGAAGCGCAATTCTTATGGTGACCTTAACGCGAACCGAGCCGGGCGTGAGGAACTCGCGCGGCGGGAAAGACGCAAGAACAATGCCGCGCGCGAAAACGGCGCGACACCAAGCCTAACTTCGAAGACGTCCTCGGGGAATAGCTCCTCTCTTGGACGCCCCGGCATTCAGGCTGGTCGACTCGCGCAGTACAAGATTGGTCTTGAGATCGTATTCGCTGCCATTCGTTACAGGAGTTTCTCTCTCCACATCGGCCATGAGCGCGTTGAAGGCAAGGCGCGCCAGTTCGGCTTGTGACATCTGGATGGTCGTAAGCGGTGGAATGACGAATTGGGCAAGGCGTATGTCGTCAAAGCCGACGACGGACAGATCCCGCGGGATGGCGATTCCGGCTTCGTGACTGCGCCGCATCACGCCGATCGCGGTCATATCGTTCGAGCACATGACTGCCGTGGGCTGAACCGGCAGCGAAAGCAAGTGGGATAAAGCTTGCATTCCGCCTTCCATCGTGTGATTGCCTTCGATGATCATGTCCATTTCGGGCTCGAGGCCGATTTCCTGCATCGACTGAACGAAAGCCTGGCGCCTTGCGGCGGCCGACCTAAGGCGCAGAGGGCCCGCGATGAAGGCGATTTTTTCGTGACGCATTGCAGCCAGATGCTGCACCGCCTGGCGAATCCCGTGCAGATAATCGATCTTGATGTTGCTGATGCGCGGGCGATCGGGTCCGACGTCGACGAACACAAGGGGGACGTTCCGTACAGTTAAGCTTTCGAGCAGTTGTTCCTCCATGCCGAAGGTAAGGATGGCGACACCTTCGACCCGCCGCTCGATCATGCGGCGAACGGCACTTTTCATCCGCTTGGGGTCATTTTCCGTCGAGGTAAGCAGAATCTCGTAATGGCGCTGGACGGCGAGTGTTTCAAACACATGCACAATCTCGGGGAAGAAGGGATTGGTGATGTCGGAGATCACTAGCCCGAAGATGCGGCTGCGTCCCGAGACCAGAGCTCGGGCCTGCGTATTGGGGTAATAGCCGAGCTCATCGATGATGCTCCAGACCCTCTTTGCGAGCTGAGCGTTCACAGTGGGAACACGGTTGATGACGCGTGAGACGGTAGCCGTCGAAACCCGGGCTTGCTTGGCAATTTCGCGGATGTCCATAGGTTGTCGCCGTGCGGATTTTAGCATGGTAAACGTTTCCCAGGCACAGGCTTGGCGTGGGAAAACACAGGCCTGGTTGGATGAGCCAGACAACTGATGCATGGGTGCCTGCTACCGGAAAAGCAATTGACAAACGGAATACGGTACACTACTTTCACGAGGCGCTGTAAACGATTACTTAGCCCTCTTTCAAGCGAGATTCTCACGGACCCATGTTACTGCCTAGCTTGCGCGAACAAGTCCTGGAAGCGAACCTCGAATTGGTGCGACGTGGCTTAGTACTTTACACCTTCGGAAACGCAAGCGGCATCTCCCGCCATGACGCAATGGTTGTCATAAAGCCGAGCGGGGTCTCGTACGACGAGATGAAGCCTGCGCATCTGGTGGTAACCGATCTGGACGGAAAAATCGTGGAAGGCGACTTGCGACCGTCGTCCGATCTGCCGACTCACCTTGCTTTATACAAGGCTTTCGCCGGGATCGGCGGCGTAACGCACACGCACTCGGAATACGCGACCGCGTGGGCGCAGGCACGGCGCCCGATTCCTTGTTTTGGGACGACGCACGCCGATTATTTCCACGGGCCCGTGCCCGTAACCGAGGTTCTATCGGATAGCGATATTGCTCGTGATTACGAGCTGAACACGGGGCACGCCATCGCGAGGACTTTCGAAAAAAACGATTATGCTAGGATTCCTGCGGTCTTGGTGGCGAATCACGGTCCGTTTTGCTGGGGATCCGACGCGGCTGCGGCCGCGCATAACGCGGTGATTCTCGAATCAATCGCTCGCATGGCTTACTTCACGCAAAATTTGAACGCCGATGCCGGAGCGATTGGGCGGGGACTCCACGACAAGCACTATCTGAGAAAGCACGGAGCCACGGCGTACTACGGACAACCGAAAGGGTCGAAATGATGCCAGCGCTGGCGCTGCTTGTGACGGACCGGCTTGTCCAATTATCCGCGGTCGATATCGCGATCGTGGTGATCTATTTCGCTCTCGTCCTCGGCATCGGCTTTTACTTAAAGCGTTTCGCAAAAACGAGCGAGGACTTCTTTCTGGCCGGGCGGGAAATGACGGCCTGGGTTGCCGGGCTGGCTTTCGTATCCGCCAATCTGGGTTCGCTGGAACTGCTTGGCTGGGCGGGAAACGCCTACCAGTACGGCATCATGGCCGCCCACTGGTACTGGATCGGGGCGATTCCGGCGATGGTGTTTCTCGGCATCGTGATGATGCCGTTTTATTACATCTCCAGGACGCACTCGGTTCCCGGATATCTGAAGCTTCGTTACGGGCCGGAGGCCAGCGGCCTGAGTGCCATCACGTTCGCCTTCATGACGATTCTGATGTCAGGCGTCAATATGTATGCGATGGCGGTGGTCATGGAAGTGGTGCTTGGCTGGAACCTCCACTTCAGCATCATTGTTTCGTCGCTCACAGTGGGTGTGTATGTTGCCGCGGGCGGACTCTTTTCAGCGATCTTCAATGAGGTGCTGCAATTCTTCCTGATCTGGTTCGGCGCGCTGCTGATCCCGATTCTCGGTTTGATTGAGACTGGCGGATGGAGTGGCATGGTCGCGCGGATTCACCAGAATTTTCCCGGCCAGGACTTCACGCATCTGTGGGGCCCGATGAATCATGCCGCGAACAATCCGATGGGCGTGCAGTGGGTCGCGATCGTCTTCGGGCTGGGCGCCTCGGTGTCGATGGGCTACTGGACAACCGATTTCCTGGTAGTGCAGCGCGTACTTTCCGCGAAAGATGTACGCTCGGCAAAACTGGCGCCAATTATCGGGTCGTTCTTCAAGATGGCGGTACCACTGATCGTGATTCTTCCTGGATTGTTGGGGCGCGCTGTTTTGCCGTTTCATCTAATGCCCGCGAACCAGGTGCAACCCGGGCAGTTCAAGTATGACGACGTCTTGCCGCTCATGCTGGCCCGATATTGTGGCCCGGGTCTAATGGGACTGGGCATAACGGCCCTGGTTGCGGGTTTCATGGCCGGAATGGCGGGGAACGTTAGCGCCTTCGCGACCGTGTGGACCTATGACATTTACCGCCCGTATCTCCGCAAGGATGCGCCCGACGAACACTACGTTTCCATGGGGCGGTGGTGCACGATTATCGGTTTGATCATCAGCATCGGCACGGCTTATCTGGTGACGAGAAGCAAGAGCATGATGGACTACGTGCAGGCGCTCTTCGGCTTTTTCATTGCGCCTCTTTTCGGCACGGTCGTCATGGGCATGTTATGGAAGCGCGTGACCCGAATGGCCGGGTTCCTGGGACTGCTTGCGGGAGTGGTTTCGTCTGTCACCATCTTCATCATGATGAAGCTGGATCCGCATTGGGTCAGCGTTTTTTGTTTCTCCCCGCTTGCCCAGCCCCTGGCCCAGGCCATGTGGCAGGCTTTGTGGTCAACCCTTACGTGCGTGGTGGTCACCGTGTTGGTCACATTGATCACCCAGCCCAGGCCTGATGCAGAATTGGTTGGCCTGGTTTACAGCCTGACGGACGTCCCGCACGAAGATTACACGAATGTGCTTCATAGGCCCGTGTTCTGGGCGGTTGTTTCGCTTGTTTTGTTCGCAATCCTGCAGATCATTTTCTGGTGAGACGATGACGGAAAAACATCACATCATTCCAGTCTGGTTTTTCGTAGGAGTGTTGTTCCTCATTTATGGGATCATCATTTTTTTCAGCGGCCTCGCGGAGTGGTCGCATCCACCGGCGACTGTGCTCGCGGAGTTACACGCGCCGGTGTGGTGGGGTGCATTGTTGACCGTGCTCGGCGCCGGGTATTGCTGGCTCTTCCGCCCGGGAAGGACGTAAGGCTTTGGCAGGCCAGGGCGCCTCATGCGGTAAACGGCCGTTGCTGGAAACGCTTGCTACAGGTTTCGAGCCGGGAGGGAGCAGTTCAGGAGTTTTATGACAGCGGACAAGATGACGATGGGATTGATCGTGGGCAATCGGGGATTTTTTCCTGATCACCTCGCGAAGAGTGGTCGCGAAGAGATGCTGCGTGTCCTGGGTGCCGCCGGGATGGACGTGGTCGCTCTTACGCCAGAGGAGAGTAAATACGGAGCCGTTGAGACTCGCGTGGAATCCCATCGTTGCGCGGATCTCTTCAGGAAGAACCGGGATCGTATCGATGGCGTGATCGTGACGCTCCCAAATTTCGGCGAGGAGCGAGCGATCGCGGATACCTTGCGACTGGCGGATCTGCATGTACCGGTGCTGATCCAGGCTACTCCCGACGATCCGAAGAAAATGACGATTGCCTCCCGGCGCGACAGCTTCTGCGGAAAGATGTCGGCCTGTAACAACCTTCGCCAGTACGGAATTCCGTATTCGATTACCACGTTGCATACAGAGAGCCCCGACTCTCCTGAGTTTGCCAAGGACTTGCCATGGTTCGCGGCGGTGTGCCGGGTCGTGAACGGATTCCGGAACCTGCGAGTTGGGGCAATTGGAGCGCGTCCGACGGCCTTCAACACAGTCCGGTACAGCGAGAAGATCCTCGAGGCGAATGGAATTTCGATCGAGACGCTAGATCTGTCGGAGGTGTTGGGCCGGATCTCGCGGACGAAAGACAACGACGACAAGGCGCAGGACAAGCTGGCGTCCATCAAGAAGTATGTGGATGCGAGCGCTGTCCCCGAAGTGGCGCTATTGAAGATGGCAAAGTTAGGCGCGGTCGTGGATCAATGGATGGCGGATACCGAGGTCGCCATCAGCGCCGTGCAGTGCTGGACGTCGATTGAAGAGAACCTCGGAGTTGTGCCATGCACGGTCATGAGCATGATGAGCAATTCATTGTTGTCGAGCGCGTGTGAAGTGGATATCTGTGGCGTGCTCGGGATGCACGCGCTGCGGCTTGCGTCGGAGACACCTTCAGCCCTGCTGGATTGGAACAACAACTACGGGTCGGATCCGAATAAGGCAGTGTGCTTCCACTGCTCAAACCTGCCCAAACATTTCTTCCGCTCGGTCAAGATGGATTTCCAGGAGATCATCGCGGGCACGGTTGGAAAAGAGAATACGTTTGGCACCTGCGTTGGATTGATCAGACCCGAGAAGATGAGCTTCGCGCGGTTTTCGACCGACGACACGGCAGGAAAGATGCGCGGCTACGTGGGAGAAGGCCGGTTCACCGACGATCCGCTCAACACATTCGGGGGCGCCGGCGTCGTCGAGATTCCACACATGCAGAAGCTTCTGCATTACATCTGCGAGGAAGGCTTTGAGCACCACGTCGCTGCAAACCTCTCGACGGTTGCCGGCGCCGTGTACGAGGCGTCGACCCGGTACCTCGACTGGGATATGTACTGGCACGACGGACCGAATGGAGCCTGCTGATGGCGATTGTTGCCGGAGTCGACTTTGGTACGCTCAGCGTTCGCGTCTCCTTGGTGGATAGCGAGCGCGGACTGCTGGCTTCTGCCATCGCGGAATATCCCCTTCACCGGACGCGCGAAGATCCCGAATTCGCGACGCAATCCCACCAGGATCACATGCGTGCTCTGGCGGCCGCGACACGCGAAGCGGTGAAGAGCGCAGGAATCACGGGCGATCAAGTAGAAGCCATCGCGCTCGATACCACCGGATCATCGGTTATCCCCGTCGATAAAAATCTCCAGCCTCTGGGCGAGTACTACCTGTGGTGTGACCACCGCGCCAAGGGCGAAGCCGCAGAAATCACGGAAGCTGCGCACCGCGAGGGACTTGAGGCGATTCAGTGGTGCGGCAGCGTGTACTCGTCGGAGTGGGGATTCTCGAAGCTGCTTCATTGGCTGCGGCACAATCCTTCTGCACGGGAACGGTTCGCTTCCGCGTTTGAACACTGCGACATGGTTGCCGGCACACTGTGCGGCATCACCGATCCAGGCAAGGTGAAGCGAAGCATCTGTGCGATGGGCCACAAGTGGATGTGGAACTCGGCGCTGGGCGGGCTGCCTCCAGAATCGTTCCTGCTCAAAGTTGATCCGCTTTTCGCCGGCGTGCGTGACAAGTTACAGGGAGAGTACGCGGGCTCGGATCAGATTGCGGGGACGCTCTCGCCGTACTGGGCCGGACAACTCGGACTGAAGGCAGGAATTCCGATTCCGGTCGGCGCGTTTGATGCGCACTGGGATGCAATCGGCGCGGGTTGCCGAACCGACGACATGGTGAACGTGGTGGGGACTTCCACCTGCATCATCGGCATCACGCCATCGGTCAACCTTGTGCCGGGCGTGTGCGGTGTAGTGCAGGGAAGCGTGCATCCACAGCGGACGGGAATTGAGGCTGGTCTATCTGCCGTAGGCGATATCTTCAACGCGATCGCGAGTCGCGCCGGCACCGATGTCGCGAGCTTGAGCCGCGGCCTCGAAGACTATCACGCGGGTCAGACCGGGCTTCTGCGGCTCACCTGGGACAACGGGGATCGGACGGTTCTTGTGAACCCGAACCTGCGCGGGGCGACGCTGGGATGGAACCTGCAGAGCACGGCCCAGGATGAACTGTTTGCGGCGATCGAAGGAACTGCCTTTCACACGAGGGTGATTCTCGATCGAATGGAAGGACACGGCGTACACATAAAGCGAGTGATCAACGCCGGAGGCATTCCGCAAAAGAATGACGTTCTCAATCGCGTCTACGCCAACATTCTAGGCCGTCCGGTTCTAGTGCCGGCCAAAAGTGTAGTCAGCCTGGGATCGGCGATCTTCGCATTCCTGGCGGCGGGGACTTTCAGGACGGTTGAGGAAGCCCAAGACAGAATTTGTCCATCGCACAAGGTGTTCCAGCCCGATCCCAAAGCGCAACCGATCTACGCCGAACTTTACCCGCTGTACCGGGACCTTTATTTCGCGTTGGGCGAGCCGGACAAAAATCCCTTGGGAGCGGTGTTGCCAACGCTCATTCGAGTGGCTGGTGATGTCCAAAAGGAACGAGCTTTGACGCCCGCTTGAAATGTTGAGCGTTCCGTTCCCGATCTTTCCGATTGCCGACCAGGGAGTGGCAAGAAGCGTCTAACACCGAAGGGGGAGGCTATGGTGAGCTTTCGCATCATCGCAAAGTCGCTGTTAGTATTTTGGATCATCGGTGTTTGCGCCCTCGGAGGAAAGGCCCAGGCGAAATCGTCCATGAACAAGCGGCCATTTGGAAAAACGGCGGATGGACAGGCTGTCGATCTCTTCACCCTCACGAACTCCAAGGGGATGGAGGTTGCAATTACAAACTTTGGCGGGATCGTGGTGTCGGTCAAAGTGCCCGATCGGAGGAGGAGGCTGGATGACGTGGTCCTGGGCTACGATCAATTGGATGGTTATCTGACGAATAAGGCGTTCTTTGGCGCGCTCATCGGCAGATACGGCAATCGCATCGCCCACGGACAGTTCAAGCTCGATGGAAACACGTACAACTTACCTAAGAATGATGGCGATAATACCTTGCATGGCGGCACGACCGGTTTCAACAAGCGTGTCTGGAATGCGAAAGACGCTTCAGGCGCCAAAGGGCCGGCTCTAGAACTTAGCTATCTCAGCAAGGATGGCGAGGAAGGTTTCCCGGGCAACCTTTCCGTGAAGGTTGTGTACACGCTTTCAGAACAGAATGAACTGGGCATTGAATACTCCGCCACAACGGATAAAGAAACGGTCGTAAATCTCACGAACCATTCCTACTTCAATCTCGCCGGACAGGGAAATGGAGACATCCTCAGCCATGAGCTCATGCTGAACGCAGACCGGTTTACGCCGGTAGATCAAACGTTGATTCCAACGGGTGAACTTCAGCCGGTGAAAGGTACGCCCTTCGATTTCACTAAGGCGACGGCCATCGGAGCTCGCATTAACCAGGATGATCAACAGCTCAAGTTCGGGAAAGGCTACGACCACAATTGGGTGCTGAACGGTGGTATCAAGACGGCCCCGGCGCTGGCGGCGGAAGCATACGATCCGAAGACGGGCAGAGTGCTTCGGGTACTGACGACCGAGCCCGGCGTCCAATTCTATTCGGGCAATTTTCTGGATGGGACGATCACCGGGAAAGGCGGCAAGGTTTATAACCTCCGTTACGGCTTCTGCTTGGAAACACAGCACTTTCCAGACTCACCCAATCACCCCGATTTTCCGTCGACGGTTTTGAAGCCGGGACAGCTTTATCACACGATCACGATATTTAAATTTTCGGCGAGATAACCCGGCGTGTAACTGACTTCTTACTTGACAATAGCCTTAACGCGATTGCGTGCTTACTCCTGTAAAAAATATGTAAAGTCCGCCGACTTAGTAAATGGCTAATTGATCAGCCATTTCACACGATCAAGCCTCCAATATCAGACGGGCGCGTTTGATGAAGCCCTTAGTCAGAATGCGTCGTGTTTCCACTGGGGGCGCCCCTACGATCGGCATCGTAGTTTTCCTGATTGACGAGCGATAATCTCCGTACTACGTTCGGCCAGAATTATGGACGCTTCGCGGCGAGGGTCAACGACTTGGTCATCGGCTACGGTCGAGTTATGCAGCTTTTTGCCTCGCTTTAGATTTCACTAGGCGTCGTTCGCCAGTTGCAGTCGAGAGGATATGCGGTTCTCGTTTGAAGCAAAATCAGCGGCTGATTTTCCACCTCGTGGAAGGTTCAAGTCAGGGCAACCGTCTGGTCTAGCTCTTATTGAGAGCCTTTATTTTGGTGCTGGCGCCAAGGCCGCTCAGGACCAGCTTCAAAGGTTGCTCGGTCCGGACCAGTCGCTGCGTCCTTTCTCTCTTTCCGACACCGGGTTGCCATCGGTGGGGATGGACATCGTCCCGTCAGACGAGATTTCTTACCAGAGCTTCAGCCCTCCAGCCGCATGGAACGCGGCGTATTCCCTGCAAAAGGTTCGGCTGGGTGCCGTCGAGAAGCAGGAATATGTTTTCCACCCCGGGGAAGAGCTCCTGATTCCCATCGAGGGAGAGGTTGCATATCACTTCTTCTGGTCACCTGGGGAGAAAATGCCGGAACGCGTGCTGCTTACTCCACATGCCCGGGAGGGAAGCATTCTGCGCATCAATCCGCAGATCCCGCACCATGCCTGGGCAGCCAAGGACGAGGCGACGGCTTGGCTGGTACTGCGGCATGCGACGAATTCGCCCGTGGCATTGGTGATCGACCAGAATTCGTCCTCGCCGGCAATGAGACGGTCGTCGAATTCTCTGGCCGCACCGATCAAGGATCAAGAGTCCAGCCTAATGTTCCGTACTCCGGTCCGCCGGAGAGTCACGGCCGATGATCTGAGAAAGCCGGGCGCGTACGCGATGATCGCATGGGGTATCTCGGAGCTGATTCGCGATACGCGGCAAAAAACGGGACTTACGACGACGGACCTGGCGAACCAGATTGGGATTGATCCGTCGTCACTTTCGCGATTGGAAGAAGCCAAGGCCAACGTCTCGATCGAGATGTTGTCGAGGGTATGCAGAGCGTTGCGCATCGGCATGACCGAGCGGATGGATTCCGGGAGCTGGATTTATCAGCGGGAACAGATCAACACTCGTAAAACCATCACCGCAGAGCCCATGCTAAGGCCTCCCCCAGGGCCCCACACACTGCACGCATACCTTAGCCGAATCGCTGAAGGCGAGCAGCGCGAGCTGCGGACCAGTATTGGCGACGACCCTAGCCAAATCTCGAGCTGGATTCTGCTGAAGGGCCGCGCCTTGGTGGATCTTCCGCAGGAGATGGGAGGCAAGTCACTCATCGTGGACGCCGGAAATGTAATTCACTTTCGCGAGCACGGCACGGTGCAGCTCAAGGCAATGCTGGATGCGACGATCGTGCATATCGTGCACAGTCGAGTCTGCGCATGCCGGCTACCGGCATCGTAGACGTCAGTTTGCACTCGCACATTCGCTGATAACGAACCCTCGCGCGGCTCATGCTAATCTAGGTTTCCCCCAGAAACAGGGCACCCCATGAGTTCAATCGATCCCGCGCATCTGACCATCCGCAAGTCTGGAATTCATGGCTGTGGCTGCTACACGAGTGTGCCGATCAAGGAGGGCACGCACATCGTGGAATACACTGGCACGCGGCTTTCCAAGGAACAGGCGGACGACCTCTACAACGAACGCCCCGACACGTACCTCTTTTGCATCGGGGAAGGCGAGTATGTGGTCGATGGCGACGGCGTGGCCGCTTTCATCAATCATTGCTGCGATCCGAATTGCGAGACCGACGAATTCGGCGAGCACATCTGGATTATCGCGCTGCGCGATATTGCCCCCGGTGAAGAATTGACCTACGACTACAACCTGTACGACGGTGACGATGACGACGAAGCCATCTGCCACTGTGCGGCGAAGGCCTGTCGCGGAACGATGTACGGTGAGGAAGAAATCGAGCGGCGCGCGAAGGCAGCGAAAAGTACCGCCCAGAGCGCAGACTAGCACCTCATTCAGACAAATTGATCCCATCCTGAAAGACATGTCCTTGGCCATCGTAGAAGTCGGCAATCCGGTGTTGCACCGCGTAGCGAGAACCTTGTCGCCAGAAGAGATTCGCAGCGCCGAGATTCAGAAGCTCATCGGGCAGATGCGCGAAACGATGCACGAAGCGCCGGGAGTTGGCTTGGCGGCTCCGCAGGTCGGGCACCCTATTCAACTCGCCGTGATCGAAGACCGCGAGGAATATCACAAGGACGTCGCGCCGGAACAACTGGCGGCGAAAGAGCGGCGGCGTGTTCCGTTTCATGTGCTGATCAATCCGAGAGTGGTTTGGCAATCGGAGGACACGCGCGAATTTTTCGAAGGATGTCTCAGCCTGCCGGGCTACACGGCGATTGTGCGCCGGGCCCATGCGGTGAGGGTCGAATGTCTGGACGAGACAGGGAATTCGCGTTCGATCGAGGCGAAGGGATGGTATGCGCGAATCCTGCAGCACGAAATCGATCACCTGCAGGGACACCTTTACATCGACCGGATGGAGACGCGAAGTTTCTCTTCGCTCGACAACTTCTCAGAGTTCTGGAAGAACCTGCCGCCTTCCGATATTTTGCGCGAGTTGAAGTAGACAGATCTGCGCTAGCTCCGAGCCATCACATGCTGCAGGCTCTTCACCGCGCGCATGTACTGGGCCCGCTCAAAGGCTCCCGGATCCGGGCAGCGCAGCTGGCTCATGCTCCCTTGCATCTGCTGGACCGATTCGTATTCGTGCTTCTCCATCCAGTCGACCACGCCGTTTTCGACGTTGTGGAGATGATTGATACCGTTTCGCAGCAGGGCGGAGCACATCATGGTCACGTTCGCGCCGGCCATGAGCAGTTTGATGACGTCGGGTGCGTCATGCACGCCGCTTGTTCCCGCAAGACTGGCTTGCACGCGCCCGTACAGGATTCCAATCCAGGTCAGCGGCAAACGGAGAGCTTGCGGAGTACTGAGAAGAACGTTAGGCCGAATTTCGAGCTCTTCGAGATCGATGTCCGGCTGGTAAAAACGGTTGAAGAGAACGAGAGCATTGGCACCCGCCTGGTCGAGCCGCTTCGCCATGTTGGCGAGATTGCTGAAGTAGGGGCTGATTTTGACCGCAACCGGGATCGAGACGGACTTTTTCACCGATTTCACGATGTCGATGTAGGTCTGTTCGATCTCGGCCGAGGTGACGTCAGGATCGGTTGGGATCGAGTAGATGTTGCACTCGATCGCGTCGGCACCGGCCTCTTCGATTTCTCTTCCGTACTCCGCCCAGCCGCCCGCCGTCGCTCCGTTCAGACTTGCAATGATAGGTATCCCGACCGCTTGGCGTGCTTTCCGGATGTGTTCCAGGTAGCCTTCTGGCCCGAGGCGGTATTCGCTGGCCTGCGGAAAGAAGCTAAGCGACTCCGCGAAGCTCTCCGTGCCGGCGTTCAGGTGATAGTCCAGTTCAAGAGACTCCTGCCGCAATTGCTCCTCGAAGAGTGAATAAAGGACAACCGCGGAGGCTCCGACATCTTCCAGCCGCCGTATGCTGCCGATCTCCTGCGACAACGGGGACGCCGATACCACCAGCGGCGTCCGCAGCTTCATTCCCATGTAGTACGTAGTCAGGTCAACCATTGCTTCTCCGTTACTTCTTCGTAAGGGCGCCTTGGCGGCGGTTCTCGATATTGACTTAGCCCGGCTGTTCTTAGTCGGCAGCTGTCGGCTCCGGCTGTGGCTTCCTCTGGGCCAAGTACTCGTATAGCCGGAAACGGGCCTCCACATCATGCTGGGCTTCCTGCCACAGTTTCTTGGCGTCTTCCGGTTTGCTCTTGGTCAGCATCTTGAAGCGGGTTTCCATCTGCATGAAGTCCTGGACCTTTCGCGTAGGAGTGCGTGAGTCGAGGACGAGCGGATTCTCTCCGGTCGTTGCGCGTTCGGGGTTGTAGCGATAGAGCAGCCACTGGCCGCTGTCAACCGCCGCTTTCTGATCTGACATGCCGGTGGTCATGTTGATGCCGTGCGCAATGCAATGAGCGTAGGCAATGATGAGGCTCGGACCGTCGTACGCCTCGGCTTCGAGGAAGGCTTTCAGCGTGTGCTCGTCCTTTGCGCCCATGGCAACGCTGGCCACGTAGACGGTGCCGTAGCTCATGGCGATGAGGCCGAGATCCTTCTTTGGTCCCGGCTTTCCGCCGGCAGCGAACTTGGCGACGGCCCCCCGCGGTGTGGACTTCGACGCCTGCCCACCCGTGTTGGAGTAGACCTCGGTATCGAGAACGAGGAGATTGACGTTCTTGCCGCTGGCGATCACGTGATCGAGGCCGCCGTAGCCGATGTCGTACGCCCAGCCGTCGCCGCCGACAATCCAGACGCTCTTCTTCACCAGCAGGTCGGCAATGGCCAGCAATTGCTTCGCTTCCTGAGTGTCGATTTCCTTCAACCGTTCCTTAAGCAGGCTGACTCTCTGGCGTTGCTCGTAGATGTCGGCCTCGTCTTTTTGCGGCGCTGAGAGAATGGCCGCCGCGAGGACATCACCGATCTGGCCCCCTAATCGGAGCACCAGTTCACGTGCGAACTCGGTCTGCTTGTCAATCGAGAGCCGGAAGCCGAGCCCGAATTCGGCATTGTCTTCGAAGAGGGAATTGCACCAAGCCGGGCCGCGTCCGTCGGCATTCTTGGACCATGGCGTCGTGGGCAGGTTCCCGCCGTAGATCGAAGAGCAGCCCGTCGCATTGGCGATGAGAGCACGATCACCAAAAAGTTGCGAGAGCAGTTTCAGATAAGGCGTCTCGCCACATCCGGAGCAGGCACCCGAGAACTCGAAGAGCGGCTCCTGCACCTGCTGCTGGCGGATGGTGGTGGTTTTGATCTTACGGCGGTCGAGTTCTGGAATCTCCAGGAAGAAGTTCCAGTTATCCCGCTCGGGAACGCGCAACGGTGGCTGCGGTTCCATGTTCAGCGCCTTCAGGCGCGTTTCGGTTTTGTTCTTCGCGGGGCAGATCTCGACGCAGATGCCACATCCGGTGCAATCTTCCGGTGCGACCTGGATGCTGTACTTCATGCCCGCCCATTCCTTGTCGCGAACATCGGTGGCCTTGAAGGTTGCGGGTGCGCCCTCCAGTTCACGCGAATCGTAGACCTTGATCCGGATCACAGCGTGCGGGCAGACCATGGCGCACTTGCCGCACTGGATACAGGTCTTCGTGTCCCACACGGGGATCTCAAGAGCAAGATTGCGCTTCTCCCACTTGGCGGTCCCGGTGGGGAACGTTCCGTCGCACGGGAATGCACTGACCGGCAGTTCGTCGCCTCGGCCCTCGTAGATCACCGCCAGCACATCGCGCTCGAATGCCGGAGCATCTTTCGAGAATGCCGGGGGCATTTCGATCGTGCTCGTGATCGCATCTGGAATCTTGACTTCGAACAGGTGCGAGAGCGTCTCGTCCACGGCCTTCATGTTCTTTTGGACAATCTCTTCGCCCTTCCTGCCATAGGTATCGCGAATGGATTTGCGAATCGCCTCAATGGCCTCGTCGCGTGGAAGGACCTTCGAGATGGCGAAGAAGCAGACTTGCAGAATCGTATTCATGCGGCTGCCCATGCCGGTGCTGCGGGCCACTTCGTAGGCGTCGATCACGAACAGCTTGGCTTTCTTTGCGATCAGTTGCTGTTGGACTACGCGCGGCAAGTGATCCCAAACCTCGTCTTTGCCAAACGGACTGTTGAGCAGGAAGGTTCCTCCCGGAACCAGGCCGCTCAGCATGTCGTAACGCTCGAGGAAGATCCACTGGTGGCAAGCCACGAAGTTCGCCTTGGAAACGAGATAGGTCGAGTGAATCGGCTTCGGTCCGAAGCGCAGGTGCGAAACGGTCATCGCGCCCGACTTCTTCGAGTCGTAAACAAAGTATCCCTGTGCGTAATTGCCGGTGTTCTCGCCGATGATCTTGATCGAGTTCTTGTTGGCGCCAACCGTTCCATCCGCACCCAAGCCGTAGAACAAAGCGCGAACAACGCTGTCGGGCTCGGTCGAGAATTCTGGATCGTAGTCGAGGCTGGTGTGATTCAGGTCGTCCTGGATCCCGATCGTGAAGTGCTCTTTCGGGCTTGCTTGCGCCAGATTTTCGTAGACGGCCTTCACCATCGCTGGAGTGAACTCCTTCGACGAGAGGCCGTAGCGGCCGCCGATGACGGTGGGCGTGGCCTTGAGTGATCCGTACCCGCGACGCTGACCTTCCTGAATGGCATTCACGATATCGAGGTAGAGAGGTTCGCCCGCCGCACCGGCTTCTTTCGTACGATCCAGCACAGCGATCGAGCGGACAGTCGGCGGCAATGATTCGCAGAATGCCTTCACCGAAAACGGGCGATAGAGTCTTACCTTGACCAGCCCAACTTTCTCACCACGGGCGTTCAGCGCTGCCACCGCTTCCTCGGCCGCCTCGGCGCCAGAACCCATCATGACGATCACGCGTTCCGCATCGGGTGCGCCGACATAGTCGAACAGCTTGTACTTGCGACCAACCAGCTCGGCGAACTGGTTCATTACTGCCTGCACTTTTTCGGGGCAGGAGTCGTAAAACGCATTTGCCGTTTCGCGGATCTGGAAGAAGACGTCGGGATTCTGTGCGGTCCCACGCAGTACCGGATGATCGGGAGACAGAGCGCGCTGACGATGCTCGATGACGCGGTCCATGTTGATCAGTGCCCGCATGTCGTCCTCTGTCAGCATTTCAATCTTGTTCACTTCATGCGAGGTGCGGAACCCGTCGAAGAAATGCAGGAAGGGAATTCGCGACTCGAGCGAAGAAGCGTGGGCAATCAGCGCCAGGTCCATGGCTTCCTGCACGGAGTTCGAGCAGAGCATGGCCCAGCCAGTGGCGCGGCAGAACATGACATCGCTGTGATCTCCGAAAATCGACAGCGCGTGCGTGGCCAGGGTTCGCGCGGTCACGTGAAAAGTCGCCGGTGTGAGTTCGCCGGCAATCTTGTTCATGTTCGGGATCATCAGCAACAGACCCTGCGAAGCCGTGAAGGTCGTCGCCAGCGCCCCCGTTTGCAACGCCCCGTGCACTGCTCCGGCGGCTCCGCCCTCGCTCTGCATCTCGGCAACATGAGGGATCGTTCCCCAGACGTTCGGCACATTCTCGGAAGCCCACTGGTCGGCCCACTCGCCCATGGGGGAGGACGGCGTAATGGGATAGATAGCGATGACCTCGTTCAGGCGATACGCGACGTGGGCGACAGCCTCATTCGCGTCCATGGTCTTGAATTTGCGCTTCATGAGCATCCCTTTACAGAGACTTGCCGGGCCAGTTGTAGAGGACTAACCCCGGTGCAGCCAGCCAAAGCCAGCCGTTACATACAGAATGAAGGCTGCGCGGTCTTGCGTCCGGTACGTGGGTCACAGTGGGGTGTGATGGTCATCACACACGGGCATGTTCGCGAGGAATAATGAGTTATCGATCCCCGGGCAGGAGACAGGCTCCCGGAACTCTCGCCGTCTGTCACAATAGGAAGAGGAGGTCTTATGAGCGAAGCCCGCATCTTGATGCTGGTCGGCGATTACGTCGAGGACTACGAAGTGATGGTTCCGTTTCACACCTTGCAGGTCCTCGGACACAAGGTGGACGCGGTTTGTCCGAACAAGAAAGCCGGCGAGTTTGTGCGCACGTCGATCCACGACTTCGAGGGCGACCAGACTTACTCCGAGAAGCCCGGCCACAACTTCACCCTCAATGCCACTTTCGCGGATATCAAGCCTGAATCGTATGACGCTTTAGTCATTCCCGGAGGCCGGGCGCCCGAGTACTTGCGATTGGACAAGCGCGTTCTCGAAATCGTTCGCCACTTCTCCAGCGAGGCGAAGCCGATCGCCGCCATCTGTCACGCGGCACAGGTGCTGGTAGCTGCAGGGGTCCTGCAAGGACGCCGTTGCAGTTGCTACCCCGCGGTTTCGCCAGATGTCGCTGTCGCCGGCGGCACTTATGTCGACTTGCCCATGGATCAGGCGTGCGTAGACGAGAATTTGGTAACCGCTCCTGCGTGGCCGGCCCTCTCAGCTTGGCTTGGAGCGTTTCAGAAAGTGCTCGGTGGAGTTCGTCAGAGTGCGGCGGCATAGAACTGGATTGTGCGATCACGACGGGCCGTTCGCAGTTCACGGTGGATTCGTCGATGGGCGTCGGGCATACTGCCCGACCGGCGGATGCGGGCATGGTTTCGGTGCAGAGTCGGGCGTCCCCGCCCGACTGCTCCCAGTCGCGCAGCGACATCAGAGATTAGCCCAGCACGTGAGTGCTGGGACCGCGCGAAAAAGAGAGTTGAGTCCGCTTTAGCGGACGGCACCGCGTTTTTCCCGACAGTGTCGCCGGGTCGCGTTGATCTGAGAGATTCCGAACAGAGGGAGGGGACTGGACGGGCGGGACACCCGTCCCTCCACTCCATCGCCTTCACCGGGCGGAAAGCTTCTGCGTCACCGCTCGAAGTGAAAGACATCCAGAACCACGTACGAACTTTGATTCACGAGCACCACGTGTCCGCCGATGACCATGTGAGCGCAACCCGGAGGAGGCGGCGGCAGGCGGTGCTCCATTTCTTCAGGACACGGCAACATCCGCTTGCGCAAGCCGGGGGGCAAAGTTCCCCGTACCCTCAACTGACGTTCGAGCCCCGGAGGCAACTGATCGCGCTTCGCCAGTCCCGGTGGAAGGTGATCGTCATGATCGTGGTCGTGGTACCACCCGCGCATATAGTCGCGGTCGTGGTCGCTGTAATAGTGGCGGTCTCGGTCATCGTCGCGGTCATGATCGTGGCCATGCCCGTCCGCACGAGCGACTCCCGAGAGCGCCAGACTGAGCACGAGTACGAGTCCGCCACTCCGGCACACCACGCTCCATTTCTTTTCCATGGGGTCCCCTTTGAACTGAGTTTTCTTGGTCGCATTGAGCCTAAGTGGCCTCGGAGAGGCGCACAAATTACCAACGCACCTGACCCGACATCTGCACTTCCGTGCCGTAACCGCATCGCAAATTCGCCGCGGGAGCGGCTGCCTGCGCCGCTCATGCTTTACACTCCTTTCGCTAACGTGTTACTCTTGAGAACGTTACAAGGGGAAAATAGAAACTCAGAGACAGGAGTGCATCAGGTTAGTGCTAGCCAGAGAGCAAAAAAAGTCCCTGATTGACAGTTATGCGACGCACGCTACCGATACTGGTAGCCCAGAGGTCCAGATCGCGCTGTTGAGCGAGCGCATCGGTCAACTGACGGAGCACTTCAAGACGCACAAGAAGGACCATGGGTCGCGGCGCGGCCTGCTAATGCTGGTCAGCAAGCGACGTCGTTTGCTGGACTATCTGAAGCAGTACGATTCCGAGCGTTACAAGGGCGTCATCCAGAAACTCGGCATCCGCAAGTAATTTTGCATGCTGAAGACCTCGGCGCCGTAGTGTATCCGAGGTCCCCTCGCCTTCGTCCTGGCGGCGCGTGCCGCAGGACGATCTCAAGGAATCTTTGGAACTTGCGATTCCCGGCCATCGCGGTAATTCAATCGGCATTCACTGCCCCGGCGCCCGAACTCCAACCGGGTGCGGTTGCCCTCCTGCGCAAAAGAAGGATGAATCATGAAACCAGAACCAATCGAAATTAGCGTAGAACTTTCCGGCGGTAAAAACCTCAAAATTGAAACCGGCAAGATCGCCAAGCAGGCGCACGGCTCCGCTGTGGTGCGCATCGGCGACAACGTTGTGCTTGCCACCGCGGTGGCGAATGCCGATCCCCGTGAAGGGATCGACTTCTTTCCGTTGACTGTGGACTATCGCGAATATACGTACGCCGGCGGACGCATCCCCGGCGGCTTTATCAAACGCGAAGGCCGTCCCAGCGAGCGCGAGATCCTCACCAGCCGCATGATTGACCGGCCGATCCGGCCACTGTTTGCCGAAGGCTTCAAATGTGAGACCCAAGTCATTGCCTTTGTTCTATCCGCCGATACTGAAAACGACCCAGACGTTTCAGCGATCAATGCGGCCAGCGTGGCTTTAACACTCTCCGACATTCCATTCCTCGGCCCCATCGGCGCTGTCCGCGTCGGCTGCGTCGAGGGCAAGTTCATCACGAATCCGACCTATGGCGAGATGCGCGACAGCCAGCTCAACATCATGGTCGTCGGCTCCGCCGAGGCCATCGTCATGATCGAGTCCGGCGCAAAAGAAGTGCCCGAGGAGACGGTCGTCGAGGCGATCGAGTACGCGCACGGTGAGATCAAAAAGATCTGCGCTGCCATTGACCAGTTGCGGTCGAAGGCCGGGAAACCCAAGCGTGAAGTCGTTCCTCCCGAGTTTGATCAGAAGTATTACAACGATCTGAAGGCGAAAGTCGGCGCGAAGCTGACCGACGCTCTCGACACCAAGAAGCACCCGAAGTCGGAGAGCTACACGCTGGTGAAGGACATCCGCAAGGGGCTCGAGGCGGAGATCCCCGAAGGCGAGGGCCAGGAAGACGCAATCAAGAAGCTCAAGAATTATTACGAGACCCTGCGCGAACGCATTTTCCGGGAGCAGGTGATCGAGGAAAAGCGGCGTCCGGATGCGCGCGCTTTCGACGAGATCCGCGAAATCTGGATCGAAGTCGGCGTTCTTCCCAGGACGCACGGTTCAGCGATCTTCACCCGCGGCGAGACCCAGGCCCTGGTGACGACCACCCTCGGTACCAGTGACGACATGCAGCGACTGGAAGCCTTCGAAGGCGAAGCCAAGAAGCGCTTCATGCTCCACTACAACTTCCCGCCGTTCTCGGTCGGTGAAGTGCAATTCCTGAGGGGTGCAGGCCGTCGCGAAGTCGGTCACGGCGCGCTCGCCGAGCGAGCTATCTCGGCCGTGCTTCCCACGGAAGAGAAGTGGCCCTACGCGATGCGGGTGGTGTCCGACATTCTCGAATCCAATGGCTCGTCTTCGATGGCGACGGTGTGCGGTGCGGCGCTTTCGCTCATGGATGCCGGCGTTCCGTTGAAGGCTCCGGTTGCTGGAGTTGCGATGGGCCTGGTGAAGGAAGGCGAGAAGTACGCCATCCTGAGCGATATCGCGGGCGCCGAAGACCATTACGGCGACATGGACTTCAAAGTCGCCGGGACCAAAGACGGCATCACGGCGTTGCAAATGGACATCAAGGTTGCCGGGATTACGCCGGCGATCATGCGCGAGGCGCTGGCGCAAGCCAAGGCTGGGCGGATGCACATCCTTGGAAAAATGGACGAAATCCTCGGATCGCATCGCGAGAAGGTTTCGCCGTTTGCTCCGCGCATTTACACGTTGCAGATTCCGGTCGATAAGATTCGCGATCTGATCGGGCCCGGCGGAAAGATGATCCGCAGCATCATTGACCAGACTGGCGTGAAGATCGACGTCGAGGATTCCGGTAAGGTGAATGTCGCCTCGAACGATGAAGCCTCCGCCGCAAAGGCGCTGCAGATGATCGGCGATCTGACCGCCACCGCCGAAGTAGGCAAAACCTATCTCGGAACGGTATCGCGACTTGCAGACTTCGGTGCGTTTGTGGAGATCATTCCCGGCACTGATGGCTTGCTGCACATCAGCGAAGTCGCCGAGCACAGGATCAAGGACATCCGGGACGAACTCAAAGAGGGCGACCAGGTGCTGGTGAAGGTGCTGGCCGTCGAAGGGAACCGGATCCGCCTGTCGCGCAAGGCGATCCTCAAGGAACAGCGCGCCAAGATGGGTGGTGGCGAAGCTCCGCCCGAGTCAGCTGCACCAGTCGCTTCGATGACAATCGAAGGCGGCGGCGACTTCGAGGAGGAGTCCTCTGATGAACCCAACTTCAACCGGGACGACGCGCCTCAGGGCGTCGCGGCCGGTCCTGGAGAGCGTGATCGCGACCGTGGTCCGCGTGGCGGCGGTGGTGGAGGAGGCGGCGGCGGAGGACGCCGTCGTGGAGGCCGCGGACGCCACAATGGCCGAAGTGGTGGTGGTGGCACGGACACGGTGGCCACGGTGGTGGGCATAGCGGCGGCGGCAGACACTAGAAGCAGGTGTCAGGTCTTAGGTGTTAGGTCTTGGGGGTCGACGGCGAGTTTTCTGCGACGAGCCGGGCCAACGGGACAGAAAAAACAAAATGAAGCCGCGATCCGTGGATCGCGGCTTCTGTATTTACGGATTCAGACGGTTTAGGTTCAGGCTTACTTCGGCTGCGCCGTCGTCCGCAGGTATGGCTTGATCGTCTTGTAGCCAGGAAACATCTTCGCCGCATCTTCATTGGATACCGCGCCGGCGATGATGACGTCCTGCCCGGGTTTCCAATTTACCGGTGTGGAGACCTTGTGTTTGGTCGTGAGTTGGATCGAATCAAGCACGCGTAGGACTTCATCAAAGTTCCTGCCGGTGCCCATGGGGTAACTCAGCGTCAGCTTGATCTTCTTGTCGGGCCCGACCACGAATACCGTGCGCACGGTGGCATTGTCGGCAGGAGTGCGTCCTTCAGAACTGTCCCCCGCGCCGGCTGGCAGCATGTCATACAACTTCGCGACTTCCAGCTTCGGATCGCCGATCATCGGGTAAGTCACCTTGTGACCCTGAGTCTCCTCGATGTCCGCGGCCCACTTGCTGTGACTGGTGACCGGGTCGACGCTCAGTCCGAGAATTTTACAGTTCCGTTTCGCAAATTCAGGCTGCAAACCCGCCATGTATCCCAGTTCGGTGGTACACACCGGCGTGAAGTCTTTGGGATGCGAGAACAGGATGGCCCAACCGTCGCCAATCCAGTCATGAAATTGAATTTTTCCCTGCGTCGTTTCCGCAGTGAAGTCAGGTGCGGTGTCATTGATGCGTAAGGACACTAGAGTTCTCCTGTAAAACCTCAATCAATTTGGATATTAAAAATTTTCGCTGTCGGCTGCGGAGTTTGTCAAATAGCAGAAGCAAGTCAATTCGCCAACCGTCGATTCCCAACAAGACAAAGGCCCGGACATTTTGTCACCACGAAAAGTCGGTTGACCTTCTCTCGAAGTGCCTGTTGGGTGCGGCATTCGCAGGTTACTAGACTCAGATCGCAGCGGGCGCGATTCACCAAATCTTAACCGTGCTGTAACCGTTCCGTAACAGAGCTCAACTAGGTTGGCTGCGGTCGAGCCGCGCCCAGCAACAAAGAGGCGGGCAGACACTCTCTCTACAGAAGGGGACTGACATGACAAAAAACGCCGCACTCCTGGGTCTGCTAGCGACGACCCTGGTGGGCACAATGTTTGCCGCCGAAGGGGCGGTTCCGAAGGGCGTCCCGCATCTCGATCACGTCTTTGTGATCATGATGGAAAATCACGGCTACAGCCAGATCGTTGGGAACCCGAACGCGCCATTCGCCAATCAATATGCCAAGTCTGCCAATTCGGCGACCAACTATTTCGCCGTCGGGCATCCCAGTTCTACGAACTATCTGGAAATTGTGGGTGGATCGAACTTCGGCGTTCGCAGCGATAACTCGCCCGATTGGCATGACAAAACCTGCAATCCAAATCTCGGACCGCAGCCCTATACCACTACCGACAATCCTGCGAGCCCCAATGTCTGTCCCATCGCGGGCACCGGCACGGATGCGGCGACCCCTCCTATCGATGACGTCAATGAGTGTCCGTCTACCGCGCCCTGCCCGCCCGGTCAAATCAGCATTGATGGCACCGGCATTCCTGCCGCATCAAATATCGTGGGCAAGAGCATCGGTGATCAGCTGGCCGAACACGGCCGCCGCTGGAAGAGTTATCAGGAAAGCCTGCCGCCAACCGGCCCTGACAACATCGGCTACAGCGATGGCTACTTCACCGATGTCACAGCCCCTCCGGCCGCAATCGGTGGCCTTTTGAAACTGTATGCCGCGAAGCACAACCCTTTTGTGTACTTCAAGAGTGTGCAGGATGGCAGCGACCCCACCAACAGTTTGGCGAACGTCGTGGGCTTTGAGGGCAAGAGTGGTCTTTACGATGACTTAAGCTCCGGCCACCTGCCGGACTTGGCGTTTATTGTGCCGAACCAGTGCAACGATCAGCATGGGCGAGGCAATGGTGGCTCGCAGTGTGCGTTCGATCCCGTCACCGACGGCTCTCAGGCTGGCCTGAATCCGGCGCTGATTTATGTCGGCGACCTCACCTTGAGAACGCTCGTGAACGCGATCCACAAGTCTCCGGTGTGGAAGGACGGCCGGAGCGCGATCGTGGTGGTGTGGGATGAGAACGACTACAGCTTCGTGCCCAACCTGAACCAAGTCCTCGTAATCGTAGATACAAATTACGGGCCTCACCACGTGAAGAGCGGGAAATACTACACGCACTTCTCGCTGACCAAGAGTCTCGACGCGGCTTTCGGGCTTGGATGCCTGAACCATGCCTGCGACGCGAACGTGAAGGTGATGTCTGACCTGTTCGGCGGAGGCGACGACTAGTTCAATTTCATGTTTTCGCCTGTTCCGGGATGCGCGAGGAATCGTGCATCCCGTTTTCTTTTGTGCAGCAAGCCGCTGGGGCTTGTCGCGCTCACGACGAGACTGGTATCGTGGCGAGTCGTTTTCGGGGACAGACTGAGGGTCCCTCCTGTAACGAGCGGGTGGTTACCAACGGGCCTTTATCCCCGGAAATCCAATCACTTAGCCGGAACGTACTTAGAAAGGACGAGAAGGGCGTTTGGCCAGCGCTGATCCAACAGCAGTTTCGCCGGATGCGGGTTTGGTCTCGGCGATTCGATCGGGCGACCAGAGCGCCATGGCGGCGCTATACGACCGCTATTCGTCGATTGTGTATTCCGTCGCGCTGCGCGTATTGGGAGACACCGGCGCGGCTGAGGACGTTTTGCAAGACGTGTTTATGCAACTTTGGCGCAACCCGGGTTTGTTTGATTCCAACCGCGGCAGCCTGGGTGCCTGGTTGGCAGTGATCGCCCGAAACCGGGCTATCGATGCGCTGCGCAAGAGGCGCCCGGAAAATGACATTGAAGACGTCGTCCTTTCGGTCGAGACAGATCTGGCCGCCGAGGCCGATCGTGCACGCGCAGCTGAGAAAGTGAGAAGCGTGCTCGGAACGATGCCCGGACCGCAGCGGGCTGCGCTGGAGATGGCATACTTTGAGGGGCTGACGCACACCGAGATCGCTGCCAAGACCGGCGAGCCGCTTGGGACGATCAAGACAAGGATTCGTGCGGGCCTGACCACGCTGCGCAAGGCATTTCAGGAATGAGCGGTCACGAACAATACGCGGACGATCTGGCGCTCTATGCTCTGGGAGCATTGGAAGGCGAGGAGCGCGCCGATCTCGAGAAGCATCTCGATGGCTGCTCAGGCTGCCGTCAGGAACTTGAGGCGTTGCGCGGCGATAGTGCCCTGCTCGCGATGTCGACAACTGGCCCGAAGCCTCCACAGAGATCCCGTCAGCGATTGCTGAGCGCCATCGCGAAGGAACCACGGGCAGTACCATCTGCGCCTGCGCGGAGATTCAATCTGTGGTCGATTTTCGGATGGGCGGCTGCGGTGGGAATGTTGATCGTCGTGATCCAGTTACGACGGCAGAACTCGGCGTTACAGCAAGCTGCGACCTCCCTCGGTTCCGTGCTCGGCTCGCAGACAATCGAACTTGAGAACGCACGCCGCATCGTGGACACACTCACCGCACCCGACGCGCAGATGGTAACCCTGGTCGCGGCCAAGACTCCGCCCCAGCCGCAAGGGAAGGCTTTCTATTTGAGGAATCGCAGCGGGCTTGTATTTGTGGCGAACAACCTTGCTCCGTTGCCGCCCGACAAGATCTACGAGTTGTGGCTGATTCCGCCCGACGGAAAGCCGATCGCGGCGGGATTGTTCAAGCCGGACGCGAAAGGCAACGCGAGCGTCATCAATCCCCCGGAGTTGCCAGCGGGCGTGGAGGCGAAGACCTTTGCGGTCACGCTTGAGCCGGCCAGCGGTCCTCATGACGCGCCACGTGGAACCGGTGTGATGCAGGGCGGGGTGTAGTTCGCAGACCTCACCAGCAAATTGTAGCCGGCAAGCTGCCGGCTTTATCAGGCGCTGATCTGCGTAGGCTTGGTGGGACGGGCGTGGGCGAGACGCCCCCGCGACAGCCGGCGGGACGCCGGCGCTACTTTTCCGGTTTAGCTGGCTTTTTGAATGTTCTCTTTTCTTTCAAAGCCTCGAACAGATCGTCTTACGTTCGGCGAATCGTTCGGGTTGCCGGATTGTGGACCGCTTTACCGGCCCAATCCTCTTAGTAGTTTCCCTAACCTTACTAGTTTCGCCACGAGATAGTTTGGTCACTTACGAGTCCATCCTTATGATTAGACTCGTAAGTGACACGAAGTGATCACTTCTACTGCGGCTAACTCCCGTTCGAAACGGGAGGAGCCCGGCCGCTCAGATGTCCGGTACGACTCCCTCGGGTCGGAGTCCGGCAAGCGTCCGCGTGGTTAAGCCCGGGTCACGCGGAATCGTTTCCATCTCTGGCTCTAATTTTAGAATAGCAATTTCGCTAGGGTGAAAGGGACAGTTACGCGAAGAATATATTTCGCGGTGTGTGAGAGAGTTGTGAGGAAAACTGCGATTTTGGGGGCTTGACAAGCGAGGCACGCGGTTGGTGGACTGATCGCGCGGTAAACATCCCCGTTACACTCAAAATCCCAATCGGGGGCGAACAAATAGCGGGTATGCCGGTCAAGCCTCAGCTACCAGAAATCACTCGTGCTCTACAGAGATAAGCAGGGGATAAAGGGGCTGCCGCCCCTTTCCCCTGCACCCCAAATCCCCCGCCGAAGCTCCATCCGCAAGCTCACGGAAAAAAAGAGAACCTTGCTAAGAAACGAATGTGTTTTGAGAAACATCCACTACAAGTAAAGGGTACACCCGAAGAATTTCACTCTTCCTTCGACCTGTGCACGTGTGCGGCGTACGGGTTCCCCAAGCCAAGACTTTAGGTGGCAGAGAGAATCGCTGACGCCGTTGGCGAAAGCGCGTGATTCCATCGCTCCTGATGATTGGCGAAACATCCGATTTCACTCAAAATCCCGCGACTTGGGTCGCGCTCGCAGTTTTGGTAACCCATCTAGTGTCCCGACTCGTCCAACAACTCCTTCAGATAGCCCTGCCAAACCGTTGCGTGCGTGTGCGTGCCGTGTCCGTAGGTCTGCTGGGAAGTTGGAAGGAGCACGAACTTTCCGTTCTTCACTTTCTTGATTTCACGCTCGGCGATGCCAAGTTCGGGCGGGTTGATGAAATCGTCGGCGGAGTTAATGAACAGGACCGGTGCTTTGATCTTGTCGAGTCCAGGCGAGGGATCATAGTCGCGCGACGCGTTCACCGCATAAAGGAAATCGTTCGCATCCATGCCGGCGGTCGTGCGCTTCATGAAATTGTCGAGGTAATTGTCCGCCGCATCGCGCGTCGGCATGTCATCCTGCGCATGCAGTGGAGCGCTGCCGGCGATTAGAAGAAAATCGGCCGAGATCTGCAGCGCGGCTCGTGGCTGAGTGGTGTAGTCTCCGGTCTTCCACTCTGGATCCTGGCGGATTCCATCGATCACCATCTTGCGCCAGAGCCGGTTTCGGCCGGCGATCTGAACGGGAAGGCATGCCAGTGGCATAAGCGCGTCCATCATGTCCGGATACGTTTCGCCCCACATCCAGGAGTGCATGCAGCCCATTGAGGTACCGAGAACTAAGCGAAGATGGTTCACGCCCAGTCCCTTTTCGAGGAGTTCGTGCTGCAACGCGATCATGTCGGCGTAACCGTATTGGGGGAAGTGGGCGTGCATGCCGTCGCTCGGCTTGCTCGACTGTCCATGGCCGATATTGTCGGGAAGGACAATAAAATAACGGTTCGCATCGAGCAGCTGCCCCGGCCCGAACAACACCCCGGCGAAGATGTCCCGCAGAAATTGTTTTCCGGTGCCGCTTGTGCCGTGGAGGATGAGAACCGCATTTTTCGTCTGCCCATTCGCGTCTTTCTCGGGCTTGCCTAGGGTCGCGTAGTGGATTCGGACGTCGGGCAACGTCTCTCCCGACTTGAAGGTGAAGTTGTGGACGACGAAGTCTCCTTCGTGTGGACTGGGCCAGGTGTGCTGTGGATCGGTTTGCTGGGCTTGTGCGAAGAGAAAGGAAAGCGTCAAGACGAGAATGCCAAGAGGAACCGGGAGCTGACTCTTCATCGACCACCTCTTTGAGTCGGTAACGTTGTGTCTTGTCGTGCGCGCGAGTTCTAAGTGGAGGCGGGAAGTGTACCACCCGGGTGGGAGCGCGATCGGAGAGCCGTCAAGCGCAAAGCGAGTTGCGAGTCCCCAGTCCCGAGGAAAGATTTTAACCGCAAAGGGCGCAAAGAAAAAGCGTTCACCGGATGAACCTCAGCGGCTAAAGCCGCATCTGTAGCGGCTTTTAGCGGAATGGCTGAAAAGACCGGGAGAAAACTCAGATCGGACCTCAGCCCCTGAAGGGGCGTTGATGTTACAGGGCTTACGGCGCCGCTAAAGCGGGGCCCTGATACGAACCTCGACTTTTTCAGCGGCCTGTGAAGCCGTGCCCTTCCCAATCGACTATGCGAGGGCGAGACGCCCTCGCGACAGCCGGCGGGGACGCCGGCGCTACATTGGTTCCTCCGCGACCTGTAAAGCCGTGCCCTTCCCAATATCGGTTGGGAGACCGGTTCTGACGACCCGGTTGCGCGTAGCAAAGGCTTGAACGCAGAGCGCGCGGAGAAGAGCCGCGGAGAGCGCGGAGAAAAGCTCGTAGCCGCAAAGAACGCAAGAAAAACCGCAAAGGCCGCCAAGAAAAAGGCCTCACGACAGAGGCCACACGGAGACAATCCGGTGATCGGGTCATCGGGTGATCGCAACAGAGACGTAGAGGGAGCAAAAGGAACGCCTCAAGTGTCGCTACGCTTCGTCACTTTCCTTCAGTTTTGCGATCACGCCAAAGTCTTCGAGGGTCGTGGTGTCACCTTTGACGTCGCCGCTGGTCGCCAGTTCCCGCAACAAACGCCGCATGATCTTTCCACTGCGCGTCTTCGGAAGCATGTCGGTAAAGCGAATGTCATCGGGCTTGGCCAGCGACCCGATTTCTTTCGCCACCCACTTCTTGAGTTCTTCTTTCAGCTCGGGCGAAGGCTGTCGGCCCTTTTCGAGTGTCACGAACGCCGAGATGGCCTGGCCCTTGATGTCGTCAGGCCGACCTACAACGGCTGCTTCGGCGACGGCATCGTGAGCGACCAGCGCGCTTTCGACCTCCATCGTGCTGAGGCGGTGTCCGCTGACGTTCAGGACGTCGTCGACGCGTCCCATGATCCAGAAGTAGCCGTCTTTGTCTTTGCGCGCACCGTCACCGGTGAAGTAGACGCCCGGAATCTGGCTCCAGTATTGCCGCACGTAGCGGTCGGGATCTCCGTAAATCGTGCGCAGCATGCCCGGCCACGGCTTGCTGATGATGAGGAACCCGCCCGAGCCATCGGGCACGGGCTTGCCGTCCATCGTGACGATCTCGGGCACCACACCCGGCATCGGACGAGTGGCGGAACCCGGCTTGGTTGCAATCGCTCCTGGGATCGGGGAGATCATGATGTGCCCGGTCTCGGTCTGCCACCAGGTATCGACGATCGGGCAGCGATTGTGGCCGATGACTTCGCGATACCACATCCATGCTTCCGGATTGATCGGCTCGCCGACGGTGCCAAGCAGCCGCAAGCTATCCATCTTATGTTTGTTCGGCCACTCGTCGCCCCACTTGATGAAGGTGCGGATCGCTGTTGGTGCGGTGTAGAAGATGTTCACCTGGTGGCGATCGATGATCGACCAGAAACGGTCCGGCTCCGGATAGTTCGGCGCGCCTTCATACATCAGGCTGGTGGCACCGTTCTGCAACGGTCCGTAGACAATGTAGCTGTGCCCGGTGACCCATCCGATGTCGGCGGTGCACCAGTAGGTGTCTTCTTCTTTCAGATCGAAGACGAGCTTGGTGGTGAGGTATGTTCCGACAGAGTATCCGCCGGTGGTGTGAACCACACCCTTCGGCTTTCCAGTCGTTCCCGAGGTGTACAAGATGTAGAGGGGATGCTCAGCGTCCAGCGGCTCGGCAGGACATTCGTCGGAGGCCTTCGCCATCAACTCATGCCACCAGTTGTCGCGTCCCGCCTGCATATTGATCGGTGTGCCGGTGCGCTTGTAGACGACGACTTGCTTCACGCTCGGGCACGACTTGAGCGCTTCTTCCACGGCCGGGAACAACTTCACCTCTGAACCGCGCCGGTAAGAGCCGTCCTGCGTGATGACAGCGACTGCCTGTGAATCGTGGATGCGATCGACCAGTGCGTTCGAGGAGAAGCCCCCAAACACGATCGAATGCGGAGCTCCGATACGCGCGCAGGCCAGCATGGCGATCGGCAACTCAGGCGTCATTCCCATGTAAATGGCGACCCGGTCGCCCTTCTTCACGCCCATCGATTTCAGCACGTTCGCGAACTTCTGTACTTCTTTCCAGAGCTGCTGGTAGGTGTACGTGCGCACTTCACCCGGTTCGGATTCCCAGACGATCGCCGCTTTATTCTTGCGCCACGTCTTCACGTGGCGGTCGAGGCAGTTATAGGACAGGTTGATGAGCCCGCCGGAAAACCACTTTGCCCAAGGTGCGTTCCATTCCAGAACCCGGTCCCACTTCTTGAACCAATGAAGTTCGTCGGCGATCCGGGCCCAGAATTTCTCGGGCTGCTCAACCGATTCGCGATAGAGGTGCTCGTATTCTTCGAGAGACTTAACGTGGGCCTTTTCGGAAAAATGCGAAGGACATTCGAACTTTCGATCTTCCTGGAGAACCGAATCAATGTTGGTCTCAGTCGGAAGAATTGCTTTCTCTGCCATGGAAACCTCACGGGTGGGCTGGTTTGAGCTGATTTGCTATTGCCCAAAATTTTACTGCGCGGAGGAGAGAAATGTCTCGCCTCCGCCTGGATTTCGAGAATCAGAGAGCTCCGGCTCTCTCTGCGCCCAAGCCAGTGTTGGAGCGCACCAGCAGCTCATTAAATTTGTGCTCCGAGGTCGGCTCATGGCTTAAGAGAGTGCCAACGATCGCCCCCGCAAAACCGAGCGGGATGCTCAGGATTCCCGGGTTCTCGAGAGGGAAGATCGCTTTCGCCTGGATCAGATGGCGTGCGGCGCCGGTCAGTGTCGGCGGATCGATCGCCATGATGCTTGGACTGATGAGGATCAGGCCTATAGAGGCAAGCAGGCCTACGGCCAGGCCTGTTACTGCGCCGACCGTGTTGAATCGCCTCCAGAAGATCGAGAGCACGATCACTGGCAAGTTCGCTGAGGCGGCAACGGCGAATGCCAGTCCGACCAGAAACGCTACGTTCGCCGTCGGCCCGAGCAGAATTGCAATGGTGATTGCCACCGCTCCGACGACAAAAGCGGAAACGCGGGCGACCAGCACCTCTTCGCCAGCCTTGCGCTCCACGCCTTTGTGGATCACGTTGGTCCACAGGTCGTGCGCGAAGGATGTGGACGCGCTGATAGTCAGACCCGCGACCACTGCCAGGATGGTTGCGAATGCGATGGAAGAAATAAAGGCGAAGAAGATGTTTCCTGCGAGTGCCTGCGCCAGCAGAGGCGCGCTCATGTTGGTTCCACCGTGAGTCGAGATGAAATCACGGCCCACGATTGTCGCCGCGCCGAAACCGAGGAACGTAGTCATGATGTAGAAGCTGCCGATGAGCGCCATCGCCCAAACGACGCTGGAACGTGCTGTCTTCGCGTCGGGTACGGTGTAAAAGCGAACAAGAATGTGCGGCAGGCCAGCAGTCCCGAAAATCAGTGCGAGTCCGAGCGAAATCAGATCAAGGGCCCCGTAGGGCGGTTTGAAGCGAAGGCCGGGCTGCAAGAAGTCTTTGACGACTTCCTGTCCCTTCTCGTGATAGGTGACATGCCCAATCGCATTAAAGAAATCGCCAAACGAAAAACGGAAATGGGCCAGCACCAGGATGCTCAATAGGAATGTCCCGGCCATCAGCAGAATGGCTTTGATGATCTGAACCCACGTCGTGGCCAGCATTCCGCCGAAAACGACGTACACAATCATCAGAATTCCAACACCGATCACCGCCGTCTTGTAATTGATTCCGGAGTCTTTCAACAAAACGGACACCAGCACACCGGCACCGACCATCTGGGCAATCATGTAGAACGTGCTGACGGTCAGCGTGCTGACCGACGCCATGGCGCGAACGGGGCGGGGCTTCAGCCGATAGGCCAGGACGTCCGCCATGGTGTAGCGGCCTGCGTTGCGCAAGGGTTCGGCCACCACCAGCAGTACCGTGAGGTAGGCGACCAGCCAGCCCACCGAGTACATGAAGCCGTCGTATCCCTGGAAGGCAATGATGCCCGCAATTCCCAGGAACGACGCGGCGCTCATATAGTCGCCAGCGACCGCGATTCCGTTCTGCCATCCGGTGACGCGGCGGCTGGCTGCGAAATACGCGCTGGTACCCGCCGATCGTTTCGAGGCCCAGTAGGTGATTCCCAGCGTGATGGCGATGAAGACCAGGAACATCACAAGAGGTGTGCTCATCGCGCAACCTCCTTCGAGGTCTGCGAGGGGATCTGTGCGGGAGCCTGCGCGCGGCTTTCCGCTTTTTCAATGATGTCCTTCGCGAGCTTGTCGAAGTCACCGGCAGCTTTGACATAGAGCCACGCGATCGTCCACGCCATGAAAAACTGCGACAAGGCGAACAGATAGGCTAGATTGACGACCCCGATGACCTTTGTGGCCATGAATTGCGGCGCGTATCCCACCAGGACCGGCAACAGGAAGTAATAGACGATGAAGAATACGAAGGCTGGGACGATGAACACCTTCTTGGTGGCCATCAGATCTTTGAATTCCTGAGTACCAGCGATCCTGTCCCATTCTGACTGCTGTGCTTGAAAGCGGCCGACCTCTGCTGTTTGCGCGGAGTCCATGAGCACCCCCCTTTCGTCAGACGCGCAGTTATACCGCGAGTTGCCTCAAATTGCTATCTCTTCCGGGGCCTGTTCGAAATCCAACTTTGCTCACATCCACGAGAGGAGAAACGCCTTACTCTCAATCCACTCCGGCAAATAGCCGGTCAAACCAGGATCGGGCCGCGTTGGGATTGGCCACCAATACGTGACTTATCCGTCGGACTTATAGACGGGTGTGGCGTATTGTCCAGAGCCGTGAACCGAAGAGCAGTGATCCAGATCACTATCAACCGTGACAAGACCTGGGAGCGGCCAAAATCGTAAGCCGGCCGCTCGATTCCGTTTGACACATGCGGTGGACCAGTATTACTCTCCCGCGCATTCTTTTGAACTGGTGAGCCGCCCCCGTCTCTCTCTCCGGGCTCTCATCGTTCGAGTTGTTGAACCAGAGGACCTTCCGCGTGCCCGACCTCGCTTGGCTGCGCAAGTTTCAGCGTTCTCAGGGAATGTTGCTGCCAGTCGAGCAGTGGCCGGGATGGCGACAACTCAAACCCCTTATTACAAGACGACGTGACAGTCATCACAGCATTGATGTGCGCACTCGCCCTAACGTGCTCAGCACTCTGGCGACCGGGACGGATTCCGTGGTCGGTTGTTGAATTCAACTCCCTCTGTTCCAGGGAGAGGATCTATGCCGGACGAATGGCGATTGACCGCATTCGGCTGTGGCCCCCTGCAGAGTTTTGCGAATGCCATCTCTGCGGCGCGAACAAATCTGGCTTCGTATCTGTGTTTCAGCCCACTTTCCTGCCGAGGAACCGAGACAACTAAAAAAAGCCACCCAGTCTTCGCGACGCTCGATCCTCAGCACATCTCCGACACATGCGTCCCTAACGGCAAACCGAAAACGTCAGGATGCCATCGTCGGCCCATTTTTACCCAAGCTACGCTCCGATTTTCCGGTTCTCACAAACTTTGATTGGAGGCTCGTTCGATGAAACAGATCGCCGCAGTCGTGCTATTGGTTTTTGCGGTCGCTGTGGCATTTCCTGCTATGGCCCAGCAACAACCCCGACAGAACACCCCCAACCCGCTCACAAAGCTGTTGCAGTCAAAAGGCATTCTCACTGCCGAGGAAGCTTCGTCGATCGACCAGGCTTCCTCTCCTGACGAGGCCAATGCGCGTCTGGCAAAACTGCTGGTGAGCAAAGGGCTAATCAGCGATGAGGAATACCAATCCGCGTTCGTTTCGACAAGCGCTGTGATGCCGGTAGCCGCGACTTATGAAACGCACCTGGTCGAGGCCATCTATCATCCACCGGTTGGACGAACCGATACGGCGCAGGCGACCGCGCCTCCGCCGTCGCAGCCACCGGCGTCCTCGCTTCCGCCGGGAATTGCTCCTCTCCGAGTGCTGCCCATCGACATCCCCAAACAGGGTGGCCTCATCCCCGACATTCGTCTGGGAAGCGGCGCGAATATGAAGATTTACGGTTTCTTCAAAGCCACTGCAGTGGAAGACACCGCATCGAGCGGCGGCGCCGCATTCGGCAGCAACGATTTTCCGCTGCCGTTATTGATTGGTGGCGATACCGGCCCAACTTCAGATCCGCAATTTCACATCAAGGACCGCAGCTTTCGAATTGGCAGCCAATTCGAATGGGTGCCGAAAGACCAGAACATCACGCTGACGGGAAAAATCGAAGCTGACTTCGAGGGCGACTACACGAACGTCAACAACCGCAACATCAGCGGAATGCGTTCGAGCCAGTTCTCATTGCGTCTTGCCTACATGAGGATGGATACCAAGCTGGGTGGAACGTTGCCGTGGTTTGCCGAGTTCGGACAGGATTGGTCATTGATCTCCAGTTCGTTGCCAACCTTGTTTGAGACCACAGGCGTCGGCATCGGGATGGGGACGCTTTGGGAACGCCAGCCGATGTTCAAGACGGGCGTTCAGTTTAAGGCGTCGGAGCTGCAAATTCAGCCGGAGTTCGCCATCACACTGCCGATCGCTGGAAGTGCCGCATTGACCGACGAAGAGCGCGCCCGCTTCGGCGACCGCGCCGGAGCAGAGTCGAATCAGCCGGGCCTTCAAGGCAGAATCGTCTTCCAATTTCCGCTCCATCACTGGGCCGGGGTGGTGCCGGCACAGCTGATCTTCAGCGGATCGCATGCGCAGATCAACGAGATCATCCCTTCAACAGCACTGACTGCAACCACAGCCGCTGGAACGCCAGGCCTGCCAAACACCTTGGTCCCTGGGGCGGTTGGCTGCTCTGACCCGTTAGTGGGAGGCGGATGCTCGATTCGGAGCTTCTTCCCACGCGGGGTGCAGAATCTCTATCCCCAGAATGTCTGGACGACAGAGATTCAGCTGCCAACGCCTTGGGTCACCTTTGTGGCCAAGTACTACAAAGGCGACGACATGCGCTACTTCTTCGGTGGGCAACTCAACGATGTGTTCAACAATTTGAGAGGCGCTACCGAGGTCGGATCCGGCGTCAGCTTTGCCGGACGCGCGATTCTATTTGGCTGTCCGGGAGGGACGGGATCCGCTGCTCTCGGTACTCTGAATTGCAACGGCAATCCGATCGTGGCTGCGAACCTGCAGCCCATCGGCGGGCAGGGCGGGTTCGCGGAGATGAGCTTCCCGCTCTCGAGAATCTTTAACGCCAGCACGGAGGGCTACAACTCCGGGTGGGTCTTGCACTTTACCTATTCGACCGATCGCGCGAACGCGGCGGACGCGCGGCACGGAGACGGCCTGTCGCGCACCGATCTCGACACTGGATCGATCACGTACAAGCTGAACAAATGGGTGACGTTCGTGAACGAACTCAGCTACATCAATACTCGGACGGCGACGGCTAACTCGAAACTGTTCGAGGGACACCTCGTCTCACAAGCGCACAACTGGCGTAACGAATTTGGGCCCGTCTTTGTGTTCTAAGGATTTGGTCGTGCTTTAAGACGAGACCACCTGCATGTGCGGGTGGTCTTTTTTCATTTTGGATTACAAAGGCCATTCTTCACGCACAACGTCCCTTTTCACCCCGCTAACAGCACCCCATGCGAATCTCGCCTGTGGCAGACACCGGAGGACCGAATGCTTCCTGTGGTGCCGGTGCGCCCTTGAAAACGAGGTACCAGCGCCGGACCGAATCCACCAGGACCAAGACCACACCCGTAATGAAAATCACCATGAGAGTGGAATCCAGATAGCCTGTGAACACCTGACCCGGCTTGGAGGTCAATGGCCAGAAGATGTTCTTGATAGAAAGCACGCCTGCGGTGATGGTGGTGACGCCCACGAAGCACATGGGCACGGCGGTAATCCATGCGTATTTGGCTTTGCCCATGTTAATCAGGAACGTTGTGGTCACAGCGAGCGCGATTGTCGCCAGAAGTTGATTGCCTGTGCCAAACAGAGGCCATATTGTCGATATCGTGCCCGTGTAGATCAGGTATCCCCAAGCCAGCACAACCACGAAGCTGGTGACTAAATTTCCGGGAAGCCACGCGCTGTTCCCAAAAGGCTTGTGGATCTTGCCCATCAGTTCCTGCAGAACGTAACGCGCCACGCGCGTGCCCGTATCTACTGTCGTCAGGATAAACAGCGCTTCGAACATGATCGCGTAGTGATACCAGTACCCCATCAGTCGAGTCATCCCGGGCAATCCGCGGAAGATTTGTGCCATCCCGATAGCCAATGAAACCGCGCCACCGGTCCGTCCAGCGAGTTTTTCTCCGACTTCCCGGGAGAACGCGTCGAGGTTCACCGTCGCCAATCCGAGCTTGCTGAAGACTTCCGGCGTGGTGTTGATGGCAAAGTAATCTCCGGGGTGCATCGAGCAGGCGGCAATGAGTGCGAGCACCCCTACCAGCGATTCGGCTACCATGGCGCCGTAGCCGATAAAGCGCGCATCAGTCTCCTTGTCGAGCATCTTGGGTGTGGTGCCGGAAGAAACCAGTGAGTGGAAGCCGGAAATCGCTCCGCAGGCGATGGTCACAAAAAGGAAGGGGAAGAGCTTGCCTTTGATGATCGGTCCGCCGCCATGCGTGAATTGTGTGAAGTTCGGAAATTGGATGTTGGGATGCACGATAAAAACGCCTATGACCAGGACGGCAATCGTTCCCAATTTCACGTAGGTGGAGAGATAGTCGCGCGGCTCGAGCAGAAGCCAGACCGGCAACACGGAAGCCACCAACCCATAAAGAGACATCAGAATCGTGATCTCGTGCGGGCTGAAGGTAAGCGCCCCGGCCGCCCCGCTGGCGGCAACCCAGCGTCCAGCGACCACTGCGGCCAGAAGAAAGACCACTCCGAAAATGCTTGGTCCGGTGACCGTGATCTTTCCCGCATGGCTCTTGAACATCCACAACCCCATGATGATCGCGATGGGAATTGTCATTCCGATCGTGAAAATCCCCCAAGGGCTGTTAGAAAGAGCGTTCACCACCACGATTCCCAAGCCGGCCAGGGTTACAAGGAGGATGAAGAGCACAGCGATCATCGCAACCAGTCCAGCGAACGGGCTGATCTCGGTGCGGGCGATGTCAGCCAGCGAGCGGCCGCGGTGCCGGACCGATGCCACCAGAACAGTGAAGTCTTGCACGCATCCGGCAAGGACCGCGCCAATCAGCAGCCAGAGAAATCCCGGAGCGAAGCCGAACTGTGCGGCAAGCGTAGGCCCGACCAGCGGACCTGCACCGGCGATCGCCGCAAAGTGATGGCCGAATAAGACCCAGCGCGGGGAGGCAACGTAGTTGTGACCATCTGCATACGTGTGGGCCGGAGTTGTTCGACGGTCATCGAGTGCGAGGGCTTTGGCCGCGATGAAAGCGCTGTAAAACCGGTAGGCAATGGCGTACACGCACAACGCGCCGAGGAGAACAGGGAAGGTGTTCATAGCTCACCCCAAGACGGTTTGGCGGGCACAACGGCAGTGCACACCGAGGGCGTCAGCATCCTACACCCGGTTGCAAGTTCCTACACAAGATCGTGGCGTCAAGTCGAAAAGAATCGATGAATCTGCGGCCAGTAATGGCGCACCACGTGGTCTGTCGGGAGATGGCCGCCCCGCTTGAGTAACTTAAGTCGTGCCCCGGTGCTTTCTGCAAACCGTGCCACCGTCTTCCAGGGAACGGAGGGGTCATCCTTGGCATGAAACATCATGATTTTTGTCGGATCGATGTCTTTTGCATGATGAACTGGGTTGTAGAACCGTCCTGTGTACAGCTTGCTCCAGTTCTTCGTCGAAAGCCGATAGCCATTTCCAAACGCCTCCCGGATATATGCGACGTAACTGGGGTTGGACGTCTCGGCTTTCTCGCTGTTCTTGAGAATCGACCAGTCGACGACGGGGCAGTTCGCGATGACCCGTTTCACGCGTGAATCAAGCGAGCAGAGGATAGCCGCCGGCCCGCCGAAGCTGCCACCGATCACGAAATACTCTCCGGGCGCGAGCGAGAATTTCTGGCCGAAGGCGATTTCCCGCACGCCCTTCGGCAATTCGTCGAGAATATCCAGGATGTCCTGGTGCGGCGATTTCTGAAGGAATACGCCACCGCTTTCCCAGGCTCCACGATAGCGGGGGTAGAAGACCCAGTATCCCTGCCGCGACAGAAACTCAGCGAGAGGCTGCTTGCGGGGAATCGAGGGCATGCCGTCGCAAAGGATGATGACTTTGGTCTTTTTTTGGGGGCGGGACGGGGGCAAAAATTCGGCGAGAATCTCGTTCTTAAACCGCGTGCGAAACATGGGCCAGCATGGTAGCAGGTGGCTTCATGTGGGTGCGGATGTCTAGAGCAAATGGGGGCAATCGGTCGGGCAGTCTACCCGAGTGACGAGAACGCCCGTAGGCCGCGCCCGGTAATCGGAGGGATTCATCGAACCACTGGCCGGACTGCCGCCGGGGCGGTATCGTTATACAGGGGGAACACGACGAGTGCGTTGCCGATATTGCGGGACGGAGAATCCCGGTATTCATCGATTCTGCGGCATGTGTGGCAGGGAACTGGAGCCTGAAGGGGACCTGGTCGAGGAAGTCGTACAGGAACCGGTGTCCGCGCGGCCGGCTCCAGCCCACGCCGAAGCGCCGAGACCTGTAACGTCGGCGCCCCCGGCACTCCCGACGCCCCCGACGACGCCAGCTCCTGCTTACACGGGCGGCATTTTCAACCTTGGGGCACCTGCCGAGCAGAAATCGAGAAGTCTCGATTACTTGCTCGAGGACGACGAGCCTCGCTCGCATAAGGGACTCTTCCTGGGATTCGTGGCCCTTGTCTTGGTACTCGGTCTGGGTTATATGCGCTTCCGGCAAACCGGAATCCCAGGATTCCGAATCTCCTCGCCTTCGTCGACCCAGCCGGCTTCCAATAACGCCCCTTCAGCGACAGCCAACACCCCGGAGAATTCCGCCGCAACCCCGGCGCCACCTGCTCCCAGCACTCAGGACCAAGCGCCAGCGACGCAGCCTCCTGCCAGCGGGACGACGCCACCTGCCGCAGCGCCTGCGGCCGCGACGCCAACGACGACCGCTCCTCCGGCAAGTACTCCTCCTCCTGCTACACCGGCCCCGGCCGCACCGGCTCCCGATTCTGCGGGAGCAAGCGCCCCCGGCGGCCAAGATGGAAGCAATGCATCGACGCCGCCGGCAGCCTCACAAGCGCAAGCGCCTACAGCGACGCAAGCTCCGGTGCCGAAGCCGGAAGCGGCTCAGGAAAAGCCAGCCGATCAGGAAGCGCCGTCCTCCGCTGTTCCAGCGGCTGCTGCTCCGGAGGTTCCTGCTGCTCCGAAGCCCGCGAAAAAACCGGCCACCAAACCGCCTGCGGCGAAAGCCGAAGATTCTGTCGCGCTCGGAGAGAAATATCTGTATGGCCGCGGCGTTCCCCAGAGCTGCGAGAGGGGGCTGCATTACGTGAAACCGGCCGCCGACCAGTCCAACCCAAAGGCGATGATCACGATGGGCGCTCTCTATGCGACGGGCCACTGTCTTTCGCGCGACTTGCCCACCGCCTACCGCTATTTCGCACTGGCCCTGCGGCAGGACCCCGAGAATAGCGCCCTGAAGCAGAATACCGAAATGGTCTGGGGCCAGATGACGCAATCGGAGCGACAATTGGCGATCCGGCTGACGCAGTAAGGGCGACGACTTCAGCACAAAATCAAAGGCCGCAGCACAGGGCCGCGGCCGGTCGATGAATTCTCAGGCGATCGAACCCTTACGTGACCCGCTCCGCCATGGTGACGATCCATCCCTGAGGATCCTGAAATGCAAACTCTCGCATGCCGTAGAACTGCGTCTTCAACGGCATCACGACTTTCGCGGCCGATTTCTCAACCGCCGCGAGAATCTGCTCGATGCCCTCGCACTCGATGAACAGAGTCAGCGTCCCGCCTAATGGATCTTTGGCCAGCGCGGGATAGTCTTCTCCGACCATCTTCTGATCATTGAAGAAGATTTCGACGCCGGCTCCGTTCGTTACGGAGGCAAAGACGAACGGCGGTTCGTCGGGAACCGACATTCCTTTCTGGAACCCGAGAACGGATTCGTAGAACTTGACGGCGGCCTGCACATCGCGCACGACGAGATTGGGAGTGAGCTTCGTGTATTTCATGTGATCACCTCTGTGTGAGGTGCGCGCGGAGTGGAGTCGGCACACCTCGGGTGTGCTCGCAACTCCTCCATCCACGCTCCCTGCGAGGAGGAACGTAGGTAGGGTCCCTGGTTGAACTGCCATACGACGGGCGGGACCCGCGAGGTACGCGCTGAGTTTAGCACGAGCCGTCCGGGAAAGGGGACTGCAGGCGGGATGCGACTCCCAACTCTTAGGGCGAGTTTAAGCGCGCGAACCCGAGCGCGTCGCCCGGATTCGTACTCGCAGAGCCCAACCAGACTAGCTGGCTCTCTTCAACTGCGTCGTCGTCAGCGGAGCGGCCATCGGTCCGACGCACGCCGGGCAGGCGCCGGCGCCGACGAACAAGATCCCCGCGTCAAAGTTCGTACTGTAAGTTTCTGGATGACCCTCGTCCCATCGCCAATCGCAAAAAACGCATTGGTAAACGAGAGGGAGGGCGTTCGTTTCGTTTGCCATACTGCATATGATGCAGGAACCAGAGGAATGCTTACGTTACGGAAGTACAGTGTCCGGCCCGAGACGGGAAAGGGACGGGGGCTAGCTTGAGAAGAGGAACAGCCTCGCAAGCCTGCCGTCGATCATCTACCCGTTGGCGCCCTTCCGCTTGGGAAATATCTCTCCGATCCGCCGAATCTCCGCGCCCAAACCTTTCAACTTTTCCTCGATATGCTCGTAGCCGCGATCGATGTGGTAGACGCGATCGATGATGGTCTCGCCGTCGGCGACCAACGCGGCGAGGACCAGAGAAGCTGATGCCCGGAGATCCGACGCCAGAACCGCGGCCGCGCTCAACGGCGTCTTCCCGCGCACGACGGCCCGGCGGCCTTCGATCTTGATGTTGGCCCCCATCCGAACCAATTCCTGCGCGTGCATAAAGCGGTTCTCAAAGATGTTCTCGGTAATGACGGAGGTCCCGTCCGCCTGAGTTGCCAAGGCCATGTATTGCGCCTGCATGTCGGTCGGGAAGCCGGGGTACTCTTCCGTGGTTACGTCGGCCGACTTGGGCGGGTTGTCTCCCATTACGCGAATGGAGTCGGCGGAGTGGGTGGTCTTCACACCCACTTCGTTCAGCTTCTGCAAGAGGGACGTGATGTGTTCCGGATCGCAAGCTGTGACGTTGATGTCACCTCCAGTCAATGCACCGGCGAGGATAAACGTGGCCGCCTCGATGCGATCGGGAATGATGCGGTGCTTGGCGCCGTGAAGGCTGTCGACGCCCTTGATGCGGATGGTCGATGTTCCTGCGCCTTGAATTTTGGCGCCCATCTTGTTGAGCAGGTCGGCGAGATCGGCGACTTCGGGCTCGCAGGCGCAGTTCTGCATGACGGTCTCGCCTTCCGCGAGCGTTGCTGCCATCAGCAGGTCTTCCGTGCCCGTGACGGTAATTTTGTCGAAAACAATTTCGGCTCCCTTGAGCCGATCAGTCGCGGCCTCCACATAGCCGTGCTCGGTCGTGATCTTCGCGCCCAGGCGCTCAAGACCTTTAATGTGCAGATCAATCGGCCGGGCGCCAATGGCACAACCACCGGGAAGTGAAACGCGCGCGCGACCGCATCGCGCAACCAGCGGCCCCAGCACCAGCGTGGACGCACGCATGGTTTTGACCAGTTCATAGGAGGCTTCCGGTGCTGTGATTTTGCTGGCTTGAATCTTGGTCCGATGATGGGCGCGCCCATAGCCGAGTTCGACTTCCGCCCCCATGGCCGAGAGCAGGCGGCGGGTGGTTTCGATATCACGGACCTGCGGAATGTTTTCGAGCACAACCTCGTCTTCGGTGAGAAGAGCTGAGGCCATGCAGGGAAGGGCGGCATTTTTGGCGCCGCTGATGCGCACGGTCCCGAGGAGCGGGTTTCCGCCGCGAATGACTAGCTTGTCCATAGCACGTTCATATTCTGAAAATGTGGAGAGATTGACTGTGGATTGGGCTGCCGAGGATGCGAAGGCAGTTGCCGATCACCTTTCTCGCCGTCCTCAATGTACAGGAGGAGCGGTCACGTGCGCTTACTCCGTTGTGCAAAGGCGATCGCCTTCCGGACATGTCCCGCGGTGGCCTTGAGGGCCTTCGTCGCTTCCGAGCGCGTGACTCCCGCTTTCTGCATGACCAGCGCCACAGGAACGTCATTCCCGGCCACGTTCAGCGCATCGCGGGCGGTTTCACGATCGATATCCGCGGCCCACTGCAGAATCGTCACTCCGCGCTCGGAGAGTTTCTTGTTTTTCAGGCGTAGATTGACCATCAGGTTGCCGTAGACATATCCCAGCCGGGTCATGGCGCCCGTGGTAATCATGTTCAGCACCATTTTTTGTGCAGTGCCAGCCTTCATTCGGCTTGAACCAGTAAGCACTTCCGGGCCCACATCCGTCACGATGGCAAAATGCGCGGCGCGCTCGAGCGGCGAATCGCGGTTGCAGGTCAGGGCGATGGTCTGAGCACCGTGACTGCGGGCGTATTCGATGGCTGCAATCGTGAAGGGAGTTCGTCCGCTGGCGGCAATGCCGATGACGACGTCCTTTTTGTCCGGCTTGCGCTTGGCCATTTCGGCGCGACCCAACTCACTGGAATCCTCGCTGGCCTCGGCCTCGGCACCCAGCGCTTTTGGCCCTCCGGCGATGAGGTACTGCACGAGCGTTGGAGCAGTCGCAAATGTGGGGGGAATTTCCGCGGCATCCAGTGCTCCGATACGGCCGCTGGTGCCGGTCCCGACGTAGAGCAGCCGGCCGCCCTTGCGAAAATGGGCGGCCACGAGATCGATGGCACGGCCAATTTGGGGAATGGCCCGGCGCACGGCAACGGCCACCTTGGAGTCTTCCGCGTTGATGATGCGGGCGATCTCAACGCCCGATTTCAGGTCGAGGTCGGCCGACGCAGCATTGGAACGTTCGGTGGTGAGGTCGTAGAGCGGTTTGGCTTTCATTCGGATGGGTTGGGTTGGTTGGGTTCGGTAAGCGACAATGCCTCCGCAATTTTGTCGTGAAAAAGTGGCCGGACCTGCTTGATCGCCTTGTTCTCACAGTCGGGCCACGTTCGGTTGGTGAGTAGCGTAATCGAGAGTTGGCGATCCGGGTCGATCCACAGTGATGTTCCGGTGTAGCCGAGATGTCCGTAAGAATTTGGTGAGAAGTATTTTCCGGATTGCGACGGGGAAGAGGGCGTATCCCATCCGAGAGCGCGGGAGCTTCCTTCCGGAGCGCTGACGCGTTTGGTGAAAACAGAGAGAGTCTCTGGCCGAAGGATAGGGCCACCACCTCGCAGGAGAGCATGAGCAAAGAGTGCGACGTCGCCGGACGTGGCGAAGAGACCTGCGTGTCCGGCAACGCCACCCATTACACTCGCGTTTTCATCCTGAACCTCGCCCTGGATGATTCGCTTCCGAAACGTTCGGTCATCGGCCGTCGGGGGAATGGAGGAGTGAAGATCCGGCGCGGGGTTGAATGTCGTGCGATTCATTCCGAGGGGACCGAAGACTTCGCGCTGGCAGAAGCGGTCGAGCGTCTCATCGGCAAGCCGCTCGAGCGCGACCAAAAGAACGATGAAGCCGATGTCGCTGTATGCGGAATGCTCGCCGGGGTTGTGCGCGAGAGGCGTGGTGAAAGCAGCAGCCAGAAGTTCGTCGCGGGTTTTCGCGCGCAGAAAAAGCTTCTCGTAGGCCGGCAACCCGGAAGAGTGCGCCAGCAGCATTCTCAGTGTGATGTCGTCCCGGCGCGGGTCTTCTCCGGCGAACTCCCCCACAATCGAGATCACGGGTATCTCGAGATCGAGGAGCCCGCGCTGGTACAAAACCATGGCCATTGCCGTGGTCGCGACGACCTTCGTAACGGATGCCAAATCGAACAGTGTTTCCGGAGTCGGCGGGGGCGAAGTCGCCTCATACGTAAACCGACCTAAGGCACGAAGAGCGACCAGGTTGCCTTGATGGGTTACAGCAACGGATGCGGCTGGGAAGGACCGAGCGGCGATGGCTTCTTCCAGAATGTGGAATGCCGCACCAAACCGATCATTCTGATCGTCGTATCGGGAGGTGAGGCCGAGCACGGCATGAGGGAACGCGCGAGTCAGAGGGAGCCTTCCATGAAAAATTGGAGCTTGTTTGGGTTATAGCAAAAGGAGTTACCAGGGGTAAAGAAACTGGACAGTGGCAGAAATGGCACCTCCGTGGGCTCGCTCGATTGAGGAAGACCCGCCGCCTTGTGTAAAGTCGAGGTATCCGAATCTTCAAGAAACAGGAAAGGCTCTCGTCGTTGATCGCAGCGATAAGCCGATCGGGCCATGCGCCGGGGTGTGCCTTCTCGATGGTCTTCCAACGCAGGCATCGGGTGACGGCCTTCGTTATGGCCGTGACTGTTCTGGTGGGCGGTAGTGTTCCGGCTGCGTGGTCCACAGAGGCCAAGCCAACACCGGCGTCCGCACGCTTTTCGACCGTAGACGCAATCATCCAGCAGGCGATCCGCGACAAGCAGATTCCGGGAGCGGTCGTGCTCATCGGGCACAACGACCAGGTTGTCTACAAGAAAGCATTCGGCAACCGTGCTCTCGAGCCTCGCCGTGAGCCCATGACCCTGGACACGATTTTTGATCTGGCGTCGCTGACCAAGGTGATTGCGACTACCACGTCAGTGATGCAACTGGTCGAACGCGGAAAGATTCGCGTGAACGACCCAGTCGTGAAATATCTGCCCGATTTTGGACAGAATGGCAAGGACGACATCACGGTTCGGCAGCTTCTCACGCACTACTCCGGATTGGCGCCTGATTTAGACCTGAAAACGTCGTGGGCAGGGAAGGACACAGCGTACAAGATGGCGTTTGCCGAGAAGCCCGACACGCCGGTCGGTGCGCAATTCGTTTACAGCGACGTTGGCTTCATCGTTTTGGGAGCGCTGGTGGAGCACGTTGCGGAGGAAAGTCTCGACGCGTATACCGCAGCCCACATTTTTGCGCCGCTTCGAATGACGCGCACGCGGTATCTGCCGCCAAAAGCGTGGCGTCCCAAAATCGCGCCGACGCAATACGACGATCACGACCACATGCTGCGGGGAGAGGTGCACGATCCGACGGCATTTCGCATGGGAGGCGTAGCCGGGCATGCGGGATTGTTCTCGACCGCCGATGACTTGTCGAAATTTGCGCAAGTGCTATTGAATGGCGGTGGTGGCATCCTCTCTTCGGCAATGGTTGAGAAGATGACGACGCCCGAGCAGGCGCCGAATGCAACGTCTGTTCGGGGATTCGGATGGGATATTGATTCTCCATTCTCCACCAACCGTGGCGACTTGTTGCCCGTCGGGTCGTACGGGCACACCGGTTTTACCGGAACGTCGATCTGGATTGATCCCACAAGTCGGACCTACATCATCCTGCTGACGAACGCGGTGCACCCGCGCGGCCAGGGAAACGCGATTGCGTTGCGATCGAAGGTGGCGACGGCGGTGGCTGCCGCGTTGCCGGTGACGGTCGCGGAAAAAGACAAGATGCGCTGGGAGAGCATCACGGGATACAACGAGGCCCAGAGCGCAGCGCGAAAAGTGGCAACCCGGAATGGCACCGTGAAGACCGGCATCGACGTGCTCGAGGAGCACGACTTCGACGTGTTGAAATCGGCGGACGGTCCCAAAAGAAAGATCGGGCTGGTCACGAATCAGACAGGGCTGGATGCCGAAGGCCGGCGGACGATCGACGTGCTGGCATCGGCACCGGGCGTGTCGCTCGAGACAATTTTCAGTCCGGAGCACGGTGTGACCGGCACGATCGACGATATCCACGTCGCGAATTCCAAAGATGCCGTCACAGGTATTCCGATATACAGCGTGTACGGAGGCACGGATGCCGCGCGCCGCCCATCGCAGGATGTCCTGAAAACTCTGGATGCGGTGGTGTTCGACATTCAGGATGCCGGCGCCCGCTTCTACACCTACGAGACGACGTTGGGCTACTTCCTCGAAGGTGCCGCGAAGGCCGGAATCGAAATGATCGTGCTCGATCGCCCGAATCCCGTGAACGGGGCGTTCGTACAAGGTCCGGTCTCCGATGCGGGGCATGAGAGCTTCACGGACTACTTCCAGGTCCCCGTTCGGCACGGCATGACGATGGGAGAGCTGGCGCAGATGTTCAACGCGGAACGCGCCATCAATGCCAAGCTCAAAGTCGTTCCCATGGAAGGATGGCTGCGTGGCGACTGGTTCGATTCCACCGGACTTACGTGGATCGACCCTTCGCCGAATCTGAAGAGCTTTCGCGCAGCGATGCTCTACCCGGGCGTCGCCGTCATCGAAGGGACGAACGTCTCGGTCGGACGCGGCACAGACACACCCTTCGAGTGGGTCGGCGCTCCCTGGATCAGGAGCAGGGAACTCGCGGACTACATGAACGCCAGAGCCATTTCCGGTGTTCGCTTCGTCCCGGTCAGTTTCACGCCCTCTGCCAGTAACTACTCCGGCCAACTGTGCCAGGGAGTGAGCATCGTTTTGCTGGACCGCAATACGCTCGACGCTCCCGAGATGGGAATCGAGCTGGCGTCCGCTCTGTACAAACTCTACCCAAAAGATTTCAAGCTTGAGCGCATCAAAGACTTGCTGGTGAACCAGTCGGTCTTTGAGGCTTTGCAGGCGGGAACGGATCCCCGCCGCATTGCCCAAGATTGGCGCCAGCGGACGCAACAATTCGAAGAGCTAAGACAGAAGTACCTGCTCTATAAGTGAAAAGTGTAGGCAGAGATCGGCGTGAGCCGGCAGCAATGCGGCATTCTCCTCTGTGAATTGTTTTTCATAAAACTCTGCGTTGAACGCACCATTGAGTCCTTGTCTGTAGGATGGGTTTGACTAGAATTGAAGGCGAAGCTGGCCGAGTCAGGAGACTGTGGATTGGTAACCCTGGGTGGTCCGAAAGAGCCGCTGCCGAATCCTTATTATCGGTGTGCTGGTCCGAATTGTGGAACGTTGAAACGATCGAGCGACCGCTGGTGGCTGATGTGGACCTCGTTCGCGGATCTGAGTATTCCAGTTTTGTATTTGTGCCCGTGGGATGAGGAGATCGCCCAGAAAGAGGGCACCCTCCACGTCTGCGGTGAACTGTGCGCGCAGAAACTGCAGTCCCAGTTCATGGGCAACGTCAGGGAGAACCTGGTGCGGCGAGGCGACGGCCGCTAGACGGCCGATTCGTCTAGTCGAGAGAAAAAGCCTTTAACCGCAAAGACCGCAAAGAACAGCCGCAAAGGACGCAAAGAAGTACCGAGTCCCGAGTTGCGAGTCCCGGAGTAACTCAGTATCCCTGATATGCAACGCGAATGATTGTGCATCCCACCCGGGAAAATCTTAGAACGCAGAGGACGCTGAGAGGGATCGCAGAGAGCGCGGAGAAGTCTTTTCGGGCATGTTCACTGAAAATCGCTGATTAATGTCGATAGAACAACACCGCATTCCATCTCAGTCAACTCGCGTGCTCAAGCCTGCATCCTAGGCATTCAGTGTGTTCTTTCGCACGTCTGCGCCTATACTTGGGACCAGACTCTGGCAGGTTCGCTCGGGGAGATGACCTATGCGTAGGATACTGGCGGTTCTGACCCTATCAGCATTGAGTTTCGGACAAGCATCCGACACAACCAAGCCGTCCACCATGCTTCCCGCCGGCACCAAGGTGGCCCTGGCCCTTAAGCAGGCAATCTCCACCAAGACCGCGAAGGAAGGCGACGCGGTCTACGCACAGACGAACTTCCCCGTGGTCATCGACGAACACATCCTGATTCCCGCAGGCACCTACGTTCAGGGCAAGATCAGCCACATCCAACGCGGTGGACGCGTGAAGGGGCGAGCTGAGCTGCTGATCCACTTCACATCGCTGATCTACCCCAGCGGCTACACCGTGATGCTGCCCGGCGCGGTTGAAAATGTGCCCGGCGCCGAGCACGCAACCACCAAGGGCAGCGAAGGAAAGATCCAGCAGGACAGCGACACTGGCAAGAAACTGGAGACCGTAGCCAAGACCGCGGGCACTGGAGCCGCCGTCGGAGGGCTGGGCACCGGAACCTGGAAAGGCGCGGGCATCGGCGGCGGAATTGGCGCCGGCGTAGGCGCGGCCATCGGCTTACTCTCCCGCGGCGGCGATGTGCGTCTCGAGCCGGGCACCTCCGTCGAAATGGTGATTCAACGCGATATTCCCTTGGACGCGAGCCGCCTGCCGCGATCCGGCCAGTAGCCGCTTCCCACTCGTCCGATCAAGTTCGCCGCCTATCGACGCTCACTTCAAAGTGAACAGCGCATTTACGTGCGCCGTGACGTTTACGGTCTGCGGCGTAAATTCCTCCGTCGGCGCCGGAGCCGCTTCCGCCTTCATGGCCATCATTCGACCCACAATCGGCACCGGCCGCACGTTCTCAAACGTATCCACAGAGGCATACGACAATTCCCCGACGGAGCGCCCGGCGGCGTGCGCCACCGAATCCGCAGCGGCTCGCGCATGTCGGTAGGCGTCTTCGACTGCCTTGCTTTTCGCCTCCTCCATGTTGTCCAGCGTATAGCTGATCGACTGGCTGTCGCTGACGGCGGTGTCCGCGAGTTGCTGCGTGATGGGCCCGATCTTCTGGAACTCCTTGAGCTTTAACGTGACGCTCGTCGTTACCTGGTATCCCACGAGTTTCCGCTTGGCACTCTTCCAGTCATACATGGGTTGAATCGAATAAGAGCTGATGTTGGCTGTTTTCGGATCGATGCCGTTATCGCGAAGGATCTGGCGAACCTGCTCGGCTTGCTTCGCGGCGGCATCGTAGGCAGCTTTTGCGGAATCGGCCTGGGCTGAGATATTGAATTGCACCACCGCCGTGTCGGGCGCGGCCTCGAACTTGCCGTCCGCGCCGGCGAACACGGTATTCGGCGATGCGGCAACGGAAGGTGCCTGCGCGACCGCGAAAATCGCTCCCAACAGGAAACAGGGAAGGGACAGCCAAACGGTTTTCATGCAAATTTCCTCCGCTCACAATTTTCGCAGAGAGTGTATACGCTTTAGGATTTCGCTGAAATGGCGCGGAGAGCTGCGAACAAGGACCGCAGCTAAAGCGGACTCCAACTAGTTTCTCAGAAGGATGAACCAAGGATGAAAGGAATCGCGACGGGACTATGAACTGCCCTTGGCACCGTCGGCGCGAGCCGGATAGCGTGGCGACTGTGCATCGATCTGTTTGCGCAGGTCTTCCCAGATGGTATCGGGCATGGCAAGAAAAACTTTCACGATCTCCGGATCGAACTGCCGCCCGGACCACGCCTTGATTTCTTCTTTGGCCGCTGCGAGAGGCTTGGCCGCGCGATACGGGCGATCGGAAGTGATCGCGTCGAGCGTATCCCCGATGGAGAAGATGCGCGCTCCGAGGGGAATTTCCTCGCCTTTCAGACCCCGCGGGTAGCCCGTTCCGTCGAAGCGTTCCTGATGGGCGTAAACGATCTCTGCCGCTTCCTGCAGGAAGGGAATCTTCTTCAGCATCTTATACCCCAGGTAGCAGTGCTCGCGCATGATCGTCACCTGGTCGGGCGTGAGAGGCCCTTTCTTGAGCAGGATGTCGTCAGGAATGGCCATCTTCCCGATGTCGTGCAGAAAGGCGCCGCGCGCGATTACATCCATCTGCTCTTTGGGGACATCCATGGCGCGTGCAACCGCGATCGTAAAAGCCGTGACACGCTTCGAGTGGCCTTCGGTCTCGGCATCTTTGAGATCGAGCGCATCGCCCAGCGCTTCAAGCGTGATGTCGTACGAGCGCTCGAGGTCGACGAAAGCCGTGCGGAGTTGTTGCGTGCGTTGCGCCACCAGGGATTCAAGATTGGTCTGATAGGCGCGATTCTCCATCTTCAGGCGGCGATTTTCGAGCGCTCGCCGCACGGTTGCGAGCAGTTGCTCACGCTCAAATGGTTTCAGCAGATAGTCATAAGCACCGTTGCGGATTGCCGCCAGGGCAACGGAGATATCGTGCACGGCCGTAACCATCACGACCGGCATGTCCGGATATCTCTCCTTCGTGCGTTCGAGTAGCCCGATGCCGTCCAACTCGGCCATCATCAGGTCCGACAACATCAGCTCAAATTGCTCTCCGGAATCCAGCAAGGCCAGGGCTTCAAGGCCGGAAGCCGCCTGACGGCATTGGTAGTTAGCGAAGGAGAGCATCGAGGAAACAATCTCGCGGATTGGTTCCTCATCATCGACGACAAGGATGCGGTCTGACGGCATAAGTGCGTGAAAAGTCTACTGCATAATACCCCGAAAGGGAGGTTCCGAAAGTAACCAAACGCGGGCGGAAAACCCATTGGTAACGGGTTTCGGCGTGATATTTAAAAAGCGAGTACTCAGGCAGTGAACCGCGATGAACCTTCCTTTTTGGTGCGCCTCTTATCTGGCCAGTGATCTCGGCTTGTCGAGGCTGACGGCTTCCGAGTCGGCTGCGTTGATCATGCTCGCGGCCACGATCCTGGTGTTCCGCACCTTTCGCGAACGTTTCTTGCTGGTGTGGGCCGGCGGATGGCTGGCGTACGCCGCGTCTCAGTGGTTCGCACAAAATGACACAGCTACTTCGCCGGAACAGATGGCAATTTCGCAGGCCGCGTTTGTGCTGGCGATTTGCCTGTTCGCCGCTTCCATCCTGCTTTACACCCGGGCCGAGAAGAATATCCTGACGCTTTTCGTGGTCACGGGTTCTGTGATGGCGTTTGCGGTAGCGCGCGTCTTGTATTGGCCTGACGAGATGTGGGCGCGGGTGCCTTTTGAGTTGGCCTACCGGGTGATTGCCGTTGGTGCGGCAATTCAGTTGATCCGGTATCGCTGGGGAAGGATGGAGATCGGCCCCTGGCTGGTGAGCGCAAGCCTGCTGTTTTTGCATGTGGATTGGCCCGGCGTGACGTCTGAAGTCGAGCCCGGTGTTTTTCTCGCGGCCGATATTGTGCTTGGTCTCGGCATGCTCTTTATGGTCTTCGACGACTCCCGCGCGCGGACAAGGCGCCTCGCTGTTATCGATTCGCTGACCTCGGCGATCGGCAAGACGCAGCAGCATGGGCCGATGATGCAAGCGGCACTGGAAGAGCTGAAGAAGCTGATGAAGGCCAAGGCCGCATGGTTCAGCTCCACGGATGGGGAGCGAGTAACCGTTACGAATCACATCGGTGTCTCGCCCGAATTCGTGAAAGGCGCGGCTCTGCTGCACCTCGACGAATCGGTTCAAACGGCCCTGGCGGATTCAAAACCAACGATGGTCAAGGCCGAAGATACGATGTCCTCGGTGAAGGCGTATCTCGAGGACGAAAAGATTCACCACGTTATCCTGGTTCCGGTTCAAGGAAAGAAATCGCTCATCGGAACGCTGGCTCTCGGGCAATCTCATCCGAGCTCTTATTCATCCGAGGACATGGATTTCCTTCACACCAGTGCGAGCCAGCTCGGTATGGCAGTCGAGAATCTGCGGTTGCTGGAGCAGGTGCTGCGCTCCCAGCGCCAGTGGATGAACACCTTCGACTCGATTCAGGATGCGATCCTGGCCCACGACGCGGATTTTGTCATCACGAAGGCGAACGAATCGCTTCTGCAACATCTCGGGAAACCGCCGGCCGACGTCATGGGCAATACCTGCGAAGAAGTTCTGCCGCGGCAGTACTCGAAGTGGACGACGTGCCCCTATTGCTCGCGCGGCGACGTCGATTTTGTCGAGGGCCCCGACCCGTGCTTCGGCGGGTTTTCGATGGTCTCGACCTCCTCGTATTCCGAGCAGGGCGGAAAGCAAAAGGGAACCATCCACGTCATTCGCGACACGACCGACCGTCGAAGTGCCGAAGAACGCTACCGGCTGCTGTTTGAGCAGGTGCATCAAGGCGTTTTCGTGGCCACTCCGGAAGGCAAGCTGCTCGACTGCAACGATGCGTTCGTGCAGATGTTGGGCTATGAGTCTCGAGAAGAGTTGATGGCTCTGAACATCAACGAGGCTGTGTATGCCGTGCCCGAGCAGCGTTCCGAGTTTCGCACCGAGATCGACCTGCACAACCACGTGCGCAACTTTGAAGTCACGCTGAAGCGCAAGGACGGCGCGTTGCTGACCGCCGGTGAGAGCAGCTTCGCCACCCGGGATTCGAGCGGCAAGGTCGAGCGATATCAGGGCTTCCTACTCGATATGACAGAGAAGAAGCGCATCGAAGACGAGATGCGCCGGCGCAATCGCGAACTGAACGCCCTCAACGCGATGGCCGTGATCGCCACCCAGTCGTTCGACCTGGACGAAATTCTGAACCTCACGCTGCGGCAGGTGATTTCGCTCTTTGGAGCGGAAACAGGCTCGATCTACCTCTCTGACTCGGACGAGACCACCTTCCGCCGCCGCGCAGGCTGGGGCCAGCGCAGCGAGCAGAGGGCAAAGTTCAATGCTGTCGAATTTCCGAACGGCTTCGGCGACCTGGTCATGCGGTCGCGGACAGAAGTCTTGACGGCGGAGTTCCTGCCTCACCTGCCGCCGCTAGTCGCCGAATTTGTGAAGGCAGACGGACCCGGCTCCTGGTTGTGGGTCCTGCTGTGGAGCAAGGATAGCCCGATCGGCATCATGGGCATCAGCACGCGCGAGGCGCGCGTCTACAGCAGCAACGACGAAAATATGATGGTCGCCGTCGGCCGGCAATTGGCCACCACCATCGAAAAAGTTCGCCTCTACGAAGAGACCTGCCGGGCCTACGAAGATCTGCGCAAGACACAGGAGCAGTTGCTGCAGAGCGAGAAGATGTCTGCCGTGGGGCAGTTGATTGCCGGCGTCGCGCACGAATTGAACAATCCGCTGACCGCGATTCTTGGTTACGCGCAGTTGCTCGAAAGCGAAGGCTTGAACGATCGCGCGTCCGACTTCGTGCGCAAGCTCTTCAAGCAGGCCCAGCGCACTCATCGCGTCGTCCAGAATCTCCTGTCGTTTGCCCGGCAGCGTACGCCGCAGAAACAGGAAGTCGACCTGCGCAAGATCGTCGACGAGACCCTTGCCCTGCGTGACTACGACCTCAAGGTCAACAATATTCTGCTCGAACGCGAGACTGCGGCCGAGGTTCCGGCGGTGACTGCGGATCCTCATCAACTGGAACAAGTGTTCCTGAACATCATCAACAACGCGGTCGACGCGATCCTCGAAGGCGGAAAGGGCGGTCGTCTCAAGGTGCGGATTTACTGCGTGGACGGCCAGGTTCGGATCGAGTTTCTCGATTCCGGTGTCGGCATTAAAGACCCGAACCGCATTTTCGATCCCTTCTATACGACAAAAACGGTTGGCAAGGGAACTGGCCTTGGTTTGAGCATCTGCTACGGGATCATCAAAGAGCACGGTGGAGACATCACCGCTCACAACCGGTCTGAGGGCGGGGCAGTCGTTGAGGTGCGGCTGCCGTCATCCGGCCGCGTCGTCGAACCGGAACCGGTCATCGCCGGATCGAAACGCGAGACTGCGCTCGAAGGTCGCGTCTTGCTGGTTGAAGACGAAGAGGCCGTGCTGGAATTTGAACGGGACGTTCTCACCGGGGCCGGGGCGCAGGTCGTTGCCCTGATCAACGTCGAGGAAGCGAAGAGCCGCCTGCGAGCAGAAAGCTTCGATGCCGTGATCATGAATGGGCGAATGCCCGGCGGTTGGTCTGCGATTGATGCGCATCGATGGGTGGGTGTCGCTTGTCCGGGCCTCGAGAAGAAGATGCTGTTCACGTTTTCGAACATCGCCGAAACCGAAACGAAGAACTACCTGCAGGCAAACGGAATCGCCTCCCTCGTGAAACCATTCGAAGTGGTGGATCTCATTGCACAGGCGAGACGCTTGCTGCAGAAGACGCAGGCAGCCGCCAACTGAGACGGTCCTGAAGCTAAATAAAGTAAGGCGGGACGAAGATCGAACCCCTCCCGAAAAAAGTCACCACTTAAAGCGTCGCTCGAAGGTTCCTTGCAAATCCCTTGATTGCAGTCTCATTTCTCCGATACCAGCGCCACTGGCCGACCTTTTGAGTTTCTATCAAGCCAGCCTTCTCGAGAACTCCCATGTGATGAGAAATGGTTGGCTGCGAAACGCGGACACGCTCTTCCAGATCGCGTGCGCATAAACCAGTCTCCTTGCCCAGAGAACACTCGCCTTTCACCTTCAGGGACTGGAGAATCTTGCGTCGAGTGGGGTCGGAAATCGCGTGCAGGAGGCGGGCGAAGGATTGATCTGCGGAAGTCATAGCAAATAGTAATAGATCGAAAATCGATGGGTGTCAATATTCGAGGGAAGTACCTGATGAAATGAACCCGAGGGATCTCTCGAAGAATAATCCTCACCAAATTGTGTTGACCGGAAAAGGTCCCGAGTTGCATCTCCAAACAGAAAACGGCACTCTAGTGCCTGGGTATTGAGTAGCGGAGCTGACCAATCGTGCTGTTTGGCGGAAACGAACGGAAAGAACTTGAGTTGAAGATGAAAGAGGAGCGCCGGCTTCCGCCCGGCCAGTCCCTCACGTTGAAGTGGCCTGTTCTTCACTATGGATCCGTACCGCGTTTCGACCCGGAGCGCTGGGATTTCCGTGTGTACGGTCTGGTTGAAGCTCCCGTTCGCTGGAGCTGGAAAGAGTTCAATGAACTCCAGAAGACCGAACTCGTGAGTGACTTTCACTGCGTCACACGCTGGAGCCGCTTCGATAATCGCTGGCGGGGCGTCGCATTTCGAGAGGTGCTGCGTCGAGTCAAGCTAAAGCCGGGTGTCAATCATGTCCTGGTTCACGCAGAACAGGGCTTCACAGCGAACGTGCCGCTCCCGGACCTTGATCGCGACGATGTCTTGTTCGCCACGCATCACGACGGCGAACCGCTCACCCACGATCACGGATATCCCCTGCGGCTCATTGTGCCGCATCTGTACGCGTGGAAGTCGGTCAAATGGGTGAGAGGGATCGTGCTTCTGGATCACGATGCACCCGGATTCTGGGAGCAGAACGGCTATCACATGTACGGAGATCCCTGGAAAGAACAGCGCTTCGATACCGACTGAGTGCTGGCGTTCGATTCTCGGCGCCAATTCGTGAAGCTACTTTTTCAAGATCGGATTGTAGCCGTCGCTCACCAGCTTTGCCTTCGTGGCTTCGGCTTCTTTCACATCGCCAAACGGTCCAACCTGCACGTGATACAGCTTGTCGGTGGGTGACGAGTTGGTCGCGAAAGCGGTGTACTGCTTCTTCTTCAGAGCATCCACGAGGGCTTGGGCGTCGTCCTGTTTACTTACCGCCGCCACCTGCACGAAGTAGCTGCTGGTCGCGAGAACCGTTGCGGCATCTGGAGCAGCGTCCGCTGCTGGCTTCGCCTCGGTGGACTTTGTGTCTGCGGGCGCGTTCGAGGCGGCCTCAGAACTCGTATTGGTGTCCTTTGCCGGCGGCAACTGGGCATTGGCCTCTTTCTGTTCCACCGCCTTGTAGAAGGTCAGGTTGCCGTTATCTTGCTGAGTATTGCCTGCTTGCGAACCGGACTTCATCGCCGAGGGACGGAGAGCCGACGTCGTCGATTGGGACGGGTCCAGGGAAAGGGCAGGATGCGAATTGGTTCGCCCAAGTGAGTAGCCCATCCCAAAGAACGCTCCGTTCAGAGCCACGAGGCCAAAGAAGAGAGCGAGCATTTTGCCGGTTCCTAGTGTGATTTCCGTATCATGAGAAGCCATCATTCGCTCCAGTAACTGTTTGCCCTCTAGGGCGCTTTACACCACCAGCGCTGGTCAGGACACGTCCGCTTTAACCAGCCTTAGCTTCACCAACATCGGATTTTCCCAAAAGTTTCTGAATACCCGAGAAAAAGTCGACCGGTACAGGGAAGACCACCGTCGTGTTCTTCTCCACGCCGATTTCAGTAAGTGTCTGCAGATAGCGTAGTTGGACGCTCACTGGTTCGGTCGCGAGCAGATGAGCCGCGTCAACGAGTCGCTGTGCCGCGGAGAATTCGCCCTCTGCGTGAATGATTTTCGACCGTTTTTCGCGCTCCGCCTCCGCCTGCTTCGCCATGGCGCGGAGCATGGATTCGGGCATGTCTACTTGCTTCACTTCGACGTTTACTACTTTCACACCCCAGGGTGCAGTGTGCGTGTCTAGAATGCTTTGCAGACGCAGGTTGATTTTTTCGCGGTGCGAAAGAAGTTCGTCGAGCTCCTGTTCTCCGAGAACAGAACGCAGAGTGGTCTGAGCGAATTGCGAGGTCTGATACACGTAATTTGAGACCTCGACCACGGCTTTGTTGGGGTCAATGACGCGCAAGAAGATGACTGCATTGACCTTAAGGGTCACGTTGTCGCGAGTGATGATGTCTTGCGGCGGAACTTCCAACGCTTCCTGCCGGAGTGACACGCGCACGATACGGTCAATGGGCGCGAAAACGAAGATCACGCCCGGACCCTTGGCATGCGGAAACAATCGTCCAAGGCGGAAAATCACACCCCGCTCGTATTCCGCGAGGATTTTGATCGAGCTCAGCAGGTAGATGACGACGATGATGACCGCGATTACGGGCAGGGAGATCATGACCCACGCCTCCAGTGCGTTTCAGGCAAGCAGTGAACCGATATGGCGGATTTTAGCGTAATTGGTTGAAATAACTGCACGTTTGCAACGTTCGTTCCTGTTGTCTTGCGAGATGCGGACCCACTATGAAACTTGGGTCGCAACCGGATTCGCTTCTGCGGTTGTCGCTTCCGCAACCTCAAGCTTCAAATCCTGAACTTCGCGGACCACGATTTTCGCTCCGGCCGCGACCGGAGTTGGAGAGACCGCGTCCCAGATCTCCCCGTGTACAAAGACCTTGCCCGCAGGAGACAGAGCGGTGTGCGCGACGCCAATTTCGCCGACCAATCCCTGGGCGCCGGTCACGACCTTGTTCCGGCGTGCGCGCAGGGCGATGCCCATCAGAAATGCCGTAATAACTCCCAAGGGGATGCTGACCGCGAGAGCGGTGAGCAGATGGACGCGCATCTCAGGGATGGGCGAATCGATCAGCAGCAAACCACCCAGCGTAAGCAAGACAATCCCGCCGGTTGTCAGAACTCCATGCGTGGCAAACTTGGCTTCTAAAGCGAATAGGGCAAACGATCCTGCGATCAGCGCGAGCGCGGCAAAGCGGACGGGCAGCAGATTCAACGCGAATGCCGAGACGAGAATAAAAACAACGCCCACTGTTCCCGGAACAACCGCACCAGGATGGTTGAATTCCACGTAAAGAGCAAGCAGTCCGATTGCGAGGAGAATGAAGGACACGTCGGGATCCATGAGGTAATCGAGGATCCGCTCCTTCAAGGTCATGTCGTAACCCTGGATCGACTGCCCGACCAGATTCAGCGTAACGGTCTGTCCGTCAAAGCGTTTGACTGGCTTGCCGTGCATCTGACGAAAGAGGTCTTCTTCGCTGCTGGCCACGTAATCAATAAGCTTGCCGGAAAGGGCCTCCTGCTCGGTGAAGGCCTTCGATTCCCGGACCGCGCCTTCGGCCGCTTCGACGTTGCGGTTGCGCTTGGAAGCGACGGACCGAATCAGGGCGGCCGAATCATTTTCAATTTTCCTCTTCATCTCGTCATCGGTCTTCACCGTCATTGGACCGACGAGCATGACCGGATGAGCGGCTCCGGCATTCGTGCCTGGAGCCATGGCCGCGACGTCTGCGGATTCGAGGATGAATATGCCTGCCGAACCGGCACGGGCGCCGGTCGGCGCTACGTAGACGATGACTGGAACTGGGGAGGTCGTAATTTTCTCAATGATGGCGCGAGTCGAAGTCACGAGGCCGCCCGGGGTGTTCATCTCGATGAGCAGCGCGGAGGCGTTGCGGGCATGGGCTTCGCCGATGGCCCGGCCGATGTATTCCTCCGTGATCGGCTGGATCGTGTCGTCGATAACGATCTTCAAGACCTGGGCTGCGCTTAGAGGACCGACGAAGAGCCACAGGCAAAATCCAACCAGCAATTTGGCGAGACGGGGCACAAACAGCGGTTTCATCAGTTGGGCAGCGGCTGCGCTTTCTCCGCGAGCTTGGCTGCTACAGCACGCTTCAGCGTTTGAACCGAGGGGTTCGCTGGATCGAGCTTGAGGGCGCGATCCACGCTTTCGGCGGCTGCATCCGTTCTATTGTCTCGCAAATCAAGGCGTGCGAGTACCAGGAGTGGGTCGACGAAGACCTTGATTCCCAGAGCCGTTTCTGCCTCCGCGCGGGCACCTGCCACATCGTCGTTTGCTTCGAGTGCGCGGGCCAAAGCGACGTGCGCTTCGGCGCTGCTCGGCGCTAAAGCAATCGCCTGGCGAAATTGTTTTTCCGCTTCGCCCACAAAACCCTGCCCAAACAAATCCTGCCCGCGACTTAAATAGAACTGGGCATGCGTGGTTGAGTCGGCGTGGGAGAGACGCTCTTCCGCAGCGGCCTGGACGCCGAGGAGCAACTGGCGAAACGAATTTTCGTCGTAGTTTTGCTTGATTCGCGGATTCGGCAGTTGCCCGCTCTTGAGGGACGTACCCGATCCGGCGCTGTTGTTTTCGAGCAGAGCCAAGGTCGACCGAGCTTCGTTGTCGTCGGCGCGCAGGGCTAAACACTCCTGCAGTTGATGCTTCGCCTCATCGACGTTCCCGGAGCGGTATAGAACAACGGCCAGATTGAAGTGGTAGTCAGGATCGCTTGGATCTTGCTGCGCGGCCCTCTGCAATCTCTCTATCGCTTTCTTTTGGTCGCCCAGTCTTGCCGTCACGATGCCCAGGTTGTTCTCGATTTCGGTCAACGGTAGACGGGCAGAGACGAAACTGAATGCGGATTGCGCACGGGAAAAGTCCCCCAGCGAATACGCGGCAAGTCCCACATAGAAGTTTGCCTCTCGCGCGGCGGGACTCGCTTCGGTGACGTGACCCAGCGCTTCGATTGCCGGGTCAAATTGACGCTGTTCGAAGTAGGTTTTTCCGAGCTGCATCCAGGCCTCGTCATATGCGGGGTTGAGCCGAGTGGCCTCGCGAAAGTGAACGACTCTCTCGGCACGCGTTCCGGCCAGAACTCCGCGGATGTAGCTTTCGAAGGCGTCCAGTCGAATGGGCGGGGCACCCGCCAGGTACACTGCTTTGCTGGCGGAGAGTCCAGGTCTCATGTCCTGCAACAGGTCCCAGGAGAGCGCAGTCTGGATATTGATGAGATCTGGGAGCGGCCCTGATTCCTGGCGCTCCGGCAATAATTTCTTGCGCTGCATATCGAGCAACTGCGCCGTAGCCGTAAACGTACGGCCGTCGAAACTGTACTGACCGACCACCAGGTAGTCGACGTCCAACTGCTCCATCAGGCGGTACATGGTTGCGCGAGTCGGATGAAGTTCCGCCGGAATGCCGGCCCGGTCATAGGCACGCAGGCGGTCGTCACGAGTCAGAACGAAGACTCCCGGCGAGGAGAGGCGCTGGGTGAGCGTCTCGGGGAAAGATTCGCTGATCCACTCGAGCCCAGGAGCTCCGGAAGCGTTCTCGAAGGGCATCACGATGACGGTTTCGTTGGCGGGCGTATCAGTCTGGGCGAGTGTCCGAGGATGGCTGGCAGCCAGGACGAGCGCGGTCAGAACGATCGGGACGAGATTTCGCAAGACACTTCGATTATAGCGGCGATTTTGGGATAGGCCTATCGGACGCTCGCGGTCGGTTGCGTCTCTTCGGACCGCAATGGGACAGATTCCTGGCTGGGGTGCATCCCTGTCCAACCGGGTAGTTCCGAGCTGCCGGTAATCAATCGGGCTCCACGCTCGTAGGTCATGTAGGACCACGCCCATTGGATAAACACCAAAAGGCGATTGCGGAATCCGATCAAAAAGAAGATGTGAATGAATAGCCAGGCCAGCCAGGCGACGAAACCGGAGATGTGAATTTTCCCGAATTGTGCGACGGCCGCGGCACGACCGATCGTTGCCAGGCTGCCTTTGTCCCAGTACTTGAAGTTCTCGCGTGGCTGCCCAGTCAGGTCGCGGCGGATAGTCTTCGCAACAAACGTGCCTTCCTGCATCGCGGCTGGCGCCACGCCGGGTACCGGTTTTCCATTTTCGTCCTTGAGGGTGGCGAGGTCGCCGATCACAAAAACTTCAGGATGACCCGGAATGCTGAGGTCGGGCTGTACCTCAACGCGGCCCGCGCGGTCACAGGGGACTCCCAGCTTCTTGCCCAGCGGGGAAGCAGCCACTCCGGCCGCCCAAAGAATGACCGGCGCAACCATTCGTGTGTTTCCGAAGTGCACAGCCCCAGGCTCAACCTGAGTAACCATCGTATTGGTTCGAACGTCGACACCAAGATGGCGCAACTGCTCCTCGGCGCTTGCAGAAAGATCTTCGGGGTACGCGGGAAGCACGCGCGGACCGCCTTCCAGCAAGAGAATGCGAGCGTGGCTGGGGTCGATGGAACGAAATTCGTGGGCCAGGACGTGGTTGGTAATCTCCGCCAGCGTGCCGGCCAGTTCGACGCCCGTTGGTCCGGCTCCGACCACGACAAAGTTCAGAGGCTCGGTGCCTTCGCCCGCCACCGCCTGACGCTCCGCGAGTTCGAATGCCAACAAAACGCGACGGCGAATCTCAAGCGCATCTTCGATGGTCTTCAGGCCGGGAGCGAGGGGTTGCCACTCGTCATGGCCGAAATAGGCATGCGTCGCACCGGCGGCGACGATCAAGTAGTCGTAGGGGAGATCCTGTTCACTGGTGTGCACAAGCCGCCGCTCGAGATCAAAGCCCTCCACCTCTTCGAGGAGGCTGACGACGTTCGAGTCGCCACGGAAAATCGAGCGAATGGGAGCCGCGATCTCGCCGGGGGAGAGCCCTGCTGTCGCCACCTGGTAAAGCAAGGGTTGAAAGGTATGGTGATTCTTGCGATCGACAATCGTGATCTGGACGCGCTCGTGCAGCAATCCCTTGACGACGTTTAAACCGCCAAACCCCGCGCCGACAACAACCACTCGTGGTGTGCTCTTGCCTGCCATAGCCGTCACTTATAAGATTGCTGAAATGGCGGTGGGGTCCAAAAGTTTTCCTCAAGACAGCGTTCCCGAAGCGATCACGGTTATCTCCCCGCCTTCATCGTTCAGCCTGCCCTCAGCCCGGTATAGGTCGGTTTGCCTCGAGATTCTCGTAGTTTTCGGGTTGCTAGAGGCCGTGATGTGGACCCCGCGAGGGTTCATGCACAGCTTCCTGATTGTGTCGGAAGTGGCAACCGTATTGTGGCTTGGTCTGCGGGGACGCTCGAAAGAAGAGTTGGGGCTTGCGTGGCCGTCGCGCATCGGTACGTTTTGGATCCTGTTTGTCGGAGGTCTGGCGGCAATTGGCATTCCGGGATTTGCCTGGTTGACGGGCCATCCCATTCCGGCGAATGCAGAGTGGCCGCGTTTTCAGAATCTGTGGCCGTATGTGATCTGGACCTTTGCGCAGCAGTTCCTGCTGCAATCGTTCTTCTTCGTCCGGGTTGAGGAACTGGCGGGAGACCGCTGGGCTGTTGTCGCGAGCACACTCTTGTTCACATTGGCGCACCTGCCCAACATGGCGCTGACGGCAATGACATTCGTGGGGGCGTTGTTCTTCACTGAGACTTTTCGCCGATACCGAAGTATCTATCCGCTCGGAGTTGTCCACGCCCTGCTGGGCATCGCGATCGCCTATAGCTTTCCCGACAGCGTCATGCATCACATGCGGGTCGGCCTGTCTTATTGGCACTTCTGAACCACGCTCGGAAACTCCGCCTGTTCGGTATTTTCGGTCTTATCCACTAAGATGGCGGAGTTATCTGGACAAAATCGTTGCCAAGCCCCGAAACCAGCAGCGGGATTCGAGACGAACGAAGTTCATCACCGCCTGCGGGTGACGTGACGCCGAGAGTCAATCATTCGCGCTGGCTGAAGTTCCTGATTCCATCCACCTCAGACCTCATTTTTGTTTTGTTATTGGGCGCGTTCGCGGCCGGTCCGCTCGGACAGAAACTTCTGGGCGATGCCGGCATTGGATGGCACATTCGGACTGGTCAACTCATTCTGCAAACAGGTGCGGTGCCGCGCGCGGATCCTTTTTCCGCCACCATGGGGGGACAGCCCTGGTACGCGTGGGAGTGGCTTTACGACATTCTGGTGGGATGGTTCGAGCGGATTGCAGGATTGAACGCCGTGGTGTTTGCCAACGCTCTCGTAATTGCGGCTACGTTCGCGTTGGTCTTTCGCCGGATGATTGCGCGGGGTACAGGTCTGATCGTGGCGGTCGGGTTCGTTTTGCTCGGTGTGTTTGCTTCCTCCATTCATTTTCTGGCTCGGCCGCACGTGGTGAGTTGGCTGCTGACGCTGGCGTTCTTCGAGATCCTGCGTGAGTTCGAGCTGGATGGACGTGCCGCGAGGCTGGCCTGGCTACCGGCGATCATGCTGGTCTGGGTCAACATCCACGGAGGGTTTCTGGTTGGGCTGGCGCTGATCGGCTTGTTCTTTGTCGCGGCAATTCCTCAGGCGATCTGTGGCGGGACTCGCGAGTTGAGGGCTGGCGGCGTGCGTAGGATGAAAGCATTGGCGGTCGCGACGACGGTATGTGGAGTGATTACGTTCGCCAATCCTTACGGGTATCGCCTGCACGAGCACATCTATCGCTATCTCACCGATCGCTTCCTGATGGATCACATCGACGAGTTTCTGTCGCCGAATTTTCATGGGGCCGCACAGAAGTGTTTCGCTCTGCTCATCCTGATCACGATTGTCGCAGTTGCAATCTCACGGCGAAGAATTTGCGTCAGCGAATTGCTGGTGATTTCGTTCGCGGTGTATTCGGGGCTGTACTCAGCCCGGAATATTCCGGTCGCTTCGATACTGCTGGTGCTGATCGTCGGTCCGCGCCTGAGCGCTGCGTTTCGGTCCAGCGCTGCGGAAGGAAAACTGTCCGCGAGCGGGGGCAGGTTGCTGGATCGGTTCACCCGCTTCGAGGGAAGGATGAGCGCTCAAGAGTCCGCGCTGCGGGGGCATTGGGTGGCGGTGGCAGCGGTTCTTTTCGGAGCGTGGATCTGCCTCCACGCGGGAAGGCTGGGCGCGACTCAAGTCATGAATGCGAGCTTCGATGCCAAACGGTTTCCGGTTCAGGCGGTTGCGTGGCTGCAACATCAACCGGTGCGGGGCCCGGTATTTTGTCCGGATTCATGGGGAGGGTACTTGATCTACCACGCGTTCCCAGATCTTAAGGCAGTCGTAGACGACCGGCACGATCTCTATGGCGCGGAATACTTCAAGCAATACTTGAAGATCATGCGGGTCGAGCCCGGGTGGGATAAGGCACTTTCGCAAACCAGAGCCGACTGGCTGCTGCTGCCCAGTCAGTCATCCGCCGCGACGCTTCTGCGACAGGTCCCGACGTGGGGCATTGCTTATAGCGATGAGACGGCGATCATCTTCCAGCCGGCAACGAAGTAAGGGGGAAAGTCGAAAGGCGAATCCGGGGCGTCGTTATTGCCGCGTATCGATGTTGAATCCGATGATTGCGTTCACTTCTATTGGTTCCGCGCCCCTCATAGCGGGACTGAACTTCCAGGAGGAGAGAGCGGCCATGACTCGAGAAGTACCTGCTCCGGCATCTAGCACCTGAAGATTCTTCAAAGATCCGGTGCGGTCCAGAATGCAGGCGATGACGATGCGTGAACGCTTGGTGGCATTGGCCGGGAGGTCGGTTCGAAGGGGTGTTGGAGCAGTCAGTTCCACTCCGTAAGAATGGGAAGCTGAGGACGGATCGGAGAACTGCATCACCACGGGGCCGTCGACAGTACGAATGTACTTGGTATAAATCTTGTCGCCTCGGAGCTTCTTGTCGCCCGGAAGCTTTTCGTAGAAGGCAAAACCGCCTCCGGATCGCAGAGTGGCTTCCACCGTGATGTCCAGATCATTTTGGCCGGCGCCTGCTGAGGAGCGCCCGGGGAACGTGGGTTCGCTTTCGTTGGATCCGAAGCTGGGCAGGTTGACCACGCCTGTGCTGCCTCCCTGAACGGACGCGCCGGGCATTGCTGGCTGACCTTTCGTGCCTGACCCGGCACCGCCTGTGCCCGGATAGGGGGACGTGCCGCCGCGCGCATTGGGATCGGAACCGCGGCCGGTTCCGGCCTTGGCGGCGCCCGATCCTTCGCCGGATAAGCCGCTGCCGGGACCGTTGCCGTGGCCGATGCCTTCGCCGCCGCCGGAGCCACCCAGGCCGGCCTTCGAGCCTCCCGAGGGCGACATCGCGAGAGATCCTGCCGAGCCGTTGCCGGGGAGTCCTTCCTTTGAGCCAGGTTGGGGCGAGACCACGACTCCTTTGCCAGCGATACTCCCGCCGGCGGTTGTGGGTGGCGCGAGGACGGAACCATTGTCGAAGGCTCCGCCGATGCCGCCGCCTTTACTACCCATGCCGCGGCCCGTCGGGGATCCCGTGCCCCCGCTGATCGTCGGCGGGGGAGGAACCACGGTTGGGGTTCCGAGAGATCCGGTGCCTCGTCCTGATGGCGACCCGCTGGCACTGCCGACGCTGGGCGGCGGTGGTACGACGGCATTGGCTCCGGGTATTCCGCCAAGGGATCCGCGAGGATCTCCGGGGCCCCTGCCCATGCCGGTGCGCGAGCCGTCGCCGGAAACACTCGGTGGTGGCGGGACGATGTTGTCGGCCAGCATGGTGCCGACGCCTCCGGCTTTGTCGCTATGACCGCGACCTCCGCCGGTAAGGGCAGAGCCGCCCGCAACGGAAGGCGGTGGAGGGACGATCCGGTCGGCGCCAGCAGGACCGATGATTGCCTGACGATCTTGAGAGCGTTCGCCCAATTGCACGGGCGGAGGTACGACTTTGGGATCGGCCAGCGCGACCCCGCTAACGGTGCGCTGCTCGCGGTCCACCTGCGAGGGTGGAGGAGCGATGACAGACGGAGCCGGCATGGTTAGCTTCGGATTCTGCACGGCATCCCGCACGGGAGAGGAAACCGGCGGCGGGACAATCATCGTTGTTGCAGCCGACGGGCCACGCAGCGGAGGTGGCTGCCGTTGGACGTCGGACGGAGCCGGCTGAATGATCGGACTGTTCATGGCGACCAGCGAGTGCGACTGATCGCGGGGCACATCTTTCGCCGCGGGCTCGATGATGACCGGCGTGAGGCCCATGGTCTGGCGCACCTTGTCGGCCGATAGATTGGACGGCGGGGGCGCAATCACCGAACTTCCCAATCTCGGCGTATCGCGATCGAGTTCGCGTATGACCGCGGGCGGCGGAGCCACAATCGCATTCTTGCTGAGGCTAGGTGCAGCCACCGACCGCTGAATGCCTTCCGCTGGCGGCGGCCCAGGTACGGGCTTGAAAGCGAGAAGATTCTTAACCGGGTCGGCGGAAATCGGCAATTTTAGATCCGGAGCATCCACCACTTTCTCCGTGGCCCGATTGCCGCGAGCGACGCGGATTGTCTGGGAATGGTGGAAAGCCTCCTGTCCGCCGGCTCGACCGCTCTGGCCGGCCTGCGCTCCGCCACGATCGGCGACTTGCGGAAGCTCGTCCGCCGAGAAGTAAATCACGTCGTACTTCGGGGGCGTCGGCGGGACATATGGCCGCATGGTCGCCAGCTTGGCGGGGATCCAAATCAACGCAGCGAGAAAGACGGCCTGAAGACCCCAGGACAGAAGCATGCCACGGAAAGGGAAGAGGCCTGTCTGGGCCTCGCCGGCAAGCCGTGCCGGCGATTTTCCCAAGGCCGGGCCGATGGAGGAGACAAACTCCTGCCACGGGGACGACCATTCCACCAGCAGTTTTGGGGCTTCAATCATGCTGGCTGATCGTCTCCTGAGCGGTTGGCACGAATTTCAAGCTCATCTCCAATTGTAGTGCCCGTTGACTTGAGAGTGTGTTCCGGTAGTTCTAGCACCGACGTCGCCCTTAGCCGGATCGGCGCGAAGCGCCACGGCCGCAGACCCGTCTCCAGGTGAACGATGACCTGGTGGGTGTCGAGGTAGGCGACGTCGATTGGGAAGCGCATGCCCCAGGTATGGACGCCGCGGCAGGGGGTGATCCAGAGCGCGTGCCCATCGCCGAATTCGCCCGCCGACTTGCCCATGAGGCCGCAAAGCCGGGACCAGTGTGTGTCAGCCACGGCCAGCCGGGTGGCAAGGAACTGGCGGCGAGTGCGGTTCAACGCGTAGCCGCTGGGGCCGGGCTTGGACATCGGTACTCCTGCCTGGGTCGTCGTTTGGAGCGCTTTCGCTCGTCTAGGAAGCGAGCGTGCGATACAAACTGATAATAGCTGGCCCCAACGTCACGACGATGATGGATGGCAGAACGAACACTACCAGGGGAGGAACCATCTTGATGGTCGTTTTGGCGGCCTGCTCTTCGGCGCGCTGGCGACGTTCCGTGCGCAGCGAGTCTGAGTGTACGCGCAGGGCCTGCGCCACGCTCGTACCGAAGCGGTCCGTTTGAATGAGTGTAGCAACGAGGGCCTTGACGTCGTCAACCCCCGTTCTTCCGACCAGGTTGCGCAGGGCTTCCGCGCGGGGTTTGCCGGCTCGGGTCTCAAGGTTGAACAGAGAGAACTCGTCGCTGAGATCGGGATGGGCGTGCTTCAGGTCCTCGCCGACCCGCATCATCGCCTGGTCCAGTGCGAGGCCGGCTTCCACGCAGATGACCGTCAGATCGAGGGCATCGGCAAGGCCGAGCCGGATCCGGGTCTGGCGGTCGCGCATCATGCGCTTCAGCACGAAGCGGGGAAGGAAGAAGCCGAGGGCGGTCACTCCCAGCAACAGCATGGGGTTGTCGACGCCGCTGATGACAATTACGGCTCCAAAGCCGACAAGCGCGCACAACACCCGGATGCCCAAATAAATGGTCAGATGGCGCGACTCCCGGTATCCCGCCTGAATCAACCATCCACGTGTGCGATCCGTGTCGCTTGGAGAAAGCGGCAGGGCTCTACTGAGGGGATCGAGTGCCTGTTCAAACCGCTCTTTAATGGCTGGCTTTTCCCGCTGTGCCAGGGACCGCTGGGAGGCGAGCGCACGCAGACGGGCTCCCAACACCGACGACGGAGAAAGCGCCGCGGCGCCGAAGGCGAAGATGGCCAGCGCGATCAGGATAAACAGGAGGATTGCGATCCCAAGTGCCATGTTCTAGACCTGAATCCGAATGATCTTCCGAATCACAAAATATCCGACGGTTTGCAGCGTGATGCCGGTGACGATCAACGCGTGCCCGATTGGATCCGTAAACAGAGGCTGGATGAACGTCGGGTTCATCGACATCATCAGCAGCACGATCAAGGGCGGCATCCCCATCAACAGCATCATCGTGAGCCGGCCCTGCGCGGTGTAAACCCGTACCTGGCGCAGAATCTTGAAGCGTTCCCGGATCACATAGGACAGGTTGTCGAGGATTTCCGCGAGATTGCCACCGGTTTCGCGTTGCAGCATTACTGCCGTGACGAAGAATTTGACGTCGACCAGGGGCACGCGCTCGACGAGGTTGGCGAGGGCATCGCGGACGGGCAAACCGAATTTCTGTTCTTCGAAGAGAATGCGGAATTCGCTGGCCACTGGTTCGGTGACCTCGTCGGAGATCATTTCCAGCGCAGTCGTGAACGCGTGGCCGGCGCGAACGGCTCGGGCCAGCGTGTCGATGGCTTCCGGGAAGTGCTCTTCAAAGGCATCGAATCGCTTGGTGCGGCGGTATGAGGCGTACGAGTAGGGGAGGAAGAATCCGATCATCATCCCCACCCACGCGAATATGGGGTCACGCTTGGCGACCATGAGAACGATCGCGCCGAGCGCCAGGCCGCTCGCTAAACACAGGAAAAGGAAGTTTCCCGCACGGATCTTGATGTCTGCTTGCGAGAGGAGTTTCTGCAGCGCTGAAACGCGATCCGAGCGACGCAACAGCGAATCCAATGCAGGGATTTCGCTGAGTAGCTCATCGCGCAAAAGAGCTTTTTCATCGCCGGGCTGGCGTTCCTCGATCTGCTGAGTGTCGGTGAGGCGATCCCGCAGAACGCGGGAACGCTCCTTGCGTTCGTCGAGCAAGGACAACCCGACGAATCCCGCGAGGGCTACGACAACGAACACCAGGATGGCAATTAGGACCAGCATTGAAATGAGCCGCCCGCTTTCTCAAACCTCCATGCGCGTATCGAACAATCCCGGACGCAGCCGGCACCCACTCGCGGCCAGCCGCTCGGCGAATTTCGGCCGAACACCGGAAGCCTTGAACGTTCCGCGAACCTTGCCGCTTTCATCGATGCCATGGCGATCGAAGGTAAAAATGTCTTGCATGGTGATGATGTCGCCTTCCATGCCGGTGATTTCGGAGATGGTGATCACCTTACGCGTGCCGTCGGAAAGACGAGCGACCTGAACGACTGCGTGAACCGCCGAGGAAATCTGGTGGCGGATGGCGCGCTCCGGAATGTTCAAGTTCGCCATCGAGACCATGTTCTCGATACGGGAGAGAGCATCTCTCTGAGAGTTTGCGTGTACGGTAGTCAGCGAGCCGTCGTGGCCTGTGTTCATGGCCTGCAACATGTCGAAGGCTTCCTCACCGCGCACCTCGCCCACCACAATGCGGTCGGGACGCATACGGAGGCTGTTGATGACGAGTTGCCTTTGTCGAATGGCGCCTTTTCCTTCAATGTTCGGCGGGCGCGTTTCGAGCCGCACCACGTGTTCCTGCTTCATTTGAAGTTCGGCCGCGTCCTCGATGGTCACGATCCGTTCGGTATTCGGAATATAGCCGGAGAGAACATTCAGCACGGTTGTCTTTCCGGCGCCGGTTCCGCCGGAGATCAACAAATTCAAGCGCCCCTTCACCATTGCGGAAAGCAGTTCCAGCATGGGCTCGGTCAGGGTCTTGTTCTCGATCATCTGCCGCGCCGTGACTGGGTCCCGGCCAAATCGGCGGATCGAGAGACAGGCTCCGTCAATCGCCAGCGGCGGAATGATGGCGTTTACGCGGGAACCATCAATGAGACGAGCGTCGACCATTGGCGAGGATTCGTCGACGCGCCGGCCGACGCGGGAAACGATGCGATCGATGATCTGCATCAGGTGCTGGTTGTCTTTGAACGAAAGCCCGGTCAGTTCGAGTTTTCCGGCGCGCTCGATGTAGACCCGATCGAAGCGATTGACCAGGATGTCGGAGATTCCCGGATCCTTCAGTAATGGCTCCAGCGGCCCTAAGCCAAAAATCTCGTCGAGAATCTCGCGCGAAAGGCGTTCCCGCTCGGCGAAGCTGAGAGGCACTGCTTCGCTATTTACCGAACTGCGGATCAGTACAAGAACTTCTTCGCGGGCGGTCTCGCTATTGGTCCGCCCCAGTTTTTCAAGATCGAGGCGATCCAGGATCTTGCGATGCAGATCGGCCTTTACCTGCTGGTACTCGCTGCGTTCGAACGTTTGCAGATTTGCCATGAATTCTTAAACCGTCTTGAAAAGGGACCAGGTCGAGCGCTTTACGTCGTCGTCGTTCTGTGTAAGTGTAGCCGCCAATCCATTGAAAGAGCGTGCAATTTCTGTGTTTTGTTGCATCAGTGGTACACCCCGGTCTATAGCACTAGAGACTGCAAAGTACTGGTTCGGGATGCGCCAGAGGAGACTCGCCCCGGAGGCCGTTTCCGCGTCCGATTCGTGAAATCCGGGGATCTTGCGGAATCGGTTCAGGACCAGCTTGACATGCTCTCGGCCGCTCGTCTCTCCGAGGAACTGAACAATCCGCGCCGCGCTCCAAAGCGACGCCACATCGGCGTGCGCCACCAGCAGGACCGTTTCCGACAGGTTCCCAACCAGGCGTGTTGCGCTGTCCAGGCGGGACGAAGCGTCGACCACGACATAGCGGAAGTGGGTCGCCAGCATGTCGAACAGGCGGGCAAATTCGGCCGTCGAAGGCTCCGTGGGAATCGGTGTGTTGGCCCCGGCGAGCAATTGCAAGCCGCCGGGATCGCGCGTCATGAAGCTTTCCAGCAGGGAACTATCCATGCGGTGCAGGTTGCGAATGGCATCAGCGACCGTGAACGGCGCCTTGAGATTGAGGTGTAGCGCTGCGTGCCCGAGGGGCGCCAAGTCGACCAGGGCAACGTTGCCGTGGGCTGATTGCAGGGCAAGAGCCAGATTGACCGCGATGGTGGTCGCGCCGCTTCCTCCCTTGGCATTGACGACGGTGAAAACCTTGCCCCGCGGTCCATCACGCTTCACCTTGCGCTGGTTGGTCGTAAGGCGGACGAACGCTTCGAGGAGATCGGTCGTGGTCGTGGGACGCTCGATAAACTCCTTGGCTCCGACCCGCATCGCGCTCACGATGAGTTGGGGCTGGGAGAGCGTCCCGACCGCAAAGACAGCCGTATCGGCCATTTCCTGGTGGAACAGTTCAATTGCATTCAGCGCAGGGGTGGGCGAGTCCGTTGGAATATCGATGAGGATTGCATCCGGATGCATGGCCTGCACCCGAGGAACAATGGGGTCGGTCGCGACCACGGGGTAGTTCGCCGCGGAATGCACGGTGCGGGCTACGCTTGTCCCATCGACGAGTACCTGCAGCACAGCGCGCTGCTCACTATCCCCTGCAATGATGACTACCGAAAGCTCTGCCATGCCCTGAAACTACTTTCCTGTCGGCTTCTTTGCGTCGAACTTATCATTATTCAAAAATGGCTCGGGATTCTTGGGTGCCGCGGGTGGCAACGCGTTCGGCGAAATCTTGCGGACCGTGCACAGCACCATCAGTTCAGCGTTGCTCTTCTGAAGACTCTTGCTTCGAAAGAAAGCTCCCAGAATCGGGATATCTCCGAGCCCCGGGATTTTGTTCATGACATTGGTTACGCGGTTGTCCATCAGCCCGGCAATCACAAAACTCTGACCGTCCTGAATTTCAAATTCGGTCTCCGCGCGACGCGTGCTGATGGCGGGAACGGTGAAACCCGAGATCGTCAACGCATCCGCAAAATCCAGTGTGCTGACCTCCGGCGTCACATTCAAGTGAATGTTGCCGTTCGGCATGATGACGGGTTTGAACCGCAGTTTTACGCCGAATTCCTTGAACTGAATCGTGACAGCCGTGAATCCCTGTCCGGGTTGGACGATCGGGAAGGGGAACTCGCCGCCCGCGAGGAAGCTCGCCTCTTTGCCGTTGACGGCGATCAGGTTCGGCTCTGCCAGAATCTGGAGCAGGCTTTTCTGTTCCAGGGCTTTAATCACTGCACCCAGATGAATATTGGGATTGAAAAGGAACAGGTTCAGGACGTCGCTGATCGTCTCGTTCGTGGTGATGTTGCCAGAGGTATTTCCGGTGGAGTCGGTGAGCGTCTGCGCCGGGAAGCCACCGTACTGGCCTGTCGTGACGGTACCGATCGTGTTCCCGGCGCCCGTGCTGAATACGTTGAGGCCGAGCTGCGTCGTGGCGGACCGGTCCACTTCGGCGAATTTCACTTCCAGGAGGACTTCTTGCGCCCCGGTCGGACCGAAGGTCAGGACGTTTACAACATTCTTGGAATAAGCGGTAGCAATCGCTTCGGCGCGCTTCGCCACGCTTTCGTCGGACACGTGCCCGGAGAGAACGATGGCTGAGCGCGAGGGCGTCACGATGATCTGCTCGTCGGGGAAGACGCTCTTTTCCTCTTCAGCGGCAGCGGTCACGTCAACGTCGACGCGAAGATCGAAGCTGCGTGAACGCTCCGCCTCGTCCCAGATGAGCAGCGACACCTCGCCGGCAGAGCGGCCATGAACCAGAATCTGCGTCGGGGTGACGACGTCGATATCGGCGACGGCCGGATCGGTCACGGAGACCCGCTTGAGGCGTTCGCTGGTATTGATCAGCAGAGATTTGCCCACCATAACGCGCAGGGGAGCGGCTCCGGTGGCTTCAGCCCGCGACGGCAGCGACGCCTCGGCGGGATGCTCGACGGGAGGCGGAACGGCAGGCTGTTGCGCGGCTGGCGGTGCTGGAGGTGGCGTCTCCTGCTGTATCGCCTCAGCAACGGTGGCACCGCATAGCATGGAAGACGCCACCAGCGCGGCAGCGCCGTGCAGGAGGGCAAGCTTGAACATCGAAGTAACGCTGAAAGCCAGCGGACCTTGGTGCGTTCTATGAAGAGCCATTCTCAGTGCGTGCCTGGTTGATCTGGGAACTTGGTCTCGTCCGTTTTATTGCCGCGAATCACTTCAACCTTGTAGGGAGCCGGTGGGGCCGGTGGGGCTTGCACAGTCTTCTTCACCGAAGCAGACCGCACCGGTGGTGGCGGAGCCGACGGCACTCCACGGTTATACAGGCCGTTGGCCTTGGACGCGGCAATATCCAGTTGCTTCGTGTCCACAGGATTGCGCAACGCCAGCTGGATATGGCCCTGCGAACTCGCCAGGGTCACTTTTTGCGCATCGTCAGGCGATACGAGAAGCGTGATCACGGGGGTGGACTGCGGATCTCCGGCAGCGTTTCGTTCCAGCTTCTGCCCGGCAGCGATGACGAGGACGTTCTCGAGGACCGTCGTCGTTTGCGACTCGCTGGCGCCTTGTGGGTTCCCGGTGAGAAGCACGTCCACGCGCGTTCCCGGGACGACGAATCCAGCAACTGCCACAACTTCATTCACGCGCACGGATACGGCTCGCATTCCGGGTGGAATCAGCGAGGGCAGACCGGAACCGGCATTCTCTGCCGCCAGTTTCGAGGGCAGAATGAATTCGCCCTTTTGAATAGGCAGAATTACGCCTCGCCCGATGATTGTGGAAGTGGAGTGGTAGGCGTTGGGCGGAGCGACTGAAGCGGGAATCCGCGCCATGCGGACGTCGCGACCTTCAAGTTTGGCTCCCACCTGCACGTCAGTCGTGGCCAAAGCCACTTCTACACCGGGCTCATTGTTGGCGCTAGCTCTGGATTGCAGGTTTTTGTAGACCACAAAGGCGACGAGTGCGCCGAGCGCGAGCGCGACAAACCCGATGAACAGAAGCCTTGTGCGATTCATGGTTAATCCTCAAAAGTCCCCTGAAGACTGGAACCGGGCGACACCGGTCGCACGTTTTCAACGAGCGATGCTTGATTCGCGTGTTTGCCACAAGGGCGTAAGCGGGGACAGACATACCCTCGCAGCTTCGCTGATTGAATCAGCGGTTCGCCAAGGCTGCTATTGGACAGAGCTGGCAACTTGCGAGAAGACCGTGTTCGCGTTCGAGCCAATCAGCCGGATCGTTCCAACAACGATCACAAGGATTACCGCCAGCATCACCGCATATTCCGCAATATCCTGACCTTGCTCTTCGTGAAAAAGTCTTCGGAAAATCTGAGCCATCGTGATAAGCCTCCGTGGGGTTCCAAAAGTAGACGAATGCTTGCGAACCACAAAAACAGGCACCTCCTCGAGCATATTGCTCAAGGTCTCGCGGGCCCTTCCAATAAATTCAGTGTTTTCGAGATTGTGTACCGGCGGCGTCAGCGCCGTTCGGCCATATCATACCGCGACTGTGGCTAAGACCAACCTATTTCTTTCGGAGTCTTCCCGAATATAAGCCTTTACGGGCCGTTATCTGTCCCGTGTTGTTGGATTTCAGGGTTCCGATGTCTGTCCAGCCCCGGGATATCGGACCAACCGAACCGGCTTTTCGTCCGGATAGAGCACCCAAACCGATCGACCGGCGAAGTAACTCAGGAGCGGTGTGAGATCGCGGCCGGGAATCCGTCGCGCCCAAACGATGGGCGACTTATCGATGTCGGCCGCGTTGTAGACCCACTCCTGATGAATGTTGTGCTGGCTAGCGTAGTCGACGAGTACGAGGTGACCGCCGGACATCGCTTTCAATTGCTCGGCGATGCGGAAGCGCTCGTGGCTCCACGGGACGGAAGGATATCGGCCCGAGTGCACCGCCAGGATCAGCACCCAATCGAAAGCGATGACAACGACCATGCGGGACAGGTAAAGACCGACAGGTCTCCCAAGGCAGTGGAATCGCCGCAAGTGCCGCATCGCCTGTGCAAGCAAAACGAAAATCGCGGCAGCCAGCGGCGCCGCATAGTGAGGCTGAAACCAGACCACGCTGCCCAAGCCCAGTGCGCATAGTGGCACCTGAATCAAGGGGAGACGAATGCGACGGTCTCGCCACAGATACGGCAGGGAAAGGAACGGGATTGCGAGGATTGGGCCGAGATACACGTACCACCATTCCCAGAGCGCCGTATAGCTTCTCTTCGTCCAATGGGCGAAAGTGTGTTGGAACTGAACTTTCTGCCACACATTAAAGAACGCCTCAAACTGTGGATTTTCATAATGGAGAGGAGGAGGTATGCGCTGCCAGGCAAAAATCGGGAAGTTGTAATACTCGCGGTGGTAGAGAAAATATGGAAATACCGCCGGACTACCGGTGACTCGCCAGTTGTAGTAACCGAGCCATACCGTCCCCGCGGCGAGCACCGCGAAGGCGGGCAAAAAGACGTTTCTGAAACCAATCTTCCAAAATGTCGCCTGGCGAATCTCCTGACGAAAGCAGAACAAGACGGCAACGGCAACCGGCAAGCAGAAGAGGAAGCCTTCGAACGGGCGGCTGAGGGCCAGGGTCAAGGCGCCGATTCCCAGCCAGAATGCGTCGCTAAACCGCCGATGATGGACGACCCTTGGAAACGCACCGAGAACCAGCGCTGCTCCTAAAGCGGAGACTGCTGCGCCCAAGTAACCATCGAACCAGTAATTGAAGAGGCACAAGCGCAATACAGCGAGGACACTGACAAGCAATGCCCACTCCGGAGGCACCCAGCCTTGAAGCATCCATGCAATCGCCATCGACATCAGGCCGAGAAACAAAACGGTGCCGAACCACGGATGGCCGACGAGTTGGCCGAGAGCAAGGACCAGGCCTTCGGCAGGGGGATACTTTGACGCGTATGTCGGATGCTGCAAGACGTGGAAGGTGTCGAAAAAGATCCACATCGGATGCGGGGGATTCGTCAGGCGGCCATGCGCAAATGTGTCGGCTGCGAGGAGATTACTGAACTCGTCGTGGATAACCGGAAGTGGAGTCGGCTGCAGCGGAAGAATCGCAATACGAGAGAGCACGGCGAACACACCGGCTCCAAGCACGACGAAGGACTTTTTCCTTGCCAAGCCGGATGCATATCTTTCGATTGCTCGGAACCATCGATCCCCAACGAGAGGTTTGATCAAACCCAAGGCGATGAGAAATCCCACCGCAAGCCAGAAGATAAGCGACACCCGACCTCCACGATTCTGCTGTAAGAGGAGTGACTTCTGTTTGTGCGACTAATGTTGTAGCAGATGCGCGCGGACAGACGTGCTTTCGAACGAAACAAAGGCCGGCGATTTGGCTACGCGTGGAGGTCCGGGCACATCGAGCGGACTGATAGACTGCGGGTCTTGTTTTTACCGAGGACAAATCCTCCAAGAAAATGGGCGTGGTTAACCTCCCAATCGCACCGCTCGGCACCGCAGATCAGGAGAGAGGCCTGTGGTTACGCCGCCTGCCCCTTGTCGCCTGCGCTTTATTTTTCTGCGCCCTGATCTCCTACAACTTTGTCGATATCGACATCTGGCATCAGATGGCGCTGATCCGTGAGAGCCTGGCGGCCGGCCATCTCTTAACTGCAGATGTTTACGCCTACACCCCCACGACTCGCCCCTGGGTGGATCACGAATGGGGAGCCGGAGCCGTTGCCTATTGGTTGACTGCCTGGATGGGGTCTCGATCCATCCTGATCCTGAAATTTGCAGCGGCGTTGGGGACTCTGTGGGCCTGCGTGTGGTGTGCAAAAAGGCGAGGGGCGGATCTTCGACTGTTCACCGTTTGCGCGCCCCTGGCAATCTTCCTGATGTATCTCGGCTTTTTTTCCACGGTGCGGGCGCAGGTGTATTCGTTTTTCCTTGCGGCTCTTCTGCTTTGGCTTTTGGAACTCGATCGTGAGGGAAATCGCAGGTGGATCATTCCGTGGTTGTTGATTTTTCCAGCCTGGATCAACCTGCATGCAGGTTTTGTGGTGGGGATTGGGTTCGTCGCGTTGCACTTGGCGGAAGAAGCCTATTCGCGGCGCCCGTGGCGTCATCTCTTATGGCTCATGTTGGGGATGTCGGCGGAAACGTTGGTGAACCCCTATGGCATCGCATATTTCGCTTACTTACGTCACGCACTGTTTATGTCGCGTCCATTCTCGCCAGAATGGAGTTCGGTTCTGACACTGGGAACGAATTCCTTGACGGCGTTCGGGCTGGCATTGTTGGTTGCAGCATACGCTGTGATAGCGGGACGGTCTGGTAGTGTCGACGGGATCTCGATCCTGCTGGTTGCAGCAATTGAGGGCGCGCTTCACCGAAAGTTGCTTCCGCTATTCGCGATCGCGTGGCTCTGTTACGTCCCGTCCTATCTGGGAACGACGAATGTCGGAAGCTGGTGGGCGCGATTTTGTGAGACGCGGTCACGTTTCTGCGCCCTCGCTTGGGGTGCGTTCGCGTGCGCTTGCCTATTTGTGGCCGTTCGACAAAAGCCGTGGCAAATTGCTGTGCCGCAACCGCTCTATCCAGTGGGGCCGGTCCAATATCTGGCGCAACAGGGGTTTAAGGGCAATTTGCTAGTGCCTTTTCGGCTCGGCGCATATGTGTCGTGGAAGCTCTATCCTTCGGTGAAGGTGTCACTCGATAGCCGCTACGAGGTCGCTTATTCCGACGTCGTGATGAAACAGATTTTTGATTTTTATGAAGCCCGGCCCGGCTGGCAATCCACGCTCACGCTCTATCCCACCGATCTCATTCTCGTTCCAAAAGACGCGCCCATCTCCAGGCTGATTCTGACGGTCGATTGGCATTCGGTTTATACCGATCGCCAATTCGCGTTGTACGCGCGCAAGGGTTTGTCGTTGCCGATCGAAGACTGGAGCACTCGGTCGTTCGCCGGTACTTTCCCCTGATTGAAGCCGGTTGATGCTTGCAAGCGACTTGTCAGGCGTTGCGACAGCATAGAAACTTTCGTGGAAGTGCTAGACCGATATCCAAAGCTCAGCGTCGCCCTCGCGCTCATTTGCCTGGCCGCGATGTGGCTGTACGTGAACCGTGTGCTTGCAGCCCACCAAAGGGCGGAAGCTGCCGTGCGCCATAATCCTCGCGGCAATCTATCTGATCTCTATCCTCGCTGGCTTGGTTCACGCGAGCTCTTGCTGCATCACCGTGACCCCTACAGTGCGGAGATCACGCGCGAGATCCAGGCCGGCTACTATGGTCGTCCGCTCGACGGGTCGCGCGCCGAAGACCCGAAAGACCAGCAGGCTTTCGCGTATCCCGTCTACGTTGCGATTTTCCTGGCGCCGACGGTTCACTTTCCCTTCGAGCCTGTCAGGAAGGGGTTTGACGCGCTGCTGATTGCCTTGACGGCCGCGAGCGTTTGGCTTTGGATGCGTGCGATCCAATGGCAGCCTGGGCCGCTGGCGTGGTTTGTTACCGCCGTTCTTGTTCTCGGATCGTTTCCTGGAGTGCAGGGAATCAAGCTGGATCAGTTAAGTCTGCTCATCGCTGGATTCATCGCGCTGAGCGTTTTTCTCCTCACCCAAGGACAGTTTTTCGCCGCCGGTATTGTGCTGGCAGCTTCTACCATCAAGCCGCAGCTCGTCCTGCCGTTGATCGCGTGCCTCGTCGTCTGGGCGCTCATGGATTCCCGCCGTCGATCATTCGTTTGGGGATTCTGTGGAGCTATGGGAGTTTTGCTGGTGGTCTCTGAAATGATCCTGCCGGGCTGGTTGCCCAAGTTTCGGATTGCCCTTCACCAATACTTGGCATACACCGGTGGCATTTCCCTGATGGATAGGCTGCTCTCGCAAGGCCCGGGAAGGGTTGCCTCGATGGCAATTGTTGCGGTTCTGGTCGCGCTGACTTGGCGGGCAAGACGTTCCGAGCCAGGCTCGCGCGATTTTTCAATGCTACTCGCCAACATTCTCACGGCCACTCTTTTGATTGTGCCGACATTTGCTCCGTATAACCAACTCCTCCTGCTGCCAGCAGTCCTCTTGACAGCGCGCGAATGCCAGGCGACGTGGAAAGCAGGCCCGGTATCGAAGGGTTTACTCGTGGCGACCGTAGTGGCTCTCGGATGGCAATGGCTGGCAGCGATAGCATTGGTCTTACTGTCGGTCAGACTCCCGGTTGTCGCCCAGAACGCCTGGACTGTACCGCTGTACACGGTGCTCGTGATTCCTTTTGTGCTGCTTCTTGACTTGGTGCTACTCAGCCAGGAGTCCTGGTCGCCACAATCCCCGCAACTTGCAATGGGTGATCGCAAGCGGTAGGCTTCTCAGGCCTTTAGCCGTACTTGAGCGGGGAGGAGATGGATGACTCTTAAAATGGAGGCCCGTACGGTCGACGGCGTCAGCGTCGTTTCGTGCACTGGACGGATCGTGTTTGGCGACGAAGCGAACGCTTTGCGCAACACTCTGAAACAGCTTCTTAGCACCACCAAGCAGGTGGTTTTGAATCTCGCCGGCGTCAGCTACATCGACAGCGGTGGCCTCGGCACGATGGTAGGCGTGTACTCGTCGGCACGCGCCAGCGGCGCCGATATCAAGCTGACCGGACTTGGCCAGCGTCTGCGCGACGTCCTTGCCATCACCAAACTGGCTACCGTTTTTGAGGTTTACGACACCGAACAGCAGGCCGTCGCTGCCTTCAAACCCCATCCAGCATGAAGGCCGGACACTAAGAGCGGCTCTCCACCGCCTGAAAGAACGTCTTCGACGGGAACGCCCTTTTCGGTGAGCGTCATTCCTGTCATTATTTAGTATTCAGTCATTTGCTATTTAGTTATTGGGTAAAACGGGCTTAATGGTTTTTCCTCCCATCTCGGGCATCACTTCCGATCCAGGTTCGAACGTCTTCCCGTCCTTGATCTACGTACAGGGAAACGAGCAGCGCTCGATCGTGATGAATCGGACACCGTTTTCCGTGGGCCGGAAGGTCGACAAGGACCTTGTGATCCCTGATCCTCGCGTCTCTCGTGACCATGCCTTGATCGTCGCGGAGAACGGAGACTTTTTCGTTGTCGATCAGGGCAGCAAGCACGGAACCTACGTCAACGGAGAGCGCGTCCAGCGGCAGAAGTTGCAGAAGAACGATCGGGTGGAGTTCGGCGTTCGCGACGTCGCTTACGTGATCTTCAGCCCGCAGCACGCAACTTCCAACACCGCCCGCGAGTTTTTGAGCCAGATTTCAGGCATCCAGATTTCTACGGATACGACCGATCTCGAGAAACTGACTCTTTTTCTTGAGGCCGCGCGCAAGTTAAATACGGTGGGCGTGCTCGACGAAATTCTCGTCACGCTCGTCGATACGACGTTGAAATTGATCCGCGCCGAACGCGGCTACGTTTTCCTGCTCGATGAAGAAGAGAAGCTGCGCCTTGCGGCCGGACGGAATTCCAAGGGCGAAGCTTTGCTGGATGACAAGACCATCTCGCACTCGATTCTCGACGAAGCGCTGAGGTCAAACTCCGAATTCCTGTTCACGGATACGAGCCAGTCGCTGGACCTGGCGGTGCGCCAAAGCATCGTGGCGTACGATCTCCGTACGGTTATCTGTCTGCCGTTGCGGAAGCCGCAGGTCCAGACAACGCGAGATGAGAACGTTCCCGTTCCGGGTCCGGCCAGCGGCGAAGTCATGGGCGCTCTGTATCTGGATTCCCGCTTTGCATCGCGCGACATCTCCAGCGTAAGCCACGACATTTTGCATGTGATTGCGACCGAGGCGGCCTCGTTGATTGAAAACGCGCGGCTGGTGCAAACGGAGGAGGCGGCGCGGAGATATCAGCAGGAGCTATCGATCGCAGCGTCCATTCAGCAGCGGCTAATGGCGGTCACAATCCCCGACGTCCCCTTCGCCAAGATGCGCGGCCGCAACCTTTCCTGCAAGGAAATCGGGGGAGACTTTTTTGACGTCGTGAACACCGAAGATGGCCTCGCAATTGTGCTCGCGGATGTCAGCGGGAAAGGTGTCTCGGCGGCAGTATTGGCTTCGACTTTGCAGGGAATGGTGTACGCGCACCTGATTGCGCGCATGCCGCTGCCGGAAATCATGGCGGCGGTGAATCGGTTCTTTACGCAGAAGCACCTGGGCGAGAAGTATGCGACCGTGATCATTATCCGCGTGACGAAGGCCGGAGAATTGGAGTACGTCAACTGCGGCCACGTACCGCCGCTGCTGGTCTCGGCTGGCCAGGTGTCGCGTCCCGAGCACGGGAACTTGCCGGTGGGGCTGCTGGCAGATGCTGCTTATGAGGGCGATCGGGTTCACCTGAAGCCCGGGGACCGCTTCATTCTGGTAACGGATGGCGTGACCGAGGCCGAAAACGCAGAGGGAGAATTTTTTGATAACGAACGCCTGGAGGCGGTCGCCGCGAAGACGCCCAATCTCGAAGACATTTTTTCAGCGGTAAACGAATTCTGTTGTGGCACTCCGTTGGGAGACGACTGCACGGTCGTAGAGCTTCTCTATACCGGGTAATTCACCAACGAGTCTCTGCTCATCGCAAATCGATCTGGACTGGTCTGTTCACTCGACGACTACCTGGTAATTGTCCCCTTCCCAGGTGTTGCTGTCAGTCCACAAAAAGGTAAAAACGACAGAGGCCCCCGTCGGCAGCTTGTCCGTTGGTAAATCTGCAAAGTGAACGCCCAGGTGAGTATTCTTCGTAAGCGTATCCGTCTTTGTTTTCCATCCGTCGACGCTCCAGTGAATCAAGGCAGGCTGGAGTACGGTGATGCGAAGGGCCTTGCCGCACGTCATGGTTCGAGCCTTGTTATTGAAGCGCCAGGGGAAATAGGCGCAGGGATGCTTCTCGACGATATAGCGCTGTACAGTCTGCGGGGGTTGGTCGAAGACACGGCCTTCCCGAAGAGATCGGCGCAACTTGATGTATTCCGCGTGGGCCCAAACCAGGGGACAAGCGGACCCGGTCGGCTTCCCGCGGAAGAGTTCCAGATACGAGATGTCCGCTTGATCCCAGACTTGCTCCGGTATCAACCGGCTGGCACCTGCCGTTGAACTCTCGAGGACTTGGAGCAGGGCCGTCGCGGCATCTTTGCGCCCGGCGGCCAGTTCATAATGGGCGCGCTCTCCGGCGAGGAGTGGCCAGGGACGGCCGATACCGGTTCCATCAAACGGACTGCCGTCCTCGTGTTCTCCGTAGCCATCCCCGTTGTAGCGGTACCAGCACGGGCCTTGAGGAAGCAGCGCTCGCAGGAGAGCGTCGATGATCTTCACCGTATTCAGGATTCGCGGATCGTTCGGAGCCCGCAGGCCGAATCGCACTAAGGCGAGCGCGTCTGGACTGATCAACTGGGTTGCGCGGGCCAGCCCCCGATCGGGTGGACGATTTTTGATGGGAACGAATCCCTGCAACGGCGAAGCGGCGCCGTCACTCTCGGGCGGGGAAATGCGGACGTAGTAGCCATCGACTCCCATTTCCCGGGCGAGATCGCCATCGAGCGTGTAGGTCCATCGCTCCACATTGTCGTTCCATGTGTCCGCGGTATCGCGCAAATAACTCGCTGCTGCAGTCTCGCCAACAGCGTCCGCCACATCCGCCGCTGCGAGGAGCGCGGCGATCTCCGCTGCCAGCGTAAACGGAGAATAACCGCCGTCCTCTTCCCATCGATCCTGTTGGGTCACCGGACCATTGCGGACGATGAAGCCCGCAGCTTTCTGTATAAAGGGCCACCAGCGATGCAGATCGCGGAGCGCCTGCCGGGCCTCTCGACGCAAAAGATCGAGCAGCAAAATCGGGAGGGCGGTTTCATCCATCTGGATACCGCCCCAGTAGGGACGTCCATCCAGCCACAGGTTTTGAGACCAGTGGCCATCCGACTCCTGGGTGGCTTCGAGGTAACGCAGCACGCGAAGCGCGTCGTTGACCGCGCCGCCGGCAATCAGCGCACCCGCGGTTTCCACCAGGTCGCGCGGCCAGACCAGATGGTATCCGCCAAGATCTTCGTCCCCTTTGTTGAAGCCCCAGGGAATCGATAGGCCTGCGATGATCCCGCCAAGGAAGTCCTTGGATTCGTGGGAGCGCAACACGGCCATACTGCTTCGATAGAGATCAATCTCCCTCTTCGGCGCATCGAGAGGAAGCAGGCTTTCCTGCCAGGCCTGCCAGTGTCTTATGAAGTGATCGCGAATCTCATTCGAATCTTCCAAAAGGGTGGAGAGGACCTGTTGACCCGCTTCCCAGCAATTGCGGCCGAACCCCAATGCGAGGACAAACTCGCCTCCACAGGCCTGCAGATCAATTTCACCGGTGAGAGCGATGTTGCCATTCTCTGCGTGAGTGTAGTGCGTAGTGAGGCGAAAATGTCGCGAGAGTTCCTGCCAGCCATCGGAGTACCCGACGAAGCCTACGGATCTGGATGACCATGGAAGCGAACAGCCGAAAGCAAGCCCGACATGGTCGCGCTTCGCGAACAGCATTGGGTTACCCTTGTAGTCGCCGCACCAGCCCGTGTTGCCATTGCCCCAGTTGGCCAGGTGAGGTGCCAGTAGCGCGTACAAGCGGTAGTCGGCAAGCGTCCCCTTGAGAGGCACGAACCGGACTCGCTGCAGAACGACGTTGCGATAGGGATCGCTGAAGATTTCCTTATGAATCTTATAGCGGCCGTCGCGACAAGAATTCGTCAACTGGTAGACAGGAACTCCGGGTTCGGGAACTGCATTTTCGAAGTCACATTCGCGCTTTTCTTCCGAGAAGTAGCTGTTCCCGTCGGTGATGAGAAGCCCCAAATCGCGGGTGCACGCCTGATCGACGCGAGGAAAATAGACTTCATTCAGAATTCCATGGCTCAGCGTGTACCACACGCGGCTGTGCGGATTCAGGGCGGTTCCGATTCCTGATTTCGCGCTAGAGGTCCAGCGGGGAGCGATGCCCGGCCATCCGGGAGCAAATCGTTCGTTCGAGTCGGTCAAAGGTGAATGATCCCCGTTTGGACAGTTTGCCAGAGGCGTTCCCGGCATGGATTCGTGCTGGGGTCTTTCATCAGAAATTTACTGTTTCGTAACCGTACTGTAACACTTGACCGATAGAACCGAGGCGAAACCGAATCGAGAAACGGAGGACTCCCAGAGTCATGCGTCGCACTGCGCTGTTGCTTCTCTGCCTGGCCATCGCGCTGCCGACTTTTGCCCAGACGACCATAAACGGGGCAGGCGCAACATTCCCTTATCCAATGTATTCAAAGTGGTTTAGCGAATACCACAACGCCCACCCAGAAATTCAGATCAACTATCAGTCCATCGGAAGCGGCGGGGGCATTCGGCAAGTGCTCGCTGGAACCGTCGACTTTGGCGCAAGTGACGGCCCGATGACGGACGAGCAGTTGTCCCAATCCAAAGTGAAGATCCTGCACGTACCTACGGTTCTCGGAGCCGTAGTGCCTGCCTACAACGTGCCCGGCGTCGGCGAGGAGTTGAAGTTCACTCCCGACGTTCTGTCGGGAATTTTTCTTGGCAAGATCACAAACTGGAACGACAAGGCGATCGCGGCGGCGAATCCGGGAGTGAAGTTCCCCGACCAGTCCATCATCGTGGTACACCGCTCCGACGGCAGCGGCACAACGTACATTTTCACGGACTACCTTTCCAAAATCAGCTCTGATTGGCAGAGCGGGGTAGGGAAGGGAACATCAGTGAAATGGCCGGTCGGCTTGGGCGGCAAAGGCAATGAGGGAGTTGCCGGAGTGATCCGCCAGATGCAAGGCGCGATCGGTTATGTTGAACTCATCTACGCGGTCCAGAACAAGATTCCCTACGGCAGCGTGAAAAACGCAGCCGGCAACTTTGTGAAGGCGTCTCTGGAAAGCGTGACATCTGCAGCTGGCTCGATGAAGTCGATGCCCGCCGATTTCCGGGTCTCTATCACCAATTCGCCAGGGAAGGATGCCTATCCCATCTCCAGCTTCACCTGGTTACTCATCCCGGCGCAGTCGAAGGATGCAGCTAAGGGAAAGATCATCGTGGACTTCCTGAACTGGATGGTTGATGACGGTCAGAAAATGACCGCCGCATTGACCTATGCACCGTTGCCAGGCAACGTCGCCCAGCAAGTGAAAGCGGAAATCAAGCAAGTTCGCTAGCCTACTCGGCAGTCCCCCTCGAGGATCCGGCAATGCCGGATCCTCTTTTGTCTGTGCGTTGCAAAATTCTGCATGTCCTGGATGGCGACCGCCCCGGGCCAACCTCTACAGTCCTTGAAAATCAATAACGTAGCTTCAATGGATTTCGGCAAGGCGATTGCATATTAACCCGATATAGTCTACTAATAACATAGACTTAGATTTAATTGTGAGGGCCAAGAGGCCGGGAGGAAGACCAGGACATGCCAATTTTCTTGCAGTGGACGCTTTTCCCCTTGTTAGCATCGAGGAATCGTTTAATGAAATCGCACAACGCCTTGCTCGTCGCAGTTGTGATCGCAGCACTCTCGTTGGGAGCCTGGTCCCAGACCGAGCCCGCATCGTCGAATCCCGGCACCAACCCGGCTTCTTCGACGCTGGCGACAACAGACCGGGCAGCCTCCGATGACTCTTCGGCGGCCGTTGAATCTGCCTCCACACAGTCCGAAAGACACTCCGCCATTTCCTTCCGCAGGGATGGTCTGTGGTTCTCAACTGCCGACGAGGGAACGCAGCTGCATGTCCATGGCTACGTCCAGGGCGACGATCGGATGTTCACTTCCACCACGCACGGAGAAGAGCTCGACCAATTTCTTTTCCGCCGCATCCGGCCGCTGTTCGAGGGAACCCTGTTTAAGGCGATCGATTTCCGCTTCATGCCGGATTTCGGGCAGGGAACGCAACAGATCCAGGAGGCGTATCTGGAAGAGAAGACGTTCAGCTTTGCCAAGCTGCGCATCGGCAAATTCAAGGAGCCGATCGGATTGGAAGTGCTGCGCTCCGATCGCGAGCTGATCTTCGCCGAGCGTTCCCTGGCCTCGGACCTGGTTCCGCTCCGCTACCTCGGGGCACAATTGTCGGGCTCGGTGCTCTCGGACTCGATCGCCTACGAAGGCGGATTCTTTCAAGGATCGAGTGATGGTTCCAACGGTGTGTTCACGCAATGGACCAGCTCCCACGAAGCGGTCGCTCGGCTTTTCCTGCGCCCGTTCGCCGCGACTCGCGTCAACCCCTTGCACAACTTTGGGCTCGGCGTTGCCGGTTCCGCGGGAGACCAGGAGGGCGCGATTGCTGGCTTGAAGACTGTGGGGCAAACCACGTTCTTCAAGTACTCTTCGACCACGGTTGCGAATGGGCAGCACAATCGCCTGTCGCCGCAGGCTTACTACTACCTGGGCCCACTCGGTTTGATGAGCGAGTATGTGATTTCATCGCAGGAAGTGCTGAACAAAACCCATGCTGGTCGCGTGAAAAATCAAGCCTGGGAAACGACCTTGTCCGTCATGCTCACCGGAGAGAAGAATTCTTACGAAGGTGTTCGTCCACGCAGCGCGAAGGAGCATGTAACCGGTTGGCGACGCTTCGGTGCAGTGGAATTGGCGGCGCGCTACAGCCAACTGGCCATCGACGGCGACGCCTTTCCCCGCTTCGCCAGCGTTTCCTCTTCTGCTCAGATGGCGAAAGAACAAGGCATCGGCCTGAACTGGTATTTGAATCGCTATGTGAAGCTCGTCACCGATTTCGAGCACACGAACTTCACCATGGCGCCTGGCAACAAAACACCGCTGCACGCCGAAAATGTGCTGATGAATCGCATTCAGCTCGCCTTCTAGCAAGCCGGCAGCCGAATCGTGGTTGAATCGTCTGCAACTCGATCTCATCTGCACATTCTGATTCCAACCATCACATAAGGCGTCGAGGGTATCGGACCGACGCCTTTTTTACTTGTGCTGAAGTTTTGTTCTCCGGCAAAAAGCGCTCGTCGCCATATGTGAAATCAGTAGTTCCGATCGAAAATCGTTGCGAATGCGAGAACCCGACCACTGTTTTATACTTATGGTTTGGGACGGAGTCTGGAATTCTGACTTAGAAACTGGGTTTTATCCGGCAATGGCTGCGGACAGCAGTGCCATCAACGTCTTATTGGGCGCGAAGGTCTTTTAAGTCAGCAATATAGGCTGCTCAGCATTTTTGACGACCGAACGGCACTTCACGCCTCCAAGCAACCGGACCCCCAACGAATTTCCAGCTCCACGAATAACCTTCGCGTACAGTTGGCGCGAGGATCGCACGGACCTATGGCGCGCCCAGCACTCGACACACCGTCGTATTACATCAATCGCCAGCTGTCTTGGCTTGCCTTCAACAAACGTGTCCTCGACGAAGCACGTGACTTCAACAACCCCCTGCTGGAGCGGTTGAAGTTTCTTTCCATCTCAGCCAGCAATCTTGACGAGTTTTTTGAAGTACGGGTCGCCGGACTCGTGCAGCAGATCGAAGACGGATTTAACGACGGCGCAGCGGACGGCTTAACGCTCGCGGAAGAGCGCGACCGCATCAATCAGGAAACGCACGACTTCGTCGACGAGCAATACGATTGCTGGAATGGTCACCTGCGACCGCAGTTAGCAGAGCATGCAATCCGCGTGCTCGGCCTGCACGAGCTTGATTCAACGGCAAAGTCTTTTGTCGAAGAGTATTGCGAGAAAGAACTCGATCCGCTGCTTACGCCCGTAACGGTTGATCCCGCGCACCCGTTTCCGCGCGTGATCAACAAGGCTCTCTGCGTCGCGTTTCTTCTCCGGCGGCGACGTCGTTCCGCGCTCACCTATACCGGCGTAGTCACCGTGCCGCGGGCTTTGCCGAGGCTGATCCGGCTGCCGTCCGAAACCACCGACGACTTTATTTTTCTTGCCGACCTGGTCGCATTCCACGCCGCCCGCATGTATCACGGCTACGACATTGTGTCGTCGGCTGCCTTCCGCGTTACCAGAAACAGCAATCTGTATCTAGCGGAGGAAGAGGCGCGAAGCTTGCTTGAATCCGTGCGCGCCGAGTTGCATAACCGTCGCAAGGGAGACGCGGTGCGCCTGGAGATCGAAGCGGACGCCGACCCGGAAATTATCGAACGTCTGCGTGGAGTCTTCGAGCTGGACCCCTGGCAGGTCTTCTCCGTCAACGGCCCGGTCAATCTCTCGCGACTGTTCAATGTTTACGAGCAGACCGAGCATCCGGAGCTCAAATACAAGACCTTCGTTCCGCGCGAACTCCGTTTGACGGCGAAGTCTCGTGATTTGTTTGAGGAGCTGCGGCGTCACGATGTGCTGCTGCATCATCCCTTCGACTCGTACGATTCAGTGATCTCCTTCATTGAATCGGCCGCCGAAGATGACCATGTCATGTCAATCAAGCAGACCCTTTACCGCACCAACGAGCACTCCCTGATTGTTCCGGCCTTGATCGCAGCCGCGGCAAAGAAGGAAGTGACGGCGGTGGTTGAGCTGAAGGCGCGTTTCGATGAGGCTTCGAACATCAAGTGGGCGCGCGATCTGGAAGATGCCGGCGTGCAGGTATTTCACGGACTCGTCGGCCTGAAAACGCATTGCAAGCTTTCTTTGCTGGCGCGGCGGGATCCCGATGGCGTGACGCGCCGTTACGCGCATCTCGGAACGGGCAACTACAACGCGACCACGGCCCGTATCTACACCGATTTGAGCCTGTTGACGGCGGACCCCGAAATTACTGGTTCCGTCCACGATGTATTCAGTTTCCTGACGGCGTACGCAGAAAATCCCAGCTACGACCCATTGCTGGTCGCTCCGCTCGATCTGGCGGAGAAGACCATCCAATTGATCGAGCGGGAGGCGCAGCACGCCCGCGATGGCAACCCGGCGCGGATTATCGCCAAGATGAACGCACTGCTTGATAAGAAAATCATCATGGCCTTGTACCAGGCATCGCAGGCGGGAGTCGAAATCGATCTTCTCGTGCGAGGGATTTGCGCGTTGCGGCCCGGGATTCGCGGGGTCAGCGATAACATTCGCGTTCGGAGCATTGTGGGACGGTTCCTGGAACATAGCCGGATTTACTATTTCGCGAATGGCGGTGACGAACAGGTTTACATCGGGAGCCCCGACTGGATGCCGCGTAATCTCTATGAGCGGGTGGAAGTGCTGGCGCCTCTTAGGGATGCCATGTTACGCGACCGCGTTCGCCAGGAGATCCTCGAGGCTTATCTCGCTGACAACCTGAAGACGCGCATTCTCATGAGAGATGGCTCGTACCGGCGGGCGTGGCAGCATCCCGGTGCGAGGCGCCCGTCCAAACCGCCGACCACGGGATTCAATGCGCAGGATTTCTTGATTGCGCTGGCCGAGGGAAAGCAAACGCTGCAGGCGATTCCCGCGCCGCCGTCGCGAAGCCGCCGTCGCGTCATGGTAAAAAGCTGACAGGCATCTATGATCGTCTACTTTCTCAGGCACGCGAATGCGGGAACTCATCTTGCCACTCCCAAGAAAGACGAGAAGCGCGGACTCGACAAAGAGGGAATCGAGCAATGCGGCTACGTCGGCAGGGCGCTCGCTGCCCTTGATGTGCAGGTCGATACCGTGATTTCGAGTCCTCTCAAGCGCGCCACCCAGACGGCCGCGCTGGTGGGGAACGAGATGGGACACGAGGGCTCACTCCAGATTGATCCGGCGTTGCGGCCGCAAGGTACATTCGCCGACTTCCGCAAATTGCTCGACAAGTACGCCCGACAGGAAGCAATCATGGTCGTGGGACACAATCCCAACCTGAGCGAGTTTTTGGCACGAATCATCAGTGATGCCGGCTGCGAAGCAGGACTTGAGCTGCGCAAGGGTGCCGTAGCGAAGGTAGAGTTGCGACGCACTTCCGGATCTCTCCAGTGGGTGCTCACGCCGAAAGTCTTGCGAGCCCTCTACGCTGCGGCTGCCGAGAGTTCCCGTCCAAAGAGCTCTCGGAAATAATCCCGGTCTCTCTCGATGGCCCACAGCTCGAGATCCACGCCTAGCCGCCGTCGAGGCGTTAATGTCAACTTGACCTCTCCGTCACGCAGTCGCGCACGCACGCTTTCGACCGCCCGGCTGCGGCTGAGGTTCATGGCGCGCGCGAGTCGCAAGAGCATAGAGGCCTTGGCGATGTACTCCTGCTCGGCAGCCTGCACTCCCTTGAGGGGGCCATCGCCCGCGCTGGGCCGTGATTTTCCCAGATAGCGGGCGATCGCCCCGATAATCCTGCGCTGTTCGGGCGTGTAGCCCAGGATCTCCGAATTCGAGATGATGTATTGCGTGTGCCGATGCCGACCGTTGCGGTTGACGTAATCACCGACTTCGTAGAGCATCGCCGCCGCAGAGAGCCACTCGCGATACTCGAGAGGCAGTTGATGGAGAGACTTCAGCGCTCCAAACAGTTCCATTGCAGAGGCGCGCACGTCGAGAGCATGGGCCATGTCGACGTGATAGTGCTCCACGGCCTGACGAAGCGAGTCCCACCGTTCCGACTCGATCTGCCGTCCCGATCGCGTGCTCTGGTCGTATTCGGCGGCCATTTGCGCCAGTAAGCCGTCGCGTAATCCGAGAGGCGAATATCGAAAGTTGCGTAGTTGGCAGCGGTCCATCAACTCCTGATAGACGACCGCGCCTGCCACGATGATCTCCGCGCGACGCGGGCCGATTCCGTTGATCTTCTTGCGCCCCTCGAGGGGTAACCGGCTGATCAGCTTCGCGATTTGCCGCATCTCTTCGCGCGACACGCTCGCCGAACGATGCGGACGAGCGCCATGGAAATGGCGTGCGCCTGCGGCTAATGCTGCCGCCGTTCCCGACGTAGCAATGGCAGTCTTGACGCGAGACCGGACGATCGTGCCGGACGCCCGTCCCATTTCGCGCGCGATGAATCCGCGCATTCTCTGCAACTCGCCTTTTCGTGGCGGGTCATGGCTCAGGAATTCGTTCGTGAGGCGAACCGCTCCGAGAGGCAGACTGACAGTTTCGCGGATGTGTCCATGACGGGATACCGTCAATTCGCAACTGCCGCCACCGAGGTCGATCATGAGCACGGTCGAGGTGCTGAGGTGAAGATTCGATACGAGGCCAAGGTGGATCAGTCGCGCTTCTTCCAAGCCCGAGATGATTTCCACCGTCCACCCTGTTGCCGAACGGACCCACTCGAGGAAGGCCTGCGAGTTTCTCGCATCCCGCAGGGCCGCCGTGGCGACAACCCGAACCGAGTCCGTCCCAAGCCTCTGCGCTGTGCGGTGGAATCGACGCAGGACTTTCACCGTTTCCGACATCGACTGTGGCGAGAGGAAGTTGCTGCGAAACACGCCTTCGCCAAGACGGGTGACCTCGCGATCTTCATGGATTGCTTGAAGTTTTCGGCCGCGTAATCGCGCGATTTTCAGGCGGACTGAGTTTGAACCGATGTCGACTGCCGCAAAGACAGGCATAGCCTCGTGCGCTTCAGGAAATTTTTAACTTCGGCGCATCAACTCATCTCACAAAACAAATCAATTCGGCAATCGAAAAAGAACCCCCGTTTTCTAAGGGATTTTCCGGCAAGTCTAAGTGCTTAAGGCCTTGATTTTTAACGTGGTTGTAACACGAGTCTGGTAGCTTCGCAGCAATGGCGAATCAAGCGCTTCCGCAGCCGCGCCTGAAGGGGCCGCAACCTGTTGTAAAACAGGAGGTTAAAAAACGCCTGAACCCACTCGTGAAATCCTCCGATGGAGTTCTCGCGGACCGGGTATTTGGGTGGATTATCTTCGGCTGCGCGTTGGTGGTTCTGGCCATCCTTGCCCTGATCGTGTGGCAGTTGGTCAGCCGGTCGCAGGCATCGTGGCATGCGTTTGGTTGGAAGTTTTTCGGCGGCCAGGATTGGGATCCCGTCAACGATCAATACGGCGCTCTGCCTTTCATCTACGGAACCCTGGTCTCGTCGATCCTGGCCCTCGTCATCGCCGTCCCGCTATCGGTTGGCGTTGCGGTCTTCACCACTGAGATGTGCCCGAAGTGGTTGCGCGGACCGCTCTCGTTTACGACTGAGCTGTTGGCTGCGATTCCCAGCGTGATCTACGGCCTATGGGCGATTTTTGTCCTGGTGCCGATCCTGCGAAATTACGTTCAGCCTTTCCTGGCGAAGACCCTGGGATGGACCGGTCTCTTCTCGGGACCGCCGTACGGTATCGGAATGCTGGCGGCTGGAATCATCCTGGCGATCATGGTGATTCCCATCATTTCTTCCATTGCCCGCGAAGTTTTGACAGTCGTACCGCAACACCAGCGGGAAGCCGCTCTCGCGCTGGGTGCGACTCGCTGGGAGATGATTCGCATCGCCGTCCTGCGCAATGCGCGAGCGGGCATCGTCGGCGGCGTGATTCTCGGATTGGGCCGCGCACTTGGCGAGACGATGGCCGTCACGATGGTGATCGGAAACCGTCCCGAGATTGCGAAATCGCTTTTCGCACCCGGATACACCATGGCCAGCGTGCTGGCGAATGAATTCAGCGAGGCGGCGGGAGATCTCTACCTCTCGGCATTGATCGAGATTGGCTTAGCGCTGTTCCTGGTCACTATCATTGTGAATGCGCTGGCGCGCTTTATGGTCTGGAGCGTCACGCGTGGCCAGCCTGCGAGGGCTCGTGCCTGATCCCACTGCCACCCCGGGCGTTCTTCAGATCAGCTTGTGGCGCCGGCTGAAGGATTACCTCGCCACTGCGTTTGCTATTTCTACTGTGGTGATCGTTCTCGCGCCGCTAGTGGCCATTTTTGGGTACCTCGTGTATCGCGGAATCGGATCGCTGAACCTGGCGTTCCTCACCCAGATCCCCAAGCCTCCCGGAGAACTGGGAGGCGGCATGGCCAATGCCATCGCGGGTTCCGCACTGATTCTGGCGATCGCCAGTCTTATCGGCGTGCCTCTCGGGATCGGCGCAGGAATCTATCTTGCGGAGTATGGACAGAATCGCTTCGGGGATTCGGTTCGATTCGTTTCCGATGTGCTGAACGGCGTTCCATCCATCGTGATTGGCATCGTGGCCTACGCGATTGTGGTGCTCCGGCAAAAGCATTTTTCCGCGCTGGCCGGCGGCGTTGCCCTCGCCATCATGATGGTTCCCACCATCACGCGCACGACCGAAGAAATGTTGCTGCTCGTGCCCAATGTCTTGCGCGAGGCGGCGTACGGACTAGGGGTTTCCCGCTGGCGCACGACGCTTTCGATCGTATTGCGGACCGCTACATCCGGAATTATCACTGGTGTCATGCTGGCCTTTGCGCGCGTTGCTGGAGAGACTGCGCCATTATTGTTTACCGCTTTCGGCAATCAGTACTGGAACTGGAAGCTCGATCAGCCGACAGCAGCATTGCCGCTGCAGATTTTCACCTATGCGATATCGCCATACGACGACTGGCATCGCCAGGCGTGGGCTGGAGCCCTTGTGTTGATCGTACTCATCGTCAGCGCCGTGGCCGCCGTCCGATATGCCGTGCGCCGCGGCACCTTGGGGGGAGTCGCTTAGCCTATGGGAGTAGGAATCCAGGTCGAACACGTCAATGCCTGGTATGGCAAGAGCCAGGCGCTCCATGACATCAATCTCAAGATTGAAGCCAATCATGCGACCGCGTTGATCGGGCCCTCCGGATGCGGCAAGTCCACCTTTATCCGCTGCCTGAACCGCATGCACGAGACAACGCCCGATGCTCGCGTCGAAGGCAAGGTACGCATCGGAGATCTCGACGCCTACAACGGAACTTCGCCTACGCAGCTGCGGCGCCGCATCGGCATGGTCTTCCAAAAGCCGAACCCGTTTCCGACCATGTCGATCTACGACAACGTCGCCGCCGGACTCAAGCTGAATGGCTATCGCGACAGGAAGCACCTCGATGAGATCGTCGAGGGTTCATTGAAGTCCTCGGCTCTATGGGATGAAGTGAAAGACAATATCCATAAGAAATCCGGCGCCAGTTTGTCGGGCGGGCAACAGCAGCGTCTTTGCATCGCGCGCGCCCTCGCCGTCGCGCCGGAAGTTCTGCTCATGGATGAACCGTGCTCGGCCCTCGATCCGATCTCAACCGGCAAAATCGAAGAGTTGATTTTCGAGTTGAAGGCGCAATATACGATCGTGATCGTCACGCATAATATGCAGCAAGCAGCGCGCGTCGCGGAGTACACTGGATTTTTCCTTCTCGGACGCATGATCGAGTACGACAAGACGGAGAAGATCTTTACCAATCCCTCTGACAAGCGGACAGAAGACTACATCACAGGCAGGTTCGGATAATGCGGACACGTTTCCAACAGGGGCTCGACGAATTGCGGCAAAAACTGCTGCGCATGGGTGGTCTGGCCGAACAGGCTGTCGATCGTGCCTGCCAGGCGTATATCGACCGCGATCTGAGCCGCTGCCAAATGGTGCTCGAAGGCGAAACGCAGATTAATGTCGCGGAGCGCGAGATCGACGAGCTCGCGTTCGACATGCTCGCCATGCAACAGCCGATGGCCGTCGACCTCCGCTTCATCCTCGCCGTCACAAAAATCAATGCCGATCTGGAGCGAGTGGGAGATCAGGCGGTGAACATCGCCGAGCGCGTGATGGACATGGTAAGCCTGCCGGCGGTCGACTTGCCCGTCGACATCGCACGCATGTCCGCCGCCGTAAGCGCCATGGTTCGCCGATCCCTAGAGTCTTTCATCGAGGCAAAAGCCGAACTCGCCCAGGCCGTGCTTGAAATGGATAATGTCGTCGACCGGATGCGCGATGAGGCCTTCATCATGCTTGTGAAAGCAATGAACGAACGGCCTGAAGTCACGCGGCAGGCGCTCGATGCTCTTCTCGTTGCCAGAAATCTCGAGAGAGTTGCCGATCATGCGACGAACATTGCCGAGGATGTTATCTTCTGGGTGCGTGGCGCCGACGTTCGTCACAACGCAGCGCAAGAAGGCAACGGTCCCCAACCTGTAAGCCATGCAGCTACCGAGACGCATTAGCGAAATTTGCAATCAGGTTCGCCAAGCCGGTCACCCAGTTGACCGGCTTTCGTGTTTGTACGCCGTGCATGTTCGACAGCTTGGAGGTGAAAGTCCTCTACCAACCTGATGGAGGTGAAGGGTAGCGAAGCGCAAGGGCGTCATCGCAAGGTGGGGTCTGGAGGAAGCGTAGAGCAAACACGCGGGCCGATGAACAAGAACCGGATGAAGAGGCCTACGGTGCCGGGCGAGCGAGCAAACAATCGGGAAGCCCATATCCATCAAGGGCACTGGTGGTAAATCCGGCGGTCGTGCGTGGACAGCGGTCGAACTTATCGCGGGAGATCTGCTGTGTGTCACGTATTCGTGACTGAGGACATCGAGAGGTGTTCTGACCGCATAGCAGAAGTCAGCAGAGGGCGTAGTAGTCGCGTGAGCGGCGAAGGCCCGAACGATAGGAAGGGTCAGTAGTGCTTGGGTCTCGATGAGGGTATTGCACTGGCCATCCTGCTTCGGCAGGCCTTGGGTAGGCACAGCGCGGTGAAGCCGCAACGGATGCTAACCCGAGAAGTGAAACCCGCACGGCGTCCCCAAACTGCGAACGCCCAGCCCACGTCGTTATCCGTGGGACGAACTTATCGAACCGCCGTATGCGGGACCCGCCTGTACGGTGGTGTGGCAGGGGAGGAGAGGTGACTCTCCCCCCTATGCCGATTTGGACACAAGTACTTCTCCAAATCTTGTATGACTCGGAGGGAACAGTGAGGCACACTGCGGTCGTCGGCCTGTTTTTGCTGTACTCGAGCCTTTTGTCGGCCCAGCCGTCGACTGGAAATGGGCCAACTCAACTCCCTACAGGCAAAACCGTTGAGGCCAATCCTGCGCGCATTGCGCCACTCAACAGTTCTCCGTTCACGATGGCGCTCAGCCCCGACGGTCGTAACGCGGCTCTGCTCCATGCCGGCTTTGGAACGCAGAACTCCGGCGGGTGCCAGTCGATTTCAATCTTCAACTTCGCAAAGAAAACGCTGACAGACTTTCCCGACGACCGCTTCTGCGGTGACGCCCATCAGAGCTTCTTCGTCGGTCTCGCTTTCAGCACGGACGGGAACCACCTGTACGCATCGGTCGGTTCGATCACGGATCCCACCGGCGAGAAGAAAGGAAATCTCGGGAATGCGATCGCCGTCTACCAGGTGCACGAAGGAAAGGTTGTCCCCGAACGCATCATCAAGATTCCACCGACCAAGCTTGAAAAAGGGAAGTGGGTGGCCAAAGGCCTGTTCCAAAATTCGCCTGGCTTCGCGATCCCCTATCCGGCCGGGCTGGCCGTTGTTCCTGGCAAGCCGGAACAACTGTTGATCGCTAACAATCTCTCCGACACCGCCATTCTCATCGACGCGAGTCCCGGGGATGAGATTACCCAGAGCACCGCTGGACTGACCCACCAGTTCGATCTGAGTACCAACACGTTCATTCCGTCGGCGTATCCCTACACCGTCGTCGTCTCCAAGGACGGTCATCGTAGTTGGTGCAGTCTCTGGAATGCCTCTCGAGTTGTCGAACTGAATCTGGAGAGCGGCACGGTGGCGCGCACGATTTCGCTCAAGGAGCCTGACGTTGCGACCGCTCCCGGCTCGCATCCTTCAGCCCTTTTGCTCAGCCCGGACGAAAAGCGACTCTACGTTGCGTTATCGAATGCCGACCTCGTCGCGGTCGTTTCCACAGAAACGGGGAAGGTCGAAGCCTGGCTGTCTACGAAACCGAGCGACGAGAAATACGGGGGCACTACGCCCATCGCCCTCGCCCAGACCTCAGACGGCCGAAGTTTATTTGTTGCCGATGCTTCTCTCGATGCGGTCGCGGTTTTCGATACGAGCAAGCATCACGGCGAAAAAGAATGGACTCCAGAAGGCTTCCTGCCGACAGACTGGTATCCAAGCGCTCTTGCAGTGCAGGGAAATCAGTTGTTGATCGCGACTGCCAAGGGAACCGGCACAGGTCCAAATAACGGAGCAAATCAGATCACGGGACGGCGGCATCACGCGCATCCCTACATCCCAACGCTCGTCTACGGATCACTAACCGAGATCAATATCCCGGATGCGATGAAAAATCTGGCTGCTTCAACGCGTCGTGTGGTCGAGGCCAATCAGTTGAAATCGGCTTCGAAGAGCGCTCTCTTTGCTGGCGGCAAGAACCCGATCAAGCATGTCATCTACATCATCAAGGAAAATCGCACCTACGATCAGGTCTTCGGCGACTTGAAGGTCGGCAATGGCGATCTGTCCCTCACGATGTATGGACAAGACGTCACTCCGAACCAGCACAAGCTGGCGCTGCAGTTCGGCGTTCTCGACAATTTCTACGACAGCGGAGAAGTCTCCGGGGATGGTCATGTTTGGTCCACGGCGGCGATCACCAGTGACTACAACGAGAAGACGTGGCCGATCGAATACCGCGGCCACGAAAGAACCTACGATTTTGAGGGCATGGTTGCCGACGAGTATCCACTGGAGCGCGGCATCCCCGATGTGGATTCTCCGCAGACTGGCTACTTGTGGGCGAATGCCGCAGCCCATCATCTCAGCTACCGCGACTATGGCGAATTTATTTCAACCGAGTTTTGTGTCGAGCCACGTGAGCCCGGACAGTCCGCTCCGAAAGAAAAGTTGTCGCCGAGCGAAACCGCTCCAGGCGGCGTCTGTGAGCATCGGGTTGTCAAGTACGGAGAGCCGTTGTCACAGGGTGTGAAAGCCGAAGCGAAGACTGCGGCGAGCCCCTATCCGTGGGATGTCCCCAACATGAAGCGAAGTGTGCCTACGATGCCAGAACTCCGCCGTCACACCGACCTGCACTTCGCGTCGTTCAACGTCGACTACCCGGATCAATTGCGCGCCGATGAGTTTCTCAATGAATTCGACGGCTTTGTAAAAGCGCGTCAGGAAGGCAAGGGAGACGAGTTGCCGAATTTCGTGATCATGCACTTGCCGGACGATCACACGGGAGGAACACGTCCTGGAAAATCAGCCCCGGCAGCCTCCGTCGCGGACAACGACCTTGCGCTTGGCCGGATCGTCGATGCTGTTTCGCACAGCGCGTACTGGGACGACACGGCAATCTTCGTCCTCGAAGATGACGCGCAGGATGGCGTCGATCATGTCGATGCGCACCGATCGCTCGCGCTGATCATCAGCAAGTATGCGGCGGGTTCCAGCGAGCATCCCTTCGTCGATCATGGATTCTTCACAACGGTGAGCGTGGTTCACACGATGGAGACCTTGCTCGGTCTTCCGGCCATGAACATCAACGATGCTTACGCGCCGCTGATGGCGGAAGAATTTTCAGCAGACGGCACGCAGCCCGCGTTCACCGTCGACACCAGCAACCGCGACAACGGCCTCATCTACCAAGCGAATCCCGCGGCAGCGCCGGGCGCGAAGCAATCTTCGCGCATGGATTTCTCGCGGCCCGACGCGGCGAACGCGCACTTGCTCAATGCGATCCTTTGGCATGATCGCAAGGGAGCGAAGCCCGTGCCCGCCTCGAGACACACCGTGGTTCCGGCGAATGCTCGCGATCACGACGACTGAGGGTGCGGAGAAGCTTAGCGCGGCCTGAGCCCAGGAATTAGACTTCCGTCCCGGCCCAACTCTTGGTTCGTCCGCAGGTATATTTGATATGGCTTTCTCTCGTTCATCGCTCCGCCGTGCAGTGGCGACTGCTCTTTTGTTTTCCCTGTCTCAGCCTGCAGTCTTCGCCAATGTCGATCCGAAGAAAGGCCGCGTCACCACCAATCCCACCAGCGGTAACAGCTACACCATCGAACAGGAGGTTGATTACGGCGGGAAGGCGATCCCGGAGATCGAAAAGGACCTTCCCCTGTTGCCCGCGGATCATCCAACTTCGAAATACATCGACAAGCTGGGGCACAAGCTCGCCGACAAAGCGCCGGGCTACAAGTTCCCATACACGTTTCGCGTCGTGAAGCAGAAGGAGATCAACGCGTTCGCGCTGCCCGGCGGACCGATCTACGTCAATATTGGGACGATTCAGGCTGGAAGTGAAGCCGAACTCGCCGGCGTGATGGGCCATGAGATTGCCCATGTCGTCATGCGCCACTCCACACGCCAGGCATCCCGCCAGGCGAAGGCCTCCATCCCGCTCGCGATTCTAAGCGGCGTTCTGGGTGCGAGCGTCGGAGGCTGGGCCGGATCTCTCGCGCAAATGGGGATTTCCATTGGCGCTGGTGGCGTCTTCACCAAGTATTCGCGCGATGCCGAGACCGAAGCCGACATGGTCGGCGCCCAGATCATCTATGACACCGGCTGTAACCCGAACGCGATGGTGACTTTCTTCCAGAAGCTCAAAGAGCAGCAGGGGCAGGGAGGCGGCCCCAGCTTTCTGGCTTCGCACCCGGACCCCGGCGACCGGGCCAAGAATGTTGCCAGCATTCTTTCCCGCTTTCCGGCGAAGCAGTACGCGTCGGGCGATAGTCCAGAATTTCTCGCGGCGAAAAACGCACTCTCCAACATCAGCACCGAAACGGCCGCACAAGCGGGGAGCGTTGCAGCCGAGCCCCCGATTCGCCGACTCTCCAGCAAAGAGTGGTCCGCCAACGACAAGTTCACCGACTACGATCACGGCGCTTTTCGCGTCTCCTATCCGGCAAGCTGGGTCCTGAAGGGAGACAGGAATACCTCGCTCACGATCTACCCGGAAGGTGGTGCCTCGACCGAGTCTGTTGCCTACGGAACAATCCTGAGTGGATTTACTCCTCGTCGGGGCGGCAACGATCTCAGCGAAGGAACCCGGCAATTGGTGGCTTCCATGCAGGACACCAACCCGTCGCTGCGGCAGGCGAGCAATCCCGTGAACATTTCCGTGAATCGTCTGGCGGCCAGAAGTCTGGAAATAGTCGCCGAGTCTGCCGTGCGCGAAAACGGCAAACCTTTGCAGGAAAGGATCCGGCTGGTCACCTTGCAAGGGAAAGGCGGGATCGTACTCTACATGGTGTTTGTGGCCCCAAACCCCGATTTCGATGCGCTTCGTCCCGTTTTTGACCGGATTATGCGGAGTTTTGTACTGCGAGACTAGCTTGCGTCCGACTTTTTACCCTATTTAGTTGTAAACTTTCGCGTCGTTCGCCGGTTTAGTGGTTGCTTCGCGGATAACCCTTGCCTGTTTTTTGGCGTCCAAACTACAAGTTTCCTTAGGAGTTCTTCCACCTTACGGGCGTATAATTTTTTTCAAGTGGGGCCCGGGTTTAGGGCAGGAGTGGGTTATGAAGTTTCGACTGGTACTCGGCACGGTCGCATTGTCTGCGTTGTTCTTCGCTCCTTCGGTGATTGCCCAACAACAGGATCCCAACGCGGGCTCAACGCCGGACGCCACCGCGAAAAGTAAAGCCCCCGACGATTCGCCTGCCAAGGACACCTCTTCCAAGGACACGAACAAAGACACCAAGCCCTCCGGGCAGGATTCTTCTTCACCTTCCCAGACCTCAACAGCCACTCCCGCTGACACCAAGTCTTCGGACACTAAGTCGAGCGACAAGCCGAAGGATGCGCTTCCGCCGGTTATCGAACAGCCTGACGACAGCAAGGTCAAGCACGATGGCAGCAAAAGCGACGTCAACGCGATCGGTAACCGCAAAGTTGGCGGCCGCGGGCTGGGAGACTGGTACTCGCTCGAGGGCGAGATCCGCATGGGCAAGCAGTACGCGCAAGAGGTAGAAGCCACCTCCAAACTCGTACGCGACCCGGTCGTCACCGAATACGTCAATCGCATCGGCCAGAACCTGGTCCGCAACTCCGACGCGCAGGTGCCGTTCACGATCAAGGTGATCGACTCCGACGAAGTGAATGCGTTCGCGCTGCCCGGTGGATTCTTCTACGTCAATTCGGGATTAATCCTGGCAGCGGACGAAGAGTCCGAACTCGCTGGTGTGATGGCGCATGAGATCGCTCACGTCGCGGCTCGCCATGCGACGCGCCAAATGACGCGCGCGCAATGGGCAAACATCGGCACGATTCCTTTGATCTTCGTTGGCGGCGGGATTGGTTACGCGGTTCGTTCCGCGGCGGGACTGGGACTACCTCTAACGTTCCTCAGCTTCTCGCGCAGCTTCGAATCCGAGGCGGACTACCTCGGTCTGCAATACATGTACAAAGCGGGATACGACCCCAACGCCTTTGTTCAGTTCTTCGAAAAGCTGCAGGCGCGCGAGAAGAAGAAGCCCGGCACCCTCGCGAAGGCATTCTCGACGCATCCGCAAACGCCCGATCGGATCACGAAGTCGCAAGATGAAATCTCGAAGATTCTGCCTGCACGGGCGCAGTACGTCGTCACAACGTCAGAGTTTGCCGACGTAAAGGCTAGGCTGGCCGGCATTGAAAATCGGCGGAAGCTGGTTGACGACAAGCCAGGGAACAAGCCCACATTGCGGCGCACGGCAAATACCGACAAGGACAAGACTGGAGACAGCGGCAACAATCAGGATGATCGCCCGACTCTGCACCGCCGTGACGATTGAGGTTTGTCTCGCACAAAAGTGAAACCGGCAGCTTCGGCTGCCGGTTCTTATTTTGGGTCGACTTAATGAACTCGATGTAACTGCGCCTTCGTTCGTGCTCCGTAGAACCGCTTACGAAGCTTCTTTTGTTGCCAGGGAGCGTACCCTTGCCGACCTGCCATCGGCGTCGCTGACAATTCGCATTTCCTGCCAGTCATAGGGCAATTCTTTGCCACAATCGAGGCAGACGACGTAGGTGCCCGTTACAGACGCCGCGCGATTGCGGCGAGTCCCAGGACGAACGGTTTGCGGAAAGCTGTAATGAGTATGCCAGCAACCGAAGAGCACGTTCAAAAACTTGCCCACCATGCTTCAACCTCCACCAGAACACCCGGTCCGACTACTACAGGATGCAATGCTTCGGCCAGTGCTTTACCCGAGTGATTAGATTCCAACCACCCAGAAAAGGTTCGACTTAGCCGTTTAGACCTACCGATCCTCAGGATTCAAAGTGGAAAACAATTGCATATGCTTCCTGAATTCCTGCAGAAACCGATGGGGGGAGGGATGAACTCTTGGAAGGGTCTCCTAGGTCTTCTTGTAGGACTGGCACTTCGAGATAATCGCGGAACGCAGTCGGCCGCGCAGGTCGTCTGGCAGCTCGTACAACTCTGAATCTCGATAGATTTCGATGGTCTTCTTGGTTGTATCGCAAACCACGTAGCAGTTGTGGCACCAAGCCAGGTGGTCTTCGAGTTCGGCCTTGGTACGATCATCCAAGGCGCCGTCTAAATAATTCGTCAGCTCTTGCAGGAACTCAGAGCATTTCACTTTTTGCCATCTCCGCTCTCACGTTTCTGGAAGTATCGGCTCAGCCTCTCGCGCAACTGCAGGCGAGCTCGCAACAGCCTCGATTTCACCGCCGGGATGCTCAACCCTAGAGCCTCGGCCGTTTCTTCGGTCGAGAGACCTTCCACATCTCTCAAAACAAAAACCGTTCGAAAACTCGGTGGCAGCCCTTGAATCGTTCGCGTCAGAATATCCTTCAATTCCGACTGCTTGTACAGCTGCTCTGGATTCGGGCTCCAGTCCGCAATCTCGCGAGGAACCGAATCTTCCTCTGTCTTGACATCCTCGTCCAGCGAAACCATGCGTTCGGGTCGTCGCCGGCGCAGTTTCATCAGCGCCTCGTTGACGGCGATCCGCACCAGCCACGTGTAAAACTTCGACTGGCCCTGGAACTGACCCAGGTTTCCATACGCCTTCAGGAACGCGTCCTGCACGACGTCTTCGGCGTCCTCGCGGTTCTGCGTGATGTGCTGCGCAATCCGGAAGACGTTCCGATCGTACCGCCGAACCAGTTCCTCGAAGGCTGAGACGTCTCCGCCCTTGGCTGCCTGAACAAGCGCCAGTTCGTCGCTAACGGGCTCACTTACCTTAGGTTGGATGGCGCTCATTCTTTTTCCGATGCAGTATTTTCAGGAACTCGCGATGGCATGAAGCTGTTATTTTACTTGGTGCCGACAGTTATGACGAGTTGATTTGCCGTATGCGCGGCTCTCGGGTTTGCGATAGATTCAAAACGAGCAGCGCAAGCACGGGGGAACACGTCCTAAGGTACTCCGCCTCCAGTCCTGCAAGTGCCGTATAATCAAGAGTTAGCTGGGGAGCTTCGAGGCCCTCTCAGGTCACCGCAACTCATGGCAGAGAGAAACGAAATCGAACACATCGTCGAACGCACGGTATCGCAGGTACTGCAGGGGCACTTTTCGCAGATGCGGGAGGAGATTGTCCGCCGCGTTCTTGACGAACTGCCGCAAGACCTGACTGCCGGCGCAGCGCATGAAACAACGAGCGCAGCTCCGTCCGATCTGTTGCGCGAGGTCTCGACGATCCACGCCGGTAGCACGCAAAAAGAAATTCTGCGCGCGCTGCTCGACGGCGTTTCGCGCCATTGCGGTCGCACTGCTTTGTTCGTTATCAAAGGCGCCTCGTGCAGCGGCTGGCAAGGCCGAGGCTTCGAAGACAACGATTCCGTCAGGGAGTTCGCGCTCAATACAACCCGCGGATTACCCGAGCGCGTCCTTGAGGAAAGAGCAGCCTTTACGGGCCAGGTCATCGATATGGATCCGCGTTTCGTGGATCAATTCGGCGGTCCTGCCGACGAGCACATCATCATGCTGCCTTTGCTTCTGAAAGACAAAGTCGCGGCGCTCGTCTACGCCGATAGCGGGCTGGATGCGAGTCGTCACCTGGATTCTGCCTCCATCGAACTTCTCGTGGTTGCGACCAGCGCGTGGCTCGAATTGACCTCCGCGCGCAAGCAGGCTCCGCGCGAGACTGGAACGTATGCTGACCCCCCGGTCGCGGCTGCTCCCGTGCAGAGCGTCGCAAGTTTCAGCGACCCCTTTGCGTCCCACACTCCACGGCACAGCGTGGCCGCCGCCGCTGCGCCGGCATACGAACCCCAGGCAGTAGCGCAAGCCGATGTTGTCTCTGCTCCGCAAGCGGGCGACGGTTCCAAGGGCCCGCCGGCTGGTCTCAGCGAAGAAGATATCGAGACACACCGCAAAGCGCAGCGCTTTGCCCGGCTCCTGGTCGACGAGATCAAGCTGTACAACCAGGCGAAGGTTGCCGAAGGGCGGAAGAACAAAGATCTCTATGACCGTCTGAAAGAGGACATCGATAAAAGTCGGTCCACCTATCGGAAGCGCTATGGCAACACGGTGGCAGCCGGTACGGACTACTTTCAGTCGGAACTCGTGCGCAGCCTGGCCGAGGATGATATTTCAATCATGGGTGCCAATTTCCGGCGATAGATTGCGAGTGGTTTTGTCTTACCGAATACTGGTTCTGTCGGTTTTTCTGATCGTGTCTGCAGGCTGGCTTACTGCCGAACCGCCGGTCGCCCGGCGCCAGTCTTCCGACTCGACGACGTCCGCGCAAACCTCCACAACTCCTGCTGCAAAGCCGAAGCCCAAGACTGCTCCTCCACGCACTGCCCATCGCGCTGCTGCCAAACGCAAGCGGCGCTCCCCGCGTGTGCAGCGCATGCACCAAGCTTTCGTAGCTTCTGCCAGTTTGAAACCGATGGCGCAGCAGTTGTTGCAGGACCGCACTCCCGCCGGATATGCCGGACTGGAAGCGTATGCCAGGCGGCACGCCAAGGAAGACGCCGGCGCTTTGGCTTGGCTGGTCGTCGGCTACGCCCACGTGCTCGATCACGACTACGCGAAAGCGATTGATCCTCTCAACCGCGCGAAGCCGCACGCCGGCGATCTCGGGGACTACGTCACGTACTACCTGGCCACTTCCTACCTTCAGGCGGGTCGCAGCGCCGAGGCCGGTGCCGCGCTGTCGAACTTCGATAAGGATTATCCCGACTCGCTGCTGACCAAGGACGTTCATGTCGTCTACGCGGGCGCTCTCATCGCAGAAGGCCGAGCCTCGGAAGGTGCCGCGTTGCTCGAAAAAGATCGCGAACCAGCCCGTCCCGATGTGGAACTGGGGCTCGGTCGCGCCTATGCGGCCATGGGCCAGACCGCCCAAGCCGCCGCAGCCTTCCGGAACGTGTACTACAAAATGCCGGCCAGCTCCGAAGCAGACAGCGCCAACACGGAATTGAAGAAGCTGAGCGGTCTGCCTCCTGTGCCTCTCGCTGACCGCCGCGTGCGAGCCGATCTTCTTGCCAAGGCCAAGCGCAATGCTGATGCCTCCGGTGAATACCGCGATCTGCTCGACGAGGTTCCTCCGCAGGATCGTTCGGCAGTGCAGCTTGCGCTCGCCTCGGCATTGCAAAAGAGCGGGCGCAATAAGGACGCGAAACAGATTCTCGTCAGCGTCCCAGACACGCCCACCGAGATTTCCGCACAAAAACTCTTTCTCCTCGGCGAAGTAGCCCGTGCGACCGACGATGAGAACGGCTTTCTGCAATTACAGGCGCAACTGCGGCAGACCGCCCCCGATAGTCTCTGGCTCGAGCAGTCGCTGCTCGCCGCCGGAAACATGTATCTGGTCAAGAAGGACTACGACCATGCCATCGACGCATACCGCGAGCTGCAGCAACGTTTCCCCAACGGGAACCGGGCGTCCTACGCGCATTGGAAAGTCGCATGGCTGAGTCTCCGCCAGGGACGTAACGACGAAGCCAAGCAGGAATTCGAGCGACAGATTGCGCTTTATCCGGCATCCAACGAGGTTCCTGCGGCTCTCTACTGGCGTGCGCGCCTCGCGGAAGAGGACAACGAGCCGGCCAAGGCACGTGCGTACTACACCAAGCTCTCCGACCGCTTCCGCAATTTTTATTACGCAGAACTCGCTCGCCAGCGGTTGAAGGTTCTGAAACCCAGCGATCCGGTGGAATACGCCTTGCTCGATCGAGTGCCGCCACTGAACACCACCGGCAAGATCGAGCCGGGTGAGCCTCCGGCAGACGATCTGCGCGTCCAGAAAGCGCAGCTGCTCGAAAATGGCGGACTGGTCGATTTTGCGGTGCGCGAGATTCAAGCCGCTTCCACCGAGCAAGGCGGCAGCTGGGGCGCTGCCGAAATCGCCCGACTCTACATTGATAGCGGGCGCTATGACCGCGCGATCGAAGTGATGAAGCGGACCGTCCCGAATTACTTCGCGGTCGACGTGCCGGAGCTCCCGCGCTCTTACTGGGAAGCGCTTTTTCCGAAGGCTTATTGGACCGACCTCAGGAAATTTTCGGCGGAGAACGGTCTCGATCCCTACTTGGTGGCTTCACTCATCCGCCAGGAGTCGGAATTCAATCCCAACGCCATCTCGCGGGCCAATGCAGTTGGGCTGATGCAATTGCTGCCCATCACCGGCAAGAAGGTCGCCAAGGAAGCCAACCTCCGCCACTTCAATGCCAGCCAGCTTTACATGCCCGCCGTCAACTTGGAGCTAGGAACGCGCTACTTCAAGAGCATGGTCGACAAGTTCGGATCGTTTGAATACGCGCTCGCCGCCTACAACGCCGGCTCCGACCGCGTCCAGGACTGGCTGTCGGAAGGGAAGTATCGCGACCCGCAGGAGTTCGTGGAGTCGATCCCGTTCACCGAAACCCGCGAGTACGTTCAGGCGATCTTGCGCAACGCGAACGTCTACAAGCAACTTTACGGCACACCCTAACGCGGCCCTTTTCCGTCACCCAAGTTTGAGTCAACGGAACACCTTAGGCTCGAGGTCTCCGCTCATACCTGCGACGTAATTCTTGCTTGCCAGGAAGAAATTCCTACCCTGTTGACCCTCTTTCGGCTCTCTAGTTTTCAGCGACTTAGGAATGGTCCCCAAGCTGCTATAAGGAACGGCAGACGAAGTGGCGCGCAACGGGGCGCTCTAGAGAATAACTTCGGCCAGAGGTTTTCTTGAGCGCCCCTTTGCATATCTATACGAGACCGCATCTCGCAAAGTGTCCGCCCAGCAGCCCCCAAGCCCTCCCCCAATGTGCTACGCGAGGGCTAGTTTTTCGCGCAAATCAATACCCGCCTGGCGCAGCAGCTTCGCAATCCCATCATCCTTCAGCCGAGACGCGTCAAAGAGCACGCGGACCGTACGCTCCTTCTCGTCGAACGTGATCTTCTGTACTCCATAAACCTCGCGAACCCCGTCGATCGCGCGCATCTCGCGTTCTCCAGGCGTTGCGCCGTAGCGGTAAGCAACGTCCAAATAAGTCATTAGAAGTGGTTTTCTCCTTTGCCAACAAGATACAACAATCGAAGTCGCTCCCACGCGAATCTAACGCACAGGCGAAAGCGAATGAGCAGTCATCAAGGCAGCGGCCTAGGAAGTGAGGCCTCCCGTCGAGTCTTTCAACATCTAAGCGACGAGCGGGCGTCTTTTCTCGCTTTCCTGCGCAAGCGAGTCGATTCCGCCGCGACGGCTGAAGACCTCCTTCAGGCAGCTTACCTGCGCGCCATCGAACACCTCTCTGAGTTGCGCGACGAACGCCGCGCCGATGCCTGGTTCTATCGGTTTCTGCGCAACGCCATCATCGACCATTATCGCCGCGCCGCAACCGCTGCAAAGGTTCTCGTTGAAGAAGCACCGCTTGATCGTCCGGTCGAACCCGTTCGCTCCCCGAACACGTGCCCGTGCGCGACCCGCGAACTGAATCGAATCAAGACCGACTACGCCCGCGCTCTGGAAGACGTCGAAATGGACGGGATGCCGGTGCAAGTTTTCGCTTCTCAAGAAAGGATCGCGCCCGGAACCGCGTCGGTCCGCCTGTACCGCGCTCGCAAGGCGCTTGCGTCGCGCCTCCTGATCATCTGCGGTTCCTGTTCCGGACAGGGCTGTTTCGATTGCACTTGCGAGTAGGCCGCACCGTAGTCCTTCCGGTGCTTTCAAAATCCCTCCTTGGGGGTGTAAGGTTTTTATTCCACCTGCGTCTGCATTCAGTGAAAACGTGATCCCCGGCTGATCGGAGCCCCGGGGTTTTCACTGGAGGAATTTGTGCCTGATACGCTCGAACAAGTGAAAAACGCGATTGATCCGGTTTGCGGCATGACGGTCGATCCCGCTACCGCCAAGCATTCCTGGGAGCACGCGGGCAAGAATTACTACTTCTGTTGCGGAGGATGCCGCGAGAAATTTCGCACCGATCCCGCCCGGTTCCTGGATCAACCCGCTCCAGGTCAGGGTTCAGGCCTCGTTACGCTCGGAATGCCGAAGGCTGCCGTGTCCTCCGGCATTCAAATCGCGCCCGCGAAAAACAGCGTCGCGCCGACCACGAACGACGCACCCGCTCCCCAGCCGGCAACCTCAGGTCCTGGCGAGCGCTATTACGTCTGTCCGATGTGCCCCGAAGTTCGTCAGGTCGGCCCCGGTCCCTGCCCGAGTTGCGGCATGGCCCTCGAGCCCGAAACCCCGCTGCCCACGACCAAAATCGAGTACACGTGTCCGATGCATCCGGAGATCGTTCGGCCCGGGCCAGGCAGTTGCCCGATCTGCGGGATGACCCTCGAGCCGCGCACCGTGACCGCGCATGTCGAAGAGAATCCCGAACTCCGCGATATGAGCCGGCGCTTCTGGGTAGGCGTCGCGCTGACCGCACCACTGCTCCTCATCGCTATGGGCAGCATGCTCGGTTACAAACTGACCATCGATCTCGACATCAACGGCTTCATCATCAATTTGCCGCGGATCGAATTCCTCCTGGCCACTCCCGTCGTTCTCTGGTGCGGCTGGCCGTTTTTCCAGCGCTTCTGGGCCTCGCTGGTCAATCGCAGCCCGAACATGTTTACCCTGATCGGCTTGGGCACTGGCGTGGCCTATCTTTACAGCCTGGTCGCAACGTTCGCGCCGCGGATTTTCCCGCCGTCGTTGCGCACCATGGGCGGATATCCCGACGTCTACTTCGAAGCCGCCGCCGCTATCACCACGCTCGTCCTGCTCGGACAAGTTCTCGAACTGCGCGCCCGTAGCCAGACCAGCGCGGCGATTCGCGCTCTCCTCGACCTCAGCCCCAAGACTGCCCGCGTCGTTAATAAGGATGGCACCGAGAAGGACATTCCTCTCGAACTTGTGAAGCCCGGTGACCGCCTGCGCGTACGACCCGGAGAGAAGGTCCCTGTCGATGGGGAAGTGCTCGAAGGGAGCAGTGCGATCGACGAATCCATGGTCACTGGAGAGTCGATCCCTGTCTCGAAAGCTGCGGGGCAGAAGGTGATCGGGGCGACCGTCAACGGCACTGGGTCGTTCGTGATGCGCGCCGAGCATGTCGGCAGCGCAACCATGCTCGCGCAGATCGTTCAACTGGTCAGCAAGGCGCAGCGTAGCCGTGCGCCTATTCAACGCCTCGCCGATCAGGTCGCGGCCTGGTTTGTTCCCGCGGTCGTTGGAATCGCCGCCCTCACGTTTCTTGTGTGGGCCTTCGTCGGCCCACAGCCGCGACTGGCTCACGCTTTGGTCAACGCCGTCGCCGTGCTGATCATCGCGTGCCCCTGCGCTCTCGGACTCGCAACCCCGATGGCAATCATGGTGGGAACCGGGCGCGGCGCACATGCCGGTGTCCTGATCCGCAATGCTGAAGCCCTCGAGGCGATGGAAAAAATCGACACCCTCGTGGTCGACAAGACCGGCACGCTGACGGAAGGGAAGCCGAGGGTAAGCTCCGTCGTCCCTATCGGCCTCGAAAAGAAGGAACTGCTGCACCTTGTCGCAAGCCTCGAGCGCGCCAGCGAACATCCGCTCGCCTCCGCTATTGTGGCCGACGCCAAGGACAAAGGCATCGAACTCTCTGGTGTCAGCAGTTTTCGCTCTTATCCTGGCAAAGGCATTGAAGGCACGATCGACTCCAAGCGCGTCGTCGCCGGAAATCGCTCGTTCATCGAAGCGATTCCCGTGCTCGTTCCCGAGGTGCCTGAAGCGTACATGGCTAGCGGCGAAACCGAAATCTACGTTGCGGTCGACGATCGCTTCGCAGGGTGGATCGTCGTCGCCGACCCCATCAAGCTCTCGACTCCGCCAGCGCTCGGCGAACTGCGCGCGCAGGGACTGCGCATCGTCATGCTCACCGGCGACAATCGAGCTGTCGCGGAAGACATTGCCAACAAGCTCAACATTACCGAGGTCGAAGCCGAAGTTCTCCCCGAAAAGAAATCCGAAATTGTGCGCCGCCTTCAGCAGGAAGGCCGCAAGGTCGCGATGGCCGGCGACGGCATCAACGACGCGCCCGCGCTCGCGCAAGCCGATGTTGGCATCGCCATGGGTACGGGCACCGACGTCGCCATCGAAAGCGGCGGGATCACGCTAGTAAAGGGGGATCTGTGGGGAATCGTTCGCGCGCGCAAGCTCAGCCAGGCTACGATGCGCAACATCCGGCAGAATCTTTTCTTCGCGTTTATCTACAATGCGCTCGGTGTGCCGATCGCGGCGGGCGTGCTCTACCCGTTCTTTGGACTGTTGTTGAGCCCGATTTTGGCGGCAGCGGCCATGAGCTTCAGCTCAGTGTCAGTAATCACGAACTCACTGCGCCTCAGGAAAGTTCAGCTGTAGCCAATTGCTAACTTAGAGAATGGGCCGTCGGAACGAATTCTCTATTCCCAGATATGGCTTCGCAATCTTTCTCCCTTAGTAAAGGGTCGCACCGGAAGTACGATCTCCCCACCTTTGTAGTGCGTTTCCGAGACCTGTCTGCTGAATTTGCAGTGGCACTGCTGAGAGGGTTTTGAGCAACGGGAGAAGATTCCTTCGTGCAACAACCGCGCGGTCTCCACGGGGCGTAAGTCGTAACAAGGATAGAGTTGGGTCGTTGCCCACACCACCATGCTTGAAGGTGCGGGTTCAGGCAGACGAAACGTCGCGGCGCCATCAATTCCCGTCTTCCCGTCTAGACGATGAAGCTCCGAGATTCCCGGAAGATGGAATTGGACATTCACTTCTTCGTTTGCAACGATTTGCCCGCTACGGACGTCGAGGAGACGGACCGTTATCTGTGTTGTTGGTGTGGTCGTTTGTCCAACAAGCGTCGCCACGAGAAAGCACCAAGTGCAACGTTTCATTCCAGCGACAATACGGCACGATCCATCGGGATTCAACAAAATCGCTGGTACGTAGTTGCCCGGTGCCCCCGGTTCGGGTCCGTTTTTTCCACGCTAAACCTGGGCGGCCTCCACCCTCGCGATGGTCGTCGCTCGCCATGCTAGCGCCGGCGTCCCGCCGGCTGTCGTGAGGGAGTCCCTCACACGACTGACCTGGCGCTACTTGATACTTACTCGCACATCGAGTTGCTTGTTCTGCGGATCCATCGCGCGTTCGTCATAGACTTCGTAATCGACCCTACACCCGGGGCCTCCGTGGCCGCTGCTTCGCCGACACAGACATAATCACGAGTCGCCGGGGTTGTGTGGCGTCAATCGGCTCCTTCGCCCGCTTCAACGCGGCGTCGATCAACCTCGAAATCTCGGGATCGTCCAGAGTCTCTTCCTCCAGACGAACGCTTCTCACCACCTTCCCCGAGCCCTGCAGTCGGTGAGCAGGGTCAGGCAGTTTGGCGCCCTGCAGGAAAAACAGATTGACCCACCGCGGGTATAGAGCGATTGAGAATATCGCCAGCGATGCTTTCTCATTCGGTCCGAAGCCGATCGCCAGAGCGTTGTAGTTGTCGTAGACGATCTCGACTGCGCCTGGGAGCCGCTTTCGCATCTTCACGAGCGCACGCTTGGCAGTCGCCGCGATCTCGGGGTCGTACTTGTTGAGGAATGAATCGAGTTGCTGCTTGGGAGTCATCGCGGCAGTTTGGAGCGGCGGCGTCTTCTCCCGCCCCTGCTTACGTGGGGACAGCCGCCCTCGGCTGTCCGGCCGGGCGTAGCCCGGCAGTTGCATCGGTCAATCACACCTCGCTTACTTAATCCCTACATGGACATCCATCTGCGCATTCTGCGGATCCATCGCGCGCTCGTCGTAAACTTCGTAGTCGGCTTTGTACGCGCGGATTCCGCCCGGCGCATTCTTAGGCTGCGCCCAGATTCTTTGCCACGTTCCCACGACCACCTGCGCCACCGGACCTTTATCCGACGTGAAAATCGCGTACTTGCCAGCTGGCACTTTCTTCACGACCATGCCTGCAGGCACGTCCGCGGTCGACGTTACCCGCGCGCCGATCAGGTGCGTGTACTCGCCATCCTTGTCGCTCGCGTAATCGGTGATCACCGCAATGATCGACGAATCGGCCTTATTCGGGATCTGAGCGAACAGATTTTCCTGCATGAAGCGGCCCCACTGCTTGCCGATCACGCCCGCGCCGGACATCTCCTTGGCGTTGGTGGTGCGTTCCGCGATTCCAATCACGCTGAAGCCGGCTTCCTCGACCACCTTCGGATTCATGGACGGCTCCCTAACCGCGGGCGATGCGTGCAACATGATCAACGAGGCCAGTAATACTGCGGCGCTACCGAGAACGCTTCTCCGGGAGGTCATCAGAGTGTCCTCTTTGGAAACTACAGTTTGGTCAGGAAGTCAGTGATCTCCGGGGTGTTCCAATCTACGGCGCTGACAAATTTCCGCCTCAGGATGCCATTGCGATCGATGACGTAGGTTTCCGGGATCATTACGGTCCCGTACAATCCCTTGGTCTTCGCGGCAGGATCGCGCACCGTAACCACATTCATGTTGTAAGTCTTCAGGAAACGGCGGTAGGCCGACTCGTCCACATCCTCGCTGACGGAAAGCACAACGATTCCTTTGTCCTTCAACCGTTGCTGCATCTGCACCAGAGACGGAGTCTCCTCGACGCATGGCGGACACCAGCTTGCCCAGAAGTTCAGAACAACGACCTGCCCGCGGTAATCACTGAGCTTCACCGTTCGGTCGTCATCCGTGACCGTGAAATCGGGCGCTTTGGTGCCAATACGAGGAGGCCGGGACCCGGAGTAGCAGCCCGTCAAACCGAGAATGGCAATAAGAGCTATCTGGAAAACAAGACGTCGCACCTAGCTATAATAATAGATTCATCCCATGGGGACGCGACATTCAGTGTCGGGGCGGCCTACCGTGTCGGTCATCGTGCCCGCTCGGAACGAAGAAGCCAGCCTGGGCGCCTGCCTCGAATCGCTGGTCTCGCAGGACGGAATCGATTTCGAAATCCTTGTGGTTGACGACGGTTCGACCGACCACACAAGAGCGATCGCCGAATCTTTTCCTGGGGTTCGGGTCATCCAACCCGGACCGTTGCCCGAAGGATGGACCGGAAAGAACAACGCGGTCGCCGCAGGCGCGCGAGAGGCCCAGGGCGAGTGGCTCCTTTTCACCGACGGCGACACCGTGCACAAACCGGGATCTCTCGCGAAGGCGATGGCCGAGGCCAAAAAGCAGAAAGCCGACCTGCTCTCCTACTCTCCCGAACAGGAGGTCCATGGGTTCTGGGAGCGCGCGGTCATGCCGGTGATCTTCGCGGAGCTGGCGCGAAAGTATCCGCCTTCGCGCATGAGCGACCCGGCCAGCAAACTCGCCGCGGCGAACGGTCAGTACATTCTGGTGTCCCGCGCGGTCTATGATGCGGTCGGCGGACACGCTGCCGTTGCGGGCTCGCTGCTGGAAGACGTCGCGTTGGCGCAAAAGATCAAGGCGGCCGGATACAGAATCAGCTTCCGTTACGGCGGCGACGCAGTTCGCACCCGTATGTACCGCAGCTTTCGCCAACTTCGCGAAGGGTGGACGAAGAACCTGGCTCTGCTATTTCCATCCGCTATTGTGCTCGCCCTTTGGAGCCTCGTGGAATTTGCTGCGGTCATCGCCTGCCTCATTTTTGCGGGGATGCTTATTGTCAGGGGCGACTGGAGACACGCCATTTTCTATCTCATCGTGCCCTTCCTGACGATCATGCGAATTGCGACCGCGCATTTTTCCTGGACATCCAATGTATTGGGGATTTTCGGGTTGCCTGTGTTTGCTTATCTGCTGTTGCGGTCGAAACTGGTCTACAAGCGTGGCCGAATCGATTGGAAAGGGAGGATTTACCCGGGCAGTCCCGCCGGAGTGCTGCCGGCGTTGTAACCGATGACCATGGTCTATCTCACGCGCAAAGCCGAATTCGCTGCCTCGCATTACTACCACAATCCGGAATTCACGCCGGAGCAGAACCGCGCCATCTTTGGAAAATGCAACAATCCCAACGGCCACGGGCATAACTACACGCTCGAAGTCACGGTGAAGGGAAGCGTCGATCCGAAGTCCGGCTTCGTCGTCGACCTCAAACAACTTAAGGACGTGATGAACCGCGAGGTGCTTGACGCCATGGACCATCGCTTCCTGAACAAAGAAGTGCCCGAGTTCGCCACACGGATTCCGACGACCGAGAACCTGGCCATCGCCATCTGGCAACGGCTTGCTCCCAAGTTGAAAGCCGCACAATTGCACCGGGTGCGCGTGTACGAGACGCCCGACCTGTTCGTCGATTTCTACGGAGAAGCATGAAGGCCTACTTGACTCGCCGGTATCTGTTCTCTGCGTCGCATCGCTTGCATAGCAGCGACATGCCGGAGGAGTGGAACCGCAAAACCTACGGCAAGTGCAACAACCCGCATGGTCACGGGCACAATTATCAGTTGGAGGTGACCGTCAGCGGACCTGTTGACTCGAAGACAGGAATGGTTTGTAACCTGGTCGACCTCGACGGCTTTGTGCACAACGAGATCGTCGAACGTTTCGGCCATCAGAACCTGAACATGCTGCCGGAATTCGCGACCGAAGTTCCAACGACCGAGAATCTGTGCGTTGTGATCTACGAGATTTTGCACCGCGGTTTCCGCCACGCTCATCTGGAAAAAGTCCGGATGGAAGAGACAATGATGAATTCGTTCGCCTATGCGGGAGGCGCGGAACTGCGAGATTAAATTTGGAGCGTCGCGGGCATCGCTGGCGCATGCGAGCGAAGGTGCTGAAGGCGGCACGGAACACGTGGGGACAGCCGCCTCGGCTGTCCGGCCGTGGCGGTTTTTGCCACGGCGACTAAGCGCTGCCAAGCTGTACGAAGGGAACCATGAAGCAATCAACAGAATCACCGACCATCACCAGTGCCAGCTTCGAAGACCTGATGCGCGAAATCATTGTGCGCTTGGGCGAAAACCCTGCCCGCGAAGGGCTCGTGCGCACGCCTGAGCGCGTCCACAAAGCTTTCGATTTCCTGACCAAGGGCTACCGCGAAGATCCAGAGACCCTCCTGAAGGGCGCGCTGTTTACAGTCACCTACGACGAGATGGTCATCGTCAAAGACATCGAGATGTTCAGCCTGTGCGAGCACCACATGCTGCCGTTCTTCGGCAAAGTTCATGTCGCCTACATTCCAAACGGCAAAGTCATCGGCCTGAGCAAGATTCCACGCCTGATCGAACTGTTTTCCCGGCGCCTGCAGATTCAGGAGCGGCTCACCACGCAGATCGCCGAAACAATTCAGAAGATTATTGAGCCGCAAGGTGTGGGCGTGGTCATCGAGGCGCGCCACCTTTGCATGATGATGCGGGGCGTGGAAAAACAGCACTCCGCCGCCGTGACTTCTTCGATGCTGGGCTGCTTCCGCAATGAAGAGGAAACCCGTAGCGAGTTCCTGTCGCTGATCCGTAATCGAGCCAACGGCATCTAGAGTCCGCCGCTCAGGATCATCCAATTGCTAAAACAACCTTCGACTGCGCGCTCACCGCTTTCCGGCAAGATCGCCCTTATCACGGGCGCGAGCCGAGGCATCGGCCTCGCCATTGCCCGAGCGCTCGCGGCGCAGCAGTGCAATGTCGTTCTTAGCGGCCGCAATCTGCCGATGCTGCAGAGAGCGGGCAGGGAACTGGCCCGTCGCCGGATTCGAGTCCTGGCGCAAGCCTGCGACGTTCGTGATCCTCAATCGGTCAAGACGCTCACAGCAGCCATCAAGACAGAGTTTCGCCGCGTCGATATCCTGATCAACAATGCCGGCATCTCGCAGCCGAGTCTCCCCGTAGAGAACCTCGACTACGAAACGTGGAAAGACGTGATCGACACAAATCTCAACGGGATGTTTCTCGTGACCCACGAGATTCTCCCCCTGATGCGTCGCGGCGGCACGGTCGTCAACAATCTCTCCCTAGCTGCAACACGAGTCTTTCCCGGCCTATCCGCGTACGATGCATCCAAGTTTGGAGCCCTGGGCTTCACGGACACCTTGCGCGAAGAGCTGCGCCCAAAAGGAATTCGGGTGATCGCGCTGATACCCGGCGCCACAGACACCGAAATCTGGAATACGCTATGGCCGGACGCGCCACGCAAGAAGATGATGTCTCCTGAGACGGTTGCGAGTGCGGTTGTGAGCGCGTTGTCTCTTCCGGAGAACAGTACCGTCGAAGAAATCAAGCTGCAGCCTACTAGTGGGACCCTTTAAGTCCGTGCGGTGGCTCAGTCGCAATTGAACCCGCACACGAAAGACGGCCGTCCTAGCCTTGGAAGTGTTACAGGAGCTTTCCACACGAATGTTCCACGTGGGACACACCCTGTGGAAAGGGACAGGTATGCAGGCATTATTTCTTAGCGTTTCCCGTTTTGGGAAGATATTCCGCGCCGTCCAGTAGTCAGTTACCAGGTACCGTAACGAACGCGCCGCCGTCGTTGCGGAAAAAGTTTGATCAGCAGAATCCCGACGACGAAGCCGCCGACGTGTGCCCAGAACGCAATGCCGCTGGCTTGAGCCGTCCCGGCGAGCGACGTGGCTGCGCCACTGAGGAATTGCTCTCCGGCCCAGATAATGAGCCAAAGCCACGCGGGGACAGGAAGAAAGATGATGAAGAAGATCCAGGTAAGGACCCTGGCACGAGGGTACAACACGAAGTAAGCCCCCATGACGCCCGCGATCGCGCCGCTTGCACCGATCGTCGGTACCGCTGAGTTTGCATTTAACAGAACATGCGTCATAGCCGCCGCAATTCCCGAAAGGAGATAGAACACGAGATAAGCAAAATGACCGAGATAGTCTTCGATGTTGTCTCCAAAGAGCCAGAGCATCCACATATTGGTAATCACGTGCAGCCAACCCGCGTGCAAGAACATGGAGGTAATAATCGGCAATAGGGCGCCGAGCGGACTGAACACAGGCACGCCGGTGAGGAAACCAATCTCCCGTCGTGGAACGGTGGCAAACTGGAAAACTAGCGCCCGCGCAGCTCCGGGGTTCTGATGTTCAAGTTGGAACTCCAACAGATAGACCAACAGGTTCAGCGCGATGAGAAAGTACGTGATGTACGGGGTACTGAAGGTCGGCTGATCATCGCGGATTGGAAAGAACATAAGAAATCAGGAAAATTCGTGATCGGTTCTTCGAGTGCTTCTAGTAATCTGTGATCATCGGCATTGCTAGTGGGAGACAGCCTCGTTAATTCCCCAATTTTCTCATGAACGGCGTTCTCATCATCGACAAGCCAGCCGGGCTGACGTCTCATGACGTCGTCAACCGGGTGCGCCGCATTGTTGGAGAGCGGTCGGTTGGGCACTTGGGCACGCTCGATCCCATGGCAACGGGCGTTCTGCCACTTGTTCTTGGGAGCCTGACCCGCCTTGCGCAGTTTTACAACGCTTCCGAGAAAGGGTACGAAGGCACGATCCGCTTCGGATTCGCGACGGACACCTATGACGCCGAAGGAGAGATCGTCGGGGCGATTCATGGCGTCTCGATTTCTTTGGAGCAACTGACGCCGGCAGCTGGCAAATTCTGCGGCATTGTGGAGCAGATGCCCCCGCCGTTTTCCGCGAAAAAGGTTCAGGGTGTCCCAGCATATAAGCTGGCGCGCAGGAAAAAAGAAGTAAAGCTCGAGCCGGTGCAGGTCGAGGTGAAGAAGTTCGAGATCACCTCCTCCGATGGGGACCGTGCCGAGTTCCGCGCGCGTGTGTCTTCGGGTACCTACATGCGATCCATCGCTCACGATCTGGGAAGGGAACTGGGCTGTGGCGCGCACCTGGCTTCCCTGCGGCGCACCGCGGTCGCCGAGTTCTCGATCGAAGATGCGCACAGTTTAGAGCAAGTGGAGCAGGCGGCTCAGCGCGACCGACTCGAGGAGATTACGGTCCATCCACGCAAGCTGCTTCCCGAGATGCCATCGATCACCGCGACCGACGAGATCGCCGCCTACGTCCGCAGTGGCCGCGCCGTGAATTTGCCCGACTTCTCACGCGCCAAGCAGGTCAAGGTCTTTTACGGGCAGAGTGACTTGATTGCGATCGCCACCCGCGTGGCAGGCACGCTGTTCCATCCGAAGATCGTGCTGGCCTCCGAGAGCCTGCTGGCTGGCGCTCGCGGGCGCTAGACCGTTACGACCATTTCCGCAATGGCTCGAATCGTCAGGGGCGACGAACCTTCCGCCTTGTTGTTGACGATCACAAAAGTCTCTCGACCTTCCCGCGTCGATCTGCGCGCGATTTCGGTGACCTGGTATCTCATCTCCAAGTGCGGCTCGTGCAGATGGTCAAAGGGACCGAAATTCTCGCGACGCCCGTCGTAAGAAGCGCCCGGCGGCAGCATTAGCCGCAGAACGGTAAAGGAGGCATGCGCAAGCGAGATGATCCGTTCCTGCTGGGCAGGCATCGGCATCGACGACCAGAAGTTGTAGACATGCGCCGCCCCATGCTGACGCAGTACATCGTGATACCCCTCGCTCATCAGGTCGGGATCACGCAGTTCCACGGCGAAGCGAAACTTCGTGGGCAGCTGAGAAAGGAACTGGTTGAGCCGGTCCGCGAACACACGTGCCGACAAGCGAAAGCCTTGAGGCTGCGGCGGAAATTGCAGGACGATCGGCCCGCAATGTTCGGCGAAAGCCTGGTCCAGCGGTGAGAGCAGTTCGTCGCCCAACGCGGTTGCGGAGAGAAACTGGGGATTGGGCTGAGGTTCTGGCGAGCGGGCAGGAAAGACCGCCGACGTGACTGAGGCCGGGGCTTTAATGAGGCAGCGAAAGCCCTCAGGCAACTGGTTCGCATAACGGCGCAGGTCCTCGATTGAAACCGGCGCGTAGTAGCTCCGGTCGATCTCAACGGTGCGAAGCAAGGGATGCCGGGCGTACTCCAGCAGTCCGTCGCGCGAGAGTGCAGAAGGCGACTCGTGCCTCGAGTACACGATGCCTTGCCATCCCGGGAAGGCCCACGAACTGGTGCCAAAGTAGAGATTGGGCGGTAGGGAACCCGCCAGTGCGCGAGCTTCCTGGTGGGTGCGCGCCAGATCCGCAACCGATGCCTCGCCAAACAAACCAAGCTGACCGGTCATGCCACTCCCATCTTGCATTCAAGTAATACTTTAACTATTGCAGAATGGGGGAGCAGCAGGGCGTCTGCACTGGCTTGGGCTCCATCAATTCCACGCGTGTGAAATTCGGATCGTAGAGGTTGAGCTGCCACTTGCCGTCGCGTCCGATCTGCGGCGGCTTCGGATTCAAGCCACGCTTTTCGACGGTCTCGTATCCAGCCTTTACGCTCGGGACGCCGAGCGCCATGTGATGCATGACTCCCAGGGTATGCGGGTCTGGATCCTTCACGTTCAGCATGTACTCCAGCCAGTCCGTGCCATCGGGAACGCGCATATCAACCCAATCGGTCCGGTCATCTTTCATGCCGCCGTGCCAAATGTCCTTGAACCCGAGAATGTCGCGGTAGAAACGGTCGGCTGCGGCGCGGTCCTGCACGGTTACTCCCACGTGGATCATGTGATCGGAGACGCGCGTGGCCGGGAGGAATTTGCCAAAGTTCTTGCTGTGCAGCGACCCGGGCATGTACTGAATGAATTCGATCGTGTGCCCGTCGGGATCGAGGACTTCGAAGCCGCGATTGCCATCCCCCATGGGCTCGAGCTTCTCGGGGACCTTGACGCCCTTGCTCGCCATGTAATCCCGTAGCTGATCGACGTTGTCGGTTTCGAAAGAGATGTGCGACAGCCGGTCCTGCTTGGGATCCTTCAGCTCGGGAAAGACCTCAATGTATTGATGGTCATTCACCTTGAAATACGTGCACAGCAGGCCACCGCCTTGCGAGGCGGGGCGATCATATGTGAACGGCTCCTGGTAGCCGAGAACGTCGCCATAGAACTTGCGAGCGGCAGCCAGATCATCCGTGCGCAAGCCGATATGAGCAACGCCAAGAATCTTGGGGCGAGGCGGAGCGGCGGGCCCTTGGGCAGAGATGCGCAACGCGACGACAGCAAGGAGACATGGGAGGACGGGAAGGTACAGTCGGGGAGATTTCACGGATTTTCGTCCTTCCTTCGGAACAGCGGTTAAATGCGAGCGCCAGCAGCACCCGGGCCTGCGCGCAAATCAGCAGAATATGTAATGTCCGATAATTGGTATTATGTAAAGTTAACGCCAGCAGTGCATTGGCGACGCTGTCGGCAATGGATGCGCTTCACTTCGGCTGCATAGCCTTGTGCATTTCCTTTACGAGATGTGCGGCGACCTTCTGCTGACCGCCATGCTTCAGATCCAGGAACAGCTTGTCGCGGTCGCCGCCAGTGCCTGACCACAGGACCAGTTTCCCGCTGGGATCGACGAGCTGAATCGTCGCTTTCGTGGTGTTCTGCGCGCCAACGTTAATGCCCTTAATGATTCCATCGGCTTTTGCGGGATCAAGGACAACCTCCAGAGAGCCGTGGAACTGCCGCGAAATTTCCGACGTGATGTACTGGTCGAGGTTGTTCTCCATCTTCTCGACGTAGACCTTTCTGACGTTAAACAAGGCAGGATTGGCTTGCGCCCATCCGGGCAAAGCGGATGTGGCCATCAGAACCACAGCGAACAGTTTTGGCAGACGAAGGCAAAGCATTCGACGCTCCTGAAAAAGTTTCCCGGGTCGCGGTGCGGGAATTATAGCGTCTGAATGAGAATGTTGCAGTGAGCTAACTCGGTTTCACGTTAAAGAGGCTAACGAAGGTGTGCTGGCGCACGATGAGACCCTTTTGAAACAGAATCATTCGGACGAAAGCAACTCCTTCAGGTCGTGCTTGAAGCGATCCAGGATTTGTAACCGCTCAGCTGTGGCCTCTACAGTTTCCTGCTTGTACTGAAATATCTTCCGGCCCTCTCGTTCGACCAGCACGCCGATGGCTTCGCCCATGCGCCAGCCCGGTGTTCCCAGAATCTGCATGCCGTCGACGCCAGCAACTAAGAGAGCGATGCAGCCGTCGCGCACGACGCCTACGCACTTGGGAAAACGGTCGAATGTCTCAAGTTCAAAACCGGCGAGGTACATGCGCTGCAGTTGTTCGGCGGGATCCAAGAGAATTGGAGAATTGGGTAATTGGGTAATTTTGTAATTTGGTAACCGGACTCCGCTCATCGGGTAGATTCTTCGTCGGCAGAAGTTGGGGCGCCGTGTTCAAATTACCCAATTACTAAATTCCACAATTACCAAATCTGGCACTACCGCAGTTCCTGCAGTTTCCTACATCTTGTAGCGTCCCATGTCTTCGTCGTTGAGGCCTTCGAGCCACTTGCGTAGCTCCTCAGAGCTGACGCGGTCCGACATGTTGGCGGCGAGTTTCGAGGACTTGAGTACTTCGTCCTCGACGAAGATGGGGCAATCGACGCGCAGGGCGAGAGCAAGAGCGTCCGAGGGGCGCGAATCGATGCTGATGATGCGGCCGTCGCGCTCGACCCAGATGACTGCGTAGAAGGTGTCGTCGCGGAGCTCTGTGACAACGACTTTGTGTACTTGAGATTCGAGACCGACCAGAACGTTCTTGATGAGGTCGTGCGTCATGGGCCGTGGCGTGGGAACTTTTTCGATTTCGAGTGCGATGGCGTTCGCCTCGTAGACGCCGACCCAGATGGGCAGAACCGTGTCGCTGCCAACGTCTTTCAGAATCACGATGGGCATGTTGGTGACGGGGTCCATCATGAGGCCGCGAATTTTCATCTCGACTTCCATCTGCCCCTTATATCACCATTTCGCCCAGTAAGCTGTTGGGAAAACTGCCCGTCACGCGTACGGAAGCGTAACTTCCAATGGACGGGCAGACGGCCTTGTCCGCCGAAAAGTTAAGAACCTTATTTTGCGAAGTGCGCCCGCCCCATTGACTCCGGGCGTCATTCTTCCCTTCAACCATTACTTCAAGCACGTCGCCGATATGGCGTTGGTTCCGACGCTTCTGAATCTCGCGCTGGCGCTCCATCAAAACTGCCAGGCGGCGGGATTTTTCTTCGTCGGGAATCGCATCATCCAGGCTCAGGGCCGGCGTATTTGGCCGGGGAGAGTACTTGAACGAAAAGACGCCGTCGTATTCGACGTGATCCAGCAGGCCAAGGGTTTGCTCGAATTCTGCCTCGGTCTCGCCAGGAAAGCCAACGATGATGTCGGTGGTGAGGCTGATTTCGCGGCGAGCGGCCTTCAACCACGCGATGCGCTCGAGATACTGATCGCGGTTGTAGAGACGCTGCATCGCGTCGAGCACGCGCGTCGATCCGCTCTGGACCGGCAGATGCACGTGGTCGCAGAGCGTGGGGACGGAGTCAATCGCGTCGACGATATCTTTACCGAAGTCGCGCGGGTGCGACGTCGTGAAGCGGACGCGCTTGATTCCGGGAACCTGCCCGACTGCAGCAAGGAGTTCGGCGAAGGACTTCTTCCCTGCCGGATCCTTGTAGGAATTCACGTTCTGACCGAGCAACTGGATTTCGGTATAGCCGAGATCGGCCATCTGGCGGGCTTCGGCGAGGACGGAGTCGGACGTCCGGCTTCGTTCTTTACCGCGCGTGAACGGAACTACGCAATAGGCGCAGAACTTGTCGCAGCCTTCGATGATCGTGATGTAGCCGCGATGCGGATTGGTGCGAGAGGTGAACTCGGTTTCAAAGCACTCGTCGGTCTGGCGGTCGTCGAGGCCGGTGACATGCCGGTTCCCTGCCTCGATCTGTACGAGCATTTGCGGAAGATTGCGGTATGACGCCGAACCGCAAACCATGGAGACGTGCGGCGCGCGCTCGAAAATCTTCTCGCCTTCCTGCTGGGCGACGCAGCCCAACACGCCAAAGATCTTGCCTTCTTTTTGGAGTTTCTTGTAGTCAGCGAGGCGATGAAAGACCTTCTGCTCCGCTTTGTCGCGGATGGAGCAGGTGTTGTAGAGGATGAGATCGGCTTCCTCGACGGTCGGAACCTGGCGATACCCTTCGGATAGGAGCGTGCCGATGACCTTTTCGGAGTCATGCACGTTCATCTGGCAGCCGAAGGTTTCGAGGTAGAACTTCTTGTCGGAATTCCCAGCCATCCCAGCTTCAGTATATCGCACAGGCCGAATGGCCTTACGGGTCGCAGGTTCCAGACCTGGCGGGCGATCCCTCGCGGGGATGCAGGCGTATCAACATCGGCCAGATTGTCTTCGTGCGCAAACTGCAAGGGTCATGGGACCCGGAGAAGGGCGTGAAGTAGCGCGCGAATTCCGTGGCGATGCCAGTTCCCTGAATCGCAGCCTATTTGGCCGCCACACTCGGGCGCGTCTCGACCGTTTCGCCAATTTCGACGAAGGCCTGCATCCAGCCGAGGACACGAATCCATCCGTCGCCGTGAGCGGCGCAGGATTCCGGATGCCCTGCGAAGCCTGTGTGACGAAGCCTCACGACTGTGCCCGTGCCCATGCGGCGAGGCCCGGAAGATTGCAGGCCGTGCACATCGCGAGACTCGAGTTCCCAGCGAACAATCGTTTGCGGAGGGCCGCCGTAGCTGGAGACCCAGGTGTGCACGAGCAAGCGCGGAGGATCGACTTCCAGGTATTCTCCGTCGACGCGAAACTTTGTGCCGTCGGCCCCCACGCCGATGCTGGAGAACTTGCCGCCTTTGCGGAGGTCGGAAGTTCTCTCCGTGATCTTGTAGAGTCCAGCCTGACCCCACCAGCGCGAAAGCTGAGTGGGGTCGGTAATCGCCTGAAAAACGCGATCGGGAGGAGCGGCGACGAAGATCTCGGCTTCGACTGCATCCTGGTCGGGAGTGATCGCTGCGGTTGCCATGAAAGCTCCTCTCGTTGCGATATCGTGCGATTCGATCTTTTGGTGATCACGACGGCAACGCGCTAAGCCGACATCTGCGTGCGCATTGCGACCGTCTCTCCCTTTTCGATGAACGCCCGCAGCCAGCCCAACATCCTCGGCCAGCCTCGGTAACTCTGCGCCACTTCTGGATGAGCCGCGAGTCCGCTATGCCGGATTCTTACTAGCGTCCCATTGTTGGTTCGCTCGAGTTCCCAGCGGACGGTGGTCTTCACAGCACCCGTCCAGCTCGCGACCCACGAATAGACCAACAGGCGCGGGGAATCGACTTCCAGGTACTCGCCCACTACCGCGAACTGACCGCCGTCACCACCGTCGCCCGCGCTCCGCCATTTGCCGCCCGGACGCAAATCGGCTTCGAATTGGGTACAACGATAGATGCCAGCTTGCCCCCACCATTGAAGCACTTGTTGCGGTTCAACCAACGCTTGAAAGATGCGCTCGGGAGGGGCAGCGATGTAAATCTCGCTGACAATTGCATCCCCGTCGTGTGTCAGAACCATGGAAGCCATCGTGGTCACACCTCCGATCTGTGTTCAACAAATGCTTTAAGTTGGGCCACGACCCCGGGCCATCCACCGGCGTAGTCTTTGCGCGAGACGGGCAGATCGGCGAGGCCACTGTGGGTGACGCGCAGGAGCGTGCCCCCCTTGCTCGCCGCAAGTTCCCAACGAACAACAGTCCGTTGCGCGGGCTTCTCGTGCCAGTTGGCAATCCAGGTGTACACGAGCACACGCGGAGGATCATATTCGAGCACCTCACCCTCGCAGTGGAACTTCGAGACGCCGTTCACACTCAAGTTGCTGTTCTTCGTGTCATAGCGCCAACGGCCACCAGTCTTCGGCTCGATGGAGTACGCCTCGATCGGGCACTCGGGTGAGGTCCACCACTGCATCGCCTGAGCAGGGTCGATGAGAGCCTGAAACACCCGCTCGGGCGGAGCGGCGATGTGAATCTCGCTGACCAGCGCGTCCTGATCGGGAGTTCCGACGATGGAAGCCATAAGGTGCTCCTTAGCTGTCTTTCTTTGGCTCGACGAAGTTCTTCACTTGCTCCAGCAAGCCGGGCCAGCCTTGGCTGTAGCCAGTGCATGCGTCTGGTAAAGCGGCGAGGCCGCTATGTGTCAATTTGACGTGCGTCCCGGTGGGCGTCGGTGTGAGTTCCCAGCGCACCAGAGTGCGATGCGAAGGATCGCTGTGCCAGTTCGCGTACCAACTGTAGGCAAGAACCCGCGGGCGATCGACTTCCACCACCTCACCGTGATGATCAAACTCGCGAGTACTCGATTGTTCGCGAGACAGAAATCGCCATTTGCCCCCGGGTCGCGCATCAAACTCCCACTGCATAATTTGAAAAGCCTCGCTGTTGCCCCATTGCAGCGCCTGGTCGCGGTTGACGAGCGCTTCGAATACGCGGTCGGGAGGCGCGGCGATCTCGATCTCCGAGACCACCGCATCGCGATCAGCAGTAATGATTGTCTTCGGCATCGCGGCTCCTTGGGCAGGGTAGTCAGTCCTCTAGAGTGATCCGTGAGCGCGGGTGAGGTCGAAGTGTTCCTTCATGAGTTGCCCATCCTCTTTCGTGAAGGTCCAGTCTTCAATGTGGTGGTCCGAGTCGGGAATCGTAATGACAAGACTGGTCATGTGACCGGTCTTTGGCGTCGCGAGATTGGTGGCGTCGACGAACGTGAACGTGATGGTCTTGCCGTCCGGCGACATGCTGGCCTGCATGCGAGGCTGATTGCCGGCCGCGCAGTAATGTGTGGCCAGGACGCGGTCATTGTCCTCATGAAACATCGTGACCATGGTCTCCGGCGCCGTGATCTCACTGATCACGGCCGAGCCTCCCGCAGTGGTGCGGAACGTGACTCTCAGATCTCTGCCCAAGGCCTTCCCTTGCCAACTGCCATCCAGCGATTTGATCTGGTCAAAGGTCTTCTTGGCGTCCGATTGGGCGAACGCCGCAGTGGTTGCGGCGGTGAGAAGAACAACGAGCGCGATGCGAGTGGATTTCATGATTGACGATCTCCTTTTCTGCGTGTTCCGGTTTTTCGGGGACGATGCCCGCTGCGGTTCTGTTCAACGCCGGCGTATTTTTCTTTTGGCTTTCGGGAACTTTCAGACTTGTGGGCGTCCGGATGTGAAGCGACGAACCGCGATGCACTCGGTCCCGACTCGAGTGACTTGCCCTGCTCGGCGAGTTCCTTGGCGTACTCCGCTTCAACGAAGGATTTCAGGTTATTCAGACTGGTCGTCCAGAAAGCGCGGTATTGCTCCAGCCACGAATCGACCGCGCGCAAAGGCTCGGGATTCAGACGATAGAAACGGTGCCGGCCTTCGCGGTGCTCATTCACCAGGTGCGCGCGGCGCAGCAGCCGAAGGTGTTTGGAAATCGCGGGCCGCGAGACGGGAAACGCCTGCGCGATCTGCCCGGCAGGCTGGCGGCCTCTGCGGAGCAAATCGAGCACCGCCCGCCGGGTGGGGTCGGCGAGAGCGTTGAAGGTGGCCTCCGCGGAATATGTAACCGATTGGTTCCGCATGATGCGTAACTGTACGGTTACATGATTGTGGATGTCAAGGACAAAATTCTAGCGGCACGCCTGGCATTGCAATTCCCGGTAAACTCACTTACTTCCCGGAGGTTGCCGTGATTCGAAACCGATCGGTCCCCCAGTCGACTGTGATTCCGCAAGTTGCCTATCCCGATGTCCGGCGCGCGGCCGCCTGGCTGTGCGCCGCCTTCGGATTTCGTGTGCGCTTGTTCATCGGCAATCACCGGGTGCAGATGCACATCGGGGATGGGGCGATGGTCGTCACGGAACAGAAGGATCCGGAGTCTTCGAGGACTTGCGAGATGTCCGTGATGGTCCGAGTTGAAGACGTGCACGCGCACCATGAGCGCGCTCGGCAGCACGGAGCGGTGATCACGCGGCCGCCTCAGGACTATCCGTACGGTGAACGCCAATACTCGGCGCAGGATTTCAACGGCTACACGTGGACCTTCACGCAATCCATCGCCGACGCCCGGCCGGAGGATTGGGGCGGTGAATCGGTGGAGTTGTGAGAGTGTGGCTTCCGAGACCTAAACAGGTTGGGCGCAGGAAGGAAGAATGTGTTGACCGGCTACTTGTGACCGTTCCTCACCAGATCGAGAAACCTCTTGTGTACCCGAGCATCGTCGCTCAACTCCGGATGGAAGGTGGCAGCCATCGCTCTTCCCTGTCGGACGGCAACAGGATCTTTCCCTTCAGTCGCGAGCACTTCAACCTGTGGGCCGACACGCTCGATCTTCGGTGCGCGAATGAAAACCATCTCGAGGGGTGAGCCGCCAAACTGCCCTTCGCGAATCGAACTGTCGATCTGGCGGCCGTAGGCATTTCTCCGGATGCCAATGTCGAGCGCGCCAAGACCGGGCTGCTCGGGGTTGCTGACTTCTTTCGCGAGCATGATGGCGCCGGCGCAAGTGCCGAAGGTCGGCTTGAGGCGGACGAATTCTTTCAGCTTGGCGAAGCCACGCTCGCCGAGAATCTTCAGGAACGCGCCCGACTCGCCGCCCGGAATCACCAGGCCGTCGATTTCGTCGAACTGCTCGGGCTTGCGGACCAGCACTACGTCCGCCCCAAGTTCCTCGAGGCGCTTTTTGTGGGCATCAAAATCGCCCTGGATTGCGAGAACACCAATCTTCATGTGGTCGTTGGTCCTTGGTCGTTGGTCGTCGGCAACCGCCAGCACTCAGCCGTCACCACTCAGTCATGCCGTGGTGGCTGAATGCTGAGTGCCGAATGCTGACTGCTGACGATCGAGCGAACGCTGCTTTTCACCATCCCCTGGTCTGGAGCAGGTGCGCTTCGTCAAGACTCGAGATCGCCAGTCCCTTCATCGCACCGACCAAATTCTCGCTGACTTCAAGTAATACTTTAGGGTCCTGATAGTGCGTCGCGGCGCGGACAATAGCGGTCGCGCGCTTTTCGGCTTCGACGGGGTCGGCGAATTCGGTCGAGTTCTTCATGAAGATGCCGGAGCCAACGAAAACGGCTTCCGCCCCCAACTGCATCACGAGCGATGCGTCCGCCGGCGTGGCGATTCCGCCCGCAGAGAAGTTCGGCACCGGCAACTTCCCTTCCTTCGCCACGATGCGGATCAGCTCGTATGGCGCCTGGTGCTCTTTCGCTTTCGCATAGAGTTCTTCTTCGCCCAGCACAGTGAGGATCTTCATTTCCTGAACGATTTGGCGAATGTGCTTCACGGCGTGGACCACGTCACCAGTGCCGGCTTCCCCCTTGGTGCGGATCATCGCTGCGCCTTCGGCAATACGGCGCAGGGCCTCGCCCAGATTGCGCGCGCCGCAAACGAACGGAACTTTAAACGCGTGCTTGTCGACATGGTGCGCTTCGTCAGCGGGCGTAAGAACTTCGGATTCGTCGATGTAGTCGACGCCGAGCTCCTGCAGGATTTGTGCCTCGGCGAAATGACCGATGCGGCACTTGGCCATCACCGGGATCGAGACCGCTGCCATGATCTCGCGAATCTTCTTCGGCGATGCCATGCGGGCTACACCGCCCTCGGCGCGAATCTGGGCGGGTACGCGCTCGAGCGCCATGACGGCCACCGCGCCGGCGCGCTCGGCGATTTCGGCCTGGCGGGCGTCGGTGACGTCCATGATGACACCACCTTTGAGCATTTCGGCCAAGCCGGTCTTCAGGCGCAGGCTGGTGGAATTTACGTTCCGAGAACCATTGTTTTCGGCCATCTTGAAATACCTTTCTGTTCAACGGGAGGCTTGATTTTTATGTGCGTCCCGGGATTTCCTGTCCTGCCAGTTTCTTTATCAAAGCGTAAATCAGAATTGGTCTTGCCGCACTATCCATTTACGGTATTCTGTCCATACCACTTTTATGCCGCGCGAAATTACGTCATTACCGTTGAATTTGCCCGCGCCGCGGCGCGGGGCAAGTCTCTATCGCTGGTTTTACGACGAGTTGAGAGCGGCGATCCTCGAGGGCCGTTTGCGTCCCGGCGCTCGATTGCCTGCCACGCGCGATCTCGCGACTGCGTATCGCCTGTCTCGCGCGACGATCGTCACCGCCTTCGATCAGCTGAAGTCGGAAGGATATGTAGAAGGCAAGGCTGGATCCGGAACCTATGTGAGCAAGGTTCTTCCGGAGCAGTTGCTTGATGTGCGCGGGCCACGATCTGAAAAGCGGCTGCCGCATCGACGGATCGCTTTGTCAGAATACGCGCGGCGCCTTCAGCCCTTTCGTGGCACAGCCCAGCGGCCGTTGCGGGCGTTTCGTCCCAACCAGCCGGCGCTCGACATGTTCCCGACCACATTATGGGCGCAGGTGGCGGCAAGACGTCTGCGTCGCGTCTCGGCGAACCTGCTTGCAGGGGGCGAGGCGCTCGGGTACCGGCCCTTGCGGCAAGCGGTCGCCGACTACCTCAACAGCTCGCGCGGCGTGAAGTGTTCTGCAGGGCAGGTGCTCATTCTCTCTGGCGCACAGGAAGCACTCGACCGCACCGCTCGAATTCTTCTCAATCCCGGTGAGCAGGTGTGGACCGAGGAACCCGGTTATCCCGGAGCCTCCGTTGTGTTTCGGGCGGTGGGCGCGCGCATCTGTCCAGTCCCGGTAGATGGCGAAGGTTTGGATCTCGATCGTGGGCGCAATAAATGGGAGCCACCGCGGTTGGTCTACGTCACGCCGGCGCACCAGTTTCCGCTGGGTGTCACGATGACGCTGCGCCGAAGGCTCGCGTTGCTGGAATGGGCACGTCGCTCAGGAACGCTCATCTTCGAAGATGATTACGACAGCGAGTATCGCTATTCAGGACGTCCAGTTCCGGCGCTGCAGGGACTGGACCGATCGGGCGTGGTGATCTTTGCGGGGAGCTTCAGTGCGGTGCTCTTCCCTGCCCTGCGTTTGGGATATCTGGTGGTCCCGCCAGAGATGGTCGATGTCTTCGCCGCGGCTGAATCGGTGAGCACGCATCATCCGCCGCTGCTCGAGCAAGCCATCCTGTGCGACTTCATCACTGAAGGGCACTTTGCTCGCCACATTCGGCGCATGCGCGAGTTGTATGCCGAGCGGTTGTCGGTGTTGCTCGAATGTGCAAAGGATCGTCTGGGCGATGCGCTTGAGATTTCTAACGTTGAAGCCGGTCTGCAAACCGTCGGCTGGCTCAAGCATGGGCGAAAAGCAGAGCGCATTGCCGAACTCGCGTCCGCTCGAGACGTCGAAGTTGTGCCCCTCAGTCAGTACGCATCGGGCCGTTCCCGGCGGGAAGGATTGATCTTGGGCTTCGCGGCAGTGGAGCCGAAAGAACTGCGGCGAGGCATTGAGGAGTTAGTGAGGGCGTTGAAGGTTTAGCGACCCTCGACGGGAGGGCGGCGACGCCCGTTTCTCCACAGTTATCTATTTCTCCACGAATTTCGCGAACATTTTCTCGGGATCGATGGCGATGAACAGCCCTTTGCCGCGAGCAAGGACTTCGCCCTTCCGGTTCAAAATCTCGGCCATGTTGATGTGCTTGCGCCCCCTCACGCTGACCTCTCGGGACTCGACCCGCAGCGGCTTGTTTAACGGCACCGGCTTGATGTAGTTCACCGTGATTTCCGATGTCAGTGCGATCACGTGCCGCAGCTTATTCACCTTGCCCATGGCTTCGTCGAGGATGGTCGCAATGATCCCGCCGTGGCAGTGTCCCGGAGGTCCGGTGAAGCGCTTACTCAGGCGAAAGCGGCAGACGAAGCAGTCCCGGTCTTCGTCGTAGTCGAACTTCAGGCGCATGCCATCGGGATTGTCCTTGCCGCAGGCGAAGCAATAGTTTTTCTGAAGGCGCACGTAGCGTGTGTCGTGGCCGTGGCCGCGAGATTTTTGGACCATACGTGAACCATAGTAGCGCCTCTCTGGATTCAAGTAGGATTACCCGTCCTCTCGTGTGGCCTTCACACGACAAAGCGTCTTGCTTTTGTCACACATGCATGTGATAGACTTCCCGGCCATCCGCAGTTTTCCGTGTCGATTGCGCTGCGGTGTGGGAAATCCAGGCACCCTGGAGGTCGTGGTAAATGGGCCTCGCTCTTCTCGTGGTCATCTGGCTGATTACCTTTGCCAGCACCTACTTCTTTATCGCCAAAACGTGGTGGTTGCCGGCAGGCGTTTCCGCCGCGGCGGCGGGCATCGATCAGCAATTTGCCTTCACTTATGTGGTGATGGGCATCGTGTTTGTCCTAGCGCAGTGTTCGCTCGGGTACTTCGTGTGGAAGTACCGCGATCGAGGCCAGCCCAGCAAGGCGGAATACTCGCACGGCAATACGACGCTGGAAGTGGTTTGGACCCTGCTGACCGCCATCCTGTTTGTCGGCCTCAACCTGATGGGCAGTCGGATCTGGGCGGCCGAGCGTTTCGAGCCGGCTCACGAAGGCGCGCTCCCGGTCGAAGTGACGGGCATGCAGTTCGCCTGGTACTTCCGCTACGCCGGACCCGACGGAAAATTCGGGCTGACGAGTCCAAAGCTGATGGACCCGTCCTCGGGAAGCGAAGCCGCGATTGGCCTTGATACTTCGGACCCGGCGGCGAAAGATGACGTCGTCACGGGCACCATGTTCCTGCCTGTCCATCGCGAGGTCGATTTAACTTTGAAAGCGGTGGATGTGATCCACAGCTTCTTCGTTCCTAACTTCCGCTTCAAGCAGGACGCTGTTCCCGGCCTAGCCATACACATGCATTTCACGCCTACCGAGATCGGCGACTACGAAATTGCCTGCGCCGAACTCTGCGGGCTGGGACATTACAAGATGCACGGCATGGTGAAAGTCGTCAGCCAGGAGGATTTCGACAAGTGGCTGGCGGCACGGGAGGCGGAGAAACAATAATGGCAACATCGGAAGTCATCCACGCACACGCAGGGCCCCAGGGATTCATTCGGAAATATATCTTCAGCATCGATCACAAGGTCATCGGGATCCAATACTTCTTTCTGGCTTTGACGGCGGTGTGGGTCGGCATGATCCTCTCGCTCCTGATGCGCATTCACTTGATCTGGCCCGAGGCGAACCTGCCCTTTATTGGCCACATTCAGCCGGAAACCTATCTCAGCCTGTTGACCATGCATGGCACGATCATGGTGTTCTTTGTGCTGACAACGGCGCCGCAGGGCGGATTCGGAAACTACTTTCTGCCGATTCAGATTGGCGCGCCCGACATGGCGTTCCCTGTCCTGAACATGTTGTCGTTCTGGACGACGTTCGTAGCCTTCGTGATCATGATTGCCGCGTTCTTCGTGACCGGCGGCGCGCCGCTCCATGGTTGGACGGGATATCCGCCGCTCAGCGCGATGCAATCGACCGGGCCGGGTGAAGGCTTAGGCGCCGACCTCTGGATCACGAGCATCGCGATCTTTTGCGCGGCCTCCCTGATGGGCGCGCTCAACTTCATCACGACGACACTCGACCTCCGTGCGAAGGGCATGTCGATGATGCGCATGCCACTGACGGTCTGGTCGTGGTTCATCACGGCGATTCTAGGTTTGCTGGCGTTTGGCGTTCTTCTCTCCGCGGGAATCCTGCTGCTGATGGATCGCAATCTCGGGACCAGCTTTTACGTTCCGCTGGTCGTGGTGAACGGACAGCTCATGGGCCATCGCGGCGGGTCGCCGCTGCTCTGGCAGCATCTGTTCTGGTTCTTCGGACATCCCGAGGTTTACATCGCAATCCTGCCCGGCATGGGCGTGGCTTCCCAACTGCTCTCGACTTTCTCGCGCAAGCCCATCTTTGGATACAAGGCGATGGTGTACGCAATGCTGGCCATCGGCTTCCTGGGCTTCATGGTGTGGGGACACCACATGTTCATGAGCGGCATGAGCCCGTGGTCGGCCTTCGCGTTTTCCATCCTCACCATGTGCATCGGTGTGCCTTCAGCAATCAAGACCTTCAACTGGCTTGGCACATTGTGGCGGGGGAACATCCGCCTGTACACGCCGATGCTGTTTGCCATCGGCTTCGTGTCGCTGTTTGTTTCGGGCGGCCTGAGCGGTCCGTTCCTGGCACAGCCAACCCTCGACATCCCTTTGCACGACACAGCATTCGTTGTCGGCCACTTCCACCTGATCATGGGCGTGGCGGCGATCTTCGGAATTTTTGCGGCAACCTACTACTGGGTTCCCAAGATGTTCGGCCGCATGATGAACGAAACCCTGGGCAAGATTCACTTCTGGTTCACGTTCGTCGGAACCTACTCGATCTTTATGCCGATGCATTATCTGGGCATGGCCGGTCAGCCGCGGCGTTATTCGCAATTCACCGAGGTCGCGTACCTGCACCACTTGATTCCACTGAACCGGTTCATCACTTACGCCGCGTTCATCACGATCAGCGCGCAAGTGATCTTTGTCATCAATCTGTTCTGGAGTATGTTTCGCGGCCCAAAGGCGTCCGACAATCCCTGGGACGCGACCACACTGGAATGGACTACGGCCACCCCGCCACCGCACGATAACTTCGGCGGACATACGCCGGTCGTGCACAACGGGCCTTATGAGTACGGAGTGCCGGGCGCTGCCCGCGATTTCGTGATGCAGACCGATCCCGCGGTCAGCCCGAGTGCAGCTCACTAGGCCCAATCAGGTATGGCAACCTTGAGTCCGAATCTTGTAGTGAAGGCCCCTCGAAGCCGCGACACCGGTGGCGGCGATCCGCCCTCGTTTGGTGGTGGCGGAAACGGGAACCGCGGCGGTAACGGGTCATCCGATTATGGGGAGAGGCTCCGCCGGGCACGGCTGGGGCTGGTGGTTGGTCTCACCGCAGTGGTTATGTTGTTCGTGGGATTCACCAGCGCACTGCTCGTGCGGCGCGGGCTGCCCACTTTCGATCAGCAAACCAACACCTATTCGCGAGACTGGATCCCGATCCAGTTGCCGTGGACTCTCCTTCTCATCAATACGGGGATCCTATTGGCAAGCACCATCACAATAGAACTAGCGCGCCGCGATATCGCCCGGCAAATGGCACTCGAGCCCGTACAATCAATTCCGGGCGTTTCCCTCGGCGATGACAAACGCTTTCCGTGGCTGAGCAGTACAGTTGTTCTGGGTCTGGGATTTCTTGTGGGCCAGTTTCTGGTTTGGCGTGTGCTTCAACAACAACATGCCTTCGTGAACAAGAATCCCAGCAATTCATTTACGTACTTGCTGTTGGGGACTCACGCAGTACACTTGGCCGGCGGGGTGATCGCCTTGGTCTACGCTGCGGCGACGACTTTGCTCGATCGTCCGATCGAATCGCGACGGATCGTGATCGATGTAGCTGCCTGGTACTGGCATTTCATGAGTTTCCTTTGGATCTACATCTTTGCCATTTTGCTGATCGCTCGTTAATTTGAATCTCGCTCGTTCGATAAGGAGAAGCCTGACGATGGCTACGGTGGAACATGTGGCGTCGCAAGACGCTTTCGAGCCGTCACTATTCGGCACCTATTCAAAGAAGATCGGGATGTGGCTGTTCCTCGCTTCCGATTCCCTGACCTTCGGAGCGCTGCTGTTCGCCTACAGCTACAACCGCATCGCGAATCCTGCGTGGCCCACCCCGTTCCACAAAGAGAGCATTGCGAACGCCACAGTGATGACGGCCTGTTTGCTGTCAAGCTCTCTCACCATGGTGCTGGGTGTCCTCGCGGCCAATCGCGGCGACAAAGCGTGGACACGCAACTGGCTGCTGGCCACGATGTTCTTCGGCGCGGCATTTACCGTCCTGCATGCCATGGAATGGACCAAGCTCATGGGCGAGGGAATGATGCCATCCAGCAATCCGTGGGCTGCGACGGTCCCGCAGTTTGGCGGGACGTTCTTCACTCTCACCGGAATGCACATGCTGCACGTGACGATCGGAATCATCTATCTGGGCGTGATTGCCCTGCGGAAAAAGTTTCTGCCCGTGCTGCTTGCTCTATGGTTGATTGGGTTCCTCATGACGCCTGCGGGCAGCGTCTTCCATTTCGGCATCCACGTTCTGTTGATTGGCGCAGTCGTCTCGGCGATCATCTTGTTCCTGAAACCCAAGGATTACGACGCCCACGACGTTGAGGTGGCCGGATTGTACTGGCACTTCGTTGATCTGGTGTGGATGTTCATCTTCCCACTCGTATATCTGATGTCCACGAAGATCTAAGCCGACCAGGAAAGGATTGCTCCATGCACGATGTCGCTCACGACGAAAGCAAAGCGGTTTATTTCTGGGTCTGGGCCGGCCTGATCTTCTTGACCGGGGTGGAAGTCGTCCTAGCCTACGAGCAGGTTCTACAGCCGGTACGGATGTTGGAAGTGCTGCTCGTCTTATCGGTTGTGAAAGCTGCCCTAATTACGCTCTACTTCATGCACCTGAAATCTGAGATTCGCACGATGCGCTGGCTCCTCATTGTTTCGGTATCCGCGTGCTTTGCTCTGATGTGGATTTTCTTCTTCCCGGATGCGGACCGCATTATTAGGCTGGGTGTGAAATGAAGCTTCGCTTCCTCATCCTCGCAGGAGTTCTATCACTTTGGGCGATGCCTGCGTTCTCGCAAGGCTGCGCGATGTGCTACTCCAATGCCGCCGGGGCCACCAAAGATGGTCAGCGTGCCATCAGCAGGGGCGTGCTTGTCCTTCTGCTCCCTCCGCTCGGATTCATGAGCGTCGGTGTGGGGCTGGCGTTTCGTTACGGTCGCAGAAGAGACGAAGAACGAGATTCGCAGCCGCGTGCCTAATTCGCGAGAGGCTTTGTTCCTCCCTGCCCTGTCTGACTGTCGCTCTCCTGGCGCAACAAGCTAACCTCTTCCGCGCCCATCGTGCTGAGCAGTTCGCGAGCCCACTCGGATTGCGCCAGATCATCGCAACTGACAAAGACGAAACTCGACTTGTCGCGCATCCGGCCCTCGTACCGGGCTGCGACGGAGGGCGAGATTCCCAGCCCCGCGAAAACTCCTCTCTCGGACGTCGCCAAAAGTTCTACGGGAAGAGCGAGAGCCTGCATGTACTGGCGTGACCCCACAAAAAAGCCGACATCCGGAATCACCACTGCCCCATAACTTGAAAGCCATGCAATCACGCGCTCGGGACTGGCATCCGTGGGCAGATCATGGGTTTTCGTGCAATCGAGGCCTCGGATCCGTTCGGCGATCGGGTGCTCCGACGCAATGAGCACGCAAAGGTCCTCATTCTCGAATCCAGCAACGTTAAGCGCACGAAGAACATTTTCGAGTTGTGACTCGTCAGGGAAAAAACCATAGGCTGCTGTGCGCGATTCCTGAAACGTCAAAGTGTACAGTCTCCTGGCTCGGTGATTGCGCTCTGTGAATGACGGTGCGTGCGCCTCGAATTGGATGGTGCTTGCCGACAACGTGTTGCATGTGACCGGCCACGTGTGCGTGATCCGGAAAAGCCCTGATAGCCACTGTGATACCAAGAACAATTTTTCCCGGATTACGCGAACGATCTGCGCGGCGGATGCATGTGTCGATGCCTTGAGGGGAGATCCCTGCCATGCAGATATTTCCATCACCGCGCGAAAAATTCACTGGGTGAAACTCCTCGCCCTTTCCTGTTTGCATCAACTTGCAAGTCACGTTCTTGGAACCGCATGTGCTCCGTTCGTCAAGAGAAAACGAATCGATGCAGAGGAGAAAACCGTATGAATGCAAATTTCCTTCGTGGTTTATTTCTCGCGATGATTTTGGCTACAGCGAGCACCGGAGTCCTGTGCGCGCAGGAAGCACAGTCACAGCAGTCTGAGCAGCCGCAGCGTCGCGCTGAGCAGGAGAATACGACTCAGGCGCAACAGAAAGCCTTCGCGGGTGTGATTGTTAAGGAAGGCAAGCGACTGGCTCTGCAGGATCCAACCTCGAAGGTGAGCTACAAGGTCGATGATGACAGCAAAGTCCGCGACTATCTCGGCAAACACGTGAAGATCCTCGGCAGTCTCGATGCGTCCAACATTCTCCACGTCGAGAGCATCGAGCTGGTCTCCTGACACGGAGAACGCGCCGAGTTCGCGACGCATACCTCTGGGACTAGAGCGGCCATCGTCGCAGCCCCGTGTTCTCGATAGCCATCCAAGATTGAGTAGGAGGATTTAATGAAGCGATATGACGTTCCGACAGCAGTCACATTTCTTTTCGCGGGCCTCGGCTTGGGCGCCGTTCTGGCGATTCTGTTCGCACCTCGGTCTGAGCAACGAAGCGTTGAAGGGGAAAGAATCGATGGAGTGGCAATCTTCGATACGGAATTGCGAGCAATGGAGCGCGACGAAGAACCCTTTGCCTCTCGTGCCGTATAATAAAGGGATTCCGTGGACCCGCTGAAGCTGCTGTAGACCCTCGGGCTATGAACGGCATGGCGGGCCGCGTCGGTCCCTGGTGAAGATGCCGAGTGAAAGCATTACTGTCCGCGGCGCCCGCGTACACAATCTCAAAAACATCGACGTTTCGATACCCCACAATACCCTGACGGTCGTGACGGGTGTCTCCGGATCGGGTAAGTCGTCCCTCGCCTTCGACACGGTGTATGCCGAGGGCCAGCGCCGATACGTCGAGTCGCTGTCGGCCTACGCCCGCCAATTTCTGGAACGAATCGAGAAGCCCGACGCCGACGCGATTGACGGGATTGCGCCGGCAGTTGCGATTCGACAGAAGAACAGCACGCGCAATCCCCGGTCAACGGTAGCGACCGCTACGGAAATCTACGACTACCTGCGTCTCCTGTTTGCCAGAATCGGGCACACGTATTGCCTGAAATGCGGTCAGGAAGTTAAGAAAGACTCGGTGGACGAGGTGGCTGATGGCATCATGGCCATGGCCGAGCAGACACGCCTGCAGGTGTTCTTTCCGCTACAGAGCGTGGCGCTGCAACCGGCCGCTGACGAGAAGAAGAAGGGCCGCACGAGGAAGAAGGCAGAGTCCGATACCAAAACCTTTCCGTCAGATGTGCTGAAAACACGCCTGCTGGACCTGCGCACCAGAGGATTCAACCGGCTCTATCAGAATGGTCAGATTTTCGAATTCTCCACTCCCGAATCATTGCTCGACATCGACTTCAGCGCTCCAGTCTTTGTTCTCGTCGACCGCCTCGTGGTTTCGGCCGACGCTCGTGCACGGATCGTGGATGCGATCGAAATGGCATACCGGGAATCCGGAGAGGTAATCTTCGAAACGGCACCCGGCGACGTGGGGGGCGAGCCCCAGCGCCTGCGCTTCAGCCAACGGTTCGAATGCAAAACGGACCACATCCGCTACGACGAGCCAGAGCCGAGCCTGTTTTCGTTCAACAACCCTTACGGCGCCTGTCCGCGATGCCAGGGTTTTGGCAATACGATCGATTTCGATCTCGATCTCGTTATTCCCGACAAGTCGAAAACTCTGAACGAAGGTGCCATCGAGCCGTGGACCAAGCCGAAGTACCGGCCACTGTTCACCGAACTCAAGCGCTTCGCCAAGCAGGCAAAGATCCCGCTGGACGTTCCGTGGTCGGAACTGGACGCGGAGCACCAGAAAATCATCGTCGATGGCGAAGGCAAGTTTCCGGGCGTGCGCGGCTTCTTCAATCATTTGGAGCGCAAGAAATATAAGCTTCACGTGCGCGTATTTCTCAGCCGCTATCGGGGATATTCGATGTGCACGACCTGCGGAGGCGCTCGTCTGCGTCTCGAAGCGCAACAGGTGCGTATCAACGGAAAGAACATCTGCGAGGTATGCAGCCTCACGGTGGAAGAAGCGGCCAAGGTCTTCGACACCCTGCAGTTGTCCCCGCAGGAATCCGCAATCGCCGACAAGTTGCTGGTGGAAATTCGTGAGCGCCTGCGCTTCTTAAACGATGTCGGCCTTGAGTACCTCACACTCGACCGGCTGGCCTCTACTCTTTCTGGAGGCGAAGCACAGCGTATTCAGTTAGCGACCTCGCTGGGATCAAGACTTGTGGGAACGCTCTACGTTCTCGATGAGCCGTCGATCGGGCTGCACAGCCGGGACACCCATCGTCTGATTAAGATTCTCCATGACTTGCGCGACCTCGGTAACACGATTCTCGTGGTGGAGCACGATCCCGACATCATGAAGGCCGCCGATCGCATTCTGGATTTGGGACCCGGTGCCGGTGAAAACGGCGGCAAGGTGATCGCCGCCGGAACATACTCAGAGATCGAAAAATCGCCGTCGTCGCTGACCGGGCGTTATCTGTCGCATGAATTGCGTATCCAGTTACCGACGACACGTCGTAAGCCCGGATCGCAGATGATCAAGATCCAGGGCGCTCGCGCGCACAACCTCAAGAATATCGACCTGAACATCCCGCTGAATATGCTGGTGGCCATTACCGGAGTTTCGGGTTCCGGGAAGTCCACGCTGCTGCACGATGTTCTGTTCCAGGCTGTAGCGCACGCCAAGAAGCAAAACAATGGCACTCAGCCAGCCGCGCCCTCCTGGGAGAGTGTCGAGGGCGCGGATTATCTCGACGACGTCATTCTTGTAGATCAGTCGCCGATCGGACGCACACCGCGCTCGAATCCCGTTACTTACATCAAAGCTTTTGACGCGATCCGCGAGTTGTTTGCCTCGCTTCCGGAAGCGGAGAAGCGCGGATTTACGGCCGGACACTTCTCATTCAACATTCCTGGCGGCCGCTGCGAAACATGCCAGGGAGACGGCACGGTTACCGTCGAGATGCAGTTTCTTGCGGACGTGGAGTTGATCTGCGAGGAATGCAAAGGCACTCGCTACAAACCGCAGGTGTTGGAGGTTCGGTACAAGGGAAAGAACATCCACGAGGTGCTCAACCTCACCGTCAAAGAGGCGCTCAAGTTCTTCGCCGAGGTGCCAAAGATCACCGAAAAGCTACGCGTCCTCGAAGAAGTCGGGCTTGGCTACCTGCGCCTGGGACAATCAGCGACGACACTCTCTGGAGGCGAAGCGCAGCGCATGAAGTTGGCTGCGCACCTGCAGCCCACGGGCCGCGAAATCGGCAGGCCCTCCTCGTCCGCCGACATGCCTCGCAGGAAACGCCGCGTCCTGTATATTTTCGACGAGCCGACCACCGGGCTCCATTTTGACGACGTGAGCAAACTACTCTCGGCGTTCCGTCGTCTAATCGATGCAGGGGGCTCGATTGTCGTCATCGAGCATAATCTCGAAGTCATTAAGACCGCGGACTGGGTGATCGATCTCGGCCCGGAGGGCGGCGATCGCGGTGGCTACGTTGTTGGGTCGGGTACGCCCGAGGCGATTGCGAAGCTTCCCAATTCGTACACAGGTCACTACCTGGCGGCGGTGCTAAACGGCAATGGAGCGTCCAGTTCCAATGGGCACAAGTAGAGGCTTGCAGCTGACCTGTGCTCTGTGCCTCAGCGCGGCTTCCTTGGTCGCTCAAACATCTACCGGGAAAACGGTCCGGCATCGCCAGGTGCAAGTCGAGGATCAATCCCAGCCGGCGGAACTCACCAAGGCCGAAGCGCTCATCGAAAAGAAAGATTTCGCCGCGGCCGAGCCACTCCTGAAAAAACTGGTCGCCGCTCAGCCCAATAACTATCAGGCATGGTTCGATCTCGGCTTTGTCTATAACGCTCTTGAAAGTCCCGAAGACTCCATCACTGCCTACCGCGAATCGGTAAAAGCGAAGCCCGATGTTTTCGAATCGAACCTGAATCTCGGCCTGATGCTCGCCAAGAACAAGCAGCCTGGAGCGGACGAATTTCTGCGAGCGGCCACCAGACTGAGACCGACCAGCCATGTGGACCAGGGACGTGCGACCGCGTTTCTGGCCCTCGCGCACGCTCTGCAGGATACGAACCCTGCAGAAGCGATTGACGCGTACCACCAGGCTGCGGGGCTGCAACCCAAAGATCCAGAACCTCATCTTGCAGCCGGTCAGCTCTACGAGGCTCAAAGTAAGTTCGGCGACGCGGAGCAGGAATACAAGCAGGCCCTCGCCCTTGATCCCAACTCAAGCGATGCGGTGGTGGGGCTGGCCAATATCTACATGCGAAGCCAGCGATATCCGGACGCCGAAGACTACCTGCGCAAGGTGATCGCTGCGCGACCCAACGATCCTGTCGCCCACGTTCAACTGGGACGCGTGTTCGCTGCCGATCAGAAGTACGATGACGCGATTGCTGAATTGCAGGCTGGCCTAAAGCTTGCTCCGAATGACAACTCTGCTCGGCGCGATCTGGCTGATGTCTATCTCAACGCGGGAAAGTACGCGGAAGCCGATGCTCTGTACCGCTCGCTGCTCTCCGCTCAGCCCAACGATCCGCAATTGCGCCACCAGTACGGCCAGACACTCATGAAGGTCAAGAAATTTAGCGAGGCCGAGCAGCAATTCCTGGCTGCGGTGAGGCTGAAACCCGATTGGGGTGCCGCTTATGGTGACCTCGCCGTCGCCGCCAATGAGAATCAGGACTATCCGTTGGCGATCAAGGCGCTCGACATGCGCGCCAAGTTTCTGCCCGAAATCCCCGTAGGCTACTTCCTGCGCGCCACGGCCTACGATCACTTGAAGGACTTCCATCAAGCCGCCGCCAACTATCACCTCTTCCTCCAGGTGGCCAACGGGAAGTATCCTGATCAGGAGTGGCAAGCGAGACATCGACTGATCACCATCGAGCCGAAGAAGTGAATGCACGCATGCGCATTTGGGCATCAGCTCTGTTCTTCTCTTTCGTAGTTGTTGCCTGCTTCGCGCTGCCAAGCCAGCCCACCGTTGAGGAGTTGAAAACACGCCTGCAGACGGCCCGTCCCGAAGACAAAGTCGGCATCGCCCTCGAGATTGCAGACCGCCAAGTCGCCGCGGCGGACAAGCTCTTTCGCGCCGGCAAAGCGGACGAGGCTCAGGCCGCTGTGAAAGATGTTGTTTCTTATTCCGGACAGGCTGGCGAGGCGGCCGGGCAAACCGGGCACCGGATCAAGAACGCGGAAATCTCCTTGCGCAAGATGGCGCACCGCCTGGCCGACATTAAACGCAGCGTTGCTTACGACGACCAGCCACCGATTCAGTCGGCGATCGATTCGCTCGAAAGAATTCGTACCGATCTCCTCAACAAAATGTTCGGCAAGAACACGAAATGAAAAGCATTTTCTTTGCGCTCGCGCTGTGGACCTCGCTCGCTGTTCCCGCCGTTTCAAGAGCGCAACGTCGCGACGATCCCCTGACCCCGCCCGAGATCAATCAGCTGCGCGATACTGCAGTCGAACCCGAGCTCCGCATGAAGCTGTACGTGCAGTTTGCGCGCGCGCGGCTCGTCTCCCTGGAGCAAATGCGGTCCGACCCGAAAACCACCGATCGCGCGCGTCAGACGCACAACATGCTGGCCGACTTTCTGGCCGTCTACAACGAACTGAGTGACAATCTCGATAACTTCGTCGAGCGCCGCTCGGACCTGAGAAAAGCCTTGAAGTGGGTGATCGAAGGGGACACGGAATTCCAAGCCAAGCTGCGCGCGCTCAAGGACGACTCCCGCAGCACCCCGAAAGAAGCCGAGGAGTACCAGTTCGTGCTATCGGACGCGATCGAGTCGGTTGATTCCGGCGCCGAAGATCACCGCAAGCTGCTTACCGACGAACAGGAGGCCTGGAAACACGCCAAGAAAAAAGGTAAGTGATGTTGCTGAGGTTCTCGCCACGAAGCCGCAAATCCGCGTGCTAACCTACGATCACGGTGAGAGACGGTATCCTCACAATCTTCGAAGCATGTTTTCGGGAACTGCGTCCTGGAACTAGCCCGCCGCCTTTTGTCATTGAATTCTTTGCCTTCGCAAACATCAACAACACGATCCGCCTTCGGGAGGGCAGGCTGCTTGTACGCCTCTCGGACCTGTTGGAAGGCGCGCCCGAGCCAGTCTTACGCGCGATCGCCCACATTCTTCTGGCCAAGATATACCGCAAACCCATCGAGCGGACGCAGGCGGCGCGGTATCGCCGCTACGTTCACAGTCACGACATCCGCAGCAAGGCTCACCTGGTCCGCCAAGCTCGCGGGCGCAAGCAGATCGGATCCGCCAAAGGGCGGGCGTACGATCTGGATCTGGTCTTTGAAGAACTGAATCTTCGTCACTTCGGCGGCATGATGGCCAGGCCTCGAATGAGTTGGAGCAAGGGGCGCGCACGCAATCTGCTCGGTCACTATGACCCCGCCCACAACGCGATCGTAGTCAGCCGGATCTTCGACCACCCTGCGGTTCCCCGTTATGCGATCGAGTACATCGTCTACCACGAGATGCTGCACCTGCGTCATCCGGTCAGGCTCAACGGCTCCCGCCGATGCGTGCATTCGGCCGAGTTTCGCGCCGAAGAGAAGCTGTTCCCACAGCTTGAAGCTGCGCAACGGTTTCTTCGCCGGATGTGACAGCTTCCGGGGCAGCACGTCCTGTGATGCGGATCACCGGCGCGGGTGATCTCATGCGTTGACGGGGTCCGGCGGGGGACGCTATCCTTATAAAGTTGAAATTGAAATTCATTTTCAAAATCATAAGGACCCATTCCTGAGATGTTGCAGGCCTTTATCATCACGCTGCGCGAAGGGGTTGAGGCGGCCCTGATCGTCGGTATCACGCTCGCCTACCTGGCCAAGATCGGCCGCAATGATCTTCGCCGGTCCGTCTTCGCTGCCCTCGGAGCCGCAGTCATTGGCAGTATCGGCGTTGCCATTCTCATCTCCCGTTTCAACCTGAATGAAGACATCGTCGAAGGCTGGGTCATGCTGGCCGCGGCGTTCTTCGTGATCACCATGATCATCTTCATGATGCGCACCGGCAAGAAGATGAAGGGAGAAATCGAGAACAAGCTGGGCGTCCTGGCCGGCAAAGGTTCGCGTCTGGGTGTCTTCTTGTTTGTGTTCCTGATGGTGATGCGCGAAGGAGCGGAGACCGTCCTCATCCTCTCCGCGGTGACGCTGAACTCCACAGAGCTCATGAGCTTCATTGGGACGTTGCTCGGTGTGATGGCCGCCATCGGTTTCGGCGTGATGTTCGTCAAGGGAAGCGTCCGCATCAACCTGCAAAAGTTCTTCAAGGTCACCACGGTGATCCTGTGGTTCGTGGCCGCGCAACTCATCATCTCCGGCCTGCACGAGCTTTCCGAGAACGGCGTACTTCCCTCGTCGAAGCAGGAGATGGCGCTCATCGGCCCGATCGTTCGCAACGACGTTTTCTTTTTCATCACAATCTTCGCCCTCGCCGCCCTGATGGTGCTCTTCGAAGTGAAGTCGCGTCAGCCCGTCACTGAAGCCGCTACCCCTGCCGCCCGGCGCAAGGCCGTATGGAGTGCCCGTCGCGAGCGGCTCTGGATGGGCTCCGTCTATGTGAGCTCGTTCCTGTTCATCATGCTGGTGACAGCGGAATTCATTTACGCCAAGACGCTCAGCGCTCCGCAGAAAGCCACCGAGGTCACGTTCACCAACGGCCAGGTGTCGATTCCCCTGAACCAGGTTCAGGACGGCGACATTCACTTCTACCAAGCCAAGGAAAATGGCGTAGACGTCCGCTTCTGGCTCTATCAGAAGCCTGACGGTAAGATCGCCACTGTCCTCGATGCCTGCGAGATCTGCGGCTCGGTTGGCTTCTACAAAGGAACGACCGGAGTGGTCTGCAAGAACTGCGCAGCGCCGATCAACCCGCAATCGGTGGGTATGGCGGGCGGCTGCAATCCGATTCCTCTTCAGGCGGAGGCCACCGCCGACGCGATCATCATTCGCGAAGCTGACGTCGCGGCGCACACTCACGTCTTCGAAAAATAGATCATGTTCGCGCGGCTCCTCTACGAATCCTTTCGGCGGCAGAAGAGACGCAAACTGCTGGCAGGCATTGCTATCACTCTGGGAGTCGCGGTCGCCACCGCGATGATCGCCGTGGCCACCGATATCGGCGACAAGATCAACCGCGAGCTCAGGTCGTACGGCGCCAACCTTCTCGTCACGCCGCAGGAAGACACTCTTGATGTGGAAATCGGTGGTGTCAACCTGAAGCCTCCCAGCGATGGCAGTTTTCTGAACGAAGCGGACCTTCCCAAGATCAAAGGGACATTCTGGCGGCACAACATTCTCGGCTTCTCGCCAACGTTGCCCGTGAATGTCTCCCTGGAAAGCGGCGGCACATCCAAAGACGTGACTTTGGTGGGCACCTACTTCGCAAAACAGCTTACGTTCGGTAAGGACGAATTCACGACGGGAGTTCGCACCACCCATCCCTGGTGGAAGGTACAAGGCGAATGGCCTGCAGATAACTCGGGCGATGTGCTATTGGGTGAGCACCTCGCGACTAAACTCGGGATCCAGTCGGGCGGCTCTATTGAAATCTCAGGGCAGCCGCATCGCGTAGCTGGAATCGTCTCAACCGGCGGCCCCGAAGATGACCAGGTTGTCGCTCCCCTCCAAGTCGCGCAACAGGCGCTCGGGAAAGCCGGCGCTGTGCGCCGTATTTATGTCAGCGCTCTGACCAAGCCTGAAGATGCGCTGGCCCGCCGCGATCCGAAGACGATGAAGGGGGAGCTATTCGATCGCTGGTACTGCTCACCGTATGTTGAATCGATCGCCTACCAGTTGCAGGAGGCGATCCCGCATTCTCACGCCGAGCAGATCCGGCAGGTTGCTCAGAATGAAGGTACAGTTCTGTCGCGCATCAAAGGCCTGATGCTGCTGGTCACGTTGGCTGCGCTGTTCGCGTCTGCGTTAGCGGTTTCCGCTGCAATGGCAACTGCCATCTTCGAGCGGCGTCGCGAAGTCGGACTAATGAAAGCCCTGGGCGCCGGAAACTTTGCGGTCGCAGCCTTGTTCTTCGCCGAAAGCGCGTTGTTAGCGTTGTTCGGCGGCGTAACCGGGTTCTTCGCGGGATCCTTTTTGGCCCACCGCATCGGCCGCTCGATCTTCGACTCTCAGATCACCATCCAGCCCGTGCTGTTTCCCGTCATCCTGGCCATCGCCGTCATCGTGACGTTTGCCGGAAGCGCCGCCGCCATTCGACGCGCGGTACAGTTCGATCCAGTCTTTGCCTTGCGGGGGGATGCGTGAGCGATCTTCCAAGAGCGAACGGTCCGGCCGTGCGCCGGCAAGGCTCTGCTCACATCTCGATGTTCCTGCGGATGTTGATGCGCGCGGCAGTGATGCGCCGTGGCCGAGCCGCATCAGCATTGCTCGCAATGGTGGTCGCCGCGGCCGTGGCGACGGCCATGATGAATCTCTATGTCGACGTACAGGCGAAGCTGCGGAAGGAATTTCGCAGCTACGGCGCCAACGTTGTCGTTGTCGGCAAAGAAGGGACTTCCCTGCCCCCCGACGCGCTTAGCAAGATTGAAGCGGTGTTAGCTGGGCGCGGCATGGCCGTGCCTTTTGCTTACGTTGTTGCCCGCACCGCAAGTGGACAGTCCGTGGTGGTCGCGGGAACTGATTTTGCGCGGGTGGAGAAACTCGATCGCTGGTGGTCGGTGAGCGGCTGGCCAAATGGGCCACAACTGGCGCTAGTAGGGATGCGCGCTCTGCCGGTCGTCTCCGCCGATAACCAGCCGTTTGATCTCACGTTTCAAGGGCACACCCTGCATCTCACGCCCGCCGGGACCCTTCAGACAGGCTCCGCCGAGGACAGCCGCGTCTACGTCGCCATGCCGGATTTCTTTGCCTGGACCGGCGTTCAGCCCTCCACCATCGAAGTCGCGGCCAACGGATCCACGGACGAAGTTAACGGCCTGATCACCCAGATGGCACAAGCCGTTCCAACCGCCGACGTGCACCCCATCCGTCAGATCGTCGAAGGGGAAGCCCATGTTCTGGGCAAGACGCGCGCCACGCTGTACGCCGCCGCGGTTCTGATCATTCTGACCGCTGCGCTCTGCGTCTTGGCGACGCTCACAGGTTGGGTTTTCGACCGCCGCCGCGACTTTGCCATCATGAAAGCTCTAGGCGCGTCTGAGCGCATGGTTGGCGGATTCTTTGCAGCCGAGGCCGCCGCCCTCGGCGCTGTGGGGGCGATTCTGGGCTTTGTCATTGGCATTGGCATCGCGGCCTGGATCGGGCGCGTGAACTTCAACGCGTCCGTCGTGCCTCGCCTGAGCGTGCTGCCGTACGTTCTGGCGGGCAGCATCGCGGTGGCTTTACTGTCCGCAATTGTGCCCATGTCATTGTTGCGGCGCGTCCAGCCCGCTATCATCTTGAAGGGAGAGTAAGGTGATCAAGCTCAAGAACGTCAGCCGCCTGTATCCCGCTCGCGCGGAAGCCAAGGGCGGCATGATCCGTGCTCTCGACGACTTCACCCTGACCGTTGATTTCGGCGAGTGGGTCTCGATCATGGGGCCTTCCGGGTCCGGCAAGTCGACGCTTGTAAATTTGATAGGGTGCCTGGACCGACCCTCGACCGGCGAGATCTGGCTGGACGGCCAGAACGTCGCGAACATTCCGGCAAACGAGTTGACGCGTGTCCGTGCCGAGAAGATCGGCTTCGTCTTCCAACAGTTTCACCTGATTCCCTACCTCACCGCGCTTGAAAACGTCATGCTGGCGCAATACTTCCACAGCATGACCGACGAGAACGAAGCCCTCGAGGCGCTGGAGCGCGTCGGATTGAAGGACCGTCCTCATCACATTCCATCACAGCTATCGGGCGGCGAACAGCAGCGGGTCTGCATTGCGCGGGCCCTGATCAACGATCCCAAGATCATTCTCGCGGACGAACCCACCGGCAATCTCGACGCGAAAAACGAAGAAATCGTCTTGGAACTCTTGCGCGATTTTCATCGGCAAGACCGCACGATTGTCATGGTCACACACGACCCGGTCGTCGCCCGCCTGGCCGACCGCCGCATCGAACTTCACCATGGAAAGATCGCCGCGCAGGAAGTCTTCGCCATGGCGGACGAGGAGCAGTTCGACGAGATTCTGGAAGAACTATGGGTGATGGAGGAGCATGGCGAATTAGCAGAAGTCGGCCGGATGGACACGCACGGCGCCTTGCCTGTCAGCATCGCCGTGGAGAAAATGACGGAGCTTGGCCTGGTGACGACATCTCCTCATCCACCCGAGTCACACCATCACAAGCCGTTCGTAAACCCCTGCCATGATGCCATGCGCCCCGAGGGTATATTCAACCGCGACGGTAGCGCGGTCGTGTCCCTGACGCCTCGCGGTCGCAACAAAGCCGGCAGCATCATCCGTCGCCATCGCCTAGCCGAACGCTTGTTTACCGACAGTCTCGCCATGGACAGCGAGACCGAAATCGAGCAGCAGGCCTGCAAGTTCGAGCACATTCTCTCGCCCGGCGCTACCGACAAAATCTGCGCGTTCCTGGGACATCCCAAGACTTGCCCACACGGAGCCCCGATTCCCCCGGGACCGTGTTGTCAGGGCAAGGTGCGAAGCGAAGGATCGGCGATCGCGTCCGACAACGCGGAAGCCAAAGTCGCACGATAGCGGATGACAGGAGCCTGTTCCCTTACTAACTGCGAATGTCCAGTGCTCCACTTCCAAGCCTCGCACTCTTTTCCTTTATGATGAATTTCGACCATGACCTCATCGAAACGTAGGCCGTCGATCGGCGTCTTCGACTCCGGTTTCGGCGGTCTCACAGTACTCAAAGAACTAATCGCGCAATATCCGGACGCCGATTACCACTATTTCGGCGACACAGCGCGCCTGCCGTACGGGTCCAAATCGGTCGAGACGGTCGCGAAGTACGCCGTCGAGGCCTCGCACTTTCTCGAGAACCGGGGCGCCAACCTGCTCGTCATTGCCTGCAATACCGCGACTGCCCTCGCGCTGGACCGCATCACCAACGCTGCCCACGTGCCTGTCATTGGGGTGGTCGAGCCAGGTGCCGACCAGGCTTCCGCCGCCAGCAAGAATCGGCGCGTCATTGTTGTCGGAACAGAGGCGACCGTTGCCAGCCATGCCTACAAAAAAGCTCTCGAAGCGCATGGCGTGGAAGTCAAAGAAAAAGCTTGCCCGCTACTCGTTCCCTTGGTTGAAGAAGGATGGGTCGAACATCCCGTCACGCAGGAAGTCGCCCGGATTTATCTGAACGAAGCCTTTGCCGACGGTTTTCGTGATGCGGACGTCCTCGTACTCGGGTGCACGCACTATCCGCTCATCAAGCCGGTGTTGCGAAAAGCCGCGCCGGATCACGTGGCCATCGTCGACTCCGCACATTCGACTGCGAGTGTCGTCGCGCGCCAACTTCGGGACCACACAAGACCGACGTCTGTTCCTTCTGCCAGCCCAACTGCCACGGGCCTCCGCTTCTTCGCCACCGATTCCGTGGAGAAGTTTCGACGCCTCGGTCCGCGCTTCCTCGGACATCCCGTCGAGAGCGTGGAACACGTGGATCTGAAGGAATAAACCTGACACGACCGAGCATCTTCAGGCCCAGAAAAACAGCTGCAAACGAAAACGGCCGCGCAGTGCGGCCGGTTCATTTCTAATTTGAGCTGAGGCCTAGTACAGCCGGAAATCCACTTCCACGCTGATCTGCACCGCGACCGCCTTCCCGTCTTTCACGGCCGGATCGAAGCGCCAGTTCTTCACGGCTTCCATGGCTTTCTCGTCCAATCCGAGGCCGAGGCTGCGCAGCACGTGAATGTCACGCGGCCGTCCGTCCGGGCCAACAATCAGACCGAGAACGCAGGTTCCCTGATACTTTGCTTTGCGCGCTTCCTCGGAATATTCGGGGTCGGGCGAGAAGATCGCCTTAGGCGCCGAGACGCCGCCGCCCACGCGAAACACGCCGCCGCCGATGCCGCCGCCACGGCCCGGGCCGACGCCAGGACCTTCACCCGATCCGACACCGCCACCAGAGCCCGATCCGATACCGCCGCCGGAGCCAGTTCCGTTCGAAAGCGGGCCGTTCGGAATCGCAGCCGCTGAAGGATCGCCCAGGTTGGGCATATTGTTCATCGCCAGCTTGATCTGCGGGGGAACAACAACCGTAGGCTCCATCGGGAGCTTGGGAGCTTCGTTGCGCACCACAACCATCGGCGGCGTGAACTGCTCCATCGCGAACTTCGGCAGCCGCCCCTTGGAAGCGGCCAACTTGTCGCGGTCGCCGCCGCCACCTCCTCCACCAACCTGAGTCTTCGAAGGCGGTAAAGCTGGGATGTCATTATCAGCAAGAAGGGGCATGACCGGTCCTTGCTTCGCAGGTGCTGTTACGGCCCTGCGCGCAAACATCGTCCCGCCGATGAGAAGTGCAACCAGCACGATGTGAACGCCAGTCGATGCGAGCGCGCCGTCCTTCTTGTAGTTGTAGAAGCCCCAAATCTCTCTAACGGCGGCCGGCTTCGAAGTCAGGACGAGAGGAGGCAGCTTCTTCGGGAAAAGCGCATCGTTCAGGCTGGCCGCAAGCGACCGGTACCACGGCAACGCCAGTTCGTCGTCAAGCGCATTCTGCCCTTCCACGGGCCTCGAAGTCAGCTGCAGAGGAGGCAGCTTTTTCGGGAAGAACACGTCACGCAGATTCTCAAAGACCGAACGCCACCAGGGCCGCGTAAGGTGCTCGCCCCACAGTTCGCCGCCCTGAATTGGTTTGGAAGTGAGAACCAGAGGTGGGAGTTTCTTCGGGAACAGGGCCGCGTCGATACTCGCAAACAAAGACTTCCACAGCGGCACATCAAGTGTGCCCGCCGGTAGAAGCAAATCTAGCTGGGGCTCTTGCTCTTGCGCGTTCTGATTGAATTCTGAAGGTACCATAACCGAAACCAGCTCACGCCTGCTTGCCGGACGTCGAGCTATGAATAAACGTATGCTTCTAAGCTGATGAGTGCGCCCCGCGCGGAGTTGCCTGTCTGACGACGATCCAAGTGCACGATTCGTTCCCTTGGGTAAGCTCGTCGATTCAGACAGTTAGATGCTGCGAAAAATACTTCCGACGAAAATTGTACACTTTTTCTACGACTTTTCGACAGTACATTTCCAAATTTCACAGACCGAGCGATTGCCATGGAATGCTCGCATCCGTGGACGAGTCCCCCCCTGCTCCCTATAATAAAAATCAACCATTTAGGAGAACAACACAAGAGTGCCCTTCGAACTGAAGAACACCCTCAATTTGCCCAAGACCGACTTCCCCATGAAGGCAAACTTGCCTCAGAACGAGCCCAAAATGCTCGCCCGCTGGGAGCAGATGGGTGTCTATGACCTTATCCGGGAGGCAAGGAAGGATGCCCGAAACCGCGGTCACAAATATGTCTTGCACGACGGTCCGCCTTACGCCAACGGCGCCTTGCACCTGGGCCACGCGCTGAACAAGTGCCTCAAGGATTTCATCGTCAAATCGAAGAATATGGCCGGATTTGACGCACCTTACGTTCCGGGATGGGATTGCCATGGCCTGCCGATCGAGATCAAGGTCGATCAGCAGCTCGGTAAAAAGAAGCTGCAGATGAATCCCTCGGACGTGCGCCTGGAATGCCGCAAGTACGCGGAGAAGTTTCTCAACCTGCAGCGCGAACAATTTAAGCGCATCGGAGTGTTCGGTCGCTGGGACGACCCGTACTCGACCATGACGCCCGAGTACGAATCGGTCGTTCTCCATGCGTTTTATGAGTTCCTCGAGAAGGGATTTGTCTACAAGGGACTGCGCTCCGTTTACTGGTGCATCCACGACCAGACAGCCCTGGCCGAAGCTGAGGTCGAGTACGAGGATCACACCAGCACAACCGTGTGGGTGAAGTATGGGATGAAGGATGATCCCGGATCGATCGACCCTGCCCTCAAAGGCAAGAAAGTCTTCACCATCATCTGGACCACGACGCCCTGGACCCTTCCCGCATCAATGGCGGTCGCATTTCATCCCGATGAGGAATACGTCGCCCTCGAGAGTGGCGGCGAAGTCTACATCGTCGCGGCCAAGCTGGGCAACGCTGTGATCGAGAAGTGCGGCCTCACTGAAGCGAAGGAAATCGCCCGCTTCCCCGGCCGCAAGCTGGAACGCGTGAACTTCCGGCATCCTTTCCTGGATCGCGATGTCCTCGGCGTCCTTGCCGACTACGTCACGATGGATACTGGCACCGGTGTCGTACACACCGCGCCCTCGCATGGTGCGGAAGACTTTCTGACCGGATTGAAGTACGACCTCGATGCGACGAGTCGCGTTGACGAAGCCGGCTTCATTCGCGAAGGATTGCCGGAATACGACGGCAAAAAAGTATTCGAGGCCAACGCGCCCATCGTAGAGCTTCTGAAAACTCGCGGTGTCCTGCTGCACACTGAAAAACTCGAGCACTCATACCCGCACTGCTGGCGCTGTCACAACCCGATCATCTTTCGCGCCACCGAGCAGTGGTTCATCTCGATGGAAACTCCGATGCCTGGCGGGACGCTGCGCACAAGAGCATTGGAAGAAATCAAGAAGGTGAAGTGGGATCCAGCATGGGGCGAGGGCCGCATCTCGAACATGATCGCAACCCGTCCCGACTGGTGCATCTCGCGTCAACGCATTTGGGGAGTGCCCATCGCGGTATTCCTTTGCGAAAAATGCGGCAAGCCCCTGCTCAATCACGAAGTCAATCGCGCGGTCGAAACATTGTTCGCGGAATCTGGCGCCGATGCCTGGTATACGCCTGCTGCGGACGCGCTGGTTCCAACTGGCGCCAAATGCACTCACTGCGGCGGAACGAAATTCAAAAAAGAGATGGATATTCTGGATGTCTGGTTCGAGTCCGGCTCAAGCTATCTCGCGCTGCGCGCCGCCGAGCCTAGCGAATATGGCCCGACATCCGATCTCTACCTCGAAGGCGGCGACCAGCACCGCGGCTGGTTCCACTCTTCTTTGCTGTGCACGATCGGCGTTCAGGGCAACGCTCCATACCGTCACGTCGCAACCGTAGGTTGGACTCTCGACGAGAACGGACAGGCGATGTCGAAGTCGCGCGGCAACGACGTGGATCCAGTAGACATTGCCAATCGCATGGGCGGCGAGATCGTTCGCCTCTGGGTAGCGTCGGTCGATTTCCGCGAAGACGTCGTCGGTTCCGAGCGGTTGATGCAAAGCATCGCCGAAAATTACCGGACCATCCGCAATAGCCTGTTCAAGTACGGGCTGGGAAATCTCTATGATTTCGATCCCGCCCGCGATGCCGTCCCGTTTGAAAAGCTGGAACCGCTCGACCAATACATTTTGCGCCAGACGGCCGCAATGTCGGCCGACGTCATTCGCTGGTACGACGAATTTGCGTTTCACAAAATCTACCAGCGTGTGCTGAACTTCTGCGCGGTCGACCTCAGTGCGGTTTATTTCGACATTCTTAAAGATCGGCTCTACATCTCCGCGCCCGATTCGCCCGGCCGGCGTGCGGCGCAGACCGCCACCTGGAGAATCCTCGAAGCGCTGGTTCGTCTGCTGGCGCCGATCATGAGCTTCACCTGCGAGGAAGTCTGGGGATATTTGCCGGCGGTGTCGGGCCGTCCGCAGAGCGTGCACACGGCGCTGTTCCCTTCGCGCGACGAGATTCTCGGACCGGGGGTGGCGGACGATCCCAAACAAATGGAAGATTGGGCTACTCTGCTGGCAGTTCGCGAGCAGGTTCTGAAGGCACTCGAAGAGGCTCGCAACGCAAAGCAGATCGGGAAGGGCCTCGAAGCCCGGGTGAAGCTTACAGCCACAGGTCCGCTCTATTCCCTGCTCTCTCGCTACCGCGACGAGCTGCGGTATCTGTTCATCGTCTCGCAGGTGACACTGGAGGAAAAGCCCTCGGGCAATGGCACCGGATCCGTGTCCGTTCAGGTCAGCAAAGCCGACGGAAAGAAGTGCGAACGCTGCTGGAATTACTCAATCCACGTCGGCGAAGACCCAAGCTATCCCACGATTTGCGAACGCTGCAGCGCCGTCCTGCAGGAGCTTGAAAAGAGCAAGAAGTAAGGTCGGAATTGAACGTCTAACCAGACATGCGCATATACCATTTCTTGATTTCGCTCGGAATTGTGATTCTCGATCGGCTAACCAAGCTTGCGATCGAGCGGAGAATTCCACTCCACGATGGTATCCAGATCATCCCGGGCTTTTTCCGCATCACGCATCTGGAAAATCGCGGTGCCGCGTTCGGCCTTTTCGCCGATTCGCCCTCGGAGTGGAAGATCGGGATGTTGGTTCTCTTCTCGGTGGTAGCGCTCCTTATAGTCGGCACGCTTCTTTGGAAGAATAGTCACTCGATGTCGTCCACTGGAATCGGTTTGTCGTTGATTCTCGGCGGAGCGGTCGGGAATTTGTGGGATCGTTTGGCCGCCGGCCACGTCACAGACTTCCTGCTGTTCTACATCGGCCGCTACCAGTGGCCCGCGTTCAATGTGGCCGACAGTGCGATCGTGATCGGAGCAACTCTGCTCGTCTTCGAAATCGTATTCTCCAAGAACCCCGCCGAAGAGAAGTCAAGCATCCGTTCCTGATTGCGCGTTGCTGAAACCACATTGCACGCTCTCGAAACCACGAAAGATCTTTTTCAAGGCGTTTCTGCGGCTCGCGATCGAAAGTTTCGCTCGTAAGCACCATCGACGATTCTCAGTGTCGCGAGTTTCCGATATAATATTGAGGTCGCATCCCACCCGTTTTCGCGCCCTTAGCTCAGTTGGATAGAGCGTCTGGCTACGAACCAGAAGGTCGGGAGTTCGAATCTCTCAGGGCGCACCATAGAATCAAATACTTAGGGCATCCAGTCTCGGATGCCCTTTGTACAATGTGCGTGAAATGTGCGGGTTTTCATTTGGCCTTGCGCATAGCAATGACTTTCTTCTCGGCTGCCGTTGCCAAGTACGCCTGAGTTCTCGCGAGTGCTTCCCTCTTCTGCTCCTCGTTGACGATGGCGTAGCGCCGGAACATTGAATCGGTACGATGCCCGGTGATCTTCATTGCAACCGGAACAGGTACGCCAGCCCGTACCAAATTGCGGGCTGCCGTGCGCCTGAAATCGTGGAACAGTGCGCCCGTATATCGCAAGTCTTCCCGTTTCCACGTCCGCCCGCATTCGGAGCACTTGTTATTTTCACCCACGGCTAGGCGGCACTTCGGGCAAACCATCTTGCCGACGCCAGCGGCACAACATGCCGTCGCCCAGGCTTTGCGGAAATCCCCGACAGGCTGCCCCTGGTCGTGAAACACGTACTCCGAAAAATGGCCCTGACCGTCTTTGCTCTGCCACACCGCTGCCGCGCGGCGACGTTCGATGATCTCTCGTAACTCACCTTCGAGTGGGACACTCTCAGGCTTGCGATTCTTCGAGTTCTTCGCGCGCAGGAAGATCACGTCATCCGTGACATCGGACCAGCGCAGTGATTGGAGTGCGCCCTTGCGCCAGCCGATCACGAATCCGCACTTCGCGAAATCGCGGAGATACTAAGGTAGGCGCTTCAGCACGGCGTCCAGGTGCTCTGTCTCGAAAAACCCTTGCCGCTCGTTGCCCACTTCCGACAGACGGGGAATGAACGGCACGGCTGAGAGTTTCTTGGTTCTGACGGCCAGCTTGTACGCCTGTCCCAACAACTGAGTACGCCTGTTGCAGGTTGCGGCGCTGTACCCCTGCTCTCGTTGCTCCTCGATGTAGGCGCTGACAGCATCAGACGTGACATCGACAGCCCGCCAATTGCCGAAGTATTCGCGCAATGGTTTCACGTTCGAATTAACTTTTGTGTTCCACTTCCCGCGCAGCTTGTAATCGCTCTCTAGGCTATCGAGCAGACCGTTAACGGTGACCCGTTGCTGCTGTGGGCCGATGAACGTTTTCGCGACGATTTGATCCGCGTGAACTTCTTTCAGTTTGTTGCGGAGAAACTTCGCGGCCTTGTCGGGGTCGGCTTGCTCCGTGCTCTCGCGATACTGCTTTCCACGAAGCCAGTATTCGCACCAATAAAACGGGCTGTTTTTGCGCTGATAGAGTCTCCCGTCGCCTCTCATTTGTCCCCCTTGTACCCTACGTACTTCACTAGGGCCTTGATGACCAAATCTTGCAGAGACAGGTTTTCGTCAATAGCTTTGTGTCGGGCTGAGTCCCACAGCTTCTGTGGAACCCGAATCGTAGTGCGAATGATCTGCTCATTGTTCCGCATGTCCGTTCCCCTCTCGCCCGAAATCTTACGTCTACGCTGTTTTGCTGTCAAGATGTATTGCTGTCATTTCTTCCGCGGGTAGGAGTCTATTCCCAGACTGGAGAACAGGACTTTTCGGCCCATGCGTCGCGTAAATGGCAGGGTCTTGGAGTTGCGGTACAGATAATCCGTGCTCACGCCCAGGCGCTCGGCGGCGGCCTCGATTCCTAGCAGTTCATCGTGATTCGCGGGGGTAGCGCCAACAGCGGATAGCCGCAACATCGCGGTAGCGCGGAGCACCTCAAGCTCGCCTAGCAGTTCTGGCAAGTGCTCCCGCTGAATCTTCGGTAGGCTATCGAGCACGGATTGGAGTTCGCTGCGCATTTGCCTAAAAGGGAATGTCCTCGTCAGTGATGATTTGGCCGTGGATATTCGGCGTGGCCGCCTTAGCAGGCTGCGCTTCGGTCTTCTCAGCCGCGCGGCCGAGAAGAACTACATCACTCGCGACAATCGACGTTGTATATCGCGTCTCGCCGTCCTTCTCCCAAGGGCGAGTTTCTAGGCGACCTTCGATATAAACCTTTGTTCCCTTCTTCAGGTACTCGCCCGCGATTTCCGCGAGACGTTTCCACAGTACAACGTTGTGCCATTCGGTCTTGTCCTGCCACTGGCCAGCTTTATCTTTGAATCGTTCATTTGTGGCGAGGGCGATCCTCGCGACCGCAGTTCCGCTGGGCGTGCGCTTCACTTCCGGGTCTTTGCCTAAATTTCCAAGCAGGATGACTCTGTTAACACTCTTCATTCGTTTTCTCCCTTTAGCCGCATCAGTTTTTTCCGGTCATCAATGTCAATTTCGCCGTTGAGATAAAGATTTTTGAGACAGCGCACAAACACACCCGGCCCGAAGCGGCGGCTGCTATTCAGCGCGCGATCTAAGTGTCGGCGTGAGGTCCAGCGGCCATCGTGGGCGTTTTCCACGAGCCAATTGCGGACAGCAATGGCGCATCGCGCATCCGGGTTTTCGCCAGGATTAGGGGCCAGGACGCGGCGCACTCGCATTTGGTATTTGGCGAAAGCAAGAGCAGGCTCGAGGTCGGCGGCGCGCAACCGTGGGCGGCCATCAATCGAGGCGCAAATATAGGCGACACGCAACGAAAGTTCAGCCACGCGAGGCGCGATGGCTTCCTTAGTTACCCATTGGTCGCGTGCTTCCCAAACGTCGGAGCTAATATCAGCAGCGAACGAAGTAATGCACTTCGAATCGCCTTCGAATGGCCGATACAGAAATTGATAGGGCTGCGGGCACAAACCGAAAATGAAACGGTCCCAGAGGCCGCCCGTGGTAGCCAGCCCGAACGCGTCTGCAAAGTTTTCCTCGACAACTCCTCCAAGTACCGATAAGCGGCAATCGAGACTGTACGGATGCCCCTTAGTGCCTCCCTCTTGCCGGTCCCTATAGAAAGCCGTGTTCAATACGAACGGGAAGGAACTGCGTTCAATAGCTGCCTTTGATAGCAGGTGGCCAAGTTCGTCGGGATAGATCAAGCGCACGGCGTCCGACCCGATGTCCTGCAACCGCTCAATCAACGCTTCGGCACTGCCAAACTTCGCCTCAAGTAGAATCGGGTTATTCGTCATCCCGAGCAGTTGAAAAGCCGTTTCGTTGGATTGTGACTTGCCGGAACCCTGCGACCCGACTAAAGCGCCGTACAGATTGGTGCGGATTGGACAATTACCACGCTCAACGAGTGCACCAGCGGTAGTAGTAAGAGCGATCCATGCATAAGCGATCGGAAACCGTCGCATCCGTTGCTGGCATATCTCGCCGAGGCGGCCATCTAGAACGGCCTCGGGCATGTCGGCGCACACTACTTGCGCGGCTTCATGGCTCGGCGTGATAAGCGAGTCGTCAAACGATATTGGCACGCCAAGGTTATCGCTCACGGCGCACCTCAAATTCGGCTAGACTCGCGACCAATTGATCTAGTTGGCCTGTCTGTTCTCGAAGAGTGGCAAACTTTTGGCAACCAGGAATCGATGCCGTATTGGATAGCAACTCGATTTGGTGAACGATTCTCCGCTCCGTCGCAGACATCCGAACAATCCGCACGTATGATCCGTAATTCTCGGGTAGCGCATAGTCGATAAGGGCGGAGAGATATGCGGCGCCGCCACAGGAATCGAGCTTACCCTGCGAACTGAGCTCCACTGTTGCTGTGACCAGATCGGCTGCCCGGCCATCCTCAAGCATCTCCGCGACAGCGCCGAATATCTCCCGATGGCTGACAATCAAGAAATCTTCCGTGGATACGAAGCTCTGTCGCCAAAGCGAATTGTCGAGCACAAGGCTACCGAGTAACGCTCTCTCAGCCATGACAACAGCATCCGAATGTGTCGCCGAGTCGTTCACTTTTACCGTTCTGTTTTTGCCTCTTGCCGTAGAGACGGCAGCCCCGTTTTAACAATTCGCAGCAATTCATCTGCTGGCACAAGTACGCGCCGACCGACTCGCGTCGTTTTCAGAGACCCTCGCCTTGCGTGTAAGCGAAGAGTCCAGACCGACACGTTCAGCATTCGCGCTGCGGCATCCAGCGAGTACAGCCGATCTCCGGTCAAGTCATCACCCATAAAGAGCCCCTTTCGCTAAGAACTGACCTTGTTTGTACCTTGTCTTTGCGCACTGAATGGTATAGAAGTGTAAGCATGCGTACCACGAGTAAGCATCCCTTACACAATCAGCGGGGACCAGTATTCATCTGGGATGACAGCCCAGGCGGCCAGATGGCTCGACTGCTGAACACGGATCAGAACGCGTATCCAGTCGCGATACGAGATAAATGGGCGAGAGCGGTGACGGAGCTTGGCGCTTTCATTCGCGAACTCAATACCTCAGAAAGACGCGGCAATGCGGCTCGCACGGAGGCGCTGAATCGAGTAAACGCTCGGCTAGGCTCGGTACGCTTCGCGTTGCAACTGGTCCGAACCCCTAACGGCTTAAAACGTTCGTTGTTGCCCGCAATATGGGACGGCGACGCCAAGGATCAGACTGTTCCCCTCGGGCTGGCGATGATCACCGACCTAGCAGCAACAGGCGAACTTGCGAAGCTTCGTGATTGCGATTACTGCGAAAAGTGGTTTCTAGCGTCTCGTAATCGATCAGACGCTCGCTTCTGCAATCAAGGGTGCCAGAAGAGATGGCATCGCAAGACGGAACACGGCAGAGAGAAGCAAAAAGGGTACACAGCCAAATCCCGACGACTAAAGAAGGAAATGCTGGAAGCGCAACTCAGAGCGACGCGACGCTTAGCCCAGAAACGCAAGCCAGGGCGGGCCTGATGACAACCTCGATGACACTGAATGACAACCGCGCGCCTCAAGCTGTCATCACCGCGCGCGCGCGTTCAGGCAAAGAGGTAGTAAGTGCCTCTATATACGATGGCTTATGAGCTAACTGTCATCACTTGTCATCACTCTTGTCATCAATGTTGATTCCATCTTTTGCCTGATACGCGAAGGGAAATGATGACAGCCCGTTGACCAAGGCCGGGCGACCACAGTTTCACAACTCGCGAGTTCCACTGCGCACACTACCCGCACACGCTCACCTATCGATATGCACCATCGCGGCTTGCAGAGGCGCGTCTGGTTGTCTATACCGACGCACCAAAGGCTGATTGCCCTAGAGGAGTGTGGACGTTGCACGGGATTGACTGCCACACAGCCCGTAAGCCATTGCACCCACTTCCCAAAGCCCCCGCCAGGACGCCACGAATCGCGCCCGATCACAGCACAAAGCACGCTGCAAAGCGGAGCGAAAGAAAAGCGAATGGGATAAAAGGATTGTTTTCTCAACGAGATGACCCCGGGCATGGGCCCCCAATCGCGCCAGTATGATCGGTCGGCCTAGGTCATTTGCACGCCCTTTGGAATCAGCACATTAAGGCTTGTTTTTTTGGCGCTTGTTTTTTTTACATGTAGTGATATTCCGTGTGGCCGTTCGGAAAGCGTCCCTCCCCCCGGTCCTGTTCGCGGCAAGGTCTGTCACGCCGCTTTTTTCGGAACTACATCTCTGCCTTTTTCCGCAACGCTGCGGGGCTGTCGCTGCTTTTTGCCGAAGGGGAGATTAAGAGGCCAGCGCTGCCCATTAACCCGCTGTCACTGTTTTTGTCTGGGGGAGGACGAACAGTGACAGCGGGTTTTCGTACGGCCCTCAGCAAGATGGCGAACTGGTGCTCCTCCGGGTGTCGGAGTTGTTATGCACAGGCATTTCCAGGGGATTCCCAACGATGGGATTAGAGCGTGTGACCTAATAATTCAAATGCCAAACTTTGCGCAACTCCACGAAAGTCTCTTCCGACATCGATCGGATAACCTCGATGTGTTCGCGCAGAAACTCTCTCAGCTGGATCAACGCACCCTTGAACTTGCGTTGGTCCTGCCGTGTTGCGTTGGCCTCGGCACATAACCGCCTTACCGTATTTTCGACCTCGGGGGCTTCCATAGTCTCTCAACCGTACGCCCAGGGACGGAAGCCACCATCGGGGGAAGGGCGTAGGGCCCGGCCCAAAGTCAGCCTAGGACACGTCCCCTAGGACGTTGCCTATAGCCCTCCCGGCCCAGGAACGTGGCACTCGAGTGCCAGATATTTCGACTCGTATAGGCCATTCCGCCAAGACCCAAACGCAGCTTAACGTTCAATAGCTTGCCTCCCCCCGAGGATAGTTCCCGGAGTTGGTGAGGGGGAGCCTGACGCCGACTCTGGAATCTGGCCAATTCTCGGGGCTGCCAAGTCACGAGCAGCATGCGGGGGAAGATGGCTGCCCGGATGAGCGCCCCAGGGTCTCTTCTAAGCCCAAGAGCCCCCCGGGGCGTTTCGTCTTACTAAACGCTTTCAGGCTGTACACCGAATAGGCTTTCACTCCACCCAAGTCATCCGAAGCGCTCCACGTGGCAAGAAATGGCCCTAGCAGCGGTTTTACGCGGGGAGTCTCATCTTATTTCGCTAATTGTTCTCCACGAACAAAACACGAAAACCGGGTTGACTTTCACAGGGCAACTCGCATCTAATAGTAATTACGACTTTCTGAATAGGAAAAGTGGGGTATCGAAGATGGAAGGCACAGCGAGTCGCAAGGAAGCAATCATCCGGCTCCGCAAGCAACTGCATATCTCGCAGGCCAAGCTCGGGCAGGCCATTGACCTGAGCCAGAGCAAGATTTCCGCGTGGGAGCAGTCCTACGTCGAATTACCTGAGTCAGTCGTTAGCGAGATGGCCGATTTTCTTATCGAGCAGCAGCAGCGTATAGCTGCATTGAATTTTCCAAAATTCTCACACGTAGAGGTGGGTGTTCGCTGACTGCCATGGGCGGTTGTTGTGGTGGCAGCCGCCCTTTTTTCCCCGAGGAGAACTGAATGGACAGCACTTTTGGATGGGAAGACGAACTTAAGGAATTGATGCAGGGCTACTCGGCGGAACTGCCTTCGCTCATGGCGGAAGTGGAAACTGACATGGCTGTGGCCGAGGCCGAGGCGCGCAAACGTGCAAGCGGGGGCGTAGACCTCATGCCAGTCCTCGCGCAAATCGAAGGCTTTTATTATCGCTTCACTCGGCTCGAGCGGCAGAACCTCGAATATGAAAAGCGCATTGCAGAGCTCGAATCCGAACGCAGCGCAACGAAGGAAACCAAGTAAACCATGAGTTCAGTCACTCCTACGCCAGATGTAAACAGTCTCCCGGTTGCGAGCAATCTTCAGCAGGCAATTTCTGACTCTGGGCAGAACCTCGCAGCGGCAACCCCTAGCGCACCACCTGCGGGCGGCTCCCTTCAGGGCGCAATCGCATCTCCCGACACTCTCCCCGCGCCTGACGTTTCGACAGTCACGGCTGGCTCGCAACCCGACACGTCCAACCTTCAGGGCGTGCTGAATGCCAGCCAACCAGCGCAAGCGCATTTCCAGCCGACTATAGGGTCCAGGCTGAAAGGTGTATTGCTTGGTCTGGCGACAGGCGGAATCCCCGGAGCGGTCGCTGGTGGAATCTCGCCAACACTGGCGCAGCAACGCTTCCAACAGGTGCAGGATGTTCGTGCGGCCAAGGTGAAATTTCAGGACGCACAGGCGGCCTCGATGGTGGCGGAATCGCTGCAACGTCAGCAGCAGCTCTCGAACTACGACGCCGACCACCAGAGAGCCGTTTTTAAAGACAATCTAGACACTGCCGAAAAGCTCATGCAAATGGGCTTTCCGCCGAACTACACGACCGCCGACGATAGTCAAAGCGAGATGGCGGCAATGCAGAACGAAACCGCCACTAAAGGCGCGGTCCCGCCCACTATGACCCTCGCGATTGGGCCCGGCCAACTCATGCACTTTGACCTGTCCTCGGGCGGTGGTCAGCATGCGATGTATCAGATGTATGCGCAGCTACAGCGCGACCTGGGCAAGCCCGTACCTACTGAACAAATATTCATGTCGCAGCAGCAATGATGCTGCGCATTACTGGAATCAGCCCGCAACGCCCGCAACGCCCGCAACGCGAGCTATTCTCCAGAGCGATAGAGAGACGCTGGCAAGTCTGCCCGCCAATGTCGCACCCTCAAACCGCGACGCTACTCTCGCGCACCTAGACCAGACCATCGGCAACATTGATACGGCGATTGATAAAAACAAGACTGCAGAAGGAACAGCGCAGGGCTTAGGACAGGCTGATTCCGTCAACCTAATTTGGCCCACTTTGATCATCTAATGTGGCCCCCCAACATTAGTTGTTAGGCTCGTAGAAATACCAGGAGCAGTCGGGGCTGTGGGAAAAGTGGGAATCGCGCGGGTTGTGCGCGATTTCCAAGGGCGGTGGGAAGCGAGGAAAACCTGCTTTTGGTTTTCCTCGCTTTCCACGGACCGGCTTTTTCCACAGCCCCTGGCGTCCGCCGCGTTTTTGTTTTTGCAAAAATCATGGATGTCAATAACATCTGCGGACTGCTAGCCCGAGTCGAACCTCAGAACATCGGCGGCGGTGTTGCCCCCTCCGGATCAAACACGTGTTCAAACGGAAAGTGTTCGCCAGGCTTCTTGGTACCCAAGTTGACCTCGAACTCGGTTGGGTTGCTTCCCAGGTTATCGAGCGTCACGATGTCCGCCAGCCTAGTTTCTACCCACTTCGGTCCTTCTTGATGCTCGTCCTGGTGGCTTCGTCCAATCTCGAGAGCTCGCCGCAATGCCGTATCGTGGTCCTGACTTAAGAAGAGGTAAACCGATTCCTTCCAGCCACGTAACCCTTCTTTTCCTTCCACCATTACGGCCCAACGAAGGTGAGCGCGATACCATTGCTTCGTAGTCATTGTTTGCCGCCTTTCTTCTTCTCCAGGGTTCTCCGGAAACGATACGATTCCGTGCCGGTCTCGATGATGTGGGCTTGATCGGTCAGCCGGTCCAGCATCGCTTTGCAGAGTCGCGCGTTCGGGAACATCGTGGTCCACTCCGAGAAGGGCAGATTCGTGGTGACGATTACGGCCGCTCGTTCCGCTCTTCCGGCAATGATCTGAAACAACATCTCAGCCGCGGTCTCCGGCATCGCCACATACGCCATCTCGTCGATGACGATCAGTTCGTATCGTGTCCACCGCCGCGTAACCCGATTGAGTTCACTGTTGTTCTTGGCTTCCGTCAGTTCGTTCACCATCTCGGCCGCGGTGGTGAAACGCACCCGCTTTCGTTGCCGGCAAGCCTCCACCGCCAGTCCCGTCGCCAAATGGGTTTTGCCGGTTCCTGCTTCCCCAAGAAAAATGATCGGCTCACTGCGCTGCAAATAGCCCCCCTCGGCTAGGTTCCGCACCACAGCAACCGGAATGTGTGGGACATCGCAGAACGCGAACTCCTCCAGCGTCTTCACTTTAGGAAAGTGCGCATCCTTGATGCGCCGCGCCACCGTGTTGCGTTCTCGCTCTTCCACTTCCATCCCCAACAACACTTCCAGATAGTTGAGATGGCCCTGCTTTTCTTTGATGGCTTGTTCTGCCATCGGTACAAACTGTCCTGCAATCGTCGCCAGTTGCAGTCGTTTGGCATACTGCCGGATCGTGGCTTGCTGCACAGAAACCGTGGCGGCGCTCATTGAATCACCCCGCTCGTCGGATAGTTCTCCAGCAACTGGTCATAGTTTTTGGTGGTTGGTTGCGGTCGGTCATAGGATCGCAACGCCCCGATCTCGACCGTTTCGCTCGGCTCGCGCTTCCCGCTTCGTTCCGCGGTCATCAGCAGACGCAGGGCCTCGACGTCAAAACAACTCAGATCCAGAGCCTTTTCCAGCGCTTCCTTCAGCGCTGGATATCCATAGTGACGGCCCAGCAGCAGCGCCTCGATCATGGCTCGGGTGCCTCCTTGTTTTCCTCGGCGTTGCTTCAGCATCTCCCAGAAACGATCGAAGCTCGCCGGCCAGCGCCCCTGTGCCCGCCACTGTTCCAGCGGTGTCGAACCCGCCAAAGCCCCGGGCTTCTTCGTCAGCGCCTCCAGGTAGTGCTCCAAGTTCAGTACCTTCTGTTGTCGGTTGAAACAGCGTTCGTGTCGGGCCACACACTGTCCCTGGTGCCAGATCTCCACGTACGCCGAGTGCACCTTGGCTTGCACTTCCAGGCCCACCGGAACTGGAACCGAATAGAAGTTGGTCAGCACCCGCACACATCCGCTCCCGTTCACCTGCGGAAAATGTACCGACGCTAGATCAAAGCCTTCCTCCGCCAGGGCGCGCAGGTGTTCTCGCTCCACCGTCATCCCTACGCCTACCGTCTGGCTTCGCTCCCCGATCCATCGCTCCTCATCCCGCCTGGATTCTTTCCGCAAGTGCAGGTTCAGAGCCTCCCAGTTGGCCACCTGCGGTACCGGCACCATGTGGTTCCGGCGAAAATATCCCCCTTCTCCTTCCACTCCGCCCTTCTCGTGCCCTTCTCCGGGTGTGCAGAACTCCGACTGGAAGCCCCAATGCGATCGGAAAGCGATGAATCGTGTCGTCTCTTCTCGCTGGTGTCCCCGCAGAATCTTCTTCACCGCACTCTTCAGGTTGTCATACCGAAGAGTTTTGAAAACTCCCCAAAAATAAGCAAACCCCAGTTCGTGCGCTTCCAAAAATGCTTGCTGGCTGCAGTGCGGAAACGCGCAATGGAACGCTCCTCCACTGGCCATGCTGCGCATGCAAAATACGTAGGCCTTCTCTCGCTCTCCGCCGATATCGGCGTACGCTTCGTACCAGTCCACCTGCGCTTCTTGCCCCCAAGCGTAGGACTGCGGAATGAAAGTCTCGCGCTTGGCGAGTCCCAGCTCAATCTTCCGCTCGCGAACATAGCGACGAATCGAGGACTCGGCGATGCTAACCTCTGGAAGTTCCTCGCGGATCCGCGACCAGATCCGATGTGCCGTGTGTCGTTGTTTGCGGGGCGCGTTCTCGTCCGCCTGTAGGATTGCTTCGATGAAAGGCTTCGCTGGTTCTAATCTTGGCTTGCCTCGCGTACTGATCTTGCGCTCTCGCGGAATGGCACCCCCTAGCGCTTCGCGTACCATTCGCCGGTGAATCCCAAGCTTCCTCGCCACCCCTTTGATCGTCCCCTCGCCGTACTCGTACTCCCGTCGAATCTGTTCGAATAGTTCCACTTTGGCTCTCCTGTCCAATCGGGTCTCCTCCCGGGCTTGCATGCCCGAACGAGATCCACGCTATAGGGTTCTCTCCTAAGGGGGGCCAATTTAGATGATCGTTGGGGGGCCAAATCAGAGTATCGAAATCACAGGCCGCTGCGACCGTGGCAGAAACGCCTGCGAAAGTTGCGCAATCCGTGGCTATCGAAAACGCCAAGGCGAACACTCCCAGCGGTCAACTTGAGCAAGCGGAAAAACGCGCATCCCTCCAGGAGAAAGCCCTTAGCGTCAAGAAGACGATGGAAGAGCCGGTTATCGGATTCAATCCGCAGACTGGCGAGCGTGAACTGGTTTCTCGCGACGATGCGAGGGCGGGCGGATTCACTCAGACCGTACCCGTGAAAGAGGGCGACGTAGAGAAGTACCGCACAGCTACATCGCAGTTTAACGATGTACAGATTAACGTCTCGCGCTATCGTGACGCCTTCGCAAACTTCGCCCAGCACGGCGAGGCAAGCGACTTGCCGAAGCTTAACGTGGTTATCAATGACGCCAAGCTCGGCGGAGGAATCAAGTTGGGTTCTATGGGTGAGCTGCAATTACCGCTGGGGTCATCTTTAGCAGAAGCCGCCGACCGTGTTGCACGATCCACTGCATACAAGGACTTATCGACAGCAGGGAAAGGGCTAGTGGATGGGTATCTCCGCACAATGGGCGCGGTTCCGGCCTACCAAAAGGCTCTTACCGGGATCGGACGCAGCAACAAAGAAATGCTCGATCTGGAATTGAAGAACATTCCTGACCCGACCTATGCTCCCGCTGATGCAGACCGAAAGCTGCAATCGTTTCAGGAAAATATTGATCAGGGCAGCGCTGGAATCCCGCGCATTCAGGGTGTGCCAACGCCAAAGGACGTACGCAGACAATTTGAGGGCGGAGTTCGTCAGACGTTCCGAGTCCCGACATTCGGCCAATGATGAGCCTAGAAGCCAAGCAGCGCGAAATGCGCAAGCGCAATTCGAAGTGCAAACACAACGCCCGCGCCCCGCGTGGGCCGAAGTTAGAGCGCGGAATCACCGTTGCGCCCGTGCGGCGACAGAAGCCTATAGTTGATTTCCCCGAGTTGCAGGCGTTGCTATGTGCACACTTACGTTCTCCGAAAATAAAAGCGAGTGAGTTTGCAAATCTTCTCGACTTGGGCACGCGCTACGGGCTCGTGCTTCCGAATATTCGACCGATTCCGGCGGAGGAAGCGGAAGCGCCGAATAGCCGTCAAGACCTCAGTCCCGAAATGAGGGAAGTTTTGCTGATGGAAAAACAGATGCGAGAACAACGCAAGAAAGAACAGGAGACCAAGAAAACACAATGAGCAATCTAACCATTACCCCTGAGCAGTTGAGCAACCTAATAAACACGGCCGTTTCGTCGGCAGTGAAAACCACGGTGGAGGAGTTGCGCAAACCAACCCCGCCGGACGAGAAGGAACTTGAAGCTATCCGCGTGGCACAAGAGGAACGCCGAGCCACCGCGCAGAGCGTTATTGAGAAGAAAAAGAACGAACGTTATGTGCAGGAGTTCGTCTGCACACATGAGCACTTGGCCTCGGCTGGCGGTGGCTCTCACTGTGTTCTCGTACATGACAATGGCGTCTTGGGTTCACCGGGATACGTTCTGTGCCAGAAGTGCCAGGGCCGGGTCCGTCCCGATGAGCCGCTGATGCGGAAATTAGACCCTGAAGCTATCTTCAACACTCAGCTTTTCAATCGACTGATTCAGGGGTGCATGCAATCCGGCCAAGAAATGATGGCGTAAAAGGAAAACCGACAAATGTCCTACAGGGGAAGATTGACGAACCAGAACTTCGAGAGCATTGAAGCGATGCGCCATGCTGAGACACGGGAAGCGATGCGCCGCGACCTTCCTACGGCGGAAGAAATTGCCCTTGAGAATATGCCGCTCGACGACCTCAAGGCTGCCTGCGACCGGCTGGCCCGTTCCGATGCGGAGAAGGCCGCTCTCGCCGCTACGAAGGCCGACATAAGCGTGTTCTTGGAGTTGCATCCTGAGTTTCAGGATTCTCCCAAGAATGCGGATTTAATAAAACTCTGCCTTCGCAACCGTGACATAAAGACCCCGACACTAGCTGACCTCGAGGACGCTTACGACCGGCAGAAGGCTCTTGGACTGCTGGACCTCAAGGACCACATTGTAAATCGCAACGAAAAACGCAAAGCCGAAGCGCGGGCCGATGAAATCGGAGCCGAGCGGGCCCTGACCGAGGACGAACTGTATGCGATCCCATTGAACGAGTTGGCGAGACGCGCACGGGGCTGGTAAATGGCCGCACATTGGGCTGACGACTTTTGCAAGGCCATCTGGGGTTGCCTCACGACTGAGCAACGCGCAGAGATTCTGCACTCTCGCCAATACGACGGCTGCGAGTTGCGTCGTATCGGTATTGACCGAGCGATTGAGCTTTGCGAAGTGCAGGGGCTGAGTAAGTTAGTAGCAAAGAACGAACCGCGACATTAGGAGACTCGTGTGGTGACTTTTAATCCCGTTGCAACTTTTGCAAACGGAAAAATCTTCCTTAACGAGTACCTAGACATCTTTTCACTGATAAACGGAGCGCAGTATTTCAAAGTGTGGGCCGCTCCCGTCAGTGATTGGAGTAGCACGCCAGACTCAGGCGCTTACCTCGTCGTTCCTAATGGCGGAACAAGCGTCACCGTATTCATGGACAATGACCAGATCAGACAGTTGTCATCGGCGCTTGGTCATCACGTCGTAACAGGTCAAGTAAGCGCGGTCATCAATGGAGTTTCCGTTGTGACCTCAGGCGATGGAGTAAATATCACAGTGGACTCGATAGCCTACACAACATTCCTAACCAACGACCAAGCGCAACAACTGTCGCATGCGTTAGCGCATTACACGGTTACACAGTGAAGACCTTGGAGCAGGCTATTGCCGAAGCCGGATTAATTCCTGTCTCGTGGGCCAAATGTTTGTGTCGGCGCTGTGGGGATTTTCGTCTCTCCCTTCCGAGGATGCCGCGCAAATGCCAGCTGATGGCGTGCCCACGATGCGGCACGGCAATTTGGGCCACTGAGACGGCCAGGGGCGGCACAAGGCAGCAGCTACGAATCGAAGATGAGGCGGCTTTTAGTCAGACAGGTTTCGCTCCGTTCAATTCTCAGGAACTGGCAGATGTCTTATGAGCGATTGCAAATGCGGCAGTGGATTACCCGCGACCCTGCTACGAAATGTCGTCTTGGATGACGGCAGAACGGCAGTTCGGATGTTCTGTGCGGAGTGTGCGCCTAAATGTGAGATTCCTCAGCCCGACACATTTCAAGGGGCAACCTGGGGAATAAAATAGGGGCTGTCCGTTCGTCGGGAGACAGCCCCTAAAGTCTTGGCTATCGGGAACACTGTTCCGCGCCTCCTGGGGCTTACTTCTCGGCTTTGGCCTGCCACAACCTATATACCCGGCTTGTCAGGAAACTTTTCCTTCCGTAGCCGCTCAAGTTTTTCCATCCCGCTGGCCATCTCCCTGGTCAGGGCTTCCAGTTCAGCTAGATGATCAAGCAGGTATCGTGCGAAGGTTTGGGCCATGTAACCTGCTGCATCTTCTGGCAACAGTCCCTCTATGCTTTTGCCCTCGCGGTAATCCTGGTACAGCATGCTAATTGCCTGATTACGTGGAGTGTCCTCGGAAATATTGAGGTTGATTTCGCTACTCTGAAGTGGCCCCACTTCGATCATCACATTTGGCCCCACCCTAACCGATAGATCGGCCTACCCTGTGTGCGAAGCAGGCGGGGAGGGCGATGGACAGGAGACGCAAGGTGGAGCTATTCGAAGAGATCAGGCGGGAACATGCGCATGGAGCCGGTACGATTCGAGCGGTAGCTAAAAAGCTGGGCGTGCATCGGCGTATGGTACGGCAAGCGCTGGCGAGTGCGATTCCGCCGGAGCGCAAACTGGCGGTGCGGAACAAGCCCAGGTTGGGTCCGGTGACGGAGTTCATTGACGAGATTCTGCGCGCAGATCAGACGGCTCCACGCAAACAGCGGCACACAGCGCATCGCATCTGGGAACGGATCCGGCAAGAGCGGGCGGACGTTGTAGCGGAAGCGACGGTGCGCTGTTTCGTGCGGGAGCGCAAGCAAGAGTTAGGACTCAGGACCCGAGAGACGTTCGTGCCTCAGGTCTACGACTGGGGCGGCGAAGCGCAGGTGGATTGGTACGAAGCCCTGGCCGAGATCGGGGGCGAGCGCCAGTGGGTTCATCACTTCGCGATGCGCTCGATGGCGAGTGGGGGAGCGTTTCACGTGGCTTACTATCACGCCACGCAGCAGGCTTTTCTGGAAGCACACGAACTGGCGTTTGGCTATTTCGGTGGGGTGTTCCGGTGCTTGCGCTACGACAACCTGAAGAGTGCGGTGAAGAAGATTCTGCGCGGCCATCAGCGGGAGGAGACGGCACGCTTGATCGCCTTCCGCTCGCACTGGGGATTCCAGACGGAGTTCTGCAATCCAGCGCGGGGCAACGAGAAAGGCGGAGTGGAGGGCGAAGTAGGTTACTTCCGCCGGAATCATCTGGTACCGGTTCCGCAGGCGAAGAACCTGGAAGAGTTGAACGAACAGTTGCGCAGTTATTGCCAGCAAGACGAACAGCGCCGGATCGCAGGCAAAGCGACGCCCGTCGGGGAGGCGATGCGGATCGAACGCGAGCATCTGCTGCCGCTGTCCGCGGAAGGATTCGAGCTGGCGGAGACCAGTTTCCCGACGGTGGATAGTAAGGGGTGCGTGAAGGTGCGCACTAACTTCTATTCGACGCCATTGAGGCCGGGGACGCGCCCGCAAGCGAAACTGCTGCCGGCTTATGTCGAGATCTGGCAGGAACGGGAGTGCGTGGCGCGGCACGAGCGCAGTTTCGGTCGCTATGAGCAGGTGCTCGATCTGGAGCACTATCTCGACGTGCTGGAGAAGAAACCGGGAGCACTGGCGGGATCGCGTCCATTGCGGCAGTGGCGAGAACGTGGACGGTGGCCAGCAAGTTTCGACCGGCTCTGGCAGAGCTTGCAAGAACGACACGGCAAACACTCGGGAACGCGGGAAATGATCGAGTTACTCATGCTCGGCAAGGGGCATGGCTGGGAGCGGCTGCAGCAGGCAGTGGAGAAGGCGCTGGCTTTGAGTTGCACGGATGCGGCCGCAGTGCGGCATCTGCTAACGGCAACGGAACTGGGTCGTCCGCGCACCGAGTTACTGGAGTGGAATGGGCTGGAACGCTACGAGCGACCGTTGCCGCAGATGAACGAGTATGACCAGTTACTCCGCATCGCTGCCAGCAGTGCGGAGGTGGCGCGATGAAAGAGCAAACCCAGGCTCTCGAACATGCCAGCGTAAAGCAATATTGCAAGGCGCTGCGTATTCCCATGATCGGAGCCCACTTCGTGCAACTGGCGGAGCAGGCCAGCAAAGAACAGCGCAGTCACATCGGGTATCTGGAAGCGCTGTTGACGATGGAGTCGGAAGAACGCGACCGACACGCCATTCAGCAACGGCTGCGCGATGCCAAGCTGCCGCGGTTGAAGACTCTGGAAGAGTTCGACTTCAATCAGGCGCGGCAGATTCCGGCGGCGAAGATTCGCGAACTGTCCGAAGGCGGCTACATTGAACGCGCCGAACCGGTGGTGTTGATGGGCGAATGCGGTACCGGCAAGACCCACCTGGCGACGGGCCTATGCGTGGCCGCGTGCCGACAGAAACGAAGAGCGCGATTCACCACGGCCGCAAACCTGGTCAACGAGTTGGTGGAAGCGCGACAACACAACGCGGTGAAGCGAGTGCTGGCACGCTGGTTGCGCTATGACCTGATCGTGCTCGATGAAGTGGGTTACGTGCCTCTGGCCGACATCGGAGCGGAGTTCTTGTTTCAAGTGATCGCCGAAAGCGCCGAGCGAGCCGCCCTGATCGTGACCACGAACTTGCCGTTTTCCGAGTGGACGCAGGTGTTTCCCAATCTGCGCTTGTGCAAGGCGTTGCTGGATCGAATCACCGACCGAGCGCACATCATCGAAACCGGCGCCGACTCGTACCGCTTTCGCAGAACCCTGGAGGTGCGACAGAAAAAGAAAGCATCGTAGGCGGCTGCTTCTGTAGCGCTGGGCAGGGGAAGAAACTCAAACGCCGTTCCTTCCCCTGCACCCCATCCTGGCTGGAACCGCAAGAACTTTGCCGAACCGGACAGGCATCCTTATTAATGAGGTGGGGCCAAATGTAAGTATCAAAGTGGGGCCAGATCGGGTTGTCAAACGCAGAGGTAGACGCGAATCTTGCTACTCATATACCGCCGCCAGTCTGTGAGGTTCGCGACAGCACCCGAAAGATGGCCCGGAAGCCAATGTAGAAAAGGCTCAGAGAAGCAAGTTCTCGGAGGGGGGCCCATAGCAGACGATCATTCAAATTGAAAGCAAACAGGGCAAAGGCAGCCCCGATCAGGCAGGCAACGAAGGTTACAAGTAGGCGTTTCATGGCGGGACATTATCACAGGAAGGGAAAAGCGGCCACAGAACATCGTGGCCGCTCGGGGGAGAGGGCTTGGCGGGAATTTCCTCAACCTGCTTTCAGAACTTCGTTTCGTGCTCTGGCATAGGCTTTCTTGAGCCGATCTGGGGACGCTGCTGCGATGTACCCTTCGGTAGTGCTCAGCTTCGCATGACCGAGCAAGCGGGAAATGATGATGTGCGGGGCGCCGTGGTCGGCCATGTGAGTCGCAAAAGCTCTGCGCAAGTCGTGAGGCGAAACCCAAGACAGACCGGCATCCTTGGCAATTGCCACGACCGTTCGGAACACGCTGCGCGAACTGAGCGCGTCAATCTGACCACCCTGCAGAGCGAAGAAAAGTCCCGTTACCTCGCGCTTATCGCCTTTGCGTGTGCGGTTCCTGAGGATTCGCTTGCGCTTCCGCAGGTAGAGTTTCAGCACGCGCTGTGCGTAGTCCGTCAGCAGCACATGGCGCTGTTTATCGCCTTTGCCTTTGGACACCAGCAACACGTCAGCGTCAAGAATGTCCTCCACGCGCAAACTGGCTACTTCGTCACAGCGCAGTCCTGAGCCGTAGAGCAGTTCGAGAATCAGCCGATCCCGTTCAGGGAATGACGTCCGGACAGGACCGTCGCAGAGTTGGCGGGCCTGCTCCTCGGTCAATCTCTGCTGGATGTGAGTACGCCTGCGAGGCGGGCGAAATGCTGCAACTGGGTTTTCAGGTAGTACGCCCTCATTCACCATCCAGAGGCCAAAGCTCTTGAGTGTGGCCAGGGCGCGGCGCGTGGATGCCTTGGAGAATTGCCGCTTATGGAGCACACCCAGATAACCCTCGATTGCTTCCACGTCGAGCTTGTCAGCGAACCGGACGAAATCCAGAAGATAACCACGATAAGAGCGAATCGTGTTCTCGCTGGCGTTCGACAGTTTGAGGTGCGTGATGTAGCTCTCGATCAGTGCTTTCATGGTTTCACCGCTCGCGGATGAGTCTTGCGGAAGATTTCCCGCATGTAGCCAAGGTCCAGTCCCACGTACTGCAACGTCGTATCGACGGAAGCGTGCCCCATCAGGTCGGCAACGTCCCGCATCTCCAGCCCACTCCTGGTCAACTCTGAGCCGAAACGGTGTCTCAACTGGTGGGGATGCTTGAGGGAAATTCCGGCCCGTCCTGAAATCAGCTGCATGATTTGCCAGATACGCTGTCGGGAGAACGGGAAAAGTCGAGGCTCGTTCGGATAGAGTACGGGCCACACTTGCAGATAGTCAGAGAGCGCTTTCGCTCCGGGCGCATCGATTGGTACAAAGCGGTCTTTATCGCCCTTCCCCTGGCGAACAACTATGTAGCCCTCCTCAAGGTGCAGATCAGCCTTCGTGAGGCCCACCAGTTCACTGCATCGAAGGCCGCAGGAGTCAAACAGCCGGAGGACGGCAAGATCGCGCAAGCCCATTTCCGTCGTGGTATCGACAGCGTTTAGCAGCCGCTCGAAATCACGTGTGCTGACAGGCTTCGGAAGGCGCTTTCCGCGCTTTGGCAACGGGATGTTATGGAGCGGGATCGTAGCAACGAGATGCTTCCTGCGCAGATAGGCATAGAAGTGGCGGAGGGTGCTCATCTTGCGGGCAAGGCTTGTAGGACTCAGACCGCCAGCCTGAAGTTCGATGAAGACCTGACGCAATTCGTCACGGCTGGCTTTTTCAAGACTCACGGGCAGGAGTCCTGCGAACTGGCCAAGATCCTGCCCATAGCTCTCGATTGTATTTTCCGATAGTCCCCGCTCGGCGGCGAGGTATGCCAGGAATTGCTCGACGGGGCTACTCATCGAATAGGCTCCTGCAGTTTAAGCACACGCGACCACAGGACGAGAACAGGAGTTCGGGGGAAGAGCGCCGCTGCGCACTCCCTAGCAATAGTCAGGGCTTCGCCCGCGATGTCTTCGGGGTTGAGGTTTGGGGTGGGTAAAGCAGGGATGGTACGCTGATCAACAGCCATATTGCCTCCTCGTTAGGCGATCTGGTTAGGGCTGGGCGAGTGTTCAAGCACTTGCCTAGCCCGTTTTGTTTTTGGTTCTACGCGGCTGCTTCCTTTTTGAGGGGGCGTATCTTGCCCAGCTCGCGCTTCAGTTCGTTGGTTGCCTTAAAAAGGTCATACGCAGACTGCAAATTGATCCAGAACTCTGGCGTGGTCTCAAAAAACCGCCCAAGACGAACTGCCATCTCAGCGCTAATCCCGCGCTTTTCAAGGACAATATCGTTAATGGACTGCGAGTTAACGTCCAGAGCTTTCGCAAGCCTATATCCAGACATCTTCAAGGGCACAAGGAACTCCTCCCTTAGAATCTCTCCTGGATGCACCCTCCAGCCTGCTCCCATCCGACGATCAAAACTCATAGCTGGTCTCCGTTTAGTGGTAATCCGTAATTTCCACGTCATGTGCGTCTCCATCAAGCCACCGAAAACACACGCGAAATTGGTCATTTATCCAAATTGCGTGTTGTCCGTCCCTGTCCTTCTCCAGTGGGTGGAGCTTATTGCCGGGGGGAGCCTTCAAGTCATCAAGCTTCTTGGCGGCATCCACCATCTGCAACTTTCGCTTTGCTGCCTTTCGCAGATTGGCTGGCGGGCATTTCTTCGATTCGCCCGTCTCCCAAAACTCCCGAGTTTCTGCGTCTGCGAACGACTTGATCACTGCAGCGCCAACGATATGTTGAGATGCTAATCATGTCAAGGATGATTCATGCTATGCATGATTACCAAAGGGTGTCACCTCCGATTACCCTTTAGAAACGAGCGACATGCGTCCCCTAACGCCTTTGAAAAAAAATTATTGCGGCAGGGCTTGGGTGTCAACTTCTGGGTGTGCGGGGATGTGCGGGTAGTGTGCGGGAACTGGGTGCAAAACCAGCCTAAACCAGCCGAATCAGAGAAACAAAAATCCAATGTTTTCTAGGCTGTAGTTCCCTGCCCTTGTCTGCTGTGTGCGGCTTCCACGGGCTACGAACCAGAAGGTCGGGAGTTCGAATCTCTCAGGGCGCACCATTTTCTCCTTCATTCTGAGTTGCTTGCAGTCCCTCCGATGACCGCAGTTCTTGCTGCGTTTCCTCGCTGTGCCCAGAATTGTGCCCAGGCAGCCTCGACATGGCGGTGAGCACCGCATCTTCCGAGGGGTGAACGTATCGGGCGGAAATAGCGATTGAGCAGTGACCAGCAATTCGAGCAAGGGTCCAAACGTTGCAACCGGAGGCTCCGAGGCGGGTCAGAAAGGTGTGGCGAAGGCTGTACAGAACGAATCGCCGAACCTTTGAGACCTTCAGAGCCTTTGCGTGCTGCTTTTTAAGGCTGGAAGGCTCGATGTGACCACTCTTGCTCGGGGCGGGCCATACGTAGCCTTCTGTGGGCTTTTCCTGGGTCTTCCAGCGTGTTTCTAATAGCGCCCTGACCCGTGGCGTCATTGGGAGTGAACGACGCGCAGCAGCCGTTTTCCCGTGAGTCACAAGTAGCGAACCGTGGCGACCGTTAACCCAAGTGATGTATTCCCACCGAAGCCTGTAGCACTCCTCAGGTCGCATTCCCGTGTCCGAAAGGCCCGTTGCGACGGAGGCCAACGGTTCCGATGAAGCCGCCCTCAGCGATCACCCAAAACCGGCCAATGGTTATCACCTGAAAACCGGCCAACGAGAATAGCGTCCGGGACATTGACGCTCGTGGAGGCTTGTAGCCTCCAAGGGCATGGCCAATGTCTTGAACGAAGAGAAGAAACAGCAAGTTTTAGCTCTGGGACGGCTGGGCTGGCCGCTGCGGAAGATCCAGCAGGCTACGCGCATCCGTCGTGAAACCGCCAGTCAGTACCTGAAAGCGGCCGGGATTGCGGTGCGTCCGCCGGGTGGCTGGGGGCGGCGGGCGGCAAAACCGGCCAACGAAGTGATCACCGACTTTGGCGCGGGAAAACCGGCCATTCCAGTGATCACCGACCTCAACCCATCCCAACGAGACGAAGTGGGCGCTTTTCCATCGGCGTCCGTTGCTTCTCCACAGCGCAGTCCCAGCGCCAGCGCTTGCGATCCATATCGAGAAGCCATTGAACTGGGACTCAGCCGAGGCCGCAACGCCGTAGCGATCTACCAGGACTTGGTCGATGAATACAGCTTCGCCAGCAGCTACCAGAGCGTGCAACGCTTCGTGCGCAAGCTGCGCGGCGCGCAAACTCCCGAAGCTCGCGTGGTGATCGTCACCGCTCCTGGCCAGGAGGCACAAGTCGATTACGGCAGCGGGCCCATGGTGCGCGATCGCGAGACTCGCAAGTATCGGCGTACACGGTTGTTCGTCCTGACGCTCGGCTGCAGCCGGAAAGCAATTCGTCTGCTGACGTTCCATTCCAGTTCTCGCATCTGGGCGGAACTGCACGAGCGCGCCTTTCGCCGGCTGGGCGGAGCCACGCGCATCGTGGTCCTCGACAATCTGCGCGAAGGAGTGCTCGTGCCCGACGTTTACGATCCCACGCTCAATCCCCTCTATCGCGATGTGCTCGCGCATTACAACGCGGTCGCCATGCCGTGTCGCATCCAGGATCCAGATCGCAAGGGCAAAGTCGAAGCCGGCGTCGGCCATGCGCAGAAAACGCCACTCAAGGGTCTGCGCTTCGAGAGTCTGGAAGAAGCCCAAGCCTATCTCGATCGCTGGGAAGAGCGCTGGGCCGACACGCGCATTCACGGCACCACTAAACGCCAAGTCGCGGCCATGTTTGCAGAAGAGAAACCGTTCCTGCTTCCGCTGCCACTCGAACCCTTCCGCTATTACCAGTACGGCGAACGCATCGTGCATCTGGACGGCTGCGTCGAAGTCGAAGCCGCCTACTACGGCGCGCCGCCGGGCTGGATCGGGCGCGTGGTGCGCGTGCAATGGGACGACATTTTCGTTCGCCTGCTCGATCCCAAGACTGGCCAACTGCTGCGTGAACATGTGCGCCAGAAACGCGGCTGGTATCGCATCAAGCCTGAGGATCACTCCAAACGAACTCCGCTGCGCACTTCGCAACTGCTGTGGCGAGCAGGCCGCGCCGGCACGCACATCGGCGCACTCTGTGAGGCCATCCATCGCCAACAAGGAGAGGTCGGTGTGCGCCGCATCCTCGGCGTTCTCTCGCTGGCCAAAAAGTACGGCGCGGCAGCAGTCGATGAAGCCTGCGCCGCTGCACTCGACATGGGAGTGCAGGAATACCGCTTCGTCCGCCGCTATCTGGAGCGTTGCCCGCAAGCCCCGCTCAGTCTGCAGCAAGTCGATCCCCTGATCCGCGAACTGGTGCAGTACCGCGACTTCATCAACCACCGAACCAAGGAGCTGGAAGAATGAATCTCATCGAACTCGCACGTGCTCTCAAACAACTTCGCCTGGGCGGTATGGCCGACACGCTGGAGACTCGTCTGCGTCAGGCGCAAAGCGAACCGCTCGCCCCCATTGATCTGCTCTCCTGTCTGATCTCAGACGAGTTATCCCGTCGTGGCGAACGCCTGCTGGAGCGGCGGAAAAAGCAAGCCCAGTTCCGCGATGCGCAGAAGACCCTCGACAACTTCGACTTCAACTTCAACCAGAAAATGAATCGCAGCCTGGTCTTCGATCTCGCCACCGGTACCTTCATCGCCCGCCACGAAGACGCCCTGTTTTTAGGCCCACCCGGCACCGGCAAGAGCCACTTGGCGCAAGCCATCGGCCAGTCTGCCATCCAGCAGGGCTACCGCGTGCTCTACCGCGAAACCCACACTTTGCTCGATGACTTAGCCGATGCCACGCTCGATGGCACCCGCAAAGAGCACATGGAGTTCCTGGTGACCGTGCCCTTGCTGATCATCGACGATCTGGGAATGCGCAAGCTGCCGCTCACCGCCGCCGAAGAGCTGCTGGAAATCATCATGCGCCGTTACGAGCGGGCCAGCACCATGCTGACCTCGAATCGTCCGGTGGAAGACTGGGGTAAACTGCTGGGCGACGCGGCCGCTGTCAGCGCCATGCTCGACCGCCTGCTGCACCACGGACACGTGCTCAAGTGCGGCCCCCGCAGCTGGAGAACCAAAACAGAGTTGTCTTCGACGGAACCACAAAGTCTGAACGGAACAAGGCGAACAGATGGCGTTCCCTTGTGAGAATGCTTGGTTACAACAGTTATCTATTGCTGCGTCTGTTTGCGTGGAACCATAAAGATTCGAATGGTGTCCCTTTGAAGTAGGCATTGGCTTGACTCGCTATGAGACCAAGGGCTATCGGCGTCGCGGTAATCGTCATATTATTCGCTGGTTTGGCATATTTAGAGTTCTCTGGCGAAGCAAAGCCGATCCCTCCATCCCTTCCGGACGTGTCTGGTTGCGGAGGGTTGGGGACGGGAATGAGAAGGATCGGCGAAATGGGTTTTCAAGACGTGGGTTTTAGATTTGATGTTCCCATTAAGGACTTCACGATTCACGAGGGCTGCACCGATGCGGGTCCACCAATATGTGGTTTCGACATAAGACCTAAGAACAGCACGGCCTGGTTGAGCATCTCGTGGGGCGAAGAGACGACTGAGAGAAAGCCTCCCGACCCAATCCTCGATTCATCAGACAATGTTGAAACGCGGAGAATCCGTAACGATCAGAGAAGACTGATCGGTGAGGAGTCTTGGGGGTACTGGGGGCAAGGTGAGCGTTGGCGGCGCGTCCATCTCCTGGGATCGGTTCAGGCCAGATATGGCTCGAAGAACGAAAGGGACGTTCCCAGCTACGGTTCCGTTCACGAGAGAGACGCCGCACTCTTTGATCAGATCATAAATTCCGCTTGTCGGTTGTCTCCGGGCGAGTGACGTGCGGTCAGAAGGTAGGCGGCCCTATGGATTCAGACTTGCACCAATACGAGTAGCAGAGTAAAAGAATCTTACGTCCCCGGCACCTTCCCTTGGCCGGTTTTGAAGTGATTATCGTTGACCGCTTTTCACCTGATCACTGAGGCCGCGAGATACTTGGCTTCCTCTTCCTGTGACAGAACAAATTCCCTATGCTGCTCACCGCTTAGCATTCTTATCTTGGGAACTTGATCTACGAATCCCTACTCCACAGCTAAATGGAGCAGTCTTCGAAGCACTTGCAATTCCCGATTGACGCTGGCGACCTGTAAGCCCTTAGCCTGACGGTGCGCAATGTACCCGGACACCTTTTCGCCTAGCTTCGCATCATCCAATGGCAACGAGCAAAGTTGAGAATAACCCTTCAAACGTCGGACTCCATTTCGGTAGTAGAGCCACGTCTTGCGTTTCGCTGAGAATGTGGTTTCGGCCCATGGCAAGAATTGTTTCTCTGCGAACTCACAGAAGCTGGGACCTTTCTTCCTTTCTCGAATTCCTACCTCGCCTTTGGCAAGCGACGTTCGGTGAGCCGCTGCGAGGCGAGTTCGATGTCGCCGCTTTCCAAGCTATGAAAGCGGTTGAGGTATCCGTACGCGATGCAACCGGTCTCGGGAACGACGTCGTCGGTGTCAGCCTGATGCGGAAGGCGTTTGCTCCGGGTGATGGGCTGCTCACGGATAAAGGCACGGAAAAGGGAGAACAGGTAGCGCGTATGGAATTGTTTGCCGGAGCAATCGGCTCCTACAAGAACCCGCATTCGCACCGAGACGTAGACTTGAACGATCCATTCGAAGCAATCGAGATCATCCTCCTTGCCAACCACCTTTTGCGCATTGTGGACACTAGAGCGAACGCCACTAGCTCGGCACTCACACCACAACGAGGCCCATGACCTACCCACGGAGTCTCCCAACGCGGCACCATATCTCGAGGTTTTCGGCCACGGGATATTTCTGGTCGTTTCCGTCAAGAGGTTTTCGTTCGCGTACAATTTTCGACAATTATGAAGCACCACATTTGGTCTAAACCTGATTTGCACTGGGAAGGTTTTGAGCCGGTTCCCTACTGGTTTCATATGGAGAAGAGCTTCGCGCTTAAGTTGACACGCAAATCAGAAGGTCAGAACGCAGATCAGCATACGACTGTGGGAGATGTGTACGCTCTTTTGAGAGACAAACCACTAAGTCCCGAATCACTTGAGGGTGGCGTGCTGGAAGACCGATTCGTTACTCTAGATGACTCCCTAACATTGAAGATCGAAGGCCCATTGTTCAATCGCGACGTCTTGAGGACGATGCTTACGCTGCACTCCGAGGGAATCAATCCTTTCTCTGCAATCTGGTACTACTTCGACCATGATAGTTGCCGACAAGACCCACAAGAGTGCTATTCGTTCTTTGTAGTGGCCAACGATAAGATTACGCGTGAACGAGTGGCATTCTTTAACGACCTCTATAGTGGTTTTGACCCGACCATTTTCGACACCCACGACTACAAGGATATGACGTGGGGGGATGAGGCCGACTGGCACGAAGCCGATACACGCTATTGGTATCGAAAGTTCTACACAGAGACTCGTACTGGACAATTGATGGCATTACGACCCGATGAGCCGCAGCTATTTTTCTACGAGGAGACCGGCCCTGACGTGATGGGTGCGATCGGAGTGCTAAACCAATCGTTGGTAACGATCAGATTGCTTTTGTGGGCTTTAGTGATCGTTTCAGTGATCAACTTAGTTGTTCACTGGAGATAAATCGACAACATGTCAACCTATTGTGGCTGAGCCAACGAGGCTCGGTCAGTGCGCAGCAGCAAAAATGAGAACTGGATAGAGACGTTCGGGGCAGGTTGTCCAATGGATCAGAACGATTAGCGCCTCATCTTGGCAACAATGAATTGGCAGATCGAAATGGTTGATCCGGAACGTGAGAAGTGGAGTTCCATCATGTTCGGAAGAACTGCCGCATTGACCTGACAACGCCTTGTGGCCTAGCAAAGTCCTGTCTCTAGGCTTCGGTGCAGTCGAACAGACAGTGTGCGTTTCGTGGGATTTCACAGCGAGCTCCCCAAGCGGAGCGAGTTTACTTTCGATTTCCGGGAATGTAGCGATTCTCGCGGCTAGAGTACTGATGTCAGCCGAGACCGAGCGAACCGCAAACGCTAAGCGTTAGCAGCAACCCTCACTTCGAGATGAACGCCTTCTTCCTTCTGCAGATATCCTATAATCCCGAAAAAATTCTCTGTGTTCGGGTTGCCCGATGGGCTGAGCATGCGCATGAGACTCTTTGGATCAATGTCCAGAGCCTTTCCTAACGGACCAAAACCGACGGTGGCATTGATGTAGTCGCGCAAAATCGCCTTTCCCGTTTCGGTGTCACCGGATAGAAATGTCTCCACTCCCTCGATAAGTAGTTCTCTACGAAATTCAGCATCACGATCAGCGCGGGCTTTAATTGTCTCCGTGAAAGTTCGTGTTAATGGCATGTTCATTTCTCCTCTGACTTCTTGCGCTGCTTGTAGTCCTGCCATCTTTCTATGGCGATCTCGATGTCCGACTGCTGACCCTTCTTCGTTCCTCCAGCCAGCAGGATCACAACCTTGTCACCATCTTTTCCAAAATAGATTCTGTAACCTGGCCCGAAGTCGATGACCCGCTCGTAGACGCCGCTGCCAACTCCTTTCACGTTGGACCAGTTTCCCAAGCTTAGCCGAGTTCTCGCGGTATTGATCTTTGCGGCTGCCTTCGCGTCAAGCGCATCGAACCAGTGGCCGAAGGGACTTCTCCCACCCTGATCTAGGTATTCTAGGATCTCGACCACGGTTTTATGGTAACATATACGTCACCATTGTCAAATGTAAAGTCTCGGACGAACAAAAGGCGAATAAAATAGCATTGAGCCCGGGAATGAACTGCCGCTAGCGCGTTTCGGAATCATCGCGGGCATTAACTACCTTCCACTCGTGCATGAAGTCACTTGACTGTCGCTGTCATCCGGCTGAATACGTCATGCGAAAGATCGATTCCGCGTGTGCACCTTCAAAAACAATGCAAGTAGCCTTGCAGAAAACGTTCGACATAGGAGAAATGCTTGAAATGAGTGGCTGTCTCCAGAGACGAAGTACCTTCTCTCTTCTTGAAACGTTCTTGGCGGTTTTGGCAAGCGCCCTTTGGGTGCAGTCGGCAATGGGTCAAGCGCTACCTCCGAAATTATTAGGCAGTGCGGTGTACGTCCGCTCAGACACCGGATCAGCGAGCGGGTTTATGGTCTGTCATGCGTACACCGAACAGCGGTGTCACGTGTATCTGATCACCAACAGACACGCTGTTCCACCTGCTGGCAAGGAAGCCAGTATCAAGGTTAGAGTCACAACGCATAGCTCGACAGGCGCAGAGATTAAAGAAATGCTAATCCCTGTAGTAGGGCCAGACGGACACTATTTGCCAACCGTCCGCAACCATCCTCGTTACGACTTGGTCGCAATAAGAATCACGCGGAATCTAAAGGAAAACTCCGTGGAGTGTTGTTTCGTCGATACGAACCTTTTTGCCACGAGGCAAGTTCTGTTGAAGGAGAACGTGACTCTCGGAGACGAACTCTTTCTACTGGGATATCCAGACGGAATTTTCGAAGAAAAGAATACTTCCCCAATTCTTAGGCAGGGCATTATCTCAACCGATCCCACCGAGGACTATTCGGTGAACCAAAGTCTTCAGGCGAAGTTCGGATTGCCTCCCGCAATTCCCGGATTTCTCATCGATGCGAATGTGTTTCCGGGCTCAAGTGGCAGCATGGTGATCCTAAGGCCTCAACTTTTTACTCAGGAAGCCCCAGGGGTTGTCGGGGTCAAGGGACAGGCGAATTTCTACGTGCTGGGATTGGTATTTGGTTCATTGCCAATCGATGATGTCGCAATAGGAGCCAAACAGCGTATGGGCCTTGGCCTTGTGCTCTCTGCCGATACAATCTTGGACACTCTCGCTCTCTTCGGTACAGATCACACGTCGAACTGACGAGTGGTCCCATTACGCGCCGCTCTGAATTCCTGAAAATATAGACGGGTTCTTGCTGAGGGACCCGTGAACCTTTAGCGAGGAAATCCGGTGTGGGGGGCCGACATCACCAGCCCGTTCTGGTCAATGAATGAAATGGGACTTCTCAGCAGTTTGTGGCAATCAGGGAGATTTCACGGACGCACGCGGTTACCGGTGACACAGGGATGAAACGGCTTCCGCAGCAGCTTCCACGCCTGAACCAGCTCCTGCACGGCCCGCGCCGGGGGAAACGTACCGCTATTGATAATGCGACACTCACGATACGCCCGTTGGTAAAAATCCAAGACGGCGGGCGGACTCAACCGCGAAAGATGCTCGCTGATTTGTTTGAGATGATCACGGCTGAGCACGTCATCAGGTTTGCCGAAACTGGGACGCCGCGCCACGGGCAGAGATTCTAGCAGGGGCGAACGAAAGACGAAACTGTAAAATCAACAGGGGAGAATTCCATCGCGATGGGTCGTGGTTTCTTCTTCCCGATCCAAGGCTTGTCAAGCGGAGACCGTTCTACGATCGGCATCGTTGGTGTAATCGGGATCTTACGCCATCATCCGTAGTCGCTGGCAGTTGGGCGCCGCTAGTCAGCTTAGATTCCGAGCAATACATTCATCTCGCTCTCAAAGTCCGCCAACAGTTGCTGCCCCAGCATTGAGAGGCTTATCGCAATTCCTTGGCAGTCAAGCGGGTTCACATCGATTTGCTCTCCGATCTTCCACTCGCGAACATACCGTTGAAAGTCAATCGTTCCTTGAGTGGCCTCCACAGTGATATGCGGAAGCTGGACCTCCTTCCCATTCACCAAAATACGAAGTCGCAACCAGACGGCCCTCAGAGTGTCAGTGTCCTTGGTTTTGTCGAGCTGAAGCCCGGATGGTTTGACATCGACCATTTGCACTGTGCCAAGGCGATGGGCTAGACAGTTACGCACCCGGTATAGACCGTCGAGCCATTCCATCTTTTCCTTCAGAGCGGTGGAAGGCTGCGCGACGATCAATCCTTCGCACATTTTCACTGGTCCTGATCTGCTATCTGATTGCACGTGAGTCAGTATTCTCCACCAATTCGAAGGATCCATTCTCTTTCCCGGACCCTTCAAGTATTCAAGCACGCGTCGCTGAAGCAGCAGATTCTGCGCGAGTACCTCAAAGCGACTGATCATCGAAATCAACGAGAAGCGCGAAAAAAGGGTGGGCGCTTCTCGTCGGACAGCTTGGTCCTGCTCAAGCCCGCCGCATCTGATGGGAAACGTAAGATCTGGCGTGCCTTGAGCCGGAGCAATTTGCGACAGAGCGACACCGGCCACTGAGATAGCTGCGTCGTAGGCTAATCCGCTACAGAGAGAGGTCAGTGCTTTCCGCGCATCCTCAGGATATTGCAGATCTCGAATCATGCCTGCAAGATACGCTAAGGACAC